>CAWGWZ010000015.1:0-383415 GCA_963826305.1 uncultured delta proteobacterium | reverse complement strand
CATGGTTTTCTTTACTGTCCTATCTTTGATCTCATTTGGCCAGGGGATTGCTGGCACCCTTCAGGATATCAAGGCAAGGGGGAAATTGCTTGGAGGGGTGAAAACCGATTTTCCACCCTTCGGGTTTGTGGATGAGAAGGGGGTGAATCTGGGGTTTGATGTGGACATCGCCAAGGCAATCGCCAAGGAACTTTTCGGAAAAGAAGATGCCGTGGAGCTTGTCGCCGTTACCTCGGGGAACCGGATCGCCTTCCTCACAACGAACAAGATCGATATCATCTTAGCCAGCATGACCGTCACCGAGGAGCGAAAGAAGGTCATTGATTACAGCATACCTTATTTTATGTCGGGTCACCTCATCCTCGTCCACAAGGATAGCAAGATTGAGAAATATCAAGACCTCGCGGGAAAAAAGGTCGCGACGACTCAAGGTTCCACGGGCGACATTGTGGTCGGAGAACTTGTGCCCACCGCCGAGCGGATCAAATTCCAGCATAATTCCGAATCGCTCCAGGCCTTGAAAGACCGTCGTGTCGAAGCCTTTGTTCAGGACGACGTGCTCCTTCTCGATCTCCAGAAGAGAAATCCTGAGCTGAAGATCGTGGGCTGGCCACCCTTCCGGCCCGCACCTTATGGATTGGGAGTAAGAAAAGGGGACAAAGAGTGGCTTGACTTTGTGGATGCCACCTTAACGAAAATCAAAAAGAACGGCGATTATCAAAAACTCTGGGATAAATGGTTTGGCGAAAACAAGAAAATCCTCTTGGAGCTGAAATAGTTCCTGAAAGGATCGACCATCGTTGGGGTTGGAGCGGGGTTCCAACCCCATTTTATTCCTTATGGGCTACCAATTAGATTTTTCCGTCGTCATTAAAAATCTTCCTTTATTTCTAAAGGGAGTTTTCCTCACAGTGGAGATCTCCTTCTTCGCCATTCTCATTGGATTGTGCATCGGAATTTTGGCCGCAGTTGCCCGGACTTCAAGATTTAAAATCCTCAACCTCATTGGAGCCATTTATGTGGAGGTCTTCCGGAACACGCCTCTTCTCATTCAGATTTTCATCATCTTCTTCGGACTTCCAGGCATCGGTATTAAACTTTCTCCTTATATCTCCGGGCTGACCGCCCTTGTCCTCTATGTAGGAGCTTATAACACCGAGGTGATCCGGGCAGGACTGGAGGCTATTCCCAGGGGGCAGATTGAGGCGGCCAAATCTATAGGGCTCACCGGGATTCAAACTTTTCTTTACATTATTCTTCCGCAAATGTTTCGGATTTCCCTTCCAGCTCTCGGTAATAATTGGGTCGCCTTAGTTAAAAATTCCTCTCTTGTCTCGGTCATCGGGATGGTAGAATTGACTTGGGTTGCGTTGGACCTCAATGCTTTGACCTTCCGGTCTTTTGAACTCTTCGGAGCTGCAACGCTTTTTTATCTCATCTTGATTTTTATTTTGATCAATATTCAAAATTTTGTGGAGAGACGATTTACTTATAAGACATAGAGGGAAAGTGAAATCCAAATGTCAAAGTCCAAAAGCTATTTGAGATTTGAAATTTGACATTGCTTTAAGGTAGATCATGTTCGATCTTGATGTCATTGTAAAGAATCTTCCTTATCTCCTCTCCGGTGTGAAATTCACCATTGCACTGGCCTGCCTGGTGATTATCCTGGGAACCTTTTTGGGGGTCATTTTGGGTTTCTTTAAACTTTCCAAAAATCGACTGATCCGATACCCAGCGAGCTTCATTGTTGAGCTTACCCGGGATACCCCTATCATCATGCAGATGTTCTTCATCTTCTTTGGACTCCCGGCATTAGGGATTCGATTGAATACTTTCCCTTCGGCTGCCCTTGCCATGAGCCTCTTCGCCGCAGGAAATATGGCTGAGATTGTACGAGGAGCCATCGATTCCCTTCCCACAGGCCAGTTCGATGCAGCCAAATCATTGGGGATGAACTATCTCCAAATGATGATCTATGTGATCATCCCGCAGGCTCTTCGTCGGATGATCCCTCCGATGATGGGTCTCTTTACCACCCTCATCAAAGATACCTCTTTGGCGGCCATCATCGGCGCCTTTGAACTGACGCGAGCAGGACAGGAGATCATTGAAAGGACATTCCGTTCTCTTGAGATCTATTTGGTGGTCGCTGCCATTTACTTCATCATCTGCTACCCCCTCTCCTACTACACCCGAAAAGTGGAAAAAGGCAGGGTGACAGGTTTTTGAGGTCCTTATGATTGAAGTGAGAGACATCTACAAGAGTTTTGGAAAGGTAAAAGCCCTCAATGGAGTGATCTGCCACCATTAAAAAGGGAGAAGTGGTCGTCATCATCGGTCCAAGTGGCTCGGGTAAATCCACTTTTCTTCGATGCCTGAACCACCTTGAAAAGATCGATCGGGGGACGATCATCATCGATAATATTCCTTTGACCGATTCAAAAACCAATATTCATAAAGTAAGAGAAGAGATCGGCATGGTCTTCCAGCAATTCAATCTCTTCCCCCATCTCACCGTCCTTCGGAATATCACATTGGCCCAGATCAAAGTGAGGAAGCGTTCCCAAGAAGAGGCAGAGCGGATCGCCCGAGATCTATTAGCCAAAGTGGGCATCCCGGAGAAAGGCAGACAATTATCCTTTCCAGCTCTCGGGAGGGCAACAGCAACGGGTGGCCATTGCCAGGGCCTTAGCCATGCAGCCCAAGATCATGCTCTTCAATGAACCCACCTCAGCCTTAGACCCCGAGATGATTGGAGAGGTATTGGAGGTCATGAAGAATCTGGCCCGTGAAGGGATGACCATGGTGGTGGTGAGCCACGAGATGGGTTTTGCAAAAGAGGTGGCCCATCGAGTGATCTTTATGGATGAGGGAAAGATTGTCGAAGAAGGAACTCCCGATCGTTTCTTTGACCATCCCCGAGAGGAGAGGACCCGAACCTTTTTAAGTAAAGTTTTGAAGTGATCCATCACTACTGGCTCGTCACCCACGAACGATGAAAATGGTCTTTGGGTTAGGGTTAGGAGGCCCGTTTGGTTTAGGGTCAACTGGTTAGGGCTATAGATTTAAAGACCATCAACATAACCTATTGACAAAACTGGCATCTTTACCTCAACCCTTTAACCAAAGACTTTTATTTTCTATCCAAAGGGATAAAAATGTCCGAGAAAGTTATTGGCATTCTGGGAGGGATGGGACCTGAGGCGACGATCGATCTTTTCACGAAGATCGTCAAAGGGACGAAGGCGAGGAAAGATCAGGACCATCTCAGAATTCTCATCGACAATAATCCAAAAGTTCCCGACCGAACCTTAGCCATCGAAGGCAAGGGCCCAAGTCCTTTGCCCCAGTTGGTTCGAAGTGCAAAGGTGCTGGAAAGGGCTGGGGCTCACTTCATTGTCATTCCCTGCGTGACCGCCCACCATTACCATGAACCCCTCCAGAAAAAGATAAGAATTCCTATCCTTCATCTGGTGGAACTAACCGTTCGACATGTTAAGACCCGATTGAAGGGAGTTACGAAAGTTGGTCTTCTTGCCACGACAGGAACAATTCAAACGGGCCTCTTTCAAACCTTTTTTTCCCACACAGGTATCCAACTCTTAGTTCCAGCTTCTGAAATCCAGAAAAAGTGTGTCATGAAGGCAATTTACGGAAAGGACGGAATCAAGGCCATTGGGCCGTCAGAAGGCTCGAAACGCCTCATCCTCAAAGCCTCTAAGAGCTTGATCCATCAGGGGGCGCAGGCGGTCGTCGCCGGCTGTACAGAGGTCCCTCTCGTTTTGAAGGAAGGAGATCTTTCGGTACCGGTGATTGATCCAATTTCTATACTTGCCCAGGCTGCTGTTCTGACCGGACAAGGAAAAAAGGGGAAGTCATGACCCAACCGGTTTTCGATAAAATTTACAAGATTGAACTTCCCATCCCTTTTCCCCTTAAGACAACCAATGTCTTCTTTGTTGACGAACCTCCAAGAACCCTTGTCGACACGGGGATTAAAACCGAGGCTTGTTTCAAGGCACTGAAAGAAGGTTTGGAAACGATTGGTTTCGGCCTCCCTTCGATTGAACGGATTCTGATCACTCATGGCCACATCGATCACTATGGCCAAGCCAAAAGATTATCTTCTCTGTCCGGGGCTCCAATTTATGTTCATCCAAAGGAATATGGAAGGATTCGCTCCTTCATCCATTCCCTGGGTTTCTTGAAGTCAATTATGTTGAGAAATGGAATCCCAATAACCTGGGTGAATGAGGCGATTCAGTATATCGAATCCGCACAGAACCTGGCGGACCCCCTTGAAGAGGCCTTTTTCTTAAACGACGGAGATCCGATCCTTTTTGGATCGATGACATGGAAGACCCTTCACTGCCCTGGTCACAGTCCTGGCTTGATCTGTTTCTATTGGCCGGAGAAGAAGATTCTATTTACAGGCGATCACATCCTAAAAGAGATCACTCCTAATCCAATCTTAAATGTCCAGGAAAACAGACCGCCTTTCAGCTACCTCAGTCTAAAGGAGTATCTGACTTCCTTGGAAAGGATAGAGAAGCTGGAGATCTCTCTCATCCTCCCGGGCCATGGGGAGGAAATTCATGATCCGAAAGAATTAATCCGAAATGTCTTTGCTCATCACCGAGAAAGAATGGATCGTGTTTTGGCCTCCTTGTCCGAAGGCGAAAAGACTCCTTTTGAGATCGCCATGGATTTGTTTTCGGAGCTTCCCCCCTTTGAAGTCTTTTTAGGGATCTCCGAGGCCCTCGGCCATTTAGAGATTCTCAAAGAGAAGGGATTGGTCACAGTGAAGGAAAAAGAAGGAAAAGATTATTACTCGTTAACAGACTGAGAGCGAAAATGAAAATACCCATCCCCAAATCAGATGAAAAATTTTCGGTCTCCATTTGCGGTGAGGATAAGCAGGCAGGTAAGGCTTTCCCCAAGGCGAGAGGAGAAGTGAAGCTGTTTTAAATGCTACCTGACTTCATTCCCCATTATGGTGTTGGTCCTTTCTTTGCTTTCGCCGCTAACGCGCTCATGGCTATCTTGTGTTTAGTGACCCTGGCTCTTTACCGCCACTACCGTCCCCTGCGGAGTCTCTTTCTCTTCTACCTTTTTTCAACTTTTTTCTTCTTGGGCGGAGTTATTTACGGACTTCAGAAATCACCGGAATCCATCCTCTTAGGATACAGGATCGACTTGGCGGCATTGGCCCTCTTGGCGGCCAGTTGGGTCTGGTTTATCTTGGCCCTTTTCAATGAGAAAATAGGCTGGCTGTCCTGGACTGTGACCGGAATAAGCCTTTTCCTGGCCGCCTTGGCCCTTTTTGGTAAAGGGCCTTATTTCTTGGGGTTTCCTCTGGAGGCCCACCAGATTGCAGCAGATATCTTGCGGCCTCAATCGAAGCTCCTCAGGCCATTGATCCATTTTTTCTGTCTGTTGGTCTGTCTTTTCTACTTCTTGCGAACCACAATAAGACTGTGGCGTTTCAAGGACCAGCGGCCCGTGTACCTACTGCCCGTGAGCTTCGGGCTATTATTCTGGTTCCTGGGCGGGATCCATGATGCGATACGCTCTGCAGGGGCAGCCATCTTAATTGAAACCCAGGTGCTGTGGTTTACCTCCTTTTGGCTCACGATCTTCTTGACCATCGCCATCGCTCTCCATTTTCGCTCCTTAGAGCAGTCTATTCGAGAGGCCCGGGACGTCTTCGAGCGGTTCGTGCCTCCGGCTTATCTCCGCCGCATCGCTGCCGAAGGACTGGGGTCGATCCGTTTGGGTGAGGCTGATCAACAATGGGTAACCATCCTCTGCTGCGATATCCGCGGGTTTACTGCCTTGTCAGAACGGCTCACCCCGAGTCAGTTGGTCGCTTTCGTCAATCGGCTCTTGGAACGCATCACCCGGTTGGTAAATGGCCGGCAGGGAATCATCGACAAATTCCTCGGCGATGGTGCCTTATGTATTTTCGAGGGGCCCGATTCTGCCGAGCGGGCTGTCGCCTGCGGGGTGGAGATGTTGGCTGCGGTGAACTCCCTCAATGCCGAGAGAGATCAATCAGCCGGTCAAGTGGTCCAGGTTGGCATCGGTCTCCACACAGGACCCGTCATCCTGGGAACGATCGGCTCTTCCGACCGGATGGACTCCACCGTGTTGGGTCTTACCGTTAACCTGGCCAAGCGCCTCGAAGAAGTGACAAAGCCATTGGGCGTGGATATGCTCATTTCGGAAGAGGTGGCGAATCGATTGCCCAATGGACACGCCCACCGATTCAGGAAGTTGGGCCAGATTTCGGTCAAGGGTAGCTCAGCGCCATTAGCCGTCATCGAGGTGTATGACCAGGATTCGCAGGAAGTGCGGAACTTGAAGGACCGAATTGAACCCATCATGGCAGAGGGGATCGATCTGCTCAACGATGGCCGTTTTGATGCCGCCTTGTCAAAGTTTGAGGAGGCTCAACCCATTTTCCCCCATGATCTCCCCCTGAGCCTCGTCATTTCCTCCCTGAGGCATGCCTTGGAACAGGGCCGAACGGTCAAAGGAACTGCATTGCTCGATTTCAAATAGAGGTATTCTCCACTTCGGATTAAAAAAGCGTGAAAGTTTCTCTGGCTCTCCGCTTCTTTTCTTGACAGAGATCAAGATTTAAATATATATTACCCCTAATCAAATAGAGGGCCGGCCGGAGAATTTTCTTCTGAACGGTTGAGAAGGGAAAAGATGCGGCGGTATTTTAAAACAGTAGGAGGAGGGAGAAAAGATAATGGAACGCTTCAAATACTTCGTTGTGGAACATTTTGAGAAAATTCTTGTCGCTATTATTCTGGTCGCTGCGTTCATCGGGACATACTTTATCGAAGAAGAGTCGATTGTCCTCAACTTCTATTATCTCCCCGTAATTGTAGCAAGTTATTTTCTCGGACGCCGAATGGGGGTTCTCACCGCCGTCTTCTCTGTTCTGGCAGTCCTGATTTGCGCCTTGCTCTTTCCACTGCGTTTCCTCAGGGACATAATATTTTGGCACAGTATTGCACGGCTTTCGTCATGGGGCGGGTTTCTCATCCTGGCGAGCGTCGCCGTCGGGACTCTATACGAACAGAACGAACGCAAAATGTTCGACCTGAAAAACGCCTACATCGGCATCCTTGAAATCCTCTCCAAATACCTGGAATCGACGGATCGCTATACGAAAGGCCATTCCGTGCGGGTGTCGGAATTGGCCATGGAAATTGCGATTGCGATGGAATTGCCCCGGCCGGAGGTGGAAAACATTCGCGTTGCCGGGCTGCTGCACGATATCGGAAAGATTGAAATCAGCGGCGAGATTCTGACCAAAGCCGCTGAACTGAGTACGGAGGAGCGAGAATTAATTGATACGCACGCTGTCAAGGGCGCCTACATCCTCTCCGCTGTAGGAGCTGTTCTGAAGGAGGTCGTGCCCATCGTCATCGCCCACCACAAGTATTTCGTCGATTCACTCAGTGCAGATGAAAAAGACTCACGGAAAATACCCCTGGGCGCCCGTATCGTCGCCGTGGCGGATTCCTTTGATGCAATGACGACTGACCGTCCCTACCGCAAGGGCATGCCGCCCTGGGAAGCACTCGAAGAACTTGTCGCCAACTCTGGAAAGCAGTTCGATCCCGAAGTGGTTGGAGCGTTTAAGCGGGTCATCACCGAAAAGCTGGAAAAGATGTGAGGGGCATTCCCCGCCGCCCTGCTTCAGATTCTTGAAAGAACGATTGCACCGTCTCACCTGGTTTTAATACCAAAACCTTGGTCTGTGGAACCTCTCTCATCAATTTCAGGAACTCCTCAGGCGTTCCGGTTAAAGGGGCGAAAGATTTCAGAATCTAAAATATATCAATTTTTTTCTTTCCTGCCAGGTTTTTCATCTTCCAGAAAAGGCTCGATACATCGCAAAGCCTTCTCCCCCAGAAGGGGCTTGATGACTTTCTGGCGTCGGGGTGGATGAAGCAAAAATGACGGCATTTGACCTTTTGTAATGTCTCCTCAAAACCCATCTCATCCTCTACCCCTTTGAAGTAATTTGGAATCCAATACCCCAAAGAAGAAAATGCGTTTTCTTCTCCGGAATGATAGTGATAAAAATCCATAAAATTTTGAAGAGAGGTTTTCACACCGAATGCCTCTGGATCGAGGTGCCAGGGAGAACCCGGCTCCATCTCGATCGTAAAGGTACGAATCCCCCTCACGTTGGGGTACCGGTTCCGGATCTTCCTCTGGAGTTGGATCGTTTGCTGGAGATTCTTCTCATTCTCATATGGAACGCCGAGGGTGAAGAAAACGTCGCAGAACACCCCATGCCCTTTCAGTTGGTCAAGACAATCCATGAGGGCCTGATTGCGATAGGGATGCCCTTTATGAACCCTTCTCACCCGGTCCGATCCGACATCCGGCGAAAGGGCGATCATCGATTTAGGCCCGGGAAACGTTTCTTTAAAAGACTTGATAAAATCGGTCGTGGGCAGTCCGAACGATTCAAAGAAACATTCCATCCGGACCTTCTCTTCACGGATGCGAGCGAAGAGGCTGAGAAAGTATTCCGGATTTTCAGGATAGGGGTCAAAGCAGATATGAAAGGTCTCGTACCCATAGGAGACGGCTTCTTTGATCGATTGGAGAACTTCCTCTATCCCTCTGAATGTCACCTCTTTTCTGCCGGTAATCGTCTCCTGAGACGGAATGTTGCCGCTGCACCAGGTGCATTGGACAGGACAGCCCCTGCCCACGGTGAGATGATAGAGGGGAGACTTCAAGGAATACATCCAGAAATTCTTTTCCTTGGACACACCTTTCACATAGAAGGGTTGCCCGACATAACGGATGTAAATAGGGTAATTCTTCAGCAACGGAAAGTTAGTAAAGGAGAGACGATTCAGGTCTTGTTCCGACGCGACATAGGAAAGGGGATTGACGAGAATCCGTCCCTTTCTCCTCCACGTGAGGTTGGGGACGGAAAAGAGGTCTCCTTTTCTCTGAAGGAGCGCGGTGGCCAGTTCCAAAATAGGGACCTCTGCCTCACCCCGGATGATTCCATCGACCGCATCGAAGTTCCTCATGATCTCTTCATGGAAAAAACTGGCTGTGAATCCTCCAAGAAGAACTTGGATGCCAGGGAAGACCGCCTTCACCTTCTTAGCAACTTCCATCACGTCGAAACTCTGATGGTGCCAATGAAGATCCAGGGCAACGATCCGAGGGTTCTTTCCCCGGATATAATCGAGGACCGAAAAATTGTGATTTTCGATCCACTCGATTCCCATATGGACGATTTCGGTGGAGATGTTTTGACGTTGGAGAAGGTCGGCCAAACCGAGGAGTCCCATCGGCAGGAAGTTGATCCAGATAAACTGGCCAATGGGCCGATAATAATTCATCAACTTAGGGATATGGAGGAAGAGACAATCGACTCTTTCCATCGGGAGGAATTGTAAAATGTCTCGAGAAGGAATTTCAACCCCACTCCTAATATTTCAAATCCCAAATTCTAAATCCCAAATTCCAAATAAATTCCAAACGCCAATCCCAAATGACTAAAATGGTTTTATTGGGGATTTTAGATCTTGGTCATTGGGGCTTATTTGTTATTTGGTGCTTGGAATTTGGTGCTTACTCTGTTGGAGGATGGCCCGGACGGCGAAGAGGCCGGAGAGGCTGGCACCCACGATGCCGTGAGAAGGCCGGGCATAGTGGCTAACTCGAAAGAGGCCGGGAATAGGAGTCTGATGGGGAGGTCTTAAATTTCCAATTTGCTTGGGTGTGGAGGCAAGACCATACATCGCCCCTAATTCATTTCCCGTATACCGCTCTAAAGTCAATGGAGTGGCCGCTTCACAAAAAAGGATATGATCTCTAAGACCAGGGATCAACCTTGATTCCAACCCCTGGAGGATTTTTTGGGAAAATTCGTCCTTGATGTCGCGATACCTCACAGGATCTTCTCCTCCCCAGTCCTTTTGATAATGATAGGGGACAATAACAAGGACTTTCAGAATATGTTGACCCTCCGGAGCCAATGAAGAGTCCAAAAGTGTGGGGATGGATACCATCATCGTTGGATTTTTTGGAACTTCTCCCTTTCGCAATATTCTGTCCTCTTCCTCCAGGTCGGAGAGGGAACGGAGATAGGTAAAATAAGGTAGGCTCCTCCCTTTCAAATCTAAATCTGTGGCGATATAGAGGATGAAACAGGAATGAGAATATTCTAAACGCTCAATCTTTCTTGCAAAAGGTTTTTGAAATTCAAGGGGTAACATCTTTCTTAGAATATTTGGGTTGACATTGGAGATGACGATGGGAGCTTGAAATATTTTCCCATCCTTTGTCAGGATGCCTTCAACCCTTCCGTCTTTAACGAGAATTTGGTCCACCTCCATTTCGAGTTTGATCTCTCCCCCTGAACGGAGAAACGATTTGGCCATGGCTTGGGAAATCCTCCCCATGCCACCCTTAGGATAATAAAACCCCTCCAGCAAAACCTTGTTGATCAAGATGGCCACAAAGAGAAAAGAGAGTCTCGAAGGTGGCTCTGTGACCGGCAAGGTGTGGAGGGCCATCTTGATCTCCCCTCCTTTGAAAAGAACATCCAGAACGGCCTTGTGGCTCGAACGATGAAAACGGAAGAGATTCCAGAAGTAAAAAGGAAAGAGAACCTTCTTGACCCGCGTTATCTCAGAATAAGATTTCACCTCTTCCCCAATCCGTTTCACTAAGGATAGATACTCCCTTAATCCTTTCTCTTCTTCAGGGAAGAGATTTAGGAGGGTCTCCATATAGAAATGAAATCCACCCTGGCGGAGATGGACCTCAAAGCCGGGGTAGATATTTCGGATGTGATGAATGGGGATGAACTCCACATCTTTGTCCGCGCCGATCTCCTTAAGAATCTGGTAAAATTCCCCTCCCTCCTGGCATCCGCCAATAAAGGCACCTGTGGCATCAAAGGTGAATTCATTCCTTCTGAAAGAGACCACATAGCCTCCGACCTGTTTCTCCCTTTCAAAGAGGAGGGTTCTCAAACCCTTCTTGGCCAAGAGTGCTGCAGCAGTCAGGCCGCCCATGCCCGACCCAATGACAATGGCATCGCACCTCTTATTATCCGACATGCTTCTCATTCAAAAGAATTAAAAGAGTTGAAATAACAGAATTGAACTGGATTATACCAGATTCACCCGGGATACGTAATATATAGAGACCCATGGGCAGGCCAGTGGCACTTTTCAAATTACAAGCTTTGCTTGACGCCCTTCGGGTGAGTCCTCATTCACCCATGGCCAAGGCTATTGAACTCCGCCCTTCGGGTTATTAGAACTTTACTTACCAGACAGTATATGCTTGGAAATAACTTCTTCCTGAAACCCTCATGCCGACCAGTCGGCACAAAGGACAATGAAAATTAGTTCTATTAAGTAGTTCCTCTTTGTAGTTTGTTTGGATAACATTATTGCATATTCCAAACAAAAAGGAGGAGACTATCATGGAGATCATCATAGAGAAGGGTTGTGGTCTGGATGTGCATAAAGGGACAGTGGTTGCTCGTATCATGGGGGCAGGGATTAAAAGGGAAATTCGGACTTATACGAGTATGACCAATGACTTATTGAATTGAAAAATATCAAGGAGCTATCTGATTGTCGATAGGTTCTTCAGAGCTCTCTGGTGCTAACTTGCTTGACAACCTGGTATTCATTACTATATAGTGATATCAAATTTATAACCTTTATGATTCATAAGGAGGGAAAACCGTGAACATATACCGATTTGTCGTTTTTCTTGTATTCGCTGTCATCTTAGGAACTGCAAACATCATCCTTAGCCAGGAACCACTTTTCAAAGGATACGAGGTATTAGTAGTTAAGGATCTTGAGGTTACCTCCAATACCCCAGCCCCTGATTCAGCAGGGTCTCAAATTGCCGAAAAGGTGGTGTATCAAGTCAGGAGGTATTCCCAGAAGTATGGTCTCTTTGAGGCCATTGTTAAAGAGGGAGCCAAAGAGGCATCTTCTGGTAAAAAAATCCTTCTCATTCAAGGAACGGTAAAAGAATATACCCAGCCCACCGTGGGGAGACGAATAGGCCGATCTTTTATTCCTGGAGGGGAATTTACTGGCACAGCAGCCTTTGCTGCCCACTACCAATTTATTGATCAACAAAGTGGTAAGGTGATTTATGAGACCGATCTCAGAACAACTTCTTCCGGGTCTCATGATACTGTTGAATATGCGATGGAAAGAAACGGCGAGGCTTTGGCTAAGACGATCATGAAATACAAGGGAAGGTAAATTTCTTTATAAGATAAATCTGTAACTTTTGTCATATAAGCGCCCTTCATGAATTGAGAATTGTTTATATGCAAAAGAAAAGACGGAAAAAGAGTTTTTAGAAATTCCCTAAGAATCCCAAAAGGGATTCAACCCAAGGAGAAAAGAATTTGAAGGGAAAACCTTTAAGGAAAAGTCTTTGGCAAAAAGCAGGCTTCTAAGTTTATGGAGAGAAGGGTAACCAATTCCCGGAAATTGGTTACCCTTTTTGCTTTCTTCCTCATATAGATCCTCTCCTCTTTGCACGGTTTAATGGCCATTCCCGTAAGTCCGGCGTATACGCCCCTAATCCTTTAGAAGGAGGTTTACAGCGGCCGGTTCCGTAAGGGCCATGGGAATGAAATCTCCGTGCACTACTCGACTCCTCAGTCAACATCGTTATTTTCTTTTCTGCTAGGTCAAACCTCGATCAGCGTGGTTAAGAGAGGAGACCCTGTGGTTGCGATTTCTGCTAGTGTGCCACGAGGTTGCACAAGAGATGAGGGGAGGCCCCTCGGAGCCGGCTTGCAGGAGCAGGCTTCAAACCCCCTTAAGCTGCAATGGTAAAGAGCCATTGTGGTGAGCGTTATGGAAAAGGCTCGGCAAAGACTGGGTCAGGTGAGGATCAAGGAGACGAGCGTAAGCGAACCATTGATGAGGTGTCGAAAACAGAGATGACGTCAAAACGGGTGGCTAGTGTAGTGTTACAATAATATCTTTACAATATGCCAGATATGTGCTACAGTTGGCTTCATGTGGAAGCCAGCCGAAAGATTGCAGATGACGAACGAGCAGCGCACGACGTTAGAAGCCTGGGTTCGGGCAAAGACCAGCCCCCAAAGGACTGTGCTGCGTGCGCGCATTTGCCTGTTGGCAGCCCAGGGTCTGCCCAATAGGGTCATTGCCAAAACACTGAAGACTAGTCGTCCGACGGTCGTGCAGTGGCGACAGCGGTTCGAGGAACGAGGTTCCGATGGACTGGCGGAAGATGCGCCCCACGGGCTCAGTTCGCGCGCCCTTCCCGCCGAAAAGGTCAAGGCGATCATTGAGGCGACCCTGCACACGGTGCCCAAGGATGCGACTCACTGGTCCACGCGGACAATGGCCAAGGCCACGGGAGTCAGCAACGCCACGATATCCCGGATTTGGGACGCGCACGGATTGCAGCCGCACCGCGTGGAAGGATTCAAGCTCTCGAAGGACAAGCGCTTTGTCGAGAAGTTGACGGACGTGGTGGGGGTGTACCTGAACCCGCCTGACAAGGCAGTGGTGCTGTGCGTGGACGAGAAGTCGCAGGTGCAGGCGCTGGATAGGACGCAGCCTGGGTTGCCGATGAAAAAAGGACGCTGCGGGACGATGACCCACGACTACAAGCGCAACGGAACCACCTGTCTGTTCGCGGCGTTGAACGTGCTGGAAGGCAAGGTCATCGGCACCTGTTTTCCGAGACACCGGAACGTAGAGTTCCGGCATTTCCTTCGACAGATCGACCGAGAAACCCCCAAGGGGCTGGCTATCCATATGATTCTCGATAACTACGGAACGCACAAACATCCCAAGGTCAAAGCCTGGTTGGAAAAGCATCCCCGCTTCCATCTTCACTTTACGCCGACAAGTTCGTCTTGGCTGAACTTGGTGGAGAGATGGTTCGGAGAGATCACACGCAAGCGTATCCGTCGAGGCGTCTTCCGCAGCGTGCCGGACTTGGTGGCTGCCATCGAGGAGTATATTCGGCTGAACAACGAAAATCCCAAACCCTTTGTCTGGACCAAAAACGTCGATTCGATCTTGGAGAAAGTGTCTCATTGTAAAGCCGTTATTGTAACATTACACTAGCAGAACGCCAGGATCAGTTCAGGAGAAACCTGCTTATTGCCTGAGCGGCGTCCGGCATAAAGATGGCGTGACTTTGATCCAGGCTCGTGTGCGAAACGTGGGAACCTGTCGCTCTGATGATAAGGGAGAAACTCAAGTGGAGGAGCCCACAAGGGTGAGAGTACCGATGCAGGGCACAGGGGCGGACCAACTCGCAGTAGTGTTGAAGTCTCTGTAATGGAGATGGAGCGAAGGAGTTGGATCATCTGGCCTTATTGCTTTGTCAACCAGTAATGGGAGGAGCTTGGTGATAAGGCAAGGTTGCTGGAGACGGCAACTGGATGATAAGAGCCGGATGACGGGAGACTGTCACGTCCGGATCTGTGAGGGTTGCGCCTTGAAGCGCATGGAAGACTGTGGTCTGCGATGACCGCCTTGACAAAGCTTAGCCAGCAGTCAAGCACCGAGTCTTGCGTGGTGTGCGGTAACAAACATCGCGAAGCGTAGACAGGGAGGTGATAGGCCGGAATCGAAAGATGAAGAGGACAATTAGCCCCGAAATCGATCGTGTTGTGAAGCAGTCGACCTTATCTCTCTATGGGGAAGACGGAAATGTCATATTCGTTAATTGGCGAGAATATGGGATTGCTTCCGGGGTCGGTACCTACGGCATGTTACCAAAGGATTCCATGTGAACAAGGGAGATCCGGCAAGCTCCCAGAAGGAGCGGGGTAGGGTCAGACAAGCCTACAAAGCGAGGATGGCCTGATGGTTTGTCGGAAGTCGGACTGGCTGATAGTACTCGGAGACAGGGAGAGCCTGTTACATGGGGAAGCGGCCAGCAGGGTTTGAACTCTTCTAAGGAAACATGAGCTTCATTCAAAGGGAGGGTACGAGCCTTAATTCAAAGTAAGGGGAAGCTCAGTCATGGGAACGGGATTAGAAGGGATAGCAGCGAAAGCTCGGAGGGAAACAAAACTCAAGTTCACGTCTTTGTGCCATCACATTACCCGAGAGTTGATTTGGGAGAGTTTGAATAAGATTCCTAAACAATCCGCACCGGGGGTGGATGGTATTAGCGTGGAGGAGGCGAAGAAGACATTCGAGGTATGGATTGAAGAGATGCTTTCGTCGATCCACCGTAAAGCCTACAAGGCCCCACCTGTAAGGCGTGTTTGGATCCCCAAGCCGGGGAAGACCTCCAAGCGACCTTTAGGTGTTCCTTGTGTGGCGGATCGAGCCTTGCAGAGGAGTGGTTCGGTGGTTCTGTCATGTATTTATGAACAGGACTTCTTACCTTGCTCTTTTGGAGGCCGACCGAGACTCAGTGCTCACCATGCCCTATCCACACTCAATGAGATCATTGCGGGCAAGAAGGTCAGTTGGGTACTGGAGGCAGACCTGAAGAACTTCTTCGGTAGTTTAGACCATGGATGGTTACTACGGTTTGTTGAACATCGAGTCGGAGACCCGAGGATAATCTGTTTGATTAAGCGATGGTTAAAAGCGGGCGTTCTGGAAGAGGGCGAGTTGCACTCGGTTGAAACGGGGACTCCTCAAGGAGGTTCCATCAGTGTACTGCTGAGCAATATCTACCTCCATTACGTCTTGGACCTTTGGTTTGAAAAGGTGATAAAGCCCCAACTCAAAGGAGAGGCGTATTTGGTAAGGTATATAGATGATTTTGTAGTATGCTTTCAACTTCGGTCGGATGCGATTCGGTTTCAGGATGCGTTGGTGAAGAGACTTGAAAAGTTCTCTTTGGAATTAGAGCCTAAGAAGACTCGTTTGGTGGAGTTTGGGCGCTTTGCCCTTCGTATGGCGAAGGAAAGCGGAAAGAGACTGGAGACGATTTATTTCCTGGGATTTACCCATTTCTGTACCCGCAACCGTAAGGGAAACTTTATGGTGGGGCGTCAGATAGAAAAGTCTCGATTCCGGCGGAGTGTTCAAAGCATTCAGTCACTTATGCGGGAAATTAGGCATTATTCCCTAAGAGAGCAAGTTGAGAAGATCAACCAAGTTTTACGGGGCCACTATGCCTACTATGGAGTAGGGGGAAACTTTAAATCTTTGTTCAAGATTCATCGCTACGCCGAAAGATACTGGCATAAGATGCTTTGTAGCCGGAGCCGAAAGAGCTATATTACCTGGGAAAGATTTCAATTCCTTAAACAGGTGTTTCCGTTACAGCGGCCTAAGCTTTCTGTTCCGTATATGAGGATGAAAGCACTCGCTGTGCTGTGAAACAAATTCTGAAGAGCGTAGTGCGAGAAATCCGCACGCTACGTTCTGTGGGGGTTGGGGCATCCATTTGGTGCCCCTTCTACCCGGCCCTGGGGGTGAAATTCCCCCGGGCTACTCGACTCCTCTGTTTTCAGACAACACAAAATGTTTCGATATGATTCTCATCTATTGAATCGGAGCGCGTGATTTCTACCCGTAACCGTTTACCTCTATGGTTTTTCTGAATTGAACATTAGGTGAAAGCGCTAAAATGGCCTTGTGATCGGCAGGATTTGAGAAAAAAGAGGACTTCTTCCTTGTTTATTCCAGTCAAGTGTTTTTTTATCTTTTAAGGCATTAAAGGTTTAACCCTGCCAGGCGGGTTCCCCGTCGCTCTGTGACATCCTACCCAACCCTTGTAATTAGAAAGTCGTCTGAGAGACGCTTTTACCTTGCTCAATTGGAGTTAGGATGTTGACGGGGAGTCATGTATTCTGTAACGGGAGGTCGCTTAAGCGCCTCAATGGAAGAAAACGATGATCTCCCCGCCTGTGTGATCATCCCTTATGCAGCCTTTTTGATCACCCTCCTTTCGGGGGCTTGATATTGTCCCACATAGTCTCTGTTATCCCGCACGATGGCATGGATGATCCGTAAGAGCTTCCTCGACACTGCGATGAGCGCCCTCATCCTCTCCATGCCCCTGCCGGTCAGCCTTGCATAATAGTCATACATGATCCCGTTCTTTCTGATCATTTGGATAGCCGCATAGAACAGGATTTTCCTAAGAAGGCTTCTGCCCCCCTTGGATATCCTTCTCTGCCCTTTTCTTTTCCCCGAGCTGATCTCGTAGAGGTCAAGCCCCGCGAGCTTCATGATCTCAGACTGGGTGCTGAACTTTGAGAAGTCCCCCACCTCGCCGATCAGACCGGCCACAGAGACGGTGCCAAGACCTTTGATCGACAACAATTTGACGCTACACGGTATCCGTTCGAGGGTTGCTCCCATCTCGGCCTCTATCTCTGAAATAAACCGCCCTTCGGCTTCAAGCTGCATGAGGATATGCCTGATGTCCATGAAAATGCCGGCAAGACCCTCTTTGATGCCTACTGTCTGCCGCGCCAGGCCGATCAGAGACTCCGCGTCCTTGATACCGAACTTGCCCATGCTCCGCTTCCGCATCTCTTCACCAAGAGCTTCCTTGGATAAGGTGCCTATCCTTTCAGCAGTGGTATATCTCTTCAGGATGTGCTGAGCCGTCTTGCCCTTCATATTCTTCAGCACGGTTTTGAATTCAGGGAAGATGAGGAAGACGAGCTGCTGGAGCTGATTGAGAAGCGCTGTCTGCTCTCCAACGTGCCGTTCCCGCGCGTTGTTCAGCCTCCTCAGATAGGCAGCATCACCCTCGGGGACGACAATGCTCAAGGCGCGTCCGAGCCGGATGATATCCGCGATCACCCGGGGATCCTTGTCGTCCGTCTTCAACGGAAAGTTGTCATTGACTTCCTTCATCTTCTTCGTGTGCATGGGGTTGACCTGGACAATTTTGACCTGTTTATTCGCAAGATAATGGACGAGGGGTTCGGCATAGGGACCGGTGGATTCATAGCCAACGAGCACCTCATCACATCCAAACCTGTTCTTACTGGCCACGGTCATACACCAGAATTTCTCGAATCCTCCCTTTGTATTGTCGAACCTGAAAGACTTGGTGCTTCTCCCGTCCAGGGTCGTGCAATACCCTGTGTTGTTTGCTACGCCTATGTCCACCGTCGCGATCAGTGTGCCTTCCTTCACCGTCCTTACCCTTTTCGCCCTCAGCCCTTTCATTGTAGTCTCCTCCTTGTTTGTAGTCGGAATAAACAGCTCCAGAAAAGGAGGATATCCTTATTCCTCGTTCCCCTCAATCATCAACTACAATATAGCAAGCTGTAATCAATAGAGCGCGCCTCTTCTCTTCCACTGCAGATTTCAACCAGATATCTTCGGTTTGGGCAAAGTGTTGGTATTGGCAAGCTATACTCGGGTTTTAGTTTCTCATCGCGACCCCGCTTGTTTCCACTTCGCTCCGATGAAGGAAGGGTCAGAGATGGAATGGAAAAAATCTATCACCAATTTTGTGACCACATTCATGGCAACATTATCCGTCAGTTGTTTGTCATCTGCTCTGCTCAGTCGGGAGACAGACAAGGCCCGGGCAACCCTCAAGGGGTTAAAAGGGATATATGTAATTTTATCTTTTGGAACCGAGAAGATGACGAATCTCAAGAAACTCGGATTGATCGAAGAAGTTATAAAGAATGATGTGGAACAACAAATAAAAGCTGCAGCCATTAACATCGTTTCAAAAAAGAAAGACCGAATAAGCCTCCCTGGGATTCCACAACTGGTTGTCCAGGTAGTAGGCTATTCGGTTCTCAGAAAAGGATATAAGGAAAAAGGGATCGCTTGCTTTATCCAAACCGAACTGAATCAGAAAACTCTTCTGGGAAGAGACCCAGATATCAATAGTTTTGCGGGAACATGGGCAAGATCGGTAGTTGGATTAGGCTATACGGACGAAGGTATCGTTGCCGACATTAGAAATGCTGTTAAGGATTGCGTTGATGCTTTTATTAAAGCCTACCAGTCAGTAAATCCCAAAGGGGCAAGATAAGATCGCTGAGCAGCTCAGCTTGATCAGACCCGGAAGCAATAAAACTTCAGGATAATTCTTTCTATCTATTCCGGTGCATTTCGGTCTTTTTGAAGTGATCCTGTCACAATTTAGTCACACCGGAGTTGAATATGGCTGCCACGATTGCCTCCTCCACCTTGCGGCTTTCCTTCCACTTGAACTCATGTTCATGGCGCCTCTTGGCAAACCGATGCCGAACATCTACGATTTGCTTGGGAGGTTGACCTTTGAGCAAACGGGCGGGGAGTTCCATAGCAAGACGCAACCTCTTTTCCCATTCCTTCTTGTCGGTCCTCCCCTTATCATTAAATGGAAGCAAAAAGTAATTGATATTTCTAACGATCAGCACCTGTCTCCCTGGCACATCCACAAACACCATCGCAAAACGCACTCGTTTCCCAGCGTATAGGAGGAGACTTTCTACTCGGTCGAAATGGAGCAACCGTTCCAATCTGGACATAGGTATACGTTCGAGAGAATCATTACCATCAATAAGAAGGGTTCGACAACCTATTCCCATCGTCAGCCCTCCCTGCGAAAAGAATTTCAATCTCTTTGGATGCGAAAACGAAGTGGTTGTGTGTTGCCACGAGGTATCAGCCTCCGGCGGGATTCCTTTCCGCCTGTAATAAATGTCGGCATCATGTGGCCTGAAGATGTCCGTGACTTCCCTATCCGCGCCACATTTTATTCCTCTTATTCCTCCATGGTCAAGAGCACCCCCTTTTTTACTATTAAATGATCATCGATTTCAACCGTAGGATTGAGAATAACACCATCCAGGTGTACCTTGCTTTGTAACCTTCCTCCTATGGTATGGTTATCCCCCACCGCTATATGTACACAGCCTCTCAGGATTTTATCCTCAGCCATATTACCCTTCATCCGTGATTTTGGATTGGTGCCTATAGCAAACTCAGCAATATATAACGCATTTTCATCCACCTCAAGTAGCTTCTTCAACTCTTGAGCCTCCTTCATCCCATGAATTGAAATTGCTTTCCCATCTACCACTTCAAGTTTTATGGGTTGGCCCAGAAGGCCAATCCCATCCATGGAGAAGTCAATAATTATTCTTCCTTGCGTCTTTCCTTCTAAAGGAGCTATAGCCGCTTCCCCGCTTGGGAGAGATGTGAATGTCCCAGGTTCAGTGGCTATCCCGCCAAGAGCTAATCCTTTGCGGCCCTCAACCATAAATGTTACATCCGTACCTGAATCTGCAAATAACCTTATCGTTTTAGCTTGACTCAGCCTCGCCGCCAATTTGTTGCTCGTTGCAGATACCTCATTATAATCTGCAAGCATTGCTCCATGAATCATTGAATCTTCCGTGATGCCTCGAAGGATAATCGTACGGCAACCCCGTTTGGTGGCGTCAAGTCTCGCTTTGGTATGGGTTATGGCATATGTTGTCGGAGCTAGGATAACATCCGCCCCTAACATTGCCGATGCAACAACTGGCGGAGGCTCGTTGCCGTGCATCTCTCGAGGGGTCATGATGGTGAGCACTGTTTCGGCCCCTGTGGCATAAGAAGCTTCCGCAAGAACCTTTGCGATTGAGAAAGTATTTGTGTCACCAACGATACATACATTCTCTCCCTGCCTAACTCGAGCTGAATTATTGACAATCCTTTGGGCTGTTTTCATCATCAGTATTGAATTCATAGAGTTATTTCCTCCTTTTCCAAATTGTTGATCCTTACCCCAATGAGGCGAACCTTCTTCTTGAGTTCAAATCTATCGAGGCAATCGAAGGCTGTTCTCCTGATTTCAGGCTCAGAATCTGTAAATTTGTCAAGGGACTTCGCTCTTGTGTAGGTCTTAAAATCGTTAAACCTCACCTTCAATGTCACGGTTCGACCTCGATAGCCTTCCTCCTTCATGGACGCGATTACGTCCTGGGTGAGTTCTACAAGGTTTTTTGCGATCAACTGCCAGTTGTCTATATCTCTTTGAAAGGTGGTTTCCTTGCTGATTGATTTTGGTTCCCAATGGGTTACAAGAAGGCTTTCATCGATACCTCTTGAGGCTTCGTAGAGATAACTTCCATAGGATTGACCAAATTCCTCAATCAACCTCTCCAGGGGCAAAGCGGCCAGCTCTCCAATCGTCTTGATACCCATCTTCTCCTTAAGATAGGCCTCGGTCTTTGGCCCCACTCCCCAGAGCTTTCTCGCAGGCAAGGGCCAGATCCGTCTCTCAATGTCCTCCTCGGTGATAATGGTTAGCCCGTCAGGTTTTTCCAGATCGGAGGCAATCTTTGTGAGGAGCTTGTTCGGTGCGATGCCAATGGAGCAGTCAAGATCGGTCTCCTCCCTGATTCTCTTTTTAATCTCCTTAGCGATCTCCTTGGAGGCCTTTTCAACAGATGAGATATCAAGGAAAGCTTCGTCAATCCCCACATCTTCAATAATCGGGGTAAACTCTCCAAGGAGTCCCTTAAACTTCTTGGAGATTCTTGAATACTCCTCATAGTCAACAGGAAGAAAAATAGCGTCGGGGCAAAGGTTATAGGCCGTTCTCAGGGGCATCGCCGAATGGATTCCGAACTTTCGGGCTTCATAAGAGGCTGTCGAGACTACTCCCCTTTTTGTCGGGTCGCCATCACCTCCAATAACCACGGGTTTACCGACCAGTTCAGGATGTCTCTTCTGTTCAACGGATGAGAAAAAAGCATCCATATCGATATGAAGGATTCGCCTCATATGAAGATAGCGCTGGAATTAGAACAAGCTAATCAGACATTGAGCGCATACGTGTAATTGGTCCGCTACCGATTCCGTTCGCCACGGCCACCCCCTCTTGGACTCCTCTCCTGTGCCTCGTTAACCGTGATGGTCCTGCCGTCAAGATTTGTACCGTGCATCTTGGATATCGCCGTCTTAGCATCCTCATCCCGGACAAAAGCCACAAATCCGAACCCTCGGGAGTGGCCAGTGTCATATTCCGGGATAACTTTTGCTTCCGTGATTTCCCCATAAGATGCAAACGCCTTCTGCAGCACAGCGTCCGTCTTGTCCCAACTGAGGATGACCCAATGTCGAAATACCTTCCCGAACAGCTTATTCGAGGCATTCATGTATATGAAGGGAAGGATTATTCCCATGAAATCACCATTAAGCAATTGTTGTCGCATACTTCAGGCATAGCAGATTACAACACAAAATGCCAGAGTCTGAGCCAAGCCGGATGGCTCCAAAGCCGAAAAGAAAAACTCCTCCCAACCCCTTACTTTCATGTTGTCGTCACTCTTCCCTTTAAAAAAGGTTGCTAGTGCAAAAGATACAGAAAAGATTGCCACAGCGATGAAAGAACTGCGCTATGAATCGGTCTGGGGGCCCTCCTATTTTGATTCCAAGGGTCAACTTCAAATGCCTGCCCATGTTGTTGAGATCAAAAACGCCAAACGGGTCATTGCGTATCCATAAAAAGTATGTTATGGAAATTTTGGAGTCGGGCTCCCAAAGGGAAGCCCGACTCCAAAATGAATAAGGCAGAAGAGGGAGTAAACTTATGGGAATGACTTATGCAGAAAAGATCATTAGTCTGAAGTCCGGAAATAAGGCACTCAAACCAGGGGACATGGTCGATATCTCTCCTGACTGGGTGATGACCTACGATAATGCATGGGATATCATTGCCAAATTTAGGGAAATCGGTGTTAAACGGGTTTGGGATCCAGAAAAGATTGTGATTGTGGTTGGGAACTTTACGCCGGCGCCATCCGAGCAGTATGCTCGGAACAATCAGGTGACCAGAGAATTCGTAAAGGAGTTTGGAATCAGATACTTTTATGATCACCTTGGGCTTTGCAATCAGATGCTATGTGAGAGAGGGCACGCCTTGCCGGATACAATCATATTGGGTTGCGATTCTCACACGACTACCTGTGGAGCTTTGGGCGCCTTTGCAACCGGAATCAGTCGAACGGAAGCGGCGTGCATTTTTGCGACGGGTAAAACATGGCTGAGAGTTCCGGAAACAATACGCGTTGAAGTGACCGGGGAATTTTCTACGGGCATTATGGCAAAGGACTTCATCCTTTACCTTATAGGGACCTTGGATCCGGAAGAAACCCTTTACAGGGCCATTGAGTTTACAGGACCCACGATCAGTAAGATGAGCCTTGATAGTAGGATAACCCTGACAAATATGTGCGCAGATTTAGGGGCAAAAATAGGATACGTTCAACCGGACGAGAAGACGATGACGTGGCTTAAGAAGAGGGCACAGAGACCATTTGAGGTCATCCTTCCAGACAAAGATGCTGTCTATTATAGGAGAGTATCCTATGATGTGACCCACTTGGAGCCTCAAATCTCAGGCCCCCACGGTTTGGAAAAGTTAAAACCGATCCGTGAGATGGTGGGGAAGCGAATCGACCAGGCTATCGTGGGATCCTGCACCAATGGCAGGGTGGAAGACCTGGAGATTGCTGCCCGGGTGGTGAAGGGGAAGAAATCGGATCCCAATGTGAGGTTCCTTGTATTTCCTGCATCCAAAGAGATATATTTAGAGGCTCTAGAGAAGCATTTCATCCAGGACTTAGCAGAGGCTGGAGCCATGATTATGAACGCCAATTGTGGTCCGTGTCTGGGAGTACACGAGGGCATTCTCGGTCCCGGAGAAGTTTGTATTTCGAGTCAAAATCGAAACTTTCGCGGGAGGATGGGAAGCCGGGATGCAGAAGTTTACGTGGCTAACCCAGCGACAGTGGCCGCTTCAGCGATTAGAGGCCAAATCAGTGACTGCCGGGAGTTTTTATAAGGAGGAGGCATTATGAAAATAAAGGGGAGAATTTGGAAGTACGGTGATAACGTTAATACGGATGTTATATTTCCAGGGAAATATCTTCATACGGTTTCAACTCGGGAAGATTTAGCGAAACATGCTATGGAGGATTTGGACCCAGAATTTGCAAAGAATGTACGACCTGGAGACATTGTTGTAGGCGGAAAAAACTTTGGATCAGGGAGTTCACGAGAACAAGCAGTGACTTGTTTGAAGTACGCAGGAGTGAAGGCCATTATTGTTAAATCCGTTGGAAGAATCTATTTTAGAAATGCCATTGTCCACGGAGTCCCTCTTTTCCAGAATAGGGAAGCGGTTGATCATGTTAGTCACGGGGAGGAAATCACCATCGATCTTGAAGAAGCTAAGCTTACTTGCAAGGCCGGTACGTTTGACCTTCCTCGGCTATCTGAAGGGGTTATGGAAATTGTTAAGGATGGGGGCCTTGTCCCCCATTTGAGAAAAACGTTGGGAATAGAAGCGACCACAGCAGAGAGTTTGAAAGCGGACTAAAAGAACTCAACATGAAGGGATGTGGCCATCATTAGATTGCTGCCGGAGGGATCAAGGCAAGCATAATGGCGTTGATTGCGGAGACAAGAAGATTAACCCAGAGTGAGCGCATACATCAATGAAGATCAACCCAGGAAATTTGAGCGTTAGAGATTCCCATGAATTATTCATGAGTGCCGTTGTACCTCGACCCATTGCGCTTGTCTCTACGGTCGGGGAGAATGGGGTGTTTAATCTTGCTCCTTTTAGTTGCGTTACCATCGTAGGCTTAAGACCAGCTCGCATCTGTTTGTACATAGGACTAAGAAGAGGTGGACACAAGAAAGATACCCTGAGAAACATCGAGTTTTCTGAAGATTTCGTTGTTAATGTGGTCAATGAAACTTTGGCTGAGGCCATGAATCAAGCATCTTACGATTATCCCAGCGATGTGGATGAATTCAAGGAGGTAGGATTAACACCTGTAAAAAGCGATATTGTTAAGGCACCAAAGGTAGCTGAATCCCCGGTCAATATGGAGTGTAAGCTGCTACAGGTATTAGACATTGGCAAGGTGCCCACCGGGGGGCACCTAATCATTGGAGAGATTATTCTAGTCCATGTCAAGGACGAGTTGTGGACGATTGACCAGATAGATATATCGAAATTGAACCCCGTTGGTCGTCTCGGGGGCGATCTCTATTGCCGGATAAAAGATATCTTTGAAATGAAAAAGCCATACATTCTCTAATTTTGAAAGAGGATTTTGATCCTCACGAAGTCCATCCAAACAATCCTAATTTGTTTTTGATAAGCTTTCGTTTGATAGTCATGACCTTTGGTCGCCTCTGACAAGCCCCAATTGTCACATTCGATCGTAGCTAATCAATATTTTACTTAGACAGCCCTGCGGTGGAGATTATCGTAACTTAGTGGTGTCAAGAGATCTCCGCCAACATGCCTTTCACTTTGCGAACAAAAGGGCAAAGCAAAAAAATTCGTGATGGCTAAGACATACCAAACCCTTCGTAGAGGAGAAGGCCCAAAAATATGAATCTTAGGATGATGCCTTCTTAAAATCAATTTTGTTCCTTACCATCTGCTCCACTTCTTTTTCTGGTATGGCC
Source organism: uncultured delta proteobacterium (assembly GCA_963826305.1). GTDB lineage: Bacteria > Desulfobacterota > BSN033 > BSN033 > UBA1163 > CAWGWZ01. Next base: position 357,964 of record CAWGWZ010000015.1, on the reverse strand, counting down.
TTTTGAGTCTTCAAGAGATTTTCCAGGTCGTGAAGCAGATCGGTGATGAGTTCGTCTGTGGCATGAAACCCCATGGCCTCAATCTTCGCCCGTAATCCCTGGCCATTAAGGGACTGAGGGCCGAATAGGATTCTGCCCTTTCCACCGATAAAGGACGGATCAAAGGAATTCATTAGAGACCACTTCCCTTCGAGCTCGGCCACAATGTGGGCATCCGTCGTTTGAGTGAACATGTTTTCTCCAACGACGGCTTTATATGGCTGTACAGATATCCCGGAAATCTGTTGAACCAGTCGAGAAATCTCACCCAATCGATCAAGTCTAATTCCTAAATCCATTCCGTAAAGAACCGTCAAGGCCATGGTTACTTCTTCTAGTGCGGCGATCCCGCCTCGATCGCACATGCCATTAACCGATGCATCAACCACTTCGGCACCTGCCTCAACAGCTGCCAGGGAACAAGCGGTGCCCAAACCAAAGTCATTGTGAACGTGGACACCCACCTGGACCATTGGAAAGGTAGCCTTTATCCATTTGATGAGACATTTAAATGCTGTTACATGCAAACACCCCATCCCTCCTGTACAGATTCGGTCCACCCCACCATTGACCGCTCCTTGAAACAGTTCTCGACAGAAATCCATTTCCCATTTTGGCAAGGTAGGAAGGAAGACAGCGAACAAACCTCGGCGCTTGGCGTAACGAACGGCTTCTTCGACCCGTTGAGAGTAATCCGTCCGCTTATATCCCGCTACGGGAACGGGGTTGAGGACCAATTGAATAATTTCAACTCCATCCTGAGCGATGGTATCGATCTCTTTCTTGAATTCTGGCACGAGGGCACGAGCGTGAGCGGCCATCCTCAGCTTGAGTCCTTCGGATTTTGCCCTGCAGACAAAGGCGCGATCTCTTTCCACGGCCCCGGCGTAACCCACATCGGCCTCTTTGATACCCATTTCACTCAGCATCCGAGCGATAGCCATTTTATCTTCCAAGCTCATCACCACGTTGGGAGTCTCCTCTCCTTCTCTCAAGGTAGTATCTTTGATAATGACTCGATTGGGCAAGGTGAGTTCTTTCATCACCTCGGGACGAAGATTCCATCGGCTCATCCACCATTTACCTTGAGGGTGGAATTGGAACCATTCGAAGATCTGAGAATCATTCATTGTTTATCACCTTCCTATCATTATAAAATAGAAAAGGCACTCTCCCATTTTGCATCGCCTTCTTAATCGGATCCATCACCGCGACAGCTTTTGCCAAGAGTTTTTCCGATTCCGAAGGGGTTAACGTGACTCCTGCCCTCATTCAAGACAACCCCCGGTTTTGATGCTTTTTCAGTTAATGCTTTCGCTTCAGGCCTTAGTACAACCGAACCTATCTTGGCATAACCGATTGAGTGGTGTCAATAAAATTATGTTGATTTTTGTCTTGACCAACCGGAGTACCTATAATGGGTTCATCAGAGAGGTTGCGTGGTACGAATGAGAACCCTAGTTGAGAGCCTTTTTGAATCTGATTTGAAAAAAGGCTGGTTTAGTTGATTATTAAAAAAAAGAACCTTTCTACCCGGTACGGGCGTCAGCGCAAAATAGAAACCATCGGAGGAGATTAGAGGCATGGATGAAATCAAATGCAATTGTGCCATGTGTGTTGTAAGTGAGAAGATATGTCAGTCCGAGAATGAAAAAGAACCTGCGTGGTGTCGTACAAAGAAAGAGATTCAATCCCTTGACGAATCATTAAAGCAGTATGATAAACCAATCATTAAGGAGTTTGCTAAGGCATCTTCTCTTCAAGAGAGTGCCTGTTATGCTTTTCGAGATTCAAAACCCTTCATTATGATTCCCACAAAAACCAGGGTAGAGGAATTAATCGAATTCTCAAAGAGGATGGGATACAAAAGACTGAGCATGGCTTTTTATGCAGGCCTCTCCTATGAGGCCTCAATCTTATCCAAGATTTTAGAAAATCACCGTTTTGAGGTCATGGCGGTTTCGTGCAAAGTGGGACGGATTCCAAAGGAGAGAATTAGGCTAAAGGATGAAGAAAAGGTAAGGATCGGAGAGCACGAAACAATGTGTAATCCCATAACACAGGCAAAGGTTCTAAATCAGGCAGAAACGGAGTTCAATGTTATACTTGGACTTTGTGTCGGCCATGATTCCCTGTTCCTAAAATATTATTGAGGGCCTGACAACCGTCTTTGCCGTAAAGGACAGAGTATTGGGCCATAATCCTATGGCAGCATTGTATACTTCACGTCTGTACTATCAAAGAATCATGAGACCGTAATGTGGCAAATGAACGGAACCCACGAAAGCAGTTACCTCTAAATCACAGACGTAGGTTTTGCGATCGCAGGAATGGAAGTATTCAATCCTGCCCTCATGCAATCGTTATTGCGGTTTCAGAGGGTACTTCTTCACCACCTTCTGACTGATTTGATCCAATTTATCCATGCCCCTCAACGCATCTTCGGGCCCCTCCCATGCGCCTGTAGCTCCCAGATTATCGGCCCGCTCCTTGAAGCCTTTGCTCTGAAAAGCCCTTCTTGAAGGACTCTCCCAAAAAGTTAATGATGGCATCAGGCTTCCCTGCCGGCGCAGCGATCCAATGAATCGCCGAGATCACGACATCGTAACCCAGTTCTTTGAAGGTCGGGATATTCAGAAATCGAGGATCTCGCTGCTCTGTGCTTACTGCCAAGACATTAACCTTTCCCGCCCTATAAAGATGTGCCCATTCGGATGCAGGACCAAATTCAATGTCCACATGTCCACCCAAAACATTCGGAATGGCCTCCGCTGCCGCAAGGTAGCAACTTGAAGGAACTTCAACCCTGCCTCTTCCTCAAATAGAGCCTTCGTAAAATCCTGAGCTGTCCATGAACCTCCAATTCCGAATTTGATCCCTTCTGGTCTTTCCTCTGCCTTCTTGACCAATTCCCTCAGTGGAATGTTGTAAGGTCCTCCTTTTTCGGTGAATATGCCCTGCGGAGTAATCAATTTGGCAGATCACTCGGTAACTTTTTCTGTAGTGGAACGTCACCCCTTTTAACGGATATTGCTGGCCAATCGTCGAATTGGAGATGATGCCAATCGTGAATCCGTCTGGTTTGGCCGCAGCTCGAACCACAAAGCCCCTCGCCGCGGGAGGTTTGTTCACTACTACGATGGGCTTACCCATATGCTTTTCTCCGAACTTGGCGGCCAAACGAGCAAAATTGTCTGTATTGCTCCCTGGGCCATAGCCTGCAATGAATTCAATCTCCCGTGTGGGATAATCGAGACCGAAGGCACTCTTTGAAGGAACGATTGAGCCTAACAAAACGAGACACAGAATAATCGAAAGTATTTTTATCCTCATAAAAGCAACTCCCTCTCGGAAAGGATTTGTTCTTGCTGAATTCCCAATCGTACAAACCCACTCCCTATAGATAAAGGCGATGTGTCGGCGATTGAGAACTCCAAATAGAAAAAATTATTTGGACCATCCTCCTGAGAGGCTTTTCTGTACCAGTTAGGCTAGGAGTCTGTCGGAGTACCTATGGACTCCTTGAGTAATTATGCTATACTGCGTTTCATGAAAACACAAACATCCTTTCGTCCATACAATCCTGATCAGTTATTACTGTTACCGACCGACATGACCCATTGGTTGCCTGAGGACCATCTGGTCTACTTCATTCGCGATGTAGCCGGCCAGATGGATCTTTCGGCTATCTACGCGAGCTATGATGGTTCTAAATGGGGATATCCCGCATATCATCCCGAGATGATGGTGGCTCTTCTGATTTATGGGTACTGTGTTGGGATTCCGAGTTCTCGTAAGATCGAGAAAGCCACCTATGAGTTGATTCCATTTCGTGTCTTGACGGCGGATCAACATCCTGATCATGATAGGATTGTGGAGTTTCGGCGTCGCCATCTGGAGGCGTTAGCTGCCCTGTTTGTTCAAGTGTTGCGCCTCTGTCAGAAGGCGGCTTTGGTGAAGCTCGGTCATGTATCATTGGATGGCACGAAGGTTCGGGCCAATGCATCCAAGCATAAAGCGATGAGCTACGCTCGGATGGAGAAGAGCGTGATGGAGTTGGAAGCGGAAGTGAAACGGCTGCTTGCGGAGGCCGAGGCGACCGATGAAGTGGAGGACGGTCAGTACGGCAAGGGCCGGCGTGGGGATGAATTGCCCGAGGAGTTGCGGTTCAAGCAGGGGCGTCTTTCGAGGATCAAGGAGGCCAAGGAAGTTCTGGAGCGTGAGGCTCGGGAGCAGGCCCAGCAGGAACGGGTCGAGCAGGAGAAGAAGAGACAGGATCGAGAGGCATCGGGGGATCGTGGCGGTCGGCCACCGAAGGCTCCCTCGGAGAAGCCCGATGGGAAGGCTCAGTATAACTTTACGGATCCTGAGTCGCGGATTATGAAGAATGGAGCGACCAAGTCCTTTGAGCAGAGCTATAACTGTCAGGCGGCTGTGGATGGCCATGGCCAGGTGATTGTAGCCACTCGGGTCAGCCAGGAGGCCAATGACAAGGGTGAACTCAAAGCGGTGATGGAGGGAGTCAAGGCGAATCTGGAGGGGGCCAGACCTGGGCGAGTGACAACCGACAATGGCTACTTTAGCGAGGAAAACGTAACCTATCTGGCGCAGGAGCAGATCGATGGATATGTAGCCACTGGACGCATCAAGCATGGGGACAAACCGTTGCCTGTGCCTCGGGGGCGAATTCCGAAGGATGCGAGCCTCAAGGAACGTATGAGCCGAAAACTTAGAACACTCAAAGGCCGGGCGATTTATGCGAAGCGCAAGGAAATCAGTGAACCGGTTTTCGGTCAGATCAAGCAGGTGCGAGGCTTTCGGCAGTTCCTGTTGCGCGGTCTGAGAAAGGTGAGTACGGAGTGGGATCTGATATGCCTTGGGCACAATCCATATCTCCAAGGAGACCATGAAGTACCTTGCCAGTAGACCGGGGCGATTTCTTTATGTTCATACCCCGAAGCACGGCTCATGGTTAAATCTTGTAGAAACGCTCTTCAGCAAAATGGCAAGAATCTTCTTGAAGCACATTCGTGTGAATTCCAAACAGGAACTTAAAGAAAGAATTCTGTTGGGAATTAGGGAGATCAATGATTCTCCGGTAGTCCATTGCTGGAAGAAATTCGGTCTCGCTCATGCTTTCCAATATAAATATATTGTTGAAACGATATACTATTTACCCCTCGAATCTGTCCCATATGTAGTGAACGAGTACAATGAATTGACAGGTTTTGCTGAAAGGTGTAGATTTTCCCGTGAAAAAGACTTTTGGCGGACCAATGGATTGTGGTTTCATAAATTTAAGTAAAACAGAATAACCTTCTTTTAATAATACCTTCATAGGCCAAATTTTGGAGGGAAAGTGCTATGATAAAGTCGTTCGCCATTCTTAAAAAGAAAGCTGGTCTTACCCAAAAGGAGTTCTGTCGTTATTGGAGAGAAGAACATGGACCTCTCGCCGCTAAAGTGATACCTGGATTAAGAAAGTATGTCCAGTGTCACCCAGTGAAGTTACCCGGGTTCGAATTTGCAATGGATGGTATCGTTGAATTGTGGTGGGATGACGTTAAGTCACTCCAAAACTACTTTATCTGGCGGCAGTCCGAAGAAGCAAGCGTGCTGATAGAAGATGAGAAGAAATTTATTGACACGAGCCAAATGGTTAGATTTTTTGCCGAAGAACACATAATTGTGGAGCGCTAGTGTATTGAGTTATCAATGTCGGATTTTTTACTTGACATATTGACATAAATTTAATACATCTAATACATTTAATACATGCAGACACAAATCTTTAGAAATGAAAGGAGTCGAAGGATGGATCGGGAAGGCATAAGAGTAAGGTTACTTTTTTCTCCATTTTATCATAAGAAGCTGACGCTAAAGAATAGGATCATCCAGACGGCCATGTTGACCCGCTTTTTCGATGATAAGGGGTATGTGACGGATCGTTACATCGATTTCATGGCCACAAGAGCGAAGGGGGGGACCGCATTATTGGTGACGGAAGGCTGTCTCATTGCCCTAAAATCAGAATACCGGCCCAATCAGATGGCGTGTTATGACGATTCTTACATTCCCGGGCTCAAGAAGTTAACGGAATCGGTGCATGGGTACGGATGCAAAATCGCTTTGCAGCTTTTTCATGCGGGAACACGAATCTCGGAATCTCATCTCGCCGGGGCCATTCCTGTGGCCCCGTCGGCCATCCCGCATATTTCCACCGGCGTTGTGCCCCATGAATTGTCAGAAGAGGAGATCGAGAATATAATCGAAGCCTTTGGCCTAGCCGCGAAGAGGGCTGTTGAAAGTGGATTCGATGCGGTAGATGTCCACGGAGCTCATGGATATCTTATGAACCAGTTCTGTTCCCCTTTTAATAACAAACGAAACGATCGATTTGGAGGTTCCCCTCAGCGGAGAGCCACCTTTGCTTGTGAAGTGGTCCGAAGGGTTCGCAAGTATACGGGCCCAGATTATCCCATTTTATATCGGCTACAGGCTGATGACTTTATTGAGGGTGGGATCAAAGTTGGAGAGGCGAAGGTTCATGCTCGGCTCCTTCAAGATGCAGGGGTGGATATTATCAATACGACGGGTGGTAACCGCGAAGCGATTGATTGGCACCTTCAACCGAACCTCCATCCAAGAGGGTGTTTGCTACATTTGGCCAAAGAGATTAGAGCGGTGGTTGATATCCCGACCATAGCGGTCGGAAGGATTGTTGATCCATTTCAAGCAGAAGAGATTTTGGAAGATGGCATAGCAGACTTAATTGGCATGGCTAGGGCCCACCTTTCAGACCCAGAGTTTGCTAATAAAGCCCGTGAGGGCCGTTTTGAGGAGATCAACCAGTGCATTGGTTGCATGATGGGGTGTATCGAGAAGGATTTTGAGAAGAGGCCTCAAGTGACCTGTGCGGTGAATCCTGCTTGTGGTTGGGAGAGAAAGTTTGAAATGGGGCTAAAGCCGGCAAAAGAACTGAAGAAGGTTTTGGTGGTTGGGGGTGGACCCGCAGGAATGTCTGCAGCGAAGGTGGCAGCCGAGCGTGGGCATCGCGTGTGGCTTTATGAGAAGGGAAGTGCCCTTGGGGGTCAAATACCCGTTATCTCGGCTTATAATGGAAAGTACGAGTTGAACAAAGTACCCCGCTGGTATGAAAACCAATTTAAGAAACTTGGGGTCCATGTTGAACTGAACCGAGAAGTCACTTTTCAGGAGATTAAGGAGTTGAGTCCCGATGCCGTCATCGTGGCAACGGGCGCAAAGCCTGTCATTCCGGATGTTCCTGGAATCTATCGGGAGAACGTGGTGACTGGCATCGATGTGTTGACAGGGAAATGCCAAGTGGGGGATCGAGTCGTGGTCATTGGGGGAGGAATGGTGGGGATTGAAACGGCATTCTACTTGGCGGAAAAGGGAAAGAAGGTATCGATTGTTGAGATGCTGTCAAAAATTGGTTTGGACATCGGATTGACTTTTAGGCTTGCCTATTGGAGAAAGATTCCCTTATTGGGGATTCAGGTATATACGGAGGCAAAGCTATTTGAAGTCAGAGAGAATGGAGTGAATGTAGTGATAAAATTAGAAGCGGAGCACTTAGAGAGAAAGGGTGACGAACTTCTCTTCATACCTGCAGATACAGTGGTCTTGGCCACTGGTCTAAGGCCAGATAGAACTCTGCTGCAGGAGTTGGAGGGGAAGGGGCCAAAGGTTTATGCGGTGGGTGATTGTGTGGAGGCGTTGAAGATTATTGATGCGATCCACGAAGGAGCGAGGGTGGGTCTTGAGGTATGATTTAAGGAGGATGTAAGATGGAAAAGGGCTGGATGGGAAAGGTATTGAAGGTTGACTTAAGTACAGGAGAGATCAAAGAAGAGGCATTAGAGGAGAAGTTAGCTTTTGAGTACTTAGGCGGGAGGGGGATGAATGTACGGATGCTCTATGATGAGACAAGCGCGAGGACGAAGCCCTTGGAGCCTGATAATGTATTGATCATCTCTGGAGGACCCTTTGTAGGGACTGAGGTGCCATTATCGAATCGGGGGGTTGTGACGACGAAGTCACCGTTGAGTTACTATGGGATGAGCCTCTTTGGGGGGTTTTTTGCACCGGAGATGAAATATGCGGGGTACGATGTGATTGTAATTCGGGGTAGGGCTAAGAAACCTTCGTTGATATGGGTGAACAATGGGGTGGTGAAGATTGATGAGGCGAGTGATCTTTGGGGATTGGGGACGTTTGAGACGCAGGAGAGGATTGGGAAGAAATACGGGAAGAAGGTGAGGGTGGCATGTATCGGTCCTGGGGGGGAGAATCTTGTAAAATTTGCCTCCATCATGACGGAACATCGGGCGGCGGGTCGCGGTGGGGTTGGAGCGGTGATGGGGTCGAAGAACCTGAAGGCTGTGGTGGTGAGGGGGGAATCACCTGTGAAGGTGAGTGATGAGTCAGCACTAAAGGAGATCGTGAAGGGGCTTTTGAAGGAGATACGAGAGAAGCCGCCCCTGCGGCCGCAATTTTCGAACTATGGGACTTTGGAGTCACATGAGACCGTCAACAAATTAGGGATTTTGCCTTCGAGGAATTGGCAGAATGGGGTAACGGGGCATATTGAGGCGATCTCTCTGGAGAACTTTTTGAAATATCGAATCAAGAAACACATGCCCTGTTACCGTTGTCCAGTGATGTGTACGAACACCTTTGTGATCAACCGGGGGGAATATGCGGGGAAGGCGACGGATGGTCCGGAATATGAGTCGGTCGCTGCATTGGGGGGGATGATGGCCTTGAGGTCACCGGAGGCGATCATCTATGCGAATCAACTCTGTAACGATTTGGGATTGGATACGATCTCGACAGGGTGTGCGATCGCCTTTGGGCAGGAATGTTTTGAGAGGGGATTGGTGACAAAGGAATTTGCTGGATTTGAGGATCTGAGTTTTGCGAACAATGAGAGCGCCGTAGAGATGATCAAGCGGGTAGCCTATCGGAAGGGAGAATTTGCAAGGCTCTTGGGTGAGGGGGTAAAGATAGCCTCTGAGAGGATAGGGAGAGGGTCGGAAGAAATAGCGGTTGAGGTGAAGGGATTAGAGCCTGGGATGTACGATCCGCGAGGGGCCATTGGGATGGCGTTAGTCTATGCCATATCGAATCGGGGGGCATGCCATCACACGCAGGGCCATACCGTGAAAAAGGAGATGACAGAAAATACCCAATTTGACACGACCAACAAAGGGAAGATCGTAAAGGATATGGCTCAGTACCGGGTATTGGTTGATACGTTGACCTTTTGCGGCCATCTGACGGGTCACATGGGGTGGAAGATCTCTCCCATATTACAGGCCATTACAGGCAAGGCCTTTAGCAATGAGGAGCTAAAGACGATTTCGGACAGGATCAACACCTTGGAGAGACTCTATCTGGTGAGAGAGGGAGTAAGCAGGAAAGAGGATTCGCTTCCGCTCCGATTTCAGAAAGACCCCCTTCCTGAGGGAATGGCGGAAGGGAAGACGGTAAAGCGTGAAGACCTGGAAAAGATGTTAGGTGAATACTACTCCGTTTGCGGGTGGGATGAAAGGGGTATTCCCACAGAGGAGACGTTAAAGAAATTCAATCTTAAGCGATGAAAAAGACAAATAAATAACATGAAAAAGGAGAGATCAAATGGAGAAGCAGTACAAAATAAGGCCACTTGTTGTATCCAAATATAATCTAAGGAGAGGGGACATGACGAATCGTCTTTTCTATGGCGAGACGTATTGGGCACCCAATGTGGCATGGTTTATCGAGGGGGCAGGGCGAAACATCCTGATTGACACCTCGATGTCAGCCGAAGACACGAAGAAATATACAGAGACGAAAGCAGAAGACCTAATCTCCTTTGAGGACGCCTTAGCCTCGGTAGGGCGTAAGCCTGAGGACATTGATTTGATCATCCAGACCCATCTCCACTTTGACCATTGTGGGAATACGGCGAAGTGTAAGAACGCCAGGGTGATTGTTCAGAAAGCGGAGCTCGACTTTGCCCTTGCTCCCCATCCTGTATTTGCAGTGACCTACGATAAGGGATTGATCAGAGATTGTAAGATCGTACCTATCCAAGGGGATCAGGAGATTCTTCCGGGGATAGAGGTGATTTTTGTGCCAGGGCATACCGTCGGGACACAGGCGGTTTCGATTCAGACGGCCAAAGGAAGGGCGATCATCAGTGGATTTTGTTCATGTCACGAGACCTTTTATCCTCCGACACCGAAACTACAGTGGGGGAAAGATTGGTCAGGATCGGTGGTTGCTCCAGGGATCTTTGTTGATGCGATCAAGGCATACGATGCGGTAGTGAAAATAAAAGGGTTGGCAGACATCCTTTTGCCGATGCATGATGTGGCGGTCTTTGATATGAAAACGATTCCCTAAAAACGGATGGTCTGTGATTGAAATGTTTGACGTAGAAAAGATGTTTTTAGGAGTCTATACGTTTCAGTGTCCCAAGAGGATCATCTTTGGGAACGGTGCGGTGAATCAATATGGGGCGGAGGTCAAGCGGTTGAATGGAAAGTATCCTCTTATCGTTACGGATAAAGGGGTCGTCGGTGCGGGGTTGATTGATAAACTGAAGGCCTCTTTGGAGAAGGAGAAAGTGAAGTATGAGATTTACGATGGGTCTCTTCCCGATGCTCCCATTCGGACGATTGAAGAGGCTTTAGGGATGGTGAAGAAGAATAAGCATGATTCGATCATTGGCTTTGGGGGTGGGAGTTCTATCGACACGGCGAAAGTGGTTTCGATGATGGCGACGGCGGAGAAGGATATTATGCACTGTTTTGGACTTGAAACAGTGGAGAAGCCGGGGCTTCCGAAGATCCTTACTCCAACGACCGCAGGAACCGGGAGTGAATTAAGTTTTTCTTTTATCTGCTATCACGAGAAGACGGGAGATAAGAGAACAGGGTATACCCCATTTGCCTTTGCGGATGTAGCGATTGTGGACCCTACCTTGACGCTGACGATGCCTCCGAAGCTGACCGCAGAAACAGGGATTGACGCCTTATCTCATGCGTTGGAGTGTTATGTGACAGCGAAGTCAAACCCGTTTTCTGAGATGTTCTCTTACAAAGGAGTCCAGACCATCTGTAAATACATTCGCAGGGCTTATGCGAAGGGGCAGGATGATCTTGAAGCGAGGTATTTCATGTGTTTGGGAGTGCACCTGGGAACGCTGGGCATTCGGAGCAGTGGCCTTGGGGCCTGTCATGCAATCCCTTTTCCTCCTGCGGTTAAACACCACCTTTCCCATGGTCTCTCTATTGCAATCTTGTTGCCGTATGTGATGGAATACAATCTGATTGGAAATCTGGAGAAGTATGCTAACTTAGCCCAAGCCATGGGAGAGAGGATTGAAGGGTTGTCGGTATTCGATGCAGCCTATCGATCCCTTGAAGCCATAAAGAGACTTCTTCAAGATCTTTCATTACCCTCGCGGTTGCGAGACATTGGAGCAAAGAAAGAGGACTTTCAAACCTTTTCAGAGACGGCAATTAAACTCTATAGCCACCACATTAAGAATAATCCAAGGGATATGGGAGTCGATAACATCGAACAGATTTACGAAAGTGCGTGGTAGGCCGTAAGGTCGATGTATCTTGAGCTAAATAAGGCCCCTTAGCAAGGAGGTAGATTGCCGAGACGAAAAGATTGATCAAGAGCGCGGTCACCGTGACAATGGGGGCCTAGCATAACTCAGTGGCTTATACAGCGACCCGGATTAAAGCACATATTTGAGACTGTGCTCCGTTATTGGGTCTGCTGATGAATTAAGCAGTGGAAAGGGGGTTTCTGAGTTGCTTTTTCTTCATTTATATAGGGGAGTGATTTTTAATTGAAGAATCAAATTCCCCTGAGATAAGGCATAAAGCCAGGTCAAGGGTATTCATAAGATAATAGTGATTTGGGAGTGATTGGAAATGTTTGACATAGAGAAGATGTTTTTAGGGGTATATAGGTTTCATTGTCCCCAGAGGATCATCTTTGGGAACGGTGCGGTGAATCAGTATGGGGCTGAGGTCAAACGGTTAAATGGGAAGTATCCACTTATTATTACCGATAAGGGGATCATCAGTGCGGGATTGACTGAGAAATTGAAGGCGTCTTTGGAGAAGGAGAAGATTCAGTATGAGATTTACGATGGGGCGCTTCCGGATGCTCCCATTCGGACAATTGAAGAGGCTTTGGGGATTGTGAAGAGGGATAAACATGATTTGATTATTGCTTTTGGGGGTGGAAGTTCGATAGATACTGCGAAAGTGGTTTCAATCATGGCGACGGCGGAGAAGGATATCATGCACTGTTTCGGAGATGAGACAATGGAGAAGCCTGGGCTTCCGAAGGTTTTTACTCCCACGACAGCAGGGACGGGGAGTGAATTGAGTTCCGCGTTTGTTTGTCTTGAGGATAAGACGGGGAACAAGAGGGTAGGGTACTCGCAATATGCCATTGCGGATGTGGCGATTGTGGATCCGACGTTGACGCTGACGATGCCGCCGAAGTTGACAGCAGAAACGGGAATTGATGCTTTATCCCATGCGTTGGAGTGTTATGTGACAGCGAGGTCGAATCCCTTTTCTGAGATGTTCTCTTATAAAGGGATCCAGACCATTTCTAGGTATATTCGAAGGGCTTACGCAAAGGGGCAGGATGATCTTGAGGCAAGATATTTTATGTCTTTGGGAGTGCATGGAGGGACTCTGGGTATCCGAAGTAGTGGGACGGGCGCCTGTCCTGCGTTGGCCGCTCCACCTCAGGTGAAGTATCATCTTTCGCATGGCTTGTCCGTAGCAGTGATGTTGCCCTATGTGATGGAGTACAATTTGATTGGCAATCTTGAGAAATATGCTAACATAGCTCAAGCCATGGGAGAGCGAGTAGAGGGGATGTCGGTGTTTGATGCGGCATATCGATCTGTCGAAGCCGTGAAGAGGCTTCTTCAGGATCTTTCGTTGCCTTTAAGATTGAGAGAGGTGGGAGGGAAGATGGAGGATTTTCAGACGTTTTCAGAGACGGTGCTTAAGGTCTATAAGCACCTCATCAATAACAATCCGCGGGATATGGGGCTGGAGGATGTTAAAAAGGTTTATGAAAATGCGTGGTGAGCACGCATTTATGAAACCGGATGGAGGGGCCCATTTTTTCAAATGGTGTATTTAATGGGAAGTTTCAAAAAATCAAATGGAAGGGAGGTATTTACAATGGAATCATTAAGAACTGAGAAAAAGAGATTAAGTTTAGGTACTTTACTGGCGTTAATTTTTTTGATTTTGATGGTCCCCCTTGGGGTGAGGGCTGCGGAGAAAGAAATTCTGATCGGGGCGATAGAGCCTCTTACAGGGGAGTCTGCACTTACAGGTCGGATTAATTCCCGGGGCTATGAGATGGCCATGAATGAGATTAATGCGGCTGGGGGGATCAAGTCAATGGGAGGGGCCAAGTTCAAATTCATGATTGGTGATCATCAAGGAAAACCCGCTGTAGGTATCGCTGAGACGGAAAGATTGGTCCAAAGCGGGGCCACCGTAATAATGGGGGCATGGCATAGCACTGTGGCTTTCACGGCGACTCAGATTGCAGAGCAACTCAAGACCCCGTTCCTCGTTGCTAACTCATCGGCTGATTCAATAACGGAACGTGGTTTAAAATACGTATTTAGGACGATAACAAAGACTTCAACAGCAGCGAAAGGCAGGACCGAATTTGTCGAATGGATGAATAAGCATAGCCGATACAAGGCCAAGAGGGTGGCGATCATTGGCAATGACACCATATTTGGTGTTGAAACCGCAGGGTATGACAAAAAGTTTTGTGAAGAGGCAGGATTTGAGATAGTGACTCATTTCAACTATCCACTCGTTGCGAGAGACTTGTCTGTGGAAACCAGAAAACTGATCGCCTCCAAGCCGGATGTCGTTATGTGGGCACCGTACGAATCGGATGCTATCATGATGACCCGGCTTTTTGCAGAAGAGAAATTCGCCCCTTGTGCGATCATTGGCTGGTCCTATATGCAGAATCCGAAGTACATCGAAATCCTTGGCAAACTTACGGAGTATCTCAGTACAATAACAGCTTGGAATGCTGACATTAAGCTACCTGGTGCACGTGAACTCGCTGAAAGGTACAAGAAGATCTATAACGAAGAGATGGACGCAACGGTCGTACAAGTTTATTCAGGGGTATACCTGTTAAGAGATGTCTTTGAAAGGGCGGCTTCTACTGACAAAGAAAAGGTCAGAAAGGCCCTCATGGAAACGGACCTCAAGCCTGGCGAAAAGGGGATCGCATGGCCATACGGCGTCAAATTCGGCCCTGATGGGGATAATAAATTATCGGCGACATGTATTGTGCAGATCTTAAATGGAAAGAAACAGACCATTTGGCCCAGGGAGCTTGCTCCGATTGAGCCCGTATGGCCGATACCCAAATGGGAGGAGAGAAAATAACGGAGAGGGTTTGGGCTGATAGAATCTAGGGAAGTATCCCATGTAACCTATGGCCCTGGTTGAAGTGGAGAACTTGGAGCTATCTGCTCCCTGGCAAGAGAGGACCGCCGCTACGGCCTTTTTCCCGACTCCAGGGATCTCCAGGAGATTTTGTCCTGGGAAGGAGTCTTTGGGTTCTTGGGCCGATTAGCCCTTAGCCTGGATCACAAAGGGTGACCATTATACCAGGAGGGTTCAATGGCTAAAGAAATCTCAGCAGTCTTGGAAAAACCTGGAAAATTAATGATTAGGGAATTTGAAATACCGGAGATTGATGCTGATGGCATTCTAATTAAGGTGGAGATCGCTGGTATTTGCGGTACCGACGTAAAGATGTATAAGGGGGAGTTTCCTAAAGGATATTTCGGGCCTCGTCAAGACGATCCTCACATTCCTGGGGATGAAATGGTCGGAAGAGTGGCAGCGTTAGGGAGAAATGCTGCCACTCATTATCATGTCAAAGAAGGGGATCGGGTGATTGTGGAGCCCAAATTCGGTTGTGGTCACTGCCAATATTGCTTGGCAGGTTATTTTGCCCACTGCAAGGAATCAAAAACTTACGGTACTATTCCCACAGACATTCCTCCATCTCTCTGGGGAGCCTATGGTCAGTATATGTATGTAGCTCCTATCTCCAGAATACATAAGGTGCCTGAAGGTATGTCCCGGGAAGCTGCATGTCTTGCTTCAGTGGTTTTGGCAAACGGCGTACGATGGGTAGAAGAGAAAGGAAAGGTTAAAATCGGGGATACCGTATTAATTTTGGGCCCCGGTCCGCAAGGTTTGGCTACGACAGCCGCAGCAAAGGTTACTGGAGCAGGTAAGATAATCGTTGTAGGGTTAGAAAAGGACAAGAAAAGACTGCAGATAGCCAAAAAGTTAGGAGCGGACCACGTTATTGAGGCAGATAAGTGTGATCTGACGTATGAACTGAATAATATAACGAACGGCCAATTAGCTGATGTTGTATTTGAATGCGTTGGTTCTGAAGAGACTATTAAACATGCTCTCGAATATGTAAAACTACTGGGTACTTGTGTTTTAGTTGGGATTACGGACAAGCCTTATATTCCTATTCCAACTGTTCGTATTCAAAGAAACGAGATTGATCTCGTTGGGGGGAGAGGACACAGACCATGGTTTGTAGAGCGGGCAATGAAGATGGTATCAAGTGGGGTTCCTATTGAATCGATGATTACTCACAAATTCCAACTGACTAAAGCTCCTGAGGCAATGAAAATGGCGGCGGGAGAAAGTGAAGAAACACCTGTAAAAGTGGTCTTAGAAATTGACGATAATCTCTAACGGAGTCAAGTGTAGGATTTAAGTAGGCCAGGTCAAGGCCATGCATTGAGATAAAATGATTCGGAGGTGATTGGAAATGATTGACGTAGAAAAGATGTTTTTAGGGGTTTACACGTTTCAGTGCCCGAAGAGAATCATCTTTGGAAACGGTGCGGTAAATCAATATGGGGCTGAGGTCAAGCGATTAAATGCGAAGTATCCTCTCATCATTACGGATAAAGGAGTCATCAGTGCGGGTTTGATTGATAAGCTGAAGGCCCCTTTAGAGAAGGAAAAGGTGGAGTATGAGATTTACGATGGGTCTCTTCCCGATGCTCCCATTCGGACGATTGAAGACGCTCTCGGGATTGTGAAGAAGAATAAGCATGATTTGGTCATCGGCTTTGGGGGTGGAAGTTCCATCGACACGGCGAAAGTGGTTTCGATGATGGCGACGGCGGAGAAGGATATCATGCATTGTTTTGGTAATGAAACGGTGGAGAAGGCTGGATTGCCGAAGATCTTTACCCCTACGACGGCAGGCACGGGGAGTGAATTGAGTTCCGCTTTCATCTGCCTCGATGAGAAGACGGGAGATAAGAGAACAGGGTATACCCAATTTGCCTTTGCCGACGTGGCGATTGTAGATCCTATCCTTACGCTGACGATGCCTCCAAGGTTGACCGCAGAGACAGGAATTGATTCTTTATCCCATGCGCTGGAGTGTTACGCGACAGTGAAGTCGAATCCATTTTCTGAAATGTTTTCCTATAAAGGGATTCAGACCGTCAGTAAGTACATTCGCAGGGCTTATGCGAAGGGGCAGGATGATCTTGAAGCGAGGTATTTCATGTGCTTGGGGGTGCATGGAGGAACGTTAGGTATCCGGAGCAGCGGTGCGGGAGCCGTTCATGCGTTGGCTTATCCCCCTGCGGTGAAGTATCACCTTTCTCATGGAGTTTCCATTGCAGTGATGTTGCCCTATGTGATGGAATACAATCTGATTGGAAATCTGGAGAAATATGCCAATATAGCCCAAGCCCTGGGAGAGCGAATAGAAGGGATGTCGGTATTTGACGCGGCCTATCGATCCGTTGAAGCCATAAAGAGACTTCTTCAAGATCTCTCATTACCCTCACGGTTGCGAGACATTGGAGCGAAGAAGGAGGATTTTCAAACCTTTTCGGAGACGGTGCTCAAGCTCTATAGGCATCACATCAATAACAACCCACGGGACATGCGGGTGGAGGATGTGAGACAGATTTACGAGAATGCTTGGTGATTCAGTCAAATCAAATTGAGGAAAGGAGGATTTGCCATGATGTCAAAATGGATGATTTTCGTGTTGATAATTCTTCTGGTTTTGATGGTACCTCATGGGCTGAAGGCTGCGGAGAAGGAAATTCTGCTCGGCGTGCTAGAACCCATGAGCGGGGAATCTGCTCTGACCGGTAAGATCGACGTCCGGGGTTATCAAATGGCGGTGGATGAGATTAATGCTGCCGGAGGGATTAAGTCTTTAGGAGGTGCAAAGTTCAAACTGATGGTCGCGGATCATGAAGGAAAACCAAATGTGGGGATTGCTGAGGCAGAAAGGTTGATCCAGAGAGGGGTCACCTTGATCATGGGGGGCTTCCATAGCTCCGTGATCTATCCAGCAACTCAGGTTGCGGAACAGCAGAAAACCCCCTTTGTCGTTGTCAACTCGACTGCCGATTCGATAACGGAACGTGGGTTTAAATATATCTTTAGGACGATACCGAAGGCATCAAAGACCGCAAAAGTCAGGACTGAATATATTGAATGGATCAACAAGGGTCACAAGGATAAGGCCAAGAGGGTCGCCGTCATCGCCCAGGACAGCAAATACGGCGTTGAAACGGCAGAAGCGGATAAGAAGTACTGCGAACAGGCCGGATTTGAAGTTGTTTCTTATATCATTTATCCTCTCACGGCAAGGGACCTTTCTGTGGAAGTCAGAAAACTCATCGCTTCTAAACCTGATGTGGTCATGTGGACACCCTACGAATCCGATGCCATTATGATGACGCGGCTTTTCTCGGAGGAGAAATTCGCTCCCTATGGGATTATTGGGTATGCCTATATGCAAAATCCGAAGTACATCGAGCAACTTGGCAAACTTACGGAGTATCTCTGTACACTGACGTCATGGAACCCGGATGTCAAGCTACCCGGTGCCAAAGAGCTCAATGAAAGGTACAAGAAGCTCTATGGTGATGAGATGGACGGAACGGTCGCCCAAACTTATTCGCCAGTAATGATGTTGAGGGATGTCTTTGAGAGGGCCGCCTCAACCGACAAAGAGCAGGTCAGGAAGGCTCTCGCCGAAACAGACCTCAAGGCTGGTGAAAAAGGGATAGCGTGGCCCTATGGGGTCAAATTTGGTCTCGATGGGCAGGATATTTTTGCAACGACATGTATTGCGCAGATCTTGGGCGGGAAAAAGCAAACCATCTGGCCTCGGGAGTACGCTCCGATAGAGCCGGCATGGCCGATACCCAAGTGGGAGGAGAGAAAATAAGACAGAGATGACCGCAGAGGTTGGACCGATCGGCGGTGATTTCTCCGTCCGGGGTCCAACCTCTTAAAGAGAGAAGAAAAAGATTGAAGAAGCCAATTTTTGTCTGAAGTCGGTCCTACCCAAATGATAGAATTAATGTATGGGTTGACATATGAAGATTAACCTCGAGTTCCTTGGTGTTCCGATGATTTCGGATGTCATCGGAAAGAAAAAGTTGGAATTGGACATCGCTGGGAATACAGTAAAAAATGTGATTGATAAATTAATCGGGCTTTATGGGAAAAAGGTCAGAGAGGCCTTCTATGATGAAAGGGGAGATTTTGATATGGCCATTCAGATCACCCTGAATGGCAAGACCTTTATTCCTGCCGATAAACACCAAACCCTCTTGAATGAAGGGGATACCCTTACCTTTATGTTACTTCTGGCTGGCGGGTAAGTCTGGTACACTTGCTAGCCGGTGGAGTTCCTAAAGTTGATATGTATGGCCTGGTTGCTGCGAAGTATGACTTCTGTGTTCAATTCGAGAAGTGGGGCATGACCCGAACGGGCATAAGGAGGTAGAAATGAATGTGACACAGACACTCATCAATTATGTGACATCTGTCCAATATGAAGACTTGCCCAGCGAGGTTGTGGTAGCTGCTAAGCGGGGCATTATGAATACTCTCGGAGCGATCCTTGCGGGTTCGGGGGCCATTGGTGTGAAGGAGGTAGCGACCCTAGTGAAGGACTTCGGTGGCAAGCCAGAAAGCACAGTCTTTCTTTATGACTGTAAGGTACCAGCCCATGAGGCGGTGATGGTCAATGCGAGCATGCCCCGAGCGACTGAATTCGACGATGTCCATTTACAAACGGGGATACACCCTTTTTCTGTTGTGGTACCTGTGGCACTCAGTGCGGCAGAATCGCGCGGTGAAGTTACGGGTAAGGAGATGATTACGGCTGTTGCAGTCGGCGTAGAGGTTCTTTGTAGAATGCGTCTGGTTCCTGACGTTTGCGTGGGTTTGAGCGGTTGGTCAGGAGAGGTTTATGGAGCCTTTGGTAGTGCAATCACTGCCGGTAAGATTTTTGGCTTTAAGGAAGAGGAGATGGGGCACGCCTTAGGATTGGCCTATCTTCAAGCTTCAGGCAGTGCACAAGCGCTCTTCGAAAGTGCTTTAGCTTACCGATTGCAGCAAGGGTTTTCAGCAAGGGCTGGGCTTTTATCAGCCATATTGGCCAGGAGAGGTATGAGCGGTCTTAAAGACTTCTTGGAGGGCAGAGCTGGTTTTTACCCAGTCTATTATCGAGGTATCGGCTACGATGTAAATAGACTTATTCAAGGGATCGGGAAAAGGTATGAGGTTTTGAATGTCGTGACGAAGGACCATCCATGCTGTGGGTTCTTATTGGCCCCGATCGAAAACGTCATCGATTTGATGAAAAAACATCGTTTGAAAGAAGAGAACATCAGCAAGGTCATGGTCCATGTCAGTCAGCAGATGTATAACGTTGTCTGCGTGCCGAGAGAAACGAAGTATCGGCCTCAAAGGATATCCGATGCCATCTACAACCTACCCTATGGTGTGGGTACGGCAATATTAAAGGGGGATGTATCGCTGGAAGATTTCTCTGCTGAGGCGATAAAAGATCCAGAGCGTCTAAAACAAGTTGATAAAGTCTCCGTCAGCGTCGATGAGGCGATTGAAAAGGAAAGCAAGGAGTCAAATTTGACTTTGTCTTTAAATAGGATTGAGCTCCAAACGAAGACCGGCGAACGTTTTTCACAGAAGACGTTCTATGCCAAGGGTTTTCCACAAAACCCAATGACAATGGAAGACTGTGCCTTAAAAGCAAAAAAGTGTGCTCGTTTTGCTGTAAAGCCTTTCCCCGAGAGCAAAGTAGAGGAATTAAGGGAGCTCGTAGAAAATTTAGAAGAACAAAGAAACACGTTTTCTCTTACAAAGCTTTTGTATTGAGGAGGTTTTGGAAAGTTGCGAGCTATTCGGTCTATCCTCCAGAACCTAATTTTACGAACATTGCCCAAGGCGACGCCAGAAGAAGATCCGAATTTCTTGAATGAATCAATGAAACCAACAAATACAAATTCAGTAGTGTATGCCTATGCTTGGCGGTTCTTATCCGTTCCCGAAAACAGGGATTGATATAGGCGTACTCATATTAAGGAGATGGAGATGAGCTACGGGATTACTGGAAAAACACTTCGGATAGATCTCTCGAATCTCAGCATCAAAGAAGAGGAATTATCGAAAAAATGCCTGCCTTCCTACATTGGAGGTGATGGATTAGGGGCTAAAATTCTCTATGATGAAGTTGCCCCTGGGATAGGGGCTTTGGACCCTGAAAATCGATTGGTTTTTGCTGCGGGTCCACTTGTTGGGACCAGAGCCCAGTCTGCGTGCACGCACTCGGTGATTACGAAGTCGCCCACCACTGGATTTACCATTATGAACTCTCATGCGAATGGCTACTGGGGGCCAAGGCTGAAGTTTTCCGGGTTTGATGCCATTGTTTTCGAGGGACAGGCCCCTCGTCCTGTATACCTTTACATAACCGGTGGGAAAGCAGAAATCAGAGATGCAAAGCATCTATGGGGCTTGGGAGCCTGGGCTACGGATGACCAGATTCGTAAAGAGCTTGGAATGGACTCTCTATCCATCGATGCGATTGGTGAAGCCGGAGAGAACTTGGTACGGATTGCGTGTATCGTTTCAGACAAGTATCACATTGCCAGCAGGGGTGGCATAGGGGCTGTCATGGGATCGAAGAACCTGAAGGCTGTGGTGGTACAGGGTGATGAAAATCTGGCTTTGGCTGATCCAGAAACCTTCAGAGAACTGACGAAGAAATGGCGAAAAACCAACATGGAGAGTGATGGGGGAAGGCTCAGAGGAGAGTTTGGGACAGCGGCAAGTCTGGAACTCATTCATAGTTTTGGCGATCTTCCCACTCGAAATTTCACTACGGGAATATTTCCGGAATACAAGAAACTGACCGGACAGGAGATCATTGAAAAATACTTTTATAAACATGAGACCTGTTGGAGTTGTTCTCTTGCCCATAATAAGAAGCTGAAATTTGAGACCTCCAAAGGGGTCGAAATTCATGAAATGCCCGAATACGAATGTTTGGCCGCTTGGGGCTCGAACATTGGAAGTTCGGATGTCCTGGGTGCTACCTACTGTACGGATGCTTGTGATGATCATGGATTAGATTCTCTGGAGGCGAGTACGGCTATCTCAATGGTCATGGAGTGTGTGGAGAGGGGCATCCTATCGAAGGAGGACTTAGGAGGAATAGATCTACGATTTGGGAATTGGGAGGCTGCTCTGGAGACAATTCACAAGATAGCCAAGAAAGAAGGGTTTGGCGAAGTGTTGGCAGAAGGGGCAAAAAGAGCGGCCGAGAGGATAGGAGGTGGAGCAGAGAACTATGTTGTCCATGTAAAGGGAATGGCGATACCTCAGCATGACTTTAGGGGTTTATGGGGTTATGCCCTACAGTATGTTGTAGGGAGTGCAGGCCCCAGTCATGAAGGGGGGCCTGCACGCCAAGAAATGGCAGGACAGCTTAAACGGATGTCAATCGAAGGCAAGGCCAAGGCGGTGATCGAAGGTCAACAGGCCAGGTTTTTTTGCAATAACATTGGAGTCTGTTGGTTTGGGACGATAGGGGCCTCTCTGGAACTCCTGGCTCAAGTTCTAAGTGCTGCGGTGGGAGAGAGATTTTCTGTTGACGAAATCAACAGGATCTCCTTACGCTGTGCCAACCTTCGGAGGGCCTTTAACATACGCCATGGGTTAAAGCCTGAAGACGATACCCTCTCTCCCAGGCTTTTGGAGCCACCCCCGGATGGCCCTTCCAAAGGGGGTGCTATACAGATCAAGCCCATGGTGCATGAGTATTATCAAAGGATGGGGTGGGATGAGAAGACAGGAAAGCCTTTGATCAAAACACTTAAGGAGTTAGGGTTGGAGGATCTGATTTCAGATCTTTGGGGGTGAAAATAAAAGAGAACATCCATGCGATTCAAACAGATACTTTTCTTCCTACGCATGATGGTCCGGTTTTTTGATATGAAATTTCCCTGAGAAGAGGCTAGGTCAAGGCCATTTATAAAATAAGATAATTAACGATGCGGAGGTGCTCAAAATGTTTGACGTAGAAAAGATGTTTTTAGGAGTCTATACGTTTCAGTGTCCGAAGAGGATCATTTTTGGCAACGGTGCGGTGAATCAATATGGGCCTGAGATCAAACGGTTAAATGCAAAGTATCCTCTGGTCATTACGGACAAAGGGGTCATCGGTGCGGGTTTGATTGATAAGCTGAAGGCGTCTTTGGAGAAGGAGAAGGTAAGGTATGAGATTTACGATGGGGCGCTTCCGGATGCTCCCATTCGGACCGTGGAAGAGGCTTTGGGGATGGTGAAGAAGAACAAGCATGATTTGATTATTGGTTTTGGGGGTGGGAGTTCCATCGACACGGCGAAGGTGGTTTCGATGATGGGGACGGCGGAGAAGGATATCCTGCACTGTTTTGGAATTGAGTCTGTGGAGAAGGCTGGACTGCCGAAGATCTTTACGCCCACCACGGCAGGCACGGGGAGTGAATTGAGTTCCGCATACGTTTGTCTTGACGAGAAGACAGGAGATAAGAGGACGGGGTATACGCAATATGCTTTTGCAGATGTGGCGATTGTGGATCCTACATTGACGTTGACGATGCCGCCGAAGCTGACGGCAGAGACAGGGGTTGATGCCTTATCCCATGCCTTGGAGTGTTATGTGACGGCGAAGTCGAATCCATTTTCGGAGATGTTCTCATACAAAGGGATTCAGACCATCTGTAAGTACATTCGCAAAGCCTATGCGAAGGGGCAGGACGATCTGGAGGCGAGGTATTTTATGTGTTTGGGGGTACACCTGGGAACGCTGGGTATTCGGAGCAGCGGTATTGGGGCGTGTCATGCGGTGGGTTATCCCCCGGCGGTAAAGTATCATCTTTCCCATGGCCTATCCATAGCCGTCATGTTGCCCTATGTGATGGAATTCAATCTGATTGGCAATGTTGACAAATATGCTAACGTCGCCCAAGCGATGGGAGAGAGGATTGAAGGGTTGTCGGTATTTGATGCAGCTTATCGGTCCGTTGAAGCGATGAAGAGACTCCTTCAGGATGTCTCCATACCTTTACGATTGAGAGAAGTGGGAGGGAAGAAGGAGGATTTTCAAACCTTTTCTGAGACGGTAATCAAACTTTATAAACATCACATCAATAACAACCCGCGTGATATGCGGGTGGAGGATGTGAAGAAGGTTTATGAGAATGCATGGTAAACATTTCAATGCTTGAAAATAGGCCCATTCCTTTCGAAAAAGGGTTAGAGAGAGGTCTCTGGGGGCAGGGTACTTCGCTGGAGTTTTGAGAAAAATTAGAGAAAGGAGGTACTTTGATGGTATCAATAATGTCAATGAAAAAGGTAATTATGTCCGTATTTGTGATTTTACTGATTATGATGTGGTCCATCGGGGTGATGGCTGCGGAGAAAGAAATTCTGATTGGGGTTATAGAACCTCTGAGTGGGGAGTCTGCCCTGACGGGCCAAAACGACAGTCGTGGTTATCGAATGGCAGTGGATGAGATCAATGCTGCCGGAGGGATCAAGTCTTTGGGAGGTGCAAAGCTGAAACTGGTGATCGCGGATCATCAGGGACGACCCAATGTGGGGATTGCTGAGACGGAAAAATTGATCCAAAGTGGAGCCACCTTGTTGATGGGGGGCTGGCATAGCTCGGTAATTTACCCATCGACCCAGATTGCGGAACAGCTCAAAATCCCTTTTGTTGTGGTCAACTCGACGGCCGATGATATTACGGACCGAGGTTTTAAGTATGTTTTTAGGACGTTGCCGAAGGCTTTAACAACGGCAAAAGTGAGGACCGAATATCTGGAGTGGATCAACAAGAGCAGCAAATACAGCCAATACAAAGTAAAGAAGGTGGCTGTTACAGCTCAAGATAGCAAATATGGCGTTGAAACTGCAGAAGGTGACAAGAAATGGTGTGAAAAAGCCGGACTTGAAGTGGTTGCTTTCGTTATCTATCCGGTTACAGCGAGGGACCTGTCTGTAGAAGTCAGAAAACTCATTGCTTCTAAGCCAGACGCAGTTATGTGGACGCCCTATGAGTCTGATGCCATCATGATGACGCGGCTCTTTGCAGAAGAGAAATTCGCCCCGTACGGGATCATTGGCTATGCCTACATGCAAAACCCAAAGTACATCCAGCAACTCGGGAAACTCACGGAATATCTCTGCACATTAACGGCATGGAATCCGGACCTCAAATTGGCCGGTGCCAAGGAGCTCAATGAGACATATAAGAAGCTTTATAACGAGGAGATGGACGGAACGATTACATATACCTACTCAGGTGTGTATGTCGTGAAGGATGCCTTGGAGAGGGCTGCTTCAACCGACAAAGAGAAGATCAGGAAAGCTCTCACTGAAACGAATCTCAAACCCGGTGAAAAAGGGATCGTGTGGCCCTATGGCGTCAAGTTTGGTCCCGATGGGCAGAATGAATTGGCAACGATATGCATTGCACAGATCTTGAACGGAAGGAAACAGACCATTTGGCCTCGGGATTACGCCCCGATTGAGCCGGTATGGCCGATCCCCAAATGGGAGGACAGAAGATGACTAGAATGGGTTCTTAGGCATTTCCAAGAGCAAGGCACAGAGAGAAAGAAAGGAGGTATATGCTGATGGGACGCGGACAAAGGAATGGGTGGATGATCGTTGTAATAATGGTTCTCCTTTTTTTTATAATGTCTGACGGGGTGAGGGCTGCGGAGAAAGAAATTCTGATCGGCGTCGTTGAACCTCTGAGTGGGGAATCTGCTCTGACGGGCCAAAACGACAGCCGTGGCTACCGAATGGCAGTGGAGGAGATCAATGCTGCTGGTGGAATCAAGTCGATGGGCGGTGCAAAGCTCAAACTGATGATAGAAGACCACCAAGGAAAACCGAATGTGGGGGTTGCTGAAACGGAAAGATTGATCCAGAAAGGCGTGATGGTGATGATGGGTGGCTGGCATAGTTCGGTGATCTATGCGGCGACCCAGGTTGCAGAGCAGCAAAAAACTCCATTTCTCGTTGTCAACTCAAACGCCGACATGATTACAGAACGGGGTTTCAAGTATATTTTTAAGACGGCCCCTAAGGCTTCAAAGACGTTGAAAGTGAGGACCGAGTTTGTGGAATGGATCAACAAGACTGACAAATACAGCAAATACAGAGCGAAGCGGGTGGCTGTTGTAGCCCAAGATAGCAAATATGGCATTGAAACTGCGGAAGGTGATAAGAAGTTTGCCGAACAGGCGGGATTAGAAGTTGCGGCCTATATCATCTATCCGGTCACAGCGAGAGACCTATCTGTGGAAGTCAGGAAACTGATGGCTGCCAAGCCGGATGTGGTGATGTGGACGCCTTATGAATCGGATGCGATTATGATGACCCGGCTTTTTGCGGAAGAGAAATTCGCTCCTTACGGGATCATTGGCTACGCCTACATGCAAAACCCAAAATACATTGAAACGCTCGGAAAGATAACCGACTATCTCTGTACGCTAACGGCGTGGAATCCGGACCTTAGACTGGCCGGGGCCAAAGAACTTAATGAAAAATACAAAAAGATCTATAACGAAGAGATGGATGGAACAATCACTTTGACTTATTCGGGCGTTTATGTCGTGAAGGATGCCTTGGAGAGGGCTGCCTTAACGGACAAAGAGAAGATCCGGAAGGCTCTGGCCGAAACGAACCTCAAGCCCGGTGAAAAAGGGATCGTGTGGCCCTATGGCGTCAAGTTTGGTCCCGATGGACAGGATGAATTCGCGACGATATGCATTACGCAGATCTTGGATGGGCGGAAGCAGACCATCTGGCCTCGCGAGTACGCTCCGATTGAACCGGTGTGGCCGATCCACAAATGGGAGGAGAGAAAGTAGCCAAAGATTTCATCTTGACTTTCAAAAAGTAATGCATTAAGTATATTGCGTTTCGGGAGAGTTGAGCCATCGGTATCGATTGTTCGCCGATGGCTCAATTTGAGAGGTGAAAGGGTACACCAATGAATCTTTCCTTTGTGGTACAGTCGTTGATCGATGGAATCCTCACAGGAGGTGTGTATGCCTTAGTTGCTACAGGGCTTACATTGATTTTTGGCGTCATGAACATTATCAATTTTGCCCATGGTTCGTTCATGATGCTAGGAATGTATCTAACTTATTTTATGTTCGTTTATCTGGGGATTGATCCCTATCTTTCTCTGTTGATCGTCATGCCCGTATTCTTTTTGGTGGGTTTCATCATTCAAAAAACAGTCATCCAGAGGGTGATACATTACCCTGGAGAGACGATATTACTTCTCACAATGGGGATCATGCTTGTCATCGAAAATCTGGCTTTGGCGGCATTCACTCCGAATTATAGGACAATCGCCACCTCCTATGGAAACTATTGCTTCTATGCCTTGGGATTGAAAATAAACTTGACCCGATTGATTGCCTTTTCATTCGCAATCTTCATGGGCGCCTTGCTTTATCTCATATTGAAGTATACTTACCTAGGAAAGGCGATCCGAGCAGTTTCACAAGAAAAGGAAGGTGCACTGGCGGTAGGGATCAATTTTAACAAGATATTCTGTGTCGCATTCGGAATTGGTATAGGTTGTGTGGCCGTGGCGGGGGCGATTATTGCACCGTTTCTTTGGATCTCACCCAATATTGGCTTCCATTACGTGCTGCTGGCCTTTGTGACTGTGGTTTTGGGAGGAATGGGAAATTTTGTAGGAGCTATCCTTGGGGGCCTAATCATTGGGATTATGGAAGCCCTCGGGGCAGCTTTTCTGTCTGGGTCCCTAAAAGATGTCATCGTTTTTGCGATTTTCGCATTAGTGCTACTTTATAAGCCTCAGGGTTTATTCGGGAAATAAAAATGAAAAAAAATGCGCTACGCGTTGCCTTTGCCCTGGTTCTCCTCATCTTGCCCCTGTTTCTAGACCGGTACCTTCTCCACATTTTTATCATGATCTATCTATTTGCATTTCTGTCAACGAGTTGGAATATCATGGGAGGATATGTCGGATCATTCTCCTTCGGCCACACCGCCTTTTTTGGAATTGGGGCCTATATATCGACGGCGCTTTTTGCTTTTTTGAATCTGACTCCGTGGGTGGGATTCGTGATCGGAGGAGTAGCCGGGATGTTCTTTGGTCTGGCGATAGGTTACGTGAGCTTCAAATGTGGCTTGAAAGGCCCCTTCTTCGCCATGACGACCTTGGCCTTCGCCGAAATCCTTAGGGTTATCGCCAACAACTGGAATGCCGTGGGAGCTGCAAATGGTATTCTCATCCCTCTCAAGGGGGAATCCTTATATTTTCTTCAGTTTTCCTCTAAGGCCCCCTACTACTACGTAGCTTTGTTTCTGATGGGCATTGGAATTGGCGTAATGTATTTGATCAGTAGTATGAGGTTAGGCGAGTATTTCTTTGCCATCAAGGAAGATGAGGAAGCTGCAGAGGCACTGGGCATTAACTCATTAAAGTATAAGCTTGTTGCTATCATGATCAGCTCTTTCTTGACGGCCATTGGTGGGGCGTTCTATGTACAGTATATCCTTTTCATTGATCCGAATATTGGTTTTGGAGTCGGCACGTCCATAGAAATCCTGCTTCCTACAATTGTAGGGGGGCCCGGGACCATTTGGGGTCCCATTATCGGTTCTTTTATCTTAACGCCGCTAATGGAGCTAAGCCGTGTCATATTGGGCCGATATGCGGGTGTCCACCTTGCCGCATACGGGGCGGTCCTGGTATTGGTCATCATTTTCATGCCAAAGGGTGTTCTGGATGAATTCCGAAAACGTTACGCCTCTATCTTTTGGAAGGGGAGAGGAGCAACAGTTTAATGGCCCTATTCGAGGTTAAGGGGATTAGCAAACGTTTCGAAGGACTTGTAGCTGTCAGCGAGCTGAGTTTTGATGTGGAAATGGGAGAGATCGTTGGCTTGATCGGGCCCAATGGAGCAGGGAAAACGACAGTTTTCAATTTGATTACGGGGTTCTACAAACCAGAGACAGGCAATATCTTGTTCGAGGGAAAAGAGCTTGTTGGACAGCGTACGTACAGGATCTGCAAGATGGGTTTGGGTAGAACATTTCAGATTGTCAGGCCCTTTTCCGACATCAGTACTTTTCGGAATGTGAGAATAGGGGTTTTCAACCGGGTTAAGGATACAAGAAAGGCATCGGAAGAGGCGGACCATATTTTGGAAGAAGTGGGGCTGGCAGCCAAGAAGGACCAACTTGCGGGGAATTTAACCATTCCAGATCGCAAGAGGCTGGAGCTTGCAAAGGCTTTGGGAACGAAACCGAAGCTCTTGCTTCTTGACGAGGTGATGGCAGGTCTTACACCGCGAGAGGTGGAGGATCTTATCGCATTGATCAAGAAAATTAATGCCAAGGGGATGACGATCCTAATGATTGAACACGTCATGCGAGGCGTGATGGCCTTGTCAGATAGAATCATCGTCATCGACCATGGAGAGAAGATCGCAGAGGGTTCTCCGGGCGAGGTTGCAAAGGATGAGAGGGTGATTAAAGTCTACCTGGGGGAGGGGTATCTCGTTGCTTAAAGCTAATCAGATCGACGTATCTTATGGTGACGTGCAAGTCGTTCGGGGAGTGTCGATAGAGGTTCTAGAGCGGCAAATTGTCACCCTCGTGGGTGGGAATGGGGCTGGGAAGTCCACAGTACTGAAAACGATCTCGGGTTATTTGCGGCCAAAGAGTGGAAGCGTTGAATTCTGCCAAACTCGGATTGATCAACTCCCAATGCATCAGATCGTCGACATGGGATTGGTGCTGATCCCAGAAGGGAGAAAGATCTTCCCAAAGATGACAGTATTGGAGAATCTCGAACTTGGAGCTTACCTTCCCCGATTTCGAACCAGAGCAACTGAGGCCCTTAAGCGGGTTTTTGGGATGTTCCCCGTCCTGGAAGAAAGGAAGAAACAGCTTGCAGGAACCCTGAGCGGAGGGGAGCAGCAGATGTTGGCAATAGGAAGGGGTCTTATGTCGCAGCCTAAATTGTTGATGCTGGACGAACCCTCTTTGGGCCTTGCACCGCTGCTGGTCGAAGAAATATTCAAGGTTCTTAAAAACATCAGGAAGCTAGAAACAACGGTCCTTTTGGTGGAACAAAACGTCCATCACTCTCTCGCCCTCTGTGATTATGCCTTTCTCCTAGAGAACGGTTCGATTGTCCTTAAAGGGCCAGGTCAAGAACTCGTTCAGAACAAGTATATGAAAGAGGCGTATCTCGGTATTTCGTCGTGAGAAAGGGATTTGAGAATTGTCAGAGCATCCTGCTTGGTACTCCGAACGCAACCTCTTCGTTCTTCAAAGTAACCCCTTCTAGATTCTGATCCGACAGGAGAATAGGCTCTCTATGGATAAGGTAAAAAAGGGCTTTTATAAAGGGTTGGTCTGTAGGAAATGCAACACGCTTCACAGAGATGGCATTTACCAAAAATGCCCAACGTGCGGGTCGTCCGCTGCTAGCTTCTTGGTGGCAGATTATGATTACGGGTTGTTAGAAGAGTATAAGTTCGAAAGGATGATCAATGTCAGTGATAATTCAATCTGGCGATATAAAGATTTTTTGCCGGTAGTCGATAAAGCAAATATCATATCACTTGGCGAGGGCTTTACCCCGATCATTCTCTGTGAGAATTTAGGGGAAAAATATGGGACCGAAAAACTATATATGTTGAATGAGGGGATGAATCCCACTCACTCTTTCAAAGACCGAGGTGTATCTGTATTTGTGTCCAAGGCGATTGAATTCAATGTAACTACCTTGGCGGTCTCCTCAGCAGGAAATCTTGGGACTGCGGTTGCCGCTTATGCAGCAAAAGCTAGAAAGAAATGCTTTGTCATCATACCGGCCAATACTCGATTTGAAAGACTTTGCCAACTGATGGTTTTCCATCCCCAATTGTTACCCCTTGGGGATTCGGTCGATGATGTCCATAAATTTTCCTCTAATGTGTACGAAAGATTCGGCTGGAGCGACATTAATTGGGCGTTGAGGCCTTTTTATATGGAGGGGATGAAAACAATTGCCTTTGAAATTTCCGAAAAGTTTCACTGGCGTCCTCCAGATTGGGTCATTGTTCCGACAGGGAGCGGAGCTTCTATCACCGCCATATGGAAGGGATTTAGGGACCTCAAGAAAGTTGGCCTCTTAAAGAGTACACCGAGGATGGTAGCAGTCCAACCGAAAGGATACGACCCTATCGCGAAGGCTTTTCTTCGGGGGAAAAGGGAGATCATTGCGGTGAATACGACGGTAGAGTGTTTGGCCACGGGCGCAAGAATTAAGAACCCTACTCGGCATGGCCAGTCTACATTGACGGCACTTCAAGAATCGAACGGGTACTCCATTTCGGTTACCAACCGAGAAATGATCACCGCCCAATACGAACTTTCAACTTATGAGGGGGTATTCCCCGAAATTACAAGTGCCATGGCCCTTGCAGGGGCCAAAAAAATGATCCAGAAGGGGATAATAGGTGACGCTTCTGTTCTCTGTGTGATATCTTCTACGGGAATAAAGGAGACGGAGGTCCTGAAACATCATTTCAAGAAGCCGAGAAGAATAAGGCTTGATGATTTCTTAATGTCCTCCGGCTCCCAAACGCTCTCCCGTTCCGATAGAGATGCTGGAAAAGTTAAGGGAAGAAAATTGTAGTGCTTCCAACTGGTTAGTCTTTGCGTATCAATAAGATAGGCGCAGTTTTGGGTGCCTTAAGAGACATTATTTTTTATTCCATGACTCCCCCCCTCGTCCTACGCCAAAACCGTGCCCTATCAAACCATGGAAGGCCACTCAGAGGTTTTTTGGGAGGACTCTTGAATTACTGCTCCATATTTCAACATCACAAGCTTCTTGGAAAATTTTTTTATTTTTTTCAGTCCTTATATCGGAGTTCCAGAAGGATAAAAAAATTGTTGCAAAAAAAATCTTGAGGTGATATAAGAATTTGTTATAAAGTTATATTTATGAAACATCTTGGAGGAGGGATTTATGGATATTGCATGGGATTTAGCGGAGCATGTGGTGAGGACGAAATTTGAGGATTTAAGCAGCCATACAGTCGATGTCGCCAAACGTTTTATCCTAGATACCCTTGGGGTCGGGATTGCGGGTTCAACAGCGGCAGGAGCCAAAGAAGTGGTGAAACAGATGACGGAATGGGGGGGGAGTCGGCAGGGCACGATCCTTGCCTTTAGAAAGAAGGTCCCCGATGTAAACGCGGCCTTTGCCAATAGCGTCATGATTCACGCAAGGGATTTCGATGATACCCACGACGCCGCCGTGGTCCATGCAAACGTGACTGCATTGCCCACGGTGATGGCCATTTCTGAAAAGATAGGTAGGCTGACTGGAAAGGAATTTTTGACGGCTGTTGTGGTGGGGAACGATCTAACTTGTAGACTGGGACTGGCCATTGGAAATGCACCTGGATTTAGCGATCGGGAGATAGGATGGGTGAGGAGTGCTGTTTGCGGCATTTTTGGTGCTACCGCTGCCGCCTGCAAAATACTCAAGATGGAAAAGGAACAAGTCGTCGATGCCTTTGGAATTGCCCTGAGTCAAGTTGGAGGCACACGGCAAGTTGTGACAGATTCTGCTCTCACAAAGAGGATGCAACCAGCCTTTATGGCAAGGTCTGCCATCCTTTCCGCCTTTCTAGCGAAAAGAGGCATTCAAGGTTGTCGTGATGTCTTCGAAGGAAGCTACGGTTACTTCAACCTTTATTGGGGTGGTTTTTATGCGCGAGAAGAACTAACGGAGGGGTTAGGACAGCGCTTTGAAGGCGACAACCTGAGTTTTAAGCCTTACCCCTGTTGCCGCTATACCCATGGCCCGATCGATGCCACTCTGAAGTGCATGCGACAGAATCATTTCGCCTCAGACTCCGTGGAGGGAGTGAGCGTCCATCTCGTGAAACACAAATTCTTCGACATGGTGAGCCGGCCTTTTGCCCTGAGGGGAAATCCGAGCGTGGATGCTCAATTCAGCATCCCCTATACGGTGACTACCGCCCTTCTCGATGGGTATGTATTTCTAGACTCCTTCGAGGCAGAGAGGGTGAGAGAGAGAGCGAAGCATTCCTTGCTAGAAAAGGTCGTGGTATTGAGGGATCAGGCCATCAAAGATCCCAATTCGCTTGGCCCGGTGATGGTTGAGATCAGATTGAAGTCAGGCCAGGTATTCTCCGAGACAGCCGACGAGTTTAAGGGTCATCCAAAGAATACGATGACGGAAGAGGAGTGCCGGGATAAGTTTCTCAGATGTTCGAAGTATTCTTCTCATCCTTTTTCAAAAAAGGATCTTGAGAAAATCGTGAACACAGTTCTTCGATTAGAGAGGTTAAAGAATACGAACGATCTCATGGGACTTCTCTAAGAGAATTGCCATTTAACGGGAGGTGAGAGGAGATGGATTATATTTCAACGAGGTTTGCCGAGTTTGCTCAAGACCTTCGATTCGAAGATCTGAGCAAGGAAGTGGTCTTGCAAGGTAAGAAGGTGATTCTGGATTTGGTGGGCGTGGCGTTAGCCGGGTATGCCATGCCATTTCCTAAGATGGTGGTGGGGTATATGGCAACCTTGGGAGGGAAGCCGGAAGCCACCATCATCCAGCAGAAGAAGAAATTTCCAGCTACGCAAGCTGCTTTCGCTAACGGAGTCTGCGCCCATGCACTGGATATGGACGACGGACACCGATATGGCGGAGTCCACCCAGCCGCTCCGATTGTTCCCGCAGCAATTGCCGCGGCCGAGATGCAGGGATGTCATGGAAAAGATTTGATCGTTGCAACGGTAGCTGGCTATGAAGTCCTTCTGAGGATATCGAAGGCCATCAACCCCTCCCACCTTTCGAGGGGATTCCACACCACGGGAACGGTGGGCCCCTTTGGGGCGGTGGTCGCGGCTGGTAAGTTAATGGGGCTGAACCGAGAAGAGATGGTGAGTGCCCTTGGAATGGCAGGCCTTCAATCGGCCGGATTGTTAGAGATTCTCCATGATGGCGCCATGGTGAAACCGATCCATCCAGGAAAGGCCGCCATGGCAGGGATTCTTTCAGCCATCTTCGCTCGAAATGGAGCGAAGGGTCCCGGGAGCATCTTCGAAGGGCAGAAGGGTTTCTTGGGAGCCATGGCCGATAAGGTGGATCATGGTGCTCTGGTAGAGGGATTGGGCAAGAAATTTGAGATCCTAGGAGGTTATTTTAAACTCCATGCCGCATGTCGCCATACCCATCCGATCATCGACGGGGCTCTGGAGATCTGCACGAAGAATCAGGTGGATCCGAAGGACATCGAGGAGATTGAAATCGGAACCTATCCGGTAGCGGTCCAATTCTGTGGGCACATCGTACACCCTGACACGATCTCCGCTGCTAAATTCAGCATCCCTTACTCGGTTGCAATGGCGATTTATCTCGGAGATCTATTTACTGATAAGTTCACAGACCAGAACATCCAAGACGAGAGGATCAAAGCTCTGGCAAGTAAGGTGAGGGTATCCCCTCAAGATGAATGGGCGAAGACCTATCCTGACAAGAGGGGTGCCACAGTCACTATTCAGACTTATTCGGGCCAGTCCTATACCTCTTCGATTCCCCTTGCTAAGGGTGAACCAGAAAACCCTGCCTCCCTTGATGATCTGCTGGAGAAATTCAGGATCAATGCAACACAAGTGCTTTCTTCTCAGAAAGCAGAGAAGCTGAGGGGGAAGATCATGAATGTTGAAAATCTTGGGGTGAGTGATGTGACGCGGTATTTTAAGTGAAGCTCCCCCCGCATAGGCAGAGCTTTCAAATGGAGATCAAGGCGGTGATGATTTTAGTCTTTATGTTTCGTCAGGATGATATTCAGCCGAGTTTCGTGTAAAGGAGGATCCTATGGAATCGGTGGTACAACAGATTAGACGCATCTTATCTCCGAAGTCCGTGGCAATTGTGGGTGCATCACCTTTCGATTATACCAAGTTTACCGGCCGGACATTAAAGTATATGTTGAAGCGAATTGCGTCATAAAAGAAGCCTTGGCCAAAAGAAAAGCCTTGGCTCAAAAACATTGGTAGCAAGACTCCGGGGAGTCTGTCGGAGTACCTATCGACTCCATGAATAATTATGGTATACATTCTTAATCAAATCTACTTTACAAATCTCAGGCTAAAGATTCTGAAACAAGCTCTGAGATATCTTTTACAACCATTTTTTCTTCCAAGTTTTCAGACTTGATGGCATCTTCAAACATAATCAAACATTTCGGACAAGATACTATTAACATTCTTGCTCCCGTTGACCAAGCCTCTTTTATTCTTATATTATTAGGTTTCTGTTTCCCATTAACTAAATCTGTTATAAAGTTTCCTCCCCCCCCACCACAACAGAAAGAGTTTTCTTTGACTCTATCCATTTCTTTCAACTCTAACCCTGGAATAGCTCTTAAAATTTCCCGTGGAGTATCGTATTCATTATTATATCTTCCCAAAAAACAGGAGTCATGAAATGTCACCTTTCTTTTTATGTTTTTTACCAATTTCAATTTATTATTATCGATGAGATCTCTTATTAGGTGAGTATAATGCATTACTTCAAACTGCCCCCCCAAGCGTGGATATTCATTTTTAAAAGTGTTAAAGGCATGAGGGGATAAAGTTATTATCTTTCTGACATTTAGTGAATTAAATGTTTTAATATTCTTATTGGCAATTTCTTCAAATAAACCTTTCTCTCCGATTCTATTTATTTCATTTCCATCGGATATCTCCTGTTCAGCCAGGATACCAAAAGACAATCGGACCTTCAATAGTAGCTTTGTTAAACTTTTAGTAGCTTCTTGTGCTCTGGTATCATAGGACCCTGTAGAACCTATATAGAGTAAAAAATCATGTTTTTGAGAATCAAAAGGAAACACTTCTAAGTCTTCAGCCCATTTTGCTCTCTTCGAGGGCGACATCCCCCATGGATTCCCAAATTTAAATTCATTTTCAAGAAAGTCTCTAATTGGTGTAGGCGTATACCCGTTCTCGACCGCGTCAGATTTTAGACGCTCCATTGTTTTACTGTTGACGTCGAGCCCGATAGGACAAACGACATCACACCTCCGGCAATTCAAGCATCGGAAGACACCTCCTTCATAACCTTGTTTGGCTCGATTCCCTTCATCCGTAGGGTGGGCAAGATATTTCGCAAGTCTCACACTCAAATGAGGTCCAACAAATCCCCCTTCAGTTGAAAACGCAGGACATGCTGAATTGCATACCAAACAGTCAATGCAGGCCAAATACCAGTCCCGAAAAAAGGCCACTTTTTCTGGGTCCATCATTTCCGGGATTTTATCTATAGAAAACTCCCCGTTGTGCCGGTCATATACAATTGCGACATTTCGCATCTTTTCAACTTCTACCGTCCTATCGATGACGAGATCTTTAATGACCGGATAATTGGGCAGAGGTTCAATTAATAAGCTGCTATCCAAAACAACACTTTTAACATCGATTAAACAAGCGCTACAAGGTCTATTATTTACAGATACACCACAGAGGCCACAGTTCCAAAGCCTGCAGTCCCAGGTAAACGAAAGTGTAGAATCTAACTTCTCCTGAATATACCTCAGTACATCCAGCACCTTCATCTTTTCAAATAGAAACGGAACTTCATACTCATCATAATATGGTTTATCATTAGTGCTGGGATCAAATCTATATACACGAACTTTTAGCATTTTTTGGTTTTCTATCGGTTTCACTTATGTCCCTCTCTGTGCAACTAAGCTCTGAAGGTCTGATAAGGAACATCGACCTCCTTGACCTCAAACTCTCCTGGCTTGATTTCATCAAACTTCACAG
This sequence comes from uncultured delta proteobacterium, assembly GCA_963826305.1. GTDB lineage: Bacteria > Desulfobacterota > BSN033 > BSN033 > UBA1163 > CAWGWZ01. The sequence continues at coordinate 321,575 of CAWGWZ010000015.1, read as the reverse complement.
GAATCTTGTCCATTTTGATCTTCCCATCCTTCGAACTCACCACCGTTTCCACGGCCCAGTTTTCATTGTCACCGCCGGGAAAATGTTCGGGATAATCTTCCCTATAGTGAGATTCCCTCGATTCTTTTCGAAACAAAGCCCCCTCGGCCATGACTAAAGCGAGTTCGACCATATTACTGATTTCTATGGCTTCCATCCATTCAAAATTCATTGTTCGTGATTTGCCTTGAGTCGAGAGGTAGTTTTCCTGTTCCTTTATTTCTTTTAGGGCGCTTAACGCCTTATATAATCCTTCTTCACTTCTCAGAGGGCCTACGTATTCCATCATGATATCTTGTATCTGTTCTTTTAGTTTTCGGGGACGAATACCTTCTTTTCGATTTAAGGCTGCAAAGGCTCTTTCTCTTGCCATCAAAATAATCTCTTCGTCAATTTTACCTAAGCCCACTTCCTTTGTTCTTTCTGCCGCTCTTTCTCCTGCAATCTTGCCAAAAACGAGGCATTCCGCTTGGGCATTACCCCCAAGCCTGTTAGCGCCGTGAAGGCCGCACGTTACTTCTCCGGCTGCCAGAAGGCCGTCCAATGTCGTTTCACACTGTTCATTGATTCTAACCCCACCGTTTTGAAAAAGAGCAGTCGGCTTTACCTCGTAAGGTTCGAGAAAGTCCCCCACTTTGTCTCCGTAGATCTCTCTCAGGCAGAAGGGGAAATAAGGCTGATATTTTAAACGATGGGCCTTCTCTTCTTCCGTTATCCGGGTCAGATCAACAAGTACGCCCCCTTTTTTACAACCTCGACCCTCCTTGATTTCCTTGGCAATAGCAACGGTCATTCTCGCCCGATTCGCTTTGTCCATCCACACGGGATCATACCTCTTCATGAATCTTTCGCCCATGTTATTGCAGAGAAATCCTTCTTTTGCTTTTGGGGTACCACCCAGAGTATACCCATCGGCACTTCCATCGTTTATTATCCCTAATGGGATGTATTGCATGAATTCCATATTTGCCAGTTCCGTGCCTGCCCTAAAGGCCATGGAAAAACCATCTCCTGTATTCAAACGGGCACAGGCCCCTCGGTTATAGATTTTTGAGGTCCCCCCTGTTGCCAGTATCGTGGTTTTGGCGTGAACAAAAATAAAACGGCCGGTCTTCATGTCGATTGCTGTTGCTCCAATAACTTCATCGCCTCTTTTAATCAAGGAGGTGGTAAAGACAAAGAAGCAAAATTTCACACCTCTGGCCAGAGCTTGTTCAAACAGCACATGTGGAACCCTATTGCCGGATCCTTTGCCTGCAGAATGAACCAACCTTGGATATCGGTGGCCTCCTTCACGGACGGCAATGTAATGAGTCGGGATATCCCGAGCAAAAAGCATTCCCCATTTTTCAAGCTCTTTTATTCTTGTGGGTGCCTCTTCGACCAAGATCCTGACCAATTTCTGATTGTTCAGATAAGCGCCACCCAGTATGGTATCCTCAAAATGTTCCTGCGGTGTCCCTGACTCTGCACCCATCCCCCCTGCAATAAAAGCAGCCATAACACTAGCACCGCCAGGAATACTCCCCTTAGCCAGCAAGGTGACGTCAGATCCCTTATCCCTCGCTTCAATGGCAGATCTCAATCCAGCAGCTCCCCCGCCAATAACTAAAAGGTCAGTCACCAATACCTCATCGACAAAATCTTTCCACATGCGTTTTCCCCGCTTTCTTTATAAAATCCTTTCCTTCCGGAGTCCTTCAAATTTCAATGAACTTTAGTCTTAACACACCTAATGGCATATCCAGTCCCTATGGGTCTCAGTATTCCCTTACATATCTAGCTTATTAAAAATCAACTCCGCCTCTTCTTCGGGCTTCCAGGCCCCATCTTCATCAACCGCCGATAGTAGGAGTGAGAGGTGTAAAGGGCAGCCATCGGATTATGTCCTGTGACTCTATCTTTCACAGCGAAAACCGTTGTCAACCCTTCAATATGTTTTAGAAATAGTGAATCGTGCCCAATACAGAGACCTAACATAATATTAAAATCATTCTTCGCCTGGTTCAGGATCTTTGCCTGGGCAATGGGATTGCACATTGGTTCAAATTCTCCAATGTGAATTTTCTCCTCATCCTTAACACCGATCCTCTCCTTTGAAGTGCGTCCGACCTTGCAGGAGACTGAAATTACTTCGAAGCCATTTTTCTCCAGGATCTCGGAGAGGACCGAAGCCTCACGAGTTAGACCTCCGCAAAAGGCAAGGCCTAGCCTCCGGTAGCCCATCCTGTTTGAGAATTCGATTAATTCTTCCAACCTACTCTTAGTGGGAATACTTACGAATGGTTTTACATCTCGAAATGCATAACAGGATCCCTCCTGAACCGATGCCATCCGTGCAAACTCCTTTATTTCCGGATCCTGATATTGCTTCAATGCCTCCCCTATCATTGAACCCTGCTTCTTTGTTGGGCACCACGAAGGCCCCCTTCCGTTCTCCAGTCGGCAAATCTTCTCCATCACCGAACATTTTGCGCAATAAGATTTGGTTTCGTCCATTTTTTCTACCCATGCCTGAATCCAGAAGGCTCAGGAGAACGGGCAAGATTCTCCATAGAGGCTCAGAGGAATTTTGTGAGCATATCCAACTGAATATTTTCCAAATTCATAATCGTGTTTCCAAGTTTTTCGGCATCCCTTTCGGAAATCAGCAAAGTCGCATTTGTATGAAATTTATTATAAATCTCATCCAAACTAGCAGGGTTTTCACGCTCGCCTTTGGCCAGTTCCACCTCCGCAACCCATTCCCTGTTCCGCTGATCCAAAATCCGGACAGTGGCCCCTCTTTTATTGGGATAGAGTTTTTCCCATTTTTCTCCTACCGACAGTTCCACCTTTTTAGCGAGATTCTGGATGCTCTCATCTCGAATATTTTCTTCGCAATACTTATCCGCACCGGCATCCTTCTTGATGAGGGCGAGAGCGATCGAGAATGGAATGCTAAAACGGGCTGCCGAAGGGGTCGTGACATTCCTGACGCCAGCAAGGCGGATGGCAACCGGATAGGTCGCCACATCAATCCGAACGATCTCTGAGGTCTCAATCGGGCTTTCTTTTAATGCTTCGAAGGCGGCATCGATGGGAGCGTGTGCATGGCGGCAGGCGGAGTAGAACTTAACATAGACATTGCAGATTTCAAACGTATTTCCGAGCTCATGGGTGAGAGCATCCGTTTTCACTTCATCGGTCACAGCCTTTAAGAAACCATCCTCGCCCTCAAAAATGTCGATGGGCCCCCGGGCTCCCTTTTGGGCCAAGATACACGAGAGAAGACCTGACATGGCCGCCCTTGCTGGGTTGATCGGCTTGACCTTGGCCCCTTCTCCTTCGTGGTTGACCTGGAGAAGCCCTGACCCTTGGAGCCCCGCCAGACCCAGTGCCCCGACGACTTCCTCGCGGGTAAGCTTCATGATCTTCGCCGCGGCTGAAGCCGCTCCCAACGGCCCTGTTATCCCTGTGGAATGGAATCCTCGGTTCAGACTGGACGGATTGATTGCGGCCCCGAGGCGAATCATAACCTCATAGCCCGCAACAATACCGCTAATCAAATCCTTTGTCTCGGCACTTGAGAGCTCTGCCGCCGCAATGGCTGCTGGGATGATCACCGTCCCGGGATGAAGGGCCCCAAACCGATGTCCGTCATCCATATCCAGGGCGTGGGCGCAAGCAGCATTTGCAAAGGCTGCATTGATGGAAGGAAATTTCCTCTTTGTCTGGAGGATCGTTGCCTCCGGAGTCCCGCCAATGCTTTCCATGTAGCTTACAACCAGGCGGGGAAACTCCATCAACTTATACCCCGCAAGAGAGACGCCGATTAAATCGAGAATCAGTTTCTTCGTCTGAGCGATGACATCTGTTTTCAGTTGATCGTAGTTTAAACCAAGGACGAAATCTGCATAGGAAATAGAAAGGCTGGCCATCTTACTCTCTCCTCCTAATAAGGTCTCAGATTAGATTTTGGACCGGCCTCGATCTGCAATTATTCCTTTTTCCGGGCTCTCTCCGAAATTTTATCAGCCGTCGCGATCAGATTGAGAGCCCTTCGATAGGAGCCATAGTCGATCATTCTCCCGCCCATCGAGGTCGCTCCAAGGCCTTTCGCCTTTGCTTCTTCATAGGCAGTGATGACCCTCTTGGCCAAATCCGTCTCCTCTTTTGTTGGAGCGAAAACCTGATTGACAGGATCCACATGGCGCGGATGGACAAGCAGCTTCCCTGTGAACCCCATGAGTTTGACCTTCCGGCTCTCTTTGACGAGGCTATCCATATCGATGACCAATCCGAAAAAAGGTGAATCAATGGCCAAAACGCCAGCCGCCCTTGCGGCCAAGGCGATGCAAGACCGTGGATGAGAGGCCATCAAAAAAAAATCATCCGCAGAGAGGCTGGTCACCCCCATCCCCGCACCAATCTCTCTGGAGTAATCTCCGGCCCCGAAACTGACACCGATGACCCGTGGGCTGCCGGCAATAATTTCTGAAACACCCGAAATTCCCTTAGGACTTTCCAAAAGGGGAAGAATGGAAATGCCCTTCGCTTTCAAGCCTTTTTTCTTTTCTTCCTCTCCCAAGAGTTGATCCAGCCTCACGATGTCCTCTCTCGACTCCGATTTCGGGAGCATCACGCCATCTAATCCGCCTGTCACGGCATAGTGAAGATCCTCTTCGGTCATCCCCGTTTCAAAGGAATTGACCCGCACATAAACATCGATCCCTTTCTCCTTCAGGATGGAAACCGAATCTCTTGCAAAAATCCGGCCGGTCTCCTTTTCTGCGATCGGACAAGCATCTTCCAAATCTAAAATAACGGCATCACCTGCCTCGGTTGCCGCGGTCGTAATCATTCTCCAACTATTGGCGGGAACGAAAAGCATGGTTCTCAGGATAGTGTCCACAATCATCCCTCCCTAATTCTTGAACACCTTTTTTAAGGTAGGACCGATCTCTTCTGGCCTGTCTACGACATATGCTCCGACGTCTCTGAGGGCTTTGATCTTCTCCTCGGCAGACCCCTTTCCTCCTTCGACAATGGCGCTCGCATGGGAGAAGCGCAACCCCGAGGGAAGCCCCTTCCCAGCGATGTAAGCCACCAAAGGCTTATTATAACCACCATTCTTAATCACTTCTGCTGCCTCCTCTTCCATCACCGTTCCAATCTCTCCGAAATAGACCACTCCATCCGTTCCGTCATCCGATTGAAAAAGAGGAAGTAATTCAGCAAAGGTGGTGCCCAAAACTGGCTCGGACCCCACATGAACCGCCGTGCTCACTCCGAAGCCGGCTTTACAAACCGCCCAGCTGAGGGTGCTGGTTTGCCCGCCGCTTCGTGAGATGACACCGATTCGCCCCGGATGAAATGCGATCTTCGGTAAGTCTGAGGAACCCATAAATCCCCCCAATCCCCCTAACGATGCTTTGCCGGGGCTGACGATGCCTGCCGAACCAGGACCGATCAATCGGATACCGGCCTTTTTCGCATAAGCGATGATTTCCAGTGTATCGTAGAGGGGGACTCGCTCGACGCGCATGAGGACCATTTTTATCCCTTCGTTAAACACCTCGATCACCGCTGCTTTTGCATCCGGACCGGGAACCACAACGACGGATGCGTCAATGGCTCCCACCGCTTGAATGGCTTCTCTCACACTATTGAAAACGGGTACACCCCAAACCGGTTCGCCACCGCGGCCAGGCGTGACGCCGGCAACAACCTTCGAACCGACCTCGATCATACGCCTGGCCACATTTTGCCCGAACCGTCCGGTGATCCCCTGAATGAGCATCCTTGTCGTTTCATCCACGATGATCGGCATCTCTACCCTCCCAAATATTCCTTCCTGTATTCCTCGATCCCCGGTAAGGGAATCTCAATGCTGATGCAGCTCGTCCCATGGGTCCAACAATTATATTCACAACTGATACATTCATTATCCAGCCGTATGATCTCCTCTGGATCCGTAACGGCTAAAACAGGTTTATTCTCCTCAATCTTCAGGATATTCCGGCCATAGAGCCTGCATGCCTTGACGCAAGCAAAACCGCAAGTAGGACTGGCCGTATTCTTCGTCGCCGGTTCACACCTGCTATAATCGATCCTGATCTTGATTTTCTTCGCCCGAAACTCTAACTGATTTGCTGCCATGACTCCTCTACTCCTTTTGCTTGGAATATTTCTCTCCCTGATACTGCTGCACGAGGGCCTCCACACGGTCGGCAATGAAGTTTGTATCGTAAATATAGTCTCTCCCATATAACTCCCACCGGAGAGGAACGTCCTTCAGTCCATTCCGAATGATTTCATGGGATTCCTGTTCCTTATTTCCCGCCAGAAGGATCACCACAGGGAAACCCGGCCGCTTTTTTGCCTCCTCCCTTAATGCTTTTACAATGGCGTGGGCATGATGCCATTGCTCCTGATTCGCCAAGCATGCTCCCATGAGGACATAACCATCGATAGGTTGAGAGAAAATGCTCTTTATGACGAGATAGATTTTACTGGCTGTTGGATCTCCGCTCGTATCAGCATAGTTTGCCATCTTAAATCCACGAGCGACGAAAGCGCTTGCTCCGAGCATGGCCCCTCCGCCCCCTATCCCATGGAATCCCAGCCATCCCCTTCCTTCCAATCTTGGGAGCATCTGGGTAAAATAACCCGTTCCCCGATAATCGTCTTCCTCGATCATCCAGGCGATCTCTTCAAGTTGCGTCGGTGGTCTCTCCATGTCCCGGGGAACCTTGATCTGAAACTCCGGATGTCGGAAGACCGAATTGTCATCAATGGTAAAACGGCAATCGGCCGCATAGAAATGTTGATCCTTGGTCAGGACTAACGGATTGATCTCAGCAGCCCTGGCGTCGTATTCCTTGGATGCCCTAAAAAGATGACAAATGATTTTCGATAGCTCTCCCAAAAGCTCAGGTGAAAGGGTCCTATCAAAAGATACTTTTGATATCAATCGGTCTGCCTCAGCAGGTCCAACCCCCTGCAGCAGGTCGACATTCATCGTTGCAACCTTCTCTGGATTCAAGGCCGCAACTTCTTCAATGCCCACGCCGCCCATCACGCTGAATATCAATACAGGACCTTTTACCTTATAAGAATTGCTCACGATGAGGCCAACATAGAACTCTCTCTCAATGCCCAATTTTTCCTCGACGAGGACCCTCGCCACGGGTAAACCTTTAACCGTGCTTCCGATCAGTTCCTGAGCAACCCTTCTCGTCTCCTGAGGGGTGGTCGCAAATTTGATGCCTCCTGCTTTAAAGCGCCCCGTCGCCCAAACCTGAGCTTTGATCACCACAGGCTTCCCTATGGCCTCGGCGATTCTCCCCGCCTCCTCGGCACTGGACGCACATTCCCCTGTCGGGACAGGAATGCCCGCCTTTCTTAATATCTGCTTCCCCTGATACTCATAAATTCTTGCCATGATTTTCCTCCAAAGATGCAGCCCCTTTGGTGGTGAACGGTCAGAAGATCATCAGTCTATTTAGTTCTACAATGTCATCGAGTCTGTCTAAATCAAAAACAGTGTCAATGACCTTTTTCATCTGTGTCTCGCCCATATATTTTGACGCCATCCTCCTGAATTTTTCTACGATTTCGTCATCCGTCATCGGATTGCGTGCATGCCCCCTGGGGTAGTCCACCCGACAGCGATACGTCCCACCTTGCCGGGTGAGAATTTCCGATATCCCAGCAGGCCGCGCTTTGTCCAGGTCAGGATCGCCCTTCAGCTCAATCTTATCGATCAATGCTCGCACTTTCGGGTCGTGAAACTTTTCTGGTGTGAATTGGTCAGGTCCGATCTGACGATCGATCACGGCAATTGCGGTAAGGTAATAAGAGCTGTGGTCAGCAGTCTCTTTGTTCTTGGGATATTTTTTTATGGGGTCACCCGTGTGCTCAGCACATCTCTTGCTGGTTGTAATCCTTACTTCAACAACATCCTCTGGCTTGATATCATGTTCCTTAACCAGCCTCAAGGTTGCGCTTAAATGCCCATGAGATGAGAAATCAGCAATAATCGATTTGATGCAAGTTTCACGGATGGCGAATTTTCCTTTGAGATGGGTCAACTGACTGAGGTCATACTCCCCATTCATGATGACCTCGATGAGACCGTCATGGCCCTCTATGATAGTGGTCGGACCTGTAAACCCTTTTTGTGCCAGCATGGCTGCCCAGATACCATTATAGGCCATGGTCGGAAAGCGGATGTTTCTTGGTCATCGTATATTCTTCTGCCGGCGTATCGAGAATGCCGAGAACTGCATGACAGCTGCCGGAGATCCCTACCGCGTTCTCCATCTGCGTTTCATTGAGGCCAAGCATCTTCCCCGCGACCAAGGGCATGATATACGCGCCCCGGGTATCCCCATTCCATCCTCTCTTCTCCATACCCGGACCGACCACACCCTCTAAAAAGGCCAGGGAGAGGTCATAGCCCATCACAATTGCTGTTATCACATCCTTCCCGGGAAGATGCTGCCGTTCGGCAAGCGCCAAGATTGGGGGGATCACTTCACTGGGATGGTAACCCGTTCGATATGTCTTACCCTGAAGGATAAAGGCTGTGTCGTTATAATCGAGGTAACGAACCATGGCACCATTTGCGAGTGCAGCGTTCAGACAGGAGGTTTTTAATCCGCTCCCAAAAATCGTTGATTCCTCTGGATGCCTTAGCTCTCTCATCAATTCTTGAATCGCCCTATTCGCCTCGCTGTCATAACCTCCTATCGCACACCCTAATGTGTCCAGCATGATCCGTTTGGTTTGATGGATCACATCCGAGGGTAGATCCTGAAAGATTAAAGAGACAGCATACCTCGCTAATTCTTGAGCTACACTCATTTTTAATTCACCATCCCTTATTTCTCTTGTATCATTATCATAACAAGATAATTTTGTCAAGTAAAAAATTGGAGGCGCTTGGAGGCTTTCCCGAATTACTCGCTACTCAAGATTTTCATAAAGGGAGTTTGAGGTAGTGAGAGATCTAAAAGAGTCTGAGATAATTGAGGTGGTCCTGTTGAGTCTTGTATCCTTTTCAGATGGCTTACATTTGTCTATACACATTGATAAAGGTTTCGCATTGTCTGGGTCGAGGAACGCAAGCGTCCTCTAGCATGTACATCGGCAATATCATGCTTTTGGTCCTGAACCTCCCCCTTATCCCGGTGTGGGTGAAGTTTCTGAAAATCCCCTATCCGATCCCCTTCCCCTTTATCTTCCTTTTCCGTTTGATCGGGGTGTACACCATTAACAATAATATCTTTGACATTTATGTGATGATCGCTTTCGGGATCGTTGGATACCTCTCCAGAAAATTTGAATTTGAGGCAGCCCCTCTGATTTTGGCCGTGGTCCTGGGCCCCATGATGGAAAAGGCATTGAGGCAATCCTTGATCATGTCTAAGGGCAATTTCTCCATCTTTTTCAGTCGCCCCATTTGCGCGGTACTTTTCGGAATCGCAATTTTGCTCCTTATCTTCCCTCTCTTTCCGAAGCTTTCCAAACGTGCTAAAATAGCGGAGTTAGATGAATGAAATTGAGATCCGTCAAGGGAGAATATTTAAGAGAAGGAGGAATTAAATAAAGTTTAAAGTGTTTATGATCATGCTTTCTTCGTTTGTTGTGATTTCTTTCATTCAAGTCCATCCAGGATTTTGCAAGAGGTATTTCTGAAGAAGAGGCGGGTGTAGAGTTAATTAGAGTTCCCTTCCCCGGAGGAGGAGGGGACGCTATACCGCCGTGTTAAGTGGGCATGTGGATATTGTTTTTGGTTCGGCATCGGAGTGGGCCCCTTTTTACAAGGCTGGGAAAGTCAGTGTTTTGGCGGTGAGTACAGAGCAGCGAGATCCTCGATTCTAGAATTTTTCCACTTTCAAGGAACTTGGATACGACATGGTACTCTCTTCCATCCGTTGGGTGGCTGCTCCCGCAGGGACGTTCGATGCCATTGTGAACCTCCTGGCTGATGCGTTCAGGAAAGGTTTTTCAGAGTAGGCCTTTAAGGATACTTCAGACAATCTGGGACCCCCGGGGGAATGGCAAAGCCCTGAAGACTCACTGAAAACGATGGAGAAAGTAGATCAGCTCTATCAGCGGGTGGTGAAAAAATACAACCTGAAACCGGAGTAACTACCGTTAAAGAATCTCTATAGGTCAGAATGGCGAGTAATTTCCCTACGAGGGAGGAATAAACTGTTTAGCCTTGCCCAAAAAACTTAAGCAAGATGCCATGAGGCTGGCGAGAGGGAAAGTAACATGACCATTGGATGGGCAATGATTGGGACTGGCAGGGTGCATCAGTGGATGACTTCGGCCATCAAAGAAGCGGGGAATTCCAGGTTGGTGGCGGTATTGAGCCGGGATAAGGCCAGAGGGGCTGCTTTTGCGAAGCAGCACGGTATTGACCGGGTTTATGATTCCCTGGCTGAGTTACTTGCTGACCGTGAGGTTGACGTTGTCTATGTTGCCAGCCCCAACGGCCTCCATTCCTCGCAAACGATCAAAGCTGCGGAGGCAGGGAAGCACGTATTCTGCGAGAAACCGATGGCACCTACCTTGGCCGAATGCCGCTCCATGCTAGAAACATGCAACAAATTTGGGGTCAAGCTTGGGCTCGGCTTTGAATATCGTCAGCACCCTGCTCACCTCAAGGCGCGTGAGATCGTACATTCAGGTGAGCTGGGCCAATTAGTTTTTGCTAATGCTCAGGTGGAAGTTCCGGCTATGGAGATTCCAGGCTGGTACTATGAGTCAAAGATGGCGGGAGGTGGAATTATCTATATGTTGGGAGTACACCGCATCGATCTCTTGCGCTTTATGCTGCGGTGTGAGGTGGAGGAGGTCAGTGCTTTCCTCGACAGACATCCCGCGGAGCGATCTTTTGAGGAAATGGTAGTGGGCCTACTCAAATTTGATAACGGTGTCTATGGTACACTCCACTTCAGCCTGAACGTACCTCATGGAGCCAATTCTTTGGAACTACACGGCTCTAAAGCCTCTCTGTTTTGCATAGATACTACCAGCCTGTGGTGGGGAGGGAGTGGGGGAGAATTACTGCTGAAAAGCGATGCAGTCACGGTCAGATACCAGTTCCAGAAGTCAGATGTCTATAAGGATGAAGTCAGGGATTTTAACCGATGTGTAAAAGAAGGCGGGGAACCTTTAGCTACGGGGACGGACGGACTGCGGGCTGCAGAGATTTCGATCGCTATGTTTGAGTCCAGCCGCCAGGGGAGGACGATAAGGATCGGGGATTTGACAAAATCAGGGCAATGAAAATCACAAAGAAGCAAGCGAGTTGGCATCGAATCTAGCAGACTGCTGAAAAACGCCCATCTGCAGCGTTCCCCCTCATCCTTCGTCGCTGCGGCGTACCTCCAAGTACGCCTCACTCCTCACGATTTCGGGAGCCTTGCATCAGGGCATTTTTGAGCAGCCTATGAAAATTGGGTTTTTCAGCAACCTGCTAGTGCTCATAGCATGGTCTACGAGGTTAGCATCCGTCCTTGTGATGTTATTAAATAAAGGTTATAGCTGAAAATAAGAGGTCCCCAAATTGTTTTGTGTAGGTCTGGTACAAGAGCTTGAGAACATGATAGTACTGTTATCATTCAGATAGGCCTGCTTACAAAAAATAGAGATGCCAGGAGGAGATTTATGGGAATGACATTTGCGGAAAAGATCATTGCGTTGAAGTCGAACAAAGAAAAACTTAAACCAGGGGACATGGTCGATGTCTCTCCTGACTGGGTGATGACTCATGACAATACCTGGGATGTGATTGATAAATTTAGAGAAATTGGTCTTAAACGAGTTTGGGATCCAGAGAAGATCGTGATTATGGTTGGGAATGTCACCCCGCCACCCGGTGAGCAGTATGCTCGGAACAATCAGGCAGTGAGAGAATTTGTGAAGGAATTTGGAATTAAACATTTTTACGATCACCTGGGAGTCTGTCATCAGGTGTTTTGCGAGAAAGGACATGGTTTACCTGATACGATTATATTGGGATGCGACTCCCACACGACCACCTACGGAGGATTGGGAGCTTTTGCGGCTGGAATCAGTCGCACCGAATCTGCTGGCCTTTTCGCCACCGGAAAGACCTGGCTTAAGGTTCCTGAAACCCTGAGGGTTGAGGTATCCGGAGAATTTTCTCCAGGCGTAATGGCAAAAGACTTTATTCTCTATCTCATAGGAACGTTGGAGTCAGAAGAAACGCTTTATAGGGCCATTGAGTTTACAGGAGCAACGATCGATAAAATGAGCATTGATAGCAGGATGACCCTTGCGAATATGACCGTAGATCTCGGTGGGAAAATAGGGTACATCCAGCCTGATGAAAAGACGATCACATGGCTCAAAAAGAGGGCACAGAGACCCTTCAAGGTGGTTGCGCCAGATAAGGATGCCGTTTATTTTAAAACCCTATCTTATGATGTGGCCCTTCTGGAGCCTCAAATCTCAGGTCCCCACGGTTTGGAAAACTTGAAACCGGTCACTGAGATGCTGGGGAAGCGAATCGACCAGGCCATTGTGGGATCTTGTACCAATGGCAGGGTGGAAGACCTGGAGATGTCGGCCCGAGTAGTGAAGGGGAGGAAAGTGGATCCCAATGTGAGATTTCTTATATTCCCTGCCTCGCAGGAGATCTATCTTGAGGCTTTAGAGAGACATATTATCCAAGACTTGGCAGAAGCAGGGGCGATCATTATGAACGCAAATTGCGGTCCCTGTTTGGGAGTCCACCAGGGTATACTCGGCCCTGGAGAGGTTTGTATTGCAAGCCAAAACAGAAACTTCCGTGGAAGGATGGGAAGCCGGGACGCAGAAATCTATGTGGCCAGTCCAGCCACAGTGGCTGCTTCAGCGATTAAAGGCCAAATCAGTGACTGTCGGCAATTCCTATGACGAGAAGGTATTAGGGAAATGAGGGGGGGTATCCCGATGTGAAAAGGCCTTGGAATAGAAAAGGTCACTTCGTTTTTGTAGAATGATCCTGATATCTGGATAAGGGGTGATCCTGTACGTAAGTCTAACTGAAATGCCTTTAAGCAATGAAATTTTATAGGATATGACGCCTTTTTCTACCTAATTGCTGGTAGGCTCAACCGATTTGGAGGTTGGGAGGGTAGAGACGAGAGCCAAATTAGCAACCCAGTCCCGTTCGCTGCTAAGACAGAGAGATTTCTGCGCAGATTATTTCAAATCTTTCTGTAGCCCCAACGAGCCTTTGATTCAGAACCTTTTCTAACCAGCTCCACGGAATAGTGATATCGATCTGATCGGTAAAGAATGATAATATGTTCCACCGGTCGTCCTTTCGTATCAAAAACCGTTCGCTCAATCTTAAGCAATGGGGAACCTACCATGACATCAAGGAGTGGAGCAACCCGACTATCTGCTATGGTCGCCTCTATGTTTTGAAATCCTCTTCCAATTCTTAATTTGCATTTCCTTTCCAAAACATTTAGCAGGGGATGGATAGTAAGATCTCTGATTCCTATTTTTCTTCCGAAGTCGGATGGGACGTAACTGACGGTATAAGAGACTGGTAGACTTTTAATCAATCTCACTCTTTCAATTCTTAGAACCTTGGCATCCTCATTGAGCCTTAGACTATCCATAGTCTTCCTTGGAGGATGGACGAAATCGAAAGTAATAATCTTGGTCTTGGTCTGAACACCCATGGCGATGATGTCTTCCATCATCCCCGTGAGTTTCATCGGTTCGAGAGGCATCTGGCTTTCTGCCACAAGGCTCCCCTTTCCTTGCCGTCGGTTGATTAATCCGTCCTTTTCTAACGCTGCCAGCGCCTGTCGAACAGTGATCCGACTAACCTTGTAAGACTGACCCAGTTGGTCTTCCGTGGGAAAGGGGTCTCCAGGTCTATACTCTCCGGAATTAATCTTCTCCCTCAGGATATTCTCCAACTGATAATAGAGAGGAATGGAACGATTCTTGAATCCGGTCATACCTTTCTCCTTCTATGCAAGGGTTACTTCTGAAATCCTTCAAGAGGCGCCAAGGAATTTAAGAAAAAAATCACATAATTTAATAGCACGAAAAAGCGACTTGTCTCACTTTTCAAACAGTACTTGGAAGGGCAGAGAGAACACAGCCAATCCCGGATCTCGCCTATCATTCCGTTAGGCCACCTTAGATTCACAATATGGATCATCTGCTATAATTTGTCAATACATTTTATCTATCTTGGAGCGAAAGGATATCAACCGGTCAATGCTTATTGGGCCGAGCAAGATTTGATTCTTGTTGATGAGTTTCGAGATGGCAATGTACCCGCTCAAGTGGATCTGCTTCGGATGCTCAAGGAGGCCATTTCGGCTTTGCCCCCTGCGGTTCGTTTGGTTAGGGTCCGTTCCGATAGCGCCGCCTATGTTCATAAGTTGCTCAACTGGTGTCGAAAGGAGGTCCCTGGAAGGCCGCGAATTGAGTTCGCCATCAGTGCCGATATGACGGAAGAGTTGAGAGCCGCCATCCAAACCCTTGCCGAAGAGGCTTGGAAGCCACTGCGAAAAGTGACAGATAAGGGGGTGATCGTAGGGCGAAAGGAGTGGGTGGGGGTGGAGTTTGTCCCGAGTCGCCATCTCGAAAAAAGTGGATGAAGCCGGATCGTTATTTGGCGATTCGGATTCGTCCGACCCAAGGGGAACTCTTTGGAGACGGAAATCCTTATCACTATTTTGCAGTCGTGAGCAACATGTGGAGCTGGGAGGGGGAGCGGTTGCTGCAGTGGCAAAGGGAACGCTGTGGGACTGTAGAAAAGGTTCATGATGTGATGAAGAATGACCTTGCGGGAGGCGTGTTGCCCGCCAAACGATTCTTTGCGAATGCGACCTGGTGGCGACTCAATGCCATGACCTACAATGTCCTCTCAGTCATGAAGAAAAAAGCATTGCCCCCATCCTGGTGGCCTCTCCGCCTCAAAGCCTTGAGATTTCATCTCCTCAATATCGCTGCAAGAGTGATTGAACATGCCCGAAAGCTCCTTCTAAAAATTGCCCGGTGTCCCCCAGTTTCCTTCTTTACAAGGAAGCCAGAAAGAAGCTATTCATCTTTTCTTCAGCCTGAGAAGCCTTTGTCTTTCCATCCCCGCCTATCCAAATAGGAACGACCACAGCCGGAGGGATAAGTGTTCTTCGAGATCTCAAAACATAGATACCTTAGTTTACCCTTCGGTTAACTTTCCTATCCCTTTCCGATTCTCTCGCTTCTGAAACCTCCTCCAACTCGCCCAATAACCGCCCTTCCTCAAAAGAAAAAATTTTGATTAGAAGATAGTTGACAAGTTTTTTGAATCTTATAAAATAGAAAGTACTTAACTTAAGTGCTTCTCCGGTGTTTAAGAATAAAAAAATAAGCGAGCTTGCTTTCAATCATCTACGAATTGAATTAAACACCAGAGTTACCCCTTGAAATAGAACCTACATGGGCTGAAGGGATTTGTCCGTTTCTGGGGAACCAACTTCCTCCATAACACCCGTGCTAAATTTCTCGGGTAGGAAAGGAGGTGAATCAAAAATAATCAACCACCCTCTGGTCAGTTGGGGTCCATTTTATGATTTAAGTTGACTTTTCACCTAAGATAAGGAGGGAATTGCAATGGGAACTAAGAATATGGGTAATAAGGGAAGTGAACTTAACCGCAGGGCCTTCCTTAAAGTAACA
Source organism: uncultured delta proteobacterium (assembly GCA_963826305.1). Taxonomy (GTDB): domain Bacteria; phylum Desulfobacterota; class BSN033; order BSN033; family UBA1163; genus CAWGWZ01. The sequence continues at coordinate 305,837 of CAWGWZ010000015.1, read as the reverse complement.
GGAATGGTTGGTTGGGTCGTTTCTTCGATTGGATTCCCGGCAGTCCTTCGAGGTGCAGAGCCCAAAGAGATTCTCGTCGGATCCATCCATCCTATGACAGGTCCAGTGGCCTATGATGGGACCTCGCTCGCCCAAGGTGTTCAACTGGCTGTGGATCAGAAGAATGCCGCCGGAGGGATCAAGTCCATGGGAGGAGCAAAATTGAAGGTTCTCCTCATGGATTCCGAGGCAAATCCGAAAGTTGGGGAGGCGGCGGCTGAAAAGCTGATTCGTGACGGTTGTATTGCTCTTCTGGGCTGCTACAACAGCCCCGTCACCATGGCCACCACTCAAGTGGCCGAGAGACATGGAATCCCCCACATCATCACAGTGGCAGTAGCGGATGAGATTCTGGAAAGAGGGTTCAAATACACTTTTCGCGCACAGCCGGATTCTACCACCATGGCTGATTTGACCTGCAAGTACATTCGTCAACTTGCTCAGCAATTCAGTGTTGATCTCAAGACAATCGCGCAGCTCCACATAAGCGGTTTTGGGACTTCCATCGCCAATAAAGTAGCCAAGTTCGCCCCTCGGTATGGCTTCGAGATCATTGGTGACGTCTCTTATGGCATTAGCGTCTCCGACCTCACTACTGAAGTCTTTAAGATCAAGACGATGAATGCGGATGTCATCGTGGATGTTGGCTATTTGGCCGACGGAATTTTGAAGATTCGGACTTTCAGCAATCTTCAGGTAGAGCCCAAAGGGGGGATCATCGGGTGCGCCAATGGAAGTTTTAGCAACCCCAGTATGGTGAAGGAATTGGGGAGATTGGCAGAGTTTATTCTTGATGGAAACTATTGGCATAACCCTCGGAGCTCCTTTGCCAGAAGCGTCATTGCAGAATATAACAGGAGATACACCAAGGTTGTTTTTCAGTCTCATGCTGTCCACGCATTCAACGCCACGTTAGTGCTTATCGATGCCTTGGAGAGGGCTGGCACGACAGATTCTGTCAAACTTCGGGATGCCATTGCCAGTACTTCTCTGAAGGAACACATCGCCCCAGGAGGGCCCATTGAGTTTGATTCAACCGGCCAGAATAAGAATGCTATGGCCACTCTCCAGCAGGTCCAGAAGCGAGAAATTAAAGTGGTTTTGCCCGATGAATACTCCGACGCTAAGCCGGTCTTCCCCATTCCTAAGTGGAACGATAAAACCTGAGGGATAGAGTTTAAGGGAATCAAGTTAGACCTTTCTCTCCCTATTTCTCTCTTTGAATCTTTACATGACATTTGGGGTAATCAACCATCTATGTAGTCTTTTTTACAGAGGGGCATAAAAGAAGGGGGAATAAGATGATAAAAGTTGATCTTTTGATCGAAAACGGAGTGATCATTGTTCCCAAAGGAGGTCTTTTCCAGGGTGTATTAGGGATCACAGGGGGAAAGATTGTTGGAATTTATGATTCCCCACAAGGGATCTTAGCTGACGAGAAAATCGATGCTCGGGGAAATTATATTCTTCCAGGGTTAATAGAACCCCACGCCCATTATGGTTACCACGGGTCCTTTGAGGGACATTTCAAGACCGAGACCGCATCCGCAGCGATAGGAGGGATAACCACGGTCATCCCCTTTTACAGGGATTACAGCGCTCCGGCCAGCCTTTATGAGAACTTCCCATCTTTGAAGGCCATTGCAGGAAAAAACTCCTACATTGACTTCTCTTTCCACTTCGGAATCATCAACTCAGAGCAATTAATGAACGTTGAGAAATATCTCAAAAAATACGGCATCACTTCCTTCAAATTTTATATGGCTTATAAGGGAGAGGAGGCCAAATCAGCCGGTCTAATAGGGAATGAGACCGACGATGGATTTTTGCTTGAGGCTTTCTCTCTCCTGGCCAAACTTCCCAAAGCTGTTGCCTGTGTCCATGCTGAGAATATCGAGATTATTCTCCGGCTCATAAGAAAGTATAAGGAGGAGGAGCGAGATGGACTCCAAGTATGGTCTGAATGTCGCCCCAATTTTGCCGAAGCTGAAAGTGTTCGCCGAGCCATCATGTTGGCTAAGGCTGTCGGGTGTCCCGTTTATATCGTTCATCTTTCCTCCAGAGAGGCCCTTGAGGAAGTGAGACATTTTAAAGTGAATTATCAAAAGATATTGGCCGAAACCTGTCCCCATTATCTGACTCTCACAACAGACTCTCCTTGTGGAAATCTTGGCAAAGTGAACCCTCCTCTTCGAAGTTTGGAGGACAATGAAGAACTTTGGAAGGGTGTCTCCGATGGAATAATTGATACAATCGGGACGGACCACTGCCCGACCCAGAAGGAGACAAAGGCAGGCGGCATCTGGAATGCTCGGCCTGGCTTCCCGGGAAGCGCCACCATGCTCCCAATTCTTCTCAGCGAGGGAGTCAACAAGAAAAGGATCTCTTTGGAAAGGGTTGCTGAAGTTACGTCTTTCAACACCGCCAAAATCTTCAACCTTTTCCCGCAGAAGGGAACGATCCAGGTGGGGAGCGATGCTGACATCTGCATTGTTGATTTGAATTTGAGTAAGAAGGTTGAAGCCAGAATGCTCCAGTCTCAGTCGGATTTTTCGCTTTACGAGGGTTGGATTTTAAAAGGATGGCCGATTCTTACTATGGTGCGAGGAAAAATTGTTATGAAGGAAGGGCAGATCGTTGGTTCTAAAGGACATGGACGATTTATTGAAACCTGACTCTTCTGTTTGTGAGGAAAAAGGAGAAGAAGATGGGTCGCATTTGGGACGATGTGCTAACTGACAGGGATCGAATGGTATTGAAGAAAGGAGGCTGGGGAAAAAGCCGTGGGTTGGGTGTCAGACCCTGTATAATGATCATTGATCCACAGTATAACTACGTTGGGGAAGACAAACCCTTGCTGGAACAGCAAGATCAGTGGCCAACGGGCTGTGGTGCAGAGGCATGGGCAGGGATCAGAAAGATCAAGCGGCTCATCGCCCTTGCCCGATCGAAAAAGCTTCCTATTCTTTACACCCGACAAGTTCAGACAAAGAGTTTAGCCTTTGATGGCTTTGCTAAGAAAGCCGATCGGAAGGGTGACTACTTTCTGGAAGGGCACAAGGGAACTCAGATCGTGGATGAGATCGCCCCCCTTGAAGAAGATCTGGTGGTGGACAAGAGCTATGCCTCGGCTTTTTATGGGACGCCTATGGTGAGCTATCTTAATGGCCTTCGGATAGATACTATCCTAATTACTGGAGGCACAACGAGCGGTTGTGTTCGTGCTACTACCGTGGATGCCATCACCCGAAACTATAATGTGGCCGTGGTTGAGGACTGTGTTTTTGACCGCATCGAGGTCTCTCACAAGGTCAGCCTTTTTGATCTGTGGATGAAATATTGCGACGTCATCACTTCGGAAAAAGCCTTGGAATATCTTTCGGAGATCTCCTAAACAACAGACCGGTTTTGGTCACGCCTTATCTTTGAGGCAGACCTTGCGCAGTCCTGGACTCGCAGGGAATGCCCGTCTGACACAGTCCATAACCGGACCCGTCGAAAGCGAGACGGGTCCTTACATCATTAATTCCATTTAGTCATTTGATCTGAAACGCTTACACAAAGAATTTCTTGCAAAAGATTTTTTGTTATGATAAGAGTACAATACGTCCCTAACGAAAGGGATTGCAAAAAATGGGTATAAGCCGGCTTATTGTTTACGGTATACTGCTACCCTGGGTCTTTCAGATGTTCTGGTGTGATTCATCATACAGGCGGATATCCTAAAAATACAGCCCGGTCAGGCATGGAGTCCTTAATGGGAAGACAACCTAATGCGAAGCAGAGAAAGAAGGGGAAAGGATGGGTAAAATGGAAAAGATCCGTTGTTGTCTCATGAGGGGAGGTACGAGCAAAGCTGTTTTCCTGATGGAAAACGACGTACCAAAAGATCCAGAGAAAAGAAAGGAGATTATTTTAAAGATCTTTGGTAGTCCAGATAAGAGGCAGATCGATGGGTTGGGAGGAGCGGATCCTCTGACGAGTAAATGTGCTGTTATCGGGCCCTCTAATAGAGAGGATGCCGATGTGGATTACACTTTCTACAACATTGGCATCGAATCAGGGAGCATGAAGCCCTCCATTTGTGGAAATATTTCTGCGGCGGTTGGACCATTTGCAATTGACGAGAATTTGGTGAAGGCAAAGGAGCCCGTAACAGAAGTAAGGATTTACAGCACCCATACAGACAGAGTAATCTATGCAGAAGTTCCCACATCGGAAGGCAGGGCTGAAGCCTATGGAGATCTGAAAATTGATGGCGTTCCCGGTACCGGGGCGAAGATTATGCTAGATTGGAGGAACGTCGTTGGGATTGAAACAGGAGCTTTACTCCCAACGGGGAACCCAAAGGACGAGATCTTTGTTGATGGAATTGGCCGGATATCCGTTTCCATTGTCGATTGCGGGAATCCTGTTGTTTTTATCCATTCAGCGAGTATAGGCCTGGGAGGTACGGAGTTGCCCCAGCAAGTTGATTCAGACCCTAAGCTCCTGGAAAGATTAGAGTTAATTCGAGGGACAGCGGCTGAACTTGTAGGGCTAGTGAAAGATAAGTCTCGATCAAGAACAGAAAATCCCAATCACCCATTGTTCGCCTTTGTTTCACCTCCCGCTTCATACCTTTCCTATTCGGGAGCAAGGGTTGATGCAGGGGACATTGATTTTGTCTCCAGAATGATGTTTATGCAAATCATGCATAAGACCTATGCGGGAAGTGGGGCGATCTGCACGGGTATTGCTTCAAGAATTGAAGGAACGATCGTCCATGAGGTTCTCCGTAAAGAGACCCTGGTCCAAAATAAGGTTCGCATCGGTCACCCTGGAGGGGTCATGGAAGTAGAAGCAGGGGTCGAAAAGCTGGGGAGTGTTTTCTCGGTGAAGCGGGCGGCCATGGCAAGAACTGCGCGAAGAATAATGGACGGGTTCGTTTACGTAAAACTCTAAGGCGAGAGAGGAGATGTAAGATGGAGGGTTTAACCAGAAAATTGAGCGATTACATTGCCCATGAGACCTTTAACACGATCCCAGGGTACATACGGGAGGAAATAAAAAGGAGGATACTCGATTTTTGCGGGGTAGTATTAGCTGGATCGCTTAGGATGGAGAGTAAAATACTGCATGGTGTTGTAAAACGGCTTGGAGGGGTAGAGGAGTCTACGCTCATTGGTTTTGGAGATAAGACTTCTTGTGTGAATGCTGCGTTGGCGAATGGAACGACCTCCCATATTATCGAATTAGGAGATTGGACGAGATACCTAATGCACCCAGGAGAGACGATGCTTTCGGCGACCTTGGCCCTTGGAGAAAGAGAGAGGGCGGACGGCAAAACCTTAATAAGCGCTGTCGTGGTAGGTTATGAAACGGGATTGAGAATTGCGTCGGCTGGTAACCCTGGAATCCGAATGCGAGGTTTCCACACGATAGGGACAGTAGGCCCTTTCGGTGCTGCAGCGGCATGTTCCAAGATTCTTGGATTCGACGGAAATAAAACAGAGCAGGCCTTAGGCCTGGCCTCGAGTCAATCAGCGGGTTTGCTGACCTTCTTGGAAGGTGGGGGAGCCATGAGCAAACGTCTTCAGGCGGGCAAGGCAAATTCAAGCGGGCTTTTAGCCGCCCTCTTGGCCAAAGAGGGATTTGTAGGTCCCCGGGGAGTACTGGAATCTGAGAAGGGGTTTTTTAAAGCCTTTGTTCATTGGAACGAATATCAGTACCACCCAGAACGAGTGGTTAAAGATCTTGGCCAGCGGTATGAGATAATGAATACGAACATAAAACTCCATTCCTGTTGTGGCCCTGTTCATCCTGGACTCGATGCGATTGAAAGCATGATGAGGGAAGACGGAGTCAAAGGGGAAGAGATCGAGAAGATTTCCATCGAGAGCTTTCGGAATGCCGTGGATGGCCATGATGAGATTGCGCCAGACACGATAGTGGGAGCAACGATGAGCTATCCATACTGCATTGCCGTTATGCTCATGAAAGGGAGGGTCTCGGTAACTGAATTTACAGAGGAAAAACTCAAAGACTCACGGTTTATGAATAAAGTTAAGGAGATCGGAGGGAAAGTTGAATTGACCGTTGATCCGGAACTGGAAAAGGCATATCCGGAAAAGATGGCTGCCCGAGTGAAAGTGGTCATGAAGGATGGGAGAACTTTTGAGAGACTGGTCGATTTTCCTAAAGGGTTCTATCCTGAACATCCAGTCAGCGCTGAACAGATAAAGAGCAAATTCAAAGGCCTTGCCACCCAGGTCGTATCAGAGAAGAAATCGGAAGAGATCATCAGGTTAGTCGACAAGCTTGAAGAGGTTCGCAACGTTGGTGAGCTAATGAGATTATTGTTTCCATAGCACGGCATGGCAGTTCTAACGTGGGGTCCCGGGTTAAAATTCACAGGTGCCCATTCGGCTGGAAGTCAAGACGTGGTGGTCGAAACCGAAAAGGGGAAGGCCATCCTATGTGGAGACAGTGTACTCGATATCCCTCTACAAATAGAAGGAAAACACCCGAGCGGGAGAATATGGATGTCAGGATACTATCATAACCTCCAAGCTACAATGTGGGAACTGTATAAATTGAAAAAAGAACGTGAGAGAGGAACGATGATTCTTGCAAGTCATGCTTGGGAAGTTTTCGATGAATATAAACTCGGAAAGAGATTGGGCGACAAGAGGAGGGACTACGAAGGCTTTTCTACCCTTGACTGGCCTCCGGGACCGAAATAATTTCCCATTGCAGGTTCAGATGAAGGCTTGCCCGATGTCTTTTTGCAAGAGGGGGACTTTGGTGCTTAAGCGGCAATGCCGGGCGCATTTACATCTACGTCCATAAAAAGCTTGACAGTGTAAGGTTTTTATTATAATTGTGACACCCGGTATGGTGGATTTGGGTCGAAGGTGAGGTTTTTTCAAAGAATAAAGTCGGATCATCGGGGCCTTGAGCGGGTAATTCATGAGTATTCCTAGCCTTTCTCTCCTCCTTCAATCAATCGTCAACGGGATCCTCATGGGAGGAGTGTACAGTCTGGTGGCCGTTGGGCTGACCTTGATCTTCGGGGTAATGAAGATCATCAATTTCGCCCATGGCTCTTTAATGATGGTGGGGATGTTTGCCACCTATTGGCTGTACGTCCTGCTTGGAGTTGACCCATTTCTCTCCATTTTGTTCTCCATCCCGACTCTCTTTGTCCTTGGGTTGCTCATTCAACGCTTCCTTATTGCTCAAGTGATGAATGCCCCGGAATACAATCAACTTCTCCTAACACTGGGCATCTCCCTATTTATTGAAAACCTCGCCCTTTTTCTCTGGACCCCTAACTTCAGGAGCCTGGATATTCCCTACCTTCGAAAAACAGCGATGGTTGGGGGTGTGATGATTACGTTGCCCAAGGTCATTGCCTTTCTCTTCGTGATCGCTCTCACAGCATTCCTCTATTATTTCCTTAAAAGTACAGATTTGGGGAAGGCCATTCGAGCCGCCTCGGAGGAGAAGGAAGGGTCCTTGACGGTGGGCATCAATTTGAGACGAATCTATTATGTGGCTTTCGGAATCGGGGCGGCATGCGTGGGTGCGGCCGGCAGCATTACTGCCACCTTCTTCTACGTAAATCCCCATGTGGGAGGAATCTTTGTCATTCCCGCCTTTGTGATCGTGGTACTGGGGGGAATGGGCAACTTCATCGGAGCCCTGGTTGGGGGTCTCCTGATCGGCCTGGCCGAATCGGTCGCAGCCGCCTTTTTGCCTGGTCAGGTAAAGCAATTTGTCATCTATTTCATCTTCATTCTGGTCTTGCTCTTCAAACCCGAAGGGCTTTTCGGGAGGTCCCCCGGTGAGTAGCCCCATTCGAAAGGTTGTGAACACCTGGGGTTTAGTTGGAATGGGGATCTTCGTTCTTGTTCTCCCCATGTTCGTCGGGGAGTACTTTATCCATATGATCATTCAGATCTTTTTTTTCGGATACCTGGGTTTGGCCTGGAACATTTTAGGAGGATATGCCGGCCAGTTTTCATTTGGCCATACGGTCTTTTTCGGCGTTGGGGCCTTTACCTCCAGTCTTCTCCAAATCCATGCGGGAGTAAACCCCTGGATAGGCATGTTTCTTGCGGGAACGGCAGCGTTGCTTTTGGGATTGTTCATTGGATACCTTTGCTTTCGATATGGACTCAAAGGGCCATACTTTGCGTTGGCCATGCTGGCCATAGCCGAGATGTTTCAGCTTATTGCGGTGCAATGGATGACTAACCGATATCCATTGGGCGTTGTGATACCCATCAAAGGACAATCCTTCTTGGATTTTCAATTCAAAAGCAAAGTGTACTATTACTACATCATCCTCTTCATGTTGGCGGCGGTTCTTTACCTCACTTACACCATCGATAGAAGAAGGATGGGTTCGTATTTCAGAGCAATCCGGGACAACGAAATTGCTGCGGAGACCTTAGGCATTAATGTTTTCAAGTATAAGCTCCTGGCCATGGGTATCAGCTCTTTTATCACCGGCGTCGCTGGAACCTTCTACGCTCAATACTACCTGTTCATAAACGAGGAATCGACGTTTGGAGTCACTAATTCGATTGCCATTCTCTTGGGCCCAATCATCGGAGGGGCTGGAACAGTCTTTGGTCCTCTTTTAGGGGCAGGCATTTTGGAGTGTCTCTCCGAAGGAACGCGTAGTCTCCTCCAAGCCTACAGCGGTGTCCATCTGATGGTCTATGGTGCCATCCTCATCTGTGTCATCATCTTCCTTCCGAGAGGAATTCTGGGAGGTGTAAAGCTGGCTTTTCTGAAACTCACAAAGGGGAGGTAGAAGAGATCTTATGGCCCTTTTAGAGGTGAAAGGTATCAGCAAAGCTTTTGGTGGGCTGCAGGCGGCCAAAGATGTCACCTTCACATTGGAGAAGGGAGAAATCTTGGGCATCATTGGCCCCAACGGTGCTGGAAAGACGACCCTATTTAACCTTATTGCGGGTGTCTATCGACCGGATGCAGGAACGGTTCTCTTCAAAGGAGAGGACATTACGGGTCTTCGGCCCCATGAGGTATGTAAGCGGCGCATTGTCCGAACGTTTCAGATCACCCAGCCCTTTATCGATCTCACAGTCTTGGAGAATGTGAAAATTGGGGCTTATAGTCGGACGCGATCGAGCCGGGAGGCAACAGAGGAAGCCCTTCGAATTTTGGGTACCCTTGGGCTCTATGAAAAGCGAAATGAACTGGCATCAGTGCAGTCTATTGGACATCGAAAAAGTATGGGACTGGCTCAAGCCCTGGCAACCAAGCCTGAACTGATACTCTTGGACGAGGTGATCTCTGGCTTGAACCCAAAGGAAACAAACAGTCTTATTGAATACGTTAGAAATATTCAGAAACAGGGAATAACTATCCTCATTATCGAACATGTGATGAAGGCCATTATGTCTCTTTCCGATCGGATCGTCGTCATCCATTATGGGAGTAAGATTGCTGAAGGCGTTCCTGAGGAAATCTCTAAAGATCCCAAAGTGGTCGAAGCTTATTTGGGAGAGGAATATATCCTTGCTAAGAGTCGATAATATCAATTTTCAATACGGCGACGTTCAGGTCATTCACGGGGTGACCCTTAAGGTAGACGAAAGGGAAATTGTCACGATCGTCGGAGCCAACGGGGCGGGGAAGACGACGCTCCTGAAGACCATTGCAGGTATTCTTCGACCCACCTCAGGCGAGATCTATTTCTTAGAAGAGCGCATTGATCATCTCTATTCTCACCACATCGTAGAAAAAGGGATTGTCCGTATCCCCGAAGGGAGAAAGATCTTTCCCACTTTGTCTGTCTTAGAGAATCTTGAACTGGGGTCTTATCTCAAGAAAGCCAAGACGAAACGTTCCGAGAGTTTGAAAAAGGTCTTCTCTCTTTTTCCAATTCTTAAAGAGCGTTTTCGCCAGTCTGCTGGCACCCTCTCAGGGGGTGAGCAGCAGATGTTGGCAATTGGGCGAGGGCTCATGTCTCTTCCGAGCCTCTTGATGCTGGACGAACCTTCCCTGGGGCTGGCTCCCCTCCTTGTCAAAGAAATCTTCCGAACCGTCCGGGAGATCAACCAGGATGGCACCGCTATCCTTTTGGTCGAGCAGAACGTCTTCAACGCACTGGACATGGCCCAGGAGGGCTATGTGCTCGAGAATGGGAGAGTCACCCTTCAGGGAGAGTCAAAAGAACTCCTGGGTAATGAGTATATTAGGGAGTCTTATCTTGGACTCTAAGTTTCTTTCGGGAGCAAGGCAGGAATGAAGTGAGGACAATATAGTTGTATAATCGTTGACTTAAGAAAGGAGGAATCGTATGAAAGACAAGAAAAAGGAACACGAAGCAGGTGGAGTAAATCGAAGGGCCTTCTTGAAGGTGGCTGGGATAGCGAGCCTTGGCGCTTCCACCATCGGTTTTCCGGCGGTGCTTCGAGGGGCTGAGCCAAAGGAGATTCTGATTGCAAATATCCATCCGGTAACTGGCCCAACAGCGATTGACGGCCAGTCGCTGGCTCAGGCCGTTGAAATGGCTGTGGATCTGAAGAATGCCGCCGGAGGAATCAAATCCATGGGTGGAGCAAAATTAAAGGCGCTTCTGTATGATACCGAGTCGAACCCCAAGGTTGGGGAGGCAGCGGCGGAGAAGGCTATCCGAGATGGATGCGTGTGTATTCTCGGTTGCTACAATAGCCCTGTCGTCATGGCCACCACCCAGGTGGCCGAGAGGCACGGGATTCCGCATATCATTACCGTGGGGGTGGCCGATGAGATCCTGGAGCGAGGATTCAAGTACACTTTCCGAATCCAGCCAGACTCTACAACCATGGCTTCGACCGGGTTAAAGTATGTTCGCCAATTGTCTCAGCAATTTAAGATAGATCTCAAGACCATATCCCATTTCCACATTGACGGCTTCGGGACTACGATCACGACGAAACTGAAGAAGTTTGCACCCCAGTTTGGTTTTGATCTGATCGGCGACGTTTCTTATAGATATGGTGCTTCGGACCTTACCACTGAGGTCGCTAAGATCAAAGAGATGAATGCTGATGTCGTTATCAATACAGGATACTTGGCCGATGGGATTCTGAAGTACCGAACCTTTAACGATTTAAAGCTGGAGCCCAAAGGGGGAATCATTGGAATCGCCAGTGGGGACGTGTGTGCAACCCAATTTCTAAAGGAGTTGGGGAAAATAATAGAGTATCAGATGGTTTCAGTTTATCACCACAATCCTCGAAACCCCTTTGCCAACCGAATCATCGCAGAGTATAACAAACGATATACCAAAATTCCCTATGCAGATCACGTTGCCTGCGCATACGACGCTGCCCTGGTAGTGATCGACGCCTTGGAAAAGGGTGGAACCGCAGATCCTGCGAAGCTTCGGGATGCCATAGCGAGGACCCGTTTGCCTTTGAGCGAACGTATGGCCCCCGGGGGTCCCATTGCATTCGACTCGAAGGGGCAGGACACTGGTTATATTCCCACGTTGCAGCAGATCCAGAATGGAAAGGATAACTTAGTGTTGCCGGAAGAATTCTCTGAGGCCAAGCCCATTTATCCAATTCCCCCATGGAGTAAGAGACCGTGAGTTTTCAGCCGGGGGAGGTCAAGGGCCTCTCCCGGGTTTACTCAGGTGTCCCTCGTCGTTACAACCGATCAATCCTAAGGGATTGTTTTCCATTCGCATGTTATCTTTCACGGCAACCAAAAACAAAAATGACATGTGGACCAACCCCCTGGAGAGTTTTCCTTGAGTTCAAGAGTTGACTAAGAAGGAGAAAAGGATGGGCGATGTGAAAAGGCTGTTTGAACCGATCAGGATCGGGAGACTGGAACTGAAAAATCGGATTGTCATGGCAGCAATGGTGTCTAATTTCGCTACAAAGGATGGTTTTGTAACTGACCGGTTGAAGAGCTACCACGCCAATATTGCTAAGGGAGGTCCTGCCTTAAATGTGACCGAAGCCTCGTACGTCTCTATAGAAGGGAAGCGCAGTACTTTTAGTCTTGCTGCTTACGATGAGAAGTTCATCCCAGGACTTAGCGAATTGGCGGATGCTGTCCATGAAGAGGGTGGAAAGATCGCCCTTCAGATATTTCACGGAGGGAGGGAATGTTCATCAGAAATCACCGGCTTCCAACCCATAGCCCCCTCCAGCTTGATTTCGAGATTCCGTGCGATAACGAAGAGGACCGAGCCCCCGCGGCAGATGAGCGTAGAAGAGATTGAGTCAATGGTTTCCAAATTTGGCGATGCTGGCCGGAGGGCGAGGGATGCCCGATTTGATGCGGTCGAGGTTCAAGCCGCTCACGGATACCTCATCACCCAATTTCTATCTCCCTATTCCAATAAAAGGACGGATCGTTATGGTGGAGATGCAACAGGAAGATCCACATTCTTATTGGAGATTCTTCGGGACATCAAGAAAAAGGCAGGAACAGATTTCCCCGTGATTGTAAAGCTCAATATCAACGACTATGTCGAAGGGGGCATTACTCCCGAAGAAGCAAGAATAACAGCCCAACTTCTGGCTCGGGGAGGTGCCAATGCTATCATCGCTTCCGCAGGGCTACTTGAGTCAAGGCCTTATAGAATTGTTCCCGCGATGTCAATCCCTGATTTCACCAACATTCAGTATGCTGCTTTGATTAAGAAACATGTGCAGATTCCTGTGGTGGCTATCGGACGGATCATTGAGCCTATAAAGGCTGCAAGGGTGATTGAGGAAGGAAAAGCGGATCTGGTGGCCTTGGGAAGAGCTCTGTTAAGCGATCCCGAATGGCCGAAAAAGGCGCTGGAAGGAAGGTTCGATGACATCCGTGAGTGCATTGCTTGCAACCAGGGGTGTATTGATAACATTCATAAGATGAGGCCCTTTACCTGTCTCCAGAATCCTATGATCGGGAGAGAGAGGGAATTTGAGATCCAGAAGGCCGAAAGACCCAAAAAAGTGGTGGTGATCGGAGGAGGGCCCGCAGGCCTGGAAGCAGCTAGGGTCGCAGCTCTGCGAGACCACCGGGTGACCCTGTATGAACAAGAGAAGGAGTCGGGAGGACAGATCAGAATTGGCCGGGTGCCACCCCATCGTGATGAACTCGGAAAGGTTGCTGATTACCTGGTTCGTCAAGTCACGAAAGTGGGAGTTCGCTTAAAGTTGGGAGAGAAGATCCTCCCGGAAATGGTTGAAAACCTCGAAGCCGATGTGATTGTGGTGGCCACTGGTTCAACACCTCTGGTTCCGGAGATCAAGGGAGTCGATCGTAAGAACGTGGTATATGCGGTGGAGGTGATAGCCGGTAATGTTTCCGTTGGAAGGCGGGTTGTTATTGTGGGAGCAGGGCTAGTTGGACTGGAGACCGCCGATTTCCTGATCGAGAGGGGTAAGGAAGTGATCCTTCTTGAAATGCTGGATATGATCGCTGCTGATACGGGGACTGCTAACCGGATCTACTTCGAGGATAAGTTCTCGCAAAGGGGTGTAGAGATTCTTGTTGGAGCAAGAGTCACGATAATTGATGAAGATGGGGTCATCTATCTGCAAAAGGGATGGACCCGGAAGATCCTGGGGGTAGATACGGTGGTTCTTGCCACGGGGGCCAAGGCGGACGACTCTCTCTGGGGAGTTCTAAGAGACAAGAAAATAGTCAATGTCTTTGCCATAGGAGACTGTGTGAAGCCACGCAATGCGATGGAAGCCATCTACGAAGGCTCGAAAATCGCCCGCGAGATATAGGGATTCTTTGTTTTATTGTAATGTTTTTAGAACATATTTTTTCTTGACAGGGTCTCACTTTTTTGTTTTAATAACTTTTGTTAGCCTCCATTTTGACGGGAGGAGACTACGAACTTTGTTCGTGGAGGAATCCGTGAGATTGTAGCCGGAATGTCGCTCCAGATGGGCGTTCGACAGGGGGATCAGGGACCTTGTCTGTGGGTCTCCGTAGGGCAAAAGAGATGAGAACCGCATCCAAAGAAACCCTTCCCGATGCAATTCGATATCTGGTTTATTGCAAAGGGAGAACAGGTTTCCTACCACAAAGCTCAACTTATCGAGACGATGAAGTTGGACAATTTATACTAGAAGAACAAAGGAGGAACAATCCATGACCCATTTGAAGAATCTTTTTAGTCCGATTAGAATAGGTCCAATGGAGATCAAGAATCGGATCATCATGCCTCCCATGGTGACCGGTTTTGCAGGTTTAGATTGGGGAGTAACCGATCGCCTCATTGACTATCACGTTGAAAGAGCAAGAGGCGGAGTTGGAATGATCATTGTCGAATCCAACAGTGTCGACCCAATTGGAGTAGGACCTTCCGCGCATCTAGGCATCTACCAGGATAATGTCATTTCAGGGCTAAATCGACTTGCGGAGACGGTCAAAGCCCACGGTGTGAAGATTGGTCTTCAATTGGGTCATACCGGGAGACAGGCCAAATGGGTCGCTGAAGGAGTCAGTCCCGTGGCACCCTCTTCTATCATGTGTCCCTATGTGGCAAAGAATCCGAAAGCCAAAATCCCGAGGCAATTAACCATTGAGGAGATACAAGATTTGGTAGAAAAATTCTCTGAAAGTGCGTTAAGAGCGAAAAGGGCGGGTTTCGATCTTGTGGAGGTTCATGCGGCCCATGGATATCTCGTCAGCCAGTTTTTGTCCCCCTACACCAACAGGCGTACCGATCAATATGGTGGGGACATGGAAGGCCGCTTGAGATTCCCTCTGGAGATTCTGAGGGCCATCCGAAAGAAGGTAGGCAAGGACTTTCCCATAAGCTTTCGTATTAATGGAGACGATTACATCGAGGGGGGGGGAACGGTTGAGAATGCGATGGTAATCGCCCGGATGCTGGAGAAAGAAGGGGTGAGCGTCATCCATGTCAGCGGTAGCATGAACGAGAGCCTCCTGCGCGATGGCCGTAAAATGTTTTTTATCCAGCCCATGTGTGTCCCAAGGGGATGTTTTGTTCCCCAAGCAGAAAGAATTAAGAAAGCGATCAGCATTCCCGTCATGGTTGTGGGAAGGATCAACGACCCCGTATTAGCCGACGAAATTATCCGGGATGGAAAAGCTGACCTTGTCTCCATGGGCAGATCCCTCATTGCAGATCCAGAGTTGCCGATCAAGGCCAAAGAGGGAAGACTGAAAGAGATTCGAAAGTGCATTGCTTGCAACCGATGTATCAGTCGACTCTTTGAATCCCTAAGCATCAAATGCAGTGTGAATGCGGAAGTTGGGAGAGAAAAGGAATATCACATCGAAAAATCGCCTCTTTCCAGAAGGGTCGTTGTGGTCGGAGGAGGGCCCGCCGGAATGGAAGCGGCCAGGGTGGCTGCTTCCAGAGGACATAGTGTCTCCATTTATGAAAAAGGTGATAAACTCGGTGGGCAACTCCTTCTGGCTTCTAAGCCCCCCTTGAAAGAGGAGATTGATAACCTCACCCAGTATCTGTCAGAACAGCTAAAGCAATTGAATGTAAAGGTTGTTCTTAATACAGAATTTGGAGCTGAGACAATCGATGCGCTCAAACCGGACGCCCTTATCGTGGCGACGGGATCAAAACCCTTCATTCCTTCCATCCCGGGTATAAATTCGGGACATGTCGTGACAGCTCATCAAATTTTAAGGGAGGGCATCGATGTCCTTGGGGGAAAGGAGAATGTCATCGTTGCGGGTGGTGGAATGGTTGGTTGTGAGACTGCGGAGTTTATATGGGAAAAGAGTAAAGGTCAAAAGAAGATCATTGTCGTTGAGATGGTAACAGAACTTGCGTCTGACGTAGATCCTATTGACCGGGAGTTTCTCATCGAAAGGCTTCAGAAAAAAGGGATCCAGGTCCATCTGAACATGAAAGTGGATGAGATCAGAGCAGAGGGTGTCATAGCCACTGATAGAGAATGGAGAAGGCATCTCATCAAAGGTGATTTCGTTGTCCTAGCCATGGGGGCTGAGCCCGAAAGGGAGGTGGCCAAATCATTGGAGAAGAAAGGAATAAACTTTTATGCTATCGGTGACTGCAGTAATCCTCGAAGAATCTTCGATTCTATCCACGAAGCGGCCCATATTGCCAGGGAGATATGAGTGCGACGGAAGATAAGAATGAATCCATACAACATGTTTTGCCTTGGAAAGGGGGAATAGCGGCATGCTAATTTTGCTCAACGTCGACATTGATTACGGAAAGCTGGGCGACGAGCTCGATCGAGTTCTTGAGGAAGAAGGAAAGAGGTCGAAGGAACTTTGCGAGAATGGGATTCTGCTTCGGATCTGGCGTACGGCCAACGCTAGAGGCGCAGTGGCCATCTGGAATTTCCCACATGCAGAAACGCTGAGGGAAAACCTTGCGAAGATGCTGCTCTATCCCTATTTCTCTGATGTCCGGTTGATACCGCTGGTGCCCCATCCCTTATTTCCGGAGTTCGCCAAGCGATAAAGCATGATGGCTGACTGATTGGACCAAAAGTCAAGAAAGGAGGAGGCTAAAATGGTAGAGATTCCAAAAAAATGCAAAGCAGCAGTTCTGGTGGAATATGGTAAACCCTTGGAATTCCGTGAGTATCCTATCCCAGAGGTGGAACCACGGGGTATATTAGTCAAAGTTGAGATGGCGGGCATTTGTGGGACGGATGTACACCAGTGGCGCGGGAACTTGGTTCGTAAGGCACCTCTGCCAAACATCCCTGGACACGAAACCATTGGAAAGGTCGTGAAGTTAGGGAAGGGTCGTACTCAAGATGTGAGTGGAGAACCCCTCAAGGAGGGGGATCGGATTATGTGGGGCCATGTGGATTGTGGGGAATGCTATTGGTGTACGATCGCCCGTCAACCCACGTTATGTGCTAAAAAAACGCTTTACGCCTTCCGTTGCTCTGATGATTACCCACATCTCATGGGCGGATTTGCAGAATATGAATACGTCATCCCTCGGACGGAGGTTGCGAAGATCCCCGATGAGTTGACAGATGAAGAAGTCATTGGAGTAGGTTGCGCCTTCAGGACCGTTGTTGCCGCCTACGAAAGACTGGGAGGAATTGGTGTCCAGGACGATGTCCTTATCCAGGGTGCAGGCCCCATTGGCCTCTATGCTCTCGCCCAGGCGATTGAAAGCGGGGCTAGAAAAAGGATTGTTGTTGGCGCGCCCAGGGTAAGATTGGACCTGGCGAAGAGGTGGGGAGCAGACTACGTCATAAATATTGACGAAGTAACCGACCCGTCCAAGCGAAAAGATCAGATACTGGAACTCACCAGTGGGAGAGGACCTGATATCGTCGTAGATTGTACTGGTGTGGCGGACGCCTTTAGTGAGGGGGTGGAGATGATTCGAAAGGGAGGAAGGTATCTTGTCATCGGCCAAACATCCGAAGCTACTACCACCGTCACCCCGGGCAGAATTGTGTATAAGGGTCTCGATATTATCGGAAATTTATCAGCCACGATCCCTCACTTCTATAAAGCACTCCAATTTGTTAAGAACAAAAGAGGAAAGTATCCATTTGCTGACATTGTCACCACCAAATACAGCTTAGAGCAGGTGAACGAGGCGCTTGCAGCCATGGAAGCAGGAAAAGAGATTAAGCCCGTGATTGATAATAGGGGGCGTTAGGAATCCTATCGTGTGCTGAGGGTGCGGCGGATGGTATTCGCTCAGGACGACGCCTATAGTCACTTTTGAAGATGGAATTAAGCTTTCTCTCTATCTGGAGAGAGGAGCGATTTACTCAAGAACCTAGAAAGGAGACGCGCAACTAATGGTAACGAGTGATTTTCCCAGGGGTGGATACATGGGCAAAATTTTGCGGATCAATTTGACCAAAGGGACTTTTGTGGAGGAGAAGATCGATACGCAGACCTTACGGCACTTTATTGGAGGTGTGGGTCTTGCGATTAAGATCCTCTACGATGAGGTGACGCCTCGGATTAAGCCCTTTGATCCTGAGAATCGTCTCATCTTTCTGACCGGACCCGTCACAGGAACGTTGGTACCGGGATCAGGATTGTTCGAGGTGATGGCTAAGAGCCCCTTGACAGGGTTTGTAGGTTCGGGGCAGGCGGCTGGCCATTTTGGGGCCCGTTTGAAGTGGACAGGTTATGATGGGCTTGTCTTCGAGGGGAAATCACCCAAATGGGTCTATCTCCACATCCGTAACGGAGTACCCGAGCTTAAGGATGCTTCATCTCTTTTGGGAAAGACGAGTTACGAGGCAGAGGATCTTCTTTCAAAGATTCATGAAGAGAGGGGGAGGCGCGTAAGCGTGGCCTCTATCGGTCCGGCTGGAGAGAGGGGAGTAAGGTTTGCAGCCATCATGAGTGACTTTGGTCACGCAGTGGCAACAGGCGGGTTGGGTGCAGTCATGGGATCGAAGAATCTAAAGGCCCTCGTTGTTCAAGGGAACTCCAAAGTTTCCTATCGGTGAGGGAGTAAAGGACCGTGCTCGCCAACTGGCTCGTGAATGGACAGAAAAGGCATCGGCTACAGGAGCGGGAGCCATCTATTCAAAATGGGGAACCCAAGGTACTTTGCCCAACTATTGGAAATTGGGGTGGGTACCCATCAAGAA
The DNA here is from genome assembly GCA_963826305.1 of uncultured delta proteobacterium. Lineage (GTDB taxonomy): Bacteria > Desulfobacterota > BSN033 > BSN033 > UBA1163 > CAWGWZ01. Next base: position 287,232 of record CAWGWZ010000015.1, on the reverse strand, counting down.
TCTAACGACCAATACCTTCCCTGCATCAAGCCAGTTTGACCCAAAATATTTACGGGAGCAGGCTTTTAAGGGAATTAAGAAAACTCCGTGTTATGCATGCACGTATGATCATTGTCGTGCCATAGAAATTGTGGACGGCCCTTACAAAGGGATTGCCATGGATGACCCGGAGTACGAAGATCTGGCGGGATGGGGTCCTAATGTGGGAATTACGGATCCCAGGGCAGCTGCCATGCTCACCTATAAAAATGATGGTTGGGGTATGGATCTCAAAGAGTGCACTTGGACAATCAGTCTGGCAATGGAGTGCTACGAAAAGGGACTAATTACAAAGAAGGAGACCGAGGGCATCGATCTTTCGTGGGGAAATGTAGACGGTATTCTTCAGTTGATGGAAAAAATAGCTACGCGCCAAGGATTTGGCGACCTTCTGGCAGACGGAGTAAAGCAGGCAGCCGACCGTATTGGCAGAGAGGCACCCCAATATGCGGTCTATGCCAAACGGGGCTTTGCCCCTCATGTTCATGATCCGAGGGCTCGGTGGGGGACAATCTTTGCAGAGGCTATTTCGGATACAGGCTCGATCGATGGGCTCGATCTTACTACACGGAATTACGAAGATTTAGGAATCAAGGAGGCAACGGCAGATCCTGATGAAAAGGTCGCGTTCGCTCAAGCAAGAACAGGACCCTACCGCCATCTGGAAGATTCAATCATGAATTGTTTCTTTTACGATCGGGGGCCTGGAGTCCTCCCGATCATGGTTGAGGTAGTAAATGCGATCACCGGTTTTGATTATACTGCCGAAGAGTTTCTTAAAACCGGGGACCGGATCACCAATCTTTTGAGGGCCTTTAACATACGAGAAGGCCTGGTCCCGGAGGATGATTCTCTCTCATCTCGTTTGCTGACCCCTCCTCACGATGGACCTCAAAAGGGAAAGAGCTTTGCAGAGGCCTTCCCGAGGGTATTAAGGGCTTACTATCGAGAAAAGGGATGGGACGAAGCCACGGGAAAACCCTTACCTGAGACCCTCAAGAAGTTAGGGCTCGACAATGTGATTAAGGATATCTGGTAGGGATTTGCCTCTATTTTTCTATACCAATGAGTCGGTCTACTCTCTTCTTGAAGTTTGTGACCGTATGGGAAAAAAAGTGAGGCAGACAGGTAGATAGAATGAGCAAAGAGTGAGGATCATTAAAAAAGAAAAGAGATTGTGAAAGGCTCGGGTGATGAACAGTTATGCACTATCTACCGACCCTGCTTATGTCTTAATTGATCAAGTTTGGTTTGGAGGGGAAGAGGATGATAACCCAAGCCGATAAACTCTTGGAAGGGGCCATCGACCTTCACTGCCATGGATATCCAGAGATAAGCTTCGATGTAAAGATGAGGCTCGAAGATGTAGAAGCGGCCAAAGTGGCAGCCCAAGCGGGGATGAAAGGTTTCGTGCTCAAATCGCACATGTGGCCGACGGTAGGTCGAGTCTATCAGTTGAACAGCCAGATTAAAGAGATTGAGGTCTGGCCGAGCATTACGCTTAATACCTGTGCGGGAGGGTTCAGCCCGTGGGCGATAGAGTCAGCCTAAAAACAGGGAGCCAAGTTGATTTGGATGCCCACATGGAGTGCCAGGAATGACATCCAACGCGGAGGAGTTAGCCATTTAATGAAAACCTATCTCCCTACCGTCATTCAGCTTAAGGTTGAGGATGGGCTCGATATCTTCAACCCTTCTGGAGAAATCGACGGGAAAGTAAAAGAAGTCCTATCCTTGTCAAAAGATTATGATGTGGCAATCTCGACAGGCCACCTTTCTGCCGATGAGGCGGTGGCCTTGGGTCGAGAAGCAAAAAAGATAGGCCTGAAAAAGTTCATATTCTGTCATCCAGATAGCAGGATTGTTGGAGCTCAGAGAGAACATATTAGAGAGATCGCTGAGATGGGTTTCTTTGTTGAGTTCACCTTTTTGGGCATGCTCCCAGCTTTTCAAAGAATCAGTCCTAAGGAGATGTTTTCCAGGATCAAAGAGATCCGGGCAGAACGCTCGATCCTGACAACGGATGCCTTCTTTGAATAGTCTCCACCCCCCGCTGAGATGATGCGAATGTTTATCGGCACTCTCCTGGAGCAAGGAATCACTGGGGATGAGATCGAGACGATGGTTCGAACAAACCCTGAAGAGTTATTGAATGTGAAATAGAAGAGATTTTTCACTTCTGGTGGGAAGGCCATTGCTGGGATCATTTAGTGATCTCATTTCGTGACAAAGTAGTTTTGGCATGTGAAAGCCGCAAGACCTTTTGAATTAGTTTTTAAGGGTTCTTTTGGCCTTCCTCTTCTTTGCGATGGAAATTGAAAAGGAGGTAAAGATGGCAGTAAAGCGACTTTTCATTATGTCGGGAGGGCAATGCACCGTCGAAAAGGGGTCACTTGTTGCTGGATTCTACGAAGGAGCTAAGATTATCATTCCAATTGTAATGGCACTGATAGTCTGCGAGGAGGGTAATGTTGTCTTTGATACGGGTCTGCATTCTGGTGGCATAGAAGATCCCTTAGGCACATGGGGAGAAAGGGTGGTCAAGTTATTTCCCCCAAAGATGAAGCAAGAAGATGATATTCAGAATAGGCTAAAGGAAATAGGCTTTCCTCTTGAAGATATCCATTATGTAGTCAACTCACACTTGCACTGGGACCACACAGGGGGAAACAGACTTTTTACGAATTCGAAGATTTTGGTTCAGAAGGAAGAGTATCGGTTTGCACTTTTTCCCGATTCTTATGCCCAGGCTTCCTTTCCAAAGAATCACTTCGATCATCCGACACTGCATTATGAATTGGTTGAAGGAGATAGGAAAATATTTGACGGAGTCCACCTGATTTCTTCAAGCGGCCACACCGCGGGTCATCAATCATTGCTTGTTCAATTGAAGAAAACTGGTACGGTCATTTTGCCGGGAGATGCCCTTCCGACGAGGGATAATCTCGAGAAGAACCTTCTTCCAGGTCCTGTTTGGAGTGCCAATGCGGCATATCATTCAATATTAAAACTCAAGAATATTGCTGAAAGGGAAAAGGGCCAGATCTTCTTATCCCACGATGCCGAGTTCATAGAGGGATTGAAAAAATCTCCCGCCTTTTACGAATAATGTTGGAAATGGGTTCCTACATATCGACGGCCAAAAAACGACGACAAGAATCTTTGAGCAAGGTTTTCGACCTCTTCCCGAGACTTAAGGAACGAAAAGGACAGATTGCCGCTACCTTAAGTGGAGGAGAACAGCAGATGTTGGCAATCGGTAGAGGGCTCATGTCACTTCCTAGACTCTTCCTCCTGGATGAGCCGTCCATGGGACTTTCACCCTTATTAGTGAATACCATATTAGGGGCCATAGCCCAGATCCATCGAGAAGGGACTGCCATATTGCTTGTAGAACAGAACGTGTATCATGCTTTAAGCATTTCTAACCGAGCTTATACTCTGGAGAACGGTTCCATCGGTTTGGAAGGAGAAGGAAAGCTCCTTCTTAATAATTCTCACATCCTAAAAGTTTACATGGGAATATGAGAGAGCAGGTGATGTGTTAATATCAAAGTGAATCGATAAAAGACCAAAAGCTACTTTACCGTTTCATCATATGGAAAGGAGAGGATTATGAAAGGAAAGGCTGCAGTACTGATGGGACCAGGTGGCCCCTTCGAGATTAGAGAGTATCCCATTCCGGAGGTTGAGCCGGAGGCAATATTAGCTAAAATCACCATGGCTTCTATTTGTGGTTCTGATGTTCACACTTTTAAAGGGGAACGCCCCGAAATCCTGGGGGCGAAGCCAAGTCCTCGATTGCTTGGACATGAGGCGGTTGGTACGGTGTACCGGTTGGGACGCAACGTCAAGACCGACCAAGTGGGACGGCCTTTACGTGAAGGAGACCGTATAACATTTTGCTATTTTTCTCCATGCGGCCATTGTTTGAATTGCCTGAACGGTTTAGCTCAATGCCCAAATAGACTACGATTTAGAACCCCACTAGGGGAGTATCCCTACTTTACTGCTGCCTTTGCCGAATATTGGTATTTAAGGCCAGAACAGTGGGTATATAAAGTGCCAGATGAACTTTCGGACGAGGCGGTTGCTCCAGTGAACTGTGCCCTTTCGACGGTCACGCAGGCATTGAGTCAAGTTGGAATTGGCTTTGGAGCTTCTGTCGTTGTCCAAGGGGCGGGAGGCTTGGGCCTCAGTGCCATAGCAGTATCCAAAGATATGGGTGCATCCCTGGTCATAGCCGTCGAAAAGATCGAAGAGAGGCTAAAATTGGCCAAAGATTTCGGAGCAGATCATTTGATTAGCCTGAACAAGTACTCCTCAGCAGAAGAAAGAGTAGATAAGATAAAAGAGATAACCGGAGGCAAAGGCGTCGACTTAGTGGTGGAGCTAACCGGAGGACAGGAGGGAATTGCAGAAGGAATTAAGATGCTGACCCCTGGAGGAACTTATCTTCTTACAGGGATGATATCGGGTAAGGTGACGTTTGAGGGCGGAATAGATCCTAGAGAATTCGTCTTCCAGGGGAAGAAGTTTTTGGGTAGCGCTAACTATAGGTCTTGGGCGATACCTAAAGTTCTAGATTTTTTGGTGAGGACGAAAAATAAATTTCCCTTCGACAAGCTCATATCCCACAAGTTTCCGCTGGAGAAAATAAATGAAGCCATGAAATTATCTGTTGAGGGTAAGGTCGCAAGAGCAGCTGTAGCGCCTGAATCGAGACCGGAAATATAGTGTTGATGGGAAAAGGGCAGGATTTAATTAAAGATGAGAAAGTTCAGAAGGCATATTTTGGGCTATAATTGCCGTTCGTTACTGCGCAAGTGCATTTTGAGAATAGTCAGTGATTCCATTGGTGTATGGGAAGGGGTTGTAAATGCGTTAGGTTAACATTGTGACCCTGGCCGTTTTTCTCACCCATATCCATGGTAGGAGCCACATTTCAAATTTCAACCCAAAACAGTATGACCTCAGATTATCTATCGAGTCGGCAGATCAGAAAAGAAGAATTGTCCGCTAAATATTTGCTTCAATACATCGGAGGGGATGGAATTTAAGCCTCAAGTTCAAATTCTATGTGTAAAGTGAGGGAAATCTTATCTTGAGATAGAAAAGGAATGATCCATGCGAATCCAAGTGACATTGACTGTGGCCGAGGGAAAAAGACTGATAGCTAAGGGAGTAATTGCTCGAGCAGATGCGAAGAGAGCTCTTCGGCATGGAAAGATTCTGCTTAAGGGTGGGACAACCGTTTCCGCCGTTTGTGAGGAGCTTTGTGGACACCCACTTAGAATTTCCGGAAGGATAACTCAGAGAGGCACAGTGAGTTCCGCTGACATTGGAGGGATTTGGCACTGCGCCGTCGTCGAAAAGGGAGCCATAAGAAACATAGACGGCGAGGTTGAAAAAGCAGTCGTGAGGCTCAAGCAAGGGGATATTGTCATTACTGGCGCGAATGCATTTGATGATTATGGGAATGCAGCCATGATGATGGGGAGAGTCTTAGGGGGCAGTCCGGGACTTGCTTGGGCGGGGATGATGTCAGAGGTAGGCAAGGTGATTGTTGCCGTCGGAATGGAGAAAATGGTTCCAGGGAATCTAAACGATGTAATGAGGACTACAGGTAGAGCTGAGGTGGACCTGGCAATGGGAATGGCGGTGGGACTGATTCCTATCCGGGGAGAAATTTTCACTGAAATAGAGGCTATTGAAACTCTGGCGAAGGTTCGTCCTCAGATCATCGGTCGAGGAGGAATTAAAGGTGCAGAGGGAGGGACAACGTTTATCATTGATGGAGAGAGAAAAGAGGTTTTGAAGGTTTTCAAGCTTGTCCAATCTCTCAAAGGTAGCAAAGAGAGCGGGCTTGAAGGATCTTTTGAGGAGTGTTCCCCTGGCAAAAAGTGCAAATTTCATTTAGCATGTATTTACGCCAGAAAAAATCGGATAAAATAAGGAAGCATGAATCATCCAGAGAAAGATTTCTGAATCTTTTGGATCATTAGAGGTAAAGAAAATGTGAGAAGTTTCGAAGAGAATGTTTCTTATCACCTCTTACACCCCTTGTTTTTGACCCGTTTACGGAGAGGGTTCTTCTCATCTCGTTTTTCACTGGGCTCTTCTTGCTTTGACCGTCATGCTGATCCCGTAATAACGGCAGATCCTTGTTTTGGTGCATCCAGGAGATGGCTCTCCCCTTTCCACGGCAGTAATAAGCCTCGATAACCAAAATAAGGATAATTGTTTTGTAGACAAAAAATAAAAATAGATATGCTGTGAAGCAACAAAAACAGTTTCCTTAAAAAATGTAGCGTTTATTGCAAAAAAGAGGTTCTACGCATGAAAGTCGACCTTAAACCTTTATTAGAACCAGAATCAATTGCATTAATCGGAGTTTCCAAGGAACCTGGGAGAATTGGAGGAAGAATTCTTAGATATTTAACACACCACGGATATGGCGGAGCCATTTTTCCTGTGAACCCGAAATATGAAGAAATTGAAGGGACGAAGTGTTATCCTGATCTCCTCTCGATTCCGTTTCAAATCGATGTCGCTCTTATCGCTGTGCCCGAGCAAGCCGTCCTTTCCGTATTAGAGGATGCTGGGAGGAAGAAAGTTAAATCGGCCATCATCTATTCGGCTGGGTTTTCAGAATATGGACCAAAAGGGCAATTAAAGCAACAACAAATTAAGGAGGTCGCAGAAGAGTATGGGATTGAGGTTTGTGGTCCGAACTGTGTGGGGATCATTGGCTTCCACAACAAAATGGCTATGTCATTTTCTCAGTTCTTGGATGTTCCCAAACTTGTTCCTGGGAATATAGCCTTTATCTCCCAAAGTGGTGCATTGGGTGGAGCATTCTTGAATCGCATTCAAGATAGGGGTATCGGAATCAGCTATTTTATCTCTACCGGGAATGAAGCGGTGTTAGAAACGTCGGATTTTATGGAATACCTTTTGGATGACCCAAACACTTCCGTCATTATGGCTCTCATCGAGGGAATTCGAAATGGTGAAAACTTTTTGAAAGTGGCGGATCTGGCAGCGAGAAAGAAGAAACCGATTGTTCTGATGAAGATTGGCAGAACCGAAGCTGGAGGGAGGGCTGCCAGTTCCCATACGGGCTCGATGACTGGATCAGATGCAGTTTACCATGCCGTTTTCCAGCAGAGCGGCGTTGTCCGGGTTAAGGACACGGAGGACCTTTATCTCACTGCATCCGCATTGGCAAAATGCCCATGGCCCAAGGGAAACAGGGTTGGGATCATTACCACCACAGGAGGTGGAGGTGTTATCTTAACGGACAAACTGGTGGAAATGGGGATGAATCTGCCGGACCTTTCTGAAAAGACAGTGGCGCGTTTAAGCGAGAACGCTGCTTCATTCGGTGTCGTCAAAAATCCTTTGGACTTGACTGCTCAGGTTGTTAATGATCCCTTGCTTTTTCCTAAATCTGTTGAAACGTTTATACAGGACGAAAATTTGGACAGCATCATCGTGGCAATTGCCATGGTTGCTGGGGACAGAAGTAGGGAAAGGGCCTCACATATCGTCCAGGCGGCCCATTCCACGGGGAAAACGCTATTAACATGGTGGGCCGCAGGCAGTTTGTCGAGTCCTGGAACAAAAATGTTGGAAGAAAGCCGAGTTCCCTTGTTTACATCACCGGAATCATGTGTTAATGCGCTGAATGCTTTAGTTCGATATTCAACGTTCTTGGAATCCCGTAGTGACGATAAGGTTCCATCCATCAGTGTCTCGGCTGGAAAGGACCCACGAATCGAAGAGATCCTGAGATCCTCTTGTTCGGTAGTAACAGAAGATCAAGGGAAGAAGATCCTTTCTTATTATGGCATTCCGATCCCTTCGGAAGGGATAGGGAAAAACCGTGACGAAGTTAGAGAAATAGCCTTAAAAATTGGATACCCGGTGGCCCTGAAAGTTGTTTCACCACAGATCAGACACAAGACAGATACGGGAGGATTGAAGCTCAACATTCATAACGAGAAAGAGTTGTTGATCGGGTACGAAGAGATCTTGAGAAACATCGAGCATTACAAACCGGAATCAGAGATCAAAGGCATCCTTGTTCAAGAGATGGTTCCTCCAGGGAAGGAGGTTATCGTTGGCGTCGTTCGAGACCCCCAATTTGGTCCCGTGGTCATGTTCGGTTTAGGGGGAGTGTTCGTGGAGATCTTAAGCGATTTTTCTCTGCGTCACGCCCCGTTTAGAGAAGGCGATGCCTGGGAAATGATCCGGGAGATCAAGGGTTATAAGATCTTGGAAGGAGCGCGAGGAGAGAAGCGATCAGATTTAGAGGCCCTTGTAAAGGCGTTGATCGCAGTCTCCCAGTTGGCTGTCGATCTCAGAGATACGGTTTCAGAGGTAGATATCAATCCTCTCATTGTTTATCCAGAGAAGGGAGGAGTGAAAGCAATAGATTGCCTCTTCATTAAAAGAACGGATGTTACCAGATAAAGGAGCCTAGCAGATATCCCCTTGGGTTCCCATGAGAGACGGTATCTACCTCGGCAAAGAGAGGATCGACGGGCTCCCAAGGTGTTTGTTCACACTCTATCCTTGATTTCGAAAAGGAGGTTTACCGATGATTGACGCGCTCTTAAGCGAAGAAAGAAAGATGTTCAGAGAAACCGTTAGGAGATTTACAAAAGATCAGATCACTCCCTTCGTCAAGACTTGGGAAAAAGAGAGAAAGTATCCCGAGGAGTACTACAGAAAGATATCCGACATGGGATTTATGGGTTTGCTCGTTCCAGAAGAATATGGCGGCGTCGGTGGAAACCTGGTGGATGTCGTGATCCTGGGGGAGGAGATGGGGAGAGCGGGTGTGTCGATCCCTCTGACCCATATCTCGGCGTGTTGTCGGTCAATTTCGAACCATGGAACCGAGGAACAAAAAAGGAAGTATCTGCCGGATATGGCATCAGGAAAAAAGATCGGTGGGTATTGTCAAACGGAGCCGAACGCGGGTTCAGATTCAGCCAGCATAACCTCTTTTGCCGAAATGAAAGATGGATACTATCTCATCAATGGAACGAAAAACTTTATCTCCAACGCTGAAATTGCCAGTGTCTTCGTCGTTCTGGCAAAAACGGAAAAGGAGAAGGGGTCAAAGGGGATAAGTGTCTTTATTGTGGATCGAGATTTACCTGGGGTGACCGTAGGCAAGAATGAGGAGAAGATGGGCCGCCACTGTTCCAGCATGAACGATGTCATCTTTGAAAATGTCAAAGTCCCTTTAGAAAACCTGCTGGTTCCAGCGGGCAAGGGATTTAGAGAGATGATGATTGAGTTCAATTGGGAGCGATGCGGCAATTCTTCACTATGCATTGGCATGGCCCAGGGGGCTTATGAACGAACACTCCGGTATTGCAAAGACAGGGTTCAATTCGGAAGGCCGATTGCTGATTTTCAGGGTATCCGTTGGACGCTGGCTGAAATGGCGATTCAAATCCAGTCCGCCCGGCTTCTGGTTTATGATGCTGCATTCAAGGCAGAACAAGGCAAGGTGATTGCCAAGGAGGCGGCCATGGCAAAGAAATTCGCAAATGAGATGTCCATATGGGTGGCGGATAAGGCGATCCAATTGCACGGAGGATACGGGTACATGGCGGAGTATGAGGTCGAACGCTACTACAGGGATGTTCGAGGATGGTCCATGGGCGGAGGCACCACGCAGATGTGCCTGAACAGAATTGCACAAGAGATCTTGAGAGATTAAGGTCCCCGTTAAAGAGAAGCGCCCAGCGTCAAATTGAGGTAAAAGATGCCCATGATCGGTCACAGTATCGTCGAAGATTATGAAGTCTTTGAAGGATTTCTTTCTGAGGACTGGTGAGGGATAACAGAACATGGCTAATAATTTGGAAGAAAGGATAATAAAGAACTATCCAAGCCTCACAAAGAGTCAAAAGAAAGTTGCCGAGTATATTCTTAAAAGCCCTGAAGAAGCTGCCTTTTCAACATCAAAAAAACCTTGGTAAGAGAATAGGAGTTAGTGATGCCACGGTGATTAGGTTGTCCACAGCATTAGGGATTTCCGGATTTTCGGAACTCCAAGAAATATTGCAGTCTTGGGCAAAAGCAAGGCTTGCCCCGCCAGAGAAGCTCAGGAGCGCTCAAATAAAAAGAAGGACAGACCTATACGAGACAATATTTGAGAATAGTATTAGGATCATCGCGAAGGCTCGGGAGGAGATTCAGGTATCGAAGCGTGAAGAAGTAGTGAGTGCCCTCAACAAGGCAAAAAGGGTTTTTGTGGTCGGAATAAGGCGGTCCCATAGCATTGCCATTCATTTGTACTACAATCTGAGTCGGATTTTGAACAGTACCTCCTTGATAGACCCGGCCTATGGATTGATTCACGACCAAGTCGTAGATATTGGAAAGCGCGACGTCTTAATTGCAATCAGTTTTTCAAGGTACGCGAGAGTGACTTTAGAAGGAACAAGATTCGCCAAGGCGTTGAAAGCCTTCGTCATTGGTGTTACTGATAACCCCCTGCATCCGGTTGGGCAATTGACAGGCATATCCCTCTGTGTTGATTATCGAATCCCATTCTTTTTTGGATCTCACGCAGGGACTCTTGTTATTGCTGATTGCATCGTTGGTGGGCTTTCTCTAAAGCACAAGAGACGGTACGTCAGTGCCCTTACAAAGCTGGAAGATACATTGAGACAGTGGGTGTGGATTGAGTAGATTGGGATCAGTCTTGAAGCCGGTGCTCAAAATTCCAACAAACTGGTTGTGACCCAATTCGTGGATCGGAGGGGGTAGTGATTCGTATGGGGCCTATGGGGAAGAATCCAAGATTTGCAAATCAATCTCCAATGGGATCGTCCGATCTCTGCCACAATTCTCATTTTGGCAGGCTTGCGCCTTCTCTTAAACTTTTTCTTCAAAAAGGAAAGAGAATTGCTGGTACAAAAGGAATCTGGTTAAGGCCATTGCGCGCGTCTGTTGGCAGTATTCGAATAGGCTCGCAGAGGCAATTTTATATACTCAACAAACGCCGGGGTCTAAGAAAGGAGAAAAATCATGAAAGAATATACTGTTATCCCAATGCCAATATCGAAAATATCGATCGACAAGAGCATGATGACCTACCGGAGGAACATGGGGCAGAGATTCGAGATGCCCTGTTTCTTCTGGTATATCAAGGGGGCGGATAAGAACATCTTGGTCGATACGGGAATCGAAGCAGAACACGCGAACAAATTTCATACCCCGGATTCTCCCGTCCGGTTCAAGCACATCCGAACCTTTGAGGAGGCCCTTGCCTCTCAAGGACTGAGACCAGAAGACATAGACTATGTGATTCACACTCACGGTGCTTATGACCATATCGGAGACACTCCGAGGTGCAAGAAGGCGACCATTTTCATGCAGGAAGATGAGTGGAGATTTACCATGTCTCCTCACCCGCTCCTTAGCGAAATCTACCATCCGCACTTACTGAGTGGTTGGAATCGTCTCGTATTGGTGAAGGGAGATGTTCCAAACCTTTTCCCCGGTATCGACCTCATCTTCGCTCCGGGACACGGCCCAGGCGTCCAAGCGATCGCGGTGAATACCAAAAAAGGTAAGGCGGTGATCAGCGGTTTTTGCTGCATTCGGGAAAATTTCGAGCGTCATGAAGAGATGAAACCCTACTATCCGGTGACTCCTACGGGTATTCATACGAATCCGATACAGGCCTTTGACAGCATGGTAAAAGTCGCTGGGTTGGCTGACATTTTAATCCCTCAACACGAGCCATCCCTTTTGGAGGTGAAAAGCATCCCTGAGGCGTGAGGGCAGAGAAAACCAAGTCACTACACGTGACGACAAAAGTCCTTTACAGTTTGTCATTCCGGGCATGACCCGGAATCCAGTGTTTTTCTGGATCCCCGCTTTCGCGGGAATGACGCCATTCGCCGAGATTCGTGTCGCTGTGTATAACAGGCAAAAAGTGGATGCCGCGTCTTTGTCGCAGCGGTAAGTTTAATCTTAAATCGTACAGCCAGATAGCCTGGACAACCAACACGGACGTAAAACAACGTCTCTGTGATGAGGAACAAAAAATGGAACGTAAAAAAATAACTCCCCAAGACATTCTGGCCAAGAAACAGCAGGGTAAAAAGATCGTGCGTGTCATCTGCTATGACTACCCCATGGCGTTGCTTGCCGACCGTGCAGAGGTAGATTCCATCCTCGTTGGAGACTCGGTGGGAATGGTCATGATGGGAATGACGAACACCCTACCGGTCACGATGGAGGAGATGATTTATCATTGTAAGGCCGTAATGAGGGCAGTCAAGTATGCCCTCGTGATAGGGGACCTTCCCTTTTTGTCCTACCAGACCAGCACTCGGGACGCCATTTATAATGCGGGTCTTTTGATGAAAGAGGGTGGGGTGGATGCCATCAAGTTGGAGGGAGGTAAGGAATTTGCTCCCACGGTCAGGGCCATTGTGGATGCAGGTATCCCGGTCGTGGGGCACATTGGACTTACTCCTCAGACGATCTCTAAACTGGGAGGGTACAAGGTGCAGGGCACCGACATTGCAACCGCTCGCAAGCTGATCGAAGATGCAATAGCCCTGGAATCGGCCGGAATCTTCATGCTCAGTATGGAATGCGTACCTGACCGTTTGGCCGAGTTTATCTGTAAGAAACTTACCATCCCTGCTACGGGTATCGGGAGTGGGCCATTCACGGATGGACAAAGCCTGAATCTTTATGACTTCCTAGGGCTTTTTGAGCGGTTTACTCCCAAATTCGTAAAAAAATACGTAAATTTGTCCGGTGATATCTTGGAGGCATTGAAGAGGTACAAAGAAGAAGTGGAGCAGGGAGTCTTCCCTGGGGCCGAGCATAGCTTTCATATGAGGGACGATGTGCTGGAGGCGGTTTTAGGCGCTTATTAAAGCCGTTTTTCTAGCGATAGTGATGAATTTGTCCGTCCATCATTCTCTTTCTGCCTAACTTGGTAATGGGAAAATGAGGGGAAGATAAGATAATGAATCTCACATCCAAAATAGCCCAGTTCATCTATGAGAGGAAGTTTGGTGATTTACTGGAACAGACTGTGGAAAAGGCGAAATTGGCTTTTTGGGACGAGTTGGGCGGTCCCCTCTGGTTCAGCTCATGAATCTTCAGCTTTAACCTTATCACCGTACCCAAGAATGGATTGGAGGCAAAATTCAGTCAACCTTTTTGTCCCGTAGTAACCCTTGTTGAAGGCAAAGCCCTGAGGAACAGTTTACCGACGAAAAAGTGGCAAATCCTGCGATCCTGAGGCTAATGGGCAAAACCAAAGTTGAAGTGGACAATACGCTTAACCCTGTTGAAGCGGCTGTAGAAGTTGTTCTAAACGATGGAACTGTTTACACAGAACAAATAGACGTTGAGAAGGTCCAGCCTCCGAAGGAGAAGCTGGTGGCTGTTTTGAGGGAAAAATTCGGAGGACTCATCTCTAGATCAATCCCCCTTGAAAAGAGTAGGATCCTGCTTGATTTAGCTATGAATCTCGAAGGAATCAGAGATTTTAGAGAGATGGTTCGATGCTGACGAAGCGTCCAATTTGCATAGGAGGATTGCAATGAAAGGCTACAAGGGCAAGATTTTGAAAGTTGACTTGGCTTCTGGAAAGACGACGGAGGAACTGTTGCCTCAGGATGATGTCTTGCGCCAATACCTCGGCGGTTGGGGGCTCGGCCTGAGGTATCTGTACGACTTGCTCCCTCCTGGGTATCATGCCACAGACCCTGAAAACCCTCTGATCTTCTTCACCGGCCCCTTTACGGGACTGGATCTTCCCGCAGCAACGAACATCACCTTAGCCACGAAAAACTTCGATACAGGATGCACGGTGGGTCGGTCTCACTCTCATGGCCGCTTTGGCATCCTCCTTAAGGCCTGTGGATACCATGGCCTCATCATCAGGGGCCAATCGGAAAAGCCCGTCTATCTCTGGATCCATGAGGGAAAGACTGAGCTTCGGGATGCGACCGGGGCGTGGGGAAAGGATACCCACGAATCAGAGGACTTCATCAAGAAAGAGGTGGGAGAAACCAAGGCAAGTGTTGCAGCCATCGGGCCAGCCGGAGAGAATCTGTGTTCGGGTGGGATGATCGCTAACGATAAGAACCATTCTTTTTCCCACTCCGGGGTTGGATCATGTATGGGGGCTAAGAAGTTGAAAGCCATTGCCGTTTATGGGACTGGACACCCCGCTGTCTACGATGAAAGCGGTCTGAAGAAGCTTCGCAAGGAATGGTTGGAGCACCTCAAGCGTCCCGGGCATTTCGGGATGAAACTGGGCCAGGGCAAAACGAAGATGGCGGAATACCGGTACATGCTCGACCTCATCGGTTTTGCTGGGAAGAACCTTAGGATTAACCAGCTTGCGGAATTTGGGCTCGGGTGGTCAAGACAGAAGTTTACGCCTAAACCCTGTCCTCGGTGTCCAATCGCCTGCTCCTACGACCTCGAAGTTACAGAAGGACCGTACAAAGGGTATGTGGCGACGGTCAGCGGGGGAGGAGAGGCCCTCGAGGGCGCGGGATCGATACTCAACATCGTGGAACCCGGTAGCATTTATTATCTCACCGATCAGTACGATCGTCTTGGGATTGAGGCGAGTGTCGCTGGATGTACTATCGCCATGGCCATCGAGGCGTTTGAAAAGGGTCTCATCACGGTCAAAGATACGGATGGGCTGGAGTTAACCTGGGGATCTCCAGAGATTGCAGATAAGCTTCTTCGGAAGATGGTTTTACGGGAAGGCTTTGGTGAGATCTTAGCGAAAGGAATAAGGGAGGCTGCTGAAAGCATCGGTGGAGACGCGCCGCAGTTTGCTGTCCATATCAAAGGGACGGGTATGAGTCTTCACGATTGGCGATCCACTTGGGGCCTTCTCTTCGGACAGATCGTTGGAAGCGGAGCAGGGTGGCCGGCTCCCGGAGCAGACTGTTTCACCCCGGAGCCTGATGCAGGCTACCCTGAACTGACCGAAAGGTTCGATCATCGAGCAAAACCCCTCGAAGTCAAGAAGACCGGCATATTGAAGTTTATGCATGATTCGACGGGCCTCTGCTGGTTTGTGACGTGGGGGATGAAGGACGCTTTGAAGCTCACCGCAGAAACCCTTGCGGCAGTAACAGGATGGAACTGGACGACAGACGATCTGCTTCAGGTGGGAGAGCGAATCATGCATCTGGAGCGGGCCTTTAACGTCCGTCACGGGCTTTTGCCTTCGGATGACTATCATCTTCCTCGGAGGCTCATCGAGGCTCCGCCTGATGGAAGGGCTGCGGGAAAGCCGATTGGCCCTCGTTTGAAGGGAATGGTCGAAGAATACTACAGGCTCATGGGGTGGGATCCAAAGACCGGCAAACCCTGGAGAAAGACTTTGGAACGCCTCGGGCTGCACCAAGTTGCCGACGATCTTTGGAAGTAGATGGGTTGATATCATTGCCTATGGGAAGTCCTTGCTGGCGAATCCGATGAATCAATCCTTTTTTTTCTAGAGAGGGATGGGGAGAAAGTAAAAATGTTTTCTCGTAGGCATTATAAAAGCACGTCTGCTTAACGCCAATTTGAAGAAAATAGCGGGGTGACTTCGACTCTGACAGATCAGCAGGTTTGTCTAGAGTCTCCAACCCTTCTTGTCGGGCAACCTATTCCATCGTAGCAAAATGAAACGACTCAAATACGTTTCGTGTGCCTTATGGGAATCGATTTGAACTCTTTTACGACTTGCATCACAGCCTTTTCGATCGGGATGCGCTCTATACTCGATGCCCCTACAAAACCCACCGCATCCGTATGTTCGTAAAGATACCGGGTATCTTCAGGAGACGAAAAGGGGCCTCCATGAGCAAGACAGATGATCTCTCGGTTAACCGATTTCGTCACATCAATGATCTTTTGTGCCCACTCAGCAGCTGCCTCCATTGGAGAGGATTTAAATCCGACTAATCCTCCTTTCGTCGAACCTACATGAGCAACCATACAGTCCACAGGGACCTCGGCCATCATTTTTGCGTCCTCTGGATTGAATGCGTATGCGATCGTGTATAGATTCATCCCTTTGGCGATCCGCATCATCTCCACCTCTCGACTGAACCCGAGTCCCACCGATTCCCGCACCAATCTCCGCTCGTGTCCCAGCAGTGGGCTCACCGTGGGATAGTTCAGCACGCCTGAATAGCCAACGGCTGCAGCTTCCTCGAGCAGCGGGGTGAGATCCATCCAGGTGGGATCGGCGGCGTCCAGACTCGCGATGATCGGAACGTCCTCCACCACGTTGGTGATCTCAGAACAGAGTTTCAACATATCGGAGTTGACATTTCCCAGAATAGTCGTAGGCAAGCCCATTAGTCTGGATTTGCTCGTACACGCTGTCATGATGATATCAGCCCCGGCCAGAGCCGCGCACTTTGCGATGAGACCGTTGCCGCAGCAAGCGACCAGAACGGGTTTCCCTTCTTGGGTTGCCTTTTCCAGCCTCTCTTTCACTTCGATTGCCGTAAACCTTCTAGCCATGACGACTCCCTCCCCTCTGCGCGATGAGGTCATACACTTTCGCTACCTCTTTGACGAAAACCTCATCCGTAATATGGGCATCCACCTCAAAGATCTCTATCTTCTCCGAACCGTGTTCCTTTAGGACCTCTAAGAAGGTCCGGTCCGTATCCGGATCATAAAAGGCCTTCCCTTCCCTATCGATTGCGGAAAAGCCTCTTAAAGGAAAAACAAGAGCGACAGGTCCTGTGGACTCTTTCGCATTGCCAGCCACAATCTTTGCTAATAACGCCAACTCCTCCTTGGTGGTTCGTACGCCAGTGACATAAGGACCGTGGAGGTAGATCTTCCTCTGGCGATAAATCTCCGGAATTTGATCCCGGGCCATCCGCAATACGATCATGTCTAGGCTGCCGGGAACGATCACCTGAGGTAGCCCTTTTCGTCCTGCTGGGTCCAATCGATTTTTCCGATCTGGAGTCTCAGATAAAATGAAGATTCGAATAAGCTCATTGGGGGAGAAATCGATCACACCATCCACCGTACCCCTCTCGATGAGTTGATCCATGAATGCCGAATTCCCATGAAAAACGACGGTATCGTATCCCATGTCCCTCAACAAGGGCTGCAGGGCCATCACACCCTGTGTCGTCACACCGAGTCCTGTCACGGCCACGAGAGGTCTATCTTTCCCCTCTCGATGCTCGACCTCCACCATGCCACAGATAGCCCCCGCGGCTTGTCTCAGCGTGAGGTTCGTCACAGGATTGAGGCCCATGAGATCGGTCGGGCATTGGAAGATCATTAAGCCCGATTCGCTTAAATACTGGGGGTAGAAGTGTGTTGCCACCATGAGCTTGGGAACATCGGTTGGAAGGGCCCTCATCGCGATGACCCCAATGGCCATACCCATGGAACCGCCGACGGAGGCGATGCCGTTGAGCTTCCCCTCTTGATGGAGTCGAGCAACGACTTTCGTGGCTCCTTCGATCATCACGCGGATGATCGGCATGCGGTCTGAGGTCTTCTGCGCCTCTTCCAGCAACTCGTCAAATTTCCTGCCTGCCGCTCTGGCCACCTCTTCGCGGCTGATATCGGGTTTGATCGGGGGATCTCCCAGCACTCCAGCGTCTACAACACACGTCCTGAGGCCCCTCTTTTCAACCTCTCGCTTCAGATAGCCGATCTCGTGCCCCTTGGTATCGAGCGTCCCAAGAAGAACAATGACTTTCTCTTTTCCCTTCTCCCTTTGTTGGTTCATCGTGAACAAACGGTACTCGAAAACGATGAGATGATGGTTGAAGGATCATTCCTCTGCGCGTATTTATAATCCCATGTAGGCCTTGCGTACCCTGTCATTGGCGATAAGGTCTTTGGATGCTCCTTCAATGACAATAGAACCTGTCTCCATGACGTATCCTCGGTTTGCCAGCCGCAGGGCCATGTTGGCATTCTGTTCTATCAGCAAGATGGTTGCTTCACTTCTACTAATCGTCCGTATGATTCTACCTACTTCCTGGACCAAAAGGGGAGCCAGTCCTAAGGAGGGTTCATCGAGCATTAGAAGCTTGGGCGCGGCCATTAATCCCCTGCCGATAGCCAGCATCTGTTGCTCTCCGCCACTGAACGTCGCCGCCAACTGTTTTCGGCGTTCCCTCAGAATAGGGAAGTATTCGAAGACCCGTTCCATCCGGCGCTCAATCTCCTTGTGGTCGTTGCATAGGTAAGCGCCCAGTCTCAGATTTTCTATAACGTCCAGATCGGGAAAGAGATGGCGCCCCTCCATCACCTGGGTGACCCCCTTTCGAATGATGGCATGCGGAGGGAGCCCGTCAATACGCTCGCCTTGAAAGAGAATGGAACCGGAGCCGATGCGGAGTAGGCCAGAAATGGACTTTAAGGTCGTCGACTTTCCCGCTCCATTTGCACCAATCAGCGTAACAACTTCTCCCTGGGAGATCTGTAAGGTGACTCCTTTCAAAGCCCTCACGTGTCCGTAGTCCGCGACGACAGAATCCAGCTCAAGCAAAATCTTCTTCCTTCCCCAAATAAGCCTCGATCACAAGAGGATTTCGACTAATCTCAGCCGGGTTACCCTCCGCGATCTTCTTCCCGTAATTGAGGACCACAATACGATCACAAATGCCCATCACGAGTTGCATATGATGCTCGATGAGAAAGATCGTGATACCCTTATTACGAATCTGCTGGATCGTCTGCATCAGCGTCTGCGTTTCCTCTGGATTCATGCCTGCTGCAGGTTCATCGAGCAGCATGAGCTGTCTGCGGGCGGCCAGTGCAACGCCTATTTCGAGACGCCGCTGGTCACCATAAGAGAGATTACGAGCAAGGACGTTCTCGTTGATTTTCTAAATCCAAGAAATTCAGAATCTCCTCGGCTTGCCCTCCCACCTCCTGACGTTGGCGGTGGTAGGCTTTTGTGCGAAGAACGGTTTCGATAAATCTCTCGTGGGTCCAACAATAGGTTCCTGTGAGAAGATTTTCCCAAACGCTCAGGCCAGGGAATAGGCTTGTGATTTGGAAGGTGCGGCAGATGCCAAGCTTGGCAATCCGGCTCGGATGAAATCGAGTGATGTCCTGCCCGCAAAAGAGGATGCGGCCTGTGGTAGGCTTCAAAAACCCGGTGATGAGGTTGAAGAAGGTTGTTTTTCCTGCACCATTGGGGCCGATTATCCCTAAGATTTCCCCTTCGGAAAGGAAGAGATCTACATTGTTGACCGCCAAGAGGCCTCCAAAGGCTACGGTCAACCCGCTGGTTTCAAGCATGGCGGTCCTCCGCTTCCGTCTGTACCTTGGTTTTCTCTCGCCATCGAGAGATCACTCCAATAATTCCCTCGGGGAAAAAGATGACCACCAGCATGAGCAGACCTCCCATCATGATATTGCGATACGTCTCCAAGGCCCGAAAGACCTCTGGAAGAACAGTAAAGATAGCGGCTCCGACAAAAGGGCCGGGAATGGTGCCCAATCCTCCTGTGATGGTCATAATGAAGGTTAGGCCAATGTAATACCAGTGAAACTCAATGGGACTGACGAACTTGATGAAGTGGGCGTAAAAACTTCCTCCCATGGCAGTGATCATACATGCCAGCATAAAAGCGATCATCTTGATCCGAAAAGGGTGGATTCCAACGGACGAGCTGAGATCCTCGTTTTCGCGGATCGCGACGAAAGCGCGGCCCAGCCGTGTTTCCATGAGTCGATTTAACATAAAGGTCACCAGGAGTAAGACGACCAAGATGAGATAGTAATACTTCAGCTCATTGTTAAACTCGATATTCACCATGTTTCCGAGGTGGAGATAGGGCCCTGGAATTCCCAGCAGTCCCATGGGCCCGCGAGTTAGGCTAATCCAGTTTGATGCAATGTAGTAGATGATCTGGGCGAAGGACATGGTCACGATCCCGAAGTAGATTCCTCGTAACTGGAGACACGGATACCCGATTAAAAACCCAAAGGCCGCAGAAATGATCATGGTCCCTGTTAAGGCGCTCCAGAATGAGAAGCCCAGGCGAATAGCAAGAAGGGAAGAGATATAGGCACCCATTCCAAAAAAGACGGGTTGACCAAAGGCGACCTGGCCTGTGTAGCCAAAGATGATGTTGAGGCCCATGGCATTAAACGTATAGATGAGGCACATGACCATGATGTGTCTAGGATAGTTGTCCCGAATGATCAAAGGCAAAGCAAACATAACTAAGATAAGACCCGCAAGGCCCAAGGACTTTCGATCGGTCATCTTTCAAACCTTCTTCCCAAACAGCCCTGCTGGCTTAAACAGAAGAATCAGGATTAAGATACCAAAAGCGATCGCATCTGCGTATCCGAGGGAAATGAAGCTCGCGGCTAGGCTTTCCACCACACCTAAGATCAATCCGCTGAACAAAATTCCCTGAACATTCCCCATTCCTCCCATGATGACTACGGCAAATCCTTTAATCAATGGTATTTCACCCATGGTGGGAAAGACATTGAAAAGGGCACCCAAGAGAGCGCCAGCCATGGCCGTCGTACACGCTCCGAGGGCGAAGGTAATGCTATTGATGGTGTGAATATTGATTCCCATCAGTGCAGAGGCTTCCCGATCCCGGACCAAAGCTCGCATGGCCAAGCCGATCTTATGCTTTTTAATGAACAGATAGAGCAATCCGATCACGACCACCCCCGAGATGAATATGAAGAGGCGGTGTTCGGTCAGGTAAATAGGGCCTACCACGATGCGCTTGTGAGCGAACGGTGAAAGGAGCTCTCGAGGGTCTGCACTCCATAGAATCTGAGAGAGATCGCGGAGGATCATAGAAAGGCCGAAGGTCGTCAGGAACGTGGTGAACCAGGGTCTCCCTGCTACAGGTCGGACCGTTAGCTTTTCACTGATTACACCTGCCCCGGCCACCAGAAGCATGGATCCGGGTACAGCAAGGAGGTAATTCAGACCCATCTGTGTGACCAGGAAGTAACAGAAGTACCCTCCGAGCATGTAAAACTCACCGTGAGCCATGTTCACCACGAGCGTAATGCCCAAGATGAGCATCATGCCAATCGACATCAGGGCATACATCGATCCTATGACCAAGCCATTGGCGATTTGTTGGAAAGCCAAGATCCACATGCCGTCCCCCAACGATATGGAATGGAGTGGACCTCATCATACTATTCTCTTCGAAGGATGTCCACTCTTGTTGCATCGCAATGGAATTAGAAAACTCTGGTTATGGGAAATGAAATACCTCGCCCGATCTATTTGCCTAATACGGCATTAATGGAAAAAACAGAGCGTCTGGGGATGGAAGACAATTGTGTGAGTAATAAGTAAGTCTATCGGCAACACATATAGTGCTTAAAAAGGCTCGTTTGCAGCTTACTTCGCACAAAAAACAATCATCCCCCTGCTCCCTTCAGAGACTGTGTCATAATTGGGGAGCGGAACGGACAGGCGGATGAGGAAACTTCAGAGCGGAGCCTTTGAGCGATTAGATTCAATAGCTCCAATCCCATGAAAAGATTACATCTCAAGCACCAAGGACACTTGCCGATAATCTTTAGTGATGACCCGGCTTTGGAATCCGTTTGTCTGTTCCATTCTCCTGTTTAGCCCATCACGACACAGTCTCTCCCCCGGGGAGGGGGGTCGGGGGAAATTTAGAAAGTTCAGAACTTAATCATTTGATGAGGTGATATTTCCCGTCTCTATATTGAAGCAAATGAGCTGGGACTCCCGAGTCGCCTTTCTCATCAAAGTTTATTGGACCTTGGGGGGAGTTCCACTTGAGCTGCTTCACAGCCTCCCGAATCTTCTCCTGATCTTTGTCGGTTCCGGCTTTGTCGATGGCCATCGCTGCCACCATAATGGTGGTCCATCCCAACGAGACGGAATCATTGGGTTCGTCACCGTACTTAGCCTGGTAGACCTTTAGCAGTTTCTGGGATTCTGGATCTGGAAAGACAGGTGCCCAAGCCACCGTCATCACAGCCCCTTCCATGAGGTTTCCTACTCGCTTCGCCATCTCTTTATTGTAAAAGTTGACACTGGAGGAGAGATACTTGTTTTTGAGCATGGCCAAGTCATCCATCTGCTGGAGTGCGACGGCGCTGGCAGGCCAGCGGACGTTGATATAATAGGAGTCTGGATTAAGGGATTTTATTTTCAACAGCATCGTATTAAAGTCGGTTTGTGTTCGCTCATAATAGTCCTCGTAGACTACCGTGGGCTTTCCCAGCCTGTTGAAAACGACTTTGAGGGCACCCAGATCGCCCCGCCCGTAATCATCATTCGGAGCTACCATGGCGATCGTTCTATTATTGGGGAGGTTTGCCAGGTACTCGCCCAATACTTTGGATTGGGCCTCTGCGCGTGTGCACACGCGGAAGTGATAGGAATGCCCCTTGTCAGTCGTCTCCGGTGCAAAAGAGTATCCGGAGAGCTGCACGGCCTTTAATTCCTTACTCACCACCTGGGTGGCAATGCTGACGGAACTTGGGAGATCGATGTTGAGAATGGCGACTTTGTCTTCAAATATCAATCTCTTAGCCACCGTCACGGCTTCCGCTGGAATACCCTTATGATCGCGGACCACGAGTTCGATCTTCCTGTTTCCCAAGATGCCCCCAGCCTTGTTGATCTCCTCGGCGGCAAGCTGCGCTCCCTTCAGATCTTCACTGCTGAGGAATGCTAAAGGGCCGGTCAAGCCTAATCCCACACCAATTTTAACGGGTTCGGCGGCCCAGCCGGTTGGGATAATAGGACTGGCCAAAAACGATAAAAGAGCAAACGCAAGAATTAACTTTTTCATAATGTTCCTCCTTCCAATTTCTTAGTTCATGATTTACGGCTTTTGAAGAGGTGTTCAGGGAGCCTAACTATTTTCTTTTTTACATCATACAGATAATTTGTCAAGAAAAAAATAGAGGAATCTCCCCCGAACGATTTTGCTGATAAACCTTGTATCTCTTGAGGGAATCGGAGTAATCATTCTTCTCAATTGAGGCTTCAGGTTAGAATTCAGATCCTTATTATGGTTAAGACTGGATCCCTTTAAACTTTCGAGGGGCAGCGAACCAGACCAGGGCGATAGAGATGAAATTCATGAGAATAGCAAGGATGAAGGCCCAGAGATAATTCTGGGTTTGATCATAGATATATCCGCCCATCCACGCACCGAATGCAGAGCCTATGCCGAGCACTCCTTCAACTATTCCATAGATCAGCCCAAAATTTCTTCCCCTGTAAAGATCTGCTGAGACGCACATGTACATGGGTGTGGTCACCCCCCATCCCACGCCAAAGAAGATGGCGAAGAGATAAAGGAGGACCGTGTAAGGGATATATTGAAACAGAAGAAGAAAAAGGATTCCAGAAGAAAAACAGATCCCTCCAAGGGTGAAAGTGATTTCCCTCGTTGTTCGATCCGAGAACCATCCCCAAAAAAATCGAAATCCTGCGGTTAAGACTCCGATCAAGGCAAAGAGGGATGCTGCCCGTATTGGATCCACGCCAAGATCCACCAGGTATCTTATATAATGGACAATGATGATGTAAACACCGAAACCAGTAAGGGTGGGGAAAAAGATAAGAAACCAAAATCGACTTGTTTTCAGTAACTTCTTCAGCGTCTGTCCCTCCTGAGCTACCCCTTGATAGAAGACTTCATTTACCCCCGATCTATTCTTATAAACCGTTTCATGAGTGTTCTTAAAAAAATCTTCATCTTGGAGAAGATCGAACCCTTTCGGCCTATTTCTTAAAAAGATAGCGTTAAGGGGAAGAGGGATGGCGAGAACAATGAGGGAGAAGATAATATAGGCGAAACGCCATCCCCTGAAAGAGATGAGGTGTTGGAACAAAGGGACAAGAAGGAGAATTCCGATCCCAATACCTACCCCGGCAAGGCCATTCGCTGTGCCTCTTCTCCTTTCGAACCAGTGGGTGAGGATGATGGCTGAAGGCACGCTACTGAGACAGATTACCCCCATCCCTACGATGACACCGAAAAAGAGATAGAATTGGATGAGTGATTGAATTTGTGCGCAGAGGAAAAGCCCCAATCCTGTTAAAATGATTCCCGGGAGGATGACCTTCCGAGGTCCAATGCGATCGACGAAAACCCCAACGACCGGAGAGATGGCTGTATAGACAAACAGCGCTATTGATTGGGCACCGGCTGCTTCCGCCCTACTCCAGTGGAAATGATCAATAAGGGCAACAAAAAAGACGGAAAAGGTGGTTCGAAGGCCAAACCAAAAAGACATGGAAATCATGGAGAGGCCAACAATCACCCACCCATAATAGAATCTTCTATGGCAAAAAGAAGACTTCTGTTCCATTGACAAGGACAGATTAAATAATTTCTATCTCATAGGTCAAGGAATAAAATTTCTTTGCTTCACTCCCCCGTGCGGAAACCTTGCCAAAAATAATAATCTGGAGTCTCGTGAAACGACATTTTCATCCTCTTTGAATCGGGTGCGGCCTGGGATCGGGCTTTGGATTCCCGTTTTCTTGATCAAAAGGCCGGAAAAAACTCCGAAGATACTTGCCCACCCCAGTTTTCCGTTTCTGCGGCTGGTCGTCCGGAGGAATGTACTCAAGGCTCCCTGGGCAAACCTCTCGTCGAGGCTTCGTAAGGCCGATATTTTGAAGTGGTGGGGGAACGCGGCCTCTTCGCTCGTGAAATGCCTGTCTGTGCGGGTGACCTGGGTGCCCATTCGTGAAAGCGGTCCGGCCTGCGAAGTCTCTCTGAGGGATCCGCCCAGGGCGTCGCCTTTTCTAGCGCTCGGGACACAGAAAAACTGGAGATGAGCAAGTGTGAAGATGTGCTTGACATCAGCGGCTTTTTGGTGGTATTTTTTACATCACTTCCGAACTAGAAAGAGGAATGGTAGTTCACTAGAATTGAAGATTGAAAAAAACCATCAAAAGTTTTAGTCTCTGAGGTAGAAAGGTTACCTTTTTCCTCGGTGTGTTGCGGATTCCAACAAAATCTCTTGATTCCATGATTTCAACGATGTGTTGATTCAATTCCCAAAGGAGGTTTACAAATGAAAGGTGGTTATATGGGTAAGATACTAAGGATAGATCTTTACGACAGGAAAATCACGGAAGAGGGTCTTCCAGGGGAAGAAACCTTGAGAAAATACATCGGTTGCTGGGGGCTAGGATTACGATACCTCTATGACCTTCTTCCAGCAGGATATCGTGCCGAAGATCCAGAAAACCCGCTCATCTTTATGACGGCCCCCCTCACCGGCCTTCCCTTGCCAGGAGCGACGAATGTCACCATCGCAACCAAGAACTTCGATACGGGATTCACCGTGGGCCGTTCCCACTCACACGGCACCTTTGGTAGCTTGATGAAGGCTGCCGGTTATGATGGCATGATTATCACGGGTCAATCCGAAAAACCCGTCTATCTATGGATCCATGATAACAGGGTGGAACTTCGGGATGCCAGCCATCTTTGGGGCAAGAGAGATACCCACGAGACCGAAGACGAGATCAAGAAGGAACTGGGGAATCCAAAGATCAGCGTCGCGGCTATTGGACCCTGCGGAGAAAATCTGGTGGCCGGCGGAGCCATCATGAACGACCGGAATCACGGGTTCTGTCATTCGGGGGTCGGTTCCGTCATGGGCTCCAAACGATTGAAGGCCGTTGCCGTTTTCGGACAGAAACCGATTCCAGTGGCCGATCCAGAGAAACTGGCCGCCCTGAGAAAAGAATGGGTATTGGGGATGCAACACGACGGACACCTCGGTTGGTCGTGGATACGGGGGCAACGGCTCCGCAAGACCGAGTACCGGGGCCGCCTCAAGGAAGCGGGGTTCTGTGGCAAGAACTTCCGGAACAATCAACTCGTGGAATTTGGTCTCGGATGGGCCCAGCAGAAATATACTCCTCGACCTTGCCCAGGATGTCCCATCGCCTGTCCGTATGATGTAGAAATCACGACAGGCCCTCATAAGGGTCATGTGGCGACTGTGTCCGCTGGAGGCGAGGCATTGGAGGGGGCTGGCTCTGTCCTAGAGATTACCGAACCCGGGACCATTTACTATCTCACCGATGTCTACGATCATCTCGGAATCGAAGGCAGCGTGGCGGGGTGTACCCTCGCGATGGCCATCGAGGCCTTTGAAAGAGGGCTCATTAATGTGAAAGATACGGATGGGGTTGAACTTAAGTGGGGAGATGCGGAGTGTGCGGAAGCACTGGTGAGAAAAATGGTCTATCGTGAGGGCTTTGGAGAGCTCCTTGCCCGGGGGATCAAGGAGGCTGCGGAGATGATTGGTGGGGAGGCTCCACGGTTTGCTGTTCATGTCAAGGGAACTGGAATCAGCCTCCATGACTGGAGGGCGACATGGGGAGTCCTCTTGGGACAGATCGTGAGCAGTGGCGCCGGCTGGCCTGCTCCGGGTGCAGATCTCTTTGCCATACAGCCTGAAGCAGGCTATCCAGAACTGACAAATGGATTAGACCCCCGGATCAAACCGATGGAAGCGAAACAAACGGGGATCATAAAGTTCTTGAACGACTCGTGCGGTTTCTGTATGTTCATCACCTGGGGATTTAGGAATGTCCTCCCGATGACGGCGGAAACCCTTCGCGCGGCTACCGGGTGGGATTTCACGGCAGAGGAACTGCGCCTTGCCGGAGAACGACTGATGCATCTGGAACGGGCTTTTAACATACGGCACGGCCTCAAACCCGAAGATGATTGGACGGTACCTGACCGTTTAGTCTCCGCTCCTGATGGGGGTCCGGGACAAGGGATCGCCATGAAGCCCTATCTTGAGGGGATGGTCAAGGAATACCACCGGCTGATGGGTTGGGATGGGAAGACCGGGAAACCCTTCAGATCTACTCTTGAGAGGGTAGGTCTCGGCGACGTTGTAAAGGACCTGTGGCGATAAAGTCTCATAGCGAGACGATCTCCCAATGTAATCTCTGAAGTGGCCCGTCCATCAGTTTATATAAGGCGCGGCGGACGAGCGCTACGTTATCCATGCTAAACCGTAGTGTGCCCTCCGTGAATGCACCATTCGCCAAAATGCTTTTTATGTATCGCCCTCCGTGGCGGCCACCCTTCTCAGGTGCCAAAGATTAGCATTATTTTCTTCTCTTTTATGGGAGAGAGCCAATAAACTTTCTGCTTGTCCGGACAGAAATAAGGTCTGGACACAATTCAATTACCCCAGGGAGAAAAGATGAAAATGCCACCTTTGAGAAATTTGTTTAATCCGGGCCGTATCGGTACGCTTGAGGTCAGGAATCGTATTGTCATGAATGCGATGGGGACGTGGCTAGAGAATGTGGATGGCAGTGTCAGTGACAGGCTGATCACTTTTTACGAGACGAGAGCCAAAGGTGGAGCGGGGCTTATTGTCACATGCCATACCAGGGTAGTCCCTCACCCTCGGCGGGAGGGCTGGATGGGTATTGCATTGTGGGATGATAGCTTCATACCCGGGTGGATTGAACTTGCAGAAAGAGTCCATCGTTACGGTGCCAAGATCTTTATACAGCTCGGCCACGACGGTCGGCAAGGGCTTGTGATAGGCAAAAATGGTAAATTTGAGAGAGTAGCGCCTTCCGCCATTTCCTGCCCCTACATCGGAGAGACCCCTAGAGAACTGAGTATCGAAGAGATCGAAGGAATAGTAGAGAAATTTGCCGAGTCTGCGGGAAGGGCGAGAGAGGCCGGGATGGATGGAGTGAGTCTCCACGCCGCTCATGGTTATCTGCTCTCCCAGTTTATTTCACCCTCTGCCAACAAGCGGACCGATCAATATGGTGGGAGCTTGGAAAATCGCCTGAGGTTTCTGCTTGAGATCACAAGAGCCATCCGGGAGAAGGTGGGGAGGGATTATCCCGTTATCGTGCGAATGAATGGTTTCGAATCGGTGCCGGATGGATTGACGTTGGAAGATGCCAGGGTGATTGCACCCATCTTAGTTGAGGTGGGGTTAGACGCCGTGGATGTCAGTGCAGGGACTTATGCCCATTTAGAATTGGTTATTCCTCCCTCGGAAATGCGCCCCGGTTTCAATGTGATTGGCGCGGAGACAATCAAGAATGTTGTCTCTGTCCCAGTGATCGCGAATGGGAGGATAAATGAGCCCCTCATGGCTGAACAAATTTTGGCCGAAGGCCGAGCCGATTTTGTAGGGATGAGCCGGGCTTTTCTTTCCGACCCAGAATGGCCGTTGAAGGCCAGATCCGGCGAATTAGAGGATATCAGGAGATGTATGGGGTGCTGTCAGGGCTGTACCCACCCAGACGGCATATTCGGTGGGAATCCCATCTCTTGTATCGTCAATCCCACGGTAGGCAAGGAGAAGGAAACCCAGTTCATTCGAGCGCCAAAGGTGAAAAGGGTTCTGGTGGTCGGCGGTGGACCAGCTGGACTGGAAGCTGCAAGGGTGGCTGCTTTAAGGGGGCACAAGGTCACCCTCTTTGAAAAAGGGGAGAAGCTTGGCGGACAATTTGCGATATCGGCGTATGCCCCTTTCAAACAAGAGCATGCCGCTGCTATAAGTTGGTTATCCCGGCAAGCGATAAAGAGCGGCGTCGAGATTCATATCGGTAGAGAAGGAACTCCTGAGCGGATTGAGGAGCTTACGCCCGACGTTGTGATCGTCGCCTCCGGGGCGGTTCCTGTGATTCCCGAGATCCCTGGAATTCATAGAGACAACGTTGTGACGGCGATGAACGTCCTAGCAGGTAAAGCAAAAGTATCAGGTAAGGCAGTCATTGTGGGGGGAGGGTTAGTGGGCTGCGGGACGGCTGATTTTCTCGGTGAACGTGGGTCAAACGTTACGATTGTGGAGATGCTCCCTGAGATCGCTAGGGATTGGCCGATCACTTCTAAAGGACTTCTATTTGCGAGGCTGGACAGATATGGTGTGAAGAGAATGACCTCGGCGACTGCAAGGGAGATTTTGCATGACGGCGTTGTGGTCACAAGAGACGGCAAAGAAGAGGTTATGAGAGGGATGGAGTACATCGTCTTGGCGGTGGGAATGAGGTCGGCGGACGACCTTTCGGATCGGATCAAGAACAAGGTCACGGAGGTTTACACTGTGGGGGATGCCAAAGGGCCACGTAAACTGAGCCACGCTATTTCTGAAGGGGCTGAGGTTGGCCGAAAGATCTAGAAACCGAACTCTGAATCGGTTCGAGAGACTCAATCTGGCTCCGCCCTATCTCTTGAGGGACAAACCAGCCTTTCATCTGCATAGCCCCGTAACGCCCGTAGGTGCATGGGCCTTTCCTAGCTAGACGGCTCAGGTCGTGACCTGCTTTACTTATTCTAGGCTTGTAGTTGTCACGGAAAAATGGAACAGGGAAATCTCTCTTCCAGAGCTGGACTAGTTTTATTGAACTTCCATTGGATCGGAATAAATCTCAAATAATAGCGTTTTCCCTTGACACTTCCGAGGTTAAAGTTGTACAGATATCTTAACAAGCAGAGAACCTATCGTTGAGCGTGGAGGGAGTTTTCTACGTTATTGCCGGTTTATTATCAGATCAAGCAGAAGATCAAGAATTGGATTCTTGACGGAGAGATTGGTCCCGGGGAAAGAATCCCTTCTGAAAATGAGTTGGCGGACCGATTCCACGTGAGTAGGTTAACCGTCCGTCAGGCCATCTCCCAGCTCACTCAAGAAGGTCTCTTGATGAGCCGAAGAGGCGAGGGGACATTTGTGACCAATGACGGGGATCGAATAAGCCGCTTCAGCCTGGAATTTACGGGCTTCATGGATGATCTCTTCTACCAGATCTAGAAGTCCAAAACGAAATCAGCCACGATGGGGAGGATCAGGCCAACGAGACTTCTTCGTGAGAAGTTGGATTTGAAGAAGAAAGACGAGGAGGTCATCCAGATCAAACGGGTAAGATTCCTGGAGAACAAATCGTTCGCGTTCACGGTCAATTATTTGCCCATGCCCATCGGAACGAAAATTAGCGAAAGAGAGTTGCTGAAGAAGCCCCTCATGCAGATCATCGAGCAGGATTTGGGCATTGAATTTACAGAGGCCTTTCAGACCATCCAGGCCTCCTTTTCCGATCAAGAGGTGGCGGATCTCCTGGGGATTGCCTCGGGGTCGCCCATTCTATTTATCGAACGGATCATGTATGCTCATGGCCGCAAGCCCGTCGAAGTAGTTCAATCTTCGTACCGGGGCGACCTATACAAGTATACCGTCAGGCTGAGGAATTTCAGAAGCAAGAAAGGGCCCGTCTGGGTCCATCAAGCGGAGTAGGTCGTCAGGCACGGAGACCAGGCCATTTGGGACACGGGTTAGAAGAAGAGTCCGCCCATGATTCCATCACTCCATGACTTCAATTTAGCCTTTCGAGGGTTGGTGTGACATGAGTTATCCCATCGAGATCGAAAGTTCAGTAAAAAAGGTGGAGGCATCGAGGGGGCAACGGCTGGGCCAGAGCTTTCCCCGGCTGGGCTTTGCGGAGAAGGCCAAACTTCTTGAGACCTATCATCCGGATTTCCGCATGGCGGAGAAAAAAGAGATTCGAATTGGGCCGAACCAGGGAGGGATGGCTCCGAAGGAGCTCGTGGCGCTCCTAGAGTCGCCGAGTCGATTGAACCCGGACGCCGTTGATTTGAAGAAGATCGACTACGAAACGGATGTCCTGGTGATTGGCGCAGGTGGGGCAGGGGTGACCACCGCGCTCTTCGCAAAAGAAAATGGTGCCGATGTCCTGTTGGCCACAAAACTAAGATTGGGTGATTCAAATACCGTCATGGCCGAGGGAGGGATCGGTGCGGCCACGTTGCCCGAGGATTCCCCGATCATCCATTATATCGACACGATCGTCGGTGGAAGGGGGAAGAATATTCCCGAGTTGGTCGAGGCCCTCGTAAAGGATGCACCCTTTATTGTGGAGTGGTTGACGGGCTTGGGGGTAAATTTTGATCGCCTTCCGGATGGCAGCTATTTCACACACATGCCCGCTGGCCATTCCCGAAAAAGATCCCATTCGATCAAGGACATCACAGGCCTGGAGATTATGCGTGTCCTCTGTGATGAGATTCGAAACCACGAGATCAACGTTCTGGAATTTACCCCAGCCGTTGAATTGCTCCTGGATGATCAGGGGCAATGTGCAGGAGCCGTCTTGTTCAACTTCGACACAGAGCAGTACTGCGTCGTCCGGGCCAAAGCCACCCTGCTTGCAACGGGAGGGATCGGACGTCTCCACATCCAGGGATTTCCAACCTCGAACCATTATGGGGCCACAGCCGATGGCGTGGTGATGGCCTACCGGGCCGGAGCCAAATTGCTTTACATCGATTTTATCCAGTATCATCCCACGGGAGTGGCCTGGCCAGAGCAGATGCTGGGGCTTCTCATCTCCGAGGCCTTGAGGGCTCAGGGGGCGCAGGTGGTGAATGCCGATGGAGAGATGTTCGTCGACCGGCTCGAAACGAGGGACGCCCTCTCCGCCGCGATTATCCGGGAGTGCGGTGAAAGAGGAAGAGGTGTTTTGACTCCCACGGGAATGGTGGGAGTCTGGTTAGACACTCCTTTGATCGACCTGATTGGGGGAGAAGGGACGTTTCTAAGAAGATTTGCGGGAATTCACAGTCGGTTCAAAAAATACCAGATCGACCCCACCTGGGAATCCATTCTCATCTATCCGACACAACATTATCAGAATGGGGGCGTCCAAACGAACGTGTACGGGGAAACGAATATCCCCAACCTCTATGTGGCCGGCGAAGTGGCGGGAGGGGTTCATGGTCATAACCGGCTGGGTTCTAACTCGTTGGTCGATATTTTTGTCTTTGGTCGCCGTGCTGGCATGGAGATGGCCCAAAAGGTCAAAAGGCTCAAAGTCGGACAGTTGAGTTTGGACCATGTCCGGGCATATCAGGAATCCTTGCGAAAAGCCCAAATCGAGTCAGGAGCGATCTCCCCGCTCTTACTTCCGGACTATCGCTTTGAAAAGGCCCTGACCACCGTGCAATATGCCGTAGGCCATTCAAAGGAGTGAGCATGCTTCACGAGATCATTAAGATGATACCCATCTACGTGATGGGCAGGAGATACGAGGTCCCTCAGGGTCTGACCATCCTCAAGGCCATGGAATTTGCTGGTTATAGGTTCAGAAGAGGCTGCGGATGCCGTGGAGGAGTTTGTGGAGCCTGTGTCACCGTCTACCGCAAGAAGGGGAATTATCAACTCAAAGTGGGACTCGCGTGTCAAACGGTGATCGAATCGGACATCTATCTCGTTCAGCTGCCTTTTGTTCCCGCAAACAAGGCGATCTACACGCTAACGAAAATTCAAGCCACGGATTCCGATATTGTTAAACTCTATCCGGAACTATTGCGGTGTCTCCAATGCAATACGTGCACAAAATCGTGTCCGATGGAATTAGAGGTGATGAATTATGTCGCCGCCGCCATGCGGGGAGATCTGAAAGAGGCCGTGGAACTCTCAATGGAGTGCGTGATGTGTGGCATGTGCGCGGCAAGGTGCCCTGCGGAATTGGCTCCGTTCAATATCGCCCTGCTCATTCGAAGAATGTACGGTAAGCATATTATTCCATCTTCGCCGCAGTTAGCCCAGAGGTTAAAAGAAATTCGAGAGGGGCGATTCGAACAGGAATTGGAGCAATTGAAAAAGATGGAGAAGACCGAACTCGAAGAAAGATTCAAGGAACTACAGGCCACGAAGGGGGCCTCTGTATGAAGAAACAGAAAAAGGGAAGGGTGATTCAAGTCAGGACGCCGATTGATGAGGATCAGATCAAGAAACTGAAGGTCGGTGACCAGATCGAGATCGATGGAAAGATCCTCTGCGGAAGGGATGCGGTTTTGCCGGAGCTGGTAAGGCTTGTTGAGAGCCATGGGTTAGACCACATCAAGGTGGACCTAAAAGGGGCAGTGATTTTTCACACGGCAGTGAGCCCTGCAGGGATCGGGCCTACGACGAGCAACAAAGTTGAAATTGAGGGAAGTATCGCTCCGTTGTCAAAAGCAGGTGTCAAGATCCATCTGGGGAAAGGGTCATTGAGTGCGGAAACGGTGGAGGATTTGAGAAAGAATAATTCTGCCTTTGCCATCACTCCCCCTGTAACGGCCCTCTTTTCAGACAAAATGTTATCTCAGCGGGTAGCAGCCTTCAGAAAAGAAGGAATGGAGGCTCTCTACGAGGTGGAGGTGAAAGGATTTCCTGCGATCATAGCGATCGCCCATGGAGAGACCATTTTTTCTCAGCCCGGGTTTGGCAAAGGGACGGGACATGCTAAGTCAAAAGGGAATAAAAGACACCGTTAAGGGCTGCCTGGTTAGAGCCGGGACAATCTTTCGCAAAGATCAGAAGGACGCCTATCGGAAGGCCATTCGGCGAGAAAAAGACCCGAATGTAAAATGGGTCCTCGAGAAAATCCTGGAAAATGCCAGAACAGCAGAGAAGAGGTCTTTTCCCCTTTGCGATGATACAGGCATTCCCCATGTCTTCGTCGAGATCGGGAGAGAAGTCGCCCTTCCAAAGAATTGGCTTTCGGCGATCAACGATGGGGTCGCTGAAGGCCTTCGAATCATGCCAGGGAGGCCGATGGCTGTAAAGGGGAGTCCGATTGAGCGGATTGAACAATCAAAAGGCCTATTCATCGATCCGGCCAAGTTATCGCCTGCTCCGGTGATCGTAAAATCAATACCGGGAAATAAACTAAAAATAACCGTTTTACTGTTGGGGGGAGGACCTGAGATTCGGGCTAAGACCTATCGCGTTTTCCATAAGCGGAAAATGGATGTGGTTGTGGAGGAAGTGGTAAGCTGGGCTGTCTCTGAGATGAAGAATCTGGGCTGCACGCCCTGTGTTTTGGCCATTGGTATCGGCAGAAGCCATATGGAGGCCTCGGCCCTCATGCTGGAGGCGATGAGAAGCGGCAATTTGAATCGGCAGAATCTGTGGGAGAGAAAAGTCACCGACAGGGTGAATTCAACCGGGGTCGGACCGCTCGGGTTGGGCGGCAGCACCAGCGTCCTGGGAACATTTCTCAATATCGGCCCTCTTCGGGCAAGTGGCGTTCGAATTGTCAGCATGAG
The DNA here is from genome assembly GCA_963826305.1 of uncultured delta proteobacterium. GTDB lineage: Bacteria > Desulfobacterota > BSN033 > BSN033 > UBA1163 > CAWGWZ01. Next base: position 253,069 of record CAWGWZ010000015.1, on the reverse strand, counting down.
ACCATGTTGCTGCTTTGAACCGAGGAGAGCCACCGTGGTCCTGAGTTGATAGGGAGAAAGAGAAGTTCGACAGAATGCCAAATGCCAACGTTCAAGTGTCAAACGTAGCCGCAGGCTTTAGCCCGCGAATCTAAGGCCGCTTGATTTTCGGCTTTGGAATGAAGAGGCTTTACCTCATAGTTGCATTAAGCAGACCCGCTGGGAACACTTTTGAGGTTTATTCTGGGATTCGGAGGCAGAGATGGCCAAGCTTTATGAGTACCAGGGAAAAGAGTTGCTTGAGAAGGGCGGTATCACGATTCCGAAAGGAGGCCGAGCCAAGACGAAACAGGAAGCTCGGAAGATTGCCCAGGCAATAGGAAGGCCAGTGGTCATTAAGGCACAGGCTTGGGTGACCGGCAGGGCTCAAGCGGGCGGGGTGAAATTCGCCCAAGATCCAGGAGAAGCGGAGAAAGTGGCGGACCAAATTCTGGGAATGGACATCAAAGGGTTTAAGGTCAGGGAGATCCTCGTCGAAGAAAAATTGGACATTGATAGAGAGTTCTACGTCGGCATGATCGTCGACGACGTAGCAAAGTGTCCCGTCCTGATCTTCAGCTCGATGGGTGGAACAGGGATCGAAGAGATTGCGCAGAAAAACCCTGACAACGTGGTCAAAATACCCATCGACGTTACCAAGGGGCTAAAAGGGTATATTGCGAAGAACGCTTTAAGGAAACTGGATATCCGGGGTGAGCTTCAGGCAGGATTGAGTGATCTCTTTGTGAAATTTTACCAAACCTGCAAAACTTATGAGGCCCGGTCTGCAGAGATCAATCCCTTGGTCTTGACCAGGCAGGGTCAGATCGTTGCGGCGGACAGTCACATCGTCATTGATGACTATGCCGTCTTCCGTCATCGTGACCTAGACATTGAGATTGCCCGGGAATTTGATCGTCCGCCGACGGAACTGGAAAAAGTGGCCTATCAGGTAGAGGCAAAAGATCATCGAGGGACATTCTATTTCCTACAGATGCGGCAGGAGTTTCAGCCGAGGTCAAATTACGTGGGTTTCCATGGTGCAGGCGGGGGCGGTTCCATGATGTCCATGGATGCCCTTTTGAGCCAGGGATTCAAGATCGCGAACTACTGCGATACGAGCGGGAACCCCTCCGCTTCGAAGGTGTATCGTGCAGCCAAGATTATTCTTTCTCAAAAGAACATCGATGGTTATTTCGCATCGGGATCTGGAGTGGCCAGTCAGGAGCAGTTTCATTCGGCCAGAGGATTGGTGAAGGCCTTCAGAGAGGTTAATCTGAGTATCCCTGCGGTCATCCGGATTGGAGGGAATTCTGAAGAGGTAGCCATCGAGATTCTTCATATGTATACGAAAGATCTCGAAGGTAAAGTGGAAGCCTATGGCAGAGATACGTCAGCGGTTTCCTGTGCAAAGCGATTGAGAGAGTTGGTGGACCATTGGGACTACGGCCGAGGGGAGCCTCCGAGAACGATAGAGGCTCAACGTAGCCCCTCGTTTTACTCTTTTGATACGATGACCGGAAGATTAGGGATAGATTACGAAAAATGTCAGGCCTGTGTGGCGAGGCCCTGTGTGGACTCATGCACAGCCAAAATCTTGAAGTTCGATGACGCGAAGAAACCTGTTCTTAATGTAACTGCTGAGGAAGCGAAAAGAGGAAGATGCACAGAATGTCTTGCCTGCGAGTTAGCCTGTCAGTTTCACGGGAACAAGGCGATCGTGGTTGATCTTCCTATTCCCGGGTTGGACAAAGCAGTGGAGGCTTAGAGATGTCAATCCTGATTGATGAAAAGATGAGAGTCGTGATCCAGGGAATCACTGGAAGGGAGGGGATGGCCAGGGCGAAACTCATGAAGGACTACGGGACACGTGTGGTCGCGGGGGTAACGCCTGGTCGAAAGGGAGAAGTCGTTCACGGGATACCCGTATTCGATACGGTAGAAGAGGCCAATGAAAAAGAAGGACCTCTGGACGTGAGTGTCATTTTTATCCCTGCTGCCGCGGTCAAAGAAGCGGCTCTGGAGGCTCTGGAAGCCGGGATCAAGCTCCTGGTCATCGTTCCGGACCGAGTCCCTCTCTATGATGTTTTGGAGATAACTAGCGTTGCTCAAGAGAAGGGGGCAAGGTTTGTTGGGCCGAATACTCTCGGGTTGATTAGCCCTGGGAAAGCGGTTCTCGGAATGATCGGTGGACGAGCGGAGTCTGCGCGCGATTGGTTCAAGCCCGGCGTGGTCGGGGTCACCTCAAGAAGCGGAGGGATCACTTCGGCCATCTCCTATTACTTGGGCCGAGCAGGGATCGGCCAGAGCACCATCATCCATGTGGGCGGCGATGCGGTTGTGGGGACCTCTCACCCGGATGTCATTCCGATGTTTGAAAAAGACGAGCAGACAAAAGCGGTCGTCATGTTCGGGGAGATTGGAACGACCCAGGAAGAAAGGGTGGCCGATTTGATTGAAGAGGGCAAGTTTACAAAACCGCTAATCGCCTTTGTGGGGGGCGCTGCAGCTAAATCCGGCACTCGATTCTCTCACGCCGGCGCGATCATTGAGGGAGGTCGCGGAACCCACGAGGGAAAGGTGAAGCGATTAAGGGAAGTAGGAGCCCATGTAGTTGATGATTTTGGCGAAATTCCGAAGGTGACCATGGAGGTTCTGAGAAAACTTGGCTGAATGTTTCTGCAAGGAGGGGTTATGAGAGAAGAGACTTGGAAGACTGCAATAACAAAGGTCGAACCCAACAAATTAGTTTTGAGAGGATACCAGATTGACGAACTGATGGGGAAGATCACATTTCCTCAAGCGGTTTTCTTAACGATCAAGGGAGAATTGCCCAGTGAAAGAGAAGCAAAGATGCTCGATGCCATGTTGGTTTCTTCGATTGATCATGGGGTTACTCCCCCTTCCTGTCTGTCGGCTCGGACCATTGCCTCAGCGGGGGCACCCCTGAATGCTGCCCTTGCGGGAGGGATTCTTGCCATCTCAAGACATCACGGAGGAGCCATCGAGGATTCGATGAGGATCTTCCATGAGGCAGTGAGACGAAAGGAGGAGATGAACAAGAGTGAGGAAGAGATGGCTTCCATCCTGATTCAGGAGTATAAGGAGAGGAATAAAAGACTGCCCGGTTTCGGTCATCGATTCCATACAAAAGATCCACGTACCCTGAAGCTCTTTCAAATTGCAGCTGATTTAAGAATCGCCGGTGAACATGTGAAAATGGCAAAGGCCATTGAAACCTCGATTGAAAAGGGTAGAGGAAAGGCGCTACCCATCAATGTGGATGGAGCGATTGCGGCCTTGCTTTGCGAAATGAACTTCCCCCTTGAACTGGCGAATGCCTTCTTTATTCTGGCGAGAATCCCCGGACTGGTGGCCCATGTGTATGAGGAACAGACCCGGATGAAGCCCATGAGACACATCAACTCAAAAGATCACGAGTATGATGGCATTCCAGAGAGAAAACTATGAGATGAATCGAGCGAGAGACGGTTTTTGACAACCCAGCCTGCCTGAAAACGATCACTCCTTCGTTGGTCCCAGAGGTTCTGAAAGAAAAACCATAACGGTAAGTCCAAAGGTGAGTCCAGAGGCTTGACATTCCAAAGAGCTTCCGTTTAGATTAAGGGACAAACTCCAAGCAAGCAGGGAGCTGCTTGTTGGTCTCGATGTGAGCAAACGAGAAGTCCATGCCATTGGAGACTGCAAAGAACCTCGCAATATGCTTGAGGCGATTCAAGAGGGTGCCTCTTTGGGTCACCGGCTATAGAGGAGAAAAAGAGAAGACAATGTTTGATGCGATCGAGGAAGTTTAGGCTGCTATGGAAGGGACCCAATATGTCATGGACCGGGCAACGGCAACCGTTGTTTATGTGTTGTTGAAGCTAGGGAAGCCCGTTCTTGTAGAGAGCGAAGCCGGAGTGGGAAAGACGGAGATCGCAAAGGTCTTAGCTCAGATTCTTGAAACAAAGTTGATCCGCTTTCAATATTATGAGGGATTGGATGTCAGTACTTCGCTTTATGAGTGGAACTATCCCAAACAAATCCTCTGGATAAAGCAGGCAGGGCTCTGTGAATCTCCACGGCAGACCGTAGGGAAAGAGATCTCTGGCCCAGAGTTTTTGATCCGAAGGCCCCTCCTCGAAGCCATTCAGAGCGATTCCCCGAAAGCTCCCATTTTACTCATCGATGAGGTCGATCTCTCGGATGAGGAATTCGAGGCCTTTCTTCTAGTGTAATGTTACAATAACGGCTTTACAATGAGACACTTTCTCCAAGATCGAATCGACGTTTTTGGTCCAGACAAAGGGTTTGGGATTTTCGTTGTTCAGCCGAATATACTCCTCGATGGCAGCCACCAAGTCCGGCACGCTGCGGAAGACGCCTCGACGGATACGCTTGCGTGTGATCTCTCCGAACCATCTCTCCACCAAGTTCAGCCAAGACGAACTTGTCGGCGTAAAGTGAAGATGGAAGCGGGGATGCTTTTCCAACCAGGCTTTGACCTTGGGATGTTTGTGCGTTCCGTAGTTATCGAGAATCATATGGATAGCCAGCCCCTTGGGGGTTTCTCGGTCGATCTGTCGAAGGAAATGCCGGAACTCTACGTTCCGGTGTCTCGGAAAACAGGTGCCGATGACCTTGCCTTCCAGCACGTTCAACGCCGCGAACAGACAGGTGGTTCCGTTGCGCTTGTAGTCGTGGGTCATCGTCCCGCAGCGTCCTTTTTTCATCGGCAACCCAGGCTGCGTCCTATCCAGCGCCTGCACCTGCGACTTCTCGTCCACGCACAGCACCACTGCCTTGTCAGGCGGGTTCAGGTACACCCCCACCACGTCCGTCAACTTCTCGACAAAGCGCTTGTCCTTCGAGAGCTTGAATCCTTCCACGCGGTGCGGCTGCAATCCGTGCGCGTCCCAAATCCGGGATATCGTGGCGTTGCTGACTCCCGTGGCCTTGGCCATTGTCCGCGTGGACCAGTGAGTCGCATCCTTGGGCACCGTGTGCAGGGTCGCCTCAATGATCGCCTTGACCTTTTCGGCGGGAAGGGCGCGCGAACTGAGCCCGTGGGGCGCATCTTCCGCCAGTCCATCGGAACCTCGTTCCTCGAACCGCTGTCGCCACTGCACGACCGTCGGACGACTAGTCTTCAGTGTTTTGGCAATGACCCTATTGGGCAGACCCTGGGCTGCCAACAGGCAAATGCGCGCACGCAGCACAGTCCTTTGGGGGCTGGTCTTTGCCCGAACCCAGGCTTCTAACGTCGTGCGCTGCTCGTTCGTCATCTGCAATCTTTCGGCTGGCTTCCACATGAAGCCAACTGTAGCACATATCTGGCATATTGTAAAGATATTATTGTAACACTACACTAGAAGTTCTTTGCGACTTTCAGATTACCATTCCGGAGCTTGGAACCATCTCGGCGAAGAACCGACCTTTTGTCCTTATCACTTCGAACAGAACCCGGGAAATTCATGACGCCTTGAAAAGGCGGTGTCTCTGTAACTGGATTGACTATCCTTTTTCCGGGAAGGAATATCAAATTATCATAACCAAAGTCCCTGCTGTTAACAAAACCCTCGCGGAACAGATTTGTACGTTCATGCAGGTGGTCAGAGGAAAGGATTTCTATAAGAAGCCTGGAATCGCAGAAACCTTGGATTGGGCGAATGCCTTGATCCAGCTTCATAAGGAATCTAAATCGCTCGGCTGTGGAAGAAACGCTCGGATGTATTTTCAAGCATTTTGAGGATATGAAGAGAATGAAAGAGGTGGAACTGGAGAATTGCTTGCCGACATTAGGCCAGTAGCGTGACCCCGCAAGATTCTGATTTCTTGAAACATCTCCTCCTCTTTTCCAAAGCCCTGAGGAACGGAAAAGTAGGGCTAACGACGGACAACGTTATCGAGGTAATGAATCGCAAATGTGATAAAATTGTGATAAAATGGACCAGAATAGAATGGAATAGACAGAATAGACTGGAATGGACCTGAAAGGTTTTTCCCCAGCATTTTTAAGTGGATAAGGGAGACCGCATTAAGAATCAGGGGGTTAGCAAAAAGCCGGTTTTCGGACTCAAAATCCCGCGGGGCTTTAACCCCATGTCGGTTCGATTCCGACCTCCGGCACCACACCTCATAATTCTGCGCATTTGGAAATTGCTCTCATTTTTGACCGTCTCGTGTTTTTCAACCACACCAAGAAAGCTTCCCGCGTCTAACTGGCTGTCATCATTCGATTTTCAATACATGACGATAAGGAGATATCAGTAGGTGAGTCACACTATGCAAGAATATCTTTTCCGTGGTACAAAGAGCCGTTACTTTCTAACAAGATGTCTTAAATCTTCCGATAAGTTATCAGGTATTCATCTGTCTTCTCTCTTTAGCAAAAAATTGAAAAATGAAGGTGAGCCCCTAACTTCCTTCTTGGTTTGTTAGGTCATAAGGCTACATTCTAAAATTTCTATTGACCTTTTTGGATAAAATTAGTAGCCTTTTGTCAACAATCGAAGGTTATCTGATTAAAAGGAATGGGGTTTTTGATGCCTTCACAGCAGATAGCGGGCAGGAGAAGTGCTACCCAACGGAGCAGAGCGTTTCAGTTTTAGGAGTTGTCTAAAATGAAAGACAAAGAGAAGACAAAAAAGCAACTCATTGATGAGTTGGCGGAAATGCGCAAGAAAATGAATGAATTGGAAAAACTGTTAATTCAATATAAACAGGGAGAGCCGCCAAGAAGAAGCGAAGAACTTTTTCGGACCCTGATAGAAAACGCGTCAGACTTTATCACGATTATTGATTGCGATGGAATCATACGCTACGAAAGCCCATCTGTTGAACGGAGAGCGGGATATAAACCGGAGGACTTAATCGGCAAGAGGATCTTTGATATTATGCACCCAGATGACCTGTCAAATGCCATCGACACATTTAATCGCGTAATCCAAAATCCCGGAAAGTATAAAATCGTTCGGGGGTCGGACCAAGGCAAGCAATTGATTTTATGAGTTAATGTTTGCAAAAAAGGGGTTATTTTTTGGCTTAGAACACTAATTTGGGGGGCGAAATTGCCCTTCTTAGAGATTTAGCGATGGCCAGAGCAAACAGGCATTACATTCCAGGTTATGTCTGGCATACTAAGGCCAAAAAACAAATATTCTTGGGACGTATCTGGTTCAATGTCAGTACCTCAGCCTGGTCTGACCCAAACCAGGCAAGTTAATTCCTGAAAATTGGCCAAGAATTGAAAGGGGAAGAGTTATCCTTGTGGTAGAGGAGGCAGAAATGAAGTCACCTGTTCTTGAAACATTTTTGGTGGGCGTTGCTTTTGGGATAGGTATAACTGTTTTATCCTTGTATGCTCAAAAACCAGGTTGCTTCGTTACTTCGTTAGAAACAATAGCAGAAATGGGGCGAGCCCGAAGGGCCAAAGAAGAAGAAAACAAATTCCTAAGAAAAAGGCTGAGGGCAATGGGTTTTTCGGATAAGGAAATTAATGAAAACCTCTGAGAGGCGGGACATTGTTAACTAAATTGAATAACTTTAATAGAGTCTGAATGAAGCTTTGTCGATTCCTGAGGGGCTGGACAAATGCCACGGCAGGCAAGATTGGATGCTCTCGGAATTCTTCAGCATGTCGTCGTCAAAGGGTTAGAGGGTAAAGAAATCTTTTTGCGAAGCGGACCCAAGGGATTGGCAAAATAGTTGCGCCGTTTATGATAACCAAGAGTGAAAAGAATTATTCAATTTAGTCAACCCCAGTAGATTGTCAAAGTGTCGATGGAGAAGAATGAGAAGATTGGACTGATTTGCTCCCCGGGCGGACATTTCGTGGAAGTCCTCCAATTGTTGGAGGCCATGGAGGGTTATTCCACCTTCTTTCTAACTTATAAAGAGAAGGCAACGCTAAATCGAAAGGATACCTACTACTTAAGGAATTTTGTAAGAACCCCCTTTTATTTAATCATTGGGATTTTACAGATCCTGTTCATTTTCTTAAAGGAAAGGCCCAAAATCCTCTTTTCCACGGGAGCTGAAATAGCCATCCCCTGTTTTTATATTGGGAAGTTTCTCTTTCGCACAAAACTTGTCTATTTGGAATGCAGTGCCCAGGTCTTTACACCCTCTCTGACAGGGAGATGCGTTTATCCCATCAGCGATTTGTTCCTTGTACAGTGGGACCCTCTGCTCAAGCAGTACGGTCCTAAGGCAAAATATGTGGGGGGGTTAATATGATTTTTGTCACCGTAGGGAATGATTTCAGAGGTTTCGATCGCCTCCTAGAAAAAATGGACGAGATCGCTCCCCTGATTCCAAGTGAGACGGTGATGCAAAGGGGCTATTCGAAATACCTCCCAAAAAACACAAAATATTTTCATTTCGTCTCTATGAGCAACGCTATAGAATATATCCAAAAATCTGAATTGGTCGTTTCCCACGCCGGGGTTGGAACGATCATCCTTTGCAAGGAGTATGGAATCCCCATCCTCATCCTTCCAAGAAGGAAGAAATGCGGGGAGCACATGAATGATCATCAAATGGAAATCGCCAAGGCATTGGAAGAGAGAAGGGATGAGAATATCCATGTCGTTTATCACGAAGATCAATTGGAAGAGACCATTTTGAAAATCCTAAGGGAAGGGAGAAGAAATATCCCCGCGGAGAACATTGGGAAGGCGAACCTCATCAAGACGATCAAGGAATTCATCAATCGCCCTCGATCATGAAACAGTTTCCTTTAATCTCCACGGTCGTCCTCCACAGGAACCGGAAAGAGTATCTTTGCCCTTGCCTGCAGTCGGTGAAAGGGCAGACCCATCCAAACATATTTTTATGAAGGCCTGATGGGAAATCATTTCATAGCAGAGCAGGATGAAACAATGTTTCAATTTTCTTTTTTACTCCCAACTCGAGGACGACCCAAATTGGTAGAGAGATTCTTCCAAGGCATCATCGATACAGCCCATTCCATCGAACGTATAGAAATCATTCTTTGCCTGGACGACGATGATTTAGAAAGTCAAAACATTTCCAGCGAAGCATTATCGATCAGGAAGGTTGTTCTCCCCAGGGGCCCCACGATGGGTTCCCTTAATTGATGCTGTTTTGAAGCCTCCTCGGGCCGTTATGTGGTGCTGATTAACGATGATGTTATTATCCGGACAAAACACTGGGATAGGATGATCTCTGAAGTCTTTTCTGTCTACCAGGATGACATTGCCTTGATCCATATTAATGATTTGTTGTTTCGAGAGAATCTCTGCACCTTTCCCATTCTTTCCAGAAAAGCATGTTCGGAGATCGGAATTTGTCCTGTGGAGTATCGGAAATATCGAATTGATGACCACATTCATGACACCTATCAGATGCTCGCTTATCTTGGACACAGAAGGATACTCTATCTTGCTGATGTAACCTTTGAACATGACAACGAGGTACGCAGCCATCAAACCCCCGCGGTGCAGGTGTTCAAAATCGGAGAAAATGAGATTTCCATCCCCCATAAAGAAATCATAGAATCGGATGGCCATATTTTCCGAGACAAACTCGAAGAACGAAAACGAAGTGCACTGAAGCTTGCTCGCTTAATTGATCAAGCCAACTTTGACAAAAAGCGATCGGCATACGGACTCTTATTGAATACCATCAAAGACCCCTACACCTATCGAAGGAAGGATTTTTTAAAAAAGATAAGGTGGACCAGGGGTGATTTGAAAAACCTGCAGACCGTCACAGCAAAAGAAGCTTTAAACTGGCCGAATGGGATCCAAGAATCAATCATGAAAGCATTTCTCATCAAACTGGTTAGGTTGATTCAATCTAAAAAATGGACCTTCCAGCTTTCTAACAGAATGATGGACGTTCTTGTGAAAGCTTTTAACGGGTATTACAACCTTCCCCGTTATATACGATGGGCGACGGATGGATTCGTATCGAGATTTGTAAGGCTATACAGGGCGATTCAATACAGTTAAAAGGATTAGCAAAGGTTCTACAGAAATGACGTTTCCTCTTACTCTGACGCCGAAGGGAAAATGAGGTGGAAATCCTTTTTCATAATGATCATATTTGTTCCCCAAAGGTGAGCATTATTTTGGTCGACTGGTCGTGCCGAGAAAGTTTCCACATCCTTCGATACCTCGCGAATCAAACCATCCCAAGGAAGGAATTTGAGATCATCTGGATCGAGTACTATAATCGGCGTTCTCCTGAGATCGAGGCTGGGATAAAGGAGAGTGAAAAGAATGGCAGGCCTCCTATGGTCGATCAGTGGATCGTGATGGAGATACCCGATCAAGTCTATTTTCATAAACACCTCATGTACAATATTGGAATAATAGCCGGGAGAGGAAAAATCATTACAGTCTGCGATTCTGACGCAATGGTCCGTTCCACTTTTGTAAGATCCATTGTCATGTCCTTCGAGGGAAATCGCAATATTGTTTTGCACATGGATGAGGTGCGAAATAATAGTGCAAAATTCTATCCCTTCAATGATCCATCGATCGAACAGGTGATGAGCCAAGGATGTATCAACTGGAAAGGCGGGAAGACGAGGGGATTACTTGACGAAAAGGATCCTCTTCACACTCGAAACTATGGTGCCTGTATGTCAGCCCTTCGTGATGATCTTATAAACATTGGTGGGGCAGATGAACACGTCAATTATCTTGGACACATTTGCGGCCCCTATGAGATGACCTTTCGACTGGTCAATGCAGGCAAACAGGAAGTATGGCATCAAGAGGAGTTCCTCTACCATGTGTGGCATCCTGGGCAAGCAGGAAACGATGATTTCCTTGGCCCCCATGATGGCAAATCCATATCCACCACTGCATTACTAGCTCGTTCTGCAAAGCGAGTGTTCCCGCTTGTTGAAAACCCTGCCATAAGAATCCTCAGACTAAAACAAGATGAAATGCCCCAGGAAGGGCTCGTTTACCAAGCAATCCCAAAGGAGAACATGAAGGATTGGGCGAGTAAAAGATTGAGGCAACGAAAGGGCTTGCTGAGCAAATTAAAGAACCTTGTGGATCAACCAGCGATCGTTCAGGAGATTGGCGTCACATTATTGAAAGTGTTGTTGAGACAGATTTTTAAAAGAATTCCTGAATTATTGAAAAGGCCAGAATCCGTCAAAGAGATATGGAGAGAGGTGTATAAAAATTATCTTTTTTTGACCAACATGAACAAGTACAATGCCTATGCTATGGAATGGTGTAAGAATTGCCTCAAGACACTGGCCTCAAACGGCATCACTGAGATTGCTCTTTACGGAACGGGTGATGTGGCAGGAATGTTTTATCATCTCGCCCTCTCTTCACCGGTTCGGATCAGAGCAATCTACGATCATCTCGGGGGCAACAAGTGTTTAGGTCTTGACGTTATGCCCGTGGAGTCCATCAAACATTACTCTGGTAAAATCGTTATCACAACTCTCATTGGAGTAGAAAATGAGGTTGAGGAGCTAAGAGGGATGGGAGTGAAGGATGAACAAGTTATTATTTTGTAGCACAATTTTGGTTACCCTACGCCTCACCCCATTGGTCACCGCCTGAATAAGCACACAAGCGGGACGTTGTTGAAAATTATCACTTTTGAACCCGTGGCATGGCTTCTATTAGGTTTAAACAAGGGTGAGGGTCAGGATTGCAAATATGCATTTAGTAGACCGAAAGGCTCTCGGTCTCATCCATAAAGAAGTTTGGCCATTTCTAAATGTGCCTGCCTGCCGGTAGGCAGGGAATTCGGAATGCGGATTGAATAAAAGAAAGGATCAAAGAGTTATTGGGTTATGGAGTAATCAAGTCATCAGAAGATGATAGCCAGAGGTTCAGTCTGGAAGTTCTTCTATCCGTTTCGAGAAATTTGCTTGAATCGAATGAGACGGAGGATAATGAAAGGGGTGTTTCTCGAAACGATAACCACATGTGCCTCCGCAAAGAGCCACCTCATCGATGTCTCTTTGGTCTATTGGAAAACTTTTGCACATCTCCAAGCGGAATTTATTATAAATACGGCAAAGTCGTTGTGGCGTCAACATGGGGCAAATAAAAACGAAAGAGCAACATCGAGCGCATTGATGGCACTCCCCTTTTCGTAATGCCAGTTGTCTCTTTACATACCCCTTTCTGAAGTAAACAAGATAAAATCGTCTGAACTTGCCCATCAAATAGATCACGGAACGAGCTTCCTTCATGACTTAAACTGGTCGATGTTAGATTTATTTGAATAATATGTTTTATAACCTATAACTAACCAAATAACCATTGCCTAACTTTATTTAAATGCGGAATTCAGATTGCAGAATGAGGATTTAATAAAGAAACCATTGAATGAGTGATTGGGTAAATCGTTAAGTCCTACAGTCATTGAGTCAATAAGTTATTGAGTTATTGGGTTATTGCGTTATTAAGCCTGCGTTTTTTGACCTCCCTGACTTCATTTTTAAGCCCGTTTACAAACCAATTTTTGAAGCCCTTGCTCAATGACTCTTGAGATTTTCCATGTAAAACAAAGAGATTTGATTTTTGAGCAGGACCTTTCGCAAATTAGCATAAGTTTTAGAACCACTTGACCATCAAAGATTAATTCACTATAATCTTACCAGTAAGAAAGGAGGTGCTTTATGCCAACACTTACAACAACTCGAATGTCTTCGAAAGGGCAGGTCGTTATCCCGGAAGAAATCCGTGATCGGTTGGGCCTCCAATCAGGGACTCAGTTCGTCGTTGTCGGTGATCGAGATGTGGTGATTCTTAAAACGATCTCTGCACCCTCCATGAAAGAGTTTGACAATTTGATTGCCCAGGCCAGGCAACAAGCACGTAAGTCGGGATTAAAAAGATCGGATATAGATGCTGCCGTCGTTAAGGTTCGAAGCCGGAAATGAGAATTATTCTGGACACAAACGTTTTCATCTCAGGAATATTCTTCACCGGCCCTCCTTATCAGATTCTTAAAGCGTGGCGTGATGGTGAAGTACAACTTCTGGTGTCTCCGTCCATTTTGGATGAATACCAACGGATTGGGGTCGAGGTGGTCTCGCGGTTTCGGGACGTTGATCTGAAACCGTTTTTAGATTTATGAACCATCCAGGCCGAAATTGTCCTCGCCCCAACTCTTCCCCCAGTCATACACGCTGATCCTTCTGACGATAAATTTCTGGAAGCCGCTGTAGCAGGAAAAGCTTCATACATTATTAGCGGAGATAAACACTTACTAAAGCTATCTGAATATCAAGGAATCCAAATCTTAAAACCTATAGATTTTGTTCAGAGATATTTAAAAAGCAAGGGAAAGAAATAGGTAAAAGTAAACCCGTGGACGCAGGAAAATGTAAGAGGTTGGGGGTCACCTTCAAAATTCGATTAAACACAAAGAGGTGTCATCCATTAAAAAGTTGGCCTATCTAAACGCGGATTGCGGAGGTGGGCTGTGCGGTCGAATCTTTATTCTTGACAAGCCACACCCTTTCTTTAAGAAAAGGAAGGTCTTTATATAAGGAATGTGAGCCAGCGATAGTCGAGGCGTAACAAAGCGCTCAGGAGTGGCAATCCGTCTGAGCAATCCGTTAGACGTACCTGAGAAAAAAATCTTGCATCTGTGTTGCGAATGTGACACAATAACACCATGAAAACAGCAGTCGTCCACGCACGCATTGAACCGCAAACAAAACAAAAGGCTGAAGGGGTCCTTCGGAAGCTCGGCCTTACCCCCACGGAGGCGATCCGCATCTTCTACAAGCAGATCTCCATCCGTGGCGGTCTGCCTTTCCCGGTCGCGATTCCGAACAAGCTTACAGCGGCCACTCTGGAGAAGAGCCGCCGCGGCGAAGACATTGAGGAATTCGAGTCCTTAGAGGCCATGTTCAAGAATTTGGAGAAATGAAGAAGGTCTCGCAGACCAAGCAGTTTTCCCGGGATGTCAAGCGCATGCGGAGAAGGGGAAAGGACCTGCGCAAGTTGCAGGAAGTTGTCAAGCTTCTAGCCGAGGACACTCCACTTCCACCGAACCACAGAGACCATCCACTCACCGGACCGTGGCAGCCATCGCGCGACTGCCACATTGAAGCCGACTGGATCTTGATTTACACCGCAGATAAAGCCTCTCTTCGACTTGAACGGACCGGCACGGACAGCGACCTTTTCAAGAAATGAGATCGTTCAAATCCGGGGGACGTTGATCACAATATTCACAAATATATTTACAGCAATAAGGTTGTGGGGTTAGGCTTGCTACATTGCAATCGAGAGAGACCTTCAACAGCGGGAGTATGAGATGGCCAAACGAACACCGTTGGTTTGTCAGCAGCTTGAGAACATTTCGCGGGAGGCTTTGGGAAAATATCAAAATATCATCCGTCAGTATGTTCGACGGAGACACGGAGTCTATGCCCTTTATCGGCGAGGGAAACTCCACGATGTGGGCCTTGCCAGTAACCTTCGATCCCGTCTTGGACACCACCTTAGGGACCGGCATCAGGACTCATGGGACCGATTCAGTGTCTACCTGACCATTGGTGATACCCACCTGAAAGAGCTTGAAGCTCTTATCCTTCGCATCGTCAAACCAGCCGGGAATAAAGTGAAGGGTAAGTTCTCAAAGTGTGAGGATATCCGGAAGAAGTTCGCGAGAGACGTAAGACAACATCAGCGGGATGAGCTTAGGTCGCTCCTGGGAATTGTCCTGGCAAGTAAAACTTCCCGCTGCCTTGAATCTCTAAAGGGTTTGTATTGATGAGAGGATCTTTCCGCATGATTCTTCATAACATAATCTTAAGCCCGCTCCCCCTCTCGCCGGCGTGCCTGCACGCCGTAGTGCATGGCTACGCTGGCTGCGAGTTGAAGCCTTCGGTGAGGAGCCGAGACGCTCCGTATAGATAGTGTTTCGGCACGCAGGCGTGGCAAAGAGTCGCTCCTTATTCGTCATGACGCTTTCCGGCGGCGACTTCTCCTCCCCACTGCGCTTTTAAATGATCATGCGTCTTTTGTCGCCACCATTCGTACTCCCCTCTAATCGCTTTATCAATCTTCCCTGATAAGTTGAATAATATGCTGGTCATAAATCATCTTGGCGGTTTCGATATTTCTCTCATTGCCTGTTGCTAAGGGAAAATCTACTGGGGACGGGTTCACTAAATTGAATAATTCTTTTCACTCTTGGTTATCATAAACGGCGCAACTATTTTGCCAATCCCTTGGGTCCGCTTCGCAAAAAGATTTCTTTACCCTCCGACCCTTTGACGATGACATGCTGAAGAATTCCGAGAGCATCCAATCTTGCCTGCCGTGGCATTTGTTCTCCCCTCAGGAATCGACAACGCTTTATTCAGGCTCTATTAAAGTTAGTCAATTTAGTCAACCCCGTCCCTCTTTCATTTTCCAGATGGTGCGCTTCAACCTGCTGAAGCAAGATCATATCTCCGGTCTCATCGAGGATCGATTTGCCCGTTCTGCAAACTTGGATGGGATTTCTGATTTCAAGAGCATATTGGATTTGAAGTAGTGTAAAGGTTTATTCCTCTCCTCAGGCTCTCTTTATCGCGGTGAGCGAACCTTGGTGGTCTATCGAACCGCAATGGTTCACCTCCAACCCGGTCCTTTTCCGAACTTACCCAATTAGCTTGAGGAGTCTCTCTTCTTGTATGATGTCTTTTATTCATGAGATCCGTTTGGCCTTGTACATTTTCGGGTCCAGGGCATTTCGTAAGGCATCGCCGAAGAAGTTGAAGCCGAGGACGACCAGCATAATCGCCAAGCCCGGAAACGTGGCGATCCACCAGGCCTCCCGCATGTCCTCCCGTCCGTCGGCCAGCATGGCGCCCCATTCCGGGGTGGGCGGTTGAGCTCCAAGTCCGAGGAAGCTCAGGGCTGCTGCCCACAGGATCGCCACACCCGCTGCCAGAGCCGAATAGGCAATAACAGGAGCTACGATATGGGGCAGGATGTGGCAGATCATAATTCTCAGATGACCACAGCCTACGGCCCGAGCTGCCTCCACAAATGTCCGTTCTTTTGTCGACAAGACTTCGGCCCGGACAAGACGGGTGTAATCCCGCCAACCGATCGCTCCGACAGCGATGATCACATTCTGGACTCCGCCCCCCAAGAACCCAGCAATCGTCATGGCTAGAACGATCGAAGGAATAGACAGCATCACATCGGTTAAGCGCATGATGATCGATTCTACAATACCTCCGTAGTAACCTGCGGTGAGTCCCAAGCTCACCCCGATTGCCATCTGGATCATCACCACACCCACCCCGATCATCAATGCGTACCGACCGCCGTAAATGATACGGGTTAGCAAGTCCCGGCCATAACGGTCCGTCCCCAGAGGGTGCTTGAAAGTGGGCGAGGACAACATTTCATTTAAATTCTGTTTAACCGGATCATAGGTCGTAATGATAGGTGCCAGCAGCGCTGAGAGTAAAAGGATGAGGATGATGGCTGTCCCGATCAGGGCCGTTCTGTCCCCGTGCATCCGATGGAAAACCCCTTCAAAATAGGTTTCTCTCAGTTGAGGAGATCGATCAGCCTGAGTTGTCATTCGCGTTTTATCCTTGGATCGATATAGCCATACAGCAGATCAACGAAGAGGCTCATCAGGATGACTAACAAAGCGTAGACGAGGACGATGCCTTGGACGAGCGTGTAGTCCCGCTTGAGCACAGCATCTACAAGCATGCGACCCGTTCCCGGCCAGGCGAAGACGGTCTCGATGATGACGCCCAGCGACATCAATTCGGGAAGTTGGACGCCGAAGATGGTCACTGTTGGGATCATCGCATTCCGAAGGGCGTGCTTGCAGACGACCTTCCATTCAGCCAACCCTTTGCTGCGAGCCGTGCGGATGTAGTCCTCGTTCAGAATCTCGAGCATGCTCACCTTGATAAGACGGCTGATAATGGCCACCTGACGGATCCCCAAGATCAGGCCAGGCAATGCCAGATAGTGCAGCCCTTTTGCCGTCCAAAGAGGTCCACCCCGGCCCGAAATGGGGAAAATGCCCCAGTGCATGGAAAGAAGCAGCACCGCAACAATTGCGATCCAGAACCCAGGCATGGATACCCAAAAAAGAGAGAAAAAGGATAAGATGCTGTCAATGAAGGTGTCCGCGCGGGTGGCCGAGAGGATGCCGACCGGTATGGCAACGATCAGAGCTATCAGCACGGCGAAAAAAGTCATTTCGAGAGTGGCGGGGAGCCGCTCACGAATCAAGTCCATTACTTTCTCATTCCTCTGGAGGGAACGCCCAAGATTGCCACGAGCTGCGTTGCTGAGCCAATTGAGGTACCTGATGTAGTAAGGCTTATCCAACCCCAGTTCGGCTCGAATTGTGACGACTGCTTCTTCCTGTGCTCTCAGACCGAGCATCACCCGAACCGGATCTCCCGGACTAAAGTAAATGAGGGAAGAAATCAGAATGGTCACAAGGAACAGGACCGGAATGAGAACCAATAAGCGGCGCAGGGCGTACTTAAGCAATGTGAGGTCCTTCCATTGGTGAACTCAGGCCTTTCCCGACCGGGGTGAGCTTTTTCTCACCCCGGTCGGCTTTTCATTCACTCGGTTACTGCTTGTAGAGCTCCAAGGCGCGGTAGGCATTGATCTGGTCAAAACACCAGGGGTGTTTGATGTAGTTTTCAACTCCTCCAAGGCTTTTCTTGTAACCGAAGATCTCCATGGCATTAGCAATCGGCACCACGGGCAGATCTCTGGCAGCCAGTTCTTGAGCTTTTTTCAGGGCTTCGTTCCGCTTCTTCGGATCGAGATCATATCGAGCCGCATCCAAGAGCTTGTCCATCTCAGGCTTCTCATACAGACACCATTGATTGATGGAGCCAATACTGGCGCTATGGAACATTAGAATTAAATCATCCATAGCAATCCCCTGGCTCGTCACCAGGCCTGTTGAGAGCAGATGGTGTTCACCCTTGAGGACCCTCTCATAGAGATCGCCGGGTTCCAAGATTTTTAGATCAACCTTGAAACCGGCTGCCTGGAGCATCGGTGTTGCTACCTCGGCCATTCGCCTATACCGGGCAATATTGAAGGCAAAGAAAATGACCTCTAAGGGTTGTCCCTCTTTTTCACGATAACCCTTTCCGGAGTCCTTCCACCCTGCCTCTTCCAACATCTGTTTGGCCTTGGCCGGATCGTATTTGACATAAGGTTTAGCAACCTCCTCAGCTCCTGGCAAGTAGCCCACCACGGTAGGAGCAAGGGGCGTATAAAGAGGTGCTGCAACGCCTGACATGGCCGCCCTGCGAACCGCCTCGGCATCGATGGCATGGCAGACAGCCTCCCTGATCTTGATGTCGTCAAAGGGCTTCTTCTTCAGGTCCATCGCGAGATAGATGGGGGAGGTACTTTTGGCCAGGATAACACTGGTTTTCGGATCCTCTTTGACGGCGTTGACGTCCCTCTCCGTGACGTAGCTCGAGAGATCCACGTCACCGGACGTGAGCTCAGCGATCAGTGTAGCCGGTTCCACGAGAAACCTGAAATGCCATTCATCCACATAGGACGGTCCCTTATTGCTCACAAAGGACGGGCCGTGTTTATACTCCGGGTTCCGAACGAGGACAACCCTTTCGCCAGAGCGCCACTCTTTGAATTTCATCGGTCCGGTGCCAACAATGACTTTAGACCCCCAATCATTCTTTGCCTCATTGACGGCCTTGGGTGACACCATGGAACACTCAAAGCTCGCTAAAACATAAGGCAGTTCGGGATAAGGCTGTTTGAGATGAATGACGACCGTCTGATCATCCTTCGCCTCAACCGTGTCGATCATCTTGAGTCTCCCCCCTTGAGAGCTCTTTATGTGTCTCTCTAAGGAGAACTTCACCGCAGCGGCGTTGAAGGGTTCGCCATCGTGAAACTTAATCCCTTTCTTGAGGGTGAATGTCCAGGACTTGCCATTGGTTGATGATTTCCAGGAGTCCGCCAGGAGGGGTTCAATTTTGAGACGAGGGTTGATCACGACCAGAGGTTCCATGATCAAATGTAATATCCTAAACTCCGGCTGACGCCTGGCTTTAAATAAATCCAGGTTGGTTGGTTCTGTTCCCATGGCCTCGACAATGATCCCGCCCCTTTTTGGAGCGGCTTGTCCATCCCCGTAAAGGCCCAGACAGAGGCTGAAAGTTAAGAATCCCATCCAAACCAAAAGCATCCCTATTTTTTTCATTCTTCCCATCCTACACCTCCTTCTTAGTTGTATTGTTGCCTATTTTAACTGATCCTCAGGCTCACAAAATGTTCTTGTAAACCCTACCCCCCTGGACGATCAAGGAGATCCTCTCCTGGTAATTCTGAATCAGAGTGATGTCCTTCAACGGGTCTCCCCGGACCAGGATGAAATCGGCAAGCTTTCCGGCCTCGATGCTCCCCAGGTCTTTTTCTTTCTTCAAGAGCTCGGCATTGGTCTTCGTAGTGGCTACAATTGCTCCCATCGGGCCGAGAACACGGGCCTTCAGCTCCAGTTCCATTCCCTTATAACGCTGCATCGGGCCGAGAAGGTCTGAGCCAGAAGCAATCTTGACTCCAACCCGTTTGGCAATCGCCAGAGCCTCAAGCCCCCGATCCCGGGCTTCGTTGACCTTCCTCACGTTATTTTCAGGGATCCCCATGCTCTTTCCCATACGAGAAATCATTTCATAAGTGACCAGAGTGGGGACGAGGAACGCCCCGGCGTCCTTGATCGCCTTGGCAGCGTCTTCGTCCATGAGGTTGCCGTGTTCCAGAGTACGAATCCCGGAGGAGACGCAGTTGCGGATGGATCGGCTGGAGTACACGTGGGCCGCCACATAGGTTCCCACTGCTTCCGCCTCGAAAACTGCGGCCCGCAGCTCGTCCGGACTGTACTGGGAGGTGTCAATCTCGTCGCCGGGAGACATGCACCCTCCCCCTCCCATGACCTTGATGAAATCAGCCCCTCTCCGCAGCTGTTCCCGGGCCCCTCGCCTCACCTCATCGACTCCGTCACAGATTCTCGTCGCCACTCCCGCCAGGTCTTGAGAGGGGGAACGTATCTCCGTAGGCAGGCGGGAATCACCATGTCCGCCGGTCTGGGAGAGGGTACACCCGGAGACGAACATTCTTGGTCCGGGAATCAGCCCCTGGCGTTGGGCTTCCCGGAATCCGGCATCCGCCCCGCCGGCATCCCGTACGGTGGTAAACCCTTGATCCAGGGCCTCCTGGATGACTTTGAGCGACCGGATCACCAGCATGGAGGGATGGTATAACCTCTGCTGCTCCAAGATGTTGGCATCCACTGCCCCCACGTGGACATGGACGTCGATGAGGCCTGGGAGGAGAGTCTGATTCCGGCAATCGATGGTCTGGGCATCGGAAGGAAGCCGTCCGGACAAACCTCGGAGAACTTCCTTGATCCGGTCATCTTCTACCACCACAGCTCCATTAGAAACGGGATCGGCACCCGTCCCGTCGATGATGGTTGCGTTCTTGAGGAAAAGCGTAGTCATCCTGTTCTCCTTTTTTCTTCCTGGTGATCCGCCGCAAAGAATTGAATTTTACAAATTTTAACCAAGCCTGTCAAAAAATTCCACAGCACCGAATTGCCTCATAAAAAATGTTACCCGAAGCATGACTAAAAAGGGATCGTTGACTCATAATGGATGTTACCCGATAAAGGGGCCCCAAAGGAGAGCTGATTATGAGTCCACGGTCAAAAAAAGAATATATCGAAGCGATTTTTTTACGGTACAAAAAAGCTTCTTATCAAGAAAGAACGATCATCCTCGACGAATTCTGTGCTACCTGCGGATATCACCGAAAGCATGCGATCCGATTACTCCGAAGGTTCAGGCGGTTTATAAAACCCAAGGTTAGAAAACGAGGAAGATCTCCGGTTTATCACCGAGACCTCATCCTCAAACCGCTTAAACAAATTTGGCTCGCTGCCAACCTCCCCTGCTCAAAACGTCTAAAAGCCATTCTACCCCTCTGGCTCCCAGGTTATCTCCAATCCTTTGGGAATCTCCCTTCTGAAGTCTCTGAGGCCCTCCTCAACATCTCTGCCGCCACCATCGACCGTCTCCTCCATCCCGTCCGAATCCAATATAAAACCCGAGGCAGAACCACCACCAAACCCGGAACCCTGATCAGAAAACATATCCCCATTAAAACCAACCAATGGAACGAATCTCGCCCCGGTTTCCTCGAAGCCGACACGGTCGCTCATTGCGGCCAATCCCTATCCGCAATCTTCGCCTATACCATTGACTGCGTTGACATTGCCACGGGTTGGACTGAACAAAGAGCCGTCTGGGGCAAAGGAGAAACCGATACCCTCGAACAGATCAAACAGATCGAAAACGCTTTGCCCTTCCCCTTGCTCGGCTTCGATTGCGACAATGGCGGCGAGTTTCTCAATTATCACCTCCTCAGACATTTCGCACAAAGAAAACGCCCCGTCCAATTTACTCGCTCTCGGGCCTACCACAAAGATGACAACGCTCATGTCGAACAGAAAAACTCGACCCACGTCCGTCAGTGGCTCGGCTACCAACGCTTAGATGACCCCAAGGTTGTCCCTCTCCTCAATGACCTCTATCGTCACGAGTGGAGACTCTTTCATAACTTCTTCTGCCCCTCGGTCAAACTCCTATCCAAAGAAAGAATCGGCTCCAAAACCATCAAACACCATGATCGCCCAAAAACTCCTTACCAGAGAATCCTCGAATCTCCTCATATCTCTCTCAACGTAAAACAGAGCCTCTCTAAACAACTTGCAAAACTCAACCCCTTTGTGCTAAGAGAAGCCATGGAGATGAGACTTAAAAAAATACTCAATCCCTCCCCTTTGTCATCTTCTCTTCAACGATCCCTCGGGTAACATTTTCCTATGAGGCAACAGGGACAGGTAGTTTTTCCATTGTGATAGAGTCCTCCCGAGAAGGTTGGATTGGCTGGTGCGGATTCGAATGGATTGAAAAGCCTTTGGCCATTTCACCTCTATCTTTAATATGGTAAAATAATTTTTATCTTTGGCAACGAGACGGTACTTATCGCATCCATCCCATTGAGAGTCAACCCTTATCGGTCGACGAAAATGAATCCTTCTTCGATTTTCCCATACAGAGTGAATAGGCGTAAAAAAGTGGTTTCCTCAATTCGTTCAAAGTCAATGACGGTCGTTATTCTTTCCGCTTTTTCCATCGGTGTTGCCCTATTTCTTACTGGATGTAAATTCTTTTCTCGCGGTATTGAACAGACAGAAAGCCATCCTGAGCGTGACCGGAAAGAGCTTTCTGCCTTGGACCTGCTTCTTGAAGCCCTTCACCTTGAAAGAGAGGACTTGGGAATTCACAGACCCCTACCTTCTAAAGACCCTTTTTTATTGAAGAAGGTTCCCCTTTTTTTGGACAATCCTATACAAGTCGTTCCCTTTGCAAAAGAATGTGCCGCTGCTTTTGATCAAGGACAAAACTCTCTATCTTCGATTCTCAAAACCTCAGCCGGTCTCCTTGAGGTAGAAATAAAAAATGATAAGCGGGAGGAGGTCCCATTCCCTGAGGAATTTAATAAAATTCCGGCATCACCTCTTCGACGGGCCATTGAAATCCTCTATCCTGCCCTGGTTCAGGCGAAGAAGGTGTTTGACGAGGCTTTTAGTTCCCTTAGCAAAGAGGAAGTCATTTTTTCTAAAAGAAAGATTGAATCTCTCCTTTTCGATAATTTGAAGGATAAGCACCTCTTCCACTATCAGAACCAAGGGGAGACAGAAAAGGCCTTCTTTTTGGCATCCAAAATCGACAGGAAAAGGATGTTGCAAGCGAGCTATATGGTTGCTTCAGCACTGGATGAGGCACTTAAGATTTTAGATACCATGGACCCCTCGAAGATGGCGCAACTTTTGAAAGAAGAGGTCACAACTGTTCACACGCCCCTTGGAGAAATTCTGATCGGGGGGCTCGGGGATAATCGCTACACAGGGGAAATGCCCTTGCTTTTAATTGATTTGGGAGGAAATGACCAGTACCGTTTTGACGAATATTCTCCGTTCAGTGTCATTATCGATTTATCAGGCGATGATACGTACATTTCCTCTGACAAATGTTGGCTTGGGGCAGGGGTGTTGGGTCTGGGATTTCTGATTGACCTAAAAGGCAATGACATTTATCGTGGGGAAAATTTTGCTTTTGGTGCTGGTTTTTTTGGAGTGGGCTTTCTTTATGACAGAGAGGGAAATGATCGATACATCTCCGGCATGTTCTCTCAGGGCGCAGGGGCCATTGGTCTGGGAGTTTTATGTGATATGGACGGTGACGACCACTATCGAACCGCTCTCTACAGCCAGGGATTTGGATTCGTGGGCGGGGGAGGATTTCTTCTGGATTACAGGGGGAATGATACATTTTTTTCCGGCGGCCTCGTTCCCGATCACAGAGAGGAGAGCGGTGCCTATCAAACTCTTTCTCAAGGATTTGGTCTGGGATGGAGACCGTTCGCCTCAGGGGGCTTGGGAATTCTTTATAATGGAGAGGGGGACGATACCTATGAAGGAAACTATTTCTCGCAGGGCTCTGCCTACTGGCTCTCCATCGGGATGCTCATTGATAAGAAAGGAAATGATCACTACAAGGCGAGACGTTACTCACAGGGAGCTGGAACCCATTGGGCGATCGGGGCATTGATCGATTTCGAAGGAGATGATCACTATGTCTCATGGGGGGTCTCGCAGGGATGTGGGCATGATCGTTCCATTGGAATACTTTGGGATGGACAAGGGAATGATCATTATCGTGCTGAGTGGCTTTCTCAGGGAGCTGGAAATGATTCCGGTAGGGGACTGCTCATCGACGAAAAAGGAAACGATGTCTATGAGGCCGGAACGGACGGGACGCAGGGGGACGGGAAGTTTGATGTGAGGAGGGATGAGAGAAGTATCGGTCTGCTTCTGGATGGGGAGGGTGAAGACATCTTTTCGGGTAAAGGAAAAGATCAAAAGCTATGGAGAAGTGGGCAGTTGGGTGGAGGGATCGATTACAAAGGGCATCTTCCCGCCATCTGGAAGGAATCCTTTCGAAGAGATTTCGTATCGGATATCTCCATCTCCTCAAGGTTTAAGGATATGAGGGAAGACAAGGAGTGGAGCCAGTTCATTCTGCCTGAGTTAGAAGATCCCCTGGCGACGGGGGAGTCATGGACAAAGGCTGCAGAGGCTCTCTCAAAACAGGGACCTTCGGTCATTCCGGCACTTTTGAAATACCTGGAGATAAAGGATGTCAGTGTTCAGAGAGCTCTGGAAGAAACCTTTAAAATGATGGGTGAGAAATATTTGGGGGATCTTCATTCTTTTATCCAGAGGGACGATGTCATGAAGGAGAAGAAGGTTTTTCTACTTTATGTGCTCGGTCATATCCGGAGCCCCGAATCGAAGGGAATTTTTTTGAAATTTCTAAATGATAAAGATCGTCCAATTCAGGCCATGGCATTAAGAGGACTGTATAAATTGAAGGAACGACCTCCGATGGAGGATGCTGTCAAGCTTTCTAAAAGCGAGAGCATGGATGTGAGGAGGTACCTTTGTTTATCACTTCAATCGCACCGGAACCCAGAGTTTATCCCTCTCCTCACCCGGCTCCGGAAGGATCCGGATTTTAACGTCCGCCTTGATGCCTCTCGGGCACTAAAGGGATCAGGGCCCCTTTTTGACCCGGAGGGATTTTAGATTCTCGTGGAGGAGGGGGGCTTTCGGCCAAGAAGCCCCGGTTGAAAGAGAGAGGCTTTTTTTATTGCCCATCACGTAGAATGAAAGTATAATTATTTGGAACAACGAAACGGGAAGTTGCGTCCCAATCCAAAGGAGGGTGAGATAATTTTATGATCCGGGCGTTTAATAAACACTATCGTAAGGCCATCGATCTTTTGGAGGATTCTTCGAGCAATGAGAAGATGGAAATGGCCGAGAAGGTTATGGACTGGTTCCGGGAATTACCAGAGGAGTATCTGATCTCTCTCGCATTGTTTTTTAACGAAGTCATCGATGACCTCGGAGATGACAGTTTGGAGAAGATCAATTTGAAAGGGAAGCGGAAGAAAGAAGTGGACGAGGAAGAGGCAGAGGATGAAGAGCCCGAAGAATTCGACGAGGATGAAGACGAAGACGACGAAGAGGATCGAGACGATGATTGACCCAAATGCAATAAATATTTTGTAGTGGAGGGCCTTGCGCCCGTCATTGAAAGCCCATGAAGGGCTACACTACGTATCGTTATTTAACCCACTCGTATTGATTTCTCATTTGGAGGCTGGAATGGCTCGATTATAGGCCCACCGTTCCATCCTTCCAATCTCTTCCCTCATGGTAATGGAAAGGGGGACAATATTTCCGGCAGAGATAACCATATCTTGTTCGTTCAGGCCTCGGTTTGAATTGAAGGCCTCGATCATTGCCCCATTGACCGCCTGCTCAATTTCAGCACCATTAAACCCATCCGTCACTTTCACGAGCATATCTAAATTGACATGGGAGAGGTCAACGCCGTTCTTCTTCAGATGGATGGAGAGGATGGACTTTCTTTCTTGAGGATTGGGAAGGGTGACGAAAAAGATTTGGTCAAAACGACCCTTCCTCAATACCTCAGGGGGGAGAAGTTCGATGACATTGGCCGTGGCTGCGATAAAGACGAAGGCGCTTTTTTCCTGCATCCAAGTGAGGAATGAAGCAAAGACTCGAGATTGAGTCCCACCCCCGGCCTTCTGGCTTTGAATGCTGATGCCTGCTTCGATCTCATCGATCCAGAGGACAGCAGGTGCCACGGACTCGGCAGTACGAAGGGCCACCTGCAAGGCCTCCTCGGGCTCTCCGAGCGTCCCATCATAAAGCCTTGCCATATCGAGGTGGAGCAAGGGAACTCCCCAAAAAGAGGCGAAGACCTTAGCGCAGAGGCTCTTGCCACATCCTGAAACTCCAGTGATCAAAACCCCCTTCGGGAGTTGGAGACCAAAAGACCTCCCCTCACTGCTTAAAACGTTGGACCTTTTCCTCAACCACTCTTTGAGATTTTCCAGCCCGCCGATCTCCTCGAAGTCAGGTCCATTCTGGACCAACTTCAGAATCCCCGACTTTCTAATCAATTGTCCTTTTTCTTCGAGCAATGCATTAATCAGAGAGGAATCGACGGTCGTTCTTCCGATCAGGGCACTTCGGAAGGCGCGGGCCACTTGGTCGAGAGAGAGACCGAGAGCCGCCTTCACCATCCGATCCTTCAATTCCGTTGTGAGAGATTCCGTGAGTCCAGAGGCGTGGGGACTTCCGGAGATCACTCCCATCAGGGTGCGTTCAACTTCCATCGTATCCGGCATGGGGAGTTCGTAAACAATCATGTCTCGGTGAAGTTCATCGGGGACCACCAGAACGGGTGCGATGATAAACAGGGTGGAATATCGATTTCGGAGTGAGCGGTGGAGGTCCTTCAACTTTCTCGAGACCAAGGGATCTGTCTTTAGAAAAGTGTGGAGGCCCTCGAAGAGATAAAGGTTTTGTTCCGTTCGCTGGATCACTTTGTCCAGGGCTTCAAGGGGATGACTTGAATTCTCGACCCTTCCGTCCTCTCCGATCAAACCTTGGAAAGGGTTCCAGATGAGGAGCTTGGGTTTGGGTTGGAATGTCGAAGACAACTCTTTTAGAAGGCCCTCCATCCGATCTTCTTCATCGGATAGGATGTAGACGATGGAGGCCTTCGACAGGACGAATTTCTTCAGATCCTGAAGGATTTGTTGTTTTCTGGAAGGTTCATCCATAAATTTGAAAGAATTATACAAATATTTTTGTTGGACGTCAATCGAAGCAAATGGACTTGCTTTGGACCAGGTGAAAGTCGTATCGAGCCCGATGACAAAATCCCTCTAAATCTCCCGAAGGTGTGAAAAAATTGGGGGCGGTGGACCGGCCAGAGGGATATCTCCAAAACTGTAGAATGCGGACTTTTAAAATGTATGGGGCATGGGTCAGTTTAAGTCATCCGTCTCACATGGTTTTCAATCCTTATCATTGAGCCTGAAAAAGGTAGCCGCTCTACAGTTTTTCCGATATCCCCTGTCCGCTCTGGGAATCCTGGGATTTTTTCACAGGTCCCCTTTACAAAAGGGAGACTTCTAACTTCCCACCTTTGAAAAAGGGGGGCGATGGGGATTTGTAAGATGGCTTGAATCTTCATTCATTCTCCAATAGAATTTAATAATAAAAGGTTAAGGTTGAGGTTAAGGTTGAGATTCAAAGCAAACACCAACAAAATCTGGAATGTTTGGAGAAAATTCTCAGATTCTGTACGGGGGAATGAAAGAGTGAAGGGCAGACAAACGAAAGGAAAACGATGAAGGTAAATATCGATCCGATTTTGGTGGAGCTGGGTCCGATTAAAGTGAGTTGGTATGGATTCATGTATGTATTGGGATTTTTTGCCTCCTACCTGCTTGTCCGGCGTCAGATGAAAAAAAAGAATTTTGGCATTTCAAAAATGGAGGTGGAGAATCTCTATTTTTATCTGATTCTCGGTTTAATGGTGGGTGCCCGTTTGGGTTACGTCCTCTTTTACGATCTCAAGATGTACCTCTCCGATCCCCTCGAGGTCTTTGCCATCTGGCATGGAGGGATGTCGTTTCACGGAGGGTTGATTGGGGTTCTCATCGTCGGAATCCTCTTCTCCTGGAGGAATAAGAAATCATTCTGGAGGATTGCCGATCTCATCATTGTTACGGTGCCCATCGGTTTGGGTTTAGGGAGAATTGGAAATTTCATCAATGGAGAGCTTTATGGCCGTGTGACCCAGGTCCCCTGGGGGATGATTTTCCAAAAAGATGGACCCCTTCCTCGCCATCCGTCTCAACTCTATGAGAGTGCATTGGAGGGAGGAGTCCTTTTTTTGGCCCTATGGCTGATGAAGGGTAAAAAACTTCCTGCCGGAGGGCTTTTAGCGATCTTCCTTTCTCTTTATGGGTTATTTCGCTTTTTTTTGGAATTCTTTAGAGAACCGGATGCCCAGCTTGGATTTATCCTGGGCCCGTTGACCATGGGTCAGATTCTTAGCTCTTTCATGATCATCGGAGGAATTGTTCTGTTTGCCTATCGGTCTCTACTAACGAACAAAGGTGAATAGAGATTGCTCCTCGCCTCCCTTTGCTAAAGGGAGATTTGTTCTTCAGAGACGTGTCTATCAAATCCAGCTATGAAATCAAAGCGAAGGATCTATTTCTCGATGGGATAGTCCGCTTCCTGCCACTCGTGGATTCCGTGGTCGAGGGTATTCACCTTAAAACCCCGCGCCCTCAAGTACATCGTCGCCAGAGCAGATCGAACTCCGCTCCGGCAGTAAGCCACGACCTCCTTCTCTTGGGGTATCTCTTCTGCCTTTTTCGGAAGTTCATCGATGGGGATGTTCACTGCCCCCTTAATATACCCTTCGGCCACCTCAGCAGGCGTCCGCACATCGAGTAGGTAAAGGGATTTATCCTTTGCATCGACTCTTTTTTTCAATTGATCTATCGTGGTGGTGTACTCCTCGGGATGGCGTTGCATATAGTCAATGATCAGATCTCCCAAGCCACTCTGAAGGGTGGGTTGTTTTCCTTCGCCGCTGCCCACGATCGTCTTCACCCCGCACTGCATTCCGGGTTTAATCTCCGGGAAGAACCTGGCCACGAATTGAACAAAAGCGTCCTTGGAGCGCGGCTTCAAGAACTCATTGTTCTTTTTCTCGTAGCCAAGAGAGGAATTGATATTGCCGTTGTAGTCATGCCCAGGGTAGACCAGGAGATCATCAGAAAGGGGAAGGATCCTTTTGAAAAGGGTCTCGTACATCTCCTCTGAGCTTCCGCCCGGGAGGTCTGTCCGTCCGGCCTGTCCGATGTGGAGGATGTCAGCGGTGAGGATTCTATCAGGCAGTAGAAGGCAGATCGTATCAATGGTGTGCCCCGGTGTATGAAGTATACCGACGGGAATTTCTCCTACCTTAATGATTTCCTTCTCATCTAC
Source organism: uncultured delta proteobacterium (assembly GCA_963826305.1). GTDB lineage: Bacteria > Desulfobacterota > BSN033 > BSN033 > UBA1163 > CAWGWZ01. The sequence goes on along the minus strand of CAWGWZ010000015.1, from coordinate 224,038 downwards.
AAATTGATCCACAGAGATCTCCGCATTCTTCTTCAGGATCCCCTTGATATTCTCCGGGGCCTTCTGCCCTCCGATGGATCGTTGATGCTGTGTCTCTTTGCTCATGATCACCTTCGCGCCCATCTTTTTTGCCAATGTCCCCGCTCCGGAAATATGATCTGCATGAGTATGACTATCGATGGCGTATTGGAGATTGAGGTCATTTCCTTTGAGGGATTCGAGGTATTGATGGGTATTGGTGGAAGGATCAATCACAGCAGCCACTTTATTCTTTTCACAACCGATAAGATAGGAGAGACAACCCTCCCCATCTCTGAACTGTTTGAAGATCATAGCAACCTCCATTTTTACCTTATGGCCATAGACAACGCTCGAATAGGGCCTCCGGTCTATACTCCGCCCGTCGAAGGCTTGAAGATCGTCAATTCGTTGGTAATGTTTTTTATCCCTTTTATTCCCTTCACAACTGTTTCTATCTTTTCCTTCCTTTCCAAAGAATTCACAAGACCGTAGAGCCGCACGGAGTCCGGATCTTCCACGGTGAAAAAAAGATTTTGATGGGTTAGGCCAGCTTCAAGGAGGGCAGCTTCGATTTTCCGCTGGAGAGAAAGCTTCCCGAGAAATTTGACAGAATCGATCCCGCATGCCTTGATTTCATCTGATTTTGCCGCATCGATGACAATTTTCACTGCGGAATCGATACTCAATTTATCGGTATTCAAGATTAAGTCATACAGATGGGGATTCATCCAGTCCTCATCAAAGGCAAATCTTAGAAACGCCCTTTTATCATGATCCGACTGGTGGATCATCTTTTCGGCAACGTCTCTTCCTACCTTTCTTTGTTCTGTTAATCGCTGTATCCTCTTTTCCATGGAGCCTGTGACAAGGACATGAAGGGCACAGTCGAAAGAGTTCAGCAGAAACTGACTTCCCCTGCCGAAGAATAGAGCATCCCCTTTTTTAGCCACCTCGTAGATCACAGACTGTAATCGATCGAGATAGACTTTGGGCTTTTCGCTGAAAAATCTGTCGAGTAGAGTCGGACCTTTTTCATCCAATTTTTTGACATCAGAGAGAAAGCCCAATTTATCTGCGGCCTTAAAAAGTTCTTCCTCACCATAATGGGTATAATTTAGCATTTCAGCCACTTGCCTCCCAATGGCTTCACCACCTGTACCGAGCATTTCTGATACTGTTATAAAGTACATAAATACCCTTCCCTCCCCTCAATCGGTTCATTTCAATTTATTATAACTCCTATTTTTATCGAACTGAAATAGACACCGCCATGGAGTTGTCAAAACTATCTGTTCCTTGTCCTTCGATTCTTCTTTTTCGTCGATCTCGTCGGAGCTGTCATGAACCGGGGATCGAGCAAGAGATTCAGATCTCCCTTTGAAAAGAGCCCTTCTTCGTCTACTACTTGACGGATTGTTTTTTGAGTTTCATAGGCCTTCTTGGCAATTCGGGCTGCCTCATCATATCCGATTCTTGGCGTCAAGGCTGTGGCGAGGGCGAGGCTTTTCTCAACCATCTCTTCACACCGCTCTCGATCTGCCTTCAATCCCTCAATGCATCTTTTGGAGAAGTTATCGACGGCATTGGCGAGCAGGCGGATCGATTCCAGCAAATTGTAAGCGATCAATGGCATCATCACATTGAGTTCAAAATTGCCGCTGAGACCTGCCAGGGTGATCGCAGAGTCATTTGCAATCACCTGAGAGCAGACCTGGATAAGGGATTCAGGGATCACGGGATTGACCTTACCCGGCATGATCGAGGAGCCGGGTTGAGTATCTGGAAGATGGATTTCTCCAATTCCACAACGGGGACCGGAACCCATCCATCGGATATCGTTGGCGATTTTCATTAAACTGGAAGCCACTGTTTTAAGGGCCCCACTTATTTCTACCGAAGCATCCCGAGCCCCTTGTGCCTCAAAATGGTCGGACGCCTCACGGAAGGCTCCTCGTGTTTCCTTGTTGATGATGGAGATCACTTTCTTGGCAAAAATGGGATGGGTATTAACCCCTGTCCCGACAGCAGTTCCTCCCAAAGGAAGTTCACAAAGGGATTTCATGCTCTTCTCAATTCTGTCGATGCCCAACCCCACCTGCCGCGCATATCCCTCGAATTCTTGGCCCAATCGAATAGGCGTGGCATCCTGGAGGTGGGTTCGACCGATCTTCAGGATGGGATGGAATTCCTTCCCTTTCTTCTTCAGTGCCTTATGGAGACGTCCCAGGGCCGGCAGAAGCTTTTGTTGCAAAAGGTTCATGGATGCAATGTGGATGGCGGAGGGGAAGACATCATTGCTCGATTGGCCCAAATTCACATGGTCATTGGGATGGACGGGGCGATACACCCCTTTTTTACTCCCGAGTATTTCATTTGCCCGATTGGCAATGACTTCGTTGGCGTTCATGTTGGTCGAAGTTCCGGAGCCGGTTTGAAAGATGTCCAAAACAAATTGTTCATCCCATTTTCCCCGGATCACTTCATTGGAAGCCTTTTCAATGGCCCTTGCAATTCTCCTGCCCAAGAGGCCGAGTTCCGAGTTCACCTTCGCCGCCGCATACTTGATGAGACCCAAGGTATGAAGAAACTCCCTCCCGAAACGCCAGCCGCTGATCGGAAAATTTTCAATCGCCCTTTGGGTCTGGGCGCCATAATAAGCCCCCGCGGGAACCTTTACAGAACCCATCGAATCTTTTTCTATTCGATACCCCTCGTTCAAAACGGCCATCCCCTACCTCCTCTTCTCTTTAGCCATTTTATTTGAAAAAGGTTGAATTATCAATAACCCAACACCTCCCAATTTTTCCCCCGTAGTGCCTCACTCTTCCGGGGAAACTTCACAGAATCGGGCAGGGATGTCGGAGAAAATTTTATAGTGGAAACCTTATCTTATCCCTGAACGACAAGAATACCATGAGCATTCCAGGGACCATGCTCTGATTAGCGAAGTTACCTTTGCCAACCATAACCTTAGCTCATCCGCTTGATAAGATTTTCGGAGACATTCCTGCCCGATTACAGTCTTTCACCCACGCTTCAGTGAGGTATTACACTCCCCCCAATGTTTTGCTTGACAGTCAAAAAGATTCGAAATAGCACTTGAATGTGGAAACTCTCCAAATTTTTATTTGAAGGTTTAAACCAGTGTACTTATGCATTGGATGAAGCAAATTATAGCCACCCGTAAGGTTTCGACCTCACGGCGCAGGGCCTCTGAAAAGAGGCCCTTGCTTTTTGGATGGAAAAAGTTCGTAGCTTTCCTTCTGTATTATTTGATTTCTGATGGGGTTTTTCTTCCTCGAGGGGTTCGGTCGAAATCACTATCAAAAGTTACAGTGGTCAGATTATATTTCTCAGCGGCGCCATGTTGGTAAGCATCAAGGAATCGCTCAAGCCAGATATTTGTATCGATCAAATACACGATTCAATCTCCTCGCCATTCTAAGGCTTTTTTCTGGAGTTCGAGAGACGTATATTTGTCGCGGTACTCCTTGAGTGCGCCAGCCCAATCTTGACGCAGCTTCCTCCCATGCTTCTTCGCCTTTTTCTCAACCAGGAAATTGACAAAATCCTCCACTTCCCGTTTCAGATCGGGGGGTAATTTTTTCACTATTTCTTCGATATTTTCCATTGCTCAAATCACCTGCGTTTTCAAATATTCTACCTTTTCTCAAGATACCTCGTCAATTGATATTTACCATCTGCCTCCCGTATTTCGCAAAATAAGCACTCTATTTTTCTTTAAGAATGCGGAAGGTTTCGCCCGGGAATCCAGGCCAAAGTTTTTATAAAAATAGAGCCGTCCCCTTTTTCTTCTTCTCTTCGGATGTTTTTAATTCGAAATTTGCGATCTGAAAATTGAAATTGAAGCAGGGCCAACTTTTTGATGGATGACGCCAGATTTCTGTTACAAAATCTTTTTCGATTTTAAGAAGGGACAAAATTACAGGTGGAACATCCTTTTTAGGATTGACTTGAGTACTTCTATATCTTTTGCCTCTAATGTTCCTAACCTCCTTATAATAAGTCGTTTTTCAATTGTGGCCTGTTTGCCAAGTCGAATATATGACTCAGCAAGAAGACCACTTTTTTGCCAATCCGGGATTTTATAATCGGTTTCAGTTGTGTATTCTTGGGTGGTATTCCTTGCGAGAAGGACATCTTGGTCACCGGAATCGTGCAAAACAATGGATGGCCTTTTTGATATACCCTGAAGATCAGTGTGCGGAAACCCAATAAGGACAATATCACCGAAGTTATAACTTGTCATAGATCGTGTCTTTTTCTGAATATCCTTTCAGAAACTGAGACATCGACAGCTTATCCCATGCTGTCTCTTCATCATCAACGAGAAGCATTACCTTTATCTTTGAATCCGATTTTAGTTTGTCTTTCAAATCTTCAGGGACCGAGAGATGCCCGTCTGGTAAAACTTTCCCTTCATACTCATAAGTCTTCATCTACTCCCTCCAAATTCATTTTTTATCCTTATATCACACCTTGGACCTCCAATGCTAAATTCATTTTATTGCTCTTCAGGCTGTGCTATTCGTTCTATGCCCTTGGCGCTTAGCTTTAGGGCAGGCCAACTTTTTATGGATGCCCCTATTAGTAGTGTAGAGGCGACACCCATGGTCCAACTTGTCCAATGTCAAGCCCCTGACCCCACAGTCCCCAATTTTTTTATGGATGACATGAGGGATCTGCACTTAAAAACTTAACCTATTGCATGTTGAAACCTGACACTCTCGCTTCGGGTTAGGACAAAGTCAAGGATAAAGATTCGACCCCATCGACAATCGTAGGTCTCTTTGCTTTCCTCGATGATCCTTTCCAGACTAATGTAACGGCCAACTTCGTAGCAAGCCTGATAGAGCAAAAGAAGGGAAAACGTCCATGGTCTCCCCCTCTCTGCGATCGGGATAGACTCGATTAAGCTACGACCAATTCCACTGGCAGAGGTGTGTCAATGCCAACGGTTTTGCTGACATAGAGTTTTTCAATCCCGATCGTCTTTCCATTCTTATCTTTCTTAAGGATAATTCCTTCTCCCGCTTCTTCGCACATGAATTCATCTTCAGGATTGCCAAACCACATGTCCAGCGTATCCGACTCCTTATGATAGTGAACGACTACCCTGTCCATATCGAATCTCCTTCCTTCACCTTATCGGTTGGATAAGCAGTGATCAAAAAGCCTTCCATGCCAATGTGTTTGACGACTACACAACATAGTCTATCAAACTGCTTATAATACAGAAAGACATCTTTATCGGTTTTGCTCTGCCTAATCTCATCCGGAAATTGCAGGGGAGCTTTCACCATATCCTCCTTACCTTTCATTGCCGGATGCTTCATCGTAATAAGGTATTCCCAGTATCCAGTCGTTGTGCTGACTTCAACATTGAGAGGTGTTCTTGCTACGGAAAATGGTCCCTCATTAGAACTCATTACATGCCCCTTGCTTTATTATTATAATGCTTTTCCGCCTGTCATAGTATATTGAGCGCGTTTTTGGCGAGGATGCCTCCGTTCTCCTCTCTTATTTACTGAGACAACATTTTTTATATTTCAACCCGCTTCCACAAGGGCAAGGGTCATTTCGTCCCACTTCTGGGATTTCTTTCACTACCGTTTGTGGATTCATAAGCTTCTCAATGTCAGAAATATCTTCGGGTTTGTCGGCTTCAATACCCACAATGACCTTCCACCCTCGCTCATTACATAATTTCGTAATCTCTTGTGCCCTTTTTTGAGTTTTAACCCTTGCCACTGCAGGTCTCTTATCACTCCCCAGTTTCGTCATAGAAATTCCTTTCTTATTATTTTTTCTAATTAATCAAAGCAGCCAACACACTATAAATTTTATAAAGGTACCTTTTTCCGGTATCAACCCGATCCCGACCCCTCTTTTAAGAACGCGAAAGGTTTCGTCGGGGAAATCAGGGCCAATTTTTTTATGGATGACACGAGGGATCTGCACTTAAAAGCATAACCTATTGCATGTTGAAACCTGACACTCTCGCTTCGAGTTAGGACAGAGTAAAGGATAAAGATTCGACCCCATCGACATACACCAGGTTGTCAAGGATCACAGAAACCATAACGCGTGTACCTTTGATGCGAGCTTTACCATGGCAGATTTCCGGGTTGATAGTGACTCTCTCCCGCCAGTTCATCGCTCAAACCTCCTATTCAAACGACCGATATTTCCTTTATTATTTTATAGCCGAGAACCTCGGAGACGTGCATCCAGGTCAAACCAAAATGCTTGTATGCTTCTTTCTATTCCCATTTTCGCCTCTCTCGCAGTCCCTCCCGGATTTGATCGACATATTCTTTTTTCCCATTACCGTCACTGACAAATTGGGAGTTCGATAGCCCTGTCTTTTTAATTGTGAGGCTTGGCGGCGAAACAATAGAAAGACAGATGTCGTAAATAGCTTAAGTACGTCCTCATCGGTCTTTACGAGGTTTACCAGATCGTTCTTATTCCAGCTTCTTGAATTCTCCGATCTCGCGTAACCAAAGGCAAATTAGCGTGGATGGCCGTGGCCGCAATGATCCGGTCAGCAAGATCAGGGACTGCATCTCTCGGTATCTTTCGAATGCTCTGAACGATGCTAAGATCAAGGGGAACCACCGTGAAGCCGCTGTCAGATTCAGTAAGTGCATTAATCAACCGTTCAAATGCAACCTCTGGTAATTTCCCTTTTTCGATCAGGTACACCACCTCAACTACTGAAATTGAAGCTACAAATACTGGGTCACCTGCAGTGGTTGCTTCATCCAGAGCTATTATCGCATTCTGAGATATTTCGTCTGAAGCAAGCAAATACCAGAGAACCGTATGAGTATCAGCGACCACCGGACCCATCAGATGCCTTCCCGAAGGAAATTGTCCTGAATCTTCCGCCGAACTTCAGTGATATCTTCTTCACTGATCTTTGCTCCCAGGTCAGCCCAGAGCCCCTTTAAACTTCGGCGCGGACGCGTTACCCCTGCCTTTTGTTGAATGAACTCGATGAAATCCAGCACCTCTTGTTGCTTATCGTCAGGCAATGTTTTTACCTTATCTATGATTGATCGTTGAATGTCCATGTTACACCTCCTGTTTAATATTGCTATTTTCTCCACCCCGGTGCAAGTCTCAGAATCGATACCACGCAACTACACTCGTTCTTCCTTTCAATTGTGAGGCTTGGCGAAAACCCATTGAGAGAAAAAGTTTTCTTAAATAACTTAAGAACGTCCCCGTCACGCTTTCATGTCCCTCGGCTTCACTCTCTTATCACTTTTACTGCCCAGCTCACGACGAATTCCGCTTGACGAAGAGCCTCGCGGTATTCCTCAATCGTTACCGGCTCACTCAAGCCCGGATACCTGGCCTCCCATGCGTAGGAGGTCAGCAGGGCGGCATCTGCAACTTCGGGCGGCACGGAGATGCCCTCATCCTGCAACCCGATGATCAACTCATCCAAATCATGGGTATAGCGAAAAGGTCTGTTGTAGTGCTGGTAAACAGCCTTTAGTGCCTTTTCAGCCGCCTGCTGAGCATGAAAACATAGATCCTCATAAAAGGCTCCTTCAGGCAAAGGGACACGGGCAAGAGCCAGGTCGCCTTCGGCCCTCGCCAGCCAATCCTCCGGCGAGCCGGGCACGGGCCTATCCTGCGGCATGGTACACCTCCCGTCCTTCTTCAAGTGCCGGTTTGATCACGAGGGATGGGTTTCCCCCGAATTCCTTGACATCGCTTTCGGTCACGACGATCACATCTTTTGAGACACCCAGCCCCGAGAGGGCGCGATACGCCCTGCGTGACGCGTCCCTGCGCCTGGTTCCGTCCGGCACGACAATCAGCAAGTCTATGTCACTTTCCGGACTCATCTCTCCACGAGCGGCTGAACCAAAGAGGATCACCCGAAGCGGATGAACAGCACTTGTAACACGCCTAACGATCTCCTCAACCAGATCAGGATTTGGGGTTTTCATCCGTCTTTCCTCCGAAATTACTGAGATAACTTAACTATGTCCCGCCTCTGCCGTCGAAGCCCCCAATTCCGTGGCATGACAGACGATAAATTGGATTAACTTGACCGGATCAACCCGGATATAATTAATATACTCCCGCCATACATTACCGCGATATCTCAATAATATTTTAGCATATCGATACTACCCAAACTACGTTCGTCCTGCTTTTCAATTGTAAACCTTCGGGAGTATCCGTTCAGTAGAGACGAAGTTTTCTTAAATAACTTAAGAACGTCCCGCCAACGCCCACATCGTGGCCGTGATTCCGCAAAGCCTGGATCACCGTTCCCGGTATGTTTTCATTCAATAGGAAACGCAAACTCCGCCCCTCGGGATATTAAGCAGACAATGGATATATTTGTTCGCTCTTTATTATCTCGCTGGCGTATGCAAGGCAGGCTTGAATATCCTCTATCTTTAAATGATTGAATTCCTTAAGGACCTGTTCAACTGTCCACCCTCGGGCCAGCAGATCAATCACAAACTCGACAGAGATCCGTGTTCCCTTAATGATCGGCTTGCCCACAAGAACCCCGGGATCTACAATGATCCGTTCCCGCCAGTCCATCGCTCACACCTCCAGTAAAATATTATGCCAGGTTTCTCCAGCAAAAGTATCCCTCTTCTTATTTATACCGAAAAAGTTCGGTGATTCCAATCCTGGCCGAAGCACAATTCCTTTCTGCCGGACGTATTCTTTGTTTCCCTTAGCGTTATTGTTAAATAGGGAATTTGAAAACCCTAATAACCCCCTACAAGCATTGTCAATTGCAATTTTTCCGGGAGAAAATGCACAAAGCCTAAAATCTATACCACGAAATTACACTCGTTCTTCCTTGCAATTGTGATCCTTGCTGAGGACCCATTCAGAGACGAAGTTTTCTTAAATAACTTAAGAACGTCCCTGCCTACGCATCAAGCATCCTGTTACCAGTACACCTGCAAGGCTGGATTCCAGGCCCGTGGCTAACGGATACCTGGGTAGGCTTCCAACCTACAAGACTACGCGGCCTTGCCAGGCCGCAACTTATGGATGAGACCAAAGTCATGCTTCTGAATCTTCATCTTTAAAATGTCAAATCAAGGCATCCAGTTTCGCTCTGTCCAGAATTGCCGTTTTTAGATCCGCAAGCATATGGCATGCTTTCACTTCCACATTTTCAGGCTGTTCCTTAAAGAATACCTTCTTGAGGAACTCTACCCCAGCATTTCCAGCAGCGAATGTGAATCCGTATGCTGGATCAATAAGAGTAGCCCCGACCGTAAAAAGGGTGCAAACTGCAAAAGGACCCCACCCCTTAAACCTACGAGCCCAAACTGCACTTCGAAGTTTTTCACATTCACTGTTGATCTGATAGGATATTTCATTGATCCGGTCGCGAAACAGATTTAAGTCAGAAATTCGATACAATTTGCTCCTAAGTGCCAACTGAGGTAAATACGCCTGAAACACTTCTCTAATTCCTGCATAAGCATCCCTTAATTCTCGGATCTCTCTTGGAGGCAATCTGCCCAATTCTTCCGGAATGGTTGTCGAGATAATTGCGCTGAGTAACGCACCTTCTGGTGTGCCAGAGACGATTTCTTGCGATACTTCGAGACGGTCTAAGGAGTTAACGGTGAATGTCAGGTCCTCATCAGTTACGGAATCAAGGCCAACTCTGCGTGAGATTCGATTGGCGATGTAGGATAGAATAAGATTGGACACTTTTTCGGGCACAGGGAAGTAATTTTCCGCCCCAAGAGAACGAACAATTTCCGTGATACCTAGATTTATTAGGTTATTTTTAATTAGGGATTCACGTACTCGTTCTGACAACTTCATTTGGTGCAAGTAGACATGCCCCAGAATGGAAACGGTACCGCCTTCTCCAATAATAAGTTCGAAATTTCCCTTCTGCATAAGGGGAAGACTCTTGGCGATGTAACGGAAAGCCTTATCCATCCTTTGAATGTCAACGTCCTCAACATCTATGTCCCAAGGGATAGGAGATATAGAAGTCAGGCTTCCTGGAATTTCGTTTGTCAAAGTCTTTAATACATCTGAGTCTTTTGGGTCCACGTCCTCTGGGATGATACGTACCACTCCATCCACAAAAAGGAGCATCGCCTTTAGCCATGATAAATTTGGCTGAAAATGTGGGTAGTAAAGAACCTGGTAATTGCTCATATTCTCAAATCTCCAATGAATGTTGAGACCTGACCCGGATTTCTTGCCTTTGAATAGTTTAGAATTTTTCGTCTAAACTACATAAAACCTTAATAACTGCGTCATTATCCAATTGAAACGATATTGCATTTTCGATTATCCGCGGAAGGTCTGAAGGCTTCGCAAGTTTTATGATGGCATCCGCAGCAGCATCATTTATTATCCAGTAATTATGCCCGAGTAACTTCATTAGCTTTTCGAACTGATTTCGACCAGCGACATTGGCATATGTGATACCGGCCAATCGCCTAATAAAATAAACGTTTTCGAAGTCTGCGGTGGGGATTCGCTTTCTTGGTCTTTTATCTTCAGGATAATACTCCCAGAATTCTTCGAATTCGATAATTCTATTGATGAGGGACAGGTGCCTTCGTCCTGCTAGGTTTGCCATGGCCCTGAAGACTACGGGGGCATTCCAAAAATCGATACGATCTTGATATTCTGTAAAAAGATTCCACAAAAAATCAAATTCACTTTCTCCACCCCTATCACACACAGCTAACACAAGTTCACGAGAGGGTGGATTAAGATTGATCCTTTTAAGCATTTCCTTTAAAAGAGGGAGATCTTGTTTGCTGACCAAACGTCTGACTGCTCTTGCTGTTTCGCGAGGAAATTTTTCATAATGAGCCAAAATATCCTTAAGTTTCAAATCGGGAAATGTAGTTTCCAGACTCTCTAAAATTGTCCGTTTGACGGGCGTTGTACCATTCATTAATAGAGACCAAGCAGCATTACCTTTACCGTAAAGTGGAAAGATTCTCACAAGCGATTTAAGAATGGCTACCTTATACTTCCTCCCTAGTTTCCTATCTTTTGACAACTCTTGGAGCCATTCTAAATCTGCCTTCGTTCCCTTTCTTCCTAACCCATAGATACAAAAAATCCTCTTGGAGAGTTTATGGGACTTCCACATACTTCTTATGTCTTGAAGTGCCAACTCTTGAGATAAATTGAGTGACAGCAGTTCAAAAAGTCGCCGACTGCTCTGGGTGTTGCTTTTTCCTAATTGATCAAATAACTTTTCGTCGAAAGAAGATACTAGGTGAATCAGTGCTTTCTCACTGGCATCCTTAACCTCCTCACCTTTTCTTCGATGCAATTTTAACAAAAGATTGACATCCCTCGGCCTAGCCAGTTTGAGAATAAATTCCCCGAGTTCTGATTTCAACTTATAATCAGAAAATGGTTCAATAATCTGATCCAACCCTACTTCTTCGCCGGATTTGACCAAAAAACGGTAAATATTGCGGTTCATTTCTTCATTGTCGTCAGATAATGATGACCGTGCCCAGTTTGCTACTTTTTCTTTTGGGTAGAATCTTAACCAGTAATGAATAGGACCATTGCCCGCAAAATAACTCGCTAGCAAAAGCCTCACTTCATCCTCGGTACAGAGAATTTTATTGCGGTACTTGTATATGTAAATATGTTCAGTTTTCGTTAAGATGGCTTTTGTAACAGGGTAAGCAGCTGCTCGCGAAGCAAGCAGTTCCTTGAATTTCTTTGCTTCACGTTCGTCAGTAGATACCAGATCGGTTACAACCGTTTTGGCAAGGAAATCGTGCACTATCTCAAAATGGTCGTTTAATGAACGCACAATTCTTAAATCAATCAAAGACCGTAGTGTTTTCTCAACATCACTCTTCTTATGAAGTGTCTCAGCAGCAATCTCGTCTATTGTTTTTTGGTTCTTTGTACCATATGAGCTCACTAGAGAAATTAAGACTTCCTGACCTTTTTGTTTATTCTTCCCTAGATACTTCAGTTGGCCAAGCAAATAATCAGTTATGATCCTTTTACATCGTCCACCCGATACATAGGCAGATTCTTTATACTCTCTGTTCACATCAGCATCGACACTAGCTCTTGAAATAATCATCTGCAGAAACGGGGGATAAATTCCTACAAATCCGCCTAGTAGACTTTCTCCCTTAAGGTCCTCTACGATTTGGGTCTTAAGGAAGTGACCTCTCCCCTTTCGGTTGTCTGATAAAGAGATACCAAGTGCTTTCAAGTTTCCAACCAAGGCTTTTTTGCAGCCCTCCTCACTGAGTGCTCCAAGATATAACCGTGGAAGACCTTCTGCTGAGCCCGATACCTTTTGCCATATTCCTCCAATTTGCGCCTCGATATCACCCCGATAGCTGATAAGGAACTGCAGGTTGTCTTCCGCAGATGTGTATAGGTCGAAAAGCGACCGGGTTAATGATTCCACGTCTTGGGAAGCTTTCGACCCAAGCACATCCTCAAATTGATCAATGACTATTAGAACATGAGTTCCCACATAAGCATTTGCTACAGAGTGAACAACAGTTGGAAAATCGAATTCACCGGGAACAACGGCCTCCATTAATTGACCCCAAAGGGATTTACACAAATTTTCTATTGGGTCCGCAAGTGGTCTAATCAGCGTTGTTCTCCAGCCTAAGTCGTGCAATTTAGGGAAAAGGCCTGCACAGAGTAAAGACGTTTTCCCAATTCCAGAAGCACCAATCAGCAGACTCATTTTATGCTTTATTATTTGATTTAAGAGTGTGTCGGCCTCTATATCTCTCCCGAAGAATAGCGAAGACAATTCCTCTGAGTAGTACTCAATCCCAACGGGCCTGTCTAAATTACTTCTTTTAACCAGGTTTGCCCTTATCTTCGGGCGCAAAACTTGCTTCACACCCAACCCAATTTTCCTGATGACATCACGCAGGATAAAAAACGGGAGATCTTCGGAATATTTGAAGAAGGTAATTGTATGTTTCACGGTAATTTTCTGTTTAAAAGCTTGGAGCTTTCTGACATCCGTTGGATCGCGATCAATGAAAGTGAGAGGCCAACTGGCCCCTGGATCTATCATATATATAAGAAGTCCTATTAACTGACCATTTTCCAACATATTAAATGCTTCGTTATACTCCAACTCAGTTATAGATAGATTGGTTTCCTTGTCTATAGTTCCGTATCGCTCAGCATAAACACCAATGAATAAATTACATTGTCTTACTTGGTTTAAACAAAAATCTTTCGGTTTACTTTCATCACTTCCAAATATTTCCATTGAAATTACGTCTGAGGAAAGCACTTTCAGGTATTTGAGTATCCTCTCGCGAGGCTCTCCTAAATCGGTAATAGTAGAACTAAGGAAGATTTTTATTTCTTTCATTACAAGTGCACTCCCTTGATCTCGCCAAACTAAAGGTCTCCGTTTACCGTACTACAATTCTCCTTTGAAGGCTTTGTCGAGGATGGATGGTAACAATGCATCGAGTTCGGCGGCAGTATGGACTTGAAGCTCTTTCAATCCATTCGCCTTCCCTTCCAGGTTATTCAAATGAGTGACAATGCGGCGTTGTTCAATAAAAGTTGGGATAGGCAACTCGGTAGCAGAAATCCTATGTAATGCTAACTTTGGCTGAGCAGCAATTGTCTTTTTTGAACCAAAATGATCTTTAACTTGCGGAGTCCGAAGCATATAAATCACAAAATCCTGATCAATTTCCACAGCACTGTTGAATACAAGTTTTGCGGCATTTTCTGTTAAATTTGCTCCATTGAGCTCTTTTGTAATTCTTCCCGGATATCCAATAGTGCCAGCTATTGTGACATAAACATCTTTTGAATTGATGGTGTAGCGCGATATTAATGGGAAGAGATCTTCTGGGACGTATTTCAACTGCTTCATATCTACCGAATGATCTTTCATGTCCGACACACGGATATATGGGTATGGAGTTGTTTCATCGTTCAAACGACGGCCAGCAGGTAACCGTTTCCCGCCTTTGACTTCAGCGATAGAACCAATCGGGATTCTCCCAAAAATGCGGCACAGTTCATCAAAAGTGTGCCCTAGAGCTTCGTCAAGAACAGAGGCTACTTCTGCTATGGATTGGCTGCGTAAACCGTTGGCCTCAGCGATTTTAGCGGCTATTTGGTCAATCTTGGCCACGATCCGCTGCTGTTCAGGTAAAGGAGGGAGAGGGATCTGATATTCAAGAACATGCGAAGGGCGAATAGCAGCATAATTTGTCGTTCCTCTGGCAGATACCTGATCAAAAAAATCTGGAGTGTTAATAAAGTAACCGAGAAAATTACGATCAAGCCGGGTTCGATCTACTTCAAAAAGAAAATAGTGACTACTAACTATGGCACCGTCAAGTTCATCAGGAACGATTCCATACCCACCCACTTTCGCATCAATCTCAGCAACAAGAAAATCACCCGAACGACAAATCTGTTGCTCTTTGGTCTTTAATTCATTGCCTGTAACCAAGTCCCGCAGCACAATACCCTTGGCATGCAACTGAACGCGACAACGCTTGTAGGTACTAAGGTCATCAATTCGCACGAAATCTTTACGGTGACTTATCACTTCTCCTAACCTTACCTTTGGCCATGAATTATTCATTAATTGGTCTCCGACAAAGATCGCTTTATCTCGGTTATAATTTCTATGATTCTTTGCTCTTTCTTAAGAATATCCTCCACTAACTGCTCTGGAGGCATGTGCTCAAAGTCCTGCTTGCTATTTGGATTCTTAATATCGAGATTTGCCGAAATGAGATTGCCCGCCTCATCGTATCTCAGAATCTCCTCGCCTGAAACTTTCCATGCCCGTCCATTTTCTTTTCGGTCCTTCCACCATTTCAGACAATCAGCAAATTCTTCATATTGCATAGATTGGGTTTTGGTATACTGTTTCCGGCCTTCAGGCAGGGGAAGCTCATAGAACCAAATTTCTTTTGTTGGTCCGGATCGATCAAAGAATAGCAAATTTGTTGGAATACTTGTATAAGGCGAAAAAACACCATTGGGCAGACGTATAATCGTATGAAGATTGAACTCCTTGAGAAGTTCCTCTTTTATGCGTGCACAGACACCATCACCAAAGAGCGTCCCATTGGGCACAACAACACCTGCACGTCCTGGCTTAGGATGGCGCTTTAGCTTCCGCATAATGAGTTGGAGGAAAAGAAGAGCTGTTTCTGCGGTTTGTTTGTCTTCTGGAAAGTTTCCGAGGATGCCACGTTCCTCTTCGCCCCCAAAAGGTGGATTTGTTAGAATAACATCGACTCGATCCTTATCTCCAATTTCCCTCAAGGGAAAACGCAAGCTGTTGAGTGGATCTATCCTTGGATATTCAAGACCGTGAAGCAATAAATTCATCTGGGCAAGAAGATAAGGTAGAGGTTTGGCTTCGCCTCCAAGGATGCTATTTGTTTGAAGAATCTTCCGATCCTGAACAGTTTTGCATTGTTTTTCCAAGTGATTGAAAGCTTCTACAAGAAAACCCCCGGTGCCGCAGGCTGGGTCAAGAACAGTCTCTCCTAGGCGTGGATCAATCACCTCAACCATGAAGCGGACAACAGGTCGAGGGGTATAGAATTCTCCTGAGTCTCCTGCTGAATCGCGCATCTCTTTAAGCACAGATTCATACAGATGGCTGAGAGTGTGAATCTCTTCTGAGGAGTTAAAGTGGATGCCGTTAATCTTGTTAATGATATCCCGAAGGAGGTAGCCGCTAATCATACGATTGGTAACGCCTTTAAAAACAATGGCAATCACATCGCGGCGGTCACCCCCATTTGAACTTTGCAGACCTCTCAAATATGCAAAAAGACCAGAGCCTTTCGTTCCGTCGGGACGCATTGCTTCTTCATTGTTAATAAAAGCAGTTAGCTCGTTACCAGTTATTCCATCTTCTTTTGCAGCCCAATCCCTCCATCGGTAAGGAGGCTCAATAGCTTTCCTGAACTTCTTCCCTGCCATAGCTGCCTCATGTTCACGGATCTGCTCCAGGTCATCAAGGAATTTGAGGAACATGATCCATGTCAGCATTGGTAGGCGATCCAAATCTCCACTCAGTCCCTTGTCTTTTCGCATGATGTCCCGGGAAGACTTAATGAGGCTGCCAAGCTGCTGGGCAGTGGTTAATGGTTGGGTATCTTTCTTTCTCTTCATTTATGATTCATCCTTTATGTGACCCCTCACCCCCTCCCTCTCCCTTAGCTTACTGGCAGGGGGAGAGGGGGAGAGGGAAAATTTATGCAGCATAAAGTATCGTTTGCAACTGATTCACTGCTTCCTTTAATCTCTCTGGCCCTCCAAATAAGTTTGCAATCTCTATCACATTACCATGGTTAGAAATTGGTGGAACCTTCAGCACATCGGGAATGATGAACTGGGCAGTTCCGTAATCAGAATATTTATCCAGAAGCTCATTAAGTATCGTCTTGGCTTCAGGACCATATTGGTCAAAAAAATCTTTCTTATCCTTTCTCAACCGATCTGCCCTTTCACGCCGTGTTCTCAGTGGAGCATTGTAGGCAATGTGACATAGAAGGTCGAAAGGATCGGCCTCGGGTTGATTTGTGGCATAGGCTAACTCCTCGAAGTCGATTCCTCTTTCCTCAAGTAAGGCAATAACCTCGGACCGCTGTTCTGGATTCTCCCAGCGTCTTCGCAATTCAATAGCTGTAGGATAAAGTGTCCTAACTTTTTCTGCGGTATAGTCCGTGAATTTAACAACCCGGAGTTGCCTTCCATCGGTATCGAGTTCATAGACGAGATGAGCAGCGATTTCAACATGACCACCATCGAAATAATACTTTCGGCGTATCCCCTCGGAGTCATCTGAAATAGTAGGTGTAACTTCCCATTGCATTTCTGGTTCCGCGACAGGTAACTCTCCTTCAACAATCTCATAAGTCTTTGGCTTCCCCTCGGCATCAATTTCTTCTTCTGTCAATAGTTCTGGCGCTCCATCAAATTCAGGATCTGCAAAAAGGCGGGTTGCGCTGCCAGTATAATCCAAGATGTTAAAGAAAAACTTGTCATAATCATCACGAACACGGGTGCCCCGGCCTATGATCTGCTTAAATTCTGTCATTGAATTAATAACGCGAACCAAGGCAACGTTTTTGCAGGTTTGAACATCTACCCCGGTTGTGAGAAGTTTTGATGTGGTAACAAGTACAGGTGTGACTGTCTCAAGTTCCTGAAACTTACTCAAGTGGCCCCGGCCAGTTTGTCCTTCCTCGGATGTCACACGGCAAACATAATCAGGATACTTTTGTACAAGCTCCGCATTCAAATTGTTCAGGGCCCGACGCATCTCATCAGCATGTTCTTGATCCACACAGAAAATAATGGTTTTGGCAAAAGGATCGTTTTTCTTTAGAAAGTCGGTTAAGTGGCGAGCCACGGCCTCAGTTCTTGCACGAAGCGCAACAATCCTTTCAAATTCTGGGGTATGATATTCTTCATCTGGAATTTCCCGTCCATAACGGTCAATATCCCCTTTACTCGGGCGCCATCCGGCAGCGTCATAGGTCGTTATTACCCGGTGCACGCGGTAGGGGGCGAGGAATCCATCATCAATTCCCTGACGAAGACTGTAAGTATAAACTGGATTCCCGAAGTACCGGTAAGTGTCCCTATTGTCCTCTCGAAGGGGCGTCGCGGTCATACCAAGTTGATAAGCTGGCTTAAAATATTCGAGGATCTCCCGCCAATTACTTTCATCACGGGCACTTCCTCGATGGCACTCGTCCACGATGATGAGATCGAAGAAATCGGGCGAATATTCCCTGTATAAACCAGGACGTCGCTCATCTTTGGCAATGGCCTGATAGGTTGAGAAGTAAATCTCCCGGCCTTTGTTGGCTACCCCGTTCTCGATTTTCCAGCGGGCATCTCCAAAAGGAGCAAAGTCTTTATCTTTGGGATCGTCAATAAGGATGTTTCGATCTGCGAGATAAAGGATCTTGGGGTGCCCATACTCGCCAGTCTTGTTCCATAATGCGCTCCAGAGCTTCCAGCAAATTTGAAAGGCAACCAATGTCTTTCCGGACCCTGTTGCCATGGTTAGAAGGATTCGACGCTTTCCCTGGAGGATTGCCTGGACCACGCGGTTTATTGCGATCTCTTGATAATATCGGGGGGCCTTTTGACTCTGGGTATAATAAGGTGTGAGGAGCCGTCTTGTTATCTCTTCATTCAGATTCTGTGAAGATCGAAGACGTGCCCAAAGTTCGGCCGGGGTTGGAAATGAGTCGAGTTCTCTTTCCTGGCCAGACAGATAATCAAATTCAATGATTCCATGGCCATTTGTCGAATAAGCGAATTGCAATCCCAGAATTTGAGCATAGTCCTTGGCCTGTTGAAGCCCATCACCCGGCAATTTATAAGCGGCTTTTGCCTCGATAACGGCAATCATGAAGTCCCGGGTGTAACGAAGAAGGTAATCGGCTCGCTTTTGTTTCTGGCGTTTGATCTTTTTTCCTGTTACTACGATACGTCCGTCTGTAAAGGTTTTTTGCTCTGTAAAGGAATGAGGATCGTTATCCCAACCAGCCTCGATGAGTTTTGGGAGGACGTATTTTCTACAGGTATCGGCTTCGGTAATCATATCTTTAAATCCACAAATTCACCGGACAAGGAAATAACTTTAATTGTGCCATGGTCAAAAAAAGCATAGCACAGAACATCAGCCATCGGGCATGGCGTAAATGCATCATTGGTGCATAATCTACCAGAAATGCAACGAAAGTTCAATCCCTAAATATTTTATATACTTGGACAAAATAGAGACTTGATTGACAAATGAGAAAAGCATCGATTATCATTCTTGAGATTTCTGAAAAAGTCTGAAATCTCAGAGAGCGTGAAGTATTTTTTGAGAGTTCTCTTCTTTAACGCGATTGTTGGAAAGGAAAGCGATGGGTAAGAATCTTGTACAAAAAATTTTTGAGACCCACCTGGTCAGCGGAAGACTAACACCCTGTGAGGATATTGCCATTTCCATCGACCAAACGCTCACCCAGGATGCCACCGGTACGATGGCCTTCCTTCAATTTGAGGCCTTGGGGATTCCAAGGGTTAAGACCAAACTCTCGATCAGTTATGTCGATCATAATATGCTTCAGACCGGGTTTGAAAATGCCGACGACCACCGATTTTTGCAGACCTTTGCGGCGAAGTATGGGATCCTCTTTTCCAGCCCCGGAAACGGCATCTGCCACCAGATTCACTTAGAGCGGTTTGCAAAGCCTGGAGAGACCCTCCTCGGTGCTGACAGCCATACCCCCAATGCAGGGGCCCTCGGAATGATCGCCATTGGAGCAGGAGGTCTCGATGTGGCCATTGCGATGGGAGGTGGACCTTACTATCTCAAAATGCCTGGAATCGTTTTGGTGAGATTGAATGGGAAATTGCCTCCGTGGGTGGCTTCAAAGGATATCATGTTAGAACTGCTGAGGCGTTTAACCGTGAGGGGTGGCATAGGGAAGATCTTTGAATTTGGAGGACCAGGGGTAAAGACCCTCTCCATTCCTGAAAGGGCCACCATTGCCAATCTGGGAGTGGAACTGGGAGCCACCACCACCGTCTTTCCAAGCGATGAAAGGACCCTCGAATTTCTGAGAGCCCAGAAGAGAGAAAAGGATTGGATTCCCCTCGAGCCTGATCCAGATTCAGAATATGATCAGGTGATAGAGATCAATCTCACCCAATTAGAGCCTCTGATCGCTCAACCATCGAGCCCTGACAATGTCTGTGCAGTGAGAGAGGTGGTTGGTCAAGAAGTGAAACAGGTCTGTATAGGGAGTTGCAATAATTCTTCTTATATGGATTTGGTGGGCGTGGCCAAAATGCTAAAAGGGAAGAGGGTCTATCCGAATGTGAGCCTTACCATTACCCCGGGATCGAAACAGGTCTTTGAGATGATCGCAAGAAATGGAGCCCTAGCCGATCTCATCAGTGCGGGGGCTCGGATTCTGGAATCGTCCTGTGGTCCCTGCATCGGCATGGGCCAGGCCTCTTCCTCCCACGCAGTCTCTATCCGGACAATGAACCGGAACTTTTTGGGGAGGAGCGGGACGCCAGAGGACCGGGTTTATCTGGCCAGCCCCTATGTGGCTGCAGTCTGTGCCTTAGAAGGAGAGATCGCGGATCCTCGGACATTGGGCTCGAGACCGCCGCGAGTCTCTATGCCTAAACAATTTTTGATCGATGACCGTATGATCCTTCCTCCTTCTTTGAAGCCCGAGGAGGTGGTGATCGAGCGAGGTCCTAACATCCAACCTTTGCCCGCTCGGGGACCGCTGGAGGGTGTGATGGAGGGTTCAATCATTTTAAAGATGGGAGATAATATCACGACAGACCATATCCTTCCGGCCGGGGCAAAGATCCTGCCTCTTCGATCCAATATTCCTGCTATTTCTGAGTATCTCTTCGAAAGGGTGGATGCCAGTTTCTATCGAAGGGCAAGGGAATTGGGTGGCGGATTTTTGATCGGGGGCGAAAATTATGGACAGGGTTCAAGCCGGGAGCACGCTGCCTTAGCTCCCATGTACCTGGGAATCAAAGCCATCCTGGCAAAATCGTATGCCCGAATCCACCGTTCCAACCTGATCAATTTTGGGATTCTCCCTCTGATATTTAAAGATCCTGATGAGTTTCAGAAAATTCAACAGGGAGACCAACTCCGGATCAAGGATATCCGAGATAGGCTTAAGAAGGACGGGTTTCTTAAAATTGAAAATGTGACCCAACAGAGAACCTTCGAAGTCTCCCACGGGCTCAGCCGCCGAGAAGTGGAGATCCTCCTCGCTGGAGGATTGTTGAACTATACCGAAGCGGCTGGGTCTCGCAAGTAACCCCTCCTAAATTCCCGCAGCTTTAAAACCCACAGTAAAAAAAGGAAGCATCTCCGATTTCGTGATGACATGATGAGCATTACGAGAGCAGGCGGACCAGACTTCAAAAGCTTCAGGATTGCGGAGCATTAGAAGATTAGGGGAAACATTCGTAGTCAAGGAAAACCAAGTTTTTCTTGTTTTTGGGCGTTTGGAGCCAATTCATGAGTGGTTCCGCCCTAAATCTTTTTCAGCTGGCCCGTCTGCTCCCTGAGAGGGGCCTCTCTATGGATCTCTGTCACGGAAAAAGAGATGCTTACGTAAAAAAAAGTTGAAGGGTGAGGAAGTTCCGTATATTATAAAAGAAGGAAGGGTTTTTGTACCCTCATGTCGGCTTGTCTGAGACAAACAAGCCGAGAAAACGGACAGGGGGTTTAACGATATCGGAGGTGCAAGCGATGAAAGAGGTACTGGATATCAAGAATATTGGTCTCCGAGGAGTTAAGGTGGCAGATACCCGCATCTCAGATGTCAATGGTGAGAAGGGATCTCTGATTTATCGAGGCTTCAATATCTGCGATCTTGTTACACACTCAACTTTTGAGGAGGTTTCATTTCTGCTTCTTTACGACCGTCTGCCCACTCGGGAGGAATTGGTGCGATTCCAGAGGGACCTGATCTTAGAAAGGGAAATTCCTGGTGTTCTCTTGGAATTTATGAGGATGATGCCCAAGTCAACCCACCCGATGGACATGTTGCAAGCCTCCATTCCCATTCTGGCGAGTTATGATCCCCAATTGCACGAGGAGACGAAGGAAGCGAATTTTAAGAAGGCGGTTCGTCTGATTGCAAAACTGCCCACGGTCGTCGCAGGATGGGATCGCATTCGAAAGGGTCTTGAACCGGTTCATTCTCAGCCTGATCTCACTCATGCAGGAAACTTCTTATGGATGTTAACGGGGTCCACTCCTGATCCAGAGACGGCCCGGGACTTCGATATCTGTCTGATCCTCCACGCTGAACATTCCTTCAACGCATCCACCTTTGCGGGAAGGGAAGTGGCTTCCACGCATGCTCATCTGTATGCCTCCATTGTTGCCGCCGTCGGTGCGCTTTCTGGAGAACTTCATGGAGGGGCGAACAGTGAGGTGATGAAAATGCTAATGGAAATTAAGGAGGAAGGCCTGGCGAAATCTTGGGTCTCTGAGAAACTGCGGAAGGGAGGGAAAGTCATGGGGATGGGGCATGCGGTTTATCGTACCGAGGACCCGAGGGCAACCGTTCTCCGGGGGATGTGTGAGCGGATGGCGGCTCGTTACGGGGATCCGAAATGGCTCAGACTTTCGAAAGCCGTCGAGGTCGCGACGAAAGAAGAATTCAGGAAATTGAAAGGAAAAGAGATCTATCCGAATGTCGATTTCTTCAGTGCTTCGGTCTATTATATGATGGGGATTCAGAGGGATCTCTTCACCCCTGTGTTTACCCTGTCAAGGATCTCGGGTTGGGCGGCTCACATCATCGAGGAGAAGTTTGCAGAGGCTCAAGCCAAACCGGAACTTTACCGGCCCGATTCAGACTATATCGGGATGTATTGTGGACCCCAGGCGTGTGAATACATTCCCGTTGAGGAGCGATCGGCATGATTTTCCAACACGATATTGTCATTGTTGGAGCTGGTCTTGCCGGGCTTCGTGCGGCCGTCGTATGTGCTGGCGAGGCCAATGTGGCGGTGGTCACCAAGGTCTTCCCCACGCGTTCGCACTCGGGCACGGCTCAGGGAGGGATTACTGCATCGATCGGCAATGAAGAGGAAGATCACTGGGAGTGGCATCTCTTTGATACCGTAAAGGGAAGTGACTACCTCAGCGATCAGGATGCTGTGGAGATCATGGTCAGGGATGCCCCACGGGCGATTTATGAATTGGAGCAAATGGGCGTTCCTTTCAGCCGGACCCCTGAGGGAAAGATTGCCCAGAGAAACTTCGGAGGTCATACCCGGGATTATGGCAAGAAACCCGTAAAAAGGGCTTGCTATGCAGCAGACCATACAGGGAGGGTCGTCCTCGACACCCTCTACGACGAGTGCCTGCGCCATCAGGTCAAATTCTACTCGGAGCACTATGTTCTCTCTCTCGTCTTTGAAGAAGGAAGATGCATGGGTGTGGTGACCTACGAACTTGAGACAGGGGAACTCCACTTTCTTCAGGCAAAAACGGTTCTTCTTGCCACCGGAGGATGTGGAAAGATCTATAAAACGACCTCCAACGGTTTTGCCTCGACAGGAGATGGTTTCAGCTTAGCCTACCGGTCGGGGATTCCGTTAGAGGATATGGAATTCATTCAATTCCACCCCACAGGGCTTTATCCTTTGGGAATCTTGGTAAGCGAGGCAGCGAGAGGAGAGGGTGGTATTTTGCGAAACGGCCACGGGGAGCGGTTCATGGAGCGATACGCGCCAACGATCAAAGATCTGGCAGCCAGGGATGTTGTTTCTCGGGCCATCCTCACCGAGATTAAAGAAGGGAGGGGGATCGGCGGGAAGGACTACGTCTATCTCGATCTGACTCACCTCGAAGAAAAAAAGATTTCAGAGAAACTCTGGGAAATTGCCTCCTTTGTAAGGATCTACCTGGGCATCGATCCCGTGCATGATCCCATCCCGGTCCAACCCACCTGTCATTACATCATGGGTGGAATCCCCACGGATGTCGATGGAAGGGTGCTGGGAGATGAAAAAGGTTCGATCATCCGAGGCCTGTATGCAGCAGGCGAATGTGCCTGCGTATCGGTTCATGGGGCGAACCGGCTCGGCTGCAATTCCCTGCTCGATCTGCTCGTTTTTGGCAGAAGAAGCGGAATGGCGATGAAGGAGGAGATCAAGCAGTATGAGCATCGATCGATCTCAGCTGATCCGTTGAGAACGGTGGAGGAGAAGATCACCCGACTCATGAACCATAAGGGGGGAGAGAAGGTCGATCCACTCTGGAAGAGGATGCAGTCGATCATGATGGATGATGGTTCAGTCTTTCGGAATGAGAGAGGTCTGAAGAAGGGGATAGAGGAGATTCGAATCCTGAAAGAGCGCCATCAAGATATTGAGATCGTGAATAAAGGGAAGGCTTTCCATTTCGAACTGATGGAAGCCATCGAACTGGGCCATCAACTCGATCTCTCAGAGGTGATCCTTTTCAGCGCGTTCCATCGGAAGGAGAGCCGGGGAGCCCATTTCAGGGAGGATTTTCCCGCGAGGGCAGACCGGTACTATCTTAAACACACCCTCGTTTTTCAGACCCCTAAAGGGCCAGAAGTGAGGTATAAACCCGTAAAGATCACTCGATTCCAACCCCAAGCGAGGGTCTACTGATTCACTGGGAATAGTTTTACCCCCACCCTCGCCCCCCCTTACTAAAGGGGGGGAGGGGATTTTGACAGATTGCTCAATACCAACCCTCTCCCCTGGCGGGAGAGGGAGTGGGTGAGGGGGGGATTAAGAGGTGATGGATGATCGTCAAATTGAAGATTTTTCGTTTCGACCCCCAAAAGGATAAAGAACCCTATTATCAGGCGTTTGAAGTCGAGGCCGATCCCATGGATCGACTTCTCGACTGCCTCAATCGGGTCCGCTGGGAGCAAGATTCGACATTGGCTTATCGGTGGTCGTGCAGCCACGGAATCTGCGGATCGGATGGGATGAGGATTAACGGGCTCTGCGGTCTGGCCTGTCAAAAGTTGGTGAGAGATTTTAAGGGGGAAGTTCTTATCGAGCCCCTTCCTGTGTTTCGGGTCGTCAAGGACTTGATTGTGGATCTCGGTCCTTTCTTTGAGAAGTATAATTCGATCAAACCTTATTTGATCACAAGAACTCCTCCACCCGATCAGGAACGAAGGCAGTCCCCGGAGGAGCAGCGCCTTTTTGAAACGGCGATCCGCTGCATCCTCTGCGCCTGCTGCACGGCCTCCTGCCCCATCAATCAGAATAAGGAGACGGAGAAATATGTCGGGCCCGCTGCCCTTGTCCGGGCGTTTCGATATCTCTTCGATTCGAGAGATGAGGGCTCGGAGGAAAGGATGGCCCTGTTAGATCAGAAGGATGGGGTATGGGGCTGTCAGACGAAGTGGAAGTGCACAGAGGTCTGTCCGAAAGAGATCCCTGTCACCAAACAGATCGGCCAGATCAAGAAACGCATCTACGACGCCAAGCAATCCAAGAAATAGGATGAGGAAGCAATACGTTATGTACGTATTTTCATATCTGTCAATAGTATTGCCAAAAGTATCCCCACGATGGTCAGGCCCAAGAGAATCGCCTCATGTTTAGCAACCAGCAAGAATGCCTTTCGATAAGACGTAGTTTTCCATACCCATTTGGCAAATGGAATCATGCCCGCGAAGAGAAGCACATTAATCCCCGCAAGGAATATACCACTGTGAAGTGCATTAGTTTCTGTCTTCAGGATAAAGAAAGAAATAGTTTGAAAGACGACTAATATGAAGAGAATGATGTCAAATACGAATTGCTCTTGTTTATTCCAGTACATTACATTATTTCTTATGCTGGTTCTATATTTTGCTCAATTTTAAACCACCCAATGCTCCCTCCTTGTCCAAAAAGGTCGAATTTCATGTTATCTTTTCCGAAAAAGATCGCTTTGTCAGATCGGCCTGGAGTATCCCCATTGTCAATCTGCGGTTGTAATACACATCATTTTTGAAAATTAGGGGAGAGAAAGTTAAAGGAAGAAATTCTTGGGTTTGCTGCGATTGTCTGATCGATTCGGTTTCCTTTTACACCTTTCCTTCATACCGATATTTCAAGCACGATTTTGTCGTAATCCACCTTTAAAGCAGTTCTTTCTCTGATGTCTTTCGTTTTTTTTAGCTCTACAAGTCCTGCTTGTGCAAGAAATTGAACATCATCGAAAGTATTTTTTACGTCTCTTCTGAGTATCTTTGCAAGTTCATAGATGGAGGCCGGATGGTTTTTTCTGATAGCTTTCACGATCTTCAATCGCTCCTCGGTTAAGACTTTCCTCATAGCATCCAGGCTTTCAAAGTAGATTGCCTGATGCTTTTTCACTTTTTCACCTCTCTCAAGCTTTCCCCAGACTTCCTTGACCTCTTCGAAAAGCTCTTTTTCACCTCTGATTGCAATCCTTATATTCTTAATCTTCACGACCTTTCCTCCTTGGATCTTTGGATATCTTTTCTAAAATCTTTCCACAGTTTTTCTAAGTTTTGAAATCTGTAAGGATACTCTCTTCCCTTGTAATGTCTGTGATCTCCCTTTCCTTCTGCGTTATCGTATCCAATGACTCTTTGGCCGCCGGAGATGTAGGCGAAAGAATATTTAAGTCCATGCGGTCTATTTTTGGCTTTCGGGACTTCCCAGATTTTGATTTCCTGAACAGAACCCTCTGCATCATATTCTTTCACATGATAGACAAGCCTTGCCCTCATATTGGTTATATTATACCATATATTATGCTCAGTCAAGTTCATAAAATTGTCAAATGAAAAATTGTTTTGAAATTAAGGGGATTATGTAAGATAATGAGCCGAGGTTTAGATCATGCCCGATCCTCCCAAATTGAAAGATGCCTTCGTCGCCATCCACGGGCACTTCTATCAGCCTCCCCGGGAGAACCCTTGGTTCGAAGTCATTGAGACTGAGGAAAGTGCCCATCCTTTTCACGACTGGAATGAACGGATCGCCTCCGAGTGCTACCGACCCAATGCCTATGCCCGAATTATAGACGGCAAAGGCCTGATCCTGAATATCGTCAACAATTACTCCTTCATCAATTTCAATTTCGGTCCTACGCTTCTGCCCTGGCTGGAGAGGAAATTCCCTGTCGTCTATCAGAAGGTTATCGAGGCAGATCGAGAAAGCCTGAGGCGATTTGGCCATGGGAACGCCATTGCGCAGGTCTATAACCATATCATCATGCCTTTGGCCAACGAGAGGGATAAAGAAACGGAGGTTTTATGGGGCATTGCCGACTTTGAGAAACGCTTTCACCGAAGGCCGGATGCGATGTGGCTGCCTGAAACCGCTGTGGACTACCCCACCCTTCAGGTATTGGTCAAATATGGAATGCAATATCTCATCCTGAGCCCTTTTCAGGCCCTGAGGGTGAGGCCGTTTGAAGGGAAGAAATGGACCGATGTTTCTCAAGGGCGGATCGATTCGACTCAACCTTACCGGTGTTTCATCAAGGATCAATCGGGAAAGAAGCTTTCGGACCAGTTCATCGAGATCTTCTTTTACGACGGGACCATTTCAAAGGAAGTCGCATTCGGTGATCTCTTGAAAGATGGCAATGCCTTCTGCGAACAATTTGCCCAGGCTTACCAGCCATCTAAGAAGAGACCCCAATTGGTGCATATCGCCACGGATGGTGAGACTTATGGACACCACAAGAAATTCGGCGATATGGCCCTGGCTTACGCATTGAATGAGGGATTTCGTTCAAGGGGCTTGGAGATCGTCAATTATGGTTCCTTTCTAAAACGATTTCCGCCGGTGTATGAGGTGGAGATTGACGAAGGGCCAAAAGGCGAGGGGACTTCGTGGAGCTGCGCTCATGGTGTCGGCAGGTGGAAAGAGGATTGCGGCTGCAGCACGGGAGGAAGGGTTGGTTGGAATCAGAAATGGAGGGCACCCTTACGGGAGGGCTTCGATCTCCTGAGAGATGAGCTCAGCCTGGTCTTTGAAGGGGAGGGGGAGAAGGTATTCAAGGATGTCTGGGAGGCAAGAAACGGCTATATCAAACTCATCATGGATCGCTCTTCGGAAGGGATGAAGAGTTTTTTTGAAAGATATGGGATGAAAGATCTTGATGAGAAGGGAAGAGTAAGAGGTCTTAAACTCCTGGAGATGCAGAGGCATGCCTTAGAAATGTACACGAGTTGTGGATGGTTTTTCGCTGATTTGGCAGGGCTGGAGACAGGCATCGTCCTTCAACATGCTGCAAGAGCGATCCAGCTGGCCAGCGAATTGACAGACCAAGAGATTGGAGGGAAATTCCTTGAGCGCCTCTCCAAGGCGAGGAGCAACCTGCTTGAAATGGGAGATGGCGATCAGGTTTACCAACGCCTTGTGAAGCCGAGGTGTGTTACGATGGAGCAGGTGGTGAACCACTTTGCGATCTCTTCCCTCTTCGATGAGGGAGAGAGGGAGAGGAAGATTTTCTCCTATCGAGTGGGAAGGATCAATTATGAAAGGATAGGGAAGGAGAATAGCCTCCTCGTCCTGGGTCAGGTAAGGGTGATTTCTGATATCATCCCCGAACCGAAGGAATTCCTCTTCGTGTTGATCCCATCCACTCAAGACATTTTTCGGACTTGGGTGTCGGAATACAATGATCTATTCCACTTTGATACGTTAAGAGAGAAGAGCTTTGAGAGCCTGGGAAAGGGTGAGGATGAGATGGCCAAGGTTCTTACCTCGCTTCTCGGAAATCGCATCTTCACGATCCGGGATACCTTTAAAGAGGAAAGGCAGGCGATCTTTCAAAAACATATCCAGAGAGAATTGAAAGAGCACTTTCGGAGTTATGCCGATCTTTTTGACAAGACGAGAGAGACCATCGAGGCTTTGGCCAGAGAGGGTTTAAAGATTCCATTTGAAATTCGGCTGGCCGCAGAGGTGACTCTTAGCGAGCGGTTATTGGATGAGGTCATGGAGCTGAAGAGAGATTTTAAATCAACAGTGGAGCGGGGCAAGATTGATCGGGTTGTCGTGGAGGCAAGGGAACACGGTTTTCATCTGCGAAGGGAAGAGTCCTCCCGGATCTTGAATGAGATGCTGAAGGATAAGATGGAAGATCTTCAGAAAAGGATGACCCAATATCTCTCTCCTGCCTCCAAGGTCGATGGGGCGCTGGCAGAAAAGGTAGAAGAAGTGATCAGGCTCTTGGATTTGGCAAAGGGATGGGACTTTGAACTTTGGAAGGATGAAGCACAGAACCGGATGGCTGAAATGCTCGATCAGTGGACAGGAGAACTTGAAAAGTCCTGGTGGGCGAACGGGACCGGAAGACCTTTCCCTCCAGGTTTAATTACCCTTGCAGAGAAGCTGGGTTTCAACGTGGAAAAGTTTTCAAAGATGGTCACTCCGTCGGCGTGAACGGACGACCCATAATGGGGTCGGTATCTTTCTCATGCTATGGACAATTGAAGAATACTTCTATTTTTCCTCTCAGCCTCAATTTTACATCGGCTGATCCCCTTAATAACTTATGTTTGCTTCCTGCTGATTACTCAAGCTATTGATTACACCTACAAGTCTACAGTGTGAGGTGACGCTGGGGGTCAACGATTACTGGGAGAAATGTGCATGATTAAATGAAGAGGGAGTTTGTTGCAAGATCCCTTCCCTTACTTCAGGCCGGCCTCCATCCCAAAGGTATCCCCACTTCACCGATATTGAACTTTCACCTTTCAGACCCTTTCTCTTAATCCTCGCAATCTGTTGAAGACAGATCAATATGGATGTGATTATTTATCGTCGATCATTTGAGCGTATTTTTGATGCGCCTGGAAATAAGCAGTCACTTCGGGTGGCAAAGAAGTGAAACGGATGAGGTAATTATTCTCATCCTTTAAGGTCTGCGCAGTCACTTTGCCATAGAAGTCCTTGGTGGTCAGTTCCTCATAAACATCTTTAAGGTTCATCTTCATGTCTGTAAAAAGCTCTAGCGACCTATTCAAGACGATCTCTGCGCCTCTTCGAGAAAGTTTGGCGATAAAGCCTTCAACCCCTCTCCCCCCAATGTGTTTCTCCTGCAGCAGCGTGCACTTCAGCGGGATCCTCTGTCTAAGGGTTATTAGGGCCGCATCTCTTTCCTCAAGGACGAGGTTATAGGAGCCGGAAATCCCGCCAACTTCATAAAGCCTTATCGGGAACTCAGCCCCTTTGGGTAGGACTTCCCGCTGGCCGTCGATACGCAACACCCCACCGGCTTCACTCCGCACAGATTCCGAAATAAGAATCTGCCCACCCACCGTATAGGACTCTATTCGGCTGGTCAAATTCACACCGCTTCCTACCACGGAATATTTGACCCGTTTGCTCGAGCCGATGTTTCCCACAATCACTTCCGTATCGTGAAGACCAATGCCCATCTCCAATCTGGGAAGAGCTCGCTCACGGTTCTTTGCGTTGACCTCGGCCATGGCATTTTGCATGGCAATGGCACAGGCGATCGCCCTCTGAGCCCTATCCGGCATCTCTTGCGGGGCGCCAAAAATCACTAGAATCGAATCCCCGATGATTTCGTTGACCGTACCCTGATATCGATCGGTCACCTCCAGCATGGTCTCAAAGTAGGAATTGAGTAGGGTGACTACTTGTTCCGGATCAAGCCGCTCCGCCAGGGCTGTGAAACCACGAAGATCGGTTATCATGATTGTTACCTTCCGCTTTGCACCGCCCAGCTCCAGGGCTGCCGGGTTCTCCAGAAGCGAGTCCATCACCTCGGGCGATAAGTAACGGCCAAACATCTTTTTCAGAAATTCAGAAAGGTCTTTGGCCTCCCTTTCGGCTATACGAAGTTGTTCCTCGGTCTGCTTCCGACGAATGATCTCTTTTTCTAGTTCTTCATTGGCCAAGGTCAGATTCCTGGTCCTCTGCTCGACCAACTCCTCTAGGTGCTCCCGGTACCTCTTCAACTCTTCACTTTTTCTCTTTTGTTCGGTAACATCCACCAAGCATCCCTCATATAATAAGACCCGACCCTCCTCATCTCTCACTGCCCGGCCCGTATTGCTAACCCAGATAATTTCACTGTTGGGTTTTCGCATCTGTACTTCGAAATAGGATACCACACCTTCCTGCTCCATCAGAGCCTTCCAGCGCTCCCGATCTTCACGGTTCACATAGAGGGCTCCTGTATTGATCGCCAGCAGGTCTTCCCGGCTGCTGTATCCCAATATTTGGACGAGCTCAGGATTGCCATCCAGAAGTTGACCTTCAGGACTCGTTCGGTAGAGACCGACAGGCACACCGTCAAAGAGGCTACGGTAACGAATTTCACTTTCGCTGAGGGATTTCTCCGCCCTCACGCGTTCTGCAATCTGGCGCTGAAGTTCTTCATTCGATCCTTTTGTTACAGCTACCTGTTGCTCCAGTTCCCCTACCAGATTGGCGATGCGGTCAGCCATATCATTAAAGCTCTGCGCCAGTTGGCCTACCTCGTCTTTGCTTGAAATGCCCGCCCGTACAGACAGATTCCCCACCTGAAGTTCTCTGGCCACCTTCGACAATGAGACAATATTATTGCTGATTCCACGGGCGACAAAGAATGCGATACAGCCAATAAAGCAGGCAAAAACAATTCCGATCAAAAGCGCCATATTGCGCAGTCTCGTCAAAGGAGCAAATGCTTCTGCCACCTCCTGCTCGACCAGCAATCCCCATCCTGTCCGCATAATAGGAGCGTACGCGCCTATCACTTCCCTTCCACGGTAATCCTTATACACCTCGATGCCGGTCTTACCTGCGAGCGCTTGGCGAGGCCCAACTGAGTCTGCTTTGAGTTCTAGCTCTGATCGCTTCTTAATAAATCCTGCTCGCCTCAATTCCTCAGTAAAACGAGACGGCGTGATGAAGTAGGAACCTTGATTTATAAGGTATACGTCACCCGTTTCCCCTATCCGCGACTCAATCAGCACTCGGGCAATCTCTTCCGTAGTCAGGCTCGCAGTCGCCACCCCGACTATCGAGTCACGCTTCGAATTCCAAATTGGTACCGCAGTCACGATGAAAAATCCTTCTCCCGTTTCCGATCGGATGGGGTCCGAAATATCTTCATCTCCACGGATTGCTCGTTGAAAATATCCCTGTTCGGTACAGGTTTCCTGACTTTTTAATGTTTCCTCTAAACCTCTGACACTTTCTGCCACAGCACGTCCATCTGCTCTGTAAACAGCTAACCGCTCGAATCCTCCCCAATGTTTTGTGAAACTGAGGATAGTCGAGTAGACCTTTTGGGGCTCCATTGACCGCACCCCATCCGTATCAGCCATAGCGCGCATAGTGATAAGCGACTCAAGAAACATGTTTTCGATTCGCGTGACCTGAATCTGGACAATTCGGCCCATCTCATCCTTGATGCGCTTATGTAAGGCAGAACTCGCTTCTTGATAAGCTAAAATCCCTATGAGCAGCGAGGGTACCAGCGACAAGGATAGAAACAGTATAAGGAGCTTCACCCGCAGGGTCGCAAAAACACTTAACTCCGGGACGGTAACCTGTTTTTTTTCGGGCTCGCTGGAGCTCTGTGGCATTCCTTTTCTTTCCATGGACGTTTTCCTCGTAATTATTCATACTGATCTTATTGTTTCAGGTTCTTAAGGATTAACAGGACGAGGGTCAGACCAGGCAGGCTATTTCTTTCGTAATTGCATGACTTCAGCGCAGCTTGGCAAATAGACCCTCGCCGGTATGGCCTGAATATCACCAGCGATAAGGAAATCATATTTCGGGCTCTTTTGGGTGATGCCGAAATACATCGGCAGCTCCAATTGATGATCACAGGCACGAAGTGTCAGCGGCCCGACCGGACTATTAAGCGTCATTCCTTCTATCGTTCTTATAAACTTTTCCCTGTCTATTTTCCCGGTTTTCTTAAACCCTTCCGCAATAAACTGGGCTGTCATGTAGCCAAAAAAGGCCCCGATTTGCGGATACTTGCCATAAATCCTCCTGTACTCCTCAACAAATGCTTTGTTTTCTGGAGTTTCTGGGTAGTAGAAGAAGTATACATTTGTCCCGTATACCCCTTCGGGAGCGTTTGCTCCAAGAACCTCCAGAGTTGAGTGCTCTGTCCCCGTGTGCTGGTAAAACGGAATCTTCTGGCTCAACCCGGTAGCCTTTGCTGCTTTCTGGAAATTGACCATGGTAGCGCCACCTGTTGCAACAATCAGAAAATCAGGCTTTGCAGCAATAATCTGCGGGACATAGGGAGTGAAATCGGCTTCCCCGGGCTTCCACCATGACTGCCCAAGAAGCTGGACCTTAGGGTTCAGCTTCTTCAGATTATTCCAGGTCGCCTCGGCTATGCTATGGCCATACTCGTAATCATCTCCGGCAATCCAGTATCTAACGAACGGTCTCTTCGAAAGGGCAACGGCCGCGGCCCTACCCGCCATCTCAGTGTTCTCAGTTATGCTAAACACATATTTATGGCCTTTTTCCCCAACGATATTGCTGCTTTTCCCCAAGGTAACAAAAAAGGGAATTTTCTCAGTTTTGGCAAGATCCGATATAGCGAGCGAAATCGCACTGTTGAGTGTTCCCATCAGGATGTCAACTTTTTCCTTAAAGACAAGATCTTTCGCTAAAGCAAGGCCGACATCCACTTTAAACTGATCATCTCTGGTAATGAATTCGATTTTTTTGCCGAGAACCCCTCCCTTTGCATTTATCTTATCCACAGCTGCCTTGAACCCGTTAAGAACGGGAAGCGTTTGTCCGCTCGCGGGGCCGGTGTAGGTGTCCACGATTCCTATCTTGACCGTTTCTCCTGCATTTAAAGATCCTGATAAGAGAAGCAGACTTGAAAAGAGAATCAAAGACAAACAAAAAACAGAGTTCTTCATCGCTGCACCTCCATGGCCTTTCTAATCCCCCACAAAAGACCCAGCCGATTCACAGATAGGAATGCTCACCATTCCTGGATCAGGCCTATACAATTTTCTCAGTCACTTTTCCTTTATTAGCGAACAGTGAAACAGGCATAGATTTAATATCTTTGGTCCTGAAACCCTTTCTCTTTCAGCCGCACCTGTAAGACAGCTATAGCGTCTCACACCTGCACTGAGGATTGCCATGAGTTTACGTTTAATTTCTTGGGTAGTCATGGAGTCCTCCTCTAAAGCTTTATAAATGGAAGGATAGAAACAATTTTTTATAAGACTCTGGCTTTAGAATGGTTTTGGGCCCCCAGGGAGGTAAAAACCTCTCGGAGGCTTCGTATTGGCACCTTTTGGAAATCCCATTTCATTTCTAACTCCAAAAGGTTGAGGTTAGGTTGGGAGGTTGGCTTTAAGAAACGATGTATGTTGATAAAAAGGTACTAATTCCAATTGAAAAAGTCAATAAGAATTATTGATTACTACTCAAAAGGTTGTATAGAAGGAAGATTTTGGAAAATCACCATTTCAGGAAGGAACATTGTATTGCTACCCCCTTGGTTGCCTAAAAAATAGGCAGACAAAGCCTTTACGGATTAATCAGACATACCCCAAGGACTGATGACTTCTATTGATAATTCATGGGGGTTATATTGCTTATCTTCCATGGAGGACATCCATCCAACGGATGGCCTCCGACTCGGTCACCCTCCCCAAATATGCCTGGGTAGTCTTTAGATCCTGGTGCCGGAGGATCACTTTGGAGACTATCTCCAGCGGCACCCCGTTCCGACTGGCATAGGTGGCTGAATACCTCCGGAGATCATGGGGAGTCAGAACAACATTCAGTCTCCCTCCCAAGTTCTTGATCAAGGCCCTCGCCGTGGAGTAACAAATCGGGAAGATCCGATCCTCAGGGTATAGGCTTTCTTGCTGGATATAGTCGTGGAGCCGGTTGGCGATCTGTTCGGGCATGAAGGCCACTTCCGATTCTTTCCCTGACTTGGGTTCTTTCAGGACCAGCTTCCGGTCCACAACATCCGAAACCTTGATTTTCAACGCTTCTCCGATTCTCAGTCCGCATCGAGCCTGAAGCTCTAAAATCAGCCTGTCCCGGAGCGTCTGGGTATTGTAGATCAACTCTTCCACAATCTCTCTGTCCAAGATTCTCCGGGATACCTGCTTAGGGGTCTTAAAGGCCTTGGACAGAAGGGGAGTATCGCAGGGGCTCTTCATATTCAAATTGCACTTGTCGATGAGGAAGTTGAAGAAGGCCTTGAGCTGGGCGTATCGGAGGCGCCTTGTGGATTTGGAATGATTCCCTGTGAATGTCTCCAAGAATTGGAATATCTCATTTGATCCAATAGAATCGAAGGACCGTTCCCCAAACTGGACTTCAAATCTCTGAAGAAGAGGTTGGTAGCTTCGAACAGTCCTGGCTCTCAGGTTGGATCGCTGATGATAACCGAATAAGGTGATGGCTTCTTTTACGGTCATGAGAATACCTCCTTTCGTGTCTTGGGGTATGTCCGGTCCCATTTTAGATGATTTCAAGCCCTAATGAACGAATGGAATCAGAAAATAGGAGGAATCCCTCAACGGAGAACTTGCCCCTTGGAGACAACAGCAGGCCAGAGATTGGAAATAAAGATCGTAAATGGAAGTGTCTGTTTCATAAGGGGAAAAAAGACAAGGGGCAAAAAGGGGTTACCATGAAGATAGCACGCAAAGAGCCTGCAATCTCTCGATGATTTCACCTACGAGTCTTCACCCTTAGATAAGTCGGAGTATCAACGATTTCTGGTTGAAATGTGTAATAAAAAGAGGCAGGACCACTATAAAGGTCCTGCCTCTACCATCGGGCGATTAAATCAATTTGCAATGTTCCAAAACATCCATCTTAAAGCTTCCTTGAAGTTACCTAAGGCAGCTTATAGATAATTTTTGCTTTATTATAGCTCTGCATTATTCCTTCAGCAGAGGGGCGTAGTTGATATGAGGTATATTCAGTCCGACCCTGTATTCCTGAGTATTTTCCGGTCCCCCCAATCATCTTAGCTGTCCCCTGGGCGGGAGGTCGCGGCGTGCCCATTTTCCCACCAAACTTAATACTCAGAAACACCTTTTCTCCATCTTTTAGCGTATAAGCGCAATAACCTTCGTTTTCCGTACTTTCTTTATCTGTCATGTTTGACCCGATGCAACGAATTGTTACGTTGTGAAATAGACCCTCGCCTGTATCGGAGACAACAACCCCAAAGCTTTCCCAAGTCGCATATCCACGGTCTGGTCCGAAGGGAAGTACCTTGTATGTCCCGTAATAGCTTGTAGTTACCGATTCGGTCACTTCATTTTGACCAAGGGCAATACTGCCGAAACCAAAAACAGCTAACGTGATCAGACTTAATATCATAGGTAATCTTGTCTTCATAACACACCTCCTTTTTGGCTCTCGATACTCGGAAAAGGGAAGATTCCTTATCGCTCAAAATTGGCCCCAAAAGGCTCCAAAGGGATATTAAAATTCCCTTGGAGCCTTCATATTCGATCGTTCTGGAAAATCCATTTCATAAATCCTCCAGAAGTTCGAGGTCAAGTTGTTAGATTAAAGAGAAAAGAAAGGATGACGATGGTTAAAAAATAGAGAAAAATTTAAGAGTTGTCAAGGGCAAAAATTTAAAGAATATATCTATCTTCAAGTTCCTTTACGTCACTGATTCCTGCTTGAAATGTTGAATGGATAGGTGAAATTTGAAAAACAACATTACAGGAAGAAATCTTCGGAGGAGACATTGTCCTCGGAACAAGGATTCCGCCCCCCTCCATCCTGCTTTACACCCCAAACTGAGGTGGCAAGTTGGGGTCAAAGCTAAATTATACACTTCACTTAACGGCTGCAACAATCTCTTTCAGCCTCATTACCTCTGAGCCGAATTTCTTATCTTCTTCCATCCTCTTTTCAACACTCCTGACCGCATTGGTCACCGCCTGAAGGCTTATCCCAAACACGGACCCAATCTCACCATTCTTCTCACCACTCAATATCTTCGACATATACACCGCCATCTTCCTCTGCCCCTCCGTCCTCCTTCTCCGTCTCAACAGATCTACCTCCGG
This sequence comes from uncultured delta proteobacterium, assembly GCA_963826305.1. Taxonomy (GTDB): domain Bacteria; phylum Desulfobacterota; class BSN033; order BSN033; family UBA1163; genus CAWGWZ01. The sequence goes on along the minus strand of CAWGWZ010000015.1, from coordinate 187,394 downwards.
TAAACCATAATGCTTGGCCACACCCCTCACCGTCTCCTCTATCCCCTGCCTCCTCCCAATCTTCCTGATCTCAGGGATAGCCCCTTTATCAGGTAGAACCCGTAGATACTTCAAAACCCTCTCCCTAAACCCTTCATCCCCTAAGAGGCTCCCTGTTGCATTCTCCAAAGGAGACCTCCCGCCCAATTTCTCCTTCACAAACTCCCCGTACCTCCTGATAGCAATATCCCGCTTCTTCGAAAAAAAGGCCAACGTCTCATCCGTGTCAACCAATCCATCGTTTCGGCCCCTTATATAATCCCGATAGCTACTCCACCTGAAGTCTTCCGGCCTTCTCACCACCCCGGCCCTCACCGGATTCAAATGAATATATCTCCCCAATTCCAACAGATATCTCTCCTTGTCAACAATGAAAGCCTTATAACGCCCCTGAAACAAATGACCCAATCTACGATATTTCCTGTTCACAAAAACCGTATAACTCGTGTTGAGATTCTGCATGATCTGCTTGATATTGGCGCGGGGAGTTTCGATAAGAAGATGATAATGATTGGACATGAAAACGTAGCCGTGAAGGAGATAACCATACCTCTCTTTGGTCCTGTCGAGGATTGTCTTTAACCTCTCCCTGTTGTTGTCGTCCCAAAATATCTTGCCTCGCTGGTTACCCCTTGAGGTGACATGATAAAAAGCTCCCTCGTACTCAATCCGTAACTGCCGTGCCATACTCCCAACATGCCACGATTAACCACGTATGTAAAGTGTATATTTTAGCTTTGACCTCATAGCCTTTTGCCCCATAGCCTTTTGCACGAGAAAGGCAGAGCCTTCACTTTGAGAGACGATAGGACCTTCACATCTGAGAGTCCAAGAGGGTTGACGTTCTTTAGGTGAAGTGATTCCTAATTCTCAATTCGGGCAGTCCCTGTCGTTTCTTTCAAATTCCAATGTTCGATAAGGTATTGGAGATCGAATTGACAATTCCCACGAGCTTAGGATGGGAATTCTCGAACTTTTTCACAGAGGTAGAAAGCCCCTTCAAGGATAGATTGAGAAGTTGCGGATGCTTCTCCTCACGTATTGCCTCGTGAACTGAGACCTCGGTAAAACCGATAATACTCTGGGCGTCCTCGGCGTCGGTCTTGGAGAGCTGGGAAACTTCACTCTTCAAAGTGGAAAGCAGATTTAGTAGTTCCTTCTTTCTTTCGTCATTTAAAGATTTGGCCCTTTTGATCCTCGCTTCAATCTGGGTAATTGTCTCCTCGACCATATTTTCATCCTTTCCTCCAGGCACTCAATTAGAGAAGCTGATGAGGGTCTCTGGATCCCTTTCTGGAAGGAGCCAGGTAAGCACGTAATGACTCATGGTGGCTTTGGATTTTAGGCCCCGTCCCCGTGGAATGATTAGAACTCGCTTTTGATTGTGTTAAATATACGAAAAACCGAGTTGTATGTCAACCCCCAAAAGACCGCAAGATATAAAGGAAAGTTTTAGGCCAGCGTTGCAGGTAATGATTACCAAGTGAAATCTTGCATCATGGCCGAAATCTGTTAGCCAACGACTTCAGGAAGTACTCCTCGTTTTTCCAAATTTCGCCGATCAAAACACCAACTTACCGCTTCCGCCTACAAGTCATTTCTGGCGATCATTTCAAGAATCGAGGATTATGAGTTGAAAGCGAGCATAACCCTAGATGTGGGTTAAACGTTTTATTTTATCAATTCTTTAAGACTAACATGTGACACATCCACCGAGGCTTTTCACTGCATCGCCGAACAATCCCTTAGCTCTTTGTCTTGCCAGATTTGCATACTTTGACACAAAAGCTATATGGTCGGCTTTTTCCCTCTCAAATCGAACGGCATGTCCTAATTTTGCAGATGGTAACTCACTACTGATAAAGCCAACAACGTTTGGAGAGTGACAAATCGGATGTGACACAAAATCTCTAGCATACTTCATGTTGTTATTCTCTAAGACGTCTTTTCCTAGGAAATCTTCTAAAAGAATATAAGATAGTTTCAATTGAAGGTCGGGATAGTTAGCTAATTGATCCGCTACAATCAGGGTTGCCGCTTTTCCGTGTAGTGGATGTGGAATAAGTGGCATAATTGTCGGTAAAGGAATAGGAGATTGATGAATTGAAAAGGCAACTTTATCAGCTAGTTCTGTCCCACTGAATGCAGAAAAAGATGCTATTTCACCACGCAAATACTTTATCAGATACCCTATTTCTGCTTCATTTCGCGGGGTGAATGTTTGATCATCAAAATAATACGTCACATAATGATTTGTTTTGAAAGTTATAGAATGGTTTCCAAGGTATTTCATAGCAGATTGAAACGACTCGCCGCGCCCTTCCAGATTCTTCCATGTTATTGCTATCTGTTCAGGCTCAATATCGTCTTCCCATATTTTGAGATTTGCCGTTAATTCTTTTTTGAAAGTGAACTGTGCATTATGCCAGGGAACAGAGCCTTCTTCATATAACACCGATATGTTTTCGATCTGGTATTCAAGTTGAAGTCTTCTCATAATTGTATCTCCTTTTAAAGTTTGTGATGATACTCTCATATTACAAAGTAATATCTACACCTTTCACTGCGACCTGTAAATGATGAAAATGAGATTGTGAAAATTATCTTTTGAGGATTATGACTTGAAAGGTTGTATGAAAGCAGGATTTTTAGAAATCACGACTTCAAGTCCTCTTTTTTCTCAAAGCCTGCCGACCACAGGGCGAATTTGACGCTTTCACCTACTCCTCAACCAAAGATAATTCCGAAAGTCAACGATTATTAGGAGTGGTGCAAAAGAGGTCTAAAAAACGAATGGGGGAAACCCTGTATTTTTCGATGGGGAATCCTGTATTTTCCACCTTTCCAAAAAGAATTTGTTGAGAACCCATGGGATATAATGAAATCAAAAAACGACCAGAGGAGGGACAAAAATGGAGATAAAGACGATTGGAGTGGTTGGGGCAGGGCAGATGGGGAGTGGGATTGCCGAGGTGGCTATCGCTTCTGGGTTCAATGTCCTGATGAGAGATGTGACCATGGAGGCGGTTCAGAAGGGAAGAATGAGAATTGTCACAGATTTTGATAGGCGCATCCAAAAGGGGAAAATGACGGCGAATGAAAAAGAGGAGATACTCCAGAGGCTTTCGACAACGATTAAGTTGGAAGATTTTGGAAAGTGTGATTTCATTATTGAAGCCGCCGTGGAGAATATCCCTTTGAAGTGGGAGATTTTTAAAAAGCTCGATGAGGTTACGCGGAAAGACACGATTTTCGCCAGCAATACCTCTTCGATTTCCATCACACGAATCGCTTCGATCACCCAGAGACAAGATCGTGTGATCGGGATGCATTTTTTCAACCCAGCGCCTGTGATGAAATTGATTGAAATCGTCCGTGGACTGGTGACTTCCGATGAGACGTTTCAAATTACCAAAGAGTTCAGTTTAAAGCTGGGCAAGACACCCTTGGAGGCCAATGATTTTCCTGGCTTTATATCCAGTCGATTGATCTTTAGTTTTATGAATGAAGCGGTCTACGCCCTTTATGAAGGTGCGGGGAAGGCAGAGGAGATCGATGCCATCATGAAGATGGGGGCGAACCATCCCATGGGCCCTATTGAGCTCGCTGATTTTGTAGGGCTGGATACGGTTCTATCCGTCATGAGTGTTCTCCAGGAGGCATTTGGAGATAAATATCGGCCTTGTCCCCTTCTCACAAAGTATGTTGAAGCCGGGTATCTGGGAGTGAAAACGCGCAGAGGATTCTATCAATATGGAGAAAAGGGGGAAAAGAGATGATTGGTTTCGATTTATCACAGGAACAGAAAACCCTCCAAGAGAGAGCAAGACAGTTTTCAAGAGAAGTGATCCTTCCCGTGGCAGCCAAACATGATCGAGATGGGACCTTCCCTCTCGACGTGATGGAGAAGGCCCATCAAGAGGGTTTCTTTAGCCCACTGGTCCCAAAGGAATATGGAGGACAGGGCTTAGGGGTTCTGGATACCTGCATCATCTCTGAGGAACTCGCAGCAGGCTGTATGGGAATCTACGTCTCCATCTTTGTCAGCACCCTGGCCCTCTACCCCATCATTAAATTTGCCACCGCGGATCAGAAGGAGCGATTTCTCAAACCCTTCTGCTCTAAGTTCAGCATTGCGTCTTATTGTTTGAGCGAATTGACGGTGGGATCAGATCCCGCCTCGATGAAGACGACCGCCGTTCTTGATGGAGACCACTATCTTCTCAATGGAACCAAGATGTGGATCACCAATGGAGGATATGCCGATTTTTATCTCGTCTTTGCGACCACTGACCCTCAGAAAAAACATAAAGGAATTATCAGCCTCATCGTCCCTTCGAGCTTGGAGGGAGTGAGTCACGGGGAACCCATCGACAAGATGGGTCAGAGAGCATCGAACACAACGGCTGTGACGTTCAAAAACGTGAAGGTTCCAAAGGAGAACCTGCTGGGAGGAGAAGGGGAGGGGTTCAAAAAGGCGATGGCTGCCCTCGATATCACCCGGCCGATGATTGCCATAGGATCTGTGGGGATTGCACGAACGGCTTTGGAATTGGCCACTCAATATGCCAAGAAAAGAGTTCAATTCGGGGTTCCCATTGCTCAGCATCAGGTCGTGCAATTCATGTTAGCAGACATGGCCAAGGACATTGAGGCGGCAAGACTCCTGGTCTGGAAAGCCGCTTGGCTGGCAGACCAGGGAATTCGCAATTCAAAAGAGGCGGCCATGGCAAAGGCCTTTGCGGCAGATATGGCCATGCAGGTGACGACGAATGCCGTTCAAGTCTATGGCGGAATGGGATATACGAAATGGCATCCGGTGGAGAAGTTGATGAGGGATGCAAAAGTGATTCAGATCTATGAGGGTACGGCTCAGATCATGAGGCTCGTCATTGCCCGGCGATTGCTTCAGGAGACGGAGAGGGTCCTTTTTTAGGAGGGAGCCCTCTCCGGCCCTTCTTCACTTTTTCGCCTAAACCATCAACCTTTTATTATGGGACGGCCAATGTACCCCATCGGATAGGGTGAAACCATTATCAAATTGGGCTATTCTTTAGTGAGAGGAGGATGAAGCGGTGGAAATAACAAGATTGACTCCGAAAGAGCAAAAAGGATTGATTGTCGTCATCACTGGCAATGGCAAAGGGAAGACCACGACCGCTCTGGGGATTGCTGTTCGAGCCTGTGGTCACAATCTGAGGACTTCAATTATTCAATTTATGAAGGGCGATATCTATGCCGGTGAATGGGACGGCATCAAGAAGATGAGCTGTCAGGTTGAATTGATTCCCACGGGGAAAGGGTTCTGCGGTATTCAAGGGAATCCTTACCCCTATAAAGAACATAGAAAGAATGCCCAAGAGGCGATCCAATTAGCCCATGAGAAGATGGAATCAGGACAGTTGGATATCCTTATCTTAGACGAGATCAACAACGCCCTTTTCTTGCACCTGGTGGACTTGGAGCAGGTACTGGAGGTTATTCGGCGTAAACCTCCCCGGGTGCACCTCGTATTGACGGGGAGAGACGCCCATCCTCAGGTAATTGAGCTGGCTGATACGGTGAGCGAAATCAAGGAAATCAAGCATGCCTTCAGAAAGGGGATTGACCCCCAACCCGGGATCGACTACTGATGGAAATTCAAAGTCGAGGGTCTCAACCGGAGATAGACCTACGGGCAAATTACATTTGACCAAATACGGCGGGGTCAAGCATCAATCGGTGCCTCCACTTACAAATGTTCAGGTATTCCAAGGCTAAGCACTCGACGATTACTGAGTGAAAGCATGCATAATGTTCTTGGAATAGCCGAATATCTGTGCTGTAAAAAGCCCAATCTATCGAGAGAAAATTGGACGGAATTTGAGCAAGGGCGCAGACCATGCCGGCCTCAGCGCCAGGGAGCCTGGACCTATCTCATTCTTTCGTGCTTTTGTCTGGCCAACCCATACATGAGGCGAGGGAGTTTAAACAATGCATTCCCCAAGTCGCGGCCATCGACAAGCCCAATTCGCAGCGCTTTTCTGATGATATGGATGACCTGCGGTAGATCGTAGAACTCCGACCGGATCCGATTCCGAATTTGCTTCAGCTCCTTGCGGCCGTAACGGTCTGAATACGCAGAACCGCCGATACGGTTGTAGTAGTAGCCCGGCGTTTGTTCAACCACTTCCTTTAGGGGCGAGAACTTTTCGACGCGAAGTTTCTGGAAACTGATGGAATCCAGCTTGATCTCCTTTGCGAACTTAGGGATGTAAAGCATCTCTTCTTCCGTCTCGCCGATGTTGCCGTAGATGAAGTACCCATGCAGGTAGATGTCGTGCTGCGTCAGGACCGCAAACGAATCCCGGACCTGCTGTTGGGTGACGCCCTTGTCAAGCTGGTTCAAGATCCGGTCGTGCGGCGACTCGATCCCAATCAGAAACATCTTGAAACCCGCTTTCTCTGCCTTGTCGAGGACCCTGGGATGGTTTGCGACGTCAATCCGGGTCTGGGCGACAAAGATTTTCTTGATCTTGCTCTCGGTAATCAGATCGCAAAGCTTTTCGCTTCTCTTTGGGTTCGTGAAGAAGTTGTCATCGCTGAAGAGCACGACATCGGCCGTAACGGTCTTTAATTCTTCGATCACTGATTCGACCGGTCGTTCCGTGTAGCTCCTCTTCTGCCCGAGCGGATTGAGACTGAATGTACAGAACTTGCATTTAAACGGACATCCCCTCGTTGTCAGTAACGTGTCGAACGTATGGCTGCTAAGTCGAATACCGTCTTTAGCCAGGCAATAATCATGTTTTCTCAAGGACCGGTCAGGAAACGGAATACGCGTGATGTCAGGCAGAGGATGGATTTCGTTGTGGACCACTCCCCCGTTCTCCCGATAGGAAAGCCCTCGGATGTCCTTGTACGGGACCCCCGTGACGATCTGTTTAATGATCTCTTCGCCCTCCCCTCGTGCGATCATGTCGATATTCAGACAACGGTCAAACAGATACTCGACTTCCTCCGTTGCTTTATGGCCTCCGACAACAGTGCAGACCTCAGGAGGCAGCTGAGAGACAAAATCACAGGCGTTCTCGAAACGGGATTCCCATTGGATGCTGATGCATAGAAGATCGATCTCGTCTCTGATGAACTTGCTGAGTGCCTTCACGTCCTGGTAGGCCTTCTCATACCGAAGGTCAAGGAGCGTTACCTTACCCACCCGATCTTTCATGCTTGCGGCGATGTACTCAAGGCCGGTTGGAGGGAAAAGCCGCTTGATGGCTCTGGCAGAATCCCCAAAATACGGGTTCAGGGCGAGAGCGTGCTTGTACCTAATCATTAAGCAATTATAGCGGCATGGAACCGAAGATGCAAGCAAACAAAAACATATCACAAGTGCCGGAGGCACAAGCGATTGGTCGAGTGTTTACAGTTTCAGGACGGTTGCTGCCGAAAGCATTTCCATTCCGAATGCTCCCAGTGGCCCAACCGGTGGGATTGCGGGGGCAGGTTACAACTATTCAACAGGAGGTGCTTCATCAAATCTTGACCATGCGGTAGAGTACCAATTTGACTGGAAAGGTGATGGTTCCGATCTCTCCGGCTGGGATTCTGCAACCCAGTCTAAGATATGGACTGTCGCTGGTGTTTATAGCATAAGAGCGAGGGCTCGATGTTCCCAAGATGTTTCTGTAGTATCAGATTGGTCAAATCCTCTATCCGTTAGCATCAGCGTTCCCGATATTTCGGTCGCTCCGATGGCGTTTGATTTTGGGAATGTGAAGTTGAAAAGAAGTAAGGCAGCTGCTTTCAAAGTTAAGAATAAAGGTACGGTAGACCTCTTGGTGTCAACGGCAATTACTGGGACGGATGGATCAATGTTTACAATTACGAGTGGCGGTGGAAGCAAGAAGATCAAACCAGGCAAAACTGTGACCATTAAGGCGGCGTTCAAACCCGCCTCGACTGGGGCAAAGAGTTCTATATTGAGGATAACATCAAATGATCCTGATTCACCGGCCGTTGGTATCCCATTAAGTGGGACAGGGCTTTGATCTATCTTGGCTAATTTGTAATAGCAGCGGTTTATAATACTTATTTTGAAAGTTGCCTTCCGCGTAAAAAGGGGACATTTCTTTCTTCCTGGAATTAAAGACCCTGATCCTGAAATAAATTCAGGATGACATTACTTGTTTCAGGACGATACTTAGGGTGACTGTAAGGGGTTTTTGGGAAGTTATTCAGACACCCAACATTGCGGATCATCCGCGAAAAGATCTGCTTTGCCCTGGGCCAACGAATAGGCATAAGCCACCGCTCGGCAGCCCCGGCACGAGGGCCAGAGAGAGCAACGGCCGCATTTTCCTTTATAGTTTTCCCTTTTCCTTAGCCGCCAGAGTATTTTCGACGAAGCCCAGATTGCTCGTAGGGATTTCTGACGCAGGTTTCCGACGGCCAAACCAATCCTGCGGCAAGGCATCACCGACCCGTCGCTCGTGATCGTTACGCCTGAAAAACCTGCGCTGCAACCGGAAAGGGTGAGGTTACATCCGGAAGGAGATTTTGTCTCAGAGAGCATTCCTGCCAGGGGGTCTCCTGAAACCACTTCAAAAGAGGGTCGATCTAATGACTTGATCCGTTGATAAGCGGATTTGAGCTCTTGAGGGGTGAGGAGGCTATTCAATAAAGCTTTTCCCCTTCCGCAGGGGACCATCCGAGAAAAACCAATCCCGTAGAAACCCACTCCTTTTGCGATCTCTACCGTCTCCTCAATCGCATCAACATTGAGACGGGTGAGGGTCACATTGGCACTGACTCTGTCGCCTGCTGCACTCAGTTCTTCGACTCCCTTGGTCGCCGCAGCAAAGCTTCCGCGGCCTCGGATCGAATCATGAAGATCCGGAGGACCTTCTAAACTCACCTGAACGTCCGAGATCCCCAGCGAGAAGGCCTTCAAGCCATCTTCTCTCTTGATGAGGGAGCCATTTGTCATCAATGCCACGCTATATCCCCCTCTTCTGGAATATTCGATGACCTCCCAAAGGTCCTCGTAAAGAAAAGGCTCTCCCCCCGTGAAGTGAATCGACGGGGAAACCTGAATGCCGTGCTCTTCCTCCCAGGCCTGAAACATCTCGGTTGCCCCGTCGATCTCACGTTTCAGTTCATCCAGTGTCATCTCCTGAACTCTTCTCCGCCCCTGATAACAGTGGCGGCATCGAAGGTTACACCGTTCAGTAAGATGCCATTGAATAAAAAAATCAAAGGTCTTTATTGCCGAACCGGCAATTATGCTTTTTTTCAGCTCTTTCACTTCAAGCATCGCTTGCCAGGTTCAGCAGCCCGCATCATTGCCCAGAACTTCGCTTCCTGCCGCCTGGCATGCTCGTTCATGGCGACTCTTTTCTTGGCCATCATCTCTTTCACCTCCTTTTCTATTTATTAGCCTGGGTTAAAATGGGCTGCGGCATATGTTTATCATATGGCTTCTTCTGGTCCCGTTGCAATAAATTTATTTAAAATGCCCATTCCCGTTTTACTCGTGATTCAATGGAGAGGGGCCCCTTCGTTCTTCAGGAGAATATCAAATCCGGTCCACAATCGTTTGATTGGGTCCATCGCTTCAAAGGCCAACGCCATCTATGGGACTTTTACAGGCAGGGCATCTCCCTTCTCTCATTTTATATCCTTTGACGGAGAAGCCCGACCGCTCGATCAAGAGTTGATGGCATTGGTAGCAATAGGTATTATTCCCCTCTCCCGTCACATTCCCGAGGTAGACATAACGCAAGCCCGCTTGCCGGCCGATCTCATAGGCTTTCTGGATGGCTTTGATCGGAGTGCTTTCTAATTCGTCCATTTTATACTGAGGATAGAAGCGGCTGATATGCCATGGAATGGACGGATCGATTCCAGCGAGAAAGGTGGCGATCTTTTTTAACTCCTCGTCCGAATCATTTTGCCCAGGCACCACCAGAGTTGTTACCTCAACCCAAATTTTCAACCTTTTCATCATTTCAATGCTCCTCAACACGGGATCAAGTTTCCCACCACAAATCTTTCGATAGTAATCATTGCTGAAAGACTTGAGGTCGATGTTGGCGGCATCCAGATAGGGATGGATCATATGGATCATCTCTTCTGTCATGTAGCCGTTTGTCACAAACACGTTATACAGTCCCTCTCTCTTTGCCAGTTGTCCGATCTCGTAGGCATACTCGAAAAATATGGTCGGTTCGGTGTAGGTGTAGGAGATGCTTTTTGAGCCCGACCGTTTCGCCTGTTGAATCACATCTCCTGGTTTTACCTCTTGGGGATGGAGACCCAGCGTCTTTGCTTCGCTTGCCTGAGAGATCTGCCAATTCTGGCAGAAGCCGCATTGGAAATTGCACCCGATGGCGGCAATGGAATAAGATGTTGAGCCCGGGAGAAAATGGTACAAAGGTTTTTTTTCAATCGGATCGATATGTTGGGCGATGAGTTCCCCATAGGCATGTGTGTAGAGGGTCCCTCCTCTATTTTCCCTGACACTACACAGTCCATATTTTCCCTCAGAGATGGTGCAATGGTGATTGCACAAAAAACAGCGGACTTTGTTATCTTCTGTTGCTTCATAAAGCAGTGCTTCTTTCAGCATCTTTTAACTCGTTTCCCTTCGGGCGCTATTTTAAAAATGGATACGCATAGAGAAAAATTTAATCCAGAAATAATATATCATAAGTTTTTTCGTTCCCCGCCAGGGATGATACTGAAAATACAGTATTCCTCTTCATAAAATACAGAGTTCACCCCATATGCTTTTCGCTCCATTTTGCATATACTGACCCCCAGAGAGAAATCCAACGATATCATTATCTTATTTCTCCGCCCCAGGGGCAATGTGAATAAAGGAGGATATATGGAGAAGAGGACTTTTGACGCCCTTCAGGGAGCCATCAAGTTTGAGGAAGATGGAAGATCATTCTTTCTGGCAGCCAACAAAAAGACCGAAGAAAGGTTTGGGAAATCAATCTTCCTCTCTTTGGCTGATGCGGAATTGGATCATATTGAGAGGATAAAATCGATTTACGAATCTCTAAATAAAATTGGGGAGTGGCCGGAGATACCCTCTCTCTTTTCTCCCCGGCGTCCTTTGAGGAACGTCTTTGAGGAGGCAATGGCTGAGATCGATCGAAATGTCAAGCCCACCACAGGGGAGTTGGATGCCGTGAAGTTGGGCATTCAGTATGAAGAGAAGGGTTTGAAACTCTATACGGATCTCAGCAATGCGGCTTCCCACTGGTTGGAGAAGAAATTCTACACTCAATTGGGACACGAGGAAAGAGGCCATCTGCTCATGTTGAAAGATGTGGAGTCCTACTATGCTGATCCGGTTCATTGGTTTTCGGAAAAAGAGAGGTCTCATTGGGATGGGGCATAATCGAAAAAGGCCCTGCAACAGACGCTTTACCCTCCCATCTTTTTCGTCATCAGAAAAGGAGGCGAAAGATTAGATTTGGACTTTAAAAATTCAAGGTGAGCGGGAGTGAATTGTGTGATATAAATAATGGAGCCAAACTCCCCTTGAGAGGCAGGAGACATATGACGGGCATGACATTGGCCGAAAAGATATTGAGTGAACATGCTGGTAAGGAGGTTCGAGCTGGGCAGATCACCGTGGTCAAAGTGGATCTTACTTACACCCAGGATGGGACAGGCCCGCTGGCGGTGAGAAAGATCCAAGAGATGGGCCTGAAGGAGATATACAATCCTCAGAGGACGATCTTCTTTTTCGACCATGCCTCTCCCAGCCCAAGGTTTGAACTGAGTAATGACCATATTTTTTTGAGGGATTTTGCTACGAAGACAGGAAGTCAGGTTTCAGATGTTGGGTATGGTATCTCTCATCAGGTCGTGGCGGAAAGGGAAGTGAGGCCAGGAGATGTTGTGATCGGGGCCGACTCCCATACCTGCACAGGGGGCGCTCTTGGAGCCTTTGCCACCGGCGTCGGTTCAACGGATGCAGGGATTGCCATCGCCCTCGGAAAGATCTGGTTAAGAGTGCCCGAAACGATTCGGGTCGCCGTTGAGGGAGAGTTGGCCACCGGTGTTTACGGAAAGGATATTATCCTCCATCTCATCGGAAAGATTGGTGCCGCGGGAGGGACTTACAAAGCCCTTGAGTTTTGTGGAGATACGATTGAAGATCTTGAAATGGCGGGTCGATTGACGATCGCCAATATGGCTGTGGAGGGAGGGGCGAAGGTTGGACTCTTTCCCTCCGATGAAATCACCCGCGGTTGGTTGAATCGGATGGGGAGGTCTCAAGATTTCAGGAAGCTGTCTCCCGACCCTGACGCGGTTTATGAAAAGATAGTGTTGATTAATGCAAAAGAACTTAAGCCGACCATCGCCTGTCCTCATCAGGTAGACAATACCAAGACCATTGATGAAATCGGTGAAGTAAAAGTGGATCAGGTCTATCTCGGGACTTCTTGTAATGGAAGGGTGGAAGACTTTCAGATTGCAGCCAAGATATTAAAAGGAAAAAAGATTCATCCTAAAATTCGGATGGTTGTCACACCCGGTTCTCGGATGGTTTATTTAGAAGCTTTGAGAGATGGGGCTCTGGAAACGCTTATCGAATCGGGTGGATTGGTAATGCCCCCTGGATGCGGGGCCTGTGTGGGACTTCATGAAGGCGTTTTGGGTGATGGGGAGGTCTGTTTGGCCACCCAGCCCAGAAATTTTAAAGGAAGGATGGGGAGCCCAAAGTCATTCATTTATTTAGGGTCTCCAGCTGTTGCCGCCGCCACAGCGATCGAAGGCAAGATTGCCGATCCGAGAAAGTATCTGTAAGGAGGAGGTCCTCTCACCTTCCTTCCTCACATAGGGAAAGAAGAGGTGTGAAAAAATTGGGACTGCCGGCCCTCTCAACTTGGAGCATTTTTTTCACAGCTTCAGGGGATGGGGTGAAGGGCTTGGGGAGGAGGCAATGAAAGGAAAGGTTTGGAAGTTTGGCGATGCCATCAGCACAGACCATATCATCCCTGGACGCTATTTCTATCTGCGGTCCAATTTACCCGAATTATCGAAACATATACTGGAGTATGAGAGACCTGGGCTTTCTGAAATGGTTTCCCCGGGTGACTTCATCGTTGCAGGTCTAAATTTTGGCCTGGGTTCCAGCAGGGAGCATGCCGCCATCATAATCAAAATGAATGGCATTCAGGCTGTTTTGGCAAAAAGTTTTGCTCGGATTTTTTATCGAAACTGCTTTAATAATGGCCTGCCGGCAATCATCTGTGATACGGAAAACTTCAGGGAAGGGGATGTCATAGAGCTCTTCGTTGAGGAAGGGAAGATTATCAATCACACACGAAACGAAACGATCGTCTTCACTGCTCTTCCACCTGTGATGAAAAGGATTCTCAGCGACGGCGGGCTGGTGGAGCATGTGAAGAAATATAAAGATTTAAAACTGGTTTAATGATGAAAGGGTTCAAGTGGGCCAGGGTACCAGGGGCCGAGTGAAGGGATTAAGATCTGAGCGTTAATTACTACAGAGCACTAAAGAAGAAACTATCTCTTGAACCCTTGAATCCTTGAACCCGAGAGCCCTTTTCAAGAAGGAGGTATCCTATGGAATGGTTAAAGGCTTTTGCTATGTTGGTCGGAAGAATTCTTTTGGTCATAATTTTCCTCAAGTCAGGGATAGGGAAGATCGGAAATTTTGAAGGGACGGCAAAGTATATGGCCAGTCAGGGGATGCCTTTTGCTCATTTCTTCCTTGTGGGAGCGATCTTTTTTGAACTGGTCGGGAGCATCACAGTGATATTGGGTTATTTTGCACGGTTTGGGGTTGTACTGATCCTCATTTTCTTAATTCCTACTACTCTCATTTTCCACAACATATTTGTTGATCCCAAAATGATGATCCACTTTATGAAGAATGTGAGCATGTTTGGGGGACTTCTAATCCTTCTCGCTGCAGGAGCGGGCCGACTCAGTTTTGATTATGCCTCAAGAGGCAAAAAGAAATAAAATGAGTGTGAAGCGTCTGGAAGTCTGGTGGAAGGCCTTTCGATTCCATTTTGCCTCAGCCAGTTTCATGCCAGGGATACTGGGCGGAATGATTGCCTGGACATCTGATGGGAAATTACTTCCTGGATATTTCCTTTTGGTGATGCTGGGCCTGATTCTCAACCATCTGGCCCTGAACATGACGGATGATTATTATGACTTCCGTCACTTAGTGGATATATTTGCCACGGATGGCAAAAATCCTTATACAGGCGGGAGCGGTCTCCTTTCATCAGGTTTGATCCAGCCTCAACGAATGCGGCAGGTGTTTATCACTTTCTATATCATCGCCATCGGCATCGGTGTTTTTCTGGGTATCATGAGAGGATCTTTTATTCTTCTCCTTTTAGGCATTGGTTTTTTCTGTGCATTTTTTTACACCGCCCCACCCGTTCGATTTGGTTATCAGGGGCTGGGAGAATTGGCACAGCTTCTCTGTTTTGGTCCTGGGATCGGCCTGGGTGCCTACTATGTTCAGGTCCAGAGGATCTCATGGGAGGCCTTCTGGGGAACCCTTCCCTTTGGGATCATGCTCTTTTCGATGATTACGATCAATGAGATTCCAGACTATTTTGAAGACCGAAAGGGTGGAAAGTTGAACTTAGTAGCTCGTTTCGGCAGAAAAACAGGAGTCTGGTTATTTATTGTGAGCCTCCTTTCAGCTTACGGCGTCATTTTAATAGGGGTACTCTTGGGAAGGATCCCGACCTTGGGACTGATCTCTTTACTCACGCTTCCGATTGCCTACAAGACGATTTCGATCTTAAGAGCTTATTATCAGGAACCTATCAAGATGGCTCCTGCGAATCTGGGGATGATCTGCACCCATAATTTTACTGCCATCTTACTTGCTTTCGCTTACTTTGTTGAAGGGTTTAGATCGGATGCTCTGATTCCCTCCTTCCTTCCGCTGATCGTTTTGATCATCCTTTACATTCCCGTAGCCAGGTTGGTTGGAAGAGCGGTGTTCTCACGGGAGGGGGCGAGGGCAGAGACAGCAACCAGTTAGATTTGAAAGGAGGGGATAGAGTGGAAAAGGAATTTTATTTGTTAGAATTCACCGGAGCGGAATGACCGCACTGCCATAAAATGGATCCTCTCGTGGAGAGGTTAGAGGATGAAGAAGGGATCAACATAGGAAAACTCGAAGTATGGCACAACGAAGCCAATGCGAAGCTCATGAGAGAATATGACAAGGGCTATTGTGGTGGAGTTCCGTTCTTTTTCAACAAGAAATCGGGCAAGTGGATCTGCGGCTCAGCAGACTATGAACGATTGAAGAAGTGGGCGCTTGAATAATTGCGGATTGCGAATTTCGAATTGAAAAATTCCTGAATTCCTAAATTCAGAAGGAGAAGGTATGAGCTTGACGGAAGATTATCATCCATTAAAGGGGAAGATGTTCCAGATTCTCAAGCCAGATGGGACACTGCCGCCAGGAGAGAAAGCCCCGCTGAGTGACGAGGAGACATTTATGCTCTATCAGAAAATGGCCTTCATCCGATTGGCTGACCAGAGGGCTCTGATGCTTCAACGCCAGGGGCGATTTGGGACCTATGCACCCATCTGGGGCCAGGAGGCCTGCCAGGTGGGGAGTACCTATGCGCTCCAAAAAAGCGATTGGGTCGTCCCCGCTTTTAGAGAAATAGGAGCGATGCTTATGATGGGGATTCCTCTCAGTAAATTTTATCTCTACTGGATGGGAAATGAGATGGGGAGTCGGGCACCAGAAGGGATTAACGTCATGCCTGTTTCCGTCCCGGTGGGAACACAGACGCTCCATGCCGTTGGTTTGGCCTGGGCAGGCAAACTGAAGGGTGAGAAGATTGTCTCGATCGTCTATTTCGGAGACGGAGCAACCTCCAAGGCCGATTTTCATGAGGCCATGAATTTTGCTGGCGTCTTCAAGACTTCGACGATCTTCTTCTGCCAGAATAATCAGTATGCCATCTCGGTTCCAAGGTCTCTTCAGACCGCCTCGAAGACGATTGCGCAAAAGGCCATTGCTTATGGTTTTGACGGTATTCAGGTGGATGGCAACGATCTCTTCGCTGTCTTTGCTGCGACAAAGGAAGCAGTGGAGAAAGCCCGTTTTGGAGGGGGTCCCACATTGATCGAAGGAGTGACCTTCCGGTTTGGACCTCACACCACAGCAGATGACCCAACGAAATATCGCACAGAGGATGAGATCGCTCCCTGGAGGCCATTGGACCCCTTGGTCAGGTTGAGGCTTTATCTCAATGGGAAGGGGATCTGGAATGAGAAAGTGGAACAGCAGTTGACAGAGGAAGCGCAGAAGGAAATCGATCAAGCGGTCAAGGATGCGGAGGCCGTTCCAGTGCCGGAGGTAGAAGAGATCTTTAAGTTTGTCTTCTCAGAGATGACGCCTCAGTTAAGAGAACAATTGGAGTATTTAAAATCGACTTTCGACTTTGTAAAATAACGCTATTTCGTGTCTGTAGACAGACTAAAGTTGACAATAATCAAATTCCAAGCACCAAACAATGACCAAAATTTAAATGACCAAAACCTTAAGTAAAAACACAATTGAGTGTTTTGGTTATTTGAACATTGGGTAATTGGAATTTATTTGGGATTTGGAATTTGGTTATTGGGATTTGACTGACTATTTTGTGATTGATTGGTAAATATATCTCCGTAGGTTGAAAGACAGGAAAGGAAAGAACTTATGGCCAAACTCAATATGGTTGAAGCGATCAACTTAGGTCTTCGTGAGGAAATGGAAAGGGATTCCCGGATCATTATTCTGGGTGAGGATGTAGGAAAGGAAGGGGGTGTCTTTCGCGTCACCGATGGGCTTCAACAAAAGTTTGGGATGGACCGTGTCGTAGATACGCCACTTGCCGAGGCGGGTATTGTGGGCACGGCCTTCGGCCTGGCCGTTAATGGACTTCATCCAATTGCCGAGATTCAATTTGAAGGTTTCCTCTATCCCTGCCTCGATCAAATCAATAACCATATTGGCCGGATACGAAATCGATCAAGGGGAAGGTTCACCTGTCCCTTGGTCATAAGGACTCCATACGGAGGAGGCATCCATGCGCCTGAGCATCATTCGGATAGCCCTGAAGCGATCTTAGCCCATATACCGGGGATCAAAGTCGTCATTCCTTCCACTCCTTACGAGGCCAAGGGGCTCTTGCTCTCATCGATTCGAGATCCGGATCCCGTTCTCTTTCTCGAGCCCAAACGGATCTACCGGGCGATCCGGGAAGAGGTTCCGGAAGGGGATTACACCATCCCTCTGGGTAAGGCAAGGCTGGTTCAGGAAGGCAAAGATGTGACGATCGTTGCCTGGGGGGCAATGGTGCGAGAGGCATTAAACGCGGCTCAGGAATTGAAAGAAGATAAGGTTGATGTGGAGATCATTGATCTCAGAACGATCTCACCCATGGATGTTGAAGCCATCATTACCTCCATCCGGAAGACAGGTAGAGGAGTCATCGTCCATGAGGCACCCAAAACCTGTGGTCTGGGCGCTGAGATCATTGCCCTGATCAATGAGAAGGCACTTCTCTCTCTTCAGGCACCGATTGAAAGGGTGACGGGGTTTGATATTCCCGTCCCTCTGCCAAAAGCTGAACACTACTACCTCCCGAATCCAAAAAGAATTGTGATGGCAGTGAAAAAAGTGACGAGCTTCTAATTAAATCTCAGGATAAGGTTAAGGTTGAGGTTGAGAAAAAACAAAACTTAACCTTAACCTAAACCTCAACCTAATTTCTCATTTGGGGGTTTGCTATGCCATACGAATTTAAGTTTCCCGATATCGGAGAAGGTTTGACGGAAGGTGAGATTGTCCGCTGGCTCGTCAAGGAAGGGGATGAAGTGAAGGAGGGACAGCCTCTGGTCGAAGTGGAGACCGATAAGGCACTCGCAGAGATTCCTTCTCCCAGAACCGGGGTGATTCTAAAAATACTGGCCAAGGAGAAAGAGATTGTGAAGGTCGGCCAGGTGATCGTTGTGATCGGAGAGAAGGGAGAAGCATTGGCCGCTCCACCTCCGAAGCCTTCTGCACCAGCAAGGCCCAAGTCGGTCGGTGTGGTAGGGGAATTGGAAGAGGCACCTGAAGAATCTCCTGCAGTAGCAGCGAAGGTTGAACCGATTAAACCAGCCTTGGTTAGCGAGCATGCCTTGGCCACACCATCTGTACGGGCTCTGGCGAAAGCATTAGGCGTCGACATCAATAAAGTGCAGGGCACAGGGCCTGAAGGCCGGGTGTTGGAAAAAGATGTCCGTCAGGCGGCAGAGAGTAAAGAAAAACCGGTGGAGGAAGTGAAGAAGCCCCCTAAGGTCAGAAAATACGATTTGTACGGCTATGTCGAGCGTATTCCCCTGAGAGGTGTTCGGCGGTCCATCGCAAAAGCCATGGTCAAATCAAAATATACTGCACCCCATGTGACCACGATGGATGAAGCCGATGTCACGGAATTATGGAAGATTCGGGAAAAAGAGAAGAAGGCAGCCGAGGGGAAAGGGATTAAACTGACCATCCTGCCTTTTATCGTCAAGGCCGTGATCGCGGGTTTAAGTGAGCATCCCTATCTCAATGCAACATTGGACGATGAAAACGAAGAGATTATCCTGAAAAAATATTATAACATTGGCTTTGCCGCAGATACCCCGGAAGGTCTGATGGTTCCTGTGGTGAAAAATGCAAAGGATAAGTCCATCCTCCATCTGGCGGAAGAATTGAGACAGTCTGCGGAGAAGGCACGGAACCGAAAGATCGATTTAGCGGATCTGAAGGGGGGAACCTTCACTATTACGAACTATGGGGCATTAGGAGGAATTTATGGGACCCCGATCATCAACCATCCTGAAGTGGCCATCCTGGGCGTGGGGAAGATTAAAGATATGCCTGTGGTAAGGGATGGAAAAATTGAGATCCGAAAAATTCTCCACTTAGCCCTATCCTTCGACCATCGGGTGGTCGATGGCGGAGAGGCAGCGCGATTCCTCAACACCGTGATTGCACGCCTCGAAGATCCCGATCTCATCCTCTTAGAGACTTGATGTGGAATCGAATTGAATTAAGGGTCGCGTGCTATTTTATTTTCAAAAGGAAAGGCTTTCTTGAAAGTAAAGACGATAAGGAAATCCGTGCAAAACTCAAGAAGGCCCTCTCTTTAAACTCCCTTTCCTGGTCTCGTTTTTACTTCCTATCTGTATAAATGGAACCTCCTTAAAATCACATTAGAGAAGGATAAAGATTTAAAGGATGGTTGCCTCTAAATTCTGACACTAAATATTTGGTATCGGAGAAGAGTATGAATAATAATTATAAATCAGGAGGCAGAAATTGACTATAATGCAAGCAGTAATACTCGGATTGGTTCAAGGATTTGCAGAGTTTTTGCCCATATCCAGCTCAGCACATCTTGTTCTGGTTCCTTGGTTTTTCAGATGGACAGATCCAGGACTTACTTTCGACGTTGCCCTACATATCGGTACGCTTGTAGCGGTGGTTATCTATTTCTGGAAGGACTGGTGGCAACTGATTATGAAGGGCTTTACGGATGTCCGAAGCGTAAAGGGTCGATTATTTTGGTTTTTGGTTGCAGCCAGTGTGCCAGGAGCAATGGGTGGATTCCTGTTAGAAAAGAAAGCCGAAACGATATTCAGATCCCCTCTTCTGATCGCCATGATGTTGATATTGATGGGCATTCTTTTGTACTGGGCAGACCGCAGAAGCGCTAAGGATATTGAGATAAACCATATCACCTTCGGTACCAGTATATTCATTGGGCTATCCCAAACGCTTGCAATTATTCCGGGAGTTTCCCGTTCAGGCATTACGATGACCACAGGATTGTTGATGGGGGTAACCAGAGAAGGAGCAGCCCGGTTTTCATTCTTATTGTCAACTCCCATTATCTTTGGCGCTGCCATGGTTAAACTGCCGCACGTTATTTCGAATTCCTCCATGATAAACGTAAACTTTACGATAGGAATACTGGTCTCTTGTATTACCGGCATTGTCAGTATTGGCTTTTTGCTTCGACATGTTCGGACTAAGGATTTCTTACCATTCGCCTTGTACAGATTCGTATTAGGAGCTCTGGTTATTATAGTTACCATGGTACGTTAGGCAAAGCGAAGATGTCATCGTGAACCCCTAAGGCCGAAGGAGGCATCGGTGACTGAGACATCTCCAAGCCAAATGAACCCCTAAACTGTGGTTTAGACATTAGGCGATAGACTCCAGACATCAGACCGAAAGCGAGGAAATAGCCAGAAATTTCACAAAAGGGTTTACAAAGAAATTTGGACACATGGATATCAGCGAGGGTTAATTTGCCTTATGAAGAGTCTGACGTTAAATCCCACCTTGGCCGGACTGAGGTCCAGTATCTGAATTGCAGAAACCCTAACCAGAGAGGAAGACCAACCGCGTTAGCCGAAATACCATTAATTTTTGTTTGCGTTTGTCTCATTTTCAAGGCATTATTATAAGAAACCATGTGATCGAATTTGGTTCCCCGTAAATCTCAACAAGGAACGGATTATCGAATGAAGCTGAAACAACTTCGTAAGCCCACTCTGGTTTTTTGCCTCTTCATCATTTTAGCTATTTTTTTCTTTTTTGCTTTTGTAAAAATCTGGGGAGAAGAACTGCTTCTAAAAGATTGGTACCGCCAAGAACTCGTCTCTTCAGAAGAGATGACGATCTCTGAATTTGGCAAAGTCAACCAGTTGAAAAGTCCTCTATTGAAAAGTGCCTTTGGTTTAGATGCCGAGGAAGCGCTGCAGAAAAAATTGAAGGACCTGAACCTTACTCCAAAAGAGATGTTCAATAGAGTCAATAAGAAATTGGCGCTTCAGGCAAAGAGTGAAAATATTTTGGTAAAGTGGTGTAACGAAGTTATCAGAAAATTACTTTGTAATTTTGGATTAGTGACAAAAGGTATTCAACGCTCGGGTCAACCCAGCCCTGCTGTTTTGTGGCTTCACTACGAGCTATTTCCCTTTCAATCGGTGATCAATTTGGCATGGGAACCTGAAAAAAGTAAAGATCAGGTCTTTGAGAAAAACTTCTGCGAGAAGCGGAACATCGATTATTACAACTTTTCGTGGGATGCCGGAGGGCCGGGAGATTGGGGAGACATTGATCGAGTCATAGAGATCATCGACAAGTGTAAGAAGCCTGTTTGGATACATTGCAAAGGGGGTAAGGACAGGACTGGCGGTTTGGTGGCGATATGGAAAGAGAGAAAGGGATATCCCATGGGTCTCATTTTTCGAGACTTTCAAATATACCAAATTCCTGCCTTTACTTGGGTTCAGCAACTCTTCCAGCAATAGATGAGGCGCAAGGTTAACCCAGTAGTTGCAAAAACGGCCATGGGTTAGCCGCTCTTCAAGGCTTCGGACGGCGGTCGAATTGACATTTTAAGGGAAAGGGAGGACGCCACTGAAAGTGAACTCCGCCAAGTGTCTGGGATGCAAGTGCTCCTTGCACTGAACGTTCGCCCCGAAGCCCTTCCGACCAGTTCACCCATGTCCGTATGGTTAGCTTTTCTGCAATATCTGGGTTAATTCTGAAGAAATTTAAGCAATCGCCCCATAGCGGGACGGACGCTTTTCGCGAAAGTGGTCTAAATCGTTAACACATTATTCGTGCTAATGCGTCATAGATCCAGGAACATCCGCCTTCCCTTTTTTCATCAACAGGACAAGAAGAAGAACCAACGCCATCATTACCGAAAGAATATGGAATACATCGTTAAATGATAGCATGGATGCCTGCCGCAAAAGCTGATTGTAAATCGCACCCAAGGTTCCTTGGTTTGGGAGGGGAGACACAAATCCTCTGTTGTGCAACATTTGAGAGATTCCGGGAACGGCTAACTGGAGGTTCTTGTCAAAAGGGGTGAGATGTTCCACAAGATGGACTTGATGAAACTGCACCCGTCTGGCAAGCATGGTGGTAACGAAAGCAACGCCAAAGCTACCACCGAGGTTTCTCAGTAAATTGAATATTCCTGTGGCGTTCCCCATCTCTTCCCTTCTTATGCTTGACATGGTCATCGTTGTGAGGGGGATGAAGAGAAAACCCATGCCCACGCCCAACACAACTCTTGGCCAGAAGACGGTATTGAAATCCGCATTAAGATTAAACTGCGCCATCATATGGACCGAATAGGCAGCCACTGCAATGCCAAAAGCAAGGATCGCCTTGGAATTGATCTTCGTTACAAGTTTCCCTGCGATTGGCATGGCGATCATCGTGGCAATGCCGCCAGGGCCAAGCGCCAGTCCCGCCAGGAAAGACGTATATCCCATCAATGTCTGGAGGCAGATCGGAAGCAGCACAATGCTTCCGAAGAGGTTAAAAAAAACGAAAAACATGATGATATTTCCGGTGGTGAATGAAAGATTTCTGAGAGTCCTCAAATTAACAATAGGGCTCTCTGCAAAGAATTCCACCACGATAAACATGATCAGAGAGGATATGGAAAGATAGCTCAGCCAGGTGATGAAGCTGGATGAAAACCAGTCCCCTCTCTGCCCTTTGTCGAGGACGATCTGAAGGCATCCGAGACCAATCGCTAGAAATAAAAGCCCCCAGTAATCGATCTTTATCTTTGTTCGCTGCATGTAGGACGGGTCGACAATAAAAAATAGGGCCATCAGGATTGAGATAAATCCAATTGGGATGTTGATGAAGAATATCCAGTGCCAGGACCAGTTGTCTGTAATCCATCCTCCCAGCAAAGGGCCGATGATAGGCCCAAACATGATGCCAATTCCAAAGATCGCCATGGCCATCCCGTGCTGATAAGGCGGGAATGTTTCCAGAAGAATGGCCTGAGAAATGGGCTGAAGGGCGCCGCCCCCCAGGCCTTGGAGGACTCTAAAAAGCACAAGGCTCTGGAGGTTCCACGAAGAGCCGCACATGAACGAACTGAAGGTGAACAGGGAGATAGAAAAGATGAGATAACGTTTTCTTCCAAACAGCTTGCTGAGCCATGCGGTGATGGGAATGATGATGGCATTCGATACAAGATAGGATGTAATCGTCCAGGTGGATTCATCGATCCCTGCGGAAAGGCTGCCGCGGATATGATCGAGGGAGACATTGACGACCGATGTGTCCACGATCTCGATGAGCGTGGGCAGCATGACCGTGATGGCAACAATCCACTTGTTCATCTCAACCCAATCTTCAGAACAAATCCCCCCCTCTTTTCTAAAAAGGGGCGAGGGGGGATTAGCAATTTTTATGGTTCGTAGGCGATAAAAAGATTATAAAAAATTTGTTCCACCTGGCGCAGGCAGAAATTGAAAATTCTGTTTTGAAAATTGGCATTTTGAATCCCGCTTTGGCGGGATTCTGTGCCTCGAATTTAGAATTTCTTCATCCCCGGATATCCCAATACCTCTTCTGTCTTGACAGCGTGGGTTCATGATTCAGTTAAAATCGTGGGGACCACGGACATTCCAATTCTTAAGATATGTGAAGGATCAGTGCCTTGATCAAGAATGATCTTGACAGGTATTCTCTGCACGATCTTTACGTAGTTTCCTGTGGCATTCTCAGGTGGAAATAGGGAGAAAACAGCCCCTGTCCCTGCCATGAGGCTATCTACCTTTCCATAAAATACCCTACCAGGATAGGTATCAACTTTTATTTTCACCCTCTGCCCTGGTTTTACCCCCTCCAGTTGGGTCTCCTTATAATTTGCAGTGATCCAGATATCGTCAAGAGGCACAACCGCCATGAGAGATTGTCCGGCCTGAATTTGATTTCCAACCTCAACGGACCTCTTTGCGATGTAACCGTCTGCTGGCGCATAAATCCTTGTGTAGCCAAGGTTCAGTTCGGTCCCCTTCAAAACAGCATCTCTCTGCCGAATCTGGGCCTCCTGCGGAGGCAGGCCGGATTCCGTCTGTTTGACCAGCGCCCTCTGTGTGTCAAGAGATGCCTCAACTTGTTTTGCCAGATCCTGCGCTGCCTTCACCTGAGCGATAGCAACCTCATATTTAGTTTTTGAATTGTCATATTGTTGTTTTGGGATCACCTCTTTTTTGAAAAGGGACTCAGATCTCTGAAACTCCACTCTTGCGAACTCGAGATTAGCCTTCTGGAGTTCGAGGTTAGCCCGGGCCGCCTCCAAAGAGGCGATGATCTCGCTTAGCTGTTTTTTAACCGTATCCACCCTGTCCCGGATTTCAGGAAGTTTCGCCTTCTCCGTCTCAAGACCGGCACGGGCCTCTTTGACTCTGACTTCATAATCCCTTAGATCAATCTCGAGGAGGAGATCATTCTTTTTTACAAACTGGTTATCTTTAATGTGTATCATTTTAACAGTGCCAGGGATCTTTGAAGCAATGACATGCACCCTACCATCGACAAAAGCATCATCGGTTGAGATACGGGTCTCCTTATAACGTAGGTAAAAGTAGAGCGTCACCGCTCCGATAACAATGATGGCGGGAAAAAGAATAAAGGCAACGACCTTTTTTTTCCGTTGATTTGGTCTCCCTTTTTTCTCGTCCATTGATTCCTATTCCTCCCATTTTTTCCCTTCGTGAAGATAACATATTTATGGTAGTGTTTGCATAGTCAATTGTAAAGTGATTGGGTCTTTCCATTTAAAGGTTAAATATCAAGGTCAGCATGGTATTCTTGGTCAAAAAAGGCTTTCTTTGAAAGGCTGGTGATTTTTCTCTTGACAAATAAAAAATCGTATTTTAAAGTAGTCTACAAATGTAGATCATTATTACCCAATAGCCAAAAGGGGAGAGGTTAAGGGGGATGAAAGAAAATTTAACGCGGACGCAAAAGAAAGTACTTAATTTTTTAAAGAATTTTATAAAAAACAAAGGATTTCCACCGACCCTTCGGGAAATTGCAACCCACTTTGGGTTGAAGGGACCGAAGGCTCCCCAAAAAACCATCGCCATCTTGGAAAGGAAGGGTTATTTAAGGAAGGTCCCAGGAGGTTCGAGGGCCATTGAGGTTCTGGGTGGGTCTCCTTTCCATACAGGCCAAATACTTTCGCTTCCTATTGTTGGAGGGGTGAGGGCAGGGGAGCCCATCCTTGCTATAGAGAATATTGAGGGATATATCAACCTCGACCGGGATCTCGTCTCCTCCGAAGATGTCTTCCTCCTTCGGGTTCAGGGAGATAGCATGATCGAGGCTCACATCCAAGACGGAGATTTTGCCCTGGTCAAGCCGCAACCACATGCAGAAAACGGAGAGATTGTCGTCGCCTTGATTGAAGATGAAGCTACTATCAAAAGGATCTTTATGAAAAAGGATTTAATTCGCCTTGAACCAGCCAACCCGAGTATGGAACCCATTGTCGTCAGAAAGGGGGAGAAGAAGATTGCCATTGTTGGAAAAGTGGTTGGGATTTTTAGAAAAATGGAATAATTTACGATTTTCGATTTCCGAATGCCGATTTTAAAGCATTTTTAAATTGTAAATCGCAAATCGGCAATCAAAAATTTATGGATCGCATTATTCTTCACATCGATATGGATGCTTTTTTTATTTCTGTGGAGCAGAGGGATGATCCTTCGTTACGAGGCAAACCTGCGGCGGTTTGCGGTTCCCTTTCTCGAAGTGTGGTAACCTCCGCCACTTACGAGGCAAGGCCTTATGGGATTCGTGCGGGAATGTCAACCCAAGAGGCAAAAAGAAGGTGTCCTCAACTCATCCTTGTGAAGGGCAATCATTCCAAATATACGAAGACATCTGCTCGAATCTTTTCTTTTTTAAAGAATTACACTCCCATGGTAGAGGTTGCCTCCATTGATGAGGCCTATTTGGATATCACTCAATCTCAGCTTCTCTTTCAGTCCCCCCTCCAAATTGCTCAATCGGTCAAAGAGCGAATCCAGAAGAATGAACAACTGACCTGCTCCATTGGGGTGGCCCCGAATAAACTCCTTGCGAAGCTGGGGAGCCGCCTGAAAAAACCGGATGGCTTGGTGATCATTGAGAAAGAAAAGGTGGAAGAAATATTAGAAGATCTTCCCGTTTCCAAACTCTTTGGAATCGGCCCAAAACTGGAAGAGGAATTAGCATCGATTGGCATCTTCACCTGCGGTCAATTGGGAAAATATCCGGTTTCGGTTTTGAATAAACGGTTTGGCGCGATCGGTGAGAGGCTCCACGAGATGGGTTTGGGATGGGACGATAGCCCGGTTGTTCCCTTTGATGAAGAGGAAGATGCAAAATCGATCAGCCACAGCGTCACCCTCGAAGAGGATACCTCTGATTCGAATCTTTTGAGAAAGGTTCTCCTCCAACTTTCGGAAAGGACCTCGAGGAGAATGAGGAGAGAGGGGTTTTTCGGGAAGAGGATCACCCTTACCGTCCGTTATTCCGATTTTTATACCTTTTCAAAACAGAAGACCCTTTCCCGATTAGTCAACGGCGGCAATGAAATATTCCTTCACGCTGTTGAAATCTTCGAATCGATCTCCCATCCCAAACCGATTCGGCTCTTGGGGGTGGGGGTGTCCCTTTTGAAAAAAGAATGGTGTCAATTGGACCTTTTTGAGAAGAGAGAAAAAAAGGATAACCTTCTCAAAGCGATGGATCGCGTGAACGAACGATTCGGGGATTGGACGCTGAGTTGGGCGTCGCTTTATTAAATGCGGAGTGGGGATTGCGGAACGAGGAATAAGAAGAACGTTAAAGCTCAAAGCAATTGGGAATGCAGCGTCGACATTAATGGTCGGCGAGCCCCTTCTTAGATCACTGATCGATCATTTCGATCATAGCTGCTTTGTTGCTGCCAACAATTTTTCTATTTGATATTCAGATCTTTTCCCCACATGGTGCAATGCTTGGGTGATAGCGTAACAGTCCCCCAGGTCTTTTACCACTTCGCCTGCGGACCGCAGAGGGTCAGAACTGATTTCCACCGCTGCTGCCAGAAAGAGCCACCAACGGAACTCATGAAACGCTTCCTTGTTGAACCACAGAATATCATTGTATCGATTCACCTGTAAAAATTGGTGAACTTCGCCATCCTTCAGCAGTGACTCTAATACCCGGTATGCTTGATTTTGGTCAGATCGTTTTACCTCATACCATCGTCGATGACGGGTGAGCAGCTTGACCACACTCACCGATTTCCATACAGATGTCTCTTCCAATTCTAAATCCCCTAACACACTGGCGATGGTTTTGCCCAGTCTCCATTCATCAATCCAACTACGGCTTCGCTCTTCAGAATCCGTTTGATCGACCACTCTTCCAAGGGTATGGACAAATAACCAACTCAGCAGGGTACACCAGATGGAGGGTGCTTCGGTCAGATTCTCCCGAAGGTATTCCGCCGCTGTTTTATCTTTCTGTGTTACAGACCCGGGGAAGCGGCTCGTTATGATCGGTAAACGGAGAATGGCTTCCAGTTTGCGTCTTACCTCGGCGACAATGGCCCACTCATCTTCCATACCTCCGCTGAACCGTTTGGCTTCCTGTAGAAGGTTTATTATTTTCTGTTCCATTTCATTGATGAGGTCCTGATCGAGTTGGCCTCCTAATCCCTTCAAACGGGCATCCATTAACCGGCGGAACACAGCTACATTGACGAGTTCCTTGAAGGCATTTTGAACAGGTTGCAAAAACATCTC
Organism: uncultured delta proteobacterium; assembly: GCA_963826305.1. Classification (GTDB taxonomy): domain Bacteria; phylum Desulfobacterota; class BSN033; order BSN033; family UBA1163; genus CAWGWZ01. Next base: position 159,695 of record CAWGWZ010000015.1, on the reverse strand, counting down.
TTTCAACGCATCTTCAATGTTTAGAACCCCGCGGCCATTTAGGTATGCCGTTAAATTGGCATAGTGATGCCACTTGTTATCCCGGACTTCTCGAAAATCGATGAACACATGATATTTGTACGCCCCAAGTTCGACATACAAACCTTTTTCACACAATTCCTTGCTGTTCCGAATATACTCCAAACCTGTCACATTGTCCCGAAAAATTGAGAAATAGGCCTGATCGGCGGTCAATCCAAGACCTCCTCCCAAATCCTTCTGCATCAACCTCCGCTCATCCCCTTCGCCGACCTTGACGGAATAGGCGGCTGAGGATCGAATCCATCCCCTGACAGAGTCATATTTGTTATGGTAGATGACCAGCGCCCGCTCATCACCAACACGATTGGAGTAGGCAAACACATTCTCGTTGACATGCCCTTCCAGAGTGAAGAAGTCGTACAAAACGAAGTGCTCCACTCCGGCAAATAAGTGACGGCGTTTCATCAGCGGGAACAGTTCCCGTTCATGCCGTCGTATCAGATCCCAATCCGGCTGCTCATCCCATTTGGCATATCGGTATTCCATTCCGTATTTCTCGGCAAATCCTTCGATCTGGCCGTGGGCGAACATCGGGAGTCCAGGCATGGTCACCATCATCGTGCACACACCAAAATACTTGTCTCCCTTGTCGAATTGGAACACAGCAGTCTCCTCGTCCGGGTTGCTCATAAAATTAACAAACCGCTTGAGGACCTCTGGATTGAATTCCAAGGTGTTCTTCATGACGGAACGGTATTTGGCATTTTCCTCGTCTTTCAACATGTTCATGAAGGCACTGTTGTAGACCCGGTGCATCCCCAGCGTTCGGACAAAGTATCCCTCCAACAACCAAAAGGCTTCGGCCAACAACAAAGTGTCAGGGGCTTCTCGGGCCACACGGTCCACCACCTGGCGCCAGAACTCTTCGGGCATGACACGATTGAACTCTTCCTTGATCATGCCGTGTTCCGCTCGCGAAGGAATGGCGCCGCCTGTGCCCGGTTCTGGAAACCACAAACGTTGATAATGCCTCTTTGCTAGGGTCATGGCCGCGTCAAAACGGATGACGGGAAATTTTCTGGCGACATGGAGGATCGTCTCAATGACCGCCTCCCGTACTTCATCTTTCAGGTAGTTCAATTGGGCGGTGTCGTTCCACGGCATACGGGTGCCGTCGTTGCCGTGATAGATGTACATTTCATTACCATTTCTATGATCGACCCGCTTAAAGACGACCGCTGCATCACTTCGGTCAAAATAGTGATCTTCGAGATAGATACCCACGTCCCCATGCCAGGACAGGTTCGGTCCGCTGAAGCGGTAAGCGGGAAAAGGGCTGTAATCTACGGAAATGAACCAGTCGGGATGCTCGATCACCCATCTGGAATCGATCCCTACATGGTTCGGCACCATATCGCTTGCCATGCGGATGCCGCGCTTCCAAGCCCGTTTTTTCAAATTCTGAAAGGCTTCTTCACCGCCCAAGTCGCTTGCAATCTCATAGTCGAAGAGGGAGTACGCAGAAGCCACTGCCTCAGGATTACCCAATTGCTCCTTGATCTTTTTTGATGCCAGGCTGCGTTCCCACAGACCGATGAGCCACAAACCGGTGAAACCCCATTGAGCTAAGATGTCCAGTTCTTCATCGGGAATCTGGTCGAGCCGGTAAAGGGAGCGCTGGTATTTCCTGGAGAGCTGATGGAGCCACACATAGACGTTTTTTGCCATCAGGACTAACCTGGGCATCCAATCAAGATCTTTGCTGAACCGTTCCGGTTCCACTTCAAGGCCGGTAAATTCATAAACCTCAGCAGGAGCGCGGCCCCAAAACGCCATCCTTCGCTCCTCTGCGATCTCGTCTTCTTTGATCAGGTCGAGACTGCTGAACAGACGGTAAAAATACTTTCCCAACATCAAGCCCCATTTTTCGCGGATATACTCCAGCTGTCCCCAAAGCGAGTGGGGGACGGCCACGGCAGGGGTGCGAAGCATATCCATTAGATTCTGTTGATCAGGGCCAAAAAAAGGTTGGATATTGAAAAATGCATGCAAGCTGGCGATGATTTGGAGGTAGGATGTTTCCCTTTCCAGACTGGAGTCATCGAAGAGCTCGATGCAAGGAGAGAAGGCGGGATTCATATTGGCAAGCCAGAGCATGAGCATCTCTTCCAAGACAATTTGGCGATGAGGTACCCCTGCGGTTTCGCCCTCCAAGTAGACATCGAGTTCAATCTCTCTGCGATAGAAAGCTACGGTCGGAAATTCGTCTGCAAATTTTCGAAGGGCTTCATCCACTGCAGATTTGCCAAATTTTCCATAGAGCCAATCCAGTGCCTGTTCCATGACCTGTAAATTTTTTTGATCATGGTATAGGCCGACGACGTAATGGAGGATCTCATCAATCAGTCCCATTGCGTTAATTTGTCCGGCTTTGATCGCCTGCTCTGGGAAATTGACCAGGTCTCGTTTTTCATTCATTTTCTGTGAAAAGACACGGGCAGCGTGGAAGTTAGGGAAAATGACATTCCCGGTGAGGGAAAAGAGGGGATGATCGAACTGGTAGAGATCCCGTGCCTTCCGCGAGACATGAAATTCCATCACAATGGCACTATTTCTTTTTTTCATGGTGAATTACGTAGAAAATAACCCCCTCCCCTGGCATTTTCTAATTACTATAGGCCATTCCTTCGATGGACTCAAGGAAAATTATAGATCATTGATGCAAACTGGTCTATAATGAATTGTAATTTTCAATTAAAATTGAAAATAAGAGGAGAACAATATGATCCATAAAGAGATCTGTATCATTGGTGCCGGCAATGGCGGATCAGCGATAGCCGGTGATATGACCTTGGCAGGACACCGCTCCCGACTGTTTGAATTCCCCGAGTATGCGGAGAACATCAAGCCCATCATTGCTCAAGGTGGAATTCGCGTCACCGGAATCGCCCGGACAGGTTTTGCAAAGGTCGCACTGGCAACCGTGAATCTGACGGAAGCTGTTCAGGGGGCAGAGCTGATTATGGTAACGACCCAGGCCTTGGCCCATGAGCGAGTGGCACGAGAGCTGGCACCACACCTGTCAGACGGCCAGACGGTGGTCTTATGGCCGGGGAGTGGCGGCACACTGGTTTTTCGCAAGGTGTGGGATGAGACCGGAATGAATCGCCGAGTATTTCTGGCCGAGGCAGTGACATTTCCTTATTGTTGTCGTCGTCTGGAAGGACCGGGTACGGTCAACATTCACAGGATAGATGGCCCAAGAATGTTGCTGGCAGCCCTGCCCACAACAGATACGGATTCCGTTTTGAAGGCCCTATCTGGAACCTACGCAGATGCGGTGAAGCCGGCTTTCAGCGTGTTAGAACCCGCACTTTACAACGTGAACATCATCGTCCATCCTGTGGGTGCTCTGCTCAACATGGGACGGATCGAGCACTCGAAGGGAGAGTTCTGGATGTACAAGGAGGGACTGACACCTTCGGTGAAGAAGGTCATTTACCGGATGGATGCCGAACGCATGGCACTTTTCAGAACATTAGGATACCGCCCCTACACCTACGATGAATTTTTTTGGGATTCTTTCAATATGGATGTGGACCAGTTCGCAGTTACCTCCAGCAAGGGGCCATTCAGCATGCAGGATCGCTATGTCACGGAAGACATCCCGACGGGTGCGAGCCTCACTGTATCGATCGCTCACAGGTTTAAAGTCCACATGCCCACTTATGAAACGATGATTCACCTTGCTTCGGTGGTGAATGATACGGACTTTTACGCCGGCGGTCGCACTCTGGAAAATTTGGGGCTGGCTGATCTGGATTTGGAAGAGTTAAAGCATTACTTCTTGAGCGGTAAAAGAAGATGAGAGGAGGGACTGAAGATGGGTATCGTGCGTGCCGCGGTGATCCAAGATAGCCCGGTTGTTTTTGATCGGGAGGCAACCATTGAAAAGGTTCGCTCCCTTGTAAGGCAGGCGGCTGAAAAAGGAGCACAACTGGTTGTCATGCCAGAGGGCTTTGTATCGGCCTATCCCATAGGTCTGGACTTCGGGGCTCGGGTCGGCCTGCGCCAGCCGAAAGGGCGGGAGGATTTTAGGCGCTATTATGAAAGCGCCCTGGACGTGTCCGGCCCTGCTTGCGGTGCCTTAGGGAAGGCCGCGCAGGAGTCCGGGGTTTTCCTGGTCATAGGCGTCATCGAGCGGGACGGCGGCACGCTTTATTGCACGGTCCTTTTCTTTTCCCCGGACGGAAGGATGATGGGCAAGCATCGAAAGTTGATGCCCACGGCCATGGAGCGCTTGATTTGGGGGTTTGGCGATGGTTCGACCATGCCCGTATTTGACACGCCCCTGGGCAAGATCGGAAGTGTCATCTGCTGGGAAAACTACATGCCCATGCTTCGGATGCACATGTACGCTCAGGGGATCCAGCTGTATTGTGCCCCCACGGCTGACCATCGGGAAACCTGGTTGCCGTCGATACGTCACATCGCTCTGGAGGGCCGCTGTTTTGTCCTCAGCTGCTGCCAATACCTCACCCGAGCCGATTGCCCGGACGATTATGATGCAGTCCAGGGCAACGACCCAACCACAGTCCTCATGCGGGGCGGCAGCTGCATCGTTGGCCCCTTGGGCCAGATCTTGGCTGGGCCCCATTTTGACGGGCCCTGTATTCTGATTGCGGATTTGGATTTAAATGAGATTCCCAAAAGCAAATACGACTTCGATGTGGTCGGCCACTATGCTCGACCAGATGTCTTCCGCCTTCACGTCAACACGCGGCCCATGCCGCCAGTGATGGTATCTTCAGGTAGCTGTGTTGATCCATTCGACGAAGACAAATAGCCGGCAGGTCAAAATGGGTGACCCCGGTCAGTGCAAACTTTTGAAGGGAAAATGAAGCCATTTGAAGATGGTCTTCAGACCAAATGATGTGGAGCTCCCTGGATTGCTCTTCATCTCAGACTGTATTCTGACAGTTTAACGAATTTAAAACCGCGCCTTTTTAGTTCTGGAAATGCCTCGATGACACCCTGTGCTGTTTCTCCCTCAGGATGGTTCATGTGCATGAGAATAATAGATGAGAGGGAAGCATTCCATAATGCCTCTTTCACCTGCTCCTTTGAGTAGGTGGCACCCGCATCTCCCAGAACATTAAAATTGACTACTTCATACCCTAACGCGTTGGCCACTTCCACACCCACTTCATCGCAGTATGTGGTTCCAGGCCGGTAGCATCTTGGTTTGCGGCCGGTCAGCGTTTGAATCTTTATCCCATTTTGTTCGATCTCATCGACAAGTTCACTGACGCTTCTTGTCCCTTCTATCCCGTAAACAGAGCGGCCATTGACCGAACAGGGTTTATGGTTTAATCCGTGATTTTCAATGTCGAACAGGGGATGGTTCGCCAGTCTCTGGAAAATATCACGATTCGCATCAATCCACCTGCCGCTTATAAACAAGGTTGCAGGGGCCTTCTTGCTTTCCAGATACTTGATCAACTTGGCATCATAACCGCTTCCCATCGGGCCCCCGCAGGCATCGAATGTGAGGGCGATCGTTTTTTGATGGGTGTTTAGCCTGGTCTTCACATCCTTTACGGTTTGTCCCCATTCTTTTGGAACCTTTCCCGCGAATGCCGAGACGATTCTTTCTTTGGTCTTTATTTCCTGACATTGGGCGACGTTAATTTTCCAAAGAAAAAGAGTGAAGAAAAGGATCAGCATGGTCAGGTTCGTTTTAGATCCGCTTCGATTCATGTATGTCCTTTAGCCTATGCCTCTCTGCTTCGGCAATATCAGGGTTGACAATAACTTTCCCTTCGTCTATTTTTAAGGTAAATGAAATATCTTCATGAGAAATATTAACAAAGAATTGAGAAAATACAAAGGGTCATGGTATCCTCTTCGACACCCCTAGAAGGAGGGGAATAAAATGCAATTTAGACATATCATTCTTTCGAATTGGAGAAATTTTACGTCGGTAGATGTTTCTCTGGCGTTGCGGATGTTTCTTGTAGGTCCCAACGCTTCGGGGAAATCTAACCTTTTAGATGTTTTCCGCTTTCTCCGAGATATAGCAAAACCCGGGGGAGGTTTTCAGAAGGCGGTGATAGATCGTGGAGGAGTCTCAAGCCTTAGGTGTTTAGCTGCCCGGAGGTATTCAGATATTTCGGTGGAGGTACAGGTTGGAGGTTCTTCCGATTCGGAGAATTCCCCGCTCTGGAAATATAGGATTGATTTCAATCAGGATAAGCAGAGAAAGCCCGTTCTTAAAAAGGAACAGATATGGGAAAATGGGGAGCAGATTCTTAATCGTCCAGATGAAGAAGACAAACACGATCCTGCGCGTCTTACTCAAACTCACCTTGAGCAAGTTAATATGAATCAAGAGTTTAGAGATCTCTCTCGTTTTTTTGAAACCGTTCAATATTTACATCTGGTCCCTCACATTATTCGAGATTCTGAACGATTCATAGGGAAAAGTGGTGACCCGTTTGGTGGCGATTTTTTGGAAAGGCTGGCTTCAACACCTAAGAGGACCCTCGATGCGAGACTTGAAAGAATTTCAGAGGCTCTTAAAGTTGCTGTTCCTCAGTTAAAGGAACTCCATTTGGATCGGGACAACCGTGGCGCTCCCCACCTAAAAGCACTCTATGAGCACTGGCGTCCCCAGGGGGCCTGGCAGGATGAGAAGTCGTTTTCAGATGGGACACTTCGTTTCGTAGGTTTCCTGTGGTCATTACTTGAGGGTCAAGGACCATTGCTTCTGGAAGAGCCGGAACTTTCCTTAAACACTGGCATAGTAAGGCGCCTTGCGAGAGTTATATATCGTCTTCAGAAAACAAAAGATAGACAGGTCTTAGTAAGTACACACAGCTATGAGCTCGTTTCAGACAAGGGGATCGGAGCAGAGGAAGTTCTTGTTCTCCAGCCTACAAAAGAAGGGACAAGGGTCTTTGTGGGGAAGGATAATCTACAAATAATGAAACTACTTCAAGAAGGGGCAAGCGTTGCTGAAGCGGTATTACCCGTAACCGAGCCGGAGGACGCACAACAATTGGAACTCTTTAGAGGGTAGAGGCAATGGCCCAAAGTCTAAACGTGAGTATCGCAGTAGAAGGAGACCTGGACGAAGTTGTTTTAAAGAAGTTGCTTGACTTTATCGGAATGGAAGTTTCATATGCTTATGGAAAGAGAGGTAAAAATTACCTTATGGAAAATATCCAACGGTATAATCAGGCGGCACAACATGGAAGATGGGTCATCCTGGTGGATTTGAACAATGACGCCGAATGCCCACCGCCTTTTATTGTTTCATGGCTTCCAACCAAAAATAAGAATCTCCAGTTACGTATTGCGGTACGATCAGTAGAAGCTTGGTTGTTAGCAGAGAGGGATGAAATGGCTCGCTTTCTTGCAGTATCAAAGCAAAGAATTCCTTTATATCCGGAAACTGAGGATAAGCCCAAAAGAATTCTGATAAATATTGCACGTCACTCCAGAAGGAAAACAATCCGGGCAGACATTGTTCCAAGAGACGGAAGCACCGCCACTCAAGGGCCAGGCTACACAACCCGTTTAATAGAGTTCACCATAAAATACTGGAAACCTGAACGAGCCGCCTCAAATGCCCCGAGTCTTCAGCGTAGTATTAATTCACTTTTGCAATGGAAAGCGAGCAAAAGATGATCAAGGTCGGTACGAGTGGATTTTCTTTTCCGGATTGGAAGGGAACGGTTTATCCCGCAGGCATTCGAGAGACTGATATGTTATCTTTCTACGAAAAAGAGCTTGGGTTTAATGCCCTGGAGGTCAATTTCACCTATTACACCCTTCCTTCTCAAAAGAGTTTTGCCGCGATGTCGAAAAAGACATCGAGCGGATTTGAGTTTGTGGTGAAGTCTTTCAAAGGAATGACTCATGAGATTCGGGATAAGGATACAGGTGCGATGATCGAAAATCAGGAGACCTTTGAAAAGTTCAAATATAGCCTTATCCCTCTGGTCCAGGATGGGAAGCTGGGTTGTGTGCTTGCGCAGTTTCCCTATGGGTTCTTCCCGAGGCGAGAGAATTTTGATTATCTTGAAAGGTTCAAAGAGGAGATGGGGGACATCCCGTTAATCTTTGAATTCAGGAACCGCACATGGATGAAGGATCAGACGTTCCAGTTCTTAGAAAAAAATAGAGTTGGATTCTGCGTTGTCGACGAACCGAAACTGCCACAGCTGATGCCTTATCTTCCAAAGGTTACGTCCGAGATTGGTTATTTCCGATTTCATGGTCGGAATCCCAATTGGTTCAATGTTCCGATCAAGGTGCGGTACGACTACCTCTATAGCGAGGGGGAGCTGAAGGAGTTCATCCCGGACATCCAGGCTATTTCTCAGAAGACGGCAAAGACCCTGGTCTTCTTCAATAACTGTTATTCCGGCTCTGCGGCCAAAAATGCCGTTCAGATGGCAAAGCTGTTGCAAATGCGGAATGCGGATTGATGATTGGGGAATTTGAATTCAAATAGAACATTCCGAATTCCGCATCCCGGATTCGGCATTTTTTGCGGAAAGGGAGGTTTTGTGATCGAAATCGATTTCAAAAAAGGAGATGGGCTCATTCCGGTGATCATTCAGGATGCTTCAACGAATGAGGTCCTGATGTTAGGTTATATGAACCGAGAAGCGTGGGAAAAGATGCTGGAGACGAAGAGGGCGTCATTCTGGTCAAGGTCCCGCAAAAGACTTTGGGTGAAAGGAGAAACCTCAGGCCATTTCCAGGAAATCAAAGAGATCCGGCTCGATTGTGATGGAGATGCTCTTCTGCTTAAGGTGAACCAGATCGGGGGGGCAGCCTGCCATACGGGTTTTCGAAGCTGTTTCCATTACCGATATGAAGAGAGGGGATGGAGGGTCTCGGGGCAGAGAATCTTTGATCCGAAGGAGGTATACGAAAAGTGAAGGTGCTCAAGATTGGAATTCCAAAAGGAAGTCTGGAAAATGCCACCATTGAACTCTTTAAAAAGTCGGGCTGGAAGATTACGATGAGTTCGAGAAGTTATTTCCCCACGGTGGATGATGATGAGGTCCGCTGCACCTTAGTCAGGGCTCAGGAGATGTCCCGGTTTGTGGAGACAGGGACCCTGGATGTAGGGCTGACGGGAAAGGATTGGATTTTGGAAAATGGCTCCGATGTGGTGGTCGTTCAGGACCTTGTCTACTCAAAAACGAGTGCATCCCCTGCCCGCTGGGTCTTGGTTGTGGCCGAAGACTCGCCCATCCATACATTAAAAGATTTGGAAGGGAAAAAAATCTTCACAGAGCTGGTCAATTTTACAAAGAAATACTTTGCCGAGCGTCACATCAAGGTCGATGTGGAGTTCTCTTGGGGAGCGACGGAGGGAAAAGTGATCGAAGGATTGGCGGATGCCATTGTGGAGGTAACTGAGACAGGGAGCACCTTAAAGGCCAACGGTCTTCGTATTGTTGAAGAACTGATGAAGACCAATACCCAACTGATCGCCAATCGTGAATCCTACCAAGATTCCTGGAAGAGGGAGAAGATTGAACAGATCTCGCTTCTTCTTCAGGGAGCCCTCCGAGCGGAAGGGATGGTAGGGCTCAAGATGAACGTTTCAGCAAACGATCTCAAAGGTGTCATCGAGATTCTGCCCAGCATCACTGCGCCCACTGTTGCGAACCTCTTTCAGACGGATTGGTTCTCTGTGGAGACGATCATTTCCGAGAAGGTCGTCCGGGAACTCATTCCAAATTTGCAGAAGCGGGGAGCGGTGGGGATCATCGAGTATCCGCTCAACAAAGTCATTTAAGGGCCCGACGCTTGAGGATCGCTTCGCTCGAGGAGCACTTCGTTTGAGGGAAGAGATTTAGCGTCTGTCCTCAAGGCCCGAAGGGCCGCTCCTCCATCCTCTTGCGGTTTCTAATGTGTGAGCAGTCCTACGACTTCCATATGGTAGGTCTGTGGGAACATATCAATAAGGCCAAGCCTCCGGAGGTGGTATCCGTTCTCAGAAAAGAGACGAAGATCTCTCGAGAGATGAGTGGGTTCACAAGAGACATAGACGATTTTTTCCGGTTTCAATGCGGCGATCTGATCTGCCATCGTCTTGCAGCCTATCCTGGGAGGGTCAAGGACGACGAGATCGGGTTTTCTCCTTTCCCAGCGTCTTAAAATATCTTCCACCCTTCCAGGAATAAAGTCGCAATTGCTCACGCCGTTTTCCTCTGCATTGAACTGAGCATCTTCGACGGCCATCCTGTTCTCCTCGATCCCCAAAATTTCTTTGGCTTCGATGGCCAAGGGAAGGGTTAGGTTTCCGATGCCGGCGTAGAGATCGAGCACTCTCTCGTTCTCCTTCACCTCTGAGAAATTGAGAACGGTCTCAATCAATCTTTGGTTCTGTTTTAGGTTGACCTGGGAAAAACTCTCTGGAGAGGTTCGAAGTCTGATCTTCTTTTCCCGTCCGGATCGATTGTAAGGGACGGTGAGGTTTAAGAAGGGGTTACCCAAACGCTGGCGTCCTCCTTTTCTTATGACGGCGAGACCCCCTACCATCGGATGATTCCGAAGAAACCCTTTCAAAAAATTTTCGAATCCTTGATGGGACGAAAGGGAGTGAAGGGTGAGAACTCCCCTGCCTTCCTCTGGTGAGACGTTGATCTCTATCTCCCTCACCGGCGGAAAGGAAGGTATTTCTTTCCGGAGTAATAGGATGATGTGATTGACCAAAGGATGAGAGATCGGGCAGTGGTCGATATCCACGAGTTGGTTTGATCTCTCTTGATAGTAGCCAATGGTATTCCCCTTTACCTTCAGTTGGACCCGCACGCGATATCCGTAGGGATCAGGGGAGGAGGTGACAAGGATGGGAGGAATTTCCTTCAATCGTCCTAACCTGGCAAGAACGTCTGTTAGAATTTCTTTCTTAAACTCCCCGTGAATCGAATAGTCAATATGCTGCCACTGACAACCGCCGCACAGGCCGAAGTAAGGACATGGAGGATCCACCCGCCAAGAGGATGGTTCGATGAGCTTGACTAACCTCCCGATGAGATAGTTCTTCTTCTCTCTGGTGATTTCAACCTGTGCTTTGTCTCCGGTCACGGAATGAGGAATGAAGGCCACTTTGCCATCGATCCGAGCCACTCCATAACCTTTAAAGGCCATTGACTCGATCTGGGCTTGGACTTCTCCAACCATGAATAAAAAATAGCATGGAGTGAGATGAGATTCAACCGGCTCAAGGGGCATCGCATCGCCATGAATTGACATCTCGCCTTTATTTTGTTAGGTTAATTTGTCTAAAAGAGAGGATGATCTGAGGAGATGACCTGGTTCAAGAGAAGAGATGAAGAGGAAAAAGAGGCAAAAGAGAAACGACAGGAGTTGAAGGTCTCTGACGAGCTCTGGGTGAAATGTAACTCCTGTAATGAGATCATCTACCGAAAGGTCATCGAACGAAACTTCCAGGTCTGCCCCAAGTGTAACTACCATTTTCAGATTCCAGCCCGGAGAAGAATCGATTGTGTGGCGGACCCTAACACCTTCATTGAATATGATGCAGATCTCATTTCCGGTGATCCTTTGGAGTTCAAAGATTTGAAACGATATCCCCATCGCATCAAGGAATCCCAAGAAATCACCGGACAGAAAGATGCCATCATCTGTGGGGAGGCGAGAGTCGAAGACCAGCCAGCCATGATCGGCATCTTTGAGTTTAATTTTATGGGGGGGAGTCTGGGATCCGTGGTGGGAGAAAAGATCACACGCCTGATTGAGCGGGCCATTGAAAAAAGAATCGGCGTCGTCCTCTTTTGTGCTTCGGGAGGTGCAAGGATGCAGGAGGGGATCCTCTCCTTGATGCAGATGGCCAAGACGAGTGCTGCCCTTGGGAAACTTCGTGAGGCCAGGGTCCCTTACATCCCTGTCCTGACCGACCCTACCACCGGAGGGGTTTCAGCCAGTATCGGAATGTTGGGTGACGTTATCATTGCGGAACCAAAGGCGATGATCGGATTTGCAGGGCCGAGGGTGATTAAGGAGACGATTCGGGCGGAACTTCCAGAGGGATTTCAGCGGGCGGAATACCTTCTCCAGCATGGAATGGTTGACCTCATTGTGGAACGCAAAGACCTCCGGCACACCCTCGCGCAGCTGTTAGAAATGCTCAGAGCAGATGGTCGAAAGGGATAATCGATCCGTGGGGCAAAACAGATATCAACAGTCGTTGGACTATCTTTACGGTCTTGAAAAGTTCGGGTGGATCTTTGGCCTGACTCAGGTGGAAAGGATTCTGGAAGCGATTGGAAATCCCCACAGAGAGGTCCAGGCCATCCATATTGGCGGGACGAACGGGAAAGGGTCCACGGCTGCGATGATGGCCTCGATCTTAAGGAAAGAGGGCTATCGAATGGGGCTTTATACTTCGCCCCATCTCACCCGATTCACCGAACGGATCAAGGTGAACGGGAAGGAGATCGAGAAAGAGGAGATGGCAACATTAGCGGGATGGATGAAAGAGAGAGTGGAGGCCGCTGGCATCACGCCTCCCTTCACCTTCTTTGATTTCACGACCGCAATGGCTTTTCTTTACTTCAAGCAGAAGATGGTCGATCTTGCGGTGTTAGAGGTCGGGTTGGGAGGAAGACTCGACTCGACGAATGTCGTTGACCCGCTGCTCTCCATCATCACCAATATTGCGAAGGACCATGAAGAGCAGCTGGGGAAAACGATCTTGAAGATTGCTGGAGAGAAGGCGGGTATTATCAAGGATGGCCGACCCCTTATTACCGCTGCCACGCAGCCCCAAGTGCTCCATCTTTTTTCAAAGGTCTGCCGGGAGAAAAGGGCCCCTTACCTTCGGGTAGGAAAGGAATTCCGGTATGTCCGAAGCGGAGAGAGAAATTTTAATTACGAGGGCCTCCGGCGAAAGTTGTGGGGCGTTTATCTTAATCTTTCGGGACCTCATCAGATCGTCAATGCAACAACGGCTCTCGGAGCGATGGAGGTTTTGGAAGATTTAGGATACCCCGTATCCAACGAGGCCATGATCGAAGGTTTAAAAGAGGTGGAATGGCCTGGAAGGTTGGAAACGGTTTGTTCCTCTCCCAAAGTCATTCTGGATGGGGCTCACAATCCGGCGGGAGCACTCGTCCTGAAGGAGGCTTTGGAGAAAGAGTTCCAATACCACCACCTCATTCTCCTCGTCGGTATGATGAAGGACAAGGACATCCAGTCCATGTTTCATCTCTTGGCCCCATTGGCCGATCACATCATTCTCACACGGCCCCATCTTGACCGCGCAGCCTCTCCCACCTCGCTCAAGAAGGCATTGGGAAAGGACGGAAGGAGAGCAGAGATCGTCGAAGATCTCAAGGAGGCGATTGACAAAGGTCTCGCGATGACCAAAGAAGAAGATCTCCTCTGCATTACGGGATCCCTCTATACGGTGGGAGAGGCGAGAGCCTATTTCCTTCCCAGGGAGGGATCATGAGATATCGCCGGGTCATTCTGACTTCCTTTGCGATCCTCTTCCTGGTCTATCAGCCCCATCTCCTCCATGCGAAGGTGGGCGATGCGAAGATCCCAGAGTTGAAGATCACAAAGGAAGAAGGACCCGTCGATATCGAGGCAGACCAACTTGTCTACGAGCGGGAGGCGCAGATCTACCAGGCCCATGGAAATGTGGAGGTGAGCCGAGGAGACTTCTTTCTCAAAGCAGACCATGCTCAACTGAATATGGCAACCAAGGATCTGATGGCCTGGGGAAACGTTCTGCTCAGAGAGGGAGAGGATGTTGTCGAGTGCGAACGGCTCGAGGTCAATGTGGATACCCGATTGGGGAAGGTTTACCAGGCGAGGCTCTTTTTGAAGGAGCAGAATTTTCATATCACCAGCCAGGAAACAGACAAATTGGGGGAGAACCGCTACCGGGTTCACGATGGCACTTTCACCACCTGCGATGCCAAACGTCCACCGTGGAAATTTACGGCGAAAGAAATGGATGTAACTCTGACAGGGCGAGGAATGGCCAAAGGGTCTACGGTCTATATTGAGGACGTTCCACTCCTGTACCTCCCCATCGCTTCCTTTCCTGTAACACAAGAGAGGCAAACGGGCTTCCTCCTCCCCGGGGGGGGGTATTCCAGCAGCCATGGTTTTGAGGCAAAGACCGCTTTTTTCTGGGCGATGACAAAAGATATGGATACGACACTCTATCTCGACAAATTGGGAGATCGGGGTTTTAAAGAAGGTTTGGAGTACCGGTATGCCTTTACAAAGGAGACGAGTGGACAGGCCAATTTCTATTATACCGATGATCACGTCTACAATGGGAATCGGTATGCCTTCTTCCTCCAGCATCAACAGAAGCTTCCTTATGATTTCTATCTTAAGGGGGATATCAATCAGGTGAGCGACAGATTTTATCCTCAGGATTTTGATGAAGACCTCCCGAAGATGACGAGGATCGACGCCTGGAGCCTGAGGCAGTTGAGATCGAACCTCTACGGGGGAAAGAACTGGGACCAATTCAGCTTCTTAGTGGACGGTACCGTTTTCAACGATCTGACCAAGGAGAGTAATGATCAGACCGTTCAGAGACTGCCACAGGTCAGTTTCTATGCCCACCCCCAGTCCCTTTTTAAAACCCCCTTCTTCTATGACCTCGCATCTTCATATACCAACTTCTGGCGCGAGAAAGGTGTGGAGGCATACCGTGGGGATCTCTTCCCACGGCTTTCTTATCCGATGAGGCTTTTTAATGTGCTGAAGTTAGACTCGAATATTGGTTTGAGGGAAACCTTCTACCGCTCCTCTAACGACCCAACTGGCAAGCTCCAGGGGTGGAAATCGAGGGAGACCTTGGAGGCAGAAGCGGAGGTGTCGGCCGAATTTTATCGTGTGTATGGTGGGGAAACAATTTCGAAGATTTCCAATCTTTTTGGGGTGAGTAAATGGATGCATACCATCGAGCCCACGATCGGTTACTCTTACAGCCCTCGAGTTAATCAGGACGATCTTCCCCAGTTCGATCCAGTGGACAGGATTCCCTTTACCAGTCAAATGACTTACGGTGTTACCCAGCGCTTTGTGGGAAAACCCGCGAAGGAGGGCGTCGATTCCGGGCCTTATGAGTATGCGAAGCTAAAGATCTTCCAGGGCTATAGCCTTGGAGACCCTTTTGAGAAGGATGCGAAAGGCAAAGGGAGATATTTTTCAAATATCCGGACTGAACTTTGGTGGAACTTCAGCCCCTATATCATTGCTCGGGGAGATACAGAGTTCAATCCCTATCGGGGGAATTTCGATCATTTGAATGGTCTCCTGAGGATGAAGGACCAGAGAAATGATGCCGTTCAAGTACAGTACAGGTACACAAAAGACAATATTCAGGAGGTCAATCTCTACACCCGCCTGAGGACGATTCCGCCCTTATACGTATACGGTGCAATTTACTATAATGTGTTGGACAGGATGAGAGTGGAGAGCATCTACGGGGCAGAATATCAGACCCAGTGTTGGACACTCGGTCTGACCGTCGAAGATAAGAACCGATCTCCGGATGGCACCCAGAAAAAGGAACTGAAGTTTCAAGTTTATCTTACTTTACTGAATCTCGGTTCGGTGGGCCACAAACCCCTTTTCATGAAATTGTAGCCAAACCCCCTCTTGTCTCTCCTGTCTTCCCTGCCTGCCATCAGGCGAGGTGGACAGTGACTGAGGGAGAGGGTAGTGGATGGATTAAGGAGGAGAGAAAGATGAAGGGAGTGATCTTGGCGGGAGGTTTAGGGACGCGGCTCTATCCATTGACGAAGGTGACGAATAAACACCTCCTTCCTGTGTACGATCGGCCGATGATTTACTACCCTGCTCAAACCTTGATCAATGCGGGGATTGATGACATTCTCATTGTTACCGGTGGAAACAATGCCGGAGATTTCTTAAAGCTATTGGGCAATGGGAAGGAGTTTGGGCTCAAACATATCAACTATACCTACCAGGAGGGAGAAGGTGGCATTGCCCAGGCCCTGGGTTTGGCGGAGTTCTTTGCCGCGGGAGAAAAGATCTGCGTCGTGTTGGGGGATAACCTCATTGAGAAAAACATTCGGAGGGCTGTGGAGGCTTTTCGCAAACAGAAGGGAGGAGCGAAGATCCTCCTGAAGGAGGTACCCGATCCAGAACGATTCGGAGTTGCGGAGTTGAAAGGAGATCGAATTATTCGAATCGAGGAGAAGCCAAAAGAGCCGAGATCCAATTACGCGGTGATCGGAATCTATTTTTATGATGCAGCGGTATTCGACGTGGTCAAGACCCTCAAACCCTCCGGTCGGGGGGAGTTGGAGATCACCGATGTGAACAACCGGTATATTGAAAAAGGGTTGATGACATATGATATTTTAGAAGGGTGGTGGACCGATGCCGGAACTTTTGAATCCTTGCTGCGTGCCAACCAATTGGTCGCCCAGACCGGTGCCAACAAACTTTGAAAGACGAATGTCAAATTTCAATCCCGCCAAGGCGGGACCAAATGTCAAATGAATGCCAGGGTCCAAAATGAAGAATTTTTGACCTTTGAACTTTGTCATTTGAAATTGATTTGCAACGATTAGGGAGGGATGATGATTGACGGGGTAAAGACCAAATTGTTGCGGGTGATCCCGGATGAGCGGGGGAGGGTGATGGAGATCCTCAGAGCGGACGATGACCTGTTTCTGAAGTTCGGCCAGGTTTATGTCACGACCACCTATCCACAGGTGGTGAAGGCCTGGCATTATCATAAGATCCAGACCGATCACATCGCCGTCGTGAGAGGGATGATCAAATTGGTCCTTTATGATCCGCGGGAGGGCTCTCCCACGAAAGGGGAGATCAACGAATTCTTCATGGGAGTCCACAACCCCTTGTTGGTTCAAGTCCCGCAGGGAATCTATCATGGGTGGAAATGCATCAGCGAGGAGGAAGCCATCATTATCAATCTCCCCACAGAGGTCTATGCCTACGGAGCGCCAGATGAATACCGACTCCCTCCCCATGGAAAAGATATTCCGTATGATTGGGCCAGAAAGGATGGATAATCCGAAGCACCAAATACCAAGCACCAAATCACAAATAAATTCCAATGGCTCAAATTCAAAAGTCTCAAATATAATTGCTTCTTAAATTGGAAATTGAAATTTGGAATTTATTTGGGGATTTGAATTTGTGATTTTGAAAGGGAAGGTTTTATAATTTTAGGTCCGTTTGAATACCAAGAGTTGGAGTGAATAATGAAGATCTTAGTGACGGGCGGTTGTGGCTTTATCGGGAGTAATTTCATTCGTTATTTTTTGAAATCCTATCCGGATTATTCCCTGATCAATGTCGACAAATTGACTTACGCGGGAAATCTGGAGAACCTCTCAGAAATCTCCCATTCTCCGCGTTATTATTTCATCAGGGGGGACATTGCGGAGGCGTCCCGGATGGAGGAGTTGATCGGCAAGGGTGTAGATGCCATCGTCAATTTTGCCGCTGAATCTCATGTGGATCGGTCGATTGAAGATCCCAGCTCCTTTATGAAGACGAATGTGTTTGGGACGTTTGTCCTTCTGGAAGCGGTGCGAAAGGTTTTCCCACGACAGCGAATCCGTTTCCTTCATATCTCGACCGACGAGGTCTACGGCTCCCTGGGGGAGACGGGTGCCTTTACGGAGGAAACACCCCTTGCCCCCAATAGTCCATATTCGGCCAGCAAGACGGCTGCGGATATGCTGGTCAGGGCCTATCATCGAACTTATGGACTCCCCGTCCTCACCACGCGATGTTCCAACAATTTTGGACCCTATCAATTTCCTGAGAAACTCATTCCTTTAATGATTTCTAATGCGATCGAAGACAAAGAACTTCCTATTTACGGAGATGGGATGCATATCCGGGATTGGATCTATGTGGAAGATCACTGTCGGGCTTTAGATGTGGTGCTCCATCATGGCAGGGAGGGAGAGGTTTACAATATAGGAGGTCGGAGCGAAAGGCCGAACCTTTCGGTGGCACAGACCATTTTGGATCGGTTGGGAAAACCTCATTCCTTGCTCCGATTTGTTGGTGATCGCCCAGGCCACGATCGACGTTACGCCATTGACTTTTCCAAGATCGAGAGAGAACTGGGCTGGGAACCTTCCATCTCGTTTGAAGAGGGAATCGACCTCACCGTCGAATGGTACCAGGCCCATCAGGAATGGTGGAAGAAGATCAAGACAGGGGAATATTTGGACTATTACGACAGGACGTACAAGGATCGATGAATGGAATTGCGAATTAAGGAATTGAGGAATTAAGGAATTAAATTCCAAAATCCCCGAATTCCTAAATTCGTAAATTCCTAAATCCCTGAATTGAAGAGGGAGATGAAACGGATATTGGTAATTGGCGCGAAAGGGATGCTGGGAAAGGACCTGGCCAAAATTCTTCGTTCTTCTTCCCCCGTCGATCAGCACTCGGGCTGGGAGGTCTTCGGATGGGATATCGATGAGATCGATATCCAGGAGGAAGATAGCACGGTCACCAAAATCGAGAGCATCCGGCCCGATGTCGTCATCAATTCGGCAGCCTACACCGATGTGGATGGATGTGAATCGCATGAGGAGAAGGCCTTTGCCGTCAATGCGGAGGGCATGCGGCACGTGGCCCTGGGGGCTTTGAGATGCTGTGCGAAGGTGGTCTACCTCAGCACCGACTACATCTTCGATGGGAAGAAAAGGGAGCCCTATTTGGAAGATGATCCGCCCCATCCCCTCAGCGTTTATGGTCGCTCCAAATTGAAGGGGGAGCAATACGTCCAAGACCTGGTGGAGGACGCCGTGGTCGTTCGAACTCAATGGCTCTACGGAAAATATGGGAAGAATTTTGTGACCTCGATTCTCCGTCAGGGGAGAGAGAAGAAGGTTCTTTCCATCGTCGATGACCAAGTCGGCTCGCCGACCTATACGATCGATCTCTCCAGAGCCATTTCCGTGTTGATCCAGCATGACAGCCGAGGGGTTTTTCATGTGGCCAACAGTGATCTTTGTACCTGGTATACGTTTGGCCAAGAGATATTGAAACTTTCAGGAATAGGCGGCGTAAAGATCGATCCCATTTCCTCAGAGGAGTTGGGCCGACCGGCTATCCGTCCTTCTTACTCTGTCCTGAGCACGGAGAAGTTGAAGCGGGAGACCGGGATGACCCTACGACCGTGGTCCGAGGCCTTGAAAGAATATCTTTCTACCATCATGTAGCGGATTCGTGTGTAGACAAATCTTTTTTGAGATTTGGGTTTAATTCGTTGAGGGATGAGGTTCGCGATGAACATTTGTGTTATCGGTACAGGTTATGTGGGTCTGGTGACGGGGACCTGTCTGGCGGAGTTCGGGATGAATCTGATCTGCGTCGATAATGATCGGCAGAAAATGGATCTTCTCCAACAAGGAAAGGTTTCCATCCATGAACCAGGACTTGAAGACCTCGTAACAAAAAATATGAAGGAGGGGAGACTGCGTTTTTCTCCGAGCATTGAAGAGGGAGTGGCATCGAGTTTAGTGATCTTCATTGCTGTGGGAACGCCGTCCAGTGACGATGGTTCTGCCGACCTTCGTGCAGTGGAGGAAGTGGGCAAGGAGATCCCCCGATATATGGATGGTTACAAGGTGGTGGTGGTCAAGTCCACGGTTCCGGTGGGGACCTGTCGGCGGCTGAAAAAATTGATCCAAGACCATCAGGCCCGGCCCAGTCCTTTCGATATCGTCTCCAATCCGGAGTTCCAGAGGGAGGGGTCTGCGATTGAAGACTTCATGCGACCGGATCGAGTCACGATCGGTGCGGAGAGTGAGCAGGCGATTGCCATCATGAAAGACATTTATAGCGCCCTCTACCTCATTGAGACTCCTTTTGTCATCACGTCCTTGGAGACCGCTGAGATGATCAAGTATGCAGCCAATGCCTTTCTGGCGACCAAGGTGACGTTCATCAACGAGATCGCCAATCTCTGCGAACTGGCGGGCGCAGACGTCCTTCATGTCGCCAGGGCCATGGGTTTAGACGGAAGGATCGGAAAGAAATTTCTCCACCCGGGTCCAGGTTATGGAGGCTCCTGTTTCCCCAAGGACACCCAGGCCCTATCGAGGATGGCTCACGAGAGAGGATACGCATTTAAAATCCTGGACTCGGTGATCGAAGTGAACGAGGAACAAAAAGAGAGGATGGTGGATAAGATCAGGAAGAAGGTGGGGGATCTCCGGGGAAAGACGATCGGGGTGTTGGGCCTTTCCTTTAAGCCCAACACGGATGATATCCGTGAGTCCTCCTCGATCGTGATCATCCAGAGGCTATTGGCAATGGGGGCAAAGGTAAAGGCCTTTGATCCGGCGGCAATGGAGGAGACCAAGGCGGTCCTTCCAGAGTTGGAGTACGGGGAGGATGCCTACGATGTGGCTCGAGGAGCGGATGCATTGGTTCTGATCACGGAGTGGAATCAGTTCCGACGTTTGGATCTCCACCGCATCAAGGGGTTGCTGGAAAGCCCGATCTTTATCGATCTGAGAAATGTCTATGATCCGGATCAGATGAGACGGCTTGGGTTCGACTACTGCGGTGTGGGGAGATAGAGGGGCTGCGATTGGTTCGAGTGGAAAAGGACTGGGTCTTCATCTCCGATGCCCATCTCACTGGAAGGGAGCCTGAAGAGATTGAGATGTTTCTCCGCTTCTTAAATTTGGAAAAGGAGCGAATAGATCATTTAGTGATCCTCGGTGACCTTTTTGAATTCTTCTTCGGTTTTAAAAATCTTTCATCAGCCGGGAAGCCCTTTGCCTTCACCGATTACCTACCCGTGTTAGAGCAACTTCAAAGGCTGTATCTCCAGGGCATTGAAATTAAGTATTTTGAGGGGAACCATGATTTCTTTCTTCATTCCTTCTTCTCAGAACAGTTCGGGATGGAGGTTGAGGTCCTCTCCGAGGGGTGTGAGGAAAGGTTGGGGGGGAAGAGGGCATTCATCGCTCACGGAGATTTATCGAATCCAAAACAGTGGAGATACCGAGCCTTCCGAAGAGTCCTCAAAAACCGTTGGACCTATGGGCTCATCCAGCATGCGGGCCCAAATCTTTCCCGCCGAGTCGCCCAAAGGCTGAGTGACTTGAGTTACCAAAAGTATCATGCCGGCCATCGATCGACGACCCCACCCCCGGCCTTCAAGGCCTTTGCCCATCGAAAATTTTTAGAAGGGTTTGAGGTGGTTATTCTCGGCCATTCCCATTTCCCCGAGGAGATAGAGGAGCGGATTGATGGAAGAAGATGTCTCTATTTCAATGTGGGAGATTGGCTGGTCCACCGTTCCTTCTTGCGATTTACTCCTCCTGAGCATTTCGAGTTGGGTCGATATACGTAATCTCCCCTCGCCCCCTTTACGAAAGCGAGGCAGGCTGATAGGGGGATGGGGCGGTGGAGAGATGGGGAGAACAAGGGGAAGATAGGGGGATGGGGAAATAGGGGGAGAGATTAATCTCGGATTTTGGATTTCGGATTTTTAATTCCGCATTGCGCAATTGGCATTCTGCAATCGAGTGACACGGTCACGATTTTTTGATATGGCACATCGGGCAGTATTTCTTGATCGAGATGGAACCATCAATGAAGAGGTGGGATATGTGAACCACCTTGAACGTTTCACACTCCTGCCCCGAGCGGGTCAGGCGATTCGATTATTGAACCAGCATGAGATCAAGACAGTGGTGGTCACCAATCAATCCGGAGTGGCGAGGGGGTATTTTCCAGAATCGCTGATCCATCTCGTGCACCAGAGGATGCAGGACCTCTTGAGGATAGAAGGAGCTCATCTCGATGGAATCTATTACTGTCCTCATCATCCCGATGTGGGGGATCCCCCTTATCGGCAGAGGTGCCGGTGCAGGAAACCGGCAACAGGACTGGTCGAAGAGGCGGTGATGGAGTTGGATCTGGAGTGTTCGCAAAGTTACGCGATTGGGGATCGAGGCGTCGATATTGAATTCGGCCATCAGATCGGGGCAAAAGGGATTTTGGTCCTCACCGGATATGGTAAAGGGGAGTGGGAATACTGCAGAGAGGGCTGGAAGGTGAAACCGGACTATGTCGCCCCGGATCTCTATGAAGCAGTTCAATGGATTCTTCAACAGGAAGGTGAAAGGTCAAAGGTTATAAGTTGGAAGTTATAGGTTACAGGTAAAGCTTCGCTTTTTAAAGGAGGAGGAAGATGGCGCTTAGCAAGGAACTCTTGGATATTTTGGCCTGCCCGAAGTGTAAAGGGGATATTTTCTTGAACCGAGCAGGAGATGGGCTGATCTGCAAGGCCTGTCGCCTGGTCTACCCCATTAAGGATGATATCCCTGTGATGCTGATCGATGAAGCCCTTCCCTATCAAGGAGAAGAGTAAGCATTTCGGATTTCGCCTGCCGCAGGTAGAGAATTCCGATTGGGGAGTTAAGAATCCAACCAGAATCTGAAATCTAGCGAAAAGTATTTGAAATTCATTGAACCTGTCATCCTGAACTCGTTTCAGGATCTCACCCCATGGGCAAAACGAGATGCTGAACTAAGTTCAGCATGACAAAAACGGTCCCCAAAATGTTAGAGATAAATTCTCAGACTTTGTCATGCGACTAAATATGATCGCTTATCTCTCATATGTTGCCCTCAAAGGGTTCAGCTTCTTCATCAATCTTTTCCCAGAGGGTTTCGCTCTCTGGGTGGGGAGACAATTAGGAAACCTGGGTTACTGCTTGGATTGGGAACATCGGAAAGTAGCCCTTCAGAATCTCACTCTCGCTTTTGGTCAAGAGAAATCAGAAAGTGAGATCCGAGGAATTGCGAGAGGGACCTTCCAAAATCTGGGAATGATGGCTGTTGAGTTTTTCCGAATTCCCGGGTTGGATATGGAGGATTTTAAGAAAAAAGTGACTGTGGAGGGGTTGGAGAAGGCGCTGAAGCTTCTCGAGATGAAGAAGGGGGTTCTTCTGCTCCTCTCTCATTTCGGCAATTGGGAATTAATGGGCATGATGTCGAAGGTCATCGATCATCCGATCATGGTCATCGCCAAGCCGATCAAAAAGAACAAATGGGTGGACCAATTCATTACAGAGATAAGACGGAAGGCTGGTCTTGAGGTCATCCCCACTGAAAAGGCGAGCCGGAAAGTGATCCGAGCGCTTTCTCAAAATCGGGTGGTCGGGATCTTGATCGATCAAAGGGCAAAGCGAAGCGAGGGGGTATGGGCGGACTTCTTCGGGAGAAGGGCCCCTACCACTCCTGGTTTGGCCATTTTGGCAATGAAAACAGGGGCTCCCATTTTGCCGGTCTTTATGATCCGAAATGGATATCAAAGGCATCGTCTGTTAATCCAAGAACCGCTTGAATTGGTCCACACCAGAGACATTAAGAAGGATGTGGAGGCCAATACCCAGCTGATCAATCATACCCTTGAATCAATGATCCGTCAGTATCCTGATCAATGGTTCTGGGTGCATCGGAGATGGGAGAGGAAAAAGGGAGGTCATCGGGTGAGGTCCTGACCGATGTAACGCCTCACTGAAGCGTGGGTGAAATCCGATCATTCGGCAGGAATGTCTCCGAAAATCTTATCAAGCGGATGATCTAAATTTTTGAGGACAGGGGTAACATTCACCATCCATAGCGCAGTCCTTATACGGTTGGGTCATTCTTTTAGTTCAGGGACAAGTGATGTTGCCGCTATAAGATTTTCTCCGGCACCCCTGCCGGATCTCGGCAAATTCCCGCAGTAGAGTGAGACATTACTGACCGATTGCCCTTGCAAAAGTGGGAGGATTAATGCATATTACGAGCAGAAGGAGAAGGCCTGTTGAATAATCTGCCCCAGAGAAGAACGGAGCCCGCCGCAAAAATGAAACCGAAGTGTGAAAGACACACTTACCTTCACGTTGGGGATAGGGTTTTTCACAAGAAGTTTAAATCCTGGGGAGGAGGGATCGTGATCGAGACATGGGCCTCGGATTTGCCAGGGGGGCTTTGTTATGTTCGAATCCTCTTCCAGGATGGAAAGAAGAGAGTCTTTGATAACAGTTTTGACAGCGCTTGTTGTTGTTATTATGCTGGCATCACCCTCCTGAACAGGATTGCATTGTAGTTCAAATCTTTCCTAATATTCTCCAATCATGCAGAGCTTCTTGAGCTGTGCCCTGCCTTGCGGAGGAAACCTACCTTTTTTAGCCTTTGAATGATTTCATTCGCTTCTTGATTCACCGTTTTATTTCGATCCGTTTTGTAAATGAGATCCGCCGCATCATCATAGAGATGTTTATACTTTTCCCATAGAAGGGAAAGGTCTTCTTTCAAGGAGGTTCCCGGATTGACTCTGGGGCGGTCATGTTTCTTAACCCTTTCTGCGAGGACCCTTAATCTGGCCGTCAATAAAATGATGATTCCTGATCCCCTGAGGACGTCCATATTCCATTCGTACCTGACCGTTCCTCCTCCCAGGGCAACCACAGAACGGTTCAATCTGGAGAACCGCTTGCAAATTTCGTATTCCCTTTCGCGAAAACCCAACCAAGTCTCGTGAGCGACAATCTCGTGAATCCTCTTTCCTGCCTCTTCTTCCATGATTTGGTCTAAATCGAAGAAAGGCCAGTGCAGCCGTTTGGCAATCATCTTACCGACCGCCGTCTTGCCAGATCCTATCATTCCGCAGAGATAGATGTTCATTGCCGACCGGAACCCTCAACCACATTTTTTGAGGATCAGCTGGCAGAAGGAATCTCCCTTTCCCATCCGTTTCGGGATATCCCATGGAATCCCGTGATATTCTGCTCGGCCCCGATCTCCCTCCATGGCGATGTCACAGAAGAGATCGATTTCTTCTGCCGTACAACCCAGTTCTCTCCAAGCCTCGACCAGCGGGCAGAAGGTCATCCGTTGCTCACTATAATCCTTCTCCTTGACGATCTCAGATCGGAAAACCTCACCGGACCCTTTTGCCATATGCTTCTCAACCCATTCTTCTGGAGAGATTTTTCTTCCGTCCTTTTTCCCCTTCAGGATGCCAAACTGATAGATGGCCTCCCGGGCAAGTTTCTCAACCTCCTTTGGGGGAAGAGCCTTTGAAAAGCTCCTGTACAGCAGCGCAAACCAGGTTGCCCGGTCTTTAATGGCCTCCTTCACTCGACGAATCGTCTCTTCCTCTTGACCCATGGTGCTCCTCCTTTCCCTTGCAGGACGCTTCTCTCTATCCATTCAGAATTAAATTCCCCCCCGCCTTAGAGTTTCTAATGTCCCCAAATAGGCCTTCTGCATCAGAGGATCACGAAGAAGATTTGCGGCCGTATCATGCAGGACAATATTTCCCGTTTGGAGCACATATCCCCGCTGGGCAATGGAGAGGGCCATATTTGCATTCTGTTCTACCAAAAGAATTGTGATTCCCCTCCGATGAAGATCCCGGATGATCTCAAAGACCTTTTCTACAAAGAGAGGAGAAAGGCCCATCGAAGGTTCATCCATGATCAACATTTTGGGTCGGGCCAGAAGGGCACGAGCCATCGCCAGCATCTGCTGTTCCCCTCCACTGAGGGTTCCGCCGGGTTGGTCCCTCCGTTCAAGGAGGACAGGGAACTGTCGAAAAACTTCATCCACATCCTTCTGGATCTCTTCTTTATCTTCTCTGGTATAGGCTCCCATGAGGAGGTTCTCAAGCACACTGAGGTAAGGGAATATTCTCCTTCCTTCTAATACGGGCGAGATCCCCGCCCTCACAATTTGGGCAGGGCTCCATCGGGTGATCATCTGGTCATCGAATTCAATTTCCCCTGCATAGGGCTTCACCAATCCAATGATCGTTTTCATCGTCGTGGTTTTTCCACTGGCATTTCCACCCAAAAGGCAGACCAGTTCTCCCCTGTTCACGTCTAAATCAATGTCCTTCAGGACATCAATTTGACCATAACGTGTCGAGACACCTTTAAGTTTCAGCATGGTGGTAATGTTTTCCCATATAGGCCTGAATGACCTTCTCGTCCTTCCGGATTTGATCGGGCAATCCCTCGGCAATCTTCTCTCCGTGGTCCAGAACAACGATCCGGTCGGAGGCCCCCATGATCACTTTCATATCATGTTCAATAATGAGGATGGTCATTCCTGAATCTCTGATTCTTTTCATCAGATGGATAATGCCCTCGGTTTCATGAGGATTCATCCCGGCGGTGGGTTCATCCAGTAAGAGAAGTCTTGGCTGCGGGACCAGGGCCCTGGCGATCTCCAATCTTCGTTTATTGGCGTAGGAGAGCGTTTCGGCAAAGTCATCCTTCCTTGGAAGAAGCCTCTCTTCAAAAAGGGAAAGGACTTTGAGGCTCTTTTCGATGGCTTCTCTTTCTTCGTCATGAACCCATTTCGGCCGCCAGAGGGCACCCCAAACCCCGGCTCTCAAGTGGTGGTGTTGGCCTACGACCATATTCTCCAGAACGGTCATCTTATTGAATAAACGGGTGACTTGAAAAGTTCTGGCAATCCCCCGCTCGGCGATTTGATGAGGTTTGAGCCCTTTGAGGTTTTTCCCATGGAAAGAAATCTCTCCTTCGGGATAGAGAAGCAATCCATTGATGCAATTAAAAAGGGTCGTCTTCCCCGCTCCATTGGGCCCGATCAGGCTGACAATTTCTCCCTCCTTCACCTCGAAGCTGACCGTTCGAAGGGCATCAAGGCCACCAAAGGCCATCGTCACTGAATTAACGTTTAGAAACTCCATCTCCTTTCTCTTTCAACGGGTCATCGGTCAGGAACTTATCCCGGATAAGGTATTGTGGAGCAGATTCCTTTTTCTCCCATGCAGGGGTCACCCTGAGGCGATAGGTCCGATTTCTGAAGAGTCCTTCTCGCCGGAAGAGCATCATAAATATGAGGACCAATCCGTAGAAGATCATCCTGTAATCCGTAAGGAAACGAAAGATTTCAGGAATGGCGATGAGCAGAAAGGCACCGACAAGGGGCCCGGCCAAGTTTCCCTGTCCTCCCAGGGCCAGCATGGCCAGGAGGGTGAAGGATTCCCAGAAGGTAAAGCTATCCGGAGCGATGAAACGAATGTAATGGGCAAAAAAGCTTCCTGCAATGCCGGCGTAGAAAGTGGAGATGGTGAAGATGGCAATTTTATAATGGACTGTATTGACCCCGATGACTTCTGCCGCTGTCTCCTCGTCCCGAATCGCCAGAAGTGCGTTCCCAAAACGGGAATGAATGATTCGATAGATCGACCCCAGAGAAAATAGGACCAGGATAAAGACGAGATAGTAGTAGCCTGTTTGACTTTGGATCCCGTAAGAGAAGATTTTTGGGACAGGGATTCCAGCGATACCCAGGGGACCCCTGGTCAAAGATTCCAAATTGATCATCAGGAGAACAAAGATGATGTTGAAGCCAAGTGTGGCAAGGGTCAAAAATATCCCTGTGAGCCGGAGGGTGGGTTTCCCGATGAGATATCCAAAAATCCCAGCAATGATTCCTGAAAGAGGGAGGGCGATCATGAAGGGGACGCCTAAACGTAGAGTGAGCAGGGCAGAGCTGTAAGCACCGATGCCGTAAAAAGCTGCATGCCCGATGGAAAAGAGACCCGCGTACCCATTAATCAGATTCAGACTGAGTGTGAGAATGATATAGATCCCGATGAAGATGAGAATTCGAATATAGTAGGAGTTTTTCAGAAAGAAAGGGAGAAAGGCAAAAAAGCCGAAGAGGATAATATAAACACTATAAGTGATGATCCACCCTATCCCTTTTTTTAGGGGAAAAGGAATATTCATACTTCTCTCCCAAATAAGCCTTTGGGTTTAAAAATAAGGACCAGTATGAGTATGCCGAATGAAAAGACATCCCGGTAACTGGATGAGATGTAGGCCACGGAGAGATTTTCAATGATTCCAAGAATAAATCCGGCGATGACAGATCCACCGAGACTGGTCAAACCCCCAAGGATACAGGCACTGAAGGCTTTTAGTCCGGGGAGGGTTCCCATGGTCGGGTAGAAAGCGTTGTAATAGAAACCCACCAGCATCCCAGCGATCCCCCCGAGGATAGATCCAAGGGCGAAGGTCAGCATAAAGACCAGATCGACATTGACCCCCATGGCATAGGCCGCCTCAAAGTCCTGGGCAGTGGCCCGGATCGTCCTTCCCATTTTTGTTTTGTAGATGAGAATTCGGATCACCGCTAAGAGAAAAAAGGCGACGGTTAAAACGATCACCTGGGTATAGGAGATGTAGACTCCGAACAATTTGAAGTCCCCATATTTTAAGCCTGGGATTGATTGTGTCTCCGGTCCCCATATGAGCTGAGCCAGATTGATCAGCAGGATGGAGAATCCAATCGTAATCAATAAGGAGGAGTGAAGAGGAGCCCGTCTCAAAAAATGGAAGGCAATGCGTTCGATGAGAATTCCTAAGAGCCCACTGAATAGAATGGCCGAAAGAAGACCGAAGACGAGGGGGCCATGGAGATACTTCATGCTCGTATAACCGATAAAGGCCCCCACCATAAAGACCTCTCCATGGGCGAAAGTGACAAGCCTTAACGTCCCGAAGATGATGGTAAACCCTAAGGCGATGAGAGCATAAATACCGCCTTGGGTAATACCATTGATGAGCTGTTCAAATAGCAAATAAATGACCTCTTTTCCCCTGTCCCTTCCTTTCCCCAAAAGGGTTAGGGTGAAATGACATCGTCGAATGCACCTGCATTAATAAACCTTAACGTTGCAATAAAACACCCAAACAGACTCGGTGGGGACACTGTAAGAGCCTTGTAGCGGAACCTTTTGAATATCAAGCACTCCTGTCCGCCAACTTCGCTGGAGTTCACCCCGTTAGAAATAATCCCTCGCTGCTCTGCAACGGGGTTAGTTCTTAGAATAATTCCGGCGGGGTTTAATGCCCCGCTGGAATTTCTAACGGGGTGAACTTTTGGTGAAATCCTCTATGACCCAATCCATTCCAATAAAACCCGCATTACAAGGGTCTGGAAGTGTTCCCGGCGGGTCTGCTTAATGCAACTGTAAGGTAAAAAAAGAGGGATAGCCAGTCAGTGATATCCTAACCACCATGGTTATCCCGAAATTCTGTTAAGGCTTATAAACCACCCATTTCCCATTCTTGACCATGATCTTTCCATATTCCTTCACCACATCCCCACCGACAAAGGTCGCTGTTCCTGTCGCCCCGGGAAAATTCTTTGTGGAGGCGATGACGTCCCTCATCTTGGCCCTATCGAGATCGGCGACCTTCATGGCGTTGATCAAGATATTTATCGAATCGTAGGCAAGGGCTGCAAAATTGTTGGGTTCCTTCTTATATTTTTCAACAAAGGCCTTTGAGAACTTTTTTACCTCTGGTCTGTCAAATTCCGGGAAGAAGAGGGCATTGGCAAGAATCCCTTCGACAGCATCCCCCGCCAGCTCGATGAGTTTGGGAGAAAAGATCGCTGTGCAACCCATCATGGTCGGTTGAAAATGCATCTTCTTCATCTGAGTGGTGATCAATGCAGTCTCCGAATACATCGCACCAATATAAAGCAATTCAGGATTTTCATTCTTGATCTTGGTGAGGATCGCTGTATAATCCTTTTCTCCAGGGAGAAAAGCTTCCTGGTCAATAACTTCCGCACCTAAGGACTTGGCTGTTTCGACGAAATACTTGTTGGTGGCAATTCCCCAGTCATTTTTGATATAGATGGTAGCCAATCTTTTCTTCCCCAGATCCTTTACGGCCCATCTTGCAAGAAAAGGCCCCTCGTATTCCTGGGTCGGGGTGTTTCGGAACATGAATTTACCGAGTTTGGTGAAATCGGGGTGAGAAGAGGATGGTGAGATCTGAACCATTTTTGCGCTTTCATAGACCGGGGCCGCGGCCATCGCGCAGGAACTGGTAAAATCTCCAATCACGGCTATGATTTTCGGATCGGCAACAAACTTTTGAGCCACCAGGGCAGCCTCTTTTGGATCCGCCCGGCTATCTCCCACCGCGATTTCTATCGTGCGGCCTTTAATGCCTCCAGCCTTATTCACCTCATCGATGGCTACTTCCATCCCTTGTTTGAAAAACATTCCATACTCCGCATAATCCCCGGTCATGGGCGCCATGAGGCCCACGTAGATTGGCTCGGCACCATAAGTTATAGAATGCAGAGGTAAAGAAATGAGTAAAAAGAAAAGGGACAAGATAATTGTAAAAAACTTGAATTCTTTCATGGTTGAATCTCCTTCCGTTTTGTGAGTTGATGAAAATCCGCCCCCTCATGCGTGCCTTGTGAGCGGAATTGAGAAGCACCCGTATTGAGCGACATTTCGTCCCAGAGAAACCTCCCTTTTGGCCAGGTCGCTTTAAACTAATTTAACCTTCTTTTCACCTCCTTTGTTCAAGAATGAGGATCCATTCTCTCGAAAGATATGTCAGCCTCTTAGGCTAACTAAATGTTTTTTAAAGGATTTTATCGTAATGGCATTATAACATTTTGTCAAGCAAAATACGATAGATTTGTGAAACCCCCATGTCGTCTAACTGATTGCCCACAACAGCGGAGCGATCAAAAGAAAGGAGGGGAGACGGATGAAAATTTTTAAAATCGCTTTTTTATTTCTTATCCCTTTTTTGCTATGCATTATCGAAAATGTTTCAGAGGGAGGGGCCATGGAAATCCTATCTTCAGCGTTTAAGGATAAGGGGAAGATTCCGATTCAGTACGCCATGCCCGGAGCCGGTGGCAAGAATATCTCGATACCTGTCAGTTGGAAAAACGTTCCTGCTGGTACGAAATCCTTTGCTTTGTCTATCGTCGATATCCATCCGGTTGCTCAAAACTGGGTTCACTGGTTGGTGATAAACATCCCTAAGGATGCAACCTCTGTGGATGAAGGAGCATCGAGGGAAAAGATGCCTTCTGGATCAGTCGAGCTGAAGAACTCCTGGGGGGAGATTGGCTATGGAGGTCCTCAGCCTCCAAAGGGAACGGGTGATCATCCCTATGTGGTTACTCTTTATGCCCTCAGCGTGGAGAAGCTTGAACTGGGGATGAATACGTCGCTTTCGGCTTTTAGAAAAGCGATTGAGGGAAAAGTGATGGACTCTGCTTCGATCACTGGAATGTACGGCCGATAAGTAAAATCGTGGTTGTGCTGGACACCTTATTTTTCTTCCGTAAGATACTTCCCGAGGAGTTCCCGGGTATGTTCGTCGTCGTGGCAGTAGACACATAGATTTTCCCAGTTCGACCCGTCCGAGGGATTATTGAGGTGATTTCCATCTTTATGGTGTACCGTGAGGAGGTGCTTTGTTGTCTCATCAAACTCCCTCCCACATTTCGCACAGATGAGGCCGTGTATTTTTAGTGAACGCTCTCTGTAATCACTCCCTTTTGGACCGGGCCTTTTTAAATTCTTAAGAACCTCATCAATCGATTCGTAAGTGCCTGTTTTTTGGGGTCGCTTTTGATGGATTCGGTAGGGTCTATTTTTCATAAGATGATCTCCCCCTGGAATCGATTATACCAAATTTTAAGACAAATGCATTTAACACAAAAATCTCCTCCCCCCTTGCGGGGGAGGATTGAGGTGGGGGGGTGCAAGAGACTGTATCGTAATCATGATGGAGAGTAGATTCCGACGGGACAAGCAGTCAGGTTCTTCAGCTTTAGAATGCGGTCGTTTAAAGTTATGGGTAAAAGGCCTTATCGGAAACGAGTTTCTTTTCATGGGTTTGGCATCCCAACGCTGAGCAATGAGAGGTTTCCGCCCTGCCTTCGTCCCGCAAGGCGGGACTACGGGCAGGCAGGTCTAAAGCTTCATCACCCGACCGCCTGTTCCGTGTTGAAGCAGAAGTAGGTTCTCGTTGATTGCGACACAGTCTCCAAGGGAGAGGGTGGTTGTTATTTCCATTGTTTTTGGGCGGTGAGTTCGTCATGGTGGGTCATGGAGCGATCAGAACCTGTTGCCCAAACCGTTCGGACAAAGCGGCCGACAGCGCCTCGGCGTCTTTTTGATCGGTTAGCTCCACCATGAGCTCACCTCCTTCACCTACAACCAGCCGGCCATGCTTTTTGACCACCTCGGCCACATCCGTAGGTTCCACCGTCCACCAGCCGCGCGTCCGTAATAGCAGCTCCTCACCTTTCAGCTTCTGGGGCGTCACTAAGTCTATACTGCGAAACCAGGCATCCCACCCGATGTGGGCAGGATTTCGGAGCACAGGAGTTACGGGGTCGTGGTAGATGCGGCAACGTCCGAACAGGCGCAGGCGGATCATCGTTGCCTCTCAGATAGAAACTTGAGGATTCTCTCGTTACAAGGGAGGGCCTCATCTGGAACATCAAGACCATCTCCCCGCAACGTCCGCGCGAGGCAGTGTGCATAGAGGGAGGCTGCATCCTCCTCGTTCACCACGACGCCCCGTCTGGCTGCGAGTGGCCAGAGTCGCTCGAACAGTGTCCGAGCCCCCTCACGTCTAAGCCGAAGCCTGGCGTCAAAAGGTGAAATGTTGAATCGTTCCAATAACTCCTTTTGGATTATCTCCATGCGCGCGAACAGACGTCGCATGCTCTGGACCGAGGGGTCGTGGCCCCAATCATCCCGATCGGTCATCCTTCCTCCCGATAGCAGAACTCAAAATTTTTTAACTGAAAGGGTTTCATTTTGCAAGCTCAGAGTTGAACCTCTCTCCCCTCGCCAGAATGGCACCAGGTTCTGCAAGAGGTTTGACCCAAGCAGATTTCTATTGATTCAAATTCCAGTCGTAAGACTGATATTTGATTCGAATTCGGTCTCTGTTCTTTTTCAAGAAGGTCTTTTTCTCTCCTTCGTCGAGAAAGTCCAGGAGAATATCGATGATTGCTGCCGGGCCTCCTCCGAAATCGACTTGGTACCATTTGAAGATCTGTGAAAGGAGGACCGTCCCGTCCCGGGGCAGGATCTTTACTTGTTCGCCGTTGATGAAGCTCATGGCAGCGAGCTGGAGTTGGAAATCGATCTGTTTTGCCTCGTAAAAGCTGATGGGCGGACAGGAGCGGGCACCACAGACCAATGCGAAGTGAATTCGTGGATCGAGGGGGGTGATGGCGAACTCCAAACGTGGATCTTTTTCTCGGAAGGGTCTCCGAAGCCGATAAGGCTGCCTGCGATTTCCACGAAGGATGCCGTGTTCCATCTCATTCAGAGAAAAGAGAATTCCGCCAATTTCATAGGTGATTCGATTGAAAAATCGGGGGAACTCCTTTACGGACCGCTCAAGACCCAGTTCGATGACCCCGTGAATCACGGTTGTATTGTAAATATTGATCCAGAAGGCGAGCCTTTGCTCCCGCTCCTTCAGGGAGCGAAGATCGAAAGATCGCAATCCTTTTGTGAGATCTTTATATCGTTCAAACTCCTCAGAGCCACGAATCGCTTTGTAATGGACAATGCCTTTCTCCACATCGATGAAACCAGCCTTCAGGTCGGCCATCGCAAGAGTTAAAGCGATATCAATGGGTTGTTCCGATGGGATCTGGGGAAGATCCCCTGCATTGAGGAGGATGGGTGATGGACGAAGACAAGCTCCAAACATCAAGCACCAATAATCAAACCTGTTCCTGACAGGTTCAGGAATAAGTTCCAATGATCAAATACTCAAACTCGATGTCTTGAATTACTGGAATTTGGTCATTGGTGATTGCTTGGTCCCGCCTTGGCGGGATTGGGATTTAGTTATTGGGATTCAACTTATTCCGTCGTTTTTTGCTGTCCTCTTACTTCTTTTCGGTGGGGTAATCCGCTTTGGACCATTCGTTCCATCCGCCCTTGAGGGCGTAGACCTTCGTAAATCCCATCTCCATAAATTTTTGTGCCACCCGGGCACTGGTCCCTTCGTTAGGTCAGGCACAGTAGAAAACAATAATCTTATCCTTGGAATATTTGTTTAACCAGGATTCTATCTTCTCAGGATCTTCTCGCACGGCACCCTTAATTTTCAAATCACTGTCTGCCCAGTGCTTATCGTAACGCACATCTACGATGATCAAATCAGGGTTGCCAAATAATGCCTTCAGTTCATCTTTGGTCAATTTGGGGACATCGGCAGACAGGGCCAATGATGTAAACACCCCTACCAGAAAAAGAATGAATATAAAATGTGCGAACAATCTCTTTTTCATCAATACACCTCGTGAGGTTAATCGCTCCCATCCCTGAACGGGAAAGAGCGGAAACAATCTTAATTTAACAGGGGAAGCGCTTGGAATCAAGAGAGAGCACCCAAATCCCGATTTAGAAACCGAAACCCTTTTCCCATCCGGTCATTGCGAGTCCCGCTAAAAGCGGGAGAAGGTGCGTGCCTGCACGCCGAAGCGCTATCCTTCGCCGGAGCCAGGCAGGCGTTTCGGCACGCAGGCGTGGCAATCTCATTGAAAAAGGCGAGATTGCTTCGGTTCCCTCGCAATGACAATTTCTAAATCGGAATTTGGAGAGCATATAAAAATCGCTTGTTAAGGCATAGAAATTTTGATATCTTTATACTAAATAGAAACGCTAAGCGCTTAGCGCTATGCGCATAGCGTTTATAAAGAGGAGGTGGGGATAATGATTACTGTTCCAGCCCATAAGGTCAGACAATTTGGAGTGGAGTTTTATCAAACCTCTTTTACATCCGGGGACATTCAGAAGTTGGTGAAGTTCGAAGTATTGAATTATTCGACCCTGGAGGAGGGGGAGAAGCGACGGAAAACCGTTAAAACTTCGGCCATCAATTGGGAGATGTTGGAGAAGCGGATCGGACGGAGTGAGGCCGCTTTTCAGAGGCCGATGATCCGAAAGAAGATTCGGGAATTGGTCCAATATTATTTGGATTGTCAGGAAGCCCAAAATCTGCCTGCCATCCCAGGGGCGGTGATCATGATTACGGAAAGACGGCTCACCTTTTCGCCCATTGGGAAGAATCCCAACTTGGGGATGCTTCAGATCCCTGAAGAACCTGGGATCCTTCGATGCCTGGATGGTCAGCACCGATTGTTAGCCCTCAGTGCCCAAGCGGAGAAGAACCTGGAGATCGATGTCCCTGCTGTGCTCTTCGATACTTTAGATCCTCGCCAGACCGTGGAACTTTTTGTCACGATTAACGCTAAACATACCCGGCTCAACCCCTCCCACCTGATCTCTTTGGCCGGCCGAAGGCTGTATGCCGACCCATATCAGGCCCTGGCTCACGACATCATCCGCCGACTCAATGAAGAGGAGGGCTCTCCGTTGCAGGGCGAGATCAAAATATTGGGTGTGGGAAAGGGTCGAGTCTCTCAGGCCTCACTTGCCGATGAGATGGTGGACCTTTTCGGCAATATCGAGAAGATTGGGGGGACGAATCGATTCAAGGATTTTGAGCAGAACGGTAAACGGTTTTTTCTGAACTACTTCAAAGCGATTCAGATGCTCTTCCCTAAGGCTTGGGTGGGTCGAAAGTATAGCATTAAGACCGGAGCGGCCCTCCGTGCTTTCATCCGGGTGAGCCCGGATGTGATGGCCCGATCCAGGGAGTTGAAAAAAGACCCCTTTGACCATTTTGGAATTCGGGAGGCGATCAAACCCTGGGCCGAAAGGATCGGAGAAGTGCGATTCGAGACCGATGGCGAGTGGCGAAAGAAATTGGCGGGGGGGACCAGGGGGACGGTGGAACTTCTCGGTCGGGAACTCCGGGATGCGATGAAGGTGGTTTGATAAAAAATCCACCGAACTCATTGAGCTCGGTGGATCCTTGTAGGGTAAAGGTTAATTGAGGAGGAAAGAGATATTGTCTTTTATTTGATTATCACTATACACTATAGAGATTAAAGGAAGATTAAAAAAGAATTAGAACTTTTTAATCTTTCAGCCGATCTTCACCCTCTTTAGAAGGAGACTGCGTCGTAGTTATGATGGAAGGTAGATTCCAGCGGAACAGGCAGTCAGGCTCCTCGGCTTTAGAATGCGGTCGTTTAAAGTTATGGGTAATCGACCTTCTAAGAAATACGATGCTTTTCATGGGCCTGGAACCCTGGAGCTGAGCAATGAAAGGTATCCGCCCTGCCTTCGCCGAAGCGGCTACGCGCAGGCAGGTCTAAAGCTTCGTCACCCGACCGCCTATTCCGTGTTGTAACGGAAATAGTTTCCCGTTGATTACGACAGAGTCCCAAGTGGGATGAAGGCTGCTCAAGGATCTAAACCTATGCAACCGATGGTAGGTAACACGAATAAAGGGGGTACCCATGATGGAAGAAGCGAAGAAGCTGACCGAGGAAGAGTTTGTCCTTCAGGCGATCAAAAAGTTGAGAAAAGAGCCTTTTCGGGGAATCCACAGCGTCTACAGTGGTTTCAATGAAGCCTTTCGAAAGTATTTTGGGACCAACCCCGTGGAAGCCACTTCCGGATTGGCTGCCGGGGGAAAGATAGAGACGCGGCCCTTTAAAGGAGGAGTGATGCTTTTTCTTCCGGGGGAGGCTCCGAAAAGACCCTCGGTTGAAGAGATTATCCAACTGATATTGGGATCCGAGAACCGTTCCCTTTCGGAAGAGGAGTTCGTCATCGAAGGGATAAAAAAATTGAGAAGAGAACCGTATAAAGGGATCAACAGTGTCTTCAGTGGACTCAATGAGGCCTTCCGAAAACACTTTAATGAAGATCCAATCGAATTGACGACCAAAATGGCCTCGCAAGGAAAGATCGAAATCCTCCCCTTGAGGAGTGGGAAAGGGGTGATGATCTACCTTCCTGGAGAAGGGCCAAGGGGACGGAAAACCGAGGAAGCGCTCAGAAAGATTTTGGAATAAAAATTGGTCATGCCCCCCGCCCCCTTCAGTAAAGGAAGGTCGGAGGGATTTGAAACTTATTGTAGTTTGGTAATAAGTTATTATTTGGGATTTGCTTTACTCCAGTATGCTTAATTCCTTCAAGGCTCCTTCATAGACATTGTAAGTTTTTGAATCGAAAAGGACGAATCGGACGAGTTGGATTTCAGGATGATCCTTCAAATAGTCGATGGCGGTCTTTAATGCGATACGGGAGCCGTCTTCTACGGGATATCCATAAATTCCCGTGCTAATAGAGGGAAAGGCAATTGAAGAAATCTTGTTCTGGGTACACAATTCCAGGCTCTTTCGATAGGCTCCGGAGAGAAGCTCCGCGTCCTTCGTTGATCCGGAATATCTTGGACCCACAGCGTGAATCACATATTTGGCCTTCAAATTTCCACCGCTCGTAATCACTGCTGACCCGGGTAGACAGCCTTTGTATTTCGCCTTAAGCTCCTCCTTGATGGCAGGCCCTCCTGCCCTGTGGATGGCCCCATCCACTCCACCCCCTCCTGCTAATGCCGAGTTGGCAGCATTTCCGATGGCCTCCGTCACCTCCTGAGTGATATC
Source organism: uncultured delta proteobacterium (assembly GCA_963826305.1). Lineage (GTDB taxonomy): Bacteria > Desulfobacterota > BSN033 > BSN033 > UBA1163 > CAWGWZ01. Next base: position 122,243 of record CAWGWZ010000015.1, on the reverse strand, counting down.
GCCCTGGACGACCTCTAAAACGGATTGATGAATCGTCGCCTTCATCTTTCTCCTCTCCTTGTGTTACGTAGAAAATACCTTTCAAATCCCCCCACCCCCCCTTTTCTAAAGGGGGGTGAGGGGGGATTATCAATTTTCATGGTTCGCGGGGGACGAAACCGTCATGTAAGGTTCATTTGATTTGTGCCCTAAAATTATCCATATCAGAAAGGGTTGACTTCGTCAATAGTTCGCATTAATGTTGTCGGCAATGAAGACGATTCACTATGGCTGGGTCATTGTCGGGGTGGGCGTCCTCGTTAAGATGGCGGGTCTGGGATTCGGCCGGTTTGCTTATCCCATGCTCATTCCCAATATGAGAGGATCGCTTGGATTCGACTATGTCGAGATGGGACTCTTGAGTGGAGCCATCATGCTCGGTTACCTTCTCTTCTCTCTTATTGGTGGAATGTTGGCGAGCCGATTTGGTCCCAAGAGGGTTGTGATCGCCTCCCTCCTCTGTGGAGCACTTTCCATGTTCTTTATCTGCAGATTCTCAGGATTCTTTCCTCTTCTCTTCTTCACCTTTGCCATGGGAGCAGGGGGTGCAGGCACTCACATTTCCATGACCACTTTATCCATGGCATGGTTTGAAGAGAGGAGATTGGGCAAAGCCGTTGGCGTCCTGACAGGTGGGACAGGCCTTGGAATTATTGTCACGGGTCTTCTGCTTCCTTATCTTCTATTCAATTTGGGTAAAGACGCTTGGAGACAATGCTGGCTCCTTCTGGCCTTGATCACTTTTCTGGTTGGGGTGATGGGGTGGATATTATTGAGAGAAAAACCAAACCAGGCAACGATCCCTCCCTCCAGTCCTGATGGAGATAAAGAACCCCTTCCTTCTACAGGAAAGAGAAAGGGACTCACCCTCAAGGCAATCTTTATCATCTACTTCATCTTTGGGTTTGCTTATAACATCTATGCTACCTATTTTGTCGCTTATATGGTCGAGGAAATTCGACTGACAGAAAAGACTGCAGGGGATATCTGGGCCCTCTTCGGTTGGATGTGCATGGGGAGTGGATTGTTTTGGGGATTCCTTTCAGATCGTTTGGGTAGGCGAAAGGCCCTTCTTTGGAATAACGGAACGATTGCAATGGCCGTTTTTCTTCCCCTTCAATTCCATCACCCACTCTTTCTCGCCCTCTCCGCCTTTCTCTTTGGATTCACCTTTTTAGGGACTGTCACCATTATTGCTGCCTCCATCGGGGATCAGGTGGTTGAGAAGCAGGCTTCTGTCTATGGTTTGGTCACCCTCGTCCATGGCATCGGCCAGTTCTTAGGGACAACGTTAGGAGGTTATTTAAAAGATTTAACCGGCTCGTTTCAATGGACCCTTCTCACCTCCTTGATCGGCTTCCTTCTCTGTTTCGTCCTGACTGCCTTCACCAAGAAAAGAGCAAGAGAATCTCTCTCACCCTTTTGAAACGTTCCAATGCTTGTTCAATCATTCGTTTTTCAGTCGTGGCAACCCAAGGCTTAAATTCAGCTCCTTCTTCTGATTCCTCGACATCCTCCCGTTTCAGACCTGTCATTGCGAAGCAAGCACCATGAACGACTTTGGCCCGACCCGTGCTGTCTGTTATGTAAATACCGTGTCCGATTCCGATTCTTGAATCAGGATTTTAAAACGAGGAGATTCCATCAAATTCCAAGGTAGGCCTTCTTGACTTGAGGACTATCTAAAACTTCTTTCGCATTTCCAGAAAGGGTGATCCGACCCGTTTCAAGGACATAACCCCGATCCGCATGCTCCAGGGCGATCTGCACGTCCTGTTCAACAAGGAGGATGCTCGCCCCTCTTTGATGAATCTGTTCGATGGCATCGATGAGACTATCCACTAAGAGCGGTGAGAGACCCAGGGAGAGTTCATCGACGAGAAGAAGTTTGGGATGGGACATCAGCGCCCGTCCGATGGCGCACATCTGCTGCTCCCCCCCGCTCAGAGTACCTGCAAGCTGTTTACTCCTTTCCCGTAGGCGTGGAAAGAGGTGAAGAACAAAATCAAGGTCCTCCTTGATCATTTTCTTATCTTTCAGGGAGTAAGCCCCCATCATCAGGTTTTCATAGACCGTCATCCCGGCAAAGAGTTTTCTCCCCTCAGGAACTTGAGAAATCCCCCTCATCACAATCTCTCCCGGAAGGAGGTGAGTGATATGACTCCCGTCATAGACAATTTCTCCATGAAGGGGTTTGTGCAAACCAGAAATCGTCCGGATTAAAGTCGATTTTCCAGCCCCATTCGATCCAACGATGGAGACGATCTCTCCTTCTTTGATCGCTAAATCGATCCCCCAGAGTATTCTGATATCTCCATAGGCCACCTCCAAGGCCTTGACCTCAAGCACGGGCACCTTCCTCCCTTCTCTTCGCATACCTCGAACCGAGGTAAGCTCTGATCACTTTCTCATCTCCTGAGATCTCATCAGGAGTCCCCTCAGCAATCAGCCTCCCTTCATGAAGAACAACCACACGATGCGAGATCCCCATAATCGCTTTCATCACATGTTCAATGAGGAGAATGGTGATGCCGTTTCGATTTAACTCCTTAATCAATGTCATCACATCCTCCATCTCCTTTGGTCTTAACCCTGCCATCACCTCATCCAGAAAGAGAAGCTCTGGCTCCATGGCTAATGCCTTCGCCAATTCCAATCTCTTTCGGTCAGGAATCGTCGTCTCTTCCACAGGGAAATCTCTCTTATCGCCGAGACCAATAAACTCCAACACTTCTTCTGCTTTTTTCAGAGCTTCTTGCGTGGTGCGCTTCATTCCTGATTTTCCGAACAGGGCCCCAATCAAGACATTCTCTTTGACCGTCATTCTGGAGAAGGGTTTGACAATCTGAAAAGTTCTAGCGATCCCCATTCTACCGACCTGATACGGTTTGGCATGGGTGATATCCGCTTCCCGAAACTGTATCTTTCCTTTCGATGCAGGATAGACCGCTGTCACTACGTTGACCAGTGTCGTCTTGCCAGCACCATTCGGACCGATGAGGCCCACGATCTCCCCCCTCTCGATCTGGAACGTCAGGTCCGACAGGGCGGCTAACCCTCCAAAATATTTGCTGATGTTCTCTCCTTTCAGCAATATTTCCATCAGATTCGATTCTCCTTAATGTGTGCATACAAAGAAGATAAAGAAAGTTTACCTTGCATCAATTTCATAAACCCGCCCGGCATGAAGATGACCACCAGGACAATCAAAACACCCAGGAAGGCCGCATGAATATTGACAAAGGTGCTCCACACGACTTCAGACAAAAATTCAAAGATGAAGGCCCCAACGATCGGTCCGATGACCGTTCCAGGGCCTCCGAGAAAGGTCATGATCAGCATCTGCACGGTAATCGCTACATTGAACACTCCCTCGGGATTGATGAAGGCCGTCCAATAGGCGTAGACTCCGCCGGCTAAACCCGTAAAAAATGCACTCGCTGACCAGGCGATCGTCTTGTACCATGTTGTATTGATCCCTGTGACCAGAGCCGCCTCCTCATCCGCTCGAATGGCCTGAAAGGCGTATCCCAATCGCCTTTTAGACATCCAATAGGTGAAAAGGATCGTGACGATCATAATCCCAAACATGCCAAAGTAGAAGGCGGCATAAATCATCTTTACATTCCCTGGAATGATCGGGAGGGAAATTCCTTCTGATCCATTTGTAATTTTGTCCAGATTGGTGACCAGTTCTTTGGTGGCCTCTGAGAGACCCAGTGTCGCCACGGCAAAATAGTGTCCCTTCAACCTCAAGATGGGAAGGCCCAAGACAATGGCATAGATGGCACATAGGATCGCACCTGCAATGACCCCGACCAAAAAGGACTGATGAAGTTTCACCATCAGGATACAAGTGGTATAGGCGCCCAGGCCAAAGAAGACGACATTGCCAAAGGAGGGATAACCACAGAAGCCGGCCAAGATGTTCCAACTCTCCGCCATAACCGCAAACATGAAGACGCTGGTCAGAAGCCTTACCCAGTAGGCACTCAGAAAAAAAGGAGCCGCGATCAGAAAGACAAATGCAATTCCCAAAGTGATCCATTTCCAATTTCTTATACTCATCTCCAGCCCCTTTTCAATGTTTGACTTCTGCAAAAAATTTCTTTCCCATAATTCCTTCAGGTCTAAGGATGAGGATAAATACCAGAAGCACGAACCCGATAAACTCTTTATACCCGGGCGAGATGAAGTGGGAGCCCATTGTCTCTGCCATTCCCACCACCAACCCTCCTGCCACCACTCCGGGGATTGAACCCAATCCACCCAGACAGGCAACCAAAGCAGCTTTGAATGTATAGATTCCTCCCATATAAGGACTGATCGCAACGATCATCGCAATGAGTGAACCAGCCCCACCCGCAAAGGCCGCGCTTAAGGCAAACGTCATGGTATAAATCTTTCCGATGTGGACCCCCACCAATTGGGCTGCCTCTTTATCGAGGCTCGCCGCTTTGATGGCGTTGCCAGTCCTCGTCTTGTTTAGGAAAAGATTGAGGAGATAGGTAAGAGAAAGAGCGATGAAGCAGATGGCCAAGCGGATATAGGGAATGAGGATTCCTCCAAGGCTAATCCCCGCACCAGCGTAACCAGGGTTGACGGATCTGAAATCGGCTGTGCAAATGAGATTGGAAATATTCATCAAGAAGATTTCGATCCCGAAAGTGAGGATAAAAACCATAAAGACCTGGGCTTTCACGACAAGGTTGATGAGGTATTTTTGGATGAGGTAGCCCAGGATGAATGTGAAGGCCATGGAGAAAGGGATGGTGACGAAAGGGTCACATTTAAAAAAGTAATAGATCCAAAATGTGACATAAGCTCCAACCATGATAAAGGCACCATGGGCCAGATTGATCACATTCATGACTCCCCAGACCAGGGAGAAGCCAAGGGCAACACTCGCATAAAGCCCCCCTATGAGAAGCCCATTGATAATATTCTGTAGAATGACCACAGATTGTCCCCTCCCCTCAAAAAGTTCTTGCAGGTTAAGGATGAGCATAAGCTTTTCTTAACCCTACCCTCAACCTCAACCCTTCATCTTACTACCAGGCCGGTTTCGGCCAGACCAACTTCGCCTCCGCCAATTCAGGAGGGTAGACTAAGGTAAATTGTCCTTTAAGGATCTGTCCTACAGGCATCCTTCTTCCTTTGATCTTTCCTTTTTCGTCGAACTGAATGGGTCCCCAGAAGGTATTCACATTCATGGTAGCCAGGGCATTTCGAACCTTCTCCACATCCAGAGACCCAGCCTTTTCCAATGCGATCCCAAGAGTCTGGATCCCTGCGGTCGCAGCAACGCTGTGGTATTCGGGCTCATATCCAAACATCTGCTTATATTCTCTCACAAAATTTGGAGAGTCCCCGAAGAGACTGTCCTTGTACTTGAAAGTCCGATACCACTGGGTCGGACCGACCATGTATTCTGCATCCTTTCCCAAGGATTTGACAAAATCAGGCTGTGGAACAGCGATTCCATTCATAATTGCTTTAGCGTTAATCTTCATATCCTTGGTCTGCTTCACGGCCATAATGAACTGTTCCAATTGGCTCAAAAAGACAAAAATGTCTGGATTCTTCGACTTGATCACTGTCAACTCTGCTGAGAAGTCAGATGCCCCTGCTGCAAATTTTTCATTGTAGATTAAATCGAATCCATTATCCTTGCAAAACTGCGGAATAGGGGCCACTAAACCCTTGCTGGAAAGATCGTTCTTCCAAAGCACAGCCACTGTCTTCGGCTTGGGATTCTGTTGAGCAGCCAGGTAAAATACATCCTTAAAATAAATCTCGGATGTCGCGATCATCCCGAACATATATTTAAACCCCCTCTCGTAGACCTCTGTAGTCGCAGCCAGGGGAATGACCGTCACCTTCTTATACTTTTCCGTTATGGCACTGGCAGCGAAGCTGGGGCCGCTACCGTAAGGGCCGAGGATGAAATCGATCTTATCCTCTGTGATCAACTTCTCAATCAGTTTAGTGGTCGTCTGGACATCCGACTCATCATCATAATATTTAATATCGACCTTATATCTCTTCCCCCCGATATTAAGGCCTCCCTTTTTATTGATGAGGGCCTTATAGAACTCGTATCCGTCCCTTGCTGCTTTCCCTTCATAGGTCAACTTCCCCGTTAGGGAGATCGAGCAGCCCAAACGAACCACATCCTGCCCAAAGGCTGTTCCAACCAAAAATATCCCTAATACAGCCCCTGTTAGAATCAAACATAATTTCTTCATACTTTTCTTCCTCCTTTACTCATTTCTCTTCAAAGAATTGCTATGCCCATATTTCGACTTATAATGAATTATTGGTGAAGCAAAAATGATATAGAAGCGGACGGTAATTAAGAATAATTGCAATCATATAAGCAGTGTCTCTCCGTTTAAACTAAAAAAGCCGAACTTACCGCAGGCTCATTCCTTCAGCAGCTCGGCCGTCTTCTTTGTAGACCCGCCACTTTCCGCCCCCTCCTAACGAAGGGTTGAGCTTTTCGAGTGAACCATATTTCGCGGTACAGATATCATCAATTTTAGTACAAAGTCAAGAGAATAAATTATTTGTAAAAATTATCTTTTTAAGGATTAGGACTTGAAGAACTAAACCGCTGCACTCAACCCTTCATCTTACTGCCAGGCCGGTTTCGGCCAGACCAACTTCGCCTCCGCCAATTCAAACGGGTAGACTAAGGTAAATTGTCCGTTAAGAATTTGTCCTATAGGCATCGTTCTTCCTTTGATCTTTCCTTTTTCGTCGAACTGAATGGGCCCCCAGAAGGTATTCACATTCATGGTGGCCATGGCATTTCGAACCTTCTCCACATCCAGAGACCCAGCCTTTTCCAATGCAATCCCAAGAGTCTGAATTGCTGCACTCGCACCAACGCTGTGGTATTCGGGCTCATATCCAAACATCTGCTTAAACTCTCTTACAAAATTTGGCGAATCTCCAAAAAGACTATCCTTATATTTAAAAGTCCGATACCAATGGGTCGGACCGACCATATATCCTGCGTCCTTTCCCAAGGATTTGACCAAATCAGGCTGTGGAACGGCGATCCCATTCATAATCATTTTAGCGTTAATCTTCATATCCTTGATCTGTTTCAAGCCTATAATGAATTGCTCCAACTGGCTCAAAAAGGCAAAAATATCCGGATTCTTCGACTTGATTACTGTCAGCTCTGCCGAGAAGTCAGATGCTCCAGCTGAAAATTTTTCATTGTAGATTAAATCCAATCCATTAGCCTTGCAAAACTGCGGAACAGGGTCCGCTAAACCCTTGTTGGCAAGATCGTTCTTCCAAAGCACAGCCACTGTCTTCGGCTTGGGATTCTGTTGGGCAGCCAAGTAAAAAATGTCTCTTAAATAAATGTCGGTTGTCGCGATCATCCCGAACATATATTTGAACCCTCTCTCGAAGACCTCTGGAGCCGCAGCCATGGGAAGGGCCGTCACCTTCTTATACTTTTCCGTTATTGCACTGGTCGCAAAGCTCGGACCGCTACCGTAAGGGCCGAGGATGAAATCGATCTTATCCTCTGTGATCAACTTCTCAATCAGTTTAGTGCTTGTCTGGACGTTGGTCTCATCATCGTAATACTTGATATCGACCTTATACTTCCTCCCCCCGATATTAAGGCCTCCCTTTTTATTGATCAGGGCCTTATAGAACTCGTATCCATCCCTTGTCGCTTTCCCTTCATAGGTCAACTTCCCTGTTAGGGAGATCGAGCAACCCAAACGAACCACATCCTGGGCAAGGATGGTTCCGGCGAAAAAGGTTACCGACGCAACCGCCACTAAAACTGGAAGTAATTTTTTCATAAGATCCCTCCTATTTGTTGAAAGAAAAGTTCCATCTCGAATTCGCCATTTTTGAATTGCCATTCTCTGTTTGAACATCACCTCCTTTGGGATTGATCATGGAAATAAAACCTGCTATGAGAGATATGATGGAGAGGAAAAGCATGCTCATTGCCAAGGATGTCCGGTCCGAGATTTTTCCCATAATGTATGGAGAGAGAGAACTGAGGCAAATTGAAAATGCAAAGATGAGCCCAAAGGCTTTTCCTCTCAGTTCTGGGGGAATGAGATCCGCTGTATAAGCATTGGTAATCGGAGCAAAGGAATTGAGAAAAAATCCGAGGACGACGAGGAGAGGGATGAGAAAGAATTGACTCCCCAAAAAAAGGAAGAAGAAACAGATGGATAGAACCCAAAAGACTAAGATGAGGCTTTGCTTCCTTCCAAAGCGGTCACAAAACCTGCCCATAAAATAACTGCTAAAAATCCCGATGAGAGGAAGGGTGATAGAAAAAACAATCGCTTTGTTAGCGCTCATATGAAAAGTCTCTTTAAGATAGGTAGGAATCCAAGTGTAGGCTCCTTTAAAAATAACCATGACCATTCCATAGATAAGGAAAAAAACAAGAAGGACCTTTAGCAAGGAGAGATATCCCGAATTGGCCGAGAGAGCAAACCGTTCATTATTCTCAATGACCAATGCCTGGTCCTTTAGGCCTAACGTTAATATGAATCCGATGGCCAGGACAAATCCCACGAAGGATAACGCAACAAGGGCGATTCTCCACCCAAATAAACTGGCGATACCCCCTCCTAAAATAAAGGTGAGCAGAATCCCTGCTGAACTACCAGCGCCATGAATGCCAAGTGCGAACCCACGACGTTGAACCGGGAACACATCAGAGACCAACGAAGTACCAGAGGCATGATACAGGCCTCCTCCTAACCCAGCCAACCCACAGAATAGAAGTAGTCCCACAAAAGAACGAGAGAGAGCCATCAGGAGCGTAGCCATGGACGAAACCAAAAGAAACGAAAATATCATCTTCTTTCGCCCATAGCGATCTGCCCAATGGCCTGAAGGGAAGTTAAATATACCATAAACAAGGTAGTAGGTAAATCCCAATCTTCCTGCCTGGGTGTAGGTCAGATGAAATGCGGGGATGATGAAAGGAAGGAGGGGACCCAGCGATTCGGAGAAGAGATGATTGACAGCGTGACAAGCCGAAGTCACGGCTAAGATTTTTTTCTCGTTTTCGGGCATCTCTGTCTTTTTGAAGGGCTCGGAACATCTGATATCGTAGACAAGTCAAAAAAAAGTTTTAACGTTTCAATATTGGCTCAATATTTCTCCTCAACCCTCCTTTTCTCTTTCTCGGCAATGGCTTGGGCTCTGGAGAGGAGATCCTGTCCCATAGAAACCATTGCGTAATCGATCATCCTTCCACCAAAAGAGGCTGCCCCCAACCCTTTTGCCTCCGCCTCCTTGTAAGCGGCGATCATCTGCTTGCTAAATTCGACATCTTCCTTCGAGGGTGAAAAGACTCGATTGACGGGCTCGATATGGCGCGGATGGATCAACATCTTTCCTTTGAAACCCAACAACTTTGCCTTCGAGGACTCTCTGATCAATCCCTCCATGTCGATCAATAAACCGAAGAAGGGGGTGTCGATGGCGGGGACGCCAGCGACCCTTGCCGCGATGGAGACTCTCGAGCGGGCATAGAGGATCATCGGAAAATATTCATCTGGAGAGAGTCGGGCGATCGCAAACCCTTCCCCCAATTCCCTCAAGAAGTCCCCAGCCCCAAAGCCGAGAGCAGCGACACGTTTGCTCCCTGCGGCAATTTCTGAAGCATTCAAAACGCCACGAGGAGACTCCAAGAGTGGCATCATAGAGATGCTGTTAGGTTTAAGCTTTTTCTTCATCTCCTCCTTCTTTAAAAGACGATCCAGCTTGGCGATCGCCTCCTTCGTTTCCGATTTTGGAAGCATGATACCATCGAGGCCTTTCACCACCACAAACCTTAGATCCTCTTCGGTCAACCCAGTTCCCAGGGAATTGACTCGAACGAAGACATCGATCCCCTTGGACTTCAAAATCGGCACACCATCTCGAGCAAAGACCCTCGCTGTCTCTTTCTCCGCAACGGGAACTGCATCCTCCAGGTCCAGAATAATGGCGTCCTGCATCTCCGTCGTTGCCCTCATGATCATTCGCCAGCTGTTCGCAGGAATGAAAAGCATTGATCTCCAAACGCCCATCTTCATATCCTCATTTCACCGTACTTTTTAGAATTTTTGCCAATGTCGAGCCGATATCATCCGGTCGATCGACCACATGAACACCGGCCCCCCTTAACGCCTCCACCTTACCCTCTGCCGTTCCTTTTCCTCCCTCAATAATAGCACTTGCATGGGAAAACCGGATCCCCTTCGCCAAACCCCTTCCTGCGATATAGGCCACAAGCGGCTTGACATACTTTCCCTCTTTGATCAATTCAGCCGCTTCCTCCTCCATGACTGAACCAATCTCCCCAAAATAGGCAATGGCATCCGTGTCTTGATCATCCTGGAAGAGGGGAAGCAGTTCTGGAAAAGAGGTGCCCAAGACCGGTTCTGATCCAAGGTTAATCGCAGTGCTAATACCAAAGCCCGCTTTACAGACATTCCAGCAAAGGGTCGTGGTCTGCCCCCCGCTCCGTGAAACAACCCCGATCCTGCCAGGAATAAACGCCACCCGCGCCAACTCCTCAGGAGAACCGAAAATACCCAATGAACCCCTGCCCGGACTTACCAATCCAGCAGATCCTGGACCGATCAATCTCACCCCTGCCTTCCTCGTAAGAGAAATGACCTCTAAGGCATCGTGGAGAGGGACACGCTCCACCTCCATGAGAATGGTCTCAATCCCACCTTCAAGAGCTTCGAGCACTGCCTTTTTAGCATCGGGGCCTGGGACAAGAACAACGCTTGCACCGAAGTGACCATGTTCTTCTTGCGCTTCCTTTACGGTGTTCAATACGGGAATTCCCCAAACCTGCTCTCCCCGACGGCCCGGGGTAACACCTGCAACGATATGGGTCCCCACATCGAGCATATTTCGCGTGACAAAGTTTCCAAACCGGCCCGTAATTCCTTGGATTAAAACTCTCGTCTCTTGATCAACCAAAATGGCCAAAGGATTCACCTCCTATATTTTCATTCCCAATTTCTTCCGGTAATCATCAATCCCCGGAAAGGGAAGTTCAATCCGAACGCAATCGGTTCCATAACGAGCACAGTCATGCTCACACCCAAGACATTCGTTACAGAGTCGTTTGATCTCCTCAGGATCAGGATTGGCAAGAACGGGTCTATTCCCTTCAATCTTCAGAACATTTCTACCATACCACCGATCGGCCTTCACACATGCAAAACCACAAGAAGGGTTGGGCGTATTTTTTCTGGCAGGTTCACAGCGACTGTAATCGATGGTGATCTTCCCAGTCTTCACTTCGAACGTTAGGCTATTTTTTTTCGACATTCTTTTATCCTCTTCTTTTTTTCTTATGTTTTTCTTTGAGGTACTCATCTAACAGCTCCTTGAATCGATCCGCGATAAACTCTGTCTGGTAGATATAGTCTCGGCCATAGAGTTCCCATCGGATGGGCAGATCTTTTAAGCCCTGTTTGATGATCTCATGGGTCTCCCTCTCCTTATTTCCGGCAATCAGGAGAAGCACTGGGAATCCAGGACGATCTTTCAATTCTTCTTTCAGGATCTTCACAATTCCATGGGCATGGTGCCACTGTTCCTGATTGGCCAAACAGGCTCCCATCAAAATATATCCATCGATCGGTTGAGAGAGAATGGCCTTGATCACTCTATAAACCTTGCTCGCCGGAGGATCACCGCTTGTATCGGCATAGTCGGCAATCTTGAGACCACGATTAATCAACGCACTCGCCCCCAACATGGCTCCTCCACCGCCTATTCCATGGAAGCCAATGTATCCCTCTTCCTCAATCGCGGGGACCATCTGGGCGAAGTATCCTGTTCCCCTGAAATCCCCCTCCTCAATCATCCATGCCAATTTTTCCAGTTGGGTTGGCTCCCTCTCCATGTCCCGAGGGACTTCGATTCCAAATTCAGGATGACGAAAGATGGAATTGTCATCAAGAGTAATCCGGCAGTCTGCCGCATAGATCCGCCCGTCTTTGGTCGAGACCAGCGGATTGATCTCCGCGATTCTCGCATCATATCGTTTAAACACTTCGTAAAGGCCACAGACTGTTCTGCAGATCTCATCTGATTCCAAATTTACCTTCGACAGAAGTGAACGGGCATCGGAGGGTTCTACTCCTTTAAGATAGTCCACCACCCTTTTGGCTACCCTTTCAGGATTTCGCGAAGCCACCTCCTCCACATCCACCCCACCTTCGGTACAAAATACCAGCACAGGAGCCTTGACCTTATAGGAATTATCCACAATCACGCCGATGTAGAATTCTTTATCGACATCGAGCCTCTCTTCCACCAGCACCTTCCCCACAGAAAGGCCCTTGATCTTAGAGCCCAAGAGTTTTTCAGCAACACGTTCTGCCTCTTCAGGGGTTTCAGCAAATTGAATACCGCCTGCTTTGAAGCGGCCCGTGGCCCAAACCTGGGACTTGACAGCCACTGCCCTTCCAATCTCTTTTGCCACTCTTTTTGCCTCCCGGGGGGTGGAAACGACCTCCCCCCGAGGAATTGGAACACCTACGCTCTTCAATAACTGTTTCCCTTGGTATTCATAGATTCTCGCCATTGATTTATCCCCGATCGAAGCATTGAGTTGATTCTAACGATCCCTTAACAAGACCGACGTCCACTGCTTCAGGTTTCCTATGCCTTCTATCTTCCTGATCTGCTCGATGAACTTTTCCCGACGAGCCTTCGAATAAATTGACGATGTTAATCCGTTAAATTTTTTGATTAATTCTTCCCACGAGAGGGGGTTCTCTGGATCTCCCTTTGGATAATCAATCCGTGTAGAAAACGTTCTTCCATCCTTTGTCTTCACCTCAGCGGTTGCCGGCCATTGCTTCGGAAAAACCTTCTCCAATTCAGGGTCCTCCACACAGCGGACTCTATCCATCATCTGCTTCATCTCAGGCGATTGGATGATCTTCTCTCGAAATTGTTTCAAAGAAGTTTCCCCATAAAGGATGGCGGCCGCTGCTCCGAAGGGCATGCTAAACTGGGCATCTACGACAGACTTTGGATTGTATTTGATTTCTTCGGGAGTGACGATGATGGGAAATCCTGCCTTCAGAATGCCCAGTGTCACCTTCTCGACCTCTTCCGCCTTGATCTGGTTTTCCTTTATAATTTTCAGAATCGCATCGATCGGCGGCTGCATGTAACGGCAACAGGCATGGGGCTTGATGCTGGTGCGCATGATCTCAAAGGAGGATCCAATACCTTCCAAAACTTTATTGGCATCGGCGTTGAGGGAATAGGCATGAAGAAAACCATCCCTTCCTTCAATAATGGTGGAGGGTCCCTTAAACCCTTTCTTTGCCAGGAGGCTTGCGATGATGCCATTATGAGCTGCCCACCCCGGATGCATCCTCTTCGTCCAAGCACCTTGTGCGAGGAACTCCATCGAACCAGCAGCCTGACTTCCAGCGATCCCGAAGGCATTGACCATCTGGGCCTCGCTGAGACCCATTATCTTGGCGACGGCAGCAGTTGCCCCGAATGTTCCGCAAGTTCCGGTGGGGTGAAATCCTCTGCTGTAATGTTCCTTAGGGCCCAAGGCTTTTCCCAGTCGGATCATCACGTCATAGCCAAGGACAACGCCTTCAATGAGTCGTTTACCGTTCTTGTTTGCCATCTCACAGGCTGCAAGGGCCGCTGGAAAGATGGCTACGGCCGGATGAAGAGAGGCTTCATTGGTGACATCATCCAATTCCAGGGAATGGGATGATGTCCCGTTTGCCAAAGCGGCGTAGTGATAGGGCGCCCTCGTTTTTGTCCCAATGATCACCCCTCCTTTGGTCGTAGGGCCCAGCTCCTTTACAAACCGATACATCGCCTTTGTCGAATCCTCCAGCGAGCCCCTCGCCGCAACCCCCACAAAATCGAGGGCAAAGTATTTGGCCCGGTCCACCACCTCCGGCGGAAGTTCATCAAATCTCAATGCCGCACAAAACCTGGCCAACCTTTTTGTGATATCCATCGTCCCTCACCCCCTCGTCTTTGCTTTGGCTTGATGCTCTTTCCTCACCCCTATGGTTTGGCCAATCGCCACAGGTAATGCTTCGCGGATCTTCTTATCCATCCGAATTAAGGTGATATCTTTCTCTTGAGAAAGAATCGCTTTCGCCTTTTGCATCCACGCTCCATAAATCTCGACGATATCGTTCTCCGAGATTTCTAACTCTTCCATCGCCTCTTTGCTCATCGCGACAGAACCCTCCGTTTCGATATCAGCCCCTACCTTCAGAAGGATTTCCTTCCCAAATTGGGGAGCCGCATAGGCCCTCCCTTCCACCTTGGTATAAAAGACGTCCCTCATGAGTCCTCCTTATCTCGTTCCTCTTCGGCAGAAACGAAGTAGTTATAAATTTCCTGCCAAAAGATCGACGATATTTTTGACAGCAAGAAAGTTCCCCTCGCCCATGGCCTCTTTAAAATTCCATTCGCACCAGGGACAGGCCGAAACGAGGATGGAACTTCCCGTCTTTTTCGCTTCACCTAATCTGGCTCTTCCCACATCAAGGGCCAGCCCTGGATTGGAGAGCTTCATCCCCCCTCCAGCCCCGCAGCATTGGGCCATCTCTTTTGAATGATCCATCTCAACAAAATCGACCTTCTCCATGGATTCGATCAGCTTTCGAGGAATATCGTAGATTCCACAATCTCTGCCAAGGCGACAGGGATCATGGTAAGTCAACCTCACCTTCTTTTTGAGCTGCACCTTCTTCAGTTTGTCTCTCCCCTCCCAAAGGACCTCTGTGACATGGCGGAATTGGGGCATGTTTTCGGCAGGAAGGACTTTGGGATAGTGGAGTTTGAAACATCGAAAACATTCAGAGCACCCTGTGATGACTTCCTTCACCCCTTTCGCCCGGAACCGTTCGAGAAGGTCTTTGGCTCCTTTTACAAACTCTTCCTCACTTCCCAGTCTCAAGACGGGTTCGTGACAACAGATCTCATCTTCAGCAAGGTAGGCAACGTTCTTCCCTGCTTGTCTCAACAGGCTGATCGTTTCCCGGAGGGTGTCGGGAAATTCAAAGGAGGAGAGGCAACCGGCAAAGAAGAGAGAGCTTCCCGCCTTTGGTAGGTTGAGCCCCTCGGCCCATTTCCTCTTTGTATTCTCTCGTCCAAAAGGATTGGATTTCCACTTCACGTTTTCCATCACCTTTTTGATGGCATTGAAATCCTCTTCCTCCGCAAAGAGAGACCTCATCTGACCGATGGCTTTCTCGGGGATATCGATTTTTTTCGGACAGATCTCCCGGCAGGCTCCGCACTGGGTGCAATTGTAAAGTCCGTAGCGGAAGGCCTCCCCCACCCGCTTGGCAGTATCCAGGGGATTGTAGGCTGACTCAGCGATGTTCACTTGAAACATGGGACCGATAAAGGTATCCCACGCCCCCTTGACCGTCGGGCAGACAGTGATGCAGGCCATGCAACGGAAGCAATCCGTCATCTCCCTTACGGTGGTCACATCGGACTGATGGACTTTCATCTCTTTTTTCGAAATGTCGTCCTCTCGAAGCAGCCACGGTTTAATCTTCTGATATCGGCTCGAGATAATATCCCGGTCGATCAAGAGGTCCTTGACGATGGGAAAATAGGGTAGGGGCTCCAACACCATTCCGTTTTCCACTTCGGTTTTGCAGGCCAATTTTGGTTTTCCATTGATCAATATGGTGCAGCTCCCGCACTGGTACTCTCTACAGGAGAGCCTCCATGCAATGTTGGCCCGATAGGTCTCATTCACTTTGTCCAGTGCTCTCCAGACCCGCATCCCCTTATAATAGTCCTCCACTTTATACTCTTCGAACCGTGGGGCTTCATCCGCCATCGGATCGTAACGATAGACTTTGATCTTGAACGGCTCGGCCATAGCGATTTTTCCTCCTACCTATTCATCAATCAACCCACAGACGGGGAAGATGGGCATCTCCACCTCATCGGGATTGAGCAAGGTCTTAACAATCGGATGTTTTTCAAAGACTAACTCACCGCCCGGGTTCTGGTGAGCGACGATATTCAGCACCCAGTTCCTTTCGGGGAGGGGATAATCCTCCCTGAAGTGGCCGCATCGGCTCTCTGTCCGGATCAGAGCCCCTCTGGCCATCACTTCGAGAGAGACGATCAGGGATCGAACATCCATCGCCTCAATAAATTCGATGTTGAAAGAGCTTCCCCGGTCTCCGACCCGGGGCAATCGACGAGCCTTTATATCCTCGAGGGTCTGGACGGCATGTTTCAACTTCTCCTCACTTCTTGCAATGCCGACATAATCCCAAGAGAGGTTCTTAATCTCATTCCGTATGGTAATCGGCGAGATGCCATTATCCGTCTCTACGACATCCATGATCTCTTTCTCTGCCCTTTCGACCTCCTTCTTAAAGTTGGCCATATTCACCTTATCATTTTTTCCGGAGAGCGCGGCCTCCGCTGCATTCTCTCCGGAGATCTTGCCCGAGACAAGAAGATCAGGCAGAGAATTTGAACCTAACCGATTTGCGCCCTGGACTCCTCCGGCCGTCTCGCCCGCTGCGTAAAGGTTCTTGACTTTCGTCTCCCAACTCGTATTAACCTTAACACCTCCGTTCTGATAGTGTGAAGAGGGATAGATGACCATCGGTTCTTTCCGCATGTCCACACCATAATTGAGGCCCCGATAGAGCATCAAGGGGAGACGCTCTTCAATGATCTCCGGCGGGATATGAGTGGTGCTGAGGTATACGCCTCCGTCGGCCGTCCCCCTGCCTTCTTTTACCTCAAAGTAGATACAGCGGGAGATAAAGTCGCGGCAGGCCAGTTCCACCTGTTTGGGATTATAGCGTTCCATAAAACGTTCGCCCAGGATGTTATAAAGCCTTCCTCCTTCGCCCCTGACCCCTTCACTGATCGACTGACCAGCAATCGATTCAGGAAAGTTGTATCCGGTTGGATGAAACTGGAAAAACTCCATGTCGACCAGTTCAGCCCCGGCTTCCAAAGCCATGCGGTTGGCATCCCCCGCCTTCCCATACGGTGCAAAACAGTATTTAAAGACCTGCCCTGACCCTCCACTGGCGAGGATAAGGGCCTTCGCCTTGAAGGCGAAGAACTGACCTTTTTTCATCTCATAAGCCAAACAACCTACCACTCTACCATCCTCTTTAAGGAGTTTTAGGGCCATACAGTCACTGATGATCTTGATCTCCCTGCGAAGAGCCTCGCACCTCAGCCCCCTCATCATTTCGGCGCCGGTCCGATCTCCGCTGATGCAGGTTCGAGGGTAGGAGTGGCCACCCAATTGCCTCTGGAAATAGTTCTGATTCCCATCCCGGTCAAAGAGGGACCCGTAACTTTCCAATTCTTTAAACCTTTCCGTTGCGTTCTTTACGAGAATCTCTACCAGTTGCTGGTTGTTGACCATCCCACCCCCGATGCAGGTATCTTTAAAGTGGACCTGCCAATTGTCCCGGATATCCGCATTTCCAAAGGCCGCAGCATAACCTCCCAGTGCTACAGGCGTACACCCACTGTGGCCGAAGAGACCTTTGACCAACATCGTGGTCTTGGCACCCAAGGAATCGGCTGCAATGGCGGCCCGTGTCGCCGCCCCTCCCCCTCCGACCACCAAGACGTCGGTATCAATAATCGGTGCATAACGAATCATTTCTTCCTCCCTTCCCGAACAAAAATTATTCCTGTTCCGCCCTCTTTGACACTAATCGGCTTTTCATCTCTTCAGGACTGCCGAATTCCATCTTCTTCAACCTCTGATAATAGGACTGTGAAGTATAGAGGGCCACCATGGGGTTGTGGCCTGTCACCCGGTCCTTCACAGCAAAGACAGTGGTGAGGCCTTCGATATATTTCAAAAAGAGGGAGTCATGGCCGATGCAGAGGCCCAGCATCACATTGAAGTCGGTCTTGGCTTGGTTTAAGGCCTTTGCCTGGGTAATGGGATTGCACATCGGTTCAAACTCTCCAATCCTGATCTTCTCCTCATCCCTTACGCCGATCTTCTCCTTCGGGACCCCTCCCACTTTACAGGAGACCGCAACGACCTCAAAACCGTGCTTTTCCAGAATCTCTGAGAGAATCGATGCCTCATGTGTGAGACCCCCGCAAAAGGCCATCCCGAGTCTCTTATAGCCCATCCTCTGCGAGAATTCGATGAGTTCCTCCACTCTGCTCTTGGTGGGGATCATCACGAAGGGCTTTGCATCCCGGCAGGCATAACAGGCGCCTTCTTGAACAGAGGCCAACCGGGCAAATTCCTTCACCTCTGGATCTTCGTAATCCTCCATTGCAGAGGCCAGAGTCTCCTCACCCGTTTTCGTGGGGCACCACTTAGGGCCCTTCCCATTTTCGAGGCGACAGATCTTTTCAACGATGGCACATTTGGTACAATTAAAATCAGAAACCTCCATTTTTTACCTCCCCGTCCAATCCGTGACCATCCCGCATTTTCCGTAAACACATCGGATGCCTTCTGACGATCATCTTTCATTCAGGCATTTACATTGGTATATTCATATCCCTTCGGGATTCCAAATTTTTCGTAAAATTTTTCGAATTTCAAACTAACCTGTTCGTTCAGTCGATGAAAAAGGTTGTTCCCTTTTGTGTCGATATCGACAATAAAGGGGCCGCCCTTCTCAAGTTCCATCACCCAGGTCGCTTCTGTGCGGCCCACCTCCTCCAAGAAATGGACTCCTAAAACCTTCTTTACCTCATTGGCCAAAAGGTTTCCCATGATCCCGACGACGGTCAAATGGACCGCTCCAAACTTCTTCATCATTTCCATGGTTCCATTGCCCATGGTGGTCTTGCCGATGATAGCTCTGATCCCCAATTTCTTGATGATGGCGGCACCATATTTTTCAAAGCGGATGCTGGATGTTGGGGCCATGGAAACAGGCCTCCATGAATCATCTACCTTCTCCATGACAGGCCCAATATGCAAGAGCACATTCATCTGTTTGAAATCGAGGGGGGGAATGATATTTTGATCAACCGCTCGGATGTGAAAGAGAGATCTTCCTGTGTAGACAGGGCCGTCCAGAAAGACCACATCTCCGATCTTAAGTCCTCGAACATCATCCTCCGTTAATGGAATCTTTAAGTATTTCTCGGTCATATGGACTCCTTAGAATTTTATCAATCGTCTACTTTTTTTCGCCTTTCCATGCTACCGATAATTCCATTCTGGAAAGTCGCTATAGGTGATTTGGTTGTCTAATGTGAATCGGGCAACCTTCCTCCGACTCAAGGAACATTGGGCATTAAAGGCGACGGGTAAACCAGCTGTATGGGTGACTGCATATTCGATGTGGACATCAAGAATCCCGGACCATCCTCCCATCCCCATCGGCCCGATTCCAGAATCCTTCACCATTTGGACCAGTTCTTCCTCCAGGGATGAAATTTCTTTATCTGGATGACGGCTGCCAATCCGTCGCAATACCGCTGCCTCTTTGGCAATCTTCATGCAGATGTCTGCAGTCCCTCCGATCCCGATTCCGATCACATTGGGAGGACAGGTCTTCCCTGCATAGGTTGATTCCTTAATGCAATCCAAAATAAATTTCATGATCCCCTTCTTACCGTCCGCGGGAAACATCATCCGATAAAAGGTCCCGAAGATCTCCGAACCTCCACCTTTGGGAATGGCGATGATGTCCAAAAAGTCGATTTGAGGGTCGAATCGAACCTCTACTTTTGGTAGGTAGTAGCCGACATTCGTCCCCGTATTTTCCCGGGTGATAGGGTGGACCATATTGGGTCGGAGCCGAGCCTTGGCAGTGGCTTTTTTAATAGCTTCTTTGCTCACATCATAGAGGGTAGAGAATCCGCCTTCAATCCTCACATTATCTCCGGCCCGGACGTAGAAAAGTGGAGAACCCGTATCAGGACAGATGAGCCGACCTTCTTTCTCAGCTAACTCGCAATTCTTGATGATCGTTTCGAGATGTAGCCTCGCTGTCTCGTATTGCTCTTTTTCAAGGTATTCAAGAAGTGTCTCTTTCACGTCGGAGGGCATCAAGGTTGCAGCCATGACAATGGAGTTATACATCATGTCATACACCGTCTCTCTGGTCACGAATAATTCTCTCATAGCCCGTTCCTCGAAATGGATTAATTTGTAGATGGATAATGAGCAAGGAATATGCCAAAGATAGGGAGTTAGATAATGTGGCGACTTCTTCCTAAACTATCGAGGGCTTACCCGTTGAGAAAAAATAGATTTGTTAAATTAGGTTTGTTTCAAAATGATACTATCTGAATGTTGGTGTTTCATTTTGAGCCGTATTGTTTCTAAATGAGACATAAATTTGTCTTAACCCATCTCTTTTAACTTTCTGTGGAGTGTAGCCCGACCGATTCCTAATAATTTTGCAGCCTTCAACTTGTTTCCCTTTGTTAAAAGAAGCGATTTTTGGATGGCGATCTTCTCTAAATCCGAAAGCCTTGATGGTAACGGTGTGCTCTTTACCCCTCGCATTTCCTCTCCCTTGGCCTGTGGTGGGATTTGACTGAAGAAACCGGTCAGATGTCTCTCCAAGAGAACGGGGCCATCAAGGGTTGCCATGGAGTACTGGACTGCATTCCTCAATTCTCGAATGTTTCCTGGCCAACTGTAATTCATCAAAAAGTCATAATACCCATTAGAGATCTCTTCCACTCTTTTGTTTAAGAAAGAACTGAATTGCTGAACAAAGACCGGCACCAGTTCATAAATCTCCTCTTTTCTCTCTCTCAATGGAGGGAGTTTGATCCGGAAGACATTGAGCCGATAGAACAGATCTTCTCGAAATCGATTTTCTTTAATCTCTTTCGCTAGATCCCGATTGGTTGCAGCGATCACCCTGATATCCATTTGAATCGATTTTCTCGCACCTACCCGTTCGATCTTATTCTCTGCTAAAACCCTCAGAAGTTTAACTTGCATGTTCAGCGGCATTTCAACGATCTCGTCGAGAAAAACAGTGCCCCGGTCGGCCAACTCAAACTTTCCGATGTGGGTATGGGTCGCTCCTGTAAAAGCCCCCCTTTCATGACCGAACAAAGTGGTTTCCATCAACTCCGATGGAATCGCAGAGCAATTGACGATAACAAAGGGCTCTTTGGCTCTCGGACTTGCGTTGTGGATCACCTGAGCCAGTACTTCCTTACCCGTCCCGCTCTCCCCATCGATGATGATATTGGCATCCGATTGGGCCGCCAACCGCGCAAGATTTTTAATCTCCACACTTTTTGGGCTCGAACCGATCATCGTATCAAAGGTAAATTGGGGTCGGTCTCCAGTCAGGTGATGAACGATCCGGGAAAGCTTCTTCAAATTTTTTAATTGAACGATGACTCCTTGAACATCATCTTTTTCCCCGCGGGCAAATTGGATGGTCGTCAGATAAACTTGGTTCTGGATCTGGATGTCCATCTCTTGGCCTTCCCGATCCTGATACCTCAGGATATTCATGATCAGGCTTTCCAACTCAGTGAGAGGATGGACATCAGAAATGTGCTTCCCCTTCCCCTCTTCTTTTGAGAGCCCGAAGATCTCTTTGGCTGAGGCATTGATCTCATAGATTCTGCCGCCACTGTCAATGAGGATAATTCCATCGGCTAACGAATCCATTGTGGTCTGTAACGCCTTCCCATAGATCGAGAGGACGCTCCCTGCGTGGTCCAGTTTAATTGAGTTCTCAATCGCCGTACTGGCTGCAACCGCAATTCCTAAGGTGTGGGGATTGGGAATGGTCCTTGCTCCTGTGATTCCGATCACCCCCATTAATAATCCTCCCCGGATTGGATCATTGATGGGGGCATACGAACCGACCACATAATGGAGGAGGGCTGAGTAGTGTTCGCAGCCTATAATTTGAATTGGCCTCCTCAACCATTTGACTAAAGAAAACCCACAAGTGCCAATCTTTTCTTCTTCAAAACAAAGCCCCTCCCGGATGGTAAATTGCTGCGATCGTTCGAAGTCAGCCCTTTGACCGATGCGAATCAGGTGGTACCCCTCTAAATCGTAGAGGACGACAAGATAACGACTCTGTTCCAGAGAGCGATAAATATTCTCCATGAAAGGCCTGGCAATAGAGATGAGGTATTGATTGTCAGATTTCTTTTTTTCGTATATTTCGAGACTCAGGTAGGCCGAGGGCGGAAAGCAAAAGGGGTCGATATTCCTTTCTCGACTCCTTTTCCAAGATTCGGCAATATAGGAAGGAACCACATCCCCTTCAATCCTTCCGGTTTCAATAAACGTCTTCCAGGCGAGGCATAGCTCTTTTTGATGGAGGGTTGGGTCAAAACTGAGTTCAGGTTCCTTTGACCAATCCATTGTATCAAAATAATACACTATGCAAAAAGAAAAATCAATTAAATGCCTTCATTCGAGAATGAATCATGGTTTTTAAAGTCCATGGAAAAAGTGGTCTTCGGACACCCTACTTCAGCAAAAGATTTGACATTCTTCTCATCCACTGTTATTTTGCTCCTCAGTAGAAATGACGGGGATAAAGAAACGAAAATGGCAGAGAGGGATCCGATCGACCTGATCAAAGAACAACTCAGCAAAGTGGATGGAATGGCGGGTCTTCATCTTGATCATGAAATCTTTAAACAGTGGCATGCCGAAACAAGGACGATTTTGGAGAAGGTCTTCAGCCCTCGATCGATCCATTATCAAAATTTCTTGGCCTTGCGATTCCGGGAGATGAGTGTGAAACCTTTTGCCTCGCCAGAGATCGATAAGATCAATGCGGCCCGCTACAAAAAGGACCTGGAGAATGTGAAAAACATCCTTCAGGGAGCGATC
Source organism: uncultured delta proteobacterium (assembly GCA_963826305.1). Taxonomy (GTDB): domain Bacteria; phylum Desulfobacterota; class BSN033; order BSN033; family UBA1163; genus CAWGWZ01. The sequence continues at coordinate 99,361 of CAWGWZ010000015.1, read as the reverse complement.
AAAGAATTGACCTTGGATCGAACGCTCTTTAGGAAGATCCAAACGACACCCCAGACGGTGGAGGTCTCCCTCAAGGGAGAATATTTCATATCCTCTGGAATCATGGAACCCGAGCTGATTCAGGCCATCAAATGCGCTTTTGAAGAGAGTGGATTAAACCCGATCCATGGCGATGAAGCCATCGAAAAAGGGGAACCCCTCCATCATCGGATCGATCAGATCAGGCGCGCTAAGTTTGGAATTTTCGATCCTTCATGTCCTGAAAAAACGGATGTCCTCCTTGAACTCGGTGCAGCCCTTGGCATGGGAAAGGAGGTCACCCTTCTTTATAAGAAGGGTTCTTCCCTTCCCGAGACGATGAAACAGCTGAACCGAATCGAATATGAAAATTTCTCCGATCTCACTGGAAAATTGAAGAAAAAGATCCGTCTCTGAACTCCTTTTGTCAATGATGGAATATGGAATGGAAGAGACCCCGAAGGATGTCCTGAAGAAAATCTTCGATAAAGTGAATTCTGAGGACACCTTTTCCCAACAGATCGGGATGAAATTGGTCGAACTCCAACCTGGATTTGCCCATGCGACCCTTCTCATTACCGGCGCAACCCTTAACATCTACAAAATGGCCCACGGAGGAGCCATCTTCTCAGTCGCTGATCAGGCCTGTGAGGCAGCAGGGAACAGCTTTGGGGAACCGGCTGTCGCGCTCCAGCACAGCATCCATTTTTTGGCCGCTGGCAAGTCTGGAGATCTCCTTGAGGCAAGGGCCAAGGTGACCAACCGGTCCAACCGCATCGGGTTGATTCAATTCGAAGTCAAAAATCAAAAAGGGGTTCTCCTCGCAATCGGCCAACAACTCATCTACTTCAAAAAAGAGGATTTGGATAAGAGGTGAAACCTCACTTTTTCCTTCACAGGGATGGGCCCAGATGTCCCACCCCCGGTGCCCAAGCCTCTTCCTCCACCGTTGCATTCCACGCGATGGCGTCTGTTGTGCTGTTTCATCTCGTGGGGAAGGGTGACCAGCACACGGGTGCCTGTGCAAGCGATGGGATGCCCAAGACAGATCGTAACCAGAATGAGAAAGCGTCTTGACAGGCACCTTAAAGTATGGTTAGTTTTGAAAATTATAAAGCCAGCCTAAAGAAATCAATCTCAAAGCTAAATTGAGGAATACGACCCCGTGAATTTTGATCTGTCTGATAGCGCACCTTTTATCCAGCCCCCATTGCTTGAAGTAAAGAACCTCTCACGAGACTTCGGAGGGTTGCGGGCCCTTGCCACGGTGTCCTTTAACGTTACGCCGGGAGAGATCGTCGGCGTGATCGGGCCGAACGGTGCTGGAAAGACAACTCTCTTTGCTCTTCTCAGTGGTTTCCTTGCCCCTTCTCATGGAGAAATTAAATTCATGGAAACCCCGATCACAGGCATGCGGCCGGACAAACTATGTCACCTCGGGATAGGCCGCACGTTCCAGGTCGTCCGTCCGTTTCTGGAAATGACCGTTTTTGAAAACGTCAAGGCTGCCGCGGTATTCGGAAAGCCTGGCCGGCGTTCTGCCGCAGAGGCCAATCGGGAGGTAGACGAAATTCTTGAAAGTTCGGGACTCTTCCATCGTGCACACCACCTTTGCCATTCGCTGAGCCTCCCGGAACGCAAGCGGCTGGAGGTGGCCCGAACCCTGGCCACCCATCCCAGACTTCTTCTCCTGGATGAAGTGCTTGCAGGCCTGAATCCTCGGGAGGTTGAAGAAGCCATTCCGTTTATTCGGTCTCTCAATACAGAAAGAAAGATCAGCATTCTCATGGTGGAACACAACCTCCGAGCGATTATGGGAATCTGCCGTCGAATCCTGGTGCTCAATTTCGGGCAACTTATCTTTGATGGGACTCCGGATGCAGCAGTGGAGGATCGAGAAGTCATCCGCGCCTACCTCGGGGAGAGAGAAGATGCTTAGAGTTGAGGGTCTCTCGGTTCGATATGGAGATGTCCACGTCCTTGAAAATATTTCATTTCAGGGTCGCCAAGGAGAGATGACCTGTATACTCGGTCCAAATGGCGCGGGGAAAACAACCCTCCTTCGTTCAATCACTGGGCTCATCCCTCCTGCATCAGGCAAGATATGGTTCCTGGGTGAAGAAATCCAAAATAAAAAAACTCATCAGATCGTGGGCCTAGGAATGACGATGATCCCAGAAGGCCGCCGCCTATGGCCGCCCCTTTCCGTGCAAGATAACTTGGAAATGGGGGCCTACAGGGTTTCCGAAAGGATAACCGTCAAAGAACGATTGGCCTGGGTGTTTTCATTGTTTCCGCACCTGGCCAACCGCAAGGATCAACTCTGCGGGACTCTTTCAGGGGGTGAGCAGCAGATGGTCTCGATCGGTCGTGGGTTAATGGCTCTGCCAAAACTGTTATTGATGGATGAGCCCTCCCTGGGTCTTGCTCCTTTAATCGTCCGTGAAATGTTCGAGGCGATTAAAAAAATTGTCCAGTCTGGAACCACGGTTCTGTTGGTTGAGCAGAACACCCAAGCAGCCCTCTTGGCAGCCAGTTACGGATACGTGCTGGAAAGGGGGACGATTGTATTGGAGGGGGAAGCGAATTCCCTGAGAGAAACCTCCCACATCAAGCACGCCTATCTGGGCCTTTAGGAGAGGGATGAAAAACAAAAAGGAAGGAGGAGAAAAATGAAGGAATGGATGTTGAGCAAGGTCAGTGTAGGTTTGGTGGTTGGATTGTGGTTGGGAACAGGTTGGGCCGCCCCGGCCATCAAATTGGGTGCCCATGCTCCCCAGACGGGAAGCTTGGCCAAACACGGGATGGAACAAATCAAAGGGATCCGGGTAGGAACGGAGGAGTTTGAAAAGAAGCAGAAGATCAAGGTTGACTTGCGTGTCTATGATGATGAAAGCGACCCTCAAAAGGCAGTCGCAGCCGTTGAGAAGCTAGCGGGCATGGACAAAGTGAACGCCATCGTTGGCGGATATGGATCCAACTTGGTGGGACCGGCTTCGGAGGCGGCAGAGCGGTACGATACACCCTACTTGACGACCGGAGCGGTCGATACCAAGCTGTCAGCCAAAAAATTTAAGAACTTCTTTCGGCTGAATTATATGCCAGGATATGCGGCAGCGCAGTCAGGAGCCATCAAGGAACTCTTCGCAGCCAAGAAGGTGGGAATTCTTTACAACAGCCTGTCTGCTACGACTGAGATTGCCGAAGTGGTAAAGGACCAGTTGGTGAAAGCAGGTGTTGAGGTTCCGGTTTTCGAAAAGTTCGAAAAGGGGACGACCAATTACAAGCCGATTTTGCTCAAGGTCAGGGATGCCGGATGTGAAGTCCTTCTGGTGGAAGGATATTTCCCTGATTACGTAGGCACCATTAAGGATGCAAAGATCCTAAACCTACCCGTGAAGGCGTACATGGGTGCATGGGGCATTGGTACGCCGGAATTTGTCAGGGAGTTAGGGATTATGAGTGAGTACATCTATGGCACATCGATCTGGGAAATGGGAACAGCCCCAAAAGAGGCGAAGGGAGAGGAGGCGGAGTTTGTCGCTGTTTATACGGCCAAATATAAGGAAGAGCCTTCGTATATCGCAATGCTCGGCTACCTCTCTACGAAATACATGCTCGAGGCCATTGCTCAGGGTGGGGGGAAAGCGGGAAATTACACTTCGGAGAAGAGCAGGGCCGCTCTTCGGGCGATGGATACCGTGGGTTCCTTAGGACGAGTTGCTTTTGATGAGAAAGGCGATCCTAAATATTTTACAGCGATATTGTTCCAGACACAAAAGGGGAATCAGGTCGTTGTCTATCCCAAGGATCGAGCCAAGGGGACCATCCAGTTTCCTGCTGTTCCCTGGGGTGGGAAATAGCCCCGATAGAGCAAAAGGCTTGAGGCACACGGGAAGAGAGAATTGATCTCTACGACGACTATCATCCAATCCATACTGTCGGGTATGCTGGAAGGGGTGAATTATGCCCTTTACTGCTTAGGGCTTGCCTTCGTATTCGGCATCATGCGGATCATTAATATGGCCCACGGAGAGTTCCTGGTGCTGGGCGGCTATATCGCTTATTGGCTACTGGTAAAGTGGGGCATTAACCCTCTCCTCTCCCTTCCGTTAGCAGCAGCGTTGGCGGGTGGAGTCTCTTTCTTGAATTACCGCATTTTTCTGCAGAGAATCCGTACCACTGCAGAACTAAATACCCTCATCCTGACCTTCGGTATTGGGATCTTTCTTTCCAATCTCTATCTCCAGCTTTGGTCAGCGGACATCCGTAACATCGGTGTGGACTGGATGGAGAATCCATTGAGGCTTGGAGGAATCTACGTCAGCTTAGGGGAAATTGCAACCTTTGCGGTTTCTCTTGTGGGAGTCTTCATTCTCCACTCCTTTCTACGCCGTACCAAGATGGGAAAAGCCATTAGGATTACCGCTATCGATCGCGATGCCGCCGCTCTGGCGGGAATCAATGTCGAAAGGGTTGACCTCCTCGCCTTCGGCATCGGCGGGTTACTTGCTGGTTTAGGGGGACCGCTTCTTGGAATGTTATCATTTGTGAGTCCGGGAACGGGTATTGCAATTACGATCAAGGCCTTCATTCTTACGGTTTTGGCTGGGGTCGGTTCCATTCGAGGGTTGATTGTAGCTGGCATGATCCTCGGCGTAGGAGAGGCAATGACCGTGACTTTCTTCAGTTCCTCCTACCGGGAATTGTTCGGATTCGTACTCTTCCTCGTTATTCTTCTGGTTCGGCCCTCCGGGCTGTTTGGAAAGAGGATATAAATGATGTCCTATCTCTCCTTCCGGTTGTCCGAGAAGATGACCGCATTCATAACATTCGTTGTCGTCTTGGCTCTTCCTTTCATCCTTTCCTTCAACCCCTACTATTTAAGCATCTTCATCTCAGCCCTTATCCTCGGTTCTGTTTCTTTGGCCTGGAACCTGCTCGCTGGAGTATGCGGACAGGTTTCTTTTGGACACGCGGCCTTTTTCGGGATCGGTGCCTATGGCTCTGCCCTGCTGGTGATCAAGGCAGGGTTGAACCCTTTCCTGGCCATGGTAGCCGCTGCAATGCTCGGAGTGGTTGGAGCACTGATCATTGGGATTCCAGCCTTTCGATTGCGCGGACCCTATTTTGCCCTATCCATCCTCGGTTTTGCTGAGGTGATGAAGCTCCTCACCTTGAATCTAACCCTTTTGACGGAAGGCTCTAAAGGGATTTTTAACATCCCCTCACTGCCATTAATAAAACTGTGGGGAAGGACCTTTGATTTTTATATTTCCAGGACGACCAACTATTATTTGGCTGGGGCCCTGTTGTTTGCCATCTATCTATTGATCTATTTCCTTCGACATTCGAACATAGGACTTGCTATGACGGCAGTTCGAGGCGATGAGGAAACGGCTTCTGGGATCGGCGTGCCGGTTTTCTGGACAAAGATCACAGCCCTCACGGTTTCGGCGTTTTGCACCGCTTTGATGGGTGCCTTTTATGCCCACTACGTCCATTTCCTTAATCCCGATTCAGCATTCGACGGGTCTTGGTCAGTCATGCCCATTGTGGGATCGCTTTTTGGCGGAATTGGAACCCTCATCGGTCCAAGTATCGGGGCACTTGTTATCGCTGGATTGGATGAGTTCGTCTTCAAAAGGTTCTTCGAGACCGGACACAAGCTCTTTTTCGGCCTCCTTTTGGCCATTGTCATCGTCTGGGCACCCACCGGTTTACTGGGTAAGTGGGTCGGGAAAAAATGAAGAGGTAGAAGGAAATGGTTTTGACCCGTCCTCCTTTAATCGTACCTTTAGAAGCTCTCACATTCCCACTCCGCCGAGCGGCAAAGGAATACCCGGAACAGGTTGCTGTGATTACTCCTGAGGCAGGTGGAAAGGAATACTCCTATCGGTGGCTGGAGGATAATTCTTCGGCCCTTGCTGCTTCTCTGGCAGGCATGGGGGTAGAACAGCGAGACCATATAGCCCTCTGGATGAAGAATAGTCTGGAATACATCCTCTCTTTTTACGGAATTTTGAAGACAGGGGGCGTTGTCGTTCCAGTTAGCACCCATTACGGAGAACGAGAGGTCCTACACCAATTAAGAGAGACAGAAGTCAAGGGCCTCATTACTTCAGAAAACCTGTATGCTCAGGTGGAAAACTGCATTTCAGCGGTGCGGGGGTTACGATTCATAGTGCTGGAAGGGCAAGGAGAACCGCCTTCGAACACCATCCCCTTTTCATCACTCCTTGGGGGATCAGATCGACTCGACCGTTCCATCGGGATAGATCCCAAAGAGAGGATCGCCGTATTGCCCTTCTCGAGCGGCACAACCGGGCTCCCCAAAGGAGTCATGCTGACCCACTTCAATCTCCTTAGTGATCTTTACCAGGTCGTTCAGGTCCATGAAATTTCGGCAGCGGATGTGATGATTAACCAGCTCCCTTTTTTTCATATTTATGGGATGACCGTTCTGATGGGGACATCCATCGTGGCCGGGGCAACCCAGGTTCTGGCAAGTCGTTTCCGTCCGGTGGACGAATTTCTCTCCCTCTTCGAGATCTATCGGCCTTCTCTCTTTTTCACTGTTCCTTTGATCGTCCAGGAATTCTGCCACCATCCAAAGGTTCCGACCATGGACTGGACCCGTCTCCGGTACGTTAATGCAGGGGGGGCGATCCTTTCTCCTGAGGTTCAGGAGAGGTTTACACAGATCACCGGGGTTCCTGTGATGGTGGGATATGGTCTTACCGAATCTTCACCGACGACCCACGTCACTCCCATCAGGAAGATCAAGGTGGGATCGATCGGGCTTCCATTATCTTTGACAGAAGATAGAATCGTTGACCCGGAAACGGGGACTGAACTGCGGCCGCGGGAGACCGGAGAACTCTGGGTCAGGGGACCACAGGTGATGAAGGGATACTACAACAATCCAGAAGCTACTGCGCAGACAGTGATAAATGGATGGCTTCGGACCGGAGACCTAGCGTGGAAGGATGAGGAAGGATATGTTTACATTGTCGACCGCCTAAAAGAGGTAATTAAATGCAAGGGATTCCAAGTGCCACCTGCTGAGATTGAGAGCATTCTGGTCAGCCACCCAGATGTGCAGGATGCGGCAGTGATTGGTGAACCCCATCCAGAATATGGCGAGGTTCCTGTCGCCTATGTGGTGCTTCGGGATAAAGCCAGTCTCTCCCCGGAGGCCATTATCGAATATGCGGCACAGGGATTAGCCAAGTATAAACGGTTGGCCAAAGTGGTGTTCACGGAGACGATTCCCCGTAGTGCTTCCGGTAAAGTATTAAGGCGACTTCTGAAAGGCCCACTCTCTGTCTGAGCATGAAGAAGTCAGAGGAGCAGTCAAAATACATTTGAGAAAGGAAGGATACAAATTGAATGATGTTCTGATTGTCAGCGCAGCAAGGCTTCCCATTGGAAGATTTGGGGGGAGTTTAAGAGAGGTGAGCGATTGGGACCTGGGGACGATCGCCATCGCAGAAGCGATGAAAAGAGCAGGTCTTAAGGGCGATGAAATCGATGAGGTCATCATGGCCCATGGTTTCAGAACTGGGGATCTTCCCGCAAACTCCTCAAGGGCTGTAGCCCTTAGGGCTGGGGTTCCCATCGAAATTCCGCAGTTTACAATCAATAAGGCATGCGGGGGAAGCCTCAGGGCTGTCAGTTTAGCCGCCCAGATCATTAAGGCTGGAGAAGGCGATATCATTGTTGCTGGAGGAATGGAAAGTATGAGCAGGGCTGCTTATATCCTGCCCAAAGTGAGATGGGGCAGTCGGCTTGGAAATGCCCAGCTTATCGATCAATTGGTCCTCTTAGATCCTATTTCTGGTTATTCATTGGGAGAAACAGGGGAGAATGTAGCCGAACTTTATAAAATTTCCCGCGAGGACCAAGATCGGTTTGCTTTTTTAAGTCAGCAGAAGGCTGAAAAGGCGATTAAGTCGAATAGATTTAGGGAAGAGATCGTAGCGGTCCAGGTTCCTCAACCGGGTAGAGCTCCCGTAATCTTTGATACAGACGAGCATCCAAGGTTCGGCACCACGCTGGAGGAGCTATCAAAACTGAGACCCGCATTTAAACAAGGTGGCACCGTCACTGCTGGAAATGCAAGCGGCTTGAATGACGGGGCCTCTGCGGTCGTTGTAATGTCTCAAAGGAAAGCAAGAGAAATGGGTATCCATCCACTCGTGTCGATAAGGTCTTATGCATCCATCGGAGTGAGGCCAGACATTATGGGGATCGGTCCCATTCCCGCAACCAGGAAGGCTTTGCAAAAAGCCGGCTTGGAACTTAAGGATATCGATTTGATCGAGTTAAATGAAGCCTTTTCGGCTCAGTCCCTTGCTGTGATAAGAGAACTGAGCTTTGACATGGAAAAGGTAAATGTAAACGGCGGAGCAATAGCCCTTGGCCATCCCATCTCTGCAACCGGTTGCATCCTTCTAACCAAAATCATCCATGAGATGAAGAGACGAAAATCGCAGTTTGGTTTGGTGACGATGTGTATTGCAGGAGGGCAAGGCATTGCGATGATTGTTGAAAATGAATAGACGGAGGATTCCAATGTCCTACAAGAATTTAATCTATGAAACGGATGATAGAATTGCCATCATCAAAGTCAATCGACCTGAAGTGAGGAACGTTCTGAATTGGGAGACCTGGATGGAGTTGGAGGATGCAGTGAAGCGGTTGCATGCTGAACCGACGCTTCGGGTGGGTATCATCACCGGAGCGGGTGATGAGGCCTTCATTGCCGGCGCAGATCTTCGCATGCTCAAGGAGCGAACTCCTCAAGATGCAATCGACGCCTCAAAGAAGGCAAACCAGATCCTCCTCTTCATGGAATCCATGGAGGAGCCGATCATTGCGGCGATCAATGGGTGGGCATTAGGAGGGGGCTGTGAGATCGCTTTGGCCTGCGACATCCGGATCGCCAGTGATAGGGCGCAGATCGGCCAGACAGAGGTTCGGGTGGGGATCATGCCTGGATACGGAGGGAATGTTCGTCTGATGCGGCTCATCGGTCCCGGTCGGGCCAAGGAGATGATCTATACAGGCAGGGTCGTGAATGCAGAAGAGGCAGAGAGAATTGGGTTGGTCAATCGGGTGGTCCCGCATGAAAGAATGATGGAAGAAGTATTGACATTGGCCAAACAGATTGCCAGGGGACCAGCGTCCATCCACTTTGCAAAACAATCGATGTTTCAAGCCTCTCAACACTCCTTAAAAGAGGCTTTGAAGCAAGATTCGGAGATCTACGGAGAGGTTTATAAGACCGAAGATTTCAAAGAAGGGGTTGCCGCTTTCTTAGAGAAAAGAAAACCTATTTTCAAGAATCATTAGTTCAATTTTGGTACGGGGCAGAAGCGATGGGTGAAGGAAGCTAAGTCTCTCTATCGATCATCGGGAAATGGAAAAACCTTGACACGATGATAGGTTTAGGTATATAAAACATTTTGTATACAGTATCCAAAATCTTGATCGCGAGATGATTCTGATGGAAGATACAAATCTCTTCAAAAAGATTACTGTTTTAAGTCTGGAACAAGCAACTGTCCTCCCTTATTTAACCCTCCGTTTGGCCGAGGATGGAGCCAATGTCATCCGGCTTGAACATCCCGTCTACGGGGACCCCAACCGGCGAATTGGCGACGATGTGCTGAAAGAGGACCGTATGTTTTCCTACTACCTTTCCATTAATGCCGGGAAGAAGGCATTGACACTGGACATCGGAGCCCCAGAGGGACAGAAGATTCTGAGAGAGCTCATCATCAAACTGAAGGTAGATATCTTTGCCACCAATCAGCTGCCCAGAAATTATCCAAAGCTCGGGATTGAATATGACATGCTCAAAAAGATCAAGGAAGATATCATCTGGTTGGGGATGACCGGTTTTGGCCCGCAAAGCAATGAGGCAGCGTATGACCCTGTGCTTCAAGCCAGGGGAGGATTAATGGAACTCACCGGAGAAAAGGGAGGAAGCCCACAAGTGATGGGAATCCCCCTTCCTGATATGGGTGCCAGCGAACACGGCTATGGTCTTCTGATGAAGGCTCTTTACAAAAGGGCAGTGACCGGACAGGGAAGTCGGATCGATCTCTCGATGTTTGAAAGCACCGTCTCCTGGCTCACCCAGGCGATCACCCATACGGTCACTTTCAAGAAGAAAGTCAGCCGAAGGGGAAACACCCACGAATTCTTCGCCCCGGTCTCTGTTTACGAGACGGAAAATGGTTATGCCTATGTTGCGCTCGGGAATGATCGGCAGTGGGATACCCTGACGAAGATTCCGGGGTTCGAATCCCTTCATAAAAAGGAATACGAACGGAATGCTGGGCGGATTGCAGATGTGGAAAACTTAAATAACGCGATCAATGCCATCACCAGAAAATTTGTAACCGAGGAACTGATCGATATCTTCACCAAGGCCACCATTGCCATTTCGAAGGTGAATACAATCGAAGAAGTGGTAGAGGATGCTTTGGTCAAACCGAATTTGATTCGAAGCAAAGATCCCAAGACAGGGATGGAGATCACCATTGCACCTCCTCCCTTCAATACCCCTTATCTGAAATCGCTTAACCGGATGCTCAGCTTTCCTCCGCGATTCGGAGAGCATAACGATGAGATTTATCGTGGCCTTCTGGGATATAGCGCTGCCCAGCTGAAGGAGTTTAAGGAGAAGAATATCATTTGAGAAAAGTTTTGAGTTCGGAGTAAAACCAACAAATCCATAAATCAGATTTTCCCTTTTAGTTTTTTGGACATTGGAATTTTGGATTTGCTTGGGATTTGGAAATTGGAGTTTGGGATTTATCAGCGCCCACAATCTAAAGAGTTTTTAAAAAACAGCATGGCTCATTTGACATGAAGAGCCGAAAGGAGTAGGGATATGGCGCTTGATTTCACTCTTACCGAGGAGCAAGAATTTTTTAGACAGACCGTCCGGGATGCGGTGAATCGTTTGATCATGCCGAGGGTAAAGGAATTGGATGAGAAGGAAGAATTCCCCTGGGATCTCTGGAAGGAATTTGCAGCCCTCGGATATCTGGGTCTGAGGCACGAAGAAAAATATGGTGGGATGGCTACCGACACGATCTCTCAGATGATTTTTTATGAAGAATTGGCGAGGGGATCCTGTGGATTTGCCATGTCCGTGATCATGCAAATCCTGATGGGAACTTATTTCATTGCCCGGTTCGGAAGTGAGAGCATCAAGCAGAAGATCCTCGTACCAGCAATAAAGGGCGAGAAGATCGGAACGATCTGCTTTACCGAAGACCAATCCGGTTCTGACCTGGGCGGGACAAGGACCTTAGCGACCAAAGTAGATGGAGGCTGGAGGATCAATGGAAGAAAACAGTGGATCACCAATGGACCGATTGCTGAGTTTTCCACCTGCATGGCAACGGTCGATCCAAAATTGGGGCTCAAAGGTCTCAATTTCTACTTGGTTGAAAAGAAGACCGCAGATCGCGATGGGTTCGTCCCCGGTCAGAGGCTACACAAGTTAGGTTCACGTTGCTCCGTTACGGGCGAATTAGTTTTTGACAATGTCTTCGTCCCCGATGAGAATTTCTTGGGAGAAGAGGTCGGGAAAGGAGTTCGGTACGCGGGAGACATTCTTAACGAAGTCCGCGTGATGACCGCCATGAATGCCCTGGCCATTGCAAAGGGGGCGATGGATGATGCAAAGGAGTATGCCAACAACCGGATCGCCTTCGGAAATCCGATCAGCAAATACCAGTTGATTCGGGAAAAATTTGCCAAATTCTGGGCCTGGTATGAAGCCTCTTGGAATTATTGCTATAAATGCGCCTGGATGATTCAGAACAAGATTCCTTGCACCAATGAATGTATGCTGGCCAAGTATCACACCACAGAGATGTGCATATATGCCGTTGAAGAGGCGATGAGGATTTACGGCGGGAATGCCTTCTGCTCGGAATACCCCCCACAACGATATTGGAGGGATGCGAAATTCCTGCTTTACGGCGGCGGCACCCACGAAGTGCTGTGCGACTATCTGGGGAGGGTCTTTTTGAAAGATTAAAATCCAAATTTCAAATTCCAAATGTCAAATCAATTCTACAAGCCAAAATCAAAAACATTTTTGAAATTTGAACTTTGGATTTCATTTGGCATTTGAACTTTGGCATTTGACATTGGGAGGAACCATGGAGATTTATGTCCTGGTGAAGCAGGTCCCCGATCCGGAAGCGATCGTGAGGGTCAAATCGGATTCTGAACTGGAAATCGAAAACAAATATTTTACTAACTTCTTTGATGAGATCGGTGTGGAAGCTGGTCTAAGACTGAAAGAAAAGTTTGGGGGCAAGGTCACCGTGTTGACGGTTGATAACCGGAAGGTCGATGCCTTGAGAAGGGGGATCTCCATGGGAGCGGATGAGGCCATGCAGGTCACCGATCCTGGCTTAGAAGGGGCCGATCAGTTTGCTATTGCCAAAGCCATCGCCGCTTATCTCAAGGGTAAATCTTTCGATCTGATCCTAGCTGGGAGGCAGGCGATGGACGATGATGCAGGCATTGTTGGACCTGCTGTAGCGGAATTATTAGGGATCCCCCATGTCAATGCAATCATCGGCCTTGAGGTCGATGAGACGAAGAAAGAGGCAAAGGTGACGCGAGAAGTTGAGAACGGGAAAGAAATCCTTTCCTGTCCATTGCCCGCCCTCTTCACCTGCCAAAAGGGGCTCAGCACTCCTCGTATTCCTCTGGTCATGAATGTAATGAGGGCGATGAAGGCCCAGATCAGAAAGATAGATCTTGCCTCTTTGGATTTGAGTGCCGCTGATGTGGGACTCTCCTCAGCAAAGATGAAGGTTCATAGATACCTTTCATCTCCTAAAAGGCCGCTAGTCAGAATGATTAAGGAAGATTTTCCTGAGAATGTGAAGACCTTGGTGAAACTACTCAGGGAAGAAGCCAAGGTGATATAAATTGTCGATTTTCGATTGGATATCAAAATCCTGGGAAACTCATTAATAATCTGAATAGCTTGCAATGTGAAATCTAAAATCTAAAATCGCAAATCGAAAATTTAAATGGGGTGGATTATGGCGAATGAGATCTGGATCTTCGCAGAACAACGGGACGGGAAGGTCAGGAAGGTTGCCTTTGAACTCCTGTCGGCGGGTGCTGAATTATCAAAGAAAACCGGTCAGGAGGTTGCAGCCCTCCTGCTGGGGAGTGGCCTTGAAGAAGCCGTGAAAAGCTTGGTGCCGTTTGCTGACAAGATCTATCTATTTGATCATCCCGCCCTTATCCCATACACCTCCGATGTCTATTTGACGAATATTGCTGATCTGGTTACGGAACGTCAACCCTCGGTCCTCTTAGGAGGGGCGACCTCCACGGGGAAGGATCTCTTTCCAAGACTGGCCATGCGGCTTCAGACGGGCTATGCCCCTGACTGCACTGGCCTGGCATTGGGAGAGAACCATCACCTTGTGGCCAAGCGCCCACTCTTCGGCGGAAAGGTCTTTGCAGAGGTGATCTTTTCCGAAGCAAAGCCCCAGATGGCCACGGTGAGGAATAATACCTTTCTCGTCAGTCAAAATCCCACCAAATCGGCCAAGGTGATCTCGATCTCCCCTCATATCGAGCCTGCCTTATTGAAAAAGAAGGTCATCGGATTGGAGAAGGCTGCGGACACCAAATTAGATATCAGCGAGGCTGAGGTCGTCGTCGCCGCAGGCAGGGGAATCAAAGGGCCCGAACATTTCAAGATCATCGAGGACCTGGCCGACGTACTGAACGCCTCTGTGGGAACGACCCGAGCAGTGGTGGATGAAGGTTGGAGGGATCAGAGGGACCAGATCGGGAAGAGCGGGAAGAATATCTCTGCCAAACTTTACATGGCCTTCGGAATCTCAGGTGCCATCCACCATGTCTTGGGCATTGGTACGTGCAAAACGGTCGTAGCGGTGGATACAGATCCGAATGCCCTGATCTTCAACTATGCAGACTACGGGATCGCAGGGGACCTCTTCAAAATTGTCCCTGCCTTAGCAGAAGAATTGAAGAGGGTCCTGGAGGATTAGCGATGGAAAAAGTGGATGTGATCATCGTGGGCGGAGGACTGGCTGGCCTTTCCTGCGCCTATGAACTTGCCGATTCAGGGATGACGGTGATCGTTCTGGAGCGAGGGGATTTCTCAGGAAGTAAAAATGTGACGGGAGGAAGGATCTATCTCAGTCCCATTCGAAATTACCTCCCGGATCTCTGGAAAGAGGCGCCATTAGAAAGGCATGTGACGAAGGAAATCCTCACCCTGATGGGTAAAACCAATTCGACGACCCTCGAGCTCTATAGCGACCGATTCAACCGAGAACCCTATCCCAGTTATACGATCCTCAGGGCCAAATTCGACCGGTGGTTCGCAGATTTCATTTCGGAAAAGGGCGTCTTTGTCATCCCTCAGAAGAACGCTGACGACCTCATCAGAGAGGGAGAAAAAGTCATCGGCATCAGAGCCGAGGATGAGGAGATTGGTGCAGACTGTGTGGTTGCCGCGGATGGAGTTTTATCCTTCATCGCAGAAAAGGCGGGGCTCCGGCAGCCTTTTCTGCCCCAGCACTTTGCCGTGGGTTTTAAAGAGGTGATCCAGCTTGATCCCAAGACCATCGAGGATCGATTCAGGCTGGGAGAGGGCGAGGGGGCTGCCCAGCTCTTCGTCGGCTCCCTTACCAAAGGAATGATGGGAGGAGGGTTTCTCTATACCAATAGAGATAGCCTCTCTTTGGGGATCGTGGTTGGAATCCATTCTCTCAACCTGAGAGAGCCTCGTGAGGAGATTTATAAACTCCTGGACGAGTTTAAAGAAAGGCCGGAAATCAAAAATTTGATCAGAGGGGGAAATGTCGTCGAATATTCCGGCCATCTTATCTCTGAGGGGGGTATTCACATTAAACCAAAGGTTTACGGAGATGGGATTTTGGTCGTCGGGGATGCAGCCGGACTCGGTCTGAACATGCTGGTGACGGTGAGGGGGATGGAGTATGCTATGGCCTCTGGCGTCCTGGCAGGCAGGACGATCAAAAGGGCCAAGGAGAAGAACGATTTTTCAGCCTCTTCTTTGGCCGATTACGAGAAATTTCTCAACGAAAGTTTTATAATAAGAGAAATGAGCACCTTTCAAAACAGCCTTTCGATTCTGGAGAACGAGAGGCTCTTTACCAAATATCCACAGGCGATCTCCGATCTCTTTGAAACGGTCATGTGGGTGGATGAGAACCCCAAAGGAGCTCTTTACAAGACCATCTGGGAGGGTTTTAAGAAAGACTTCATCAACTTTGAAACGTTTAAGGACTGGATGCAATTCAGGAAAATGTAAGAATCACAGTTTCAAATTTCAAAATCCAACTGTCAAACGGATGACAAATGACTAAATGGGATTCCGAAAGGAGTTCAGAATGGCATTCTGGCCATGCCGGACCAGGTTCTGAACTTGATTCAGGATCTTCGATTTTGGCATCTCATTTGGACCTTGATTTAATTTGACATTTGAGCTTTGACATTTGACATTTAAATTGGAGGTTCAATGAAGATTACCGATAAATTGGCACTGGATGCTTTTAAGAACGACAAGGAGACCCATATCTCTCTCGACCAAAAAATCTGTCAGAACTGCAAGGAACGTTTTTGTGTTCATGCCTGCCCTGCAAACCTCTATTCTCTTAATGAAAAAGGAGAGATGATGGTCGAGTTCGCAGGTTGTCTCGAATGTGGCACCTGCCAGATCGCTTGCATCTATGGCTCCATCAAATGGAGATATCCCCGGAGCGGATTTGGCGTACAATACCGGTTTGGATAACGGAAGCGGAGTTGACATTGGACAATGCCGTCACCCTGATTCGTTACCGCCCTGATACAGACTCCTTGGCCAAGGCCCTTGATCTCAGTCAAGGACTTCAAGGCCTCTCGCCAGAAACTCAGATTCTTATTAAACCCAACCTTGTCTTCTGGGATGACTCCTCCCCTTTCCCGCCTTACGGTGTCCTCACTACGACAAAGATGGTGGAATTGCTTCTTGCCTATCTGAAAGAGAACGGCTACCAAAAAATCACCATCGGTGAAGGGACCATGCATTACAAACAGTTAAATATTTCCACCCAAACGATTTTCCAACGATTTGGATATGACCGATTTACTAAAAAATATGGGGTGAAATTAATCGATTTTTTCGACGGACCCTTCGTTCCAGTGAAACAGGATGGAGTGGAGATGGGGATTGCAAAATCTGCTTTGGAGGCTGAATTTCTAATCACCCTGCCAGTCCTCAAAACCCATAGCCAAACGAAAGTCTCTTTGGGTATTAAGAATTTAAAGGGCGCGGTCGATATGAAAACCCGGAGACTATTTCATTCATCCGAGGTTGACCTCGACCGTTGCATTGCACTCCTGGGTCAAATCCTGGAGCCGGACCTGAATATTATTGATGGAATTTATGGATTGGAACAAGGCCCCTTTTTCTTTGGCAAAGCCCATCGTTTTGATGCTATCCTTATTTCCCGAAATCCCCTCGCTGCTGATATTTCGGCCTGTCACCTGATGGGAATCGATCCCGAAGAAGTGGGGCATCTTCGTGAGATGGCGCAATGGATGGAATTTCCAATGGGAGAGGCGGATCTGAATTTCCTGGGAGATCCTCTTCACGATTTCAGAAAGTCCCTCCAATGGGATTGGCCTTGGCTAGGAGATGGATCGGGCCCACTCGTTTTCAAAGAGATGGGTATCGAGGGAATGAGCATTCCTAAATATGACAACACACTTTGCAGTGGCTGCTCTTCCTATATGAACCCCCTGTTGGTGATGCTGGTCTCGATGTGGAAGAAAGGGAAGAAATCGGCGGGGTTCGAGTTTCTCACTGGAAAGGTGATGCAGTCACAAGGGGGCTATGAGAAGACCTTTCTCCTGGGTCAATGCGTGATCAAAGCAAATCGGTCCAACCCGAAGATTCGCCATGCTGTCCCCATACCGGGATGCCCTCCTACGGTGGAAGACTTGGTAAATGTTCTGAAAGAGAATGGGGTTGAGATTGATATGGAGGACTATCTCCGTTACCGCAAATACCTCATGGAGAAATACACATCGAATCCCCAGTTCGATTTGAAGGATTTTTTTGAATAAGGAGATTTAGAATGGAAGTAAGAAGAGTGGGTATCGTGGGCATGGGGACGATGGGTCATCAAATTGGTATTGTTTGTGCCAGAGGGGGTTTTCAAACCGTGATGGTAGATGTCTCAAAAGTGGAGATAGAAAAAGGATGGAGTCACATCAGATCCTTTTTGACCCACCAAGTCAAAAAGGGGAAAATAAGCCAAGAAGATGCAGAGAGGACGTCCTCTCTCATCACTGCGGAGATCGATTTAAAACAGGCCCTGTCAGATGTGGACCTTGTCATTGAGGCCGTTTTTGAAGAGGTCGAGGTAAAGAAAGGGGTTTTCAAAAAATTGGATGCCATCTGTCCTCAAAAAACCATTCTGGCCAGCAACACGTCTACCCTGAGTATTGCCGAATTGGGCGCGGCGACCGGACGACCAGAAAAATGTATCGGAACGCATTTCTTGATTCCGGCGGCACTTACCCCCGTGGTTGAATTGGTGCGTGGTTTAGAGACTTCAGACGATACCCACCGGACCGTCATCGAATTCCTTGCCCGATGTGGGAAGGAGACGGTTACGGTTTCGGATTCTCCCGGTTTTGTCATAAACCGTCTTTACCTTCCGATGGTGAATGAAGCCTTCTTTGTTTTGGAAAGTTCTCTTGCCAGTGCGGAAGAGATTGACCGCTGCTGTACAAGGGGTCTTGGTTTCCCTTTGGGACCTCTGGCAGCGGCCGATGCCTTCGGGCTTGATATCCTCCTCGCCAGCATGAGAACCCTTCAAAAAGAACTCGGGGAAAAATATCGGCCCGCACCGCTCCTGGTCAAATTGGTGAAGGCCGGACGTCTCGGTCGCAAGACCGGCCGGGGAGTTTATCACTACCGTTAGTCCGATGCATTGATTACCCCCCTCTGTCTTCAAAGTCTGAATCTCCCCTTTTTCATTTTGGAAGCGCCCCCGAGAAGTTGATCAATCACTTTATGGGATTTCTGGAAAAATCCAGAAATCCCGAGAGCGTGTAGTAGCTTTTTAGAGCTCTCTCACCCAAATTCCGATTTAGAAATTGTCATTGCGAGGGAACCGAAGCAATCTCGCCTTTTTCAATGAGATTGCCACGCCTGCGTGCCGAAACGCCTGCCTCGCTCCGGCGAAGGATTGCACTTCGGCGTGCAGGCATGCACCTTGTCCCGCTTTTAGCGGGACTCGCAATGACCGGATGGGAAAAGGGTTTCGGTTTCTAAATCGGGACTTGGGTCTCATTTTTCTCTTGACAGGGAATTTTATTCTTGCTATAAAATCGACCGACTGGTCGGATTTATACTGAGCAGTCGGTTTTTTCATTGCCGTTATAAGAATCAATCTTGATGGACGCCAAGCAGAAACAACCGGATCAAAAGAGGTGGGGGAAAGCAGTCGCCATCGGAGCAGCTGCCGCGAAGTTGTTTAATGAGAAGGGGTATTTAGAAACGAGTATGGACGATATTTCCGCTGCGGCCAGTTTGAGCAAAGGAGGGATATACCATTATTTCTTCAGCAAATACGAAATACTTTACTTTATTTCAACAAATTATATGGATCTTCTTCTGAAAGATTTGGAGGAGGAATTGAAGAAGATGGAAGATGATGTTTCAAAAATTCGTTTCATCATCTCCCGTCACATCGACCTCTATACGAAATACACATCGGAAGCCAAAACAACACTTCATGAAGCACACTTACTCCCCTCGGAATATTTTAAAAAATATGTTGGAAAAGAGAGAAGATATTACCGGATCGTCGCGGATGTACTGTCGGATTTTTTCGGTGGCCGCATTCCGAAGGGTGAATTGAGAGTGATGACCTTAACCCTATTTGGAATGTGCAATTGGATTTATCACTGGTATAAGCCCAAGAAATTCGTCAGCCCCAAAGAGCTATCGGAGATTATTAGCGACCTTTTCTGCAGAGGTATATCGGGCTACGAGATCAAGGGAAAGGGGAAACTGAAAGGGAAGAATTAGTGAATCGATTGGAATGAACGTTTCCATCTTTCCAACAAGCATTTTTCGTCTCTCCGGTGATATGCTGATTTTTGAGAAACGGGAGAGTCGATTAAAGAATTCGCTTCAAGACAAGGTACCGACATCTTCGGGGCGAACAACTGATGGGACTAGAGAGGGTTTGGGTTGCCAATGTTTGATCAAGTGAGTCTTATTCCCACAGAAGAATTGAAGATTTTTAGAGACAAAATTCAACGCGTTGCCCAGGAGAAGATAGCCCCCCAAGCTGCCTTGGTCGATGAAGAGGAATTTTTCAACCGGGACGTCGAATCGTTGTTGTGGGATCTCGGATTACTGACGATCACGTTTCCGGAAGAGTACGGAGGTTATGGGAAGGGCCGGATGGTAGCCTTCTGTATCGCTGTAGAGGAGATTGCAAAATATTGTGCTTCCTCTGCTTTACTGTTGATCATCCAGGCGGTGGGAAGTTTTCCAATCATTCATTTCGGATCAGATTCATTGAGACAAAAATATCTGCCTCAGATGAGTGGGGGCCGCAAGCTGGTTGCCTATCTGGTCACCGAACCGACTGCCGGTTCAGACATCGCCGGTATCCAAACCTCTGCGGTCAAGGATGGAAACAACTATATTCTTAATGGATCGAAATGCTTCGCCACCAGCGGTGGGGTCGCAGGCATCTATTCCGTACTGGCTAAGACGTCGGAAGGGGGAGAAAAGGGCAGCAGTTCCTTTTTTCTTGTGGAAAGGAGTTCACCAGGATTATCCATCGGGCGGACAGAACGGAAGCTCGGGCAGAGAGGTTCCAATACAACGGAAGTCTTTTTAGAAAATGTGAAGGTTCCCGCGGAAAACCTGTTGGGCAATGGCGGAGATGGGTTTATCATAGCCATGAAGGATTTCGATATGTCACGCCCTGCGATCGCTGCCCAAGCCTTGGGCATTGCCGAAGGCACACTGGAGGCCGTCCTCCAATTTGTTAAAGAGAAACACACTTCCGGGAAACCCATTGCCGAGCACCCGATTGTGCAAACAATCCTTGCGGATTCGGCCATCCTGATCGAGGCCTCCCGAGGTCTGGTCTATCGTGCCGCCCTGCTAAATGATGAGGGTAAGAATAATACAAAGTTCGCTTCGATGGCGAAATGCTTTGCAGGCGATGCAGCCATGAAGATCACCACCGACGCCATTGATGCCATTCAGGTCCTGAGCGGATATGGATTCTTGAAAGATTTTCAGGTGGAAAGAATGTTCCGGGACGCAAAATTGACTCAGATCTTTGAGGGAACCAATCAAATACAGAGGCTGGTGATTGCCCGTCACCTGTTGAAAGAATCGATGTAATCTAGAGTGACGAGAAGAGGCTGTCAGGATCCCCCAAAAAGGGTGACGTAGATGTTTCAATTGGACGAAGAGCAGAGATTGATCCTGCAATCTGTGCGGGAAATTGTCCAAAGAGAGATTAGACCCCAGGCGGCCACGCTTGACGAGACAGGCGAATTCCCATGGAATGCGGTTCGGATTTTTGCCAAAAACGACATCTTGAATTCCCTCTTGCCCAGAAAATACGGAGGAGTGGAAGTCTCTTATTTCACTTTCTGCATGATCCTGGAGGAGATTGCGAAGGTCTGTGCCTCCTCTGCGCTCCTGGTGATCACACAGGCAGAGGGGACTCTCCCGATCGTTTATGGAGGGGATGAGCACCTGAA
The DNA here is from genome assembly GCA_963826305.1 of uncultured delta proteobacterium. Lineage (GTDB taxonomy): Bacteria > Desulfobacterota > BSN033 > BSN033 > UBA1163 > CAWGWZ01. Next base: position 78,496 of record CAWGWZ010000015.1, on the reverse strand, counting down.
AGAGAAATACCTGAGCCGCCTGGCAGGGGATTCCCAGATCCTCGCCGCTTTGGGAGCACCGGAGCCAACCGATGGTTCGGAAATTCTTCCTCTCAAAACAGAGGCGATTCTCCGGGGCGGGAAATACATCGTCAACGGAGAGAAATGTCTGATCAAGAATGGTTCGATTGCGGACTTTATCGTGTTGTATGCCTATACCGATCCTACAAAAGGAGACCATGGAATGAGTGCCTTTGTCGCGGAGAAAGGTTCTCCCGGATTGGTTTATGGAAGAAATGAAAATAAGATGGGAATGCGGGGTTGCCCCCGTTCGGAAATCCTCATGGAAGATTTGGAAATTCCCAGAGAGAATCTGATCGGGAAGGAGGGCGAAGGATTCTCGAACATGATGAAGACCATCAGCCTGAGCCGATTGTTTACTGCCGCCCAGGGAGTGGGTTTGGCCCAGGGGGCTATGGAAGAAGCCATTACTTATGCACGCAAACGGGTTCAGTTCGGCAAACCGATTTCCCATATGACCCCCATCCAGTTCATGATTGCGGATATGGCGGCTGGAATTGAATCGGCAAGACTATTGACCTATAAGGCCGCATTCCTGTTTGATCGAGAAGATTGGAAAAAAGCCTCAACTCATGCAGCGATGGCCAAGTTCATGGCATCGGATACAGCCATGAAGGTAACTACGGATGCGGTTCAAATCATGGGTGGTTACGGTTATACGAAGGAGTACCCGGTGGAACGAATGATGCGAGATGCCAAGCTCACCCAGGTCCATACCGGGACCAACCAAATCGTAAGATTATCTGTAGCAAGGGATCTCACGGGGAGGTCCTGATGAGGACGAGAAAAGGTCATTCAATCCGACATGATTTCACCCTTTATGATGTCGCAAGGAGAAACGCCCAGGTTTTTCCGGACCGACTGGCATTCGTGGACGGCGACAAGCGATTGACCTTCAAACAGTTCCTCGAGTTGGTGAACCGCCTTGCTGTGGGTTTAAGGAAGGAAGGTATCAAGCGTGGGGAGAGGATTGGAATCCTGTCCAGAAACAATGCGGAATACCTTGCCCTCTATTTTGCTGCAGCTCGTTGTGGAGCAATTTTTGTGCCGGTAAATACACGGTTAAGCCAAGAGGAAATCCGATATATCTTGAGCGACTGCCAACCCAAGCTTCTCTTTGCTGACAGTTTCTTCCAACCCGTGTTGGATCCTAACATCCTGAAGATCGATTCCGTAAAAAAGCGGTTCTCCATGGGAGAGAGAAAGGATCATTTTCTCGATTTTGATCAGCTCATCCATGGCGGCACTGACATGAAGGAGGTCCATATCAGGGGTGATGATGGTTTGATCATCATCTATACGGCGGCCGTGGGAGGAAGGCCTCGCGGGGCAATACTCAGCCATGCCAATGTGCTGGCCTCCAATATACAAATCATGGCAGGCCTTTCTCTAAAGAGTGATGACGTTTATCTCGGGGTCCTGCCTCTCTTTCATGTGGCGGGTCTCATCTTCTCATCAAACATTTTTCATGCGGGTGCCGCTAATGTCATCATGTCTCAATTCGACCCACTCATGGCACTCGAATTGACCCAACGAGAAAACATTTCGATTCTTTTTGAGTTCTCGCCCATGTTGCAACAGATGGTCGAAAAAATGAGAGGTCAGAAGTATGACGTTTCAAGCGTACGTCTTGCCTTGGGGATCACCTATCCTGATTGCTTCGAAGAGTTTCAAGCTGCGACAAAAGCCGTTTTTTACAGGGTTTGGGGACAAACCGAAACTTCGAGCTTTATCACCGCTTGCCGCCACGACGAAAGGCCTGGCTCTGTGGGACGGGCATTACCCCTGACGCATATTCGAATCGTGGAAGATCAAGGTCAACCTGCCAATGTTGGACAACCGGGAGAGATCGTGGTGAGAAGTCCCCAGGTCTTCAAGGGATATTGGAATTTGGAGGGGGAGACCGCCTTCACCTTTCGCGATGGATGGCACCATACAGGTGATCTTGGACGTTTCGACGAAGAAGGCTTTCTTTGGTTCGTTGGAAGAAGGCAGGAAAAGGAGCTTATTAAAACAGGTGGAGAGAATGTCTATCCTGCCGAGGTGGAATCGGTCATCCTTAAACACCCGGATATTGCCGAAGTCTCAGTGATCGGAGTCCCCGACCCGAAGTGGGTTGAAGGCATTAAGGCGGTATGTGTCACGAAGGAAGGTAGATCGGTGACGGAGAAAGAGCTGATCGACTTTGTATCTCAGCGAATTGCCCCATATAAAAAACCCAAAATCGTCCAATTCGTCGATGGACTTCCAAAAACAGAGGGGGGAGAGATTGATCGGACGAAGGTGAAGGCAAAATATGGAGGGTGACCCGACAACCTCCAATTTGAGGCGAAAGAAGAAATGAGAGCGGACGCCGATGTGAAATTTGCTGGATTGATGTCGAATCGATACCAAATTACCCTTTGAAGGAGTGAATCCATGGATTTTAGTCTTACCCCCAGGCAGCGGTTGATCAAGGAAGCAGTTCGTGAATTTGTGGTGGGTGAATGTGACCCCGCAAAGACTCTCGAGTTGGCGAAGAAGAAGCAGTTTCCCTGGGAGATCTATAAGAAGGCGGGGGAAAATGGTTATCTCGCCTCTTACTATCCCAAGGAGTTGGGTGGGCAGGGATTGTCCCTTCTCGATTATTGCCTGATCATGGAGGAGATCATTCGCTACGATAACCGCATCGGGATGGCCCTCAGTCTCGGATCGATCCCATCCAAGGCTCTCTTGAGGTTTGGCAATGAGGAGCAGAAGAAGAAATATCTTCCCAAGCTTACAAGAGGAGAGGCGGTCGGCTCAATTGCTGTGACCGAACCGAATCATGGAAGCGACATTCGCCACCTCGATACCCGCGCCGTGAGAAAAGGGGATGAATATATTATCAACGGCAATAAAATCTTCATCACCAATGCGGATATTGCCGAGTTTTATACGGTTTTTGCCCAGACCGGCCCGGATGCACCTCCCTACCGTGGGATCAGCGGTTTCATTGTAGAGAGGGAAACGGAAGGCGTGACAGCGTTAGATTTGGGTGATAAGGTCGGGTTGAAAACCACCTCCTCGTGCAGCATTGAATTCAGAGACGTAAAAGTTCCCAAGGAAAACCTCTTAGGGAAAGAGAATCACGGTTTTACTTACATCATGGATGCATTAAATGAGGGAAGATCAGAGATAGCGACTGAGGCCATCGGTTTGGCCAGGGGGGCTTATGATCGGGCTCTCTTTCATGCAAAAAATCGCGAACAGTTCGGGCAGAAAATTGGCAAATTTCAAAACATCTCCCACCTGATTGTCGAGATGTCGGAAGAAATCGAATCTGCTGCGTTATTAGCCTATAAGGCGGTTTGGCTGATCGATCAGGGGAAGATGGATGTTGCGACTTCACTGCAAGCAAAAGTCAAATGTCCTTTGACGGCCATTGATGTTTGTCTCAAGGCCATGCAGATCCTTGCCGGATATGGTCTTTTTGAAGATCAATTTCTTCCGGGTTATCTGGGAGATGCGTTGGCCACCTGGCTCCTCGAGGGAACGGGGCAGATTCAAAGAAATACTGTAGCAGGGCATATCCTGGGGAAATTGTAAGGGTAAGTATTTCCTCCCGCACAAGCTTGACAAAATTCAGCATCCCGATTAAATTTTGGCAGTTACTGTTCAAGGGGGAATCGACCAATTGCCCACAGAGACCCACCTAAAAGTAGAGAATCTGACCCTGGGGTTTGGAAATTTGATCGCCCTTCAAAGTGTCAGCCTCGAATTGAGAAGAGGGGAGATATTAGGTGTCATCGGCCCCAACGGAGCGGGTAAAACTTGTCTTCTGAACTGCGTGAGTGGTTTTTACAAGCCCCAGAGTGGTGAAATCCTTTATAAAGGGAAAGACCTCCTTCGAATCCCGACCCACACGATCTCTCAACTCGGGATCTCCCGGACATTCCAGAATGTGGAACTTTACACCGGACTAAGTAGCTTAGACAATCTTCTGGCCGCTAGGCACAATCTGATCCGATATGGCCTTTTATCTTCACTCTTTGATTTCGGAAGATCAACCCGTGAAGAAGTCAAACACAGAAGGGCCATCGAAGACATCATCAAGCTCTTGGAAATTGAGGATATCCGGGATCATATTGTGGGCTCTCTTCCCTATGGGTTGAGGAAGAGGGTTGAATTGGGAAGGGCTCTTGTCCAGGAGCCTGAAATTCTTTTGTTGGACGAACCGATGGCCGGAATGAATGTGGAAGAGAAGGAGGATATGGCAAGATTCATTCTGGATATCAATGAACTGAAAGGAACCAGCGTGATGCTGATCGAACACGATATGGGGGTGGTGATGGACATCACCCAGCGGATCGCTGTTCTCGATTTTGGGAATAAGATCGCAGAGGGGACACCCCAAGAAATTAAAGAGAATCCAGCGGTCATCAATGCCTATTTAGGGAAGGTATAGAGTTGATGGGAAGCAGAAAACGAGATTTCGATACCATCCCAAGGCTTCTCCGAAACAGAGCTCTCGAATACGGCCATCGCGAAATTGCCATGCGGAAAAAGGACTACGGGATATGGAACGAGTACACCTGGCAGGACATCTACGAACACGTGAAGAACATTGCCCATGGTCTGTTATCTCTCGGGTTCGAGAAGGGTGATAAGATAACGATTATAGGGGACAATGATCCAGAGTGGTTTTGGGCAGAGTGGGCTGCCCAGTCCCTTAGAGGAGCCGCCGTAGGGGTTTACATCGATTGTATCCCCTCCGAGGTCAAATATTATATCGAACACTCCGATTCAACATTTGTCTTTGCCCGGGACCAAGAACAGGTGGACAAGATTCTGGAGATCTTCGACCAGCTTCCAAAATTGAAGAAGGTGATTTATTGGGACCCCAGAGGATTGTGGTTTTATGACACGTCAAAAGTCATGGATATAAAAGCTTTAGAAGACCTGGGGCAAAATTATGCTAAGGATCATCCGGACATTTTTGAGAACGTCCTTATCTCAGGGGAGGGGGGATGACATTGCTGTCTTTTGCTATACTTCAGGGACAACCGGACTCCCGAAAGGAGCCATGCTCAGCCATCAAAACCTGTTCTATGCAGTAGAAGCCATGGAGCAATATAACAAATTCCTGCCCATGGAAAATTATCTTTCCTATATCTCTCCTGCGTGGCTCACAGAACAGATCTTGGGACTCTGCGGAGGGGTGTTGATTCCTTTGGTCCTTCATTTTCCCGAAAAACCCGAGACCGTCCAGGTCGACATACGGGATATCGCTCCCCATATCATTTTTTATGGAGCTCGCCTCTGGGAAAGCTTGGCCTCTACCATACGGGTGAAGATCACCGACAGCACTCCATTAAAAATCTTTTTTTATAACTTGGCGTTAAGGGTGAGCCATAAGAAATTGGAGGCTAAGGAAAAAGGTGAAAAAATCGGTCTCCTCTTTGCAATGCTTCACCATCTGGCTGACTTCATCGTCTTCCGTCCTTTAAGGGACCGGATTGGATTTACTAAAAACAAGGTGGGTTATACAGCAGGAGCGGCCATTAGCCCTGACATGATGAGACTCTTCCATGCCATCGGGATCAATATTAAGAACCTTTACGGAACCACAGAAGCGAGCTTGATTTCTCTGCACAAGGATGATGATATCCGCTATGAGACCGTTGGAATCCCCTTTGAAGGATGTGAGGTCAAAATCTCAGAGGAAGGCGAAATACTTGTTAAGAGTGATGGCGTCTTTGTTGGCTATTTTAAGAGTCCTGAAGCGACGGCTAAGGTTCTCAAAGATGGCTACTATCACACGGGTGATGCTGGATTGTTTGACAAGGAGCACTTGGTCTATCTCGATCGGGTGGATGAGATGATCGAGCTTTCTGACGGGAAAAAGTTTTCCCCCCAGTATACGGAGATCAGGTTGAGATTCAGCCCTTATGTCAAAGACGTGATGGTTTTTGGCGGCGAGGATAAGCCCTTCGTCACCGCAATTCTCAATATCGATTATGATAATGTCGGGAAATGGGCGGAGAGAAGAAAGATGACCTATACCACTTATATGGATCTTTCTCAAAAAAATGAGGTCAGAGAGCTTCTTAAAGAAATTGTAGAGAGCGTGAATTCGATCCTGCCGGAACATGCCCGTATTAAAGCCTTTGTGAGCCTCCACAAGGAGTTTGATGCCGACGAAGCGGAGCTGACAAGGACCAGGAAGCTGAAACGCAAACCGATTGAGGAGAGATACAAAGATATCATAACAGGTATTTACGAAAACAAGGAGAGCATCAAAGTGGAGAGTCAGGTAGCCTACCGGGACGGAAGGATGGGAATGGTGAGAACAGAGGTCATCGTTAATTACTTGAATTAGAGGATGAGGCTTATTTAGCATGTGGCGACCCAGCGGCATTTTTAATAAAAGCTATGAAGAGGATAGGGCTGTAATCCGAACCAAAATTCAATGGACAGCACTGATCCTATTCCTCTTGGTGATCACCTTTTTCCCTTTCTTTTTTGGGAATAATTACATCCTAAGTATTATCATCTTGACCATCATTACAATCATTACCCTTCAAGGGCTCAATTTTATCCTCGGTTTTACAGGTCAGATTTCAGTCGGTCATTCTGCGTTTATGGCTATCGGGGCTTATGCGACGACCATTCTCATGACCCGGCTCCATTTCCCCTTTATCCTGTCCTTCCCCTGTGCAGGCTTATGCGCCGCCCTGGTGGGCATGATATTCGGACTGCCCTCCTTGAGGATTAAGGGCTTTTACCTGGCCCTGGCCACCTTGGCTGCCCAATACCTCATCAACTGGTACCTCCTTCACGGCGGGAATTTTACTGGGCATCTCTACGGTCTTTCGGTCCCCCGGGCTGGTATTGGCAGCTTTGTGTTGGAGTCCGACCGCGCCTATTTTCTATTTGCCATGTTCATGTTGCTTCTGATGGCCTATTTTGCTAAAAATATAGAACGAAGTAAAATAGGACGGGCCTTTATTGCTGTCAGAGATAATGATTTGGCCGCCGAGATCATGGGTATCAATATTTTCAAGTATAAACTATTGGCGTTTTTTATCGGATCTTTTTATGCGGGTATAGCTGGGGCCATGTGGGCCCATTATTTGCTCCGTATTCATCCAGACCATTTCTCTTTAATGGATTCTATCTGGTATCTCGGTTTCTTGGTAGTGGGTGGAATAGGAAGTGCCATGGGTCCGGTTTTTGGGGCGATTGTTTACATCGGGCTCAAAGAGTTGGTCTCTTTAATTACCCCATTTTTGGGAGGCCTCTTTCCAGGCATCCAAACCAATATCTTTTCAGGCCTGGCATTGGTTATCTATTCTTTGGTTGTCATGGTTTTTCTATTGTTTGAACCGCGAGGCATCAATCGGCAATTCGGGCTTTTCAAGGCTTATTACAGGCTGTGGCCGTTTGCTTATTAACATTTTTAAGAGAAAGGAGGGGTATTATGAGCAGTACGCGCAAAGGGAAGTGGGCAATGGGGGTGGTGATGATGGGTCTATTTTTAATTTTATCCGGTATGGGTTCACCGGCCTGGGCCAAGGAGGTCAAGCTGGGCGTCTTTGGTGACGTGACAGGGCCGATCGCATTTACTGCCCAGCAGTTTTGGAAGGGTTATTCAGATTACTTTAAATGGGTAGAAAAGCATGATCCTATTCCGGGGATTACCATTAATATTTTAATGGAAGATACAAGCTATGATCCCAAGAGATATCTACCTGTCCTGAAGAAATTTGAAGCGGCAGGAATTAGCGCTGGCTATATCATGGGTACGAACGGAACCGCTGCGATGAATGATGAACTGCGGAGAGTAAAGATCCCGTGTGTCAGTGAGGGGTCTGGTTTCCCTCCTGCTATCGAACCTCCGGGCTATATCTTTCTACTTCGTCCTCTCTACCCTGATGTCCTGACCGCTGGTTGTATTCACTTCATGGATCTCTGGAAGAGGGCAGGTCATAAAGAAAAACCCAAGGTCATGACGATCACCTGGGATTCTCCTTATGGAAGAGCGCACATTGAGTTAGGAGAGCCATGGGCAGCAAAATATGGATTTGACGTCCTTCCTCCTCAATTATTTGCCGGTCAGCCCAATGACCTGAGCACCCAGCTCCTCAGGGCAAAATCATTGGGGGCCAACCTTGTTTTTTCGAATATCCTGGAGGGCCATTTTGCGGTCCTGCTAAAAGATGCCAAAAGGCTCGGCCTTCAGGGGAAGATGCAATTTTGCGGTGGTTCTGAATGCCGAGGCGCAGAGGTCGTTAAATTGGCGGGCGACGCTGCAGAAGGGGCTTGGTCTGTGAACCATTTTGCCGATTGGTCAGAGACAAAAAACAAGGGTATTCAATTGGGGATGGAAATGCAAAAAGAATTCCGTGGGGGTATTGATTATCAAACTCAATACCTTATGGGTGTGATCCCGGCGAGAATTACGGCTGAGGCCATCCGATATGCTGCAAAGACCTTCGGTCCGGATAACGTCAATAACGAGGCCATCTACAAGGCTTTGACGACCATGGGAAAAATTGACATGTTGGGCCTCACCGCAGATGCCAGCTTCTCTCCGACGGAGAGGAGGCCTTTCAAGTATTTGAACGTCTCCAAATGCGTCAACGGAGTGTGGGTGAGGGAACAGTATGGAATTGAAGTACCTTGGCTAAAGCCAGAAGCAAAGTGAGAACGAAACAGAGCGCCCCTTTACCAAGGGGGCGCTCCAAAACGGACCAGGATTTCCGATGGCAGAGTTGTTACAAGCAATCGCAAGTGGTCTCATGGTCGGATCGCTCTATAGCCTTGTCGGAGTGGGCATCGTCGTCATCTACAAATCGACTCACATCTTTAACTTTGCCCAGGGAGGTTTATTGATGGTGGGGGCGTACCTGGCCTGGTGTTTTATGGAACAGGTGGGCATGCCCATATGGCTCGGCCTGATTTCTGGCCTTGCTTCAGCTGTCATCATCGGTTTCATTATTGAACGCTTCGGCATGAGGAAGCTTGTGGGTCAGCCCATCCTATCATTGATTATTGTCACCCTGGCCCTTCAAGCTTTTATCGATGGAATTGTCACTCTTTTTTGGGGGGATAATAATTATCTTGTCTATCCAAAGTTTCTTCCTCCCAATCCAGTCGAATTTTTAAACATTATTTTATCCCTTCAGCACATCATCATCTTCATCATCACCATGTTTGTGATCGGCCTTTTCATGCTATTCTTTAAATATAGTAAATGGGGCCTGGACATGAGAGCTGTGGCGGAGGACCATCAGGCCGGGATGTGCATGGGGATCAGCACCAAGAAGGTATTTATCCTGGCCTGGGTGATTTCCACACTTTTGGCTTATGTTGGAGGTGTCCTCCTGGGTAGCATCAATGGTGTCAGCACTACCCTCCACTCTATTGCAGCCAACTGTTTTCCTGTTGTTCTCTTAGGCGGGTTGGAATCTATTCCTGGTGTACTGGTTGCTGGTCTTATTGTCGGTGTCTTGGAATATATCTCTGGCCTGTACCTTGACCCGGTTGTAGGGGCGAGTACAAGAGAGATTGTGCCCTATATTATCTTGGTTCTGGTGTTAATCATCAAGCCTTATGGTCTTTTTGGTTTGGTGAGGATCGAAAGGATTTAAGCTCTATTGAATCCTTTGAATTTCTATAGGGATCTAAATGCTAAACCTCAACAATGTCGAGGTGATGTTTAATAAGGTGATTTTAGTGCTTAGAGGAGTTTCTCTGAACGTTCCCTCTAACTCGATCGTAGCCCTTCTCGGTGCCAATGGTGCAGGGAAGACGACCACTCTCAATTCCATCACCGGTCTGATCAAGACAGAGCTGGGAGAGGTCACCGAAGGCACCATTGAATTTGAGGGAAAAAATCTGACCAAAATGAGCACGGAGACGATCGCCCAAGAGGGCTTGGTCCAGGTCATGGAAGGGAGAAGGCTTTTTGCCCATTTGACGGTGGAGGAAAATCTGCGAGTGGGGGCGCGGGCCAGCAGGGAAAAGACTTCTATGAGAGAAGACCTTGACATGATCTATAATTATTTCCCCAGACTCAGAGATTTACGCAATGCGACAGCAGGGTACTGCTCCGGCGGCGAACAGCAGATGATTTCCATCGGACGCGCCCTGATGGGTCACCCCAAAATGATGCTTCTGGACGAACCTTCCATGGGCCTGAGTCCCCTTTTGGTCAAGGAAATATTCCGAATCATTAAGGCCATTCACGAAGAAAAAGGAGCGACCATCTTGCTGGTCGAACAGAATGCCCCCCAAGCTCTTGATATCGCTGACTATGGGTATGTGATGGAAAACGGTAGAATCGTTCTTGATGGAACACAAAAAGATCTGAAGGAAAATGAGGACGTAAAGGAATTTTACATGGGTTTGAGTGAAGTGGGAAAGAAGAAAAGTTATCGAGAAGTAAAACATTACCGACGTAGAAAAAGATGGTTATGATCGTGAGAGGGTTAGGCCATATTCGAAATTTCTTCTTCGGGGGGAAAATCTATTATTTTTTTGGCACGATCAAGAGAAAGGTTTCACAAATCACACACCGCTATCGCTTAGCTCGACCCAAACGATTTTTTTGAAAGGGGGAAATAATGGAATACAAGGATATTGAATTGATCAAAGAAGAAGGGATCGCTTTTATCTACCTGAATAGACCCGAAGTTCTAAATGCTTTGAATGAAACGATGAAAGATGAGCTGATCCATGCTCTTAAAGAGACGGAAGAAGATGATAGCGTCCGAGTCATGATCCTGACTGGGCGGGGTCGAGGTTTTTGTGCGGGTGCCGACCTTAGCAGATTTATAGAGGTTCAAGAAAATGATAAGGGCCACAAAAAAAAAATAAGATTTGGTTCACTGGATCTACCCAGGGCCTTTATACAGTGTCCCAAACCAATTATAGCAGCCATCAACGGGCCGTCTTATGGTTTTGGTTTCACTGTAACCCTAACTTGTGATATTCGCCTTGCCTCTGAAAGGGCAAAATTTAGCTGTGCCTTTGTCCGAATAGGAGTGACCCCAGAATTCTGCAGCACCTATTTTCTACCGAGACTCATAGGGTATGGAAAAGCAGCAGAGCTTATTTTAACTGCCAGACCCTTTGATGCTCATGAAGCATTAGAGATAGGAGCGGTTAACTGTGTATTCCCCCATAACCGACTCATGCCTGAGGCCAAAAAGATGGCCAAGCAGATTGCCGCCATGCCGCCTACTGCCGTACAAAAGTCAAAAGAGATTCTGCGCCACGGGATGCAATCCACTCTGGATCAGGTCATACAGCATGAAGCGATGGTCTTTCTCGATGCCATGAAGACGGAAGAACATCGGTCGGCACTCAGCAAATTATTGGACCAGATGAAATTTAGAAATGTTAGGACCCATCGATCTAAAAAATAAGGAAGGAAAGGTTGATAGTTATTCGGCCATAGATGGAAGTAGATCTTTATCTTCTGAAAACAGCCACAAAATCCATCCAGCTCAAAAATCAAGAAAGGAAGGAAAATTGTAAAGACCAACGCTTCATTTTATAATCCAAAATTAAGAAAGGTAGTAAATCCATGGATTTTGAGCTGAGCAACCTCCCCAAACAGATCCATTTAGCTGCCCGGAGGGTTCGGCCGAAGCCGGGCTAAGGAATCGGTCAGTTAAGGAGAATTCTTGATGAACTTCGATCTGACCGACGAACAGAAGGATATCATCAAGGCGGCCAGAGAATTTGCTGAGAAAGAGTTCCCGGGTCTCTCCCAGGAGTGTGATCGCGAGGAGAAATCCCCAAAACAGCTCTGGGAAAAGGCCTGCGGCCTTGGTTTTGTAGGGGTCTTCATACCCGAAACTTACGGCGGTGCAGGATTGGGGTACCTGGAGCACTGTCTCATCAACGAGGAATTCTGGCGGGTTGATCCAGGGATTGCGCATTTTATCCTGGCAGGTACTTTTGGCTCGGAATTGATTCTCCTTTTTGGCACCGAGGAGCAAAAAATGAAGTGGGTACCTCCCTTGGTAATGGCTAAGGCCATCACCGGAGCGGCCATCACCGAGCCAGACGCGGGGAGTGATGTTTCCTCTGTTAGAACCACTGCTGTTCTGGATAGTGATGAATATATCATCAATGGGACCAAGACCTTCATCACCGGCGGGACACTTGCCAATTTCCTTCAGGTTCTTTGTTTAACCGAACCTCATGCCAAGTCCCCGCATGACCGGTTCAGTGTCATCACGGTCGAGACAGACCGTAAGGGCTTTGAGGCGACCAAGCTGAAAAACAAACTCGGTCTCCGGGCCTCTGATACCGCCGAAATCTCCTTCAGCGATGTGAGGGTTCCCAAAGAGAATCTTATTGGAACTGCAGGAAAAGGATTTCAACAGTTTATGGTCTTCTTTGATCACACCCGTCTCCATGTCTGTGCGGAAGCGGTTGGGCTGGCCCAGGGAGCCTTGGAGCAAGCGATCGTCCATGTTCGAAAGCGGGAGCAGTTCCGAAAGCCGCTCGCCTCTTTCCAGGTCACTCAGTTCAAGGTCGCAGAGATGGCCACCCGAATTGAGGCCGGCCGCAATCTTTATCAGAAGGCGGCCTGGCTTCTCGATCAGGGGAGAGTAAAGTCTCATTTGATTGCCATGGCGAAGTGGTTTACGGGGGAAACAGCGGTGAGGGTTGCCGAGGAGGCCCTTCAACTCCATGGAGGTTATGGGTTTATTGGTGACTACAATATTGAGCGTTTTTATCGGGATTCCAAGATTGTAGAAATTTACGAAGGAACGAAAGAGATTGAAAAAATGATTATCGCCCGGGCGCTGTTGGGAAGATACTGAGAAGGAAGTGGAACAGCTTAGGACTTCTCCTGATTAACCGCTTGGCGCTAATCAAAACAAAGAGGATGGTTGCATCGTAGAAGAATAATCTCCCTGATCTTAAAAGAAGGGGCAAATTCATGGATTTTGAACTGACCAATCGCCAAAAACAAATTCGTATGGCTGCTCGAGAGTTTGCGGAAGGGGAATTGGTGCCTCTCGGTAAAGATTGCGAGGCCAAGGGCGAGTATCCAAGAGAGATCATCAAGAAGGCAGCTCAATTGGGTTTCGTCGGTGTCTATATCAAGAAAGAGTATGGCGGCCTTGGTCTGGGTTCTCTTGAACATAGCATCATTCTGGAGGAATTCTGGAGGGCCGAACCGGGACTTGGTCAGGTATTTTCTCAGACCACATTTGGTGCCCAAGAACTGTTATTGTATGGTTCTGAGGAACAGAAGAAGAAATACCTTCCGCCCTTGGTCAAAGGGGACTGGGTCATGGGTTTTGCGATCACGGAACCTGAGGCTGGAAGCGACGCGGCCTCTGCCGTCTCTCGAGCAGAGATAGTTGGAGATGAGTATGTGGTCAATGGCAATAAGGTCATGATCAGCAACGGCACGGAAGCCAAATTCCTTTTAGTCTACTGCTTGACTCATCCTGAGGAGGCCATTAAATCAAATCGCCACAGTATTCTTCTGGTTGAAACAGATCGAACGGGTTATAAGGCGGACAAAATCCATGGAAAGATGGGACTCCATGCTTCCGATACTGCTAATGTCTATTTCAATAATGTGAGAGTCCCAAAGGAAAACTTGGTGGGTGCAGAAGGCGATGGATTCATCCAATTGATGAAGTTCCTCGACTATTCGAGGGTGATGATAGCAGGTGATGGTGTAGGTCTTGCGCAGGGTGCGATGGAACAAGCAATTAATTATGTAAAGAAGAGAAAACAATTTGGGAAGACGATCGCATCTTTTCAGGTCACCCAATTCAAAATTGCTGAGATGGCAACTCTCATCGAAACGGCGAGATCGATCACTTATAAGGCCTGTTGGAATCTCGATCGGGGGAATGTTGATAGCCAATTGTCGGCCATGGCAAAGTGGTGGGCCTGCCAGGTGGCTGTCAAAGTGGTGGATGAAGCGTTGCAGCTTCATGGCGGATATGGTTATCTCGACGACTATCCCATTGAACGCTTCTATCGGGCAGCAAAATTACTCGAAATCTACGAGGGGACGAAAGAGATCCAAAAGATTACGATTGGCCGCCGGATTCTCGGCATGGCATAAGAGTGACGTGTAGAACGTTTTGACCGTTTGACGAAATTAACGATCAACGAACCAAACGATCCAAGCGGTTTTTTTTCATAAGAAACAGAGATGAAACGAAACATCGGTGTCTATATCTGTCATTGTGGCACCAATATCGCTGCCACGGTCGATTGTAATGAACTTGTCCGTTTTTCCAGCACGCTTCCCGGAGTTAAGGTGGCTCGGGACTACCGTTATCTCTGCTCTGACCCTGGACAGGATTTAATCAAAAAGGACATCCGTGAACTCTCCATCGACCGAGTGGTGGTCGCTGCCTGCTCCCCTCGAATGCACGAGATGACTTTTCGAAATACCATCTCTTCAGAAGGTCTCAATCCCTATTTCCTCAATATTGCGAATATCCGTGAGCAGTGTTCCTGGGTTCATAAGGAGAAAGAGAGGGCAACTGAAAAAGCGAAACATATTGTTCAGGCAGCTGTAAGCAGGGTTTCTCTCCATGAGGCTCTGGAGGCACGAAGGGTTCGGATCAAACCCTCTGCCTTGGTCATTGGGGCAGGCATTGCTGGGATTCAGGCCGCTTTGACCATGGCAAGCGAAGGAATGAAGATCTTTCTCATTGAAAGGGCACCCTATATCGGCGGCCACATGGCTCAATTGGACAAGACCTTCCCCACCTTGGACTGTGCTTCCTGTATCTTTACACCCAAAACCGTTGAGGTGGCTCGGAATAAAAACATCGAACTCTTTGTCTGCTCGGAAGTGGTAGATGTAAAAGGTTATGTTGGAAACTTTACCGTGACGATTAAAAAACATCCCACCTACGTCGATCACAGTCGGTGCACTGGCTGTGGGGATTGCATGGAAGCCTGTGTTTTGAAAAAAGGAGTACCTTCAGAGTTTGAAGAGGGAATGGCCAGGCGAAGAGCCATCTATATTGCTTTCCCTCAAGCCGTTCCTTTGAAGGCAGTGGTGGATAAAGAGAGTTGCCTTCTTTTAAGCAAGGGGAAATGTAAAAAAACTTGTATCGAAGCCTGCAAGGCAGAGGCAATCCATTTTGATCAGGAAGAGGAAGTGGTCGAGAAGGAAGTTGGGTGCATCATCGTCGCAACGGGATATGATCCATTTGACCCTCATCTCCTTCCACAATATGGGTACGGGGTCTATGACCATATCATCACCGGTCTTCAGTTTGAAAGGCTTTCGAGTCCTTCCGGACCGACTCGTGGAGAAATATTGCTGAAGGATGGAACCGTTCCAAAGGCAATCGCCTTTCTCCACTGCATCGGAAGCCGGGACGAAAATGCGAACCTTCACTGCTCCAGGATCTGCTGCATGGCCTCCATGAAGCAGGCCCATTTGGCAAAGGAAAAGACCGGAGCTGAGATTTACGAATTTTACATTGACATCAATGCCTTTGGAAAAGGATATCAGGAGTTCTATAAACGGGTTCGAGAAGAAGGAATTTACTTTATCCGAGGCAAAGGTTCTGAAATTTATAAAAAGGATGGCCGTCTCATCGTCGAAGCAGAGGATACCCTGCTCGGGACTCCGGTTGAGATCCCTGTGGACCTGGTTGTCTTGGGAACGGGTCTAACTGCCCGTCGCGATGTTGAAAGAGTGGCTCAGGTATTGGGAATCAGCCAGAGTGCAGACGGTTTCTTTATGGAAGCCCATCCAAAACTGAGACCGGTTGCCACAAATGTCGATGGGATTTTCTTGGCAGGGTGCTGTCAAGGGCCCAAAGACATCCCCGACACGGTCGCCCAGGCCTCTGCTGCTGCAGCAGAGGTGATGTCCTTGGTTACCAAGGGTGAGATTGAAGTGGAGGCAACGATATCCTCTATCGACCCTGAGATCTGTGCAGGCTGCAAACTATGTATGGAGGTCTGCCCTTACTCAGCGATCGATTTTCTTGATATCAAGGGGATCTCGTCAGTGAACGAGGCTATTTGTAAAGGATGCGGTGCTTGTACAGCGGTCTGCCCCAGCAAGGCAGCGAGACAGAGGCATTTCACACAAGATCAAGTATTGGCAGAGGTGGAAGGACTGCTCACATGAGTTTTGAACCGAAGCTTTTGGGATTCTTATGCCAAAATAGTGCAGATCTCTGCGCGGATTTTACCGGTATGGAACAGAGAACTTATACGCCAAATTTTTTGCCTGTGAAACTCCCCTGCCTTGGAAGCTTGGACTCCTTTTTTCTCCTAAAGGCCTATTTTTCGGGAGCAGATGGTGTTTTGGTTTTAGGATGTCCTCCAGGCCAGTGCCGCCATAAGAGAGGAAATGAAAAAGCCAAAAGGAGAATGCAAGTCATTCAGAGTCTATTGGAAATTTTTGGAATTGGAAAAGATCGTCTCGATTTTGCCTGTGTCCATCCTTTTGAAATTTCAAAACTGGTGGAAACTGTGAATGGGTTCAACGAACAGATAACCAAATTGGGACCTTCTGTTTTTCTCCAATCTGATAATCAGGGTAAATTTCATTGGATGACCGAGTTCAAAAAATGCGATGATTGTCATCAATGCAAAGAGGTCTGTCCCATCTGTTTCTGCAAAAAATGTTATCCAGAATCTTTTCAAAACTTTGGAATGGGTTGGCTGGTTCATGTCATTGAAAGATGCACGAATTGTGGGGCTTGTAAAGATATCTGCCCACAGGGAATTCGCCTTTTTGAGATTGTTCAACTACTTAAAATTAATATTACCCCCACCCTCACCCTCCCCCATCAAGGGGGAGGATCTGACTTGGTGGATTGCTCCAATAACCCCCTCTCCCCTTGTGAGAGAGGGACGGGGTGAGAGGTGGCCTCTAAAATGAAAATCGATCCTAAAACCTTTGTTCAGGATTATCAACTCAATATATGCATCCAATGCGGGACGTGCACAGGAGGATGTCCTGTCAAATTTAGATCTCCCCTCAATATGAGGAGGTTAGTTAGAGAAACATTTTTGACAGCCAACCCCTGTCTCCTATTTAAAAGGCCTGAATTATGGGCCTGTACGACCTGCAGCACTTGCAGCCTCCGCTGTCCTGCCGGAGTGAAAAACGTTGAGTTGATTATGGGGATACGAAATTTTCTCGCCAATGAAGGCGAGGTTCCCTCAACCATCAGGGATGCTCTGGAAAATACCTTCCTCCAAGGGAATCCATGGGGACGGTTCCGTGATCGCAGAGCGGACTGGGCAAAAGACCTGGGAGTAAAAATTCTCGGAGAAGCAGCCACAGAAACATTGCTCTACGTAGGCTGTGCCCCTTCTTATGATCCAAGGGTTCAGAATGTCTCAACGGCCCTCGTCAAGATCTTACAAAAAGCAGAGGTCGACTTCGGTATTCTGGGAAAGAAGGAATCCTGCTGTGGAAACGAGATCAGAAGGATGGGCGAGCAGGCCCTTTTCAAAAAGCTGGCAAAGGACAATACGAACCTCTTCAAAAAGTCTGGGATTAAAAGAATCATCACCATTTCACCTCATTGCTTCAATGCTTTTAAAAATGAGTATCCGGACTTCGCTATCCCTGTCCAACACTATACTCAGGTCATTGCTGATTTGATTGAGACGGGAAAATTGAAAATGTCTAAGGCATTAGACCTTTCCGCCACCTATCAGGATCCCTGTTTTCTCGGAAAACAGAATCTCGTCTTTGATGAACCGAGAAAAATTCTGACCTCTATTCCTGGATTGGAATTTGCCGAAATGGACAGATCGAAGCAAAGGAGTTTGTGCTGTGAAGGAGGGGGGGACGGATGTGGGCTGAAGGGGGAACCGAAGGGACTCGAAATGGAGAGATTCGAATCAAGGAAGCTGTTGCTTTGGGCGCAAAGGTGATGGCCACAGCTTGTCCTTTCTGTCTTTTAACCCTCGAGGATGCCACCAAGACATCTGGATTCTCAGCGGAGATCATGGTAAAAGATATAGCGGAGTTGGTGGTTGAGGCCTTGGGATAAATTCCAATAACCAAATCCCAAGCTTCAAATCATCACTAATGACCAAAACCCCTCACCCCACCCTCTCCCCTATGGGGAGAGGGTGGGGTGAGGGGAAATGGAGGAGTAAATGAACATTGCGGTGTGTGTCAAAAGGATCCCAAAAACTGCAGAGGCGGACATTTTTATTGAGAAGGATGGAACAGATATTAAGAAGGATCATCTGGTTTTCTACCTCAGCGATTGGGACGGCTATGCGGTCAGGGAGGCGGCCCTCTTAAAAGAGAAATATGGGGGGGAGGTTATTGTCATCACGGTTGGGCCCGAGGAGTCAAAAGAGGTTTTGACGAGATGCCTCGCCATGGGCGCTGATAGGGCATTGAGAATAGAGGGACCTGCTGTTCAAGATGGCCATCTGATCGCCAAGATACTCTCTCAGGCAATCAAAAATCAATCCTTTGATCTCATTCTAACAGGTGTTCAAGCAGAGGATGACAACTGCGGACAGGTTGGAGTGAGTCTGGCTCAAATGTTAGGTCTTCCTCATGCTGCCATTGTGACCCATATTGACATGACAGGGGACAAGGTGAAGGTCCGAAGAGAATTGGAAGGCGGTATCGATGAAGTCATGGAGCTCAAACTGCCTGCTGTCCTGACCGTTCAGACAGGCATCAACGAGCCGAAATACGTCTCCCTTGCTGCCCTCTTAGAAGCAGAAGACAAGGAGATCAAGGATCTTGGGATGGAGGAGATAGGGCTCACCTCTGGTGAATCCGTGGATACAAAGATCGATCAGGTCTTCTTTCCGCCAGTTGGGAAGGTGGCAGAGATATGGAAGGGGAGTCCGGAAGAAGTGGTGACGCAATTGACCGAAATCCTGAAGAAAAAGAAAGGGTGAAATCAGCCTTACTTTTTGAAAGTAATTACGCCCTACACCTCCCCTCCCCTGGCGGGAGGGGATTCACCCTGTTAGATAGGACATTTCTTGAATAACAGGGCTGAATAGAGAACCTTATCTAACAGGGTGAAGGGGAGGGGGATTGTGTCTTCTGATTCACCCTCACCTTCACCCCGTGGAGTAGTAAAACATACTCCACAGGGCAAGCCCTCTCCCGTAAAGGGAGAGGGGAACTCCTATAAGAGGAGTTAATAATATGAGTGAAATTTTTGTATTGGTTGAGCATCGGCAGGGTAGGATCAGGGATATCACTTACGAAATGTTACAGGGTGGAGAGACGATCGCCTCCCAGCAGGGGGCTTCCTCAACAGCTCTTTTATTGGGTTACAATGTCAAAAATTTTGCTGAGGAACTGACCACTAGGGCATCAAAAGTTCTGGTTGTGGAGGATGCTCAACTCGAACATTTCAATTCCATCCTCTATCAAAAAGTCCTCTCCTCTCTCATTGCAAAATATCGACCCCTTCTCACCCTGATCGGGCACACATCTTTTGGGATGGACCTGGCGCCAAGTCTTTCTGCGGAAATGGGGTTTCCCTTGGTAACGGATTGCATCGGCCTCTCGTTTGGGGAGAGTGGTTTGCAAGCCGTTCGATCCATCTATGGAGGAAAAGTAAATGCCAATGTAACCCTCAGGGAATCCAGTGGATATATTGCGACTGTCCGGCCGGGCGTTTTCAGTCCCGGCGCACCTCGTGAAAAAAAAGCTGGCATTGTCATGGAGCCCTCTCCACTCCAAGGAACGATCGATGTAAAAAAATTTATTGAATATATTGAAGCCCCTATCACAGGAGAAGATATCACTCAAGCAGAGATCATTGTCTCAGTCGGTCAGGGGATCGGAGGACCTGAACATATTCCGATGATAGAAGAAGTAGCAAAAAACTTAGGCGGGGTCATTGCCTGCTCACGGCCGGTGGTGGATCGGAATTGGCTACCCAAAGAGCGACAGGTTGGAATCTCGGGAAAGACCGTGAAGCCGAAGGTCTACATCGCCATTGGCATCAGCGGTGCCTTTCAGCATGTGACCGCGATGCAGAACTCCGACACGATCATTGCGATCAATAAAGACCCCCGCGCTCCTATCTTTGGAGTCGCAGATTACGGGATTGTGGACGATTTCCAAAATGTGATTCCGATTCTAAGAGAGAAAACAAAGACAAAATAGGGTTCAAGGACTCACGGAGAATTTTGTCAGATCAGAAGTCAATCAATCTTGGTCATCACTCTCAAAGAGGTAGAAGACCCCGCATAGAAATGAGCCCTGAGCGGAAGAGAATGGTCTTGAGCCGGGTCTTCGGCCTCAGATCACCTGGCTGATGTGCATGGGCTTAAATTTGCCGCCGCTGGCCTTTGCGGCCTTGGTCAACTGGATCAGGCAGCCGGGGCAACCGGTCACAACGATGGCCGCACCAGTCTTCTCGATGTTTTGCCGCTTCTTCTCGATGATCTTCGACGAAATGTCGGGATAATCCATGTGGAAGGTTCCCGCCCCGGCGCAGCACGTATCAGCCTCTTTCATCTCGATGAATTTTCCGGTCGCTTTCAGAAGGTCGCGCGGCTGTTTCTTGATACCTTGTCCTCGCACGAGATGGCAGGGGTCATGGTAGGTGAAAGTGGTATCCACTTTCTGCCGGGGTGTATAGCCAACCTTGACGAGGTACTCCGTCAGATCCATCACCTTGCGGCTGAAGGCGGCCGCTTGGTCTTTCCACTCCGGATCTTCATTGAAGTAGGTTACGATGTGCTTGAGCGCGCCGCCGCAGCTCGCGCAGTCGCACACGACGACCTCGGCGTCCTCGTAAAGCCGGATATTCTTCTTGGCAAGAGCCAGGAACTCGTCGCGCAGACCATGGGCGAGGTGTGGCATACCGCAGCACACATTATCCTTTAGCATTGGCCGGGTCGTGGTCTTTAGAATCTTGAGCGTCTCAGCCGAGGCCTTCGGAAACATCATCCGCATGCCGCAGCCTTTGAAATACGCTACTTTTGTCGTTGCCGTCACCGCCACGTCGGAGGGGAGCACCTTCTGTCCGAGAGCGGCCGGTCCGGCGAACGCGGCCAGGAAATGCGCCCGGGTGTACTCTTCTGGCACCATGCCGTGGGGAAACACGCTGTTGAGACCAAGCTTACGGAGGATCGACAGCGTGCCCGCCGCGATCTTCACCATGCCACGGCTCTTAAGGAAACTCCCGATAGCTTTGTATTTCACGCTCGGCCCCCCAGTCCGGTTGATGAGGTACTGGCGGACGTTGATCATCGCCTCGTCGGTTTTGATCTTGCTCGGGCAGGTCTCGACGCAGGCCCGGCACAACAGGCAGAAGTTGACCGCAGCGAGTACGTCCGGTGTCGGCTCGATGCCGCCTTCGGCCAAAGCTCGTGCAATGGTGTTCTTGCCCCGAGCACTCGAGGTTTCGACGCCCTTCGCCTCGAAGAGCGGGCACACCGGCAGGCAGGTGCCACAGCGGTCACACTGACTGACATTCTTTTTCGCGTCTTGCAATAATTCGTTCTCCGTGGTCTTATGCATGGGATCCTCGCTTCTCTCTCAAGTCTTCACCAGATCTTGCCGGGGTTCAGAATGCCTTTCGGGTCGAGCGCCTGTTTGACGGCCTTGAGGGTCTTCACGCCGGCTTCGCCGAGGGCTAAGGTGATGTACGGCCGCTTGGTGATGCCGATGCCGTGCTCGCCGGAAAGCGTTCCGCCAACGGCTAAGGCAGCCTTGAAAATCTCTTCGACCGCCTGGTGCACTCGTTCCGCCTCTTCCTGATTACTCAGGTCGCAGAGTACCGATGGATGGAGGTTGCCGTCGCCTGCGTGGCCGTACACGGCGATGGAGAGTTTGTATTTCTCTGCGATGGACCGGATGCGGCGCACCACTTCGGGTAAGGCATCGCGCGGAACCGAAATGTCCTCACCGAGCCGGTTGGGCGCGAGACCGGCCACCGCAGCACTAAGGCCCCGCCGGATGGCCCACAGCTCGTCGGACTCCTGCTGCGACTGGGCAATGCGAAACTCGATCGACCCGCACTCCTTCGCCACAGCTTCGATCTGTTTCGCCTGGGTTTCGAGGGCCTTGTCGTCCTCGCCATCGATTTCGATGACGATGGAAGCTCCGATGGCTGGCGCGAGGTCCATCTTGCGGTGCCGCGCCACGGCCTCGAGGCAGGTTTTGTCCATGATCTCGGCCGTCGCCGGTACGATGTTCGACTGCAGCATCTTGTGGATCGTCATGCAACCATCGTCGAGAGTCCGAAACATAATCTGTAAAGTGCCGCGCTTCTTCGGCATGGGAATGAGCTTAAACAACACCTTGGTGATGACGCCGAGGGTTCCTTCGGAACCTGTGAATAGGCTCACCAGGTCGTAGCCGGTTACGTTCTTGATGGCCTTACCACCGGTTTGAAGCACCGTGCCGTCGGCCAGAACCACTTCGAGGCCCATCACGTAATCGGATGTCACGCCATACTTGACAGCCCGCATGCCCCCCGCGTTCTCCGCCACGTTGCCGCCGATGGTGGAGAACTTCCAGCTCGCCGGGTCGGGCGGATAGAAGAGGCCCTTGGCTGCGCAGTGATTGTATAGATCGATAGTACGAACCCCTGCCTCGGCCGTCACCATCATGTTTTTCTCGTCGAGCTCGAGGATCTTCGTCATCCGGTCGAGAGAGAGGGAAATGCCGCCTTTTAGGGGTATGCTGCCGCCGGTGCGGCCGCTCGCAATACCCCGCGGCGTGACGGGAATTTCGTGCTCGTAAGCGATGACCATCACCTTTGACACTTCCTCCGTCGTGAGCGGCCGTATAACGAGGTCGGGCTCGTTTGCTGGCAACAGAGGTATGAAGGATGCGTCATAGGAGTAAGTAAAACGCTCGAGGTTGGAATCGAGGGCGTTTTCCGGCCCTACGATATCGCGGATTTTTTTCTTAATCTCTTCTCTCATCATACAAGTTACCTCCTGTCAGAATCCCGCCTTTAACCTTTCTCCGCGCCGGGCATGAATTCTTCCTATTTTACGACGCTTTTGATAGGAATTTCCTTTTCACTTTTAAAAAACTATAACAGCAGCGATCTTCTATTTCAACGGACGGCATGTATAAAATCATCGACGGCTTTGTGGAGTCAGGGAGGGTCGAGGGAAGAGTCGCTTCTACGCGAAGCAAAAAGGGGAGGGAGCATCACGGTTCAGGATATCCGCCACTTTGGGGGCCAACCGTGGCCTTCCCCCATTCTCTCATGATCGCGTTTCCAGCCACATACGTAGCTGGATAAATCTCCATTGGTGATAGCGAGATCGGAGAAACCGGCTGGTTCACGGTTGATAACCCACTTCCCATCCAGGAAGGATCAGCATCACTCGCAAATCAATCGACCAGTTCGTTATGAAATGGAGCAACCCGCCATAGGATAACGAACCTCTCCTCTCGTCATCCTATTATATACCGTCGTAACGACGAACACCTCCCAAGGACCTCACAATCCATTTATTTTAATCTTTGTGTAACGGCATCGCCCACTTGTGACGTACTCGAATTTCCTCCCATATCCCTGGTCTTCACCTTGCCCTCAGCCAACACTTCCTTCATCGCCCCTCTGACACTCGTTGCGGCTTGATCCAACTGAAGATGGTCCAATAACATCGCCATCGCCTCAATCGCAGCGAATGGATTGATCACTCCTTTCCCGGCATACTTTGGCGCAGAACCATGAATCGGCTCAAACATCGAAGGATACTGCCTCTCAGGGTTGATATTACCCCCCGCAGCAAATCCCATGCCTCCCTGCAGCATCGCCCCGAGGTCTGTGATGATATCTCCAAAGAGATTTGAGGCTACAATCACATCGAAATAATCGGGGTTCTTAACGAACCACATGGTCACGGCATCCACCATGGCAAAATCCTTGGCAACATCCGGATATTCCGCCGCGACTTCATTGTAGACCTCGTCCCAGAACACCATGGAGTAATTCAGAGCGTTTGATTTGGAACAGTTTGTCACCATTCCATCAAATTTACCTTTCCCTTTCAGCTTTTTCCGCTTTCGGGCAAGCTCAAATGCATAACGCATCACTCTTTCCGTTCCTTTGCGGGTGAAAACAGCTACCTGGGTCGCCACTTCGTCTTTTGTGCCTTTCTTAAATCGGCCTCCGACCTGTGAATACTCTCCCTCGGTGTTTTCCCTTACCACGACCAGGTCGATCGCTCCCGGTATAGCCTTTTTTAACTCAGTGGCCACCCCTTCGTAGAGGAATATCGGCCTGAGATTCACATATTGATCATACCCCTTCCTTATGGTCAACAGGAGTTGAAGGGAGATATGATCGGGAACTTTTGACGCATCCCCAACGGATCCGAGATATATTGCGTCATAGCCCGATAAAATATTGAGGACATCATCAGGCATCATCTTTCCATTCTTGAGATAATAATCGCACCCCCAGTCGAACCATTCCGTTTTCAGTTGAGCACCTGCTTTCTTCAGAGCAGCACTGCCAACCTTCACGGCCTCTTTACTTACTTCAGTCCCTACGCCATCACCAGGAATTACCGCTATCTTGTATTCTTTTTTCATCATTTCATACCTCCCATTTATGGTTTAGTCTCTGAAGAGTCAGATCGACCCTCCTCATGCCCCCCAAGATCTTTAATTTACCTTGAGCTATTTTTCACTATCACATTCTAATTTTTGTTTGTCAAGGTCTTTTTCATTTCTATTCCCCATTGCAATAGAGAGAAAAATTATGATATAAAATCCCCAAAGGAGAACTTATGTTTAATATTGGATTGCCGGAACTGCTGATCATCGTGGCGATTGCTTTGATCGTCTTTGGACCCAATAAACTTCCGGAATTGGCCAAGGCTTTTGGCAAGGCGATGAGGGAGTTTAAGAAGGCCACCGAAGAGGTGAAGGAGAGCTTTGAAGCGGAGACCAGGGACTTGGAGGAGCTGAAAAGCACCCTCACCGAAGAAAGAGAGAAGTTCCTTACAGATCTAGCTGAAGGCGCATCGGAGACTGCAGAAGAGGTCTCGATTTCTTCCGAGGCCACCACCGAGAGAATGGCAGAGAGTGAAGCTTCTATCTTCGCAGAGCCCCCCCAGTAGAAACAGCTTCGTCCTCATCCGAGGGTGACAAAACCGAAAAGGAAAAAAAGGAGGGACCAGAAGGGGCGAAAGAGGGGATCCCTTCCCATGGATGAAAAGAAACTGCCCCTGACCGCCCACCTCCAGGAACTGAGGAAGCGGTTAATTCTCTCCTTCATTGCCGTTGGAGTGGGTTTTGTTCTCTGCTATGCTTTTGCCGAATCGATCTTCAATATTCTTGCCTCCCCTCTTATAAAAGTGATGCCTGCGGGTGGTTCCCTGATCTTCACCAGCGTGGCGGAAGCCTTCTTCACCTATATGAAGGTCGCCTTCATTGCAGGCTTGATATTGACCTCTCCCTTCATCCTTTACCAGATTTGGGCCTTTGTTGCCCCGGGTCTGTATCAAAAAGAGAAAAAATATGTGGTTCCTTTTGTCCTCGGGGGTTCGCTTTTTTTTGCCATGGGGGTTCTCTTTGGATATTTTATTGCCATTCCCATCGGTTTTAAGTTTCTTCTGGGTTATGCAACGGACTTCATCAAGCCCATGCCGAGCATGAAGGAGTACCTCTCCTTCAGCATCAAATTCTTATTGGCCTTCGGCCTCGTTTTCGAGTTTCCCGTAGTCTTGGTACTTCTGGCAAGGATTGGAGTGATCGATGCAAAGATGCTGGCCCGACAAAGGAAATATGCCATTCTCCTCATTTTCATCTTTGCGGCGGCTGTTACCCCATCTCCTGATCTCATCTCTCAGATACTCATGGCCCTTCCTCTGATCGGACTCTATGAACTGAGCATTGTTCTCTCAAAACTTTTCGGGAAAAAGTCTGCACCGATTCAATCCACCACCTAACGAACCATGGCCGAATTTCCTTACAAAATTACCCAATGGCCGAAGAATGAGAGACCCAGAGAACGGTTGCTTGAGCACGGGCCCCAACACCTTACGGAAGCAGAGCTCCTGGGAATTTTACTTGGGAAAGGGACGAGGAAGAAAACCGCCATTGACCTGGCAAGGGAACTGTTACATCGATACGAATCTCTCCAAAGACTCTTCTCCTGCTCTCCTTCAGAATTGACGACAGTCAAGGGCATTGGATCTGCGAAAGCCGCCATCCTCTCTGCTGCCTTTGAGTTGGTGAGACGCATTCAGTCCGTGAAAAGTCCGGGTAAACCATCCTTCAAGCGATCCTTGGATGTCGCCAACCACTATCTTCCTTTAATGAGAGATTTAAGGAAAGAGGTCTTCAAGATCCTCCTTCTCAACCGGGCCAATCGGTTGATTAAGGAAGTCTTCATCTCCGAAGGGACCCTCGACGCGAGCATTGTCCATCCGAGGGATATATTTCGGGAGGCTCTATTAGAACCTGCCGCAGGGATCATCTTGATCCACAATCACCCGAGTGGAAGCCCGAACCCCAGCGAGGAAGATCTCCGGATCACCAAACAGTTGGTGGAGGCGGGTCGGCTCTTGGGAATCCGTGTTTATGATCACATCATCCTGGCGGGGGAGAGTTATCGGAGCCTGGCCGATGACGGCCTCATCTAATTTAAATTTACGATTTTCGATTTGTGATTTTCAATTTCAAGGATCTAAATCGTAAATCGCAAATTAGCAATCGAAAATTTTTATGGCGGGTGTACTGGTCACGGATGGGCACTGGAGGAAGACATTGGCTGTGGTTCGATCCCTTGGTCGCAAGGGGGCCCATGTCACCGTGGGGGAAAGGACTCTTCTTAATACTTCATTCTTTTCAAAATATTGCAGCCGGCGTATTGTCTATCCTTCTCCAAGGAGATGCCCAGATCAATTCATCGAATTTATTCTAAAAGAGATTAAAGAAAACCATTATGATTGCCTCTTCCCGATGGAAGAAGAGACCCTCCTTCTTTTAGCGAGACATCAGGATGAGATCTCCAAGTATACATATCTTTTAACTCCTGCCGCTAAAAAGATTGAATTCGTTAGGGATAAGAGAAACCTCATCGAGTTTGCGGAGACCCATGGAATTCCGACGCCAAAGACCCTTTATGCCGCCCCCAACCTCACCCTCCCTCCTTGGGGGGAAGGGGAGGGGTTTGTGATCAAACCTCGGATCAGTTCTGGATCCTTCGGCATTGTCTATGTGAAGAAGAGAGAGGATCTCATTCCATTTTATCAAAAGGTCCACGCCCGATATCCTTTTCCACTCATTCAAGAATGGATCCCTGACGGAGGAGGGATCTTTGGGCTTTCTGCCCTTTTTGACGAGGGTTCCAATGTGAAGGCCGCCTTTGTGCACAAGAAATTGAGGATGTACCCCGTCCAGGGGGGGGGCAGCACATTGCGGGAAGGGGTTCAGCATCCTCAGGTTATGGAGTTAGGCCTCTCTCTCCTAAAATCGTTAAATTGGGTAGGCGTCGGTATGGTGGAATTCAAAGTGGATCCGAGGGATAAGATTCCAAAACTGATGGAGGTCAATCCCCGTTTCTGGGGTTCCTTGCAGTTGGCGATTGTCTCAGGAGTCGATTTTCCTTCTCTGATCCTTAAAATGGCTCGGGGGGAAACTTTCGAACCCATTCTTCACTACCCGGTGGGCCAACGCTGCCGTTGGCTTCTCTTCGGAGATATTCTCCATTTTCTCAATAATCCAAATCGTTTCCATCTCCGTCCCTCCTTCTTCCGTTTCTTTGAACCCAATACCTCCTATGATATCATTTCGAGAGAAGATCCTCTTCCCGTATTGGGAGCAATGGCCACCTTTTTCACTTTTCTCTACGATCCAGAGATGAAGCGATTTTTGGAAAGAAGATCACTCAAGGCCAAACGGTCTAAAAGATTTGAGATTTTGTGATTTGAACTTTGGTGTAGCTTAGGCAAGAGATAATATGGCGATAAAAAATATTCTGACGGTGGATGTGGAGGATTGGTATCACATCTGTGATATCGAACACATCCTCCCACGCTCTTGCTGGGACCGATGTGAGAGTCGGATTTTGGTCAATATCGAAAGGATCCTCACCCTTCTCAGCCGTTTTAAAGTCAAAGCCACCTTCTTTGTCCTCGGGTATGTTGCAGAGAGGACACCGGAGGTTGTGAAGATGATCTACAGGGATGGACATGAGGTTGCCTCCCATGGCTACGGCCATATCCAGGTTTACAAACAGGAAAAGGAAGAATTCCTCCAGGATCTTCTTCGGTCTAAAAGCCTCATCAAAAGGATCATTGGAAGAGACGAAGAGAAGGTGATCGGTTATCGTGCACCCGAGTGGTCGATCTCTGGAGCCCTGCGACAGACGGAACCCGCCGAAGCACGCTTTGTTGCGAAGGTGGGCAAGGGGAAAAGAGACTCGTATTGGGCTCTTGATCTTTTAGTCCAAAACGGATTCGTTTACGATTCGAGCATCGCCCCGCTGCGGTTTATCGGGACCCCAGATGCTCCCGTAGCCCCTTACACTCTCTCCACCCCTTATGGTGAAATTAAGGAATTCCCTCCTCTGGTCATGCGATCCCCTCTCGGAAACCTCCCTATTGGGGGCGGATGGGGGCTGCGAATATTTCCTTATCGAAATATTCGGAGAACGATCGATCGATTCAACCGTCTTGGCCATCCTGTTCTCATCTTCTGCCATCCCTCTGACTTTGATCCCTTTCCTCCACGAATCGCCCTTCCCTGGGTCAAGCGATTCGTCTGTTACGGGAAGATCAGGACGACGGAGGAGCGAATGATTCGACTTCTTAACGATTTTGAGTTCTCAACAATGAGGAGTGTTTGCCTTGGATAAGATCTGTGTCCTCATCCCGGCCTACAATGCCCAATCGACCATCGGTCCGGTCCTCAAGAAAATTCAACGCCTCAAAATCGATATGATCGTTGTAGATGACGGTTCGCTGGATGAGACGAAACAGGTTGCTTCAGCATTTGGAGTACATCTGCTGGGACATCCCTGTAATCGTGGAAAGGGTGCTGCCCTCCGGACGGGGTTCGAATATATCCTCCAGGAGGACTATCAGGTGGTCATCACCTTGGATGCAGACGGTCAGCATGACCCTTCAGAGATCCCTTCCCTTCTCAGGATATTTCGAGGCGTTGAGCCGGATATCCTCATTGGCTCCAGGGCTCGAGAATTTGGAGGGATGAGTTTCCTACGAAGATTCTGGAATCGCTTGGGGGCCAAGGCAGTGGCCCGACTTTGCCATTCAGATATTACAGATAGTCAGTCCGGTTTTCGACTGATTCGTGCAGATGTCCTGAAGGAGATCGATCTCTCAACATCCGGGTTTGAAACAGAGCTGGAACTCCTGATTAAATCTTGCAAAAAAGGGTTTAGTGTGTTATCTGTTCCTATCAATATGCAAAACGTTGACGGTACGGGTTCCAGCCATTTTAGGCCCGTGACGGATACGTGGTTAGTGTGTAAACTCTTTCTTCGGAGTCTCCTTTGGTGAAGAGGGGAATGGATTTCTATCAAAGAGCAAAGCGATATTCCGTCGAAAAATTTACCACGAGTGCCCTTTCCCTCTTGGCTAATGCATCCAAGGAAAATTTGGTTCGCCTCGCCGATCTGGCGGAAAAAATCCCCCAGAAGGAATCTTATCGGGAAAAAATCCGATGGATTCGCACTCTGTTCCGAACCGGTCACCCCGGTTTGACCATTGCGAAAAGGGTTCTCAGCGAAACGCATCCTCACCATCGAACAAGGATCATCTCCAACTTCATCATCAATCAACTTTTGGTGGGAACCAATCGGAGAAAGTCCTTTGAGGCAGAGAAAGGATTTTATCCGCCGGATGCCATGCTGATCAGTCCAACAATGCGGTGCAATCTCGATTGCTACGGATGTTATGCGGGGTCTTATTCGATCGAGGAAGATCTTCCTTATGAGGTCATGGATCGGCTGATCGGGGAATGCAAGGAGATGGGTATCTATCTGGTGTTGATGACCGGTGGGGAACCATTTCTGAGGGGGGATCTTTTCGACCTCTTCGAGAAACATGAGGATACCACCTTCCAAATTTATACCAATGCCTCCCTGATCGAGGAGAAGATGGTCGAACGATTTGTTGCTTTGGGCA
Organism: uncultured delta proteobacterium; assembly: GCA_963826305.1. GTDB lineage: Bacteria > Desulfobacterota > BSN033 > BSN033 > UBA1163 > CAWGWZ01. Next base: position 48,364 of record CAWGWZ010000015.1, on the reverse strand, counting down.
ATGTCGTTCCAGCGATCAGCCTCGAAGGTCTCAGGGAGGAGACCGATGGGAGAAGAGGAAAAGGTCAATTCGATCAAATCGTCCGTGTGATGGATTGGCTCAGGGAAGCCGGGATCTTCTTTGCCGTCTCTACCACTCAGACTTCTAAGAATACGGACACCCTCACCAGTGATGCGTTTATCGACTTTCTGGTTGAAAAGGGGTGCATCCTCCTCTGGAACTTTCACTACGTTCCCATCGGGAGAGATCCTGATCTAAGCCTCATGGCGACTCCCGAGCAGAGGAACCGGATGAGGGAGAGGCTCGTTCATTTTCGGGCCACCAAACCGATGCTCTTCGTTGATTTCTGGAATGATGGCTGCCTCACTCAAGGATGCATTGCGGCGGGAAGGAAATACTTCCATGTGAATGCCCGTGGCGATGTCGAGCCATGCGTCTTCTGTCATTTCGCGTCCGACAATATCAAAGAGAAGTCTCTTTTTGAAGCTCTCAATTCCCCTCTCTTCCGGGAGATCCGATCCCGCCAACCTCTCTCAGAAAACTTGTACCGTCCCTGTCTTCTGATCGATCACCCTGAACAGGGGCAAGAGATTGCCCTTCGGCATGCCAGGTATTTTACCCATGAAGGCGCGGAGCGTCTCTTCACCGATTTCGCCGAAGCGATCAAAGCCTATGCAAAGGCTTATGGAGAGATTGCGGAGGCTGCTTGGAAGGAGAGGATCGAACGTCGAGATGGCCAACCTGTCTCAGCAGGGAGAAAGGTAATGGGTAGACATGGATGAAGGTAACTTTTCCCCATCTGGGCTCCATGCATATCTTCTGCAAGGCCATTGCAGAGACCGCCGGAATTCCATATATCGTTCCTCCTGAAACCAGTCGTAATACTCTAACCCTGGGCGTCCTCCATTCCAATGAGTGTATCTGCCTCCCTTTCAAAATCATCCTTGGAAACTTTATCGAAGCCCTTCAGATGGGAGCGGATACCATTGTGATGGTGGGCAGCGGCCCTCCCTGTCGTCTGGGGCTTTACGATCTCGTTCAAAAGGTGATCCTCGAAGATCTGGGTCTTCATTATCGATGGCTGACCATTCCACCTCGGCTGACCTGGCAGGCCGTCTGGAAGAATTATGAAGAGACGAAGGAACTGAAAAAAGAATTGAGCGCGAAAAATTTCTTTCTCTTTCCTTATGGACTCTGGATGGGGTGGAAGAAGATGATGGCCTGCGAAGGATTGGAACAGCAGGCCATGGGGGTGAGGCCGATGGAAATTAAGAAAGGGGAAACGCAAAGAAGATTGAAGGAGGCTCTTCTCTGGGTGGACGAGGCCAAAACACCCAGGGCGCTGGAGGAAGCGGTTCGCAAAGGAAAGAGCCTCCTGCAAGGGATAGAGCAGGATCGTTCTCGCGTCCCATTTAAAGTTGCCATCGTCGGTGAACTCTACACGGTGATGGACCCCCATATCAATCGAGGTGTGGAACAGAAATTGGGAGAGCTGGGAATCGAGGTAACACGCACCTCCTGGTTCTCCACCCATATTATGAGGAGCCTGAGAAGGGGTCACCTCAGTGAACGGCTTCGTTTTCTTGAAGCCTCAAAGACCTATCTCGGTTATGATGTGGGAGCAGAATGCAATGTCTCCATCGGTGAAGCAATCCTGAGATCCAAAGAGGGATATGATGGCGTCGTCCATCTTATGCCTTTTGCGTGCATGCCAGAGACCACCGCCTCTGGGATTCTGACCAAGGTGGGAAAGGATTGGAACATCCCAATCCTCACCCTCATCTTGGACGAGCAAGAAATGGAAGGCCGAATTCAGACGCTTCTCGAGGCCTTTGTGGAGATGTTGGAGTGGAAGAGAAGGGCCGCATAGGCATCCCGAGAGCCTTGATGTTTTATCGCTACTTTCCTTTCTGGCGCGCCTTCTTTGAGGCGCTGGGTTGGAAGGTCATCGTTTCTGACGGAATGAGAAAAAAGGAAAAGATTATCTATTTCGAAGACAGTTGTCTTCCGATGAAAATGCTCGTCACCCACGCTGTCCAATTGAAAGATAAAGTGGATCATCTTTTCATTCCCCGGTTAGTCAGCCTCCATCGTACCTACATCATGTGTCCCAAATTCCGGGGGGCTCCGGATATCGTGCGGCTGGCCACAGAAGGGAATGTGCCCATCATCGACGAGACAATCGATCTTCAAAAGGGAGGGAATTCGTTTCGCGAATCTTTTCTGAAAATCGGGGAAAAGTTAGGGGCGTCGAAAAAAGAGAGCAAGAAGGCCTTTGAAGAAGGGGAAAAATCTTTTTCTAAGTTCAAAGAAGAGTGGATGAATCGGATCAATGGGCTTACCACGAGACAACTGTTCCAGTTGGAGATCCCCACACCAAGGATAAAGAGCAACTTGGAAAATATTTCCCCTCCCCTGGCGGGAGGGGATGAAGGGGAGGGGAAGGCAACCTGGTTCCTTCCACCCCCACCCCTCCCCGTCAAAGGGGGAGGGAAAGGGATTGGATATCCATGGCGTGTTGCATTCATCGGACATCCCTACAACCTCTTCGACGTCGATATCAACAAAGATACCCTTGCTCTCATGAAAAGTTTAGGAATGGAGATCGTCACCGCTGACCTCCTTTCCGAAGAGGAGATTCATCGACAGATCTCCGACCTTTCCAAAGAGATTTATTGGTCGTCGGGAAGGGAGATCGTAGGGTCTCTGTTTCATTTTTTGTCAGACCGGGTGGATGGCGTGATCTTTCTTACGTCCTTCAAATGTGGCATTGATGCCCTCCTCCAAGAATTCATCAAAAGGAGGTTGAAGGTTCGAGGAGGATCACCCGTTCCTCTTCTCATCCTTTCATTTGATGAACATACAGGAAGGGAAGGGCTCACCACCCGATTGGAAGCTTTCAGGGATGTGATAGAACAGAGAAAGGAATTCAGGGATTGAGGAATTGCGAATTCAGGAATTGCGAATTGAGGATTTGAACAATCTATGGATTGCAAGATTTCTCAATTTGTTAATTCCTGAATTCCTTAATTCCTAAATTTTTGAGATTTGAACTTATGGCAAATTATTTGGGCATTGATGTCGGGTCCATCACCACAAAGGTGGTGGTGGTGAGTGAGAGCGATCGGGTTTTAGCCAAGTCCTATGTCAGGAACAGTGGTCGTCCGATCGAGGCGATCCAGCAGGGGATAGAGGAGGTCCTGGCCCAATTGGGTAAGACCGTCTCCATCGATGGGGTCGCAACAACCGGCAGTGCCAGACATTTAGCAGCTTACCTGGTGGGCGCAGACCTCATCAAGAATGAGATTACTGCCCATGCCATTGCGGTGATCGACTTTCTTCCTGGAGCAAAGACCATTATCGAAATTGGAGGCCAGGATTCCAAGGTCATTGTGCTGAGAAATGGCGTGGTCGTCGATTTTGGTATGAATACGGTCTGTGCAGCGGGAACAGGTTCCTTTTTAGACCAACAAGCAGCGAGGCTCGGGATCTCCATCGAAGAGCTTGGAGATCTGGCTTTAAAGGCGAATCATTCTGTCCGAATCGCCGGCCGATGCACGGTCTTTGCTGAGACAGACATGATTCATAAACAGCAGATCGGGCATTCGGTTGAGGATATTGTGGCCGGACTCTGTGACTCCTTGGTTAAGAATTATCTGAACAATGTTTGTCGAGGAAAAGAGATCCTTTCTCCCATCGTTTGCCAAGGAGGCGTTGCTGCTAATCGAGGTATCCAAAAGGCGCTCGAAAAGGAACTGGAAGCCCCCCTCGTCATCCCCGAGCATTTCGATGTCATGGGCGCCATTGGCGCAGCCAAGTTGGTGAAGAAGGCCAAACCCTCCAAAACTCAATTTAGAGGATTTGACCTTCCTCGAAAGTCCTGTTCCACACGGGGCTTTGAATGTGGTGAGTGTGAAAATCAATGTGAGGTGATCGAGCTTCTGGTGGACCATCAAGTGGTGGCCTGCTGGGGCGATCTCTGCGAACGCTATCGCCATCCCGAGAAAGCATGGAGCAGAGGGCATAGAGGATAGCGAGGAAAAGCACCCAATCCCAAGCACCTGCCTTCGTCCCGCAAGGCGGGACTACGCGCAGGCAGGCCAAATTCCAAATAAATTCTAAACATCAATCCCAAATGACTAAAATTTTTTTATTTGAGATTTTGAATTTTGCTAATTGGAGCCCAATTGGAATTTCGTGTTTATTTTCCTTTAAGGATTGCTTTTGCGGCAAAGCTACCGGAAAGGCTGGTACCTATAATACCATGAGAAGGCCTGGTATAGTGACCGACTTCAAAGAGACCTGGGATGGGAGTCTGATTGGGAGGTCTTAAATTTCCAATCTGCTGGGGTGTCGAAGCAAGGCCATACATCGCGCCCATTTCATTCCCTGTATACCGCTCTAAAGTTAATGGCGTGGCTGCTTCGTAAAAAAGAAGATGGTTTCTCAGGCCGGGGATTAACGTTGATTCCAATTGGGAGAGGGTTTTCTGGGAAAATTCTTCTTTAATATGGCGATACTTTTCAGGATTCTTTTTCCCCCATTCTTCTTGATAGTGGTAAGGAACATTGATTAGAACATTCAAGATGTGTTGTCCAGGAGGAGCCAGCGAAGGATCCAAAATCGTGGGGATGGATACCATCATGGTCGGGTTCTGGGGAATCTCACCCCTTCGCAACATTCGACCCTCTTCTTCTAAATCATCATTGAAACGGAGATAGGTAAAATAAGGAAGGTCCATTCCTCTCAGATCCAAATCGGTGGCGATATAGAGGATGAAACAGGAAAGGGAATATTCGAAATGCCGGATCTTTTCTTCAAAGGGTTTTCGAAATTCAAAGGGAAGCATCTTGACTAAAAGATTCGGGTTGACATCGGAGACGACCAAGGGTGATTGAAAGGTCTTCCCGTCTTTTGTCCGGATGCCATCTACTCTCCGATCTCTTATTAGGATTTCTTCTGCTTCCCTTTGAAGATGGAGCTCTCCTCCAGCTTGCCGAAAAGCGTTTGCCATGGCTTCTGGAATTTTTCCCATCCCACCCTTTGGATAAAAAACACCTTCCAACAAGGCTTTATTGATCAGGATAGCGACGAAGAGAAAAGAAAGTTTCGAAGGAGGGTCAGTGACCGGAAGAGTATGGAGAGCTGTCTTAATCTCCTCTCCCCTGAAAAGATTGTTTAGAATCGTCTGGTGACTGGATCGATGATACCGAACCAGATTTCGGAAATAGAAGGGGAAGAAGATTTTCTGGATCATTGTTATTTCAGAGTATGATTTTATTTCCCCCCCAATTCGTTTGACCAAGGAGAGATAGGTTTTCAATCCTTTCTCCTCCTTGGGGAAGAGGTTAAAAAGCGCTTCGGTATAGGAATGAAATCCACCCGGGTGAAGATGCACTTCAAATCCGGGATAGATATTTTGGATATGATCGATAGGAATAAATTCGATCTCCTCGTGTGCCCCCATCTCTTTAAGAATTCGATAAAACTCTCCGCCCTCCTGACATCCTCCGAGAAAGGCACCCGTGGCATCAAAGGTGAATCCATCTCTTTTGAAGGAGACCACATAGCCTCCTACCTGGTTCTCTTTTTCGAGGAGGAGGGTTTTCCGTCCCTTTCTGGCAAGAAGGGTCGCAGCGGTCAACCCCCCCATCCCAGCCCCAACCACAATGACATCGTATCTCTTAACGTCCATCATCACTCTTCTTCAAAAACATTAAAGGGATTAAAACAGCAGACGGAGGTGTATTATAACAAATTCATTCACGATATGTAATAGTCACAATTGTATGTCGCAGACGCTGCGATATCCCTCAACAACTTCTTCCTGTGATCGATGGTTGACTGGCAGAATTTGGGAAGGTGACCTTTCTCCGTCGTTTCTGGAATCGTTTGGGGGTGAAGGCCGTTGCACGGCTTTGCGATTCGGACATTACGGATAGTCAATCCGGCTTTCGACTGATTTGGGCAGAGGTTTTGAAAAAGATCAACCCCTCTACGTCTCGGTTTGAGACCGAGTTGGAGCTCCTGATTAAAGCTTGCAAAAAGGGGTTCGGTGTGTTATCTGTTCGTATCAATACGCAGAAGGTCGATGGAACTGGTTCCAGCCATTTCAGGCCTGTCGTCGATACCTGGTTGGTTTGTAAAGTCTTTCTTTGAAGTCTGTTTTGGTGATGAGCAGGATGGATTTCTACCAACGAGCGAAGCGATATTCCATAGAGAAATTTACAACGAGCGCCCTTTCTCTTCTATCCAATGCTTCTACAGAAAATTTGATTCGTCTGACCTATCTTGCGGAGAAGATTCCTCAAAAGGAATCCTATCGAGAGAAGATTCGATGGATTCGCACTCTCTTCCAGACCGATCATCCCGGTCTGGCGATTGCGAGGAGGGTGCTCAGCGAGACACATCCCCATCATCGAAAGAAGCTCATCTCCAACTTCATCGTCAACCAACTCCTGGTGGGCACCAACCGGAGGAAGGTCTTTGAGGCGGAAAGGGGATTCTATCCGCCGGATGCCATGTTGATCAGCCCGACGATGCGATGTAATCTGCATTGTTACGGATGTTATTCAGGGGTCTATTCCCACGAGGAACTTCCATATGAGGTGCTGGATCGGTTAATCGGAGAATGTAAAGAGATGGGCATCCATCTGGTCTTGATGACGGGTGGGGAACCGTTCTTGAGGAAGGATGTTTTTGATCTCTTTGAAAAGCATGAAGATATGACGTTCCAAATCTATACCAATGCCACAATGATCGATGAGGAGATGATCGATCGATTCGTGGTTCTGGGAAATGTTGCCCCGGCCATCAGCCTCGAAGGGCTCAGAGAGGAGACCGACGGAAGAAGGGGTAGGGGTCAGTTCGATCAAGTCGTGAAGGTGATGGATGGGCTCCGAAAAGCCGGGATCTTTTTTGCTGTCTCCACGACGCAGACCTCCCAAAATACGGATGTCCTTACGAGCGACGCCTTTATCGATTTTCTGGTGGAAAAGGGATGCATTCTTCTTTGGAACTTCCATTACGTCCCCATTGGAAGAGACCCGGATCTTTCCCTCATGGCGACTCCCGAGCAGAGGAGCCGGATGAGGGAACGGCTCTCCTATTTTCGGGCCACCAAACCCATGCTCTTTGTCGACTTCTGGAATGATGGGTGTCTCACTCAGGGGTGCATTGCAGCGGGGAGGAAATACTTTCATGTCAATGCCCGTGGCGATGTCGAGCCATGCGTCTTCTGTCATTTCGCGTCCGACAATATCAAAGAGAAGTCTCTCTTTGAAGCTCTCAATTCGCCTCTCTTTCGGGAGATCCGGTCCCGCCAACCTCTCTCAGAAAACTTGTACCGTCCCTGTCTTCTGATGGACCATCCTCAGCAGGGGAGGGAGTTTGCGCTTCAACATGCGAAGTACTTTACCCATGAGGGGGCAGAGCAGCTTTTTACAGATTTTGCACAGGCCATCGATCGCTATGCCAAGACTTATGGAGAGATTGCAGAAGCTGCGTGGAAGGAAAAAAAAAGAGAGTCAGAGTCCGGAGCCCCTCTCAGCAGGGAGAAAAGTAATGGGTAGACATGGATGAAGGTAACTTTTCCCCATCTGGGCTCCATGCATATCTTCTGCAAGGTCATTGCAGAGAACGCCGGAATTCCATATATCGTTCCTTCTGAGACCAGCCGAACAACCCTGACCCTGGGCGTACATTTAAGAACCATTGAAGGAATTTTTCCATGAAAATTCTTCTGATCAATCCTGCCCCTTCAGGGACCCTGAAAGCAACAGGGGTTCTCTTCCCGCCTCTTGGCCTTCTCTATATCGCGGGTTATGCGGAAAAGGAAGGCCATCAGATCGTAGTCAGAGACTTAGCTGTTCGAAAGAAGAAAGAGGAGATAGATTTTAAAAAATATGACATCGTCGGTATCTCCACGGATACAACCCGTCATCGTCAGGCCCTCCAATTATCCAAGAAAGCTAAGGCCAATGGTTGCACGGTTGTGATGGGGGGGCCGCATCCTGGCTATGTGGATGAAGAAATTCTTTCGACCAAAAGAGTTGATTTCATCGTCCATGGAGAAGGGGAGGTTACCTTCTCAGAATTAGTGGCTGCCTTACAGAAGAACGATGGGACATTCCATTCCATCCAGGGGATCAGCTTTTTTTCAAATGGCCAACTTGCGAGAACCCCTCCCAGACCTTTCATTGAGAATCTTGACGGTCTCCCCCTTCCTGCCAGACACCTCATTCATATGGACGATTATCGAAGGACGAAATTGGGAAGCCGGGACATCACCCCTTTGATCACCATCCGTGGATGTCCGTATCGGTGCGCTTTCTGCGCTTCCTCTCATTTTTTTGGTACGAAAGTGAGGACGAGAAGTGTTGCCTCCGTATTAAACGAACTTGAAGAGATTTATCACCGGTATCATTTTAGTGCCGTGGCCTTTGTGGATGACACCTTTAACCTCTTTCCGAAGAGGGTGATTGAAATTTGTCATGGGATCATCGAAAAGAAACTCGATCTCTGGTGGTGGTGCTTATCCAGGACAGACCTCCTTCTCCGAAATGAAGAAATGGTTAAAGAGATGGTCAGGGCAGGGGCGAAGTCTGTCTTCATCGGAGTGGAGTCCTGCAATCCGAAGACCCTTGAAGAATTGAGAAAGGGCATTGATGTGGAGGATACCGTTCAGACCGTGGAGATGCTTAAACAGGATGGCTTGGAGATCCATGCTTCCTATATCCTTGGAGGGGTCCATGATACTGTCGAGACGATTCATGAAACCATCCGTTTTGCTAAACGGCTCGATACCAATGTTGCCCAGTTCTCCATTCTCACCCCTTATCCAGGGACAGCCATCTATCAGCAGGTGAAAGATCGAATCTTTAAATGGAGAGCTCCATGGTCCTTCTTTGATATGCAGCATCTGGTCTTTAAACACGAACATCTCTCGTTCATTCGGATGGAGTGGCTTCTGCTCAAGGCACACCTCCTCTACTATACCCGGTCGAAAAAGGCGATCCAGGATATTTGGCATCACATCAAAAAACATCGGTTAGGCATTGGGACGCTCCTTGGTTTTCTTAGAGATTACTTTGGGGGTTGAGATGGAACGTCACCCCCGGGCTCTGAACCGTTTTATTTACCTTTTCCTCTTTCAGTTCTGCTCCACTCTCATCCCCCGCTTCGTACAGAAATTTTTCAGTGTGGTCGTGGGTGACCTCTTCCACCTTCTCATGAGAAAGACGAGGGTCAGTGTTCGAAAGAATATCGAGGGAGTGAGCCGAGGCAGATGGTCGAAGGAGAAGGTGAACGTTTTAACGCGAAAAACCTTCCAGAACTACGGACAATACCTCTTGGACTATATGGTGATGCATCGCCTCCGGCCATCCAATAAAGACCGATGGGTTGAAGAAGAGGTGGGAGAAGATTACATGATGGAGGCCCTTCGATCGGGGAATGGGGTGATCTGTGTTACACCTCATCTCGGTAATTGGGAAATCGGAGGCTTGCTCTTTTCTTTCAGGGGAGGGAAACTGAACGTCCTTACCCTTGATGAAAGGGATTTGAATACAAAGTCCTTTCGAGAAGAAATGAGAAGAGGGAGGGGAATAAAAAATCTTTATATTGATCCAAACGACGATTCTCCAATGGCCATCCTCGATGTGGTCAAAGCCCTTCGCCGCAATGAGATTGTGGCCATGTTGGGGGATCGCATCGAGTCCCAAAAGACGATGGTCTTCGATTTTTTTGGTAAGGAGACTCCCTTTCCCATGGGTGTCGCCATCCTTGCCATGGCTACAGGGGCCCCTGTTTTGCCCGTTTTTGTGGTGATGGAAAGAAACCGGAAATATCGAGGCATCATAGAAGCTCCTATCCATTTCAGTACTATTTCAAGGGAAAATCGGGAGGTCGTCATTCAGAGGGGCATGGAAAAACTGGTCAAAAAATTTGAGGAATATATCGCTAAATATCCAGATCAATGGTATAATTTCTATTCTTATTGGAAAGAATAGTTTCAAGCCTCAGGTTTCGAGTTTGAAGTTTTCAACCTGAAACTTTAGACTCGAGACTCGAAACCGAATTTTAGATTCAATGTGAAAGGCTGAGAAATGGCAGAGCCAAGCAATGATCTGATCGGAAAGATTAAACACCTCATCATCCAGAGATTAAAGCTCGTTGAAATGACACCCGAGATGATTGAGACCGATGCTCCCCTCTTCGGTGAAGGACTTGGACTGGACTCTATCGATGCACTCGAACTGGTCCTGGGTTTGGAGAAGGAGTTCGGGGTGATCATTCCCGATGCAGAGGTCGGAAAGAAGGTCTTTCAGTCCGTCAGGACGATGGCCCAATATGTCTTAGAACAGCAAGGAAGGGCATGATGGGAAAGACGGCATTCTGCTTTCCTGGTCAACTTCAAGAGAGACCAATATTGGAGGATCACCATCCCTTGAAGGAGGACCCTCATTTTGATGAATTGTTGGAGAGGGCTTCTCTTGTTACAAAATTCGATCTTCCTAACTTCTCCTTCAAAGAAGAAGAGACAGCGAATGAATTGGGACTGAAGCTTCAGATATCGACCTATCTTCTTTCCATGGTCCACTTCTATCGGCTGCAGGCCTCGGGATGGACTCCGGACATACTGGCCGAACACAGCATGGGAATCTATGGGGCATTGGCCGCCTCCGAAGCCATCACTTTTGAGGAGGGGCTCTTCATCACGGAATCGATCGGACGGCTGCTCAAAAGAGAAGGGACCCTTCACCGGGGAGCCATGGCCAGTATTATCGGTCTTCCCTTGGAGGAGGTCCAAAAGATCTGCCAAGACCTTGATGGTTATCAACTCTTCATTGCCAATTATAATGGTTCGATGCAATATGTCCTTTCCGGAGAAGTGGAAGGAGTGGAGAAGGCGATCTCTCTTGCCCTCTCCAGGAAGGCCATCTCAGCCACCCGGCTGGCCTTCGATGTCGCTCTTCATTCCCCTTCTCTTTTTTCTTTAAGGGAGGAAATCCGGAATTTCCTGAGGGATATAAAAGTCCAACCTCCCAGATTTCCTATTTTAAATCATTGGACGATCAAGCCTTTGAAGAAAGAGGAGATCAAAGATTTCCTTTCTCAGGAGATCGGAAGACCAGTCTATTGGGTTCGATGTGTTGAGAAGCTGATTCAAGAAGGTGTCGACCAATTTGTTGAGGTGGGAAATGAGTCCACTCTTACGAAACTGATTCGATGGATCAACCGGGAGGTGGAAACCTTCTCCGCAGGGGATCGTCTTTCGGGAAGGGTTTGAAATGAAATACCATGAAACATCCCTGCAGGTTCGATTCTACGAAGTCGACGCCTATGGAGTGGTTTGGCATGGCCACTATACTGGTTGGTTTGAGGTAGCTCGAAATGAACTGACCGAAAGGTTCAAGATTGGCCCCCTCCAGCTCAAGGAGAGGAATCTCTTGGCACCGGTGGTGGAGTTGACCTGTCAGTTTAAGTTTCCTGCCACCTTCGGAGATTCACTGGTCATCCAGACAACGATGGAGAGAACGGAGGTGGCCAAACTAATCTTCCACTATCGGGTCCGATCTCAAAAAGACGGAAAGATTTTAGCCACTGGTTCCACCACCCATGTCCTTACCGATCTTAAAGGAAATCTCCTTTACCGGGCTCCTCCAGAGGTGCTCGAAAGAATCGAAGCGATGAGAAATTATCTGGAGGTTTAATGAAGGGTTATGAGTTGAGAGTTCTGAATTTTAATGCTTAATTCTTAACTCTTAACTCTTAATTCTTAATTCTTAACTCTAAATTCTTAATTGGTAATCTCTATGAAAGTTCTTCTGATCGATCCTCCTCATCAACTCTTTCCAGGCCTCCGGATGTGGACTCCTTCTTTCGGTCTTCTTCAGTTAGCTGCCTATTTGGAGAGGGAAGGGGTGAAGGTCCAGATGATCGACGCCACTGCTCTCCCGAACCCTTGGAGGGATCTTGCAGCCTCCATTTCGACATTGAAGGCTGATCTCATCGGTATCACCTGTTCCGCCACCTGCCTTTCGCCCGAGGCGATACAGGCCGTCCATCTCTGCCGAAAACTTTCGCCGGACTCCATTATCGTGGCAGGGGGTAGCCATTTTACACTGATGGCCGAGTCCATCCTTCAGGAGCTTAAGGAGCTGGACTATATCATCTTAGGGGAGGGAGAGATCGCCTTTTCTCAACTCCTCCAGGACCTATCCGGTGGAGGGAGGAGAGGAGGGACGAAAGGCGTTGCTTATTCTGACGAGGGAAAAGTTGTCTTCAACGGAAGACAACCTTTGATCCCCAATTTGGATTGCCTTCCCCTTCCTGCCTACCATCTCATTGACATGGAGAGTGAGGCCTACTACTGGCACGGGATGGGAAGGAGAGCCTTCGGTCTCTCCACCAGCCGTGGCTGTGGGGACCGATGCGCTTATTGTTCTGAGACGAGGTTTTGGGAAGGAGTCTGGAGGGGACGGAGTGGAAAGAAGGTGGTGGAAGAAATTTCTTATCTTCACCGTCAATATGGTAAGAGCCTCTTTGTCTTCAACGAGAATACGTTCAACTGGAGTCGGAAACGGGTAGAAGAGTTCCTTGAGGAGTTGGGAAGATCCGGTCTCCATATCCACTTCTGGTTCCAATCCCGGATCAAAGATATCCTCCGAGACGAGGATCTCATCCCGGAGATGAAACGCCTCGGTCTCTATGAAGTCATGTTAGGAATCGAGAGTATCCATTCTGATGTCCTGACCCGATATGAGAAACAGCAAACCAGAGAGATGGCCCAGAAGGCGATCGATATTCTGAAGAGAAACAAGATCATGGTGATGGCCAACATCATGTGCGGCGATTGGGATGACTCCAAAGAATCTCTCGAGGAGGCCTTCCAATTTGTCAAGACCCGGAGCGACTTTCTGGTCCTCACTTTGACCACTCCCCTTCCCGGAACAAGATATTTTGAAGAGGCAGAACGATTGGGGAGGATCAGAGAAAGGGATTTTGGAAAATACGATTTCATGCACCCGATCATGGATACAAAGTTCTTATCGGCAAAGGAGGTTCACCGTCTTCAGCAGGCTTATCTAAAAAAATATTACACCCAACCGAGGATCCTCCTGGGTGCTTTTTTCAATCCAAATCCCTTCAAACGGATGGCCTACCGGCTCATCCTCAGATATGTCTGGGAGCATGTGACAAAGAGACCTTGGAAACAGCCGAATCTTGAACCCCCTCACCCCATTCCTCTCCCCGTTGGGGAGAGGGGAAGGGTAAGGGGAAGTTCAGAGTGATGAGTTCGTAGTTCGGAGTTCGCAGTCAAGAATGATTAATCCGCAATCCGCAATCCATGCCCGTCCGGCAGGCGGGCGCAATCCGCATTTGAAAAAGGTCCTTTTAATCTTTCCGAGGGATAAGGGGATTAAATTTTCCAACGACACCCTATATCCTTTTCCCATGCTGGGACTCACCCTCCTTGCCTCCCTTTTTCCAAAAACTTATGAGGTCAAGATTGTCAACGAAGCGATTGAGAAGGTCGACTTTGACGCAGAGGTTGATTTAGTTGGAATCACTGGCCTGACCTGCGTGATCAAGAGGGCTTATGCCATTGCAGACCGATTCCGGGAGAGGGGAGTGAAAGTGATCTTGGGCGGGGTCCATCCAAGCCTTTTACCCGAGGAGGCAAAGGAACATGCAGACTCTGTCTTCATTGGGGAGGCCGAGAATGCACTCGATCAGCTTCTAAATGACTTCGAGGAAGGAAGACTCAAACCTTTTTATAAAAAAGAAGACTGGCCGGGCTTAAAAGGGATGCCTCTCCCAAGGCGAAATCTTCTGGGTAAACATTATAGCCCTTTTTTTAAAGCAATCGAAACGACGCGAGGCTGCCCAAACCGCTGCGAATTCTGCTCGGTTCCAATCATCAACGGAAAGCGTTATCGGATGCGGCCTCTTGAAGAAGTGGATCAGGAGTTATCCCAAATCATTAAGAAAAGAGGAGAGCACATCTTCCTGGCTGACGACAATGTGACGGCAAAGGAAGATTACGCCCTCGGTCTCTTCGAAATCTTCAAACGCCATCAGGTGAAATGGATGGGGTTTGGAACCGTCCAGATCGCAGAGAATGGAGCCCTTCTCAAAAAGGCACAAGAGAGTGGCTGTATTTCTCTCTTCATCGGCTTTGAATCCCTTTATCAGGAAAATCTAGACAGTGTTTCGAAACGCTTTGTTCATACGGGAGAGTTATCAGATTTGGTTAAAACGATACAAGGTCATCGAATCGGCATCCACGGTTCTTTCATCTTCGGGTTCGATGGAGACGATTCAACGGTCTTCAAAAAAACGGTTGAATTTGTCCAGAGGAACAATATCGAACTTCCCACCTTTTCAGTCCTCACGCCATTTCCAGGGACTCCCCTCCGAAAGCGGCTGGAGCAAGAGGAGAGAATTTTTGATGATGATTGGTCTCATTATGATATGAGTCACGTGGTCTTCAAGCCCAAAAGGATGATGGTTCAGGAACTTCAAGAAGGATACCTCTGGGCCCAGAAATATGTCTGTGCTCCTCGGTCGATCCTGAAACGACTTCTTTGGGGGTCCAGACATCACTTTTTTTATTTCTTGATGTCCAATTTTGTTCTTCGGGGAGGCCAAATGAAGATGATCCATCGGATCAAAGGGGAGTGCCTTTTCCAATGAAAATTCTCCTTCTCTCTGTCAACCGAGAAAAAATGCCCTATCCCGTTTTTCCTTTGGGTTTGGCTTACATCGCTAAGGCACTGAGAGAAGAGGGCCATCTGGTCGAGGTAATGGATCTCTGTTTTTCTATCGATCCCTCCACCGACTTAAGAAATTGTCTCTATCGGTTTCAACCCGGCCTGATTGGACTTTCCTTAAGGAATTTGGATAATCTGACTTATCCCACTTCAATCTCTTATCTGAAAGAGGTGGAGGAGGTCATCAAGGTTTGTCGCCAATCATCCCCATCGAAAGTGGTCATTGGGGGCTCCGGATATTCCTTAGCCCCGAGAGAACTCCTCCGACATTTAGATGTCGATTTTGGAATTGTGGGGGAGGGTGAAGAGATTTTTCCTCAATGGATAAAATCGATTGAAAAAGGAGATTCAATTGCCCCATCTCCTCATCTCCTCATTAAAGAAAAGCCTTTTCCTCGTTTGATAGAAGGAGCACGGGTCTTTTCCATCCAGCCTCCTGATCGGACCCTTTTTAAAACGCGCCGTTATTTAGAAGAGGGAGGGATGGTCAGCCTACAGACGAAACGAGGCTGTCCGTTCTCTTGTATCTACTGTACTTACCCCTTATTGGAAGGTAGAGAGGTGAGGCTGCGAAGGGTCGATGAGGTGGTTGAGGAAATTCGCCAACTCGGCCAGGAGCAGGCGTCGGATTACATCTACTTTGTTGATGACATATTCAATTACCCTCCTTCTTATGCGGAGGCGTTGTGTCGAGAGATGGCTCGAGTCAAGGTCAATGTTAAATGGAGCGCTTTTGTTAGCCCGGGTTTTTTGACAGAAGACCTTCTAAAATGGATGAAGGAAGCTGGGTGCACCGGAATCGAATTGGGGACCGATTCAGGTTCGACTCGAATGCTGAAGAATTATAAGAAGTCCTTCACCGGTGAAGATGTCATTCGCTCTTCACAACTCTGTTCAAAATTTGAGGTCAACCACTGCCACTATCTCCTCTTCGGTGGTCCTGGAGAAGATGAGGAGACGGTTGAGGAGTCCTTTCGACTCATGGATCGACTCGATCCCACTGCCATCATTGCCATGCTGGGTATCCGGATCTACCCAGGGACCGAGATGGAGCGGATCGCCCGGTCCCATGGGGTGATTGATCAAGATTCGAATCTCATCTACCCCTATTTTTATATCGCCCCTGCGTTGGAAAGAAGACTGGAGGACATCATCCGGGAGAAAGCCCTTGAACGGAATAAATGGATTGTCCCTGGCCTAGAAATCAATATCACACAGAACCTGATGGAACAAATACGAAGATTTCGAATTCGGGGACCTTTGTGGGAGTTGGTGGGGAGGATGAAGAGACCAAGAATAAAACCCTTGGGATAAGCACCAAATCCCAAATAAATCTCGATTAACCAAATTCGAATCTTCAAACAAAATCGTTAGCCCCCTCACCCTTCCCCTCTCCCCTGTGGGGAGAGGGGAAGGGTGAGGGGGAAATTTCAAATATCTTTGGCTAGAATTTATTTGGGATTTGGAATTTGTGATTTGGGATTTTCTATCAAAAACTGTTTGATTCCTCGGCGAGGCCGGTAACAGGGATGGAGGAACCATGCAATTGAAGGAAAAGGTTGCCATTGTGACAGGGGGGACGAAAGGGATTGGAAAAGCTATCTGTCTCCTCCTTGCGGAGGAGGGGACAAGGGTCGTTGCCAACTTCTCAAAGGATGTGGCTGCTGCAGAAGAGCTGATGAAGGAGGCCAAATCAAAAAGGCTGCACATTGGCCTGTTTAAAGCGGATGTCACTCAAATCGATGAAGTGAAGGAAATGGTCGAGGAGACCTTTGCCCAATATGGAAGGATTGATATCCTGGTCAACAATGTGGGCCTTACTCGGGATAACTTTCTCATGTTGATGAGCGATGACGATTGGGATTCCCTCATCAAGGCAAATCTGACCAGTCTATTCAACTGTTGCAAAACAGTGATTCGGAAGATGATTCCTGAGAGGAAGGGTAAGATTGTCAACATTTCTTCGATCAGTGGAATTCTGGGGACCTCTGGCCAAGCCAATTATGCGACGACGAAAGGAGGCGTGATCAGCTTCACTAAATCCCTCGCTCGTGAACTGGGGCCTTTCAACATCCATGTCAATGCTGTGGCTCCAGGTCTGATCGAATCCGAAGTGGTGTCCAAGATGCCCAAAGTGAAAGTAGAAGCAATCATCAAATCCTCAAGCCTGGGAAGGATCGGAAAGCCTGAGGAAGTCGCACAGGTTGTTCTCTTTCTTGCATCAGAACATTCTGACTATATCACCGGCCAAACGATTGTCGTGGATGGAGGAATCATATAAACCGAGCAACCTTCACCTTCTCACGCGAACGAAGCACCACGCTCGGCGAGGAGCTGACGAAGCACTGAGCGATGGCAACGCTGCTCGTCATTGCAATAGCATCCGACCGAGAAATTCGTTTGGTGCGATAATGCTGCGAGTAGATCAATAACCCGGCTGTTCTCCGCTCGGCTCATTTCCGAGCGGTAGCGTTTGACGAAAGACCGCCAATCGGTCTCATTCTTAGCTGATCGTCCGGCCTTAAGAAGCTGCTCGCTGGGTGCGAGGTTAGGTAGCCATATGTCATAGTAATTGCGCGACGCATACTTGCTCTTGGGCACGCCTCTCGGTGGGCGCCGAACTGTGCCGATACGCAGCCCCTCGTCGCTTATGCGGGGGCTTCCAAGCTGCACGATACGAACCGCCATGGATTCACCTCCGTTTGAATTTTAATGGCCTCTCCACTCGACGAGTATCGACGAAATTCAGCAGAGATATTCGCCCTCTGCTGGAATGGTTAGGCTCTGCTCATTCTTCTCAAAATCAATAATCAAGTCAGGCCCCAGACTCCCTCCGCGAAAAATGACTTTTTCTACAGCCTTAACGATTTGCGTAACCTGCGCGGGCAAACACCAATACCAAAACTACACAGCGTTTATTCAAAGTCAGGTTGATGATGTTAGCAGGCTAATCCTTTGCCTCTACCAGTTTGCCGTTAACAAATTTATGAATGATGCTGGAAACAAATGTCTGATAGGGCAATCCCTCGCTCACTGCCTTTTTTTGCAGTTCATTCAAGTCTCTTCCAGAAATCCGTATATTCAATCTCTTATCCTTCTTCAAAGTGTTTCGCGCGTATCGGATTAGCTCCCTTTTTCGTTTTGAAAGATCTTTTACCGGAACCCACTCGCCTCTTTCAAAACTGTCCAATATTTGCTGCTCTTCTTCAGTCAATCTGTTTTTCATTTGCTTTTTCTCCCAAAATAAATCTCAGTAGCCTTCCTGCTGGGGATAATAGTTTTCAGGAATATTTCTTCTTTGTCCTCGACGTAAGGGACAAGGTATGCATAGTTATCTACTCCGATGACCATTATCCGTTGTCCTGAATGTCGTTTTTGATTTGGATGCTCATAGTCATAGAGAACGTGGCCTTTTTCGATAAGATACACCACATCCTCAAAAGAAATTCCCCTTTGTTCTTTGAGTTTCAGGCTCTTTTCCGTATTCCAATTAACATGCTTCATCTTTTCGTAGACTAACACATTGTGTGCATTTTGGCAACAACTGAGGTGAATCTTTATATAATCTTCCTGCTAACGATTAATAGACGAATTTTCGATTTGTTTAGAACCGGCCTTTCCTGATTTATTTTTTTACCACGTTTTGCTTTTGCTGTCTATGGATTTATTGACTGTAGTTCGCAAATTACTCTTGGAGGATTGGTTCTCATCCAAAGAGCACTTGATCTTGTCTTGCGAGTACCTGCTTAAAAGTGATATACATAAATACTCTTGGAAGAATTGTGTAATTGGTCATAACGGGTTCGTCACCTCGAACGAACAAAACGGTCCCTATCTATTCCCTCCCCCTTGACGGGGGAGGATTGAGGTAGGGGTGAACAAGGTATGTCCCCCCTCACCCCCGCCCTCTCCCGCCAGGGGAGAGGGAGATCAAGGAGTTATTTTCTAGATAATCAGAATGGAATCCAAGCGAGTGGCCATCACAGGAATGGGTATCTTTTGCTCGACCGGAAGGAATGTAAAGGAGTTCCTTCTATCTTTGAAAGAGGGCAAAACAGGCATCGGACCCATCACTCTTTTCGACACTTCAAAATACCCATGCAGAATCGGAGCGGAGATCAGGGATTATCGGGCAGAAGAATTCTTTGGAAAAAAAGAGCTAAAGAGGATTTCGAGAACAGACCAATTTGCTCTCATCGCTGCAGAGGAGGCGGCCAATGCCTCCAGGATCGATTCCTATTCTCCAGAGGAGGTGGGGGTTTGTCTGGGGGCAGGTGCAGGTGGGATGTTCGAGGCAGAGGCCTATCACCGAGAGATTCTTCTTAAAGGAAAGTCCAAACCTTCTTTCCTCCTCCCTTTCATCCCAAGTTATACAGCCAGTCGCGTTGCGGAGCGATTTGGTTTTTCAGGCCCGAGGGCTACCGTGACCACGGCCTGCAGTTCATCCGCCACCTCCATCGGTTATGGAGCCGATCTCATTAGGAGCGGTCAGTGTAAAGCCGTTCTTTGCGGAGGTAGCGATGCTTTAAGCGAACTGACTTTTGGCGGGTTCAATTCCCTTAGGGCGATGGATCCTTCCCCCTGTAAGCCTTTTGATAGAAGAAGGGCTGGAATGTCTCTGGGCGAAGGGGCAGCCATAGTCATTTTAGAGAGTCTTGGGGACGCGTTGAAAAGAGGAGCAGAGATCTATGGCGAATTTTTGGGATATGGGATAGGTGGAGAGGCCTATCATATTACCGCACCCGAACCCACTGGGATCACGGAAGCTCGAATCATGAGGGAGGCGATGGAGGAGGGTAATATTCATCCTGTCGAGGTCGATTACATCAGCGCTCATGGGACGGGCACACCCCTTAACGATAAAGTCGAAACCCTTGCGATCAAAAATGCTTTTGGAGAAAGGGCCTACTCAATTCCGATCAGTTCCATCAAGTCGATGGTGGGCCATTGTTTGGGTTCTGCGGGTGCTATTGAAGCGGTGGCATCGATTTTGTCGATTGTTCATCAATTTATTCCTCCCACCCTGAATCACCAAGAGGGTGATGAGGATTGTGATCTCGATTATGTGCCCGGTCAATCTCGTGAAATGCAGGTGAAGGTTGCGCTCTCCAACTCTTTTGCCTTTGGAGGTAATTGCACTACCTTAGTTTTCGGAAAATGCAGTGCATGAAGATTGATGCCATTCGCAATGTCGGTAACTTTACAGCCCATCGTTAATAGTGAAATTAATGCAAACGCAATGATTCGTTATACCCCCCACCCACCCCTCCCCCTCAAGGGGGGAGGGTGAGGTCGCCGACGCGCCATAGCGCTTTGGCGACGGCGCGGTGGGGGTGATGTCATTTTATTTGATGCATTTGTATTAGATATAGAAAGAGAAAGGATCGTATATGAGGGAGGAGGTGTCGATGAAGGAGAAAACAAAATCGTCTGTAATGATCATAACATCGATCTATATGATCATTTTTCTATTCATTCCAAAAACAACTCAAACGGCTGGTGCCGTGGAACCTCAAGGTTATGAGGTATATTCAAATCAACAGTTGGGAATCTCGCTCAATAAACCAAAACATTGGGAAGTCTTCGTCTTGAATGGGACCATCTTTATTAAGCCATCCTATAATAGTAGAGTCAACGTATTTCTAATCCCTATTCTGAGAGCACATCCTAAAATGCAGGCACTGTCTTTTATCTATTTTGTATATGAACATGCACGCACGCAAAATCCAGACCTTCGGATAGGGGAAAAGCGGGCCAATAGAAATAATACGGTTGCTGAGGTCACGGCAACTTACACCGATCAAGATACCAAAGAGATGATGAAAGGCTTTTACTTGGTCAGCATCGATGGGGGAAGAGGAATTTTCTGCGGATACGAAGCCCCAAAAGATAAATTTGGTCATAACGATACTATCTTGCGGACCGTTTTAGGAAGTTTAAAGCTTACACCTTTCAATTTTTACAATGGAACAAAAAGTGGGCAATTTCATACCAGTGCTTATTCTTCAATCGGAAAAGAGATGATCCCTACGATCGATATAAAAAAATTGACAATCAAACTTAGTTCAGATCGCACCATGTATTTAGCGGTTCCACCAGATTGGACCGTAGGAGGAGGAAATTATTCTTTGATTGCAACGCCACCCGATGAAAAAATGGGAATTACGGCAACCAATGATGGTCAACCCGGCATATTTGATCCGTATGGGTATCTCATGAATAAGCTTCTTCCTTTTTATCGATGTATGGGTACGGTGATTCATAAGAGAGAACCGAATGAAGAGATGATGCGATTTTCTCGGTCGCAGGGTTACTCGTCAAAGGCTGAAAATTTCATCGGAGAGACAACCCAAAGTGGGCGACAGAAAATCTTATTTTGGATGATGGTGAATGCAGCCACTCTTCCAGGCGGAGGTTTCGTCAATACGATAGGATTTTATGCTGTTCCAGAATTATTTGAAAGAAATAGCAAGGTTCTTTATGCTATCGCCGGTTCAATGAGTCCGAATCAGCAGGAGATTATGGGGCGGCTGAATGAAAACCTTAGGCGTCTTGGTCAGGCTTCGAAAACAATGGCAGAGACCACGGATGTGGTCATACAGGGACTACGTGCTCACACGGCAAATTGGGATAGGGCATTGGATAAGTATAATTACTATCTTTCCGGTGAAGAGGCGCGGTATTCCCCTTTGGAAAATAGGATCTATGTCGTGGATTCAAATTTACAAAGATATGCAAGTCACCCCAATTATCCTCAGGAGATGCTGACGGAAGTGCCAGACAATTTGTGGAATAAATTGCCTCACGAGAGGATTTATAGATGATACTGCCTGAGGCAGGCAAACCGCCGATGCAGTCTACCAAGCCCTGAATTATTAAATCTTTAAAAATTACCGCCTTCTGTGCAAAAAAGCGACCTTTTATGTTCTCCTCTTTAGCCAGCTTTTTGTTTTCTTACACTTTGGATAAGAAAGAACTTTGGTAACCCCTTGACACGCCTTCATTAATTTTCTATCATGGATACAGAAGTGTAAGAAAGTCGCATTTTATGATAATCAAACAATATGCATTTTGACTTTTTACGAATGCATCAACATTAAACAAAGGGGATAAAAACAATGTCTGTAGTCAAAGTCAGGCCGCGGCGCCAAGTAACGATCCCCAAAGAAATCTTTAACCGACTCCATTTGGAGGTGGGAGACTTTATAGAAGCCAAAGCCGAAGATCAAAAGATTGTTTTGGTCCCCAAAAAACTGGTGACCAAAACCGAGGTTATCCCCTTGAACAAGGAGGAGCAAAAAACCCTAAAAAAAGCCAAGGTTAAAATTGAGAACATTAAACAGACTCCTGCTCGCTCAAAGGGGCTAACCAAGCAGGAAATAGAAGTTGCTATCAAAGTGGGTTTAATCGACGAGGACCAGGCCTGGTGGTGGACCGACGAATGGCAGAAAGGGGAAAGGGCAGCCGAAAAAGAGATAGAGGGGGGTAAACTCAGAGGTCCATTCAGCGCGGTGGAGCAATTTAAGAACGTTCTTGAAAGCCGCCATGCAGATTAAAACCACCCAAGAGTTTATTAAGGATTATAAGAATCTGCCACCTCTCATCCAGAAGAGAACAGATGAAAAATTGCGGCTTCTTCTCTCCAACCCCCAGCATCCTTCCTTGGGAATCAAAAAGATGAAGGGCTTTTCTGAAATCTGGGAAGGACGAATCACAGAAAACGATCGCTTTACCTTCCAAATCCAGGGGGATACTTTCATTCTAAGGAAGATTGGCACTCACGACCTTCTTAAGCGGCCTTAATACAATTATGGCAAGACCCACCAAAACCGTAACGCCATCTTTGCCTTGCGAGATGGTAGATAAAATTGACAAGGTATGGAATGAAGAAGACAAGATAAGGAGCCGGGCCTGGGTAAGGTTTAAGCAGTTAATGAAAAAAGTGGGCGAAGGGCGTCGTAAAATTTCTGAAGAAGCTGTCGAAATGGATGTTTGAGACGCTGTTAAAGCGGTAAGAAATACTGTTAGACAACCAGAGATTTTAACAAAACTTCGGTAACAAGCAAAAAGGTTGGCCTCAATAAAATGAGTGATGAAGAGATTGAAGCTGAAATTGCCGCTTGCCGCCGATCTAAATCTAAGAAATAACCTGCCGATGCGCTGAAACTTGTTATCAATAGCGAGGTAAAACCTATGGATGGGGAAAGGATTCAATATAAGAGAGATGGGACACTCCATGTTCCAGATCAACCGATCATTCCTTACATCGAGGGGGATGGGGTAGGGCCAGATATTTGGCGAGCCTCTGTCCGAGTCTTCAATGCTGCGGTGGAGAAATGCTATGGAAGTAAAAAGGAGGTTCACTGGGTTGAGATCTATGCAGGAGAGAAGGCCTACCAATCGAAAGGGGAGTGGGCTCCGGAGGAGACGATTGAATCGATCCGCGAACATAAGGTGGGTATCAAAGGTCCGTTGACGACACCTGTGGGGAAAGGGATTCGGAGCGTCAATGTGCTATTGAGGCAAAGACTTGATCTCTACGCCTGCATCCGACCTGTGAAGTATTTGTCAGGAACACCGAGCCCATTGAAGCATCCGGAGAAGGTGGACATGGCCGTTTTCCGGGAGAACACCGAGGATGTCTATGCCGGGATTGAGTGGAGAGAAGGATCGAAAGAGGCATTGCGATTGAGGGAGTTTCTTGAAAAGGAGATGGGGGAAAAGATTCGGGAGGATTCCGGGATTGGAATCAAACCCATCAGTCGATTTGGGACAAAACGGCTTGTCCGAATGGCGATCCGGCATGCGCTCTCCCACGGCCGGAGGAGTGTTACGCTGGTGCATAAGGGGAGCATCATGAAGTTTACGGAAGGTGCATTTCGGGATTGGGGATATGAGGTCGCCAGAGAGGAGTTCGAAGATCATGTTCTTTTGGAAAGCGAATCGGGTGAAGAAGGTTTGAAGAATGTTCCCTCTGGTAAAGTTGTGATTAAAGATCGGATAGCAGACGCGATGTTCCAACAGATCCTTTTAAGGCCTGAAGAGTATGATGTATTGGCCATGCCCAATCTCAACGGAGACTACATGTCGGATGCATTGGCTGCCCAAGTGGGAGGTTTGGGCATGGCCCCTGGAGGGAACGTTGGAGACCGAGCTGCTGTCTTTGAGGCCACCCACGGAACAGCCCCCAAATATGCCAATCAAGATGTGATCAATCCTGGATCCCTGATTCTTTCTGGGGCGATGATGTTTGATTACTTGAGCTGGGGCGAGGTAGCGCTGAGAATTACAAAAGCCTTGGAGAAGACCATCTCGCAAAAGACGGTCACTTATGATCTTGCCCGCCAGATGGAGGGAGCTAAAAAGGTGAAATGTTCCGAATTCGCCTCTGCGATCATCGAAAACCTTTGACAATGTTTATTTTTTTAATTTATGATAAAAGATAGAATAAATTTTAAAAAGTGATTTCGTAACTTTCCCCCATCCCTGGAGAGGGGAAAGCTTACATCGGAGCTTATAGTGGAGACCAAAAAAAAGAAAGAAGAGCCGAAGATCGACATTTTCAAGGCTTGGTGCAAGGCATGTGGGATCTGCGTTGCTTTCTGCCCAACGGGTGCCTTGGACAAAGACGAAGCAGGTTACCCTTATGTGAAGGATATTGAGAAGTGCATCAACTGTGGATGGTGTGAGATTCGGTGTCCGGATTTTGCCATCACGGTAGAGCAAAAGACCAAGGGTAAGAATAGAGCAGAGGAAAAACGTGAGGAAACGGAATCCGAAAGAAGTATTGCTACAGGGCAATGAGGCGATCGTGGAGGGAGCCCTCCGAGCAGGTTGCCGTTTCTTTGCTGGCTATCCCATTACTCCGGCTACAGAGATCTCAGAAATCTTATCGATTAAACTTCCCCAGGTGGATGGAGCCTTCATCCAGATGGAGGATGAGATCGCCAGTTTGGGTGCGGTGATCGGTGCCTCTCTGGCAGGGGTGAAGTCGATGACGGCGACCAGTGGCCCGGGATTCTCCCTCATGCAGGAAAATTTAGGCTTTGGAGTCATCGCGGAGGTTCCCTGTGTCATCGTCAATGTGATGAGGGGTGGGCCGAGCACGGGACTCCCTACCTCGCCTTCCCAGAGCGATGTGATGCAGGCTCGGTGGGGAACTCACGGTGACCATCCTATCATTGTCCTGTCCGCCTCCACGGTCCGGGAATGTTATGACATGACCATTAAGGCCTTCAACTTCTCTGAAAAGTTTCGCACCCCGGTGATCGTTCTGGTCGATGAAGTCGTTGCTCATATGCGGGAGAAGATGGTCCTGGACGATCAGGAAAGGATCGAGATTTTTGATCGGATCAAACCAACCGTGCCACCGGAATGGTATATCCCTTATGAGGATACACCGGCCGGGGTTCCCGCCATGGCCCATTTTGGGGAGGGCTATCGATACCATGTCACAGGCCTGACCCATGATATTCGCGGGTTTCCGACTTCGAGGCCGGATGAAATCGGGCCGTTTATTGCAAGGCTGCACCGGAAGATCAGCCAGAATTTTTCAGAAATTCAGATGGCTGATTTTTTTCAAACTGAGGATTCGGATATCACAATTGTTGCTTATGGGTGTGTGGCCCGATCCGCCAAAAGAGCGGTATTCGAGGCGAGAGAGAAGGGTTTGAAAGTGGGGCTCCTCAAACTGGTGACGATTTGGCCCTTTGTAAGGTCGGCTGTAGAGAAAGTCCTTCAGACCTCGAAAGCCCTGCTTGTTCCTGAAATGAATATGGGTCAGATCTCCCGGGAGGTGAAACGGGTAAACAGGGGCCTCGCAAAGGTCTTCGCCCTTAATAAGGTGGACGGAACGATCATCACTCCCCAGGAGATATTGAACCGGATCACGGAGGTGTCCTGATGCCAGAGGTCACGAAATTAATTCATAAATATCTTCGACATGATAAGAAGTTTCCACACGTTTGGTGTCCTGGGTGTGGAATTGGCATCATGTTGGGGGCCCTCATCCGGGCGATTGATCGGATCGGCTACGAGAAGGACGAGATTGTTCTGGTCTCCGGAATTGGATGTTCAGGAAGGCTTCCGGTCTACGTGGACTTCAATACCCTTCATACGACTCACGGTCGAGCCCTCACCTTTGCTACGGGAGTGAAGCTGGCGAAACCCAATCTGAAGGTGATTGTGATCATGGGGGATGGGGATGCCGTGGCGATCGGAGGGAATCATTTCATTCATGCGGCCCGGAGGAACATCGATGTCACCGCCATCATCCTCAACAATAGCATCTATGGGATGACGGGTGGACAATATTCTCCGACGACCCCTTACGGGATGAGATCCACGACGACGGTCTATTCCAATATCGAACAGGATTTCAAGATCTCGGAGTTGGCGGTTACTGCAGGAGCCGTCTTCGTCGGAAGGGGAACGGTCTACCATGCCAAACTCCTGGATAGCCTGATCGAGAAGGCGTTGTTGAAGCAGGGTTTTTCGGTGGTGGAGGTGATCGCTCACTGCCACACCCAGTACGGAAGGCAGAACCGTTTGGGAACTGCGGTGGAGATGATGGAGTGGCAGCGAGATCATGCAGTGCCTGTGGAGAAAGCCCTCAAGATGAAGCCAGAGGAGTTGCAAAATAAGATCTTGATCGGTGTGCTGGTAGATAAGGAGCTCCCGGTTTACCAGGACGAATACCAGAAGATTCGGGAACGGGCCAAAGAAGCGGTTGGGAGATAGGGATGGGTTTTCGGTATGAAATTCGTCTGAGCGGTTCAGGGGGACAGGGGTTAATCCTGATGGGAATCATTTTAGCCGAAGCGATTGGAATTTATGAGGGGAAATTTGTGGCCCAGACCCAGAGCTACGGGCCAGAAGCCAGAGGGGGTTCGAGCAAATCAGAAGTGATCGTCAGTGATGAGGAGATCGACTATCCCAAGGCGATGAAACTTGACGTCCTCTTGGCAATGAACCAAAAATCATGCGATGAGTTTTTTCCAGACCTCAAGCCAGAGGGTCTGCTTATTGTCGATTCCACCTTTGTCACACAACTCCCGATCCCGAGAGCATTCCAGATCCCTTTCACTCGAATCGCTCGAGAGAAGTTCAAGAGGGAGGTGGTGGCCAACATCATTGCCCTCGGAGCCCTTAGCCAACTGTGCCCCATTGTTTCTCCAAGAGCGGTTGAAACTGCGGTCCTTGCAAGGGTTCCGAAAGGCACGGAGAAATTGAACAGAGATGCCTTGAAGGCAGGAATGACTGCTGCCAAACGGGCCAAGAAGAAATGGGGGGAAACAGAACTGCCTCCAGAGGTTCCCATAGAAGACCTTTTGGATTCGTATTAATTCACTGTTAGACCGTTGTGACCGTTTAGACCGTTTTGATCGTTTGACGAGATTAACGATCCAAACGAAGTCAACGAGCTAACCCGACTGGTTGAAAGGGTGCTGAAAAGAAATTCTGTCGTCTACGTCACAACTAAAAGGATTGCCCGATTGGTTTTCTCCATTTTTTACAGGATTGAGACCGAGAAGGGGCAGGCTCTCCCCGATCATGGGCCCGCTATTATTCTTCCCAAACACCAGTACTGGACCGACATCCCCATCATCAGCCTTACCTTCAAGCCCCTGCTTTATTTTGTGGCAAAGAAAGAGCTTTTTGAATATCCCTTCATTCGAGGTTACCTTTCCCTTTTGGGCGGTATCCCGGTTGATCGGAAGCAATCCGTTCGAACCTTAGACTCCTTCAGGCACCTCTTTTCATTATTGAGAGCAGGTGAGAAGATTGTCATCTTTCCAGAAGGGACCTATTTTCGAGATGCGGTGGGTTCAGGTAAGAGTCGGCTGCTTCAAATGATCTTAAGGTTCCAATCTGAGTTGAAAGGCCGAATCCCTTTCATCCCCGTGGGGATTCGGTATGGGAAGAGAGTGGGATGGAGAAGACGGGTGGAGATATGCATTGGTCATCCTCTTTTTGCGGAGAGGGAGTCCGAGGCCATCCCTCTAACCCATCAAGTGATGGAAGAGATCAGTCATCTCTGTCATATGCCCCGACAGAGTTCTGAGTTCGGAGTCCAGAGTTCGGAGATTCAACACAAAACACTTCGGACTACGAACTCATCACTTTGAACTAATTTACTTATAGAGGAGGAATAAACAATGCCGCGACGTGAGAGGGATCGGGAAATAGCGAGGAGAAGAAAAAGGAAAAAAGAGAGTAGGAAACTTCGGGCCAAAAGCCTTTTAGCACAGCCCGCAGGGAGTGTTAAGGAGAGCGAAAAGAAAAAGCCGGAGAAGGTAACGACGAGCGAGGCATCCCCGGAGGTGCTCAAAGAAGTTACGGAGCCATCCACTCCAGAGGGCTAATTTTTGTTGGGGTTAGGAATGAGGGTTTTGGGATGAGCTAACCCCTAATCCCCAATCCCTAAACCCAGATTTATTTGGATCTTAATGGTATAAAATACCATGTCCCCTTCTTCATCTGCTTGATCTCTCGGACGAGTTGGTCAAAGTCCTCTTTTCGGCTAACAAAATCGATCTCGCTTGTATCGACTACCAGGAGGGGAGTGCGATCATAATGAAAGAAATAATAATTGTATCCTTCGGTCAATGTCTTCACATACTCTAAGTCGATCTCCTTTTCATAAGAGACATTTCTCGATTTGATCCGATGAAGCAATACCTCTGGTTTTGCCTGCAAGAAGATCACCAAATCTGGAGAAGGGGTCTGTACGTTGAGGAGTTGAAAGATCTGTTCGTACAAAGCCAGCTCATGGTTATCCAAATTCAGGGAGGCGAATATCCGGTCTTTAGCAAAGAGGTAATCACAAAGGGTGATTTGATTGAACAGGTCGAGTTGGGCAATCTCCTTCTGCTGTTGGAAACGGTTCAGCAAAAAGAAGATCTGGGTTTGAAAACCATATTTCTTCCGATCCTGATAAAAATGGGGGAGAAAGGGGTTCTCCTCAGGTTTCTCAAAGATACATCGGGCATTGAACTCCTTTGCCAGAAGCCTTGCCAGACTCGTTTTGCCAACACCGATTGGACCCTCTATCACGATATATCGGAACATAACACCTCACGAGTTCAATAGACTGATTTGTGCTTCGAGTTTAAAATGTCTCAAAACCTTCCAGTAAATTCTTGAGCTTTCGCGTACAAACTCGTTTATGCATGAATGCCTCGTTACCGTATGGTAACCCTTTTTCCCGGCAGTCTGATGCATCAGGGCAAATGTTATTACTTCATTTTTTCCCCCAACTCTTTGGATCTTTGGGCCGCAGCAATGACCGCGTCGATGATGATTTTCCGCAGGCCACCCTCTTCGAGTTTATAAAGTCCTGCCGCGGTGGTTCCACCGGGGGAAGTGACCTTTTCGCGGAGCAAGGCAGGATGTCCCTCCGTCTCCGAGAGAAGTTTCACAGAACCCATCACCGTCTGAGTGGCCAGCGCGAGGGCTTGAATCCGTGTCATCCCCAAATGGACGCCGGCATCGGTCAAGGCCTCAATGACCAAGAAGACATAGGCGGGACCGCTTCCGCTCAAGCCGGTGACCGCATCCATCAAAGATTCATTGACCGTAATCGACCTTCCGACGCAGTCGAAGATGGACTTGACCAGTTGGAGGTCCTCATCGGTGGCCAGATTTCCAGGGGCGATGGCCGAGGCACCTTCTTGGACGAGGACGGCAATATTGGGCATGACCCGAATGAGGCGAAGTTGTTTTCTGGCATAGGCTTCGATCGCATAGAGGGGTACCCCAGCAGCAATCGAGATCAAAAGCTTGGAGGAGTCGATTGATTCTGACAGCTCCTCAATCACCTCTTTCATCGATTGGGGCTTGACACAAAGGAGGATGGGGTCACATCGAGAGGCGAGATGGCGATTGTCAGAAGCCTTCTCGATTCCGTACTCCTTTTGGACAAACCGGAGCTTCTCCCCGTCCGCATCGAAGGCCACCACCCGATCCGGCGGTGTGAACTTGGCTTTCAGTAAACCCGCAATTAAGGCCTCGCCCATATTACCTGTTCCGATAAACCCGATGTCCTTCTTTTTTTTCATATCGTGCACCTCAAAAGGGAATAGTTTATCTTTATCACAACCCTTTTCTTTTTTCTATTAAAATTTGACACAAATTCCTTCAATTATTGTAAAATGGGGGGGGTGGCGTCGTGACGAGTAAGGAGCGACTCTTTGCCACGCCGCCGAGAGGGTGAGGCGGCCGGAAGGCGTCGTGACGAGTAAGGAGCGACTCTTTGCCACGCCGCCGAGAGGGTGAGGCGGCCGGAAGGCGTCGTGACGAGTAAGGAGCGACTCTTTGCCACGCCTGCGTGCCGAAACATCTCCCTGTATGAGGTGTTCTCACCTGCCAAGGGACTTGTTCGGCGAGCAGGTCGGGGAGGGCAAGCACTACGGCGTGCAGGCACGCCGCCGAGAGGGTGAGGCGGCCGGGTAGGCGGGTTTAAATCAATAGAATACAAAAATGGCAAGCTCCTTTAGGAGAATGGAAAGGTAGGTTTAGCGATGGAAAAGAATCCCAATGATGAAGCATTGCAACAGAAGGTCGCCGATTTGGAGAAGAGGCTGAAAGAATATGAAAGGAAAGGTGTTGAAAAGCATATTCAAGAGATGACCAAACGCCTCGAAAAGATTGCAGAGATGGGTGACGATGGCATTGTCGTCTTTGACGAGGATTATAAAATTGAGTTCGCCAATACCGTTGCCTCTGAACTGACCGGATATTCAAAAGAGAGATTAGTAGGGATGGATTTTCGGCATCTCTTGAGTGAGGGGGATATCGGTTACCTAAACCAGATGCATTCTGAAGTGGGGGCAGATGAGAGCAAGCGGGTCTGTACAGAGATGGAGGTGTTGACACGGAAAGGTCTGAAACGGGATGCAGAGGTCTGTATTACCATTGCGGAGAAAGGGAAGGGCGGTGTCCAGACCTATGCCTATTTAAGGGATATTACGGAAAGAAAAAGGATGGAAAGAGAGATCCGAGAGGCCACCAAACGTCTTGAGAAGATTGCAGAGATGGGTGACGATGGCATTATCGTCTTTGATGAGGATTATAAAATTGAGTTCGCCAATACCGTTGCCTCTGAACTGACCGGATATTCAAAAGAGAGATTAGTAGGGATGGATTTTCGGCATCTCCTGAGTGAGGGGGATATTGGTTATCTAAACCAGATGCATTCTGAAGTGGGGGCAGATGACAGCAAACGGGTCTGTACAGAGATGGAGGTGTTGACCGCGAAAGGTCTGAGACGGGATGCAGAGGTCTGTATTACCACTGCGAAGAAGGAGAAGGGCGGTGTCCAGACCTATGCCTATTTAAGGGATATCACCGAAAGAAAAAGGATGGAAAGGGAGATCCGGGAAGCCACGAAACGCTTTGAAAAGATAGCCGAGATGGGAGAGGATGGGATCATTGTATTCGATGAAGACTCCCGGATCGAATTCGCCAATCAGATGGCCTCTGAGATCATGGGTTTTCCTAAGGACCGGATCCTCGGTCGAGAGTTCTTCTCCCTGATCGGCAAGAGAGATGAAGAATTTTTAGATGAGATGGTGATGCGGGGAGAGGGCATGGGGGAGAAGGTCTGTACGGAGATGTCGATTCAGACCCCACAAGACCAAGTTAAAGAGACAGAGGTCTGTATTGCTCCGACCCGATCAGAGGATGGCCGAATCAAGACCTACGCCTATATACGGGATATCACGGAGAGAAAGAAGTTTGAGAAGGAGTTGAAGGAGTCGGAGGAAAAATTTCGAAACCTCTTCGAAAGGGTCCGGCATGGTCTCTACATCAGCACCAAAGAGGGGCGTTTTCTCGATTGTAATCAAGCCATGTGGGGGGCACTGGGATACCAGGATAAAGAGGAGTTTCTAAAGATTGATATAGCGAAAGATCTCTATGCGGACCCCGAAGATCGAAAAACTTTTCAGGGGATGGTCGAAAAGCTGGGGTACGCCAAAGATTTTGAGGTGGAGTGGAAGAAGAAAAATGGGGAAAGAGTGACGGTCCTCATCACAGCCGATGCAAAAAAGGATGAAAAGGGAACGGTCATTGGCTATGAGGGCATCAAAATCGATATCTCCGATCGGAAGAGGATGGAGAGGGAGTTGAAAGAGGCGAACGGTTTCTTAATGAATCTGATCGAGAGTTCGGTTGATGGGATCATCGTGACCAATATGAAGGGTGATATTCTGATTTTCAACAAAGGGGCAGAAAACATCTTGGGTTATAAAAGCGAGGAAGTGGTGGGAAAGATGCATATCCGAAGTATCTATCCGCCCGGGATCGCCAAAGAGGTGATGGAAAAACTGAGGAGCCCTGATTTTGGAGGAGTCGGGAAATTAAGCTCCTTCCCCATCCTTCACCGGAGAAAGGATGGGGAACTGATCGAAGGGGATCTTTCAGCATCGTTCATCTATGATGAGAAAGGGAAGGAGATCGCCAGCATTGGCATCTTCAAGGATCTGAGGGAAAGGTTAAGGATGGAGAGAGAGCTTCAGAAGATACAACAGGCCCTTCTCCAATCAGAAAAGTTGGCTGCCATGGGCCGGCTCACCTCCCAGATCGCTCATGAATTAAACAACCCCATTTACGGCATTATGAACACCTTGGAACTTCTTAAGACCGAAATCCCTCCGGAGAGCAAACGGAGAAGAATTCTGGAATTGTCCCTCTCAGAAATTCAGAGGCTCTCTGAGATGCTCCGAAACATGCTCAGTTTCTCAAAACCTGAAGAGGAGAAGAGGAGACCCGTCAAAATAAATGAGCTGGTTGAGGGGATTTTACTGGTGATGGAGAAGCAGATGAGGGAGGCCAATATCAAATTGGAGACATTCTTCGACGATGGAATTCCAGAGGTCATGGCTTCCACCAATCAGATGAGGCAGGTCATGCTGAACATCATCAAGAATGCTAAGGAGGCCATGCCGCAGGGAGGGACCCTCACCGTTAGAACAGCCAGAGAGAATAATAGCGTCCTGATCTATATCCAGGATACAGGAACGGGAATCCCCGAGGAGATCAGGGATAAGATCTTCGAGGCCTTTTTTACTACGAAACAGAAGGTCAAGGGGGTAGGGCTGGGACTTTCAGTCTGTTATGGGATTATCAAAGACCATGGTGGAGAAATCAAGGTCGAGAGTGAAGAACAGAAAGGAACCACCTTTACCGTCAGCTTACCGATTTCATCGCCGGGAACGGGTGGTTCCTGAGGGTTCTGCCTTCTTCCTATCTGAGAAACTGATATCTTTCGAATCGATCTTCATCCATTCGCCTCTGGCTTTTTGAACGGATGAATATTTCCTCTCTTTAATATAAGCATAAGCGGCGGTCAGGGTCCCTCTGCAAATCCATTCACTCTTCTCCGGCCTGACGAGTGCAGTCGTGTATCCTTGCGAGGAGCGCAGACCCCTTGAAGGAAATCCCCGACTATGTTTGGACAGATCATGTAGCAGATAATATCCCAAGAGAGACTTCTCCTTATCGGTGAAGACGGGCATTCCCTCGTAGCCGACCTTTCAGGCACCCAAGTTGTCCACTTTTTCAGTTCATTTCCTTGACAAAAAAGTTTGTATACAGTAAATCGTAAGTCTCACAGAGAATTACTTTCAATGAATTTAGGAAACAGGAGGCAGAAAGAAGTCCCGGAGAAAGCAAAGAGGAACGAACAATAGAAAGAGGATCGCTCCGTTAAAGCTCTCCGTCGTAAAGGAGGTCATTGAAAATGGAGAAGAAGGAAGTTGCTTCAATGGTGGAGGAGAAACGCCTTTTTGAACCTTCGGATGGGATAAAGATGAGCGCCTACATTAGAAGTTTGGAAGAATATCAAAAATTGTATCAGAGATCTATCAGCGATCCGGAAGGATTTTGGGGTGAACTGGCGGAACAACTCGACTGGTATAAGAAATGGGAGAAGGTTTTGGAATGGGACTTCAACAAACCCGAGATCAAGTGGTTCGCCGGTGGGAGATTGAATGCGAGTTATAACTGTCTTGACAGGCATCTCAATAGCTGGAGGAGTAACAAGGTTGCTTTGATTTGGCAAGGGGAACCCATGGAGGAAAACAGGATATTTACTTACCAACAACTCCATTATCACGTTTGCAAGTTTGCGAATGTCTTGAAGAAGTTTGGAGTGAAGAAAGGGGATCGGGTGTCGATCTACTTACCCATGATCCCTGAGCTTCCCATAACCATGCTCGCCTGTGCAAGGATCGGGGCCATTCACAGTGTGGTGTTCGGAGGGTTTAGTTCCGAAGCCCTTCGGGATCGGATCAATGACTGCGGATCAAAAATTTTAATCACTGCGGATGGCTACTACCGGAGCGGCAGGATCGTTCAGAACAAGGCCAATGCGAATGAGGCACTTAAAGATTGTCCCGAGGTGGAGAAGGTCATTGTCGTCAGGAGGTTGGGAATCGATGTGCCTATTGTAAAAGAGAGGGATGTCTGGTGGCATGAGGAAATGGGGAAAGAGGACATAAAACTTTTCTGTGAACCCGCGATGATGGATGCAGAAGATGTCCTGTTCATCCTCCACACCAGTGGAAGCACAGGCAAGCCGAAAGGGGTGATTCATACCACAGGAGGATATCTTTTGTTTGTGTACCAGACATTGAAGTGGGTCTTTGATCTCAAAGAGGAAGACGTTTTTTTCTGCACAGCCGATATCGGATGGGTGACCGGCCATAGCTACGTTGTTTATGGACCCCTTGCGATGGGCGGGACGACCTTGATGTTTGAAGGTGTTCCGACCTATCCTAACCCTGACCGATTTTGGGAGATCGTAGAGAGGTATAAGGTGAGCGTATTTTATACCGCACCGACAGCGATCAGGGCGTTGATGAAAGAAGGTGAAGGATGGGTAAAAAGAAGAGGTGTTTCCAGCCTGAGAATTCTCGGTTCGGTGGGTGAGCCCATCAACCCGGAGGCATGGAAGTGGTATTATATAAACGTGGGTCAGGAAAGGTGCCCGATCATGGACACCTGGTGGCAGACAGAGACGGGGGGATTTCTGATCAGTCCTTTGCCGATTACCCCGCTGAAGCCCGGATCAGCTACCTTTCCTTTTCCCGGTGTCCTTCCGAAAGTTCTGAGGGAGGACGGAACCGAGTGCGAGGTGGAGGAAGGGGGTTCCCTTGTCATTGCAAAGCCATGGCCAGGGATGTTGAGGGGATTCTGGAATGATCCGGATCGGAAGAGGTTTAGAGATACATATTTTACGATCTTTCCCGGCCATTATTTCACAGGGGATGGGGCGAAGAAGGACGAAGACGGTTATTTTTGGCTCATGGGGAGGATCGATGATGTGATCAATGTTTCAGGTCATCGAATAGGGACGGCTGAGGTGGAGAGTGCCTTGGTGTCCCATCCAGCAGTGGCGGAGGCCGCGGTGATTGGTATTCCTCATGAGGTAAAGGGTCAGGGGATCTACGCTTTCGTGACGCTGAAGACAGGAACGAAGAGCGGCGAAGGGTTGCGAAAAGAGCTTCTGGCCCATGTGAGAAAGTCCATTGGGCCGATCGCGACACCGGACAAGCTTCAATTTGCCGATGCTCTTCCCAAGACGAGGAGCGGCAAGATCATGAGGAGAATATTGAGGAAGATAGCGGAGGGCAGGATCGAAGAATTAGGCGACACGTCCACGCTCACCGATCCCAGTGTGGTCATACAGCTCGCCGGAGAGAAAATATAAAGAAAAAAAGCTGATAAATCACTTTACTTAGAAAATAAAATTCTTTAGTTTAGGGGTTAAGGTAAAGATGCCTGTTTTGTCAATGGGTTATGTCGTTGGTCTTTAAATCTTTAGCCTTAACCCCTTTGCCATAAACCAAACGGGCTTCTTAACCTTAGCCTAAAGACCATTTTTCCCGCTATAGCGGGATTCGTGGGTGACGAAGCCGTCATTGGAAATTAATACAAACGTATTAAATACCTTGTAGTGTAGGGCCTTGTGCCCTGCCATTTACGCCCATAAAGGGCTGCACTACGGCTAATTATTTATCGCGTTTGTATTAGTTTAAAGCTGAACCATGACCTTCTCCATTGCGAGGCTAAACCGACTTCCAAAGGAGGAGCGAGACCGGACTTACCTCAGCCTCGTTCCTGAGTCGATATTTGAGAGATTTCAAATCGACCATAAGACATTGTTAAACCAGTTTGGAGAAAGGGTCGTTAGAGGAATTTTTCCACCGGACGAAAATTTTGGATGTATCGAGGTGCAGTACCGAGCCGGGGACAAAGACTGTATCTTCTCCTGCCAGGTTTCTCTTGAGTCCTTCATGCAAAGTCTTCATCTCGACTTCCTCATCGTCAACGACCCATTTTCGGAAAGGTTTAACGTCGATGTGGATGAACTGGGCCGCGATACTCTTTTCGGCACGCGATCGAGGAATATCCCTGAAGAGATCAAGGCCATGGAGGCTGGCCTCGCCCCTGGAATGGTCAGGCAAGGGCTGCGCCTGATGAGAGAATTCAGCAAGTGCTTAGACACGTTTATGTCTTCACTGGAGCTGAAGACCATCACCACCCATGCCTTTTTTTATCACAACGCCATTTTGTGGGAGAAACATGGATTCACCTACTTCAGAGGCGGTAAGATGATGGAAACGATCCACAAGGAGTTTCAACCGAGAGGATTGCTTTACCAAAAACTGGATGATTCCACCCCTTTCCGAAGAAAGGGATTTGAGAAAACCATCCGCGGACGGAGTTGGGCCCTCTATGACGGAATTTATGTTGGTGCTTTTGATGAGGAATGGGAGAGTCCGATTATGTATAAGACCTTAGGGAAAGATGCTAAGGTAAACAGCTTCCCAGGACAAACTTATTAATATGGAGTCATCACCATCTGACCTGTTAAATAATCACAGATTGAGTTGTCACGGTTGACTTCACCTACAAATCTTGCTCTGGAACGATTCTGGGGTTCAACGATTACGAGTAGAAATCAAAAACTCAAATTGAATAGTTGAAAATCATACCAAAACATTTTCAATGGTAAGAAAATAGAAGATCTATAGCAGAAAGCGTGCCACCAAGCTACATGAGAGATGAGGGCGAATTGCCTCATAAAAAATGTTACCCGAAGCATGACTAAAAAGGGATCGTTGACTCATAATGGATGTTACCCGATAAAGGGGCCCCAAAGGAGAGCTGATTATGAGTCCACGGTCAAAAAAAGAATATATCGAAGCGATTTTTTTACGGTACAAAAAAGCTTCTTATCAAGAAAGAACGATCATCCTCGACGAATTCTGTGCTACCTGCGGATATCACCGAAAGCATGCGATCCGATTACTCCGAAGGTTCAGGCGGTTTATAAAACCCAAGGTTAGAAAACGAGGAAGATCTCCGGTTTATCACCGAGACCTCATCCTCAAACCGCTTAAACAAATTTGGCTCGCTGCCAACCTCCCCTGCTCAAAACGTCTAAAAGCCATTCTACCCCTCTGGCTCCCAGGTTATGTCCAATCCTTTGGGAATCTCCCTTCTGAAGTCTCTGAGGCCCTCCTCAACATCTCTGCCGCCACCATCGACCGTCTCCTCCATCCCGTCCGAATCCAATATAAAACCCGAGGCAGAACCACCACCAAACCCGGAACCCTGATCAGAAAACATATCCCCATTAAAACCAACCAATGGAACGAATCTCGCCCCGGTTTCCTCGAAGCCGACACGGTCGCTCATTGCGGCCAATCCCTATCCGCAATCTTCGCCTATACCATTGACTGCGTTGACATTGCCACGGGTTGGACTGAACAAAGAGCCGTCTGGGGCAAAGGAGAAACCGATACCCTCGAACAGATCAAACAGATCGAAAACGCTTTGCCCTTCCCCTTGCTCGGCTTCGATTGCGACAATGGCGGCGAGTTTCTCAATTATCACCTCCTCAGACATTTCGCACAAAGAAAACGCCCCGTCCAATTTACTCGCTCTCGGGCCTACCACAAAGATGACAACGCTCATGTCGAACAGAAAAACTCGACCCACGTCCGTCAGTGGCTCGGCTACCAACGCTTAGATGACCCCAAGGTTGTCCCTCTCCTCAATGACCTCTATCGTCACGAGTGGAGACTCTTTCATAACTTCTTCTGCCCCTCGGTCAAACTCCTATCCAAAGAAAGAATCGGCTCCAAAACCATCAAACACCATGATCGCCCAAAAACTCCTTACCAGAGAATCCTCGAATCTCCTCATATCCCTCTCAACGTAAAACAGAGCCTCTCTAAACAACTTGCAAAACTCAACCCCTTTGTGCTAAGAGAAGCCATGGAGATGAGACTTAAAAAAATACTCAATCCCTCCCCTTCATCATCTTCTCTTCAACGATCCCTCGGGTAACATTTTCCTATGAGGCAACAGGAGGGAAGGTCCCTCAGAGCCGGCTTGCAGGAGTATAAAGGAGGGTACCGATTGGGTAGCCCTTTTTACCCACCCGCGAGGGTGAGATTCCCCCGCTCTACTCGACTTGTAACCTGCGCGATGTCCTCGGTCACAGTTGATGAAAGGGGAGTTGGGGGTAAAGACGAACCATGGAGAGGTTTGTGTCAAACCAGGGGAGGGCGTTTTGATCTCCCCCGGAGAACTTTATGGAAAATTTAACGCCTCAACGGAAAAAACCGAATATGTGGTTGTTAATTATACCTTAACGCATTGAAAAGGGGAGTGAATTTGCTTCCGATCCTTTGGGAGGTTTACGATTGGCATTTAGAAGAGGTGTTCAATTCAGTTTCCTTTTCAGGAAATTAACAATTCTCCTTTGTTCTACCTTTTCTCTTCGATTTCGGTTCAATGTATCCCATCATTTTCGCTATCCTCATGTAACTCTCGTGTACGGGATGTTCGGGCAGCAAGCAATATCCATGGGGTAATGTAGAGCCAGTGGTTGCAGTATGCCTCAGCCCTGACATCAAGTCTTTCAATCTTTCCCTTGGAACTGTAAAGATCATTTCATCGTCTCCAGCCATGGCACGATAGTGATCCCCGCGGCATGGGACAGCGACCTGGCATTCCCCGTTTTGAATGGCTGGTACAATCGCATAAACACAGGCGGCATGACTTGAAAGAGAACATTTCAGATTATATCCCTCCTTATATTCCCTGCCCAGGAGGAGCAGACATAATTGAGATGAATCACAATAGATCGTGACCAAATCAGGCTCAAAAAGGGTCGTCCTAAGTGGCATAAAAAGAATGCCCACAAACCTTCCTACTTCGAGACGAGGAAATTCTTGTGCATAATGTTTGCCGGCTTCGAGGGTCTTCACATCTCTTGGAAAACGATTATATCCGTCTAAGAAATAGTCCGGTGGTTGGCCCAATCCATAACCCATCACCGGCTCACAACACCAATGGTCCTCTTTTAACACGGCCAAAGGTTTCCCCTCACGGCGTGCGATCTGAAAACTCTGGCAAAGGGACAGATGGTGACCGAAATCCTTAAGAGGTCTTTGGGTTCCCTTTGGAATTTCTTTCTCATTTTTTAAAAATTTAATTGCCAGAGGAAATGTCTTTAACCTTAGTCGCCTCTCGAGTTCTTCTCCGTATCGATGGTAAATTTTCAACTTATCCATTGATCAATCCCCTCTTCATCTTTTGTAAATGCAGTCTCCCATCCTTTTTTTCTAAGGGGTTTTCTCTATCCTTCCCTCCTGGATCGAATAGAAACTATTTTAACTCAATCCTCATTCTTGTCAAGATCGATTTCCATGTTGCCCTACGCTTATCAAAATGAGTATCTTTTATATTGGCAACAGGGAAAGAAAACGAAAAGAGACGATGGAAAAAAACAAATTTTTTCAAAAATACCGATGATTACCGATAGAAGTTAAGCACTCTTTGCTAAAATGTCCAGTTGCGGACTTCAGGAAGGAAGGATTGAGACAGGAGGGTGTTTCTTCGGCCTACTATCTTTCACCTCCGGAATGTTAGGAATACCAATTTAAGTGTTTACATAAATCCTCATTTTTGTGGGCCTGACCACCAGTGTTGCAATTTTGGCCTGGATCTCCTCCCTTTCTGGATTCTTTTCCCAATTTTTCCAATCCTCTGCACTATGCCATGTGGAGACCACAATTAAATTGTAGGGGTCGTCGGATGCTTGCAAGGTTTCTCCTGAAATATACCCCTTGGCGCCAATTGCTTTTTTTCTCAATTCCTCGAGCAATATCAAAAAATCCGGAACCTTCCTTTTCTTGACCTTCCGGTCGATAATGATCTTTGCTGGCATTTCCATCCTCCGGCTGGTTCCTTATCATCCCCAAAATTTTTTTATAAAAAAGACTTGGAGGTTGATTTTAGAATTTTGCCTTATTTCTAACTAACAGCCTGCTAGATAATTAAGATAACAGAATTAAAACTTTTGTCAATCAATGAACAACAACTCATTGGTTCAAAGAATCAAATGCATCCACCGACCTATCAATCACGGGTTCAAATCTTCATTTTAAAGGTAAAACGTTCGCATGAAGACTACGGGAAGAAATTGGTTCCGAATTTCGATGGTCAGTCAGGTTAAGTTTCAATGATGATCATTCATTTGCAGGCCATCTGAACGTCATCTCGAGTTCGTACACCCCCTCTTCACGTCTCTTTTTAACGTCAAATCCCATCGTATCAAAAAGATGGAGCATGGTCCTGTTCTCTACCAGCACCTCAGCGTAGAATCCCAGAAGGCCTTGTCTCTTTGCTAAATAGGTAAGGTACGAAAGCAGTTCTGTGCCGATACCTTTATTCTGGTAGTCGTCTCTCACGGCAAAGCTGACTTCCGCCGTGTGGGTTGTCTCGATGATAGCGTATTGTCCCACACCTGCAATCACCTCCTTTTCTCCTTGGGATGTCACGGCCAGGATCACCATCTGCTGTGTGTAATCGATAACGACGAATTTCTGGAGGCGCTCGTGGGGCATATCCTTCCTCATCGAGATGAACCTGCGATAGAGACTATTGTCGGAGAGGGAATAGAAGAAGTCTTTTAATAGCGGCTCATCGCTTATTTTTACAGGTCTGAGGAGAATCTCCATCCCCGTTTTTATCGTTCGATGAGTCTCCAGGGTTTCAGGGTATTCCCCTTTCTTACCGGGTATGAATGCCTGATCCTTATAGATCAGGTTCAACTTTTTTGCTTCTTCGATCAGCCATGGTCTGAAGGTGGGGTGGGCGATAGCGATTAATTCCATGGCCCGCTCTCGGATATTCTTTCCTTGCAAATAGGCAATCCCGTATTCGGTCACGACATAATGAACGTCCCCCCGATGGAGTGTCACACCTGAGCCCTCTTTGAGAAAAGGCGCGATTCTTGAAATTTTGCCGTCCTCTGCTGTGGATGGCATGGCCAAAATGGTTTTCCCGCCGGGGGATAAAACAGCACCTCTCATAAAATCAGCCTGACCACCGACGCCGCTGTAAAAGAGCTTTCCGATGGATTCTGCGGTAGCCTGTCCTGTCAGATCAATCTCCAAGGCCGTGTTAATCGCCGTCATGTTGTCATGTTGGGCAATCACCATGGGATTGTTGGTGTAGTCAATCGTCCTAAATTCAATCGCAGGGTTATCATGGAGATACTCATAGGTCTCCTTCTTTCCCATACAGAAGGCAGCCACTGTCTTCCCACGGTTGATGCTCTTTCTTGTGTTGTCGACCACACGCTTTTTCATCAACGCGATGATCCCATCCGTCAGGAGTTCGGTATGGACGCCTAAATATTTTTTATGATAAAGATTGGACAAAATCGCATTGGGTATGCTTCGGTAGCCCACTTGAATGGTATCCCCATCTTGAATGAGACGGGAAACATACTTCCCAATCTGCTGAGCGGTTTCACTATCTGCTTCTGTAACATATTCCAATATCGGTTCGTCGTGTGGGATGATAAAATTCACATCTTCGATATGAATAAAGCCGTCCCCGTGGACACGAGGCATATTCGAGTTAACCTGAGCAATCACACATTTGGCTTTTTCCGCGGCAGCCTTGACGATGTCGACGCTCACGCCCAAACTCATATAGCCGTGATCATCGGGAGAAGAAGTTTGGATGAGGGCGACATCAATAGGGACGAAATCCCGATAGAATAAATCTGGAACCTTGGACAGAAAGATAGGCGTATAATCGGCCATCCCTTTATTCACTGCCTCTCTCGTATTTTCTGCAATGAAGAAAGAATTATGGCGGAAATAAGACTTGAATTTTTCATCGGCATAGGGAGCGATGCCGAGGGTCCATACGTGGAATACTTCGGCATCGAAAAAGGCAGTAGGATGAGATTCGACATAATGGATGAGGGCTCGAACAAGATATTGAGGTTCGCCACAACCGGTACCGATAAATATTCTGTTTCCCCGATGGATATGGCTGAAAGCCCTATCCTCAGACACAAATTTTTCCGGATAAATCTTTTTCATCCGATCAATTTTTTCATTCATTCTCTCGAACTCCACGTACTCCTCCTTTTCTTTGCCGCAAGTTCTATCATATCAAACTTTTTGCTTGACAAACAAATTAAAATATTGTATACAGTATACAAAATTGCCCCGATTAAGCGTTCTCCGATTTAAAAGTGAAGGGCAAACAAGGATTTCAGATGGATCTACCTAACTACTTAAAGATACTCTGCTTTCAGTTTTTGTGTGGCGTGGTTTAGAGAGGGCTTTTATTTTTGAGAAATTGCGTTAGCGTTAACACACTGGTAAGGATTCTTTATTTTCTCTTGGATGTTCGGGAGTAAGAAATTGTTTTACTCAACGCGATCTAAACTGATCCTTAGTTTTCTTGGCGTGTCCTTGGTGGTGTGCGGGGTTGCTCTGATCGTCGGCGGCCAACTCCTTTACAGTGCTGTCTTGAACGAAGCGAATACCCGCGTCCGTTTGGACCTGAACGCCGCACGGGAGATTTATCTGACTCGCATCAAAGGGATGAAAGTCGCCCTGAACATCGTCACATTGGGGCCTGTATTCCGTTCCGCTCTTGACAAGAGCGACCCTCAGACACTCGTCACATTGCTAAGGAATGTCGCCCAGCAAACCGAGTTAGATTTCGCAGGCATCGTTACAAAAGAAGCCAAAACAATGTGCCGCATCGGGCCGAATTCTATACCTAAGGAAACAAGTCCTCCTAACCCCATCGCCAATTTAGCGCTCAAGGAGCGCGTTGCTGCCTCAGGGACTGTCACTCTGAGCAGCGCTTTTCTCTTTTCTGAGGATCCCGAACTCGCTAATCGAGCTCGAATCAAAATAGTTCCTACAAAGATGGCGGCCCCCCGACCAGAAAGCGAGGAATTCTCTGGAATGGCTCTTGCCGCTGCCGTTCCAGTCTTCGAGGCCGGTCGTTTCCTCGGTGTTCTTTATGGCGGTGTTCTTCTTAACCGGAATCAGGAGATCGTGGACA
The DNA here is from genome assembly GCA_963826305.1 of uncultured delta proteobacterium. Classification (GTDB taxonomy): domain Bacteria; phylum Desulfobacterota; class BSN033; order BSN033; family UBA1163; genus CAWGWZ01. The sequence goes on along the minus strand of CAWGWZ010000015.1, from coordinate 5,183 downwards.
GGGTACGGGACACCGTTTTTCAACAGGAAACCTACAACGGTCGCAATATCGGCACGGCCACGATCTTTTTCAAGGATCTTCGTATCTCTACAAATGTCATCTCCCCTGATGGAAACCGGGCGATTGGAACGCAGGCCTCTGAAGAGGTCACAAAACATGTCTTGATAGAAGGCAAGAAGTGGACGGACCGTGCCTTTGTTGTGAACGATTGGTACATTACTGCCTACGAACCCATCGAGGATGTTTTTGGTCAAAGAGTAGGGATGCTTTATGTCGGGGTGTTGGAAGCAAAGTATGCGGATGTCCGGAGGAAGGCTCTTACCGTTTTTGTACTGATGACGGTGGCGGGCATGGCCTTAGCAATCGGGTTGGGATACGTTATAGCAACGAAGTCGAGTCAGCCGGTGCAGCAATTAATTAAGGCCAGTGTCCAAGTTTCTCAAGGCAACCTCTCACCGGAGATAGGGCCGATTTCGAGGAGCGAGATTGGGGTCCTCCAGAAAACGTTTATGGAAATGCTCAAGTCCATTCAGGAGCGTGATAAACGTCAGAAGGCAGAAAGCGAGATCAAACTACTGCAGTCCGAAAAACAGGCCAGCGTTGGCAAACTCGCAGGCGGAGTGGCTCACGAGATCAACAACCCACTCACGGGGATATTTACATTTACACACATGCTGCTGAGGCGAAAGGATATCCCAGAGGATGTCCGCTCAGACCTCGAAACGATCGCCCAGGAGACGGAGCGGGTTCGTAAGATTGTGAAAGGTCTTCTCGATTTCTCCCGCCAGATAGAACTTGATCGGGAACTCACCGATGTAAATAGGCTTATCCGGCACACGATTTCACTGGTAGAGAACCAGGCCCTCATCAAAGGCGTCAGTTTAAATTTTGAGCCAGGGGGAGGGCTACCGATGATTACTTTAGATAGAAATCAGATGCAAAGCGTTTTACTCAATATCATCATCAATGCCCTGGATGCCACAGATCCAGGCGGAAGTATCACCGTCACGAGTGGTATCGGCGTATCAACGAGCCATCCTGGGCAAAAGGGTATCGAAATTTTATGTACCGATACGGGTTGTGGCATTCCTCCTGAGAACCTCAACAAGCTTTTTGATCCTTTCTTTACAACCAAAGAGGTTGGACATGGAACGGGTTTAGGGCTCTCGGTTTCATATGGTATTGTCGAACGCCATGGAGGGACCATCTGGGTTCAGAGCAAGGTTGGCAAAGGGAGCACTTTTAAAGTCTGGCTTCCCATAGAGGAGCAGGGGGCGGGAGATGAAAATATTGGTAGTTGATGACGATGCAATCGTAATAAAGAGTTGTAAACGTATCCTCGAAGCCGAGGGTTTCGAAGTCTCCACTGTACCCAGTGCGGACGATGCGCTGGAGGCAATTAAGAATTACGATTTTGATCTCTTGCTCATCGATGTGAAGATGCCGAAACGGGACGGCATGTATTTAATGCGAGAGATTAAGAAAGGTTGGCCCGAGATACCGGTGATTATCATGAGCGGTTATCCCACTCCGGAGACAATTGCCGATGTGCTTCATCTGGGGGCCAACCTCTTCATTCCAAAACCATTTAGACCTGACGAGTTGGTGAAGTCCGTTCGCCAAGTCCTTGAAAAGGTTCCTGCAAAGAAACCCTTCCCCACAGGGGCGGGGTGAGATAAAAGAAGATTTCGCCTGCCTTCGTCCCGCAGGGCGGGACTTCGCGCAGGCAGGTGCTTCGAATTTAGAATATTAGTTTTATCCAAGGGGGAAAACGATGGCTGAGAAAATGCTCATTATCGACGATGAAGAGATTGTTTTGAAATCTTGCCGGAAAATATTTGAAGCAGAGGGGTTCGATGTCGTGACCACCGCCAATCCTCAAGAAGGTCTCAAACTCGTCTCAGAGTTGTCCTTCGATGTGATTCTGGTCGACTGGATGATGCCGGGTTTTGATGGAATGGATGTGGTGGAGGAGATCGACCGGCGTTCACCAAACTCCGCCGTGGTCATGATCAGCGGTTATCCCACAGTGGGCCGTGCGACCGAGGCCATGAAGCGGGGAGCCATGGATTACGTCGCCAAACCCTTCCGACCTGAGGAGATCATTGAGGTTGTTAAAAAGTCGGTGAGGCGGAAGGTCACTGTAGAGAAAAAAGCCATGGGACGATTTGAAAGTATTATGAAGTCCTGGCAATTTCCGGTACCCACATTAGAGGATAAAGCACCGAAGACGATCGCAGAGACGGTTGCTCAGACCGTGGGGGTAGCGAAGGCGACCTCACCCTGGTTCACTGTATTTATACTGGGAATTCTGGCTGGAGCCTATATTGGTTTTGGAGGTTTACTTTCAACGACAGTGACCTTTGATATGGCAGCCAAGTGGGGCATCGGCTTCTCAAAGATCTTGGGAGGAGCTGCTTTTAGCGTTGGCCTGATGCTCGTTGTGATTGCAGGAGCAGAATTATTTACTGGCAACAACTTGATGGTCTCAAGTGTGATGTCGAGAGAAATCACACTGAGTACCATGGGAAAGAGATGGGCTGTCGTTTTTGTGGCCAATTTCATTGGATCGATTCTTGTGACGCTTCTTTTCTATTATTCAGGACTTTGGAAGACCGGCGATGGGGCATTGGGAGCTGCCGCCGTGAAGATTGCCTACAACAAGGTGTCGCTCAGTTTCAGCGAAGCTCTCTGGCGCGGGATCGGTTGCAACTGGCTGGTCTGTTTAGCTGTCTGGATGGCTCTCGCTTCTCGACAAATCATCGGGAAAATATTCGCCATTTTCTTTCCGATCATGGCCTTTGTCGCCATCGGATTCGAGCACAGCGTCGCCAACATGTACTTTATTCCCACAGGGATATTTTTGATTAATGGAGCGGGCATAACGAATGTACCAGGTGTAGACCCAAATGCTTTAGGTTGGATCAGTTTTTTGTGGAAGAATTTACTTCCCGTCACGATCGGAAACATTATCGGTGGTGCCGTATTTGTGGGGATGAGTTATTGGGGCGCTTACCTCAGACCGGTTAAGTCTGAAGGTGCTTAAAATAGCTTTTGTTTCATTCTAAATTCATTTTTTGATCTTTTACAACAGGCAATAGAAGTACACACCTTTCTTACCAGCCCAGAAAAATAGAAATAACTGAAAAGGGAGATTATTCTTTCTCCTACATCCACTCCATATGTTCAAGTACATCTGCATCACTTGGCCGTGGTACACAAGATGTAACACCTTCCTTCCATGCAAATAATAAAATTACTTAGTATAATCAAGTAATTATAAAAAATATATATAGAAGCAAAAAAATTTGTTGACAAATCATAAAATTGCTCACCTTCGAGTACGGCCCTGAACCTGGAATGATCGCCCCCCGCAATTGTGGTCATCATGAATCATGTGAAAGAGAAATATGAGCCGACCCGATGACTCTGTCCTTGTCTTAAGAATTTGACTGAAAAATTCAGTCAGAGTAAAAGGTTTATTAGGTTACGAAGTAATCGATCCGCTTCTTATTTAATTCCGAATTCCGCAATCCGCATTGAGGTGGGCGACCTTTCTTATGGATGACAACCGTACGCTCTCTGCGATCTTAACGCTCAAATTGGCGTTCTAAGCCTGAAATCAGCCTCTTTTTCTTAGAAATGATTAATTCGGTCAAGCGGTTAACTGGTCACCCCACCCCCCCTCCGCCCCTATCCGGTTGGGTCGGTTTGGTCGAATCCGGGCCGAATAAATGACCTCGCATTGGGAAATGTTTCCTCGATGGCCTGCCCCAAACCGTCGAGAAAGGCGATGATATCGATCACTTCCTGACCACAATCGGTCATATAGTGTTGAATCACTGCCCAGGCAGCGATCGAACGGTCAATGGCGATGAGTGCAATCTTGGCCGAACCATCCGAATCACTTGCGAATTCATCGCATCTCTCTTCTTTCTCCTCGATGTTCCCCCGGACGGCCCGCATGACCTTAGCACAAATAAAGTATTGGTACCACCGGATCACCTCGATGGCTTCCTCGAAACTGACTCCCTCTCTTGCGGCGGCTGCAATTTCAAAGAAGAGTGTTTCTCTTTCTCTGAACCAATCTTCCACCCGTTCGCTATACCTTTTGGCGGCGCGGCAAAGCAGATGGTTCTCCGAGGCCACATCCTTCGCCTTTATATTCTCTTCATCCTCTATGGAACCCAATGTCTCGAGTTCTATCCCCCATTCTTTCGCACTCTCCCTCAGCAACTCCAGAGCTTCCCCCAGGATTCCCGATAATTTCTTCCAGAATGCCTCATTCCTAATATCCCGCGCTTCGGATCCGAAAATTCCTCCTCCGAAATGGAGAAATTTAAGCAGCGTAAGGTCTGCGGACAACGTTTACACCATCGATCACAATAATTATAAATCCCTGCGATGAATCGCTCGTCCGAAGCAAGTTTTTTAAGCCGATCCCGATTCATAATATTTCCTCTGACTCGAAAGGACTCTGTTGAATGTTCAGACCTGAGTCTTCAACGATCATAAATCTTGACTGAAAAATTCAGTCAGGGAGCTTGCTATTCTCTCCCCACCGGTACACAAATCTCCTTCAATGGCCTGAACCATGGCGAAGCCGAATTGATCTGGTAATAGACCCTCGCCTTCGTCTCTCGTTTTATCAGAATTCCAAGATGGATAAGGTTCTCCAATTCTCTTTGAACCGTCTGAAGAGACAGTCCCGTCTCATACATGATCTCTCGCTGATAGAACGCCTGTTGAGGACGACTTATAAGGAGGCTTAGGATTCTTGGCCTTGAGGTGGACCCAAAGAGTCTAACCATCATTTCTTCCATACGATCTTTGTTCTTCATTGGCGTCGATATTCATTATATGTTGACTGAAAAATTCAGTCAACGGGTTAAGAAGGAAGGGATGATCTGGCTCTGGATGAGACCGGCTAACTCAAGAAATCAGTCTAACGCGATTGAGGAGGGGAAATCAGATAGGAGTGTACCACTTGACTGAGAAATTCAGTCAGACATTATAGTCATCCCTTGAGCCTTCAGCTTACCAATAACTCAACGACCTAATTATCCAATGACTCATCTGCTTGTTCTTTATCGATTCCGCATTCCGCGGTCGCCAATCTGCATTCGAATGGGCCAAACTTTTTTATGGATGATACCGAATGTTTACTTTTTTATGTGCCTATG
>CAWGWZ010000014.1:0-59038 GCA_963826305.1 uncultured delta proteobacterium | reverse complement strand
GAGCATCTGTGCTGCTCTCACTTCTCTTAGGAACCAGGCTGTCTACCTCGTCAAAGAATAATATGGTTGGTGAGGCCTGCTTGGCCTTTTTAAAAACCTCTCGGATACCCCTTTCGCTCTCTCCAATATACTTTGATATCAGGCTCGGCCCTTTGACTGAGATAAAATTAACTCCACTCTCATTCGCAACTGCCTTGGCTAATAAGGTCTTTCCTGTACCAGGTGCTCCATGAAGCAATATCCCTTTGGGTGGTTGGGTATTGGCCTTTTTGAAGATATCAGGATATTTAAGGGGCCATTCAATTGCCTCTATCAGCTCTCTCTTTCATATCCTCCAATCCTCCTACATCGTCCCATTTAACGTCAGGCACCTCTACAAAAAACTCCCGTATCGCAGAGGGTTCTACCTCTTCATCGCTTCTAAGAAATTGTCCATGGTCACTTGAAGCTCCATGAGCGTTTCATAAGGGATATCGGCCAATTCAAAATCAATCTTGGGCAGGATCTTTCTTAAAGCCGACATGGCCGCCTCCCTGGCCAATGCCTCGATGTCTGCCCCAACAAATCCATGGGTCATATCAGCTAACTTTTCAAGATTTACCCCGTTAGCCCCGTTAGAAAATCTTTCATTTCTAACGGGGCGAGCATCTTCTGATAAAGGCATTCCCCTTGTATGGATCTGAAGTATTTGAAGTCTTCCATTTCTGTCGGGTATGGGTATAGATATTTCTCTATCAAAGCGGCCGGGGCGTCTCAATGCAGGGTCTATGGTATTGGGAATATTGGTTGCGGCGATCACGATGACCTCGCCCCTTGATTCCAATCCATCCATGAGGGCCAGAAGCTGGGCGACCACCCTCCGTTCCACCTGCTTTTCTCCGCCCATCTCCTCTCTTTTAGGAGCGATCGCATCGATCTCATCAATAAAGATGATGGCGGGGGCATGTTTTTGTGCATCTTCAAATACACCTCTCAAGCGGGCTTCACTCTCTCCATAAAATTTACCCATGATCTCAGGGCCGCTGATGTGGGTAAAATATGCCTCTGTTTCATTCGCAACAGCACGGGCAATCAAGGTCTTCCCGCAACCAGGGGGACCATACAAAAACACCCCTTTGGGTGCGTTAATCCCCAACCTTTCAAACACCTCTGGGTATTTGAGGGGCAATTCTATCATCTCTCTGATCCTCTGGATCTGAGCCTGAAGTCCGCCTATATCCTCATAGGAAATCCGTGTGCCTTTTATCTCCTGTGTCGTTCCCTTTGTCTCCATCCTGATAAGGGTGGGAGGCTCGATGAGTACGATTCCATCAGGGATCGTATCTAATACTTTAAAATCACAAGATCTCGCGCCAAAAAGACTGGCCCTCACCTTATCACCGGCCGTGAGGGGAAGGCCTTCCATTAATGAGCCGATGTACTTCATATCTTTTTCCTTTTGGAACGAGCCCATAAAAGTCATTGGAGATAACGTAATCTTGTTGGCAGGTTTATGCGACACCTTTTGAATTTTTATCTTTTCATCCAATCCGATCTGGGCATTTTCTCTCGAAATCCCATCGATTTGGACAACTCCTTTTCCTCTGTCTTCCAAAAATAAGGGCATTGCTTTAGCAGGGGTTTTTCTCTTTCCTTCAATCACTACAATTTCACCCACCTCTATCCCCATGCTTTTCATATCTTCAGGGTCTATTCTTGCAATAGCCCTGCCCACATCTTTCGATAATGCCTCTTTCACCTTTAGGGTTAGGGTTGTGTTGTCTTTCTTCATCATTATTGAAATAACACCTCCTTAAAATTCTCTAAACTCCCTATTCCTTTAACTTCTTGAGGCTGTAAGGGTATAATCATCGTCTTTAAATCGCTAAATTTGTCTCTAATCTCTCTGATATATTTATCCTGCCCTTCTCTCCTCGCCTGACAAAAATGGCATGTACATTCTGGAAAAACATTATTAATAATCAACTGCCTTACCTTCATCCCATATTGATCCAGGCGTTTTATTAGCCTTTCTGTCTCTAAAATCGCCATATCCTCCGGTATCGTTACCGCGATAAATTCACACCTTTGGCTATCCCGAAGCAAACCCTCAATTCTTTTAACCGTCTTTTTCATCTCAATGAGAAAATCATCGCCTTCATCAGGCTTATATCTGCCACGAAAAGTTGTTACCATATACCTATATTTCCATCTCATCTTTGCCATCACTTTAATCCAGTCGTCCAAAAGCTCAGGCAAGGTTAAGAGTCTTAAGGCGTGGCCGGTTGGAGCTGTATCTACAATATATTTTTCAAATTTTCCCTCTTCAATTAAGTCAACGATCATCTTAAATCCCATCACCTCATCTATACCAGGAATGGGCAAGGCAAAGATAGAGTCAATGTCTTCCTGATCTAAATAGGTAGAGGTATTTAAAATCTTTTTTATCTGGCTTTCATATCGCATCTTGAATTTAGAAAGAGCCTTTTCCGCGCTTATTTCAAGAGCGCTCAAGTTTTCTACACCTTTTACTTCCTTTACCCCGTTAGATAGTAAACATCTAACGGGGTGAATCTCATCTCCTATTTTCTGCCCTAAACTATCGGCGAGGAATGTGCTGGATCCGTGGAGATAAGTAATGTCTTAAAATCCTTAGATAAATAAAGACCTGTGCTTGAGGCACAGGTCGTCTTTCCTACGCCGCCTTTTCCACCAAATAGAATTAACTTTAATGAAGTTTTTGTTAATCCAATTAAACCCATTCACTTTTCTATCCTAACCTCTAAGATGCCATTCTTATAAGAAGAACTTATTGTTTCAGCTTTTACCTTTGTTGGAAGTAAAACTTCTTTATGATACTTCCTATCTCCGCTTTGGGCTGAAATATCTAATATATCGTCTCTTAAAACTAACTTGATATCTTCTTTATTGACTCCTGGCATCTCAGCGTAGATCCGAACCTCTTCCTTTTCGTCAAAGATATCTGTCATTGGTTCTCTCTCTTCCTCAACAGTAGGTCCTTTAGGGGTTTTCTTTATGTTACCGAATGGTTCCACGATTGGCTTTCCACCCACCGCTGTCTTTATAGAGAAGCCAAAAACTCCCTTCATCCCTTCTTTAAGATGGCTCAGGTCAATCTCGCCTTCTTTCTTGATTTCGCCGCCAGCGTCTTTTAGATCTGCAGCAAGGTCTACTAACTTCTCAACACCTTTGAATAGACCCCCCAGACTTAACTTACCTATCCCAAAATCGATGTCTAAATCTTCCTCTTCCTTTTTGCCCTTTTTCTTCACCATTGGTCTCTCCATGGTTCCTGCGAGTCATTAATAATGATGAATTCGTAAAAAGTCAAAATCTCCTCCCCCTTGACGGGGGAGGGTTAGGGTGGGGGTGATAAGTTGCCGTATTTCTGTGTGTTATTTCCCCCTCCCCTTAGTCCCCTCCCGCCAGGGAGAGGGAAAAATTTACTTTTTACGGGACCATCAATAATGTATCGCCATCTTTTTTAAACTCTTTACAGAAACGTCCTGATAAGTCTTCACCTTCTGATCATCATGGGTCTCCTTTTGGAGCTTTTCGATACGTTTTGCAATGCTGCTCAGTTGCCTATCCGTAGCGGTCTTCCTCTTGTCTAAGGCGAAGACTTCTTTTTCCAATCTATCCTTTTCCCTTCTGAGCATATATAACTCTAAATAACTTGATCTCTGAACCTTTGGAATAGATCGCGCCCCTACCGAATGGATACTTTTTATATTTCTCAGGGTTGATATCTCTTGTATTCCTCTCATCGAACAGGCCTCCCCATCCCCCAAAAATATTGAATCCCCCCTTACCCCCCCTTTAGCAAAGGGGGGAGTGGGGGGATTTGGAAATTTCTTTTTTAACTAATTCCTTAACGATCTCTCTTATCCTGTCCTGATTTGTCTTTGAGCCAACCCTGCTTGTCTCAGAGGCTAATATATCCTGGCATGTCTGCATAAAGGTGCCATTGGAACTTGCAGGCGTCAGACCTTGAACTTTGAGTGTCTTGGCAATCATAATGCAACCGCGAATGGTCGGAGCGAATTCACACTTTCCAGATTCTCTTAATCCTCTAACGATGTTAACGATCGTCTCAGCATTTGGCTTGGAAAGCCTGGACTTTGCTCGAGTGATCGCGACCTCTGTCTCATAGTCAAAGTAGTCTAAATCCATGGTAATCATTCGATCACGAAGCGCATCTTGGCTTCTATGGACCCCTGCATACTCCTCTGGATTAGACGTAAATATAGCTGTAAACTCTGGGGCCACGGTTAAATACTGCTCTTCTCCGCCTCTTCCAGCCGGCAAATCCATCATCTTTTCCTGTAATATAGATAGAAGAATGTTATTCGCCTCTGGACGAGAACGTGTGAATTCATCATAGATAAGGGTGAAACCATATTTACAGGCGACCGTCAGTCGATTGTCCACCCATCTTTTAACCATATCCTCTTCTGTCTTCAGAACCCTTGAAATGAAACGGTCTACCACCTTTCTGATCCTGTAGCCATATTCACCCCCAACTAAATCAGAGGTGGTGAACTCCTCATCTCCATGGATCATCACCACAGGCCTTTTAATCTTGCTTGCGATGTGCATGGCCAGTGTCGTTTTACCTGTTCCAGAAGCCCCCCGGAAGTGAACAGGGAAACCGGCCTTGATATAGGAGAGAACCCTGTGGGTAATATCCTTGATATACTTTGTTTCCACAAAGTCTGGCAAAGGACTGGGTTCAAGTACGGTCGTCATCTCATCAATCATTTTTTCTCACCCCGTTAGAAAGCCCCGCTGCTTGCAGCGAGAACGAAGATTAAATTCCTTTTGGAATGGACACAGGATTTAAAGCCCTGGGTGTGCCCTCCCGCTGGAAGGTCTTAGACCTTCTAACGGGGCTCACCTCTGATTTCTATTTAGGCTTTATCTTCTTGTCTCTTAGGGTCTCGTTTATCTGATTCCAGATCTTGCTTGCTTCAGCCAAATCGGCCTTTACTTCTCTTTCCTTTTCCTTAAAGTCTTCTCTTAGGGCCTTGACGTTTTTCATCAGATCTTCTCTACCTTCTTTCAAGCCTTTTTTTAGGTCTTTGCTTGTCACTCCGTGAAATTTCTTCGATTCGGCCAAAAACTTTCTTGCGTTATTTCGAATGGCTTCAGCCTCCCCTTTGAGCTGTTGAATGGTGCTCTTTCTGTCTCCGCGACCTGTGATAATATCTTCGCAGAGCGACTTCATTCCACCTGCTATATGATTCATCGATCAGCCTCCTTTTCGAACAAGCCCCCTCCTCCCATGGACACCACAAAGAAGATTCTTATCTCCCTTGTAAGCTTTGCCACCCCAATGGGAACATTCCTCATTTAGTCCACTCAAAGCGGTGATATCCCTTCCTCCACAAACCGTCTCGGTAACCCTAAAATTTAATTTTCCTCTTTCTTCTTTCCTTTGGTGTTTCCCCCTCTTCTTGCCTTGGCTAACGTAGTGGCCACACCTTTCCAAGCATGAGAGGCTTTGTGGATATCCTTCCTATAGCCAGCCATCTCATTCTGGAAACCAGCCAATAATTTCTTTACTTCACTTGTCATCCCACTTACGAACTTGGCAAGGTCCTTCTTCTGATGTTCGCTCATCTCGGTATGAGCCTCATCAAACTCCTTCAGTCTATTCTCAATGTAGGTCTCAATCTCTCTGACCTCTTTAGCAAGTCTGTTTTTGAGTTCCTTTGACATCTTGCCACGGTCCTTCTGAAAACCACCCAGCATTGAACTTACACCATTCGTCAGATCCTCAATAAAATCTGTTAGATTTTTTTCTTGTTCCTCACTCATCTGTTGATGATCCTCTCGGAACCCTTTGAGCATATCTTCTACACTTTTTGATAAACCTCTTGTAAAATGAGCCAGGCTCTCTGCCTGCTCCCTGGCCATCTTCTTCCTATCAGAGGCAACCCCTTTAAGGGTTTTATGGGTATCGGCCACTAAATCGCCCAGTGCCTTTACCCTGACATTGTAGGAAGCAATGATGTTCTCTGCAGTCCCTTTCATGCTCTCAGCTATTTCCATTTTATTCCCTCCTTTTAAATTTTAATTTCCACTTCTTACCAGGTAATTTTATTGGCAGGTGGTTGAATATTTTAACTCTGGAAAGCTATGTCAATTCCTTCAGAGCCTCCCTGGCCTGTGAGGTAATTGCTTTGTTGTTCTTCGCTCTTCACCCTAAACTCCTCAAAACAGGGATCACAAATTCCGTGAGTTGGTGATTTATCATCGAGGGGTTCTTTCTCGCCAAAAACTTTTTTACAAACCATACAAACCCTTATCACTTAATTTCTCCCCTTTTTTCGCTCACAGAGAAGGTGACGAACTTCTCTTTTTCTCTCTTCTTGTCGCGCCAATCTTTCTTCGGTTTGGCCTCTGAATTCGTTAAGCATCCTTTTAAGATCTTTTATCCGTAGGGCCCTTCCTTTTGCCAACAGTTCATTGAGTCGGGAGGCCAACATCTTTTGTTCTTTTTTGAATTCTTTTAGCTTGGAGATGACCTCATCTTTCCTTTCCGTCTGTTTCGCCAGGATTTCCTTAATCATCTGTTGGAACTCTTTGACCCTCCGGGCTTCACCTTTGGCAAGAGAATCTTTAAACCTCTCCAGGTTTTCCCTTAAATTCTGGGCCATCTCTTTCTGTTCATGAAGGTAACTATTTAATAGATCCCTTACTTCTTTTTCCCTCTCATTTTGAGTTAAAAGAATGCCCTCCATCAAATTGTCAAAATCTTTCCTCCGTAGAGATTTGTTTTTGGCAAGATTCTCCCGTAATTCTCCATTAAGTTTTTCTCTTTCTTCTCTTGTGTCAAGGAGGGAATCTTGGAAGCCCTGAAGGACTTGATGGGTAGTATCGAAGAGGGTGCTAATGCTCTGGACTCTGGTTTCGTAAGAGGAAACTATTTGGTCGACCATTTGTTTCATATCTCTTGCTAATGGCATCCGTTTCGTTTCCCCGTTAAATAAAATTCCATACACCGTCCATGGTAAAACAAAACTTCTTTGCTGATAATGCTCAAAGCTACTGTCAGCCGATAATATATTTAACGGGGTTTCCCCCTTTCTCTTCCAATCAGGGAGGAATTTCTTGGCGAGACATGCTGGCCCTGCCTTTGGCGGAGTGAGGATGGCTCGGCAAGAATCCCTTTTCACCCCGTGAGATACCTGCCCTGTTGGATGCTCATTATCCCATAGGGTTTGCTATCTAACGGGGTTGACCTTATCCTTAGGCTGCTGTGGCGGTTAAACCAATGGCCTCAGCATACTTCAGGTAAGTCTCGACCGATGCCGCAACCACTCTGGCCTCAATCGCGAGTATTTCAATACCCACTAAAGAGACTCTTACCCAGGCATCGACCACAACGCCCTTGTCCAGGATTCGGTCAATCACCTCAACCAAACTGGAAGACCCAATTGCTTTTTCCACTGCCATATTCTTTCACCTCCTTTCCTCTCTGAATTTTTCCTGGCGCAAAAGAGAGAAGAGCGCCACAGAAATGGGGTTTAATGATGACATGTTTTAGAATAAAGCAAGAGTTATGCCGTGAAGGAGGGATTATATTCTTATTCTCTTAAATGAAGGATTTTACACATGAATCTAAAAATAAGGAGAAGTGGATGTTTCTGGACTAAGAGAGATGTTATGGTCAGACTTCCATATCTATGGAATTCCTCCCATATAATCGGTTCCATATCTTATGTGGTACTCCTTGATCTTGGAGAGGAGAGTTTTATAATCAATGCGAAGGATCTTTGAAGCCTTACTCTTATTTCCTGTGCTCTTGACGATGGCCCGCTCGATAGCTCTCTTTTCGGCCATTTTCGCCACCTCCTTCAACGACATATCTTCCGTAATCTCTTCCTCCAGTAAGACGGGAAGAGGAGCGGGGGCGCCATTGTCAAAGATGAGGTGAGAGGGTTCGATCACGTCCTCCGCCAAAAGGACGGCCCTTTTGATGACATTTTTTAACTCCCTGGCATTGCCCGGCCAATGATGATGGATCAGCATGGTCAACGAATCTTTTTGAAGACCTTTCACGTTTTTCTTTAGCTCCAAGTTTCCCTCCTCAATAAATTCTTTTGCCAGAAAAGGAATGTCTTCTTTCCTTTTCCTTAAGGGGGGTAATTCGATTTTGAATTCGTCCAATCGGTAATAGAGGTCAGACCGAAATTTCCTTTCTTCTACTAATTTCAACAAGGGGATGTTGGTGGCAACGATGATTCTCACATCGGTGGGGAAAGCATGTTTCGCTCCCAGTTTCTGAATTTGTCGTTCCTGGATCATTCGAAGGAGTTTATTCTGGACATGATACGGGAGATTGCCTATCTCATCCAAGAAGATCGTCCCATTGTCTGCGAGTTCAAATTGCCCTTTCTTTCCCCTATCGGCTCCCGTAAATGCACCTTTTTCATACCCAAAAAGTTCGCTCTCGATCAATGTATCAGGAATGGCCCCACAGTCTACCGCTACGAATAGGGCATTCCCCCTTAAGCTTGCCCTGTGGATGGCATGGGCGACGATCTCCTTTCCAGTTCCGCTTTCGCCTTCGATCAGGACGGTAAAATTGGTGGCTGCCACTTTGTCAATCCGTCCAAAAATATTTTTGATCTCCGGACTGCTTCCCATGATCGATTCTAAATCGAACTCCTTCTTTAACTCGATTTTCAGTTGAAGGACTTCCTGCGTCAGTTTTTGGCTTTCCAGCGCCCTTTTAATCGTAATACGCAAGCGTTCGTTCTCAAAAGGCTTGGTGAGGTAATCGTAGGCTCCCAATTTGGTCGCTTCCACCGCGGACCCGATATTCCCATAAGCCGTCAATATAATGACCTGAATTTCTGGCCGGGTGGTCTTGATTTTTTTGAGCAGATCGATGCCGTCCATCTCCCCGGGCATTCGGAGGTCTAATAGAACTAAATCCGGTGGCGAATTTTTTTTAAAAATATCCAATGCATCTCCGCAATCTTCAGCCTCATCGACGGTGTATCCATCCTCCTTTAAGAAATTTGATAGAAGCCACCTCATATCTTTTTCATCATCCACGATAAGAATTCTGTTCATTTTCTCTCCTCAGATCTTGGAAACCTGAATGGCTTGACTGGACCGGTAAGGTGATCGTCATTTTCGTCCCTTTTCCTTCTTTACTCTCAGAAAGGATCTGGCCATGGTGGTCGGTGATGATCCGGTGCACAATAGAGAGTCCCAACCCCGTCCCCTTTTCTTTGGTGGTATAGTATGGATTGAAAATATTTGGCATATGTTTTTTGGGGATACCCTTGCCTGTATCTTTGATGCTGATTTCCACCGTTTGGTCTCGGGAGTTATACCTTGTGATAATGGAGATAGTTCCCCCCTTGGGCATCGCCTCTTTCGAATTCATGAAAAGGTTGAAAAAAACCTGTTTCAAAGATTCCTTATCGCAAAGAACTTTGGGGAGATATCGATCGAAACGTCTTAAAATCCTTATCCTGTTTTCTAAAAAATCAACTTTTATTAATCGATATAATTCGATTAAAATTTGATTGATATCATTCTGTTTGAGTTCAAGGAGTTTGGGCTTGGCGAAGTCGAGAAGTTCGGAGATGATCTTATTCGCATTCTGAACGTTTCGATAAATAATTTTAAAATATTTTTTTAACCCATTTTCACTTTCTCGTTTTTCAATACAATATTGTGTTGCCGACCCAATAATCGCAAGGGGATTTCTGATCTGATGGGCAAGGTTTGCAGCAAGCTGGCCTAACGCCATGATTTTCTCCGATTGAACGATTTGTTTCTCGGTTCTTTTTTCATTCGTAATATCAGCGGAGAGAAAGATAAAACTCGTGGGACTCCCTTTCTCATCCATCAAAGAAGAGCGGGTAATAGACAAAATTCTATTCTTCTCCGGTCTTTGATCAACGACTTTCAATTCATAGGATTTGCTACTTGAGAAATCTTTCGTCATTTCTTGCCATGGCTTTAAATCGATGGGCAGAGGGCCTTGGAAGAGGTTCTTCCCTAGTAAGGAATCTCTTGAAATTCCAGAAAATATTTCCTGGACTTTGTTACACATCAGAACCCGTCCGTCCTTGTCAATCACCATGGCTCCTAAGGGCACCCCTTCGATCACCTTTTCAAATAGTTTTCTCGTAAAAAGTCCCTGTTTGATCAATCGGAATATCCTTTGATCATCTTCAATCAGCTTCCCTTCGAGCAGATCTCCTTGTCTTTCCAGTTGTATATTTTTAAATTCAATGTCAGCCATTAAATGTCTTTTCTCTAACTCCAGGGTCTGCTTTTCCAATGCTTTTTTAATGGCTTGAAACAAGAGGTTTAGTTCAATGGGTTTCGTTAAATAATCATAAGCTCCCAATTTAAAAGATTGGACCGCAGTCTCCATGTTCCAATAGCCGGTGATCATGATGACTTCCGTCTCCAGAGAAAAATGTTTTATTTTCGAAAGCAGGGACAATCCATCGATTCCCGGAAGGCGTATGTCAAGGATGATCAGATTGAAGAATTCTGATCTCAATAGAGAAAGAGCTTCTTGACCGTCATTTGAAGTAGATACCTCATAGCCGTTTGCTGTCAAGAAGCGCTCAAACATTTTACAGATGGATGGGTCGTCGTCGATAATTAATATTTTAAGAGGCTTTCTCATTGATATCATTGTATTAGTACAAACGCATTAATTCGTTTTACGTAGTGCAGCCCTTTATGGGCGTAAAAAGACGGGCACAAGGCCCTTCACTACAAACTATTTATTACGTCGGTGTTAGTCAGAAAATAAAAGTCTCTGGTTAGAAGGTAAGGGTAAAGACGCCAGTTTTGTCAAGAGGTTATGTTATTGGTCTTTAAATCTTTAGCCTTAACCTGTTGACCCTAAACCAAACGGGCTTCCTAACCTTAACCGAAAGACCATTTTCATCGTTCGAGGGTGACATACCTGCCATGAAAAATTATAGAGAAATGTCTACATAATTTATTCCTATCCGGCCATGGACAGGGATTCGCCTTTTCCCTCAAATATCAATTGCAATCCATAGAAAAGTTGGGCCTTGGTAAAGGGTTTGGTTAAATAATAGCTTGCCCCCAGTTCGTATCCTTTGAACATATCGGAGTCTTCATTTTTAGCCGTCAGGACGATGACCGGAATATCCTTCGTTTTTGGATTCGATTTCACCTCTTTCAATACCTGCCATCCATCCTTATTCGGCATGAGGATATCGAGAATGAGGAAGTCGAAACCCTCACAGCTCAATTGTTCCAAAACCTGTTCTCCATCCGAGGCTTCTTTGACCTCGTAACCCCATTTGGTCAGATAAATTCTTAAACACCTTCGAATCACCTCTTCATTATCAACGACCAATACTTTCTTGCTCATTCTTCATCCCCCCTTATTATCCAGCACCTCACGCACCTTGCATGCCAAGGCACCCACCGTAAAGGGCTTCTGGATGTAATTAATCCCTCTCTCCAAAACACCATGATGGACAATGGTATTATCCGTATAGCCTGACATATAGAGCACTTTAAAGTTTTGGTATACTTGACGAAGCTGCTCCACCAACTGACGTCCACTCATCTGTGGCATCACGACATCCGTCAAGATCAGATGAAAGCGTTCCTTCTGCTCTTTACAGATCATTAGAGTATCAGCCCCATTGGATGCCTCTAACACCTTATACCCCTGCCCCCTGAGAATCCGCGCAGCCACCTTCCGAACCTCCTCCTCATCCTCTACCACCAAAACTGTCTCACTCCCACAGGGAAGCTCCTCTCCCACCACCTTCTCCTTCACCTCCTCCAGAAGCTCTTCCGCCTGAGGAAGGTAAATCTTAAAGGTCGTCCCATGGCCCGGCTCACTATAAATCCAGATGTTCCCTTCACTCTGCTTTACAATTCCATAAACCGTCGATAAACCCAAGCCTGTCCCCTTGCCCTTCTCTTTGGTCGTAAAGAAGGGTTCAAAGACCCGATCCCTAACCTCTGGGGTCATCCCCACCCCCGTATCACTCACCGCCAGCATCACATAACGACCAGGTGTTACAGCAACATGCCTACGAGCATAAGTCTCATCCAACTCCACATTAGCCGTCTCAATGGTGAGTTTCCCCCCAGAGGGCATCGCATCCCTCGCATTGACTGCTAAATTGAGGATCACCTGTTCGATCTGTCCGGGGTCGGTCTTGACCCTCCCCAGGTCCTCCGCCAACAGGGTGACCAGTTCAATGTCCTCTCCAATGACTCGACGCAGCATCTTGTCCAGATTTTGCAAGAGGATGTTGAGATCAAGAACCCTCATCTCCATCACTTGACGGCGGCTGAAGGCAAGAAGCTGACGGATGAGGTCTGCGGCTCGATCCGTGGCTTTCTTAACCTCTTCAATATTTCCCTTTAGAGGGTCGCCTTCTTTGAGTTCGATGAGGGAGAGTTGGCTATAGCCCTTAATAATCGTGAGGAGATTGTTGAAATCATGGGCAATGCCCCCTGCTAAGTGACCAATCGCCT
Organism: uncultured delta proteobacterium; assembly: GCA_963826305.1. GTDB lineage: Bacteria > Desulfobacterota > BSN033 > BSN033 > UBA1163 > CAWGWZ01. Next base: position 46,519 of record CAWGWZ010000014.1, on the reverse strand, counting down.
CCATCTTCTGTGACTGGCGAAGCTGTTCTTCAAGGGATGCCTTCTCTTGTTCAGCCCTCTTGCGATCGGAAATGTCTTGAATGGTCGATCGAATGCCAACGATCCTTCCTTCTGAATCTCTGAGAAGCCGATCTTCAATCAGAGCTGGAAAGGTTGTCCCATCTTTTCGCCTGTAGGTACGTTCAAACGCTTTAGAAAGTGATATTTCTCCAGCTAACTTGGCTGCCACTGCTTTTCGAGATTCCTCCTTCTCGACGATGAAGTTCCACGCAGGCTGGCCCAACACCTCCTCAGCGATATAACCCAGCATCTCCAACTCCGTGCGGTTGACCTGCGTGATGTGCCCCTCGGTATCCACTTCATGGTACCCTACAGGGGCACTGTCATAAAGTTCTCTGAATCTCTCCTCACTTTTCCTTAAGTCCTCCTCCGCCTTCTTGTGTTCGGTGATGGGTATTACCAGCTCCAGAGCAGCCGTGATATTTCCATCTTTATCCTTAATTGGGGTGGCAATGATTTCTGACCAGATTGTGTTTCCCTTCGATGTCTTTTCCCACTTGCTCGTGCACAACTTTTTCACTGCCCTTTTCAAAAACTTCTCGGACACCACACCTAGGACAAATCTCCGCCCTCTGGTTATAGATTGAGTAGCAAGTTTTCCCTTCAACATCACCGAATATTTGTTTGAGGACATTGTTGGCCCAGAGAGTGTGGTAATCTTTTGAAATCAAGGCAAGCCCAGCCCCCATGTTTTGTGTGACCATTTCAAGTTTTTCTCGCTCACTTCTTAATACCTCCTCCGCGCGCTTGCGCTCGATCGCATGACGGATTGCACGGATGAGTAGATTACTATCCATTTGACCTTTAACTAAGTAGTCCTGTGCGCCTTCCCTTACAGCCCTCATGGCAAGCCCGTCATCAGCAAGACCTGTTATCACAACAATTGGGATCTGTGGTGCCTGGTCATGTATCTTTTTGAAAGTATCGATTCCCTGGCTGTCAGGCAATCCAAGATCCACAAGGAGCCCATCAAAATTTTCTTCTTTTAGGTTCGCCAACCCGGTCGAAAGCTGTTTGGCCCATTTCAGTTCGACGTTGGCCCCCGACTCCTTAAACATCTCTTGGATGAGTCTGAAGTCACCTGGATTATCCTCAACCAATAAAACCTTCAGCCGAGAGTCTTGTGTGTTCATCTTGACTCGTTCTCCTTCCCTCCCACTCCCTCCCCATACCTCGCTTTTGTTGATACATCGATAAATCTGCTTTGGCTAACAACTCATCAATAGAACATGGATGTTCAGGGTCGTGATGCGCCACACCCAGACTCAATGACAAACAGTAGTGTCGGTTTCCATGTGCATTCTGAGAGTTTAGTTTCTCTTGCAAACGCTTGGTGATGGCATCGTCGGTGGACACAGATTTTTCTAATGTTAGGACAACAAACTCGTCCCCACCGAGACGAGCAATGATGTCCGATTCACGGAAAGTCTCTTTCAGAATTTTAGCGATTTCGATCAAAGCCTTATCGCCTTCCTGGTGACCTAAGGTATCATTAATCCACTTCATACCGTCCAGGTCGGCGAAAATCAGTAACATTCTCTTCTTAAGACGGTTGGCCAGTTTTAATTGCTGGGAGGCTAAGGTTAAGAAGCCTCGCCGGTTATAAAGTCCTGTTAGTTCATCCACAAGGGACAAGGAGCGAATTTTTTCTTGCATACGATGCCGCTCAATAGCGTAGCATAGGGCGCGCACTAAAATATTTTTGTTTAATTCACCTTTGATAAGATAATCCTGTGCACCTAAGTGGATGATTCTGATTGCTAAGGCTTCGTCATCGAGACCGGTGAGCACTACAATTGGGACTTTTGTGGCTTGAGTATATGTTTTAGTGAATGTGTCGAGACCTTGGCTATCCGGGAGTGAAAGGTCTAATAAAATCAAATCAAGCGTCTGCTGGGTGAGGCATCTCAGCCCTTCATCAAGTCGATCGACATACAGGAGTTTAAATTTGGCAGCACTGGCCTCTTTCAGCATTTCACATATCAAACGGGCATCTCCCGGGTTATCCTCTACTAATAGGACTTTGAAAGGATGATTTTCCATTACTTCTTTTACCTCGGTGGCAATTTCACGATGGAAAGCCAGAAATTTTCAATAGACTTCACTACCTTGGTAAACTGGTTCAAGTCGATCGGCTTAGTGATGTAGCAGTTGGCATGAAGATTGTAGGTTTTAAGAATGTCCTCTTCTGCCTCAGAAATCGTAAGGATGACTACAGGTATATTCATCAATTTCCCATCCGACTTAATTTCAGCAAGGACTTCACGACCATCTTTTTTAGGTAGGTTTAAATCAAGGAAAATGAGGTCTGGACGAGGAACTTTCGCATACTTTTGCCCTTTATGTCTTAAAAAGGCCATGGCTTCAACACCGTCGCCAACGACATGCAGATTGTTGAGAACCTTCGTCTCCTTGAAGAGTTCCTTGGCCAGACGAACGTCACCCGGGCTATCCTCCACCAGTAAAATCTCAATCGGTTTTATACCTCTTTTCTCATCCATCGTCTTATCCTGGTCTTTTATTACCGTTATTCGTACTTCAGACTTGCAAGCTTGCCGGCTGTTAACGATCAGGTATTGTAAAATAAAAGGTCGATCCCTTTTCGGGCTCGGATTCCACCCAGATTCTTCCAGCGTGACGGTCTACGATTCGTTTACAAATGGACAAACCAATGCCTGTACCAGAATAATTTCTCCCGTGGAGTCGTTGGAAGATAGTGAAGATCCGTTCTTTATCCTGCGGGTCAATACCAATACCGTTATCCCGTACAGAGAAGACCCAGTCCTCTTTAAGTTTGGAGGGCTGAGACTTCGGTGAGCTCAGTCGAGCCGTTCGGAGTTGGTCTATCGTCTCTCGTCCATCGTCCATCGTCTTTCGTGATTCGTGAGTTGCTGAGATATGAATATCAGGCGTTTCTTTACCTCTGAACTTGATGGCGTTGTCAATCAGGTTCTGAAAGAGCTGGACAAGTTGTGATTCGTCACCCGTCATCGTTGGCAAAGGGTCGTGGGTAATCACGGCGCCAGTCTCTTCGATAGCCATTTTCAAATTTGTGAGAGCCTGACTGAGGATAGCTGTGCAGTCTACTGTCTCGAAGAGTTTGCCCCGAGTTCCGACTCTTGAGTAAGACAATAGATCGTTAATCATTTTCTGCATCCGATTGGCACCATCCACAGCGTAACCGATGAACTCGTTAGCGTCGGCATCCAGCTTGTCTTGGTAGCGCTTTGCCAACAACTGGGTGTAACTTGCCACCATACGCAAGGGCTCCTGAAGGTCGTGCGAAGCTACGTAGGCGAATTGTTCCAGGTCTTTGTTAGAGCGCTCCAGGTCCGCCTTGGCTTCCTTCTCCGCCTGCTTTCGTTTGGTGATGTCACGAATGTTGCATTGCATCACCCTTAGGTGGCCCACCCGATAGACGTTGCTGACAAACTCCACATCGATCCGCCGACCATCGGCAGTTTCCAGCGGCAAGTCTTCATAGCGGATGTATTCTTTCTGTTGCAATTCCAAGAAGTTAGCTTTGTTCTTAACGATATCCCTAAAAAACCCTATTTCCCAGATTCCCTTTCCCAGGAATTGCTCGTGCGAGAACCCCAACATCTTGATCAAGAACGGATTCACATCGACGATCATCCCTGTCTCGGCATCGAGGATCAAAATGCCATCTTTCGCCGTCTCAAAGAGCCGACGATACCAAATCCCTGAAGCACTTAGCGCCTCCGCTCGCTTGCGCACAGTAACTTGATTACGGATTACGGCCTTCATAGTTAAACTCCTAATCAACTGGGTGAACCGTGAATTAATTTTTTGAACACATCGATGATCTTGTCAAATTCGGTGGATTTATCAAAAAAGAAATCTGCACCAGCATCCATATACTTTTTCCGATATTGGCGATACGGATAATGGGTAAGTATTATGACAATAGGGGCCAGTTTATCCTTCTTGATATTCTTTACCAAACGAATTCCATTCCCACCTGGTATTGGAATGCCCAATATCACCGCATCAGGTTTTAGTTTTGAATGACCTCCATGGCCTTAACGGAATCCTGTGCTTGACCTACAATTTCAACCTCTTTTAATTTAGAGAGGAGGTTGATGAGTTCTTTTCGAAAAGCTCTTGAATTGTCAACGATAAATACCTTCATAATCCTTCCTTTCAAACGGTAATGAAAGATATTGTTTTCAGATCCTATTTTTAAACAATAGAGAACTTAGCGCCTTCTCTACCGATTAGTGATTAAATCACACTTAAATAAAAAGGCAATCAGGGATTTCCTGAGTTTTGGCTTCGATTTTCCTGAGGAGGGATGAGGACTTTGGGAGTCAGGTTTCGATGGAGGTCAGTCCTTCGCGGATGGCATATTTAGTAAGCTCAGCGATGCTGTGAATATCCAACTTATCCATAATTTGCTGGCGGAATGTCTCGACGGTCTTCACGCTCACATTGAGGTGGAAGGCAATTTCTTTTGCGGTTTTGCCTTCGGACAAGAGTTGAAGCACCTCTTGTTCCCTGGAGGTCAGTTTAGAGAAGATCGAAATTTCAAGCTTTTGGAATAGGTGGCTGAAATCTTTGACCACGGTCTCAACAATCTTAGGACTCAGGAAAATTCTATTCGCAACCACGGCTCGGATGGCATTAATGAGTTCCTCAAATGCACAATCTTTAAGCAAGTAGCCTGATGCACCGATATTGAGTATTCTCACCACGAACCGTCTGTCAGAATGCATTGATAGGGCAATTACCTTGACACCTGGGGTATTGGCAATGATCTGGCGAGTGGCTTCGATGCCGTTCAAATCAGGCATAGCAATATCCATAATGACTACGTTGGGCAACAGTTCTTGAACAAGCTGAACTGTTTTTCGTCCGTTCTCCGCCTCTCCAACTACCTCCATGTCGGGCTGCTTCTCAAGTAAAGTGCGAAGACCTTCGCGGACGATTTTATGGTCGTCAGCAAGAAAAATTTTTATGCTCATGCCAATCTCTCCTTTTACTAAAGAGTCCATAATTGAGAAGATATATCCTTCGAAAATCTCCCCTAACCCCTCTTTTCCAAAGAGGGGGAATTCCGTCCGGCGCCAGAGTCCCAATGCCCGGCTTGAAGTGAGTAATGCGGCTCTGGACGGCGGCGCCTCCCTTTTGTAAAGGGAGGGGAGGAGGGATTTAGTTTCCGGTGTCTATACAATTATGGACTGACTAATAATTTCACCTATTGGGTGATATGTCATGCCTGCGAAAGCAGGCATCCAGAACTCTTGATTTTACTGGATTCCCGCTGGAGTTCATCCCGGTGAAAACCGGGGCGGGAATGACGACTTATATGATAAAATCGCTCAATTTAGGTCTTATTCTTCCTCCAATGGAGCTGATAGAGTAACCTGGGTTCCACGGCCAGGTTCAGATTCAATCACCATATCTCCCCCAAGATATTTGATTCGCTCCCCGATATTGAATAGACCAAACCCAGTAGTTTTTCCTAATGCTTTACCTTCAGAGGTGGAAAACCCAACTCCGTCATCTTCAACTCGAATTCTGATAGAATGGTCCTCTCTCCAGATGGATACTTTTGCTTTGGACGCCTGTGCATGTTTCACAATGTTAATCAACAGCTCCTTTGTTGCCTTAAAGAGAGCGATGCGAATTTCTTCACTCATCGGCTTGGACCGTCGATCGTCCTCAAAACCAATCTCGATATGATGTTGTTCTTGAATTTGCTCTGTGAGCCACTCCGCCGCTGCCTCAATACCCAACTCATAGAGGATGGGAGGGCTGAGTTCAAATGTCAATGATCGGGTGTATTGAATCGCCTGATCGACCAGCTCGCTGATTTCATTCAAAGAGCCAACCCAATCGGTGGGAGAGGTTAACCCTTGAGCCATTCCTAACTTGATTTTAGTAATCGCCAGGGTCTGACTGATATTGTCGTGCAGTTCTGTTGCAATGTCACGACGCTCTCGCTCCTCAATCAATGACAATTCGGATGCCAGAGAACGGAGCTGTTCTTGATAGGTGAGGATCCTCTCCTCCGCCCACTTGCGCTCGGTGATGTCCTGGGATATTATCACTGCCCCCTTAAAGAAAGGTGATATCGTAATAGACAAAACCTTGTTACCATACTTTTGTTCTGGAAACTCTCTTATTTCTCCTGATCTGATGCATTCCATCAGTTCTGTATACATATCGATCTCATAGCTTCCAGCATAATCCCTATACATCACATCCCCAATGTTAGGCAGTCTATCACTTGATTTCTTTTTAGCCAGGTTCCATCCAACCACTTTTCCTTCAAGATCCACAACAATAGTTTGGATAGGGTTGTACTCGAATAACGCAAAATTGAACATTTCCCTTTCCATTAATTCTTCTTTCGCCCGTTTAGCCTCGGTGATGTTTCGCACCACGCTTACCCAACCAATACACTTGCCTTGTATATCTTCGAGCGGGATCACGCTATGCTCTGTGGAGAAGACTGTCCCGTCCTTCCGCCTCATCCGGAACTCAAACAGGTGCATGAAACCACGCTCGCCTATGGTTGAGTGTAGATGTTCCTGAAACTCTCTTAGTGTTGTTTCATCGACATGCAAGAAGTCCGTCGTGCGGCCCACCATTTCCTCGCGGGTGTAACCAAACACCTCCGAGGTGGCTGGGTTGCAGTCTAAGATCGTCGGCGGATTGATCGCATCCAACAGGAAGATCGCATCCAGCTGGCTAACGAAGGTTTTTTCAAATAATTCTTTGGACGCTTGTAGCGCTTCCTCCGCCCACTTGCGCTCAGTGATGTCCGTCTCTCTTCCTTGAACGCCAACTTGCTTTCCTTTTTCATCGAAAAGTGGCCCCCAGGAACCCGAACACCACTTTGTTCGTCCCTCTTTTGTTATAATGCGAAATCCCTCATCAACGATCGCTTTACCATGAAAGAGTTCTTCCCACAATTGGAGCATTCTGGCCTCATCTTCAGGATGAATATAATTGATAAAATTTCGCTCATAAAGTTCCTGGCAGGTGTAACCCGTTAATATCTCAAATGCTGGATTCACGTATTGAAGTCGGTGCTCCATATCGTAGGCAAGAACCGTATCTCTCATATTTTCAGTAATGAGCCGAAGTTTACGCTCGGATTCCATTAGTAACTTTTCAATTCGCTTGCGCTCGGTGATGTCCTCCCCGGAACTCAGGTGACCGACGATGTGTCCTGCTTCATCCCGGATAGCCGTGTTGTGCCACAGGATCAGCCGCTCTTCGCCCGCTCTTGTCAAGACGGGGTTCTCGTAGTACTCGGCATCTTTGACTTCGCCGTTCAGCAGGTTCTGAGAGACATAAAGCAAATCGTCTCGGATTCTTCGCGGAATGAAGTTCTCAAACCAATTTTTCCCGAGCACCTCTTGATTTTCATATCCGAGAACCTCACAGGCCTTATGGTTGGCAAGGACAACATGATGCTGGTTGTCGACAGCCACTAACATGACGCTGGCAATGTCGAGATATTGCCGCGTCCGGTTTCGTTCGCGCCTCAGCGCCTCCTCCGCCCGCTTGCGCTGGGTGATTTCTTCGCCATAAACGTTGACATAGCCCGCATCTGTGATAGGTGCAATAACAAAGGAGTAGATTATTTCACCGCACTCAATGTCAATGATTTTCCTTGACTTGCTTGTGAGTAAATCGGTAACTAAATCGCGCCAAAATGGCGGAGCGTAACTGCCAACCATACAACCCCAATTCTCTAACAGCACCTGGCTTGCCTGGTTTGCATAAAGAATGAGGCCATCTTGATTTAACCGCAATACGGGGTTTGGATTTTCGGAAGGGAATTTCGCTAAACTTTCCTTTTCCTTCTCCGCCCGCTTGCGCTCGGTGATGTCACGAATGATGCCCTGGTATCTTAAAATACTTCCGTCAATGGCTTGCCACAAAATCGAAGTGAGTAGGCAATCCATCTCTGTTCCGTCTTTCTTGCATAACTTTATCTCAAAGTCTCTAACAAAACCCTTTTTTTCTATCTCTTGCTGAAATCTGGGCCGGTCATCAGGATTAGCATATGTCTCCTGGACATTCAAACTCAGCAACTCCTCCTTGGTATAGCCAAAAAGTTCCAACCCAGCTTGGTTGATGTCAATAAACTTACCTTCTTTGGTGGTAATATAGATAATATCTCTCGACTCCTCGAAAAGGCTACGATATTTCTCTTCGCTCTCCCGCAGCGCCTCCTCCGCCCTTTTATATTTATCAATATTCTGAAATGTCCCAGTAAGTTTTACTATTTTACCGCCGCTGTAAACGGCCCTTCCAAGCGACCGCACCCAAATCTTATCTTTGCTGCCTGAAGGAATGAAAAGGGATTCAAGATCGTAAGGTTCGCCGGTCTCTGTGGTTTTCTTCAATGTTGCCTTTAAAGCGGGGATGGATTCGGGTGCATAGAATTTTATAGCTTCTTCCAGCTTCGGCTTATATCCCGGCTCGACTCCGTGGATCCGAGCGACCTCTTCCGTCCATGAGACCTCCTTGGTCGAGAGGTCAAGCTCCCAACCTCCGACTTTGGTCATTTCTCCGGTATCCCTTAAAAGCTGAGCACTTTTCTTCAGCGCCTCTTCCGCCCGCTTGCGCTCCAATGCTTCCACAATGGCAACAGATAGGGTTTCTACGGCCTCTTGATCAGGGAGGTCATAACCCAATTCTTTGTTAGCTAAAGCGATCATGCCGAAAGTCTTACCTGTATGTTTCAATGGAACGCCTAAGAAAGAGGCTATCGGAGGATGACCCTCGGGAGTCCCCACACTGTCGGGATGAGAGAGTGGGTCGTTAACGATCAACGATTGTCCGTCCTTTAGTACCCGACCCCAGATCCCGCATATCTCCATGCCTTTAGTCATTATCACTGCATCCGACTTCGACATTCTACACTCATTCCAGCCTGGATCACTCAACGCAATGGCATCCAAACGACCTTCCTGATTTATTTCACCAATCCAACCGAATTTGCTACCGGTCAACTTTTCTGCCACGGTAAGAGACTTGCTCGCCAGCTCCTCTTCGGCCTTACATATCAACGCCTCCCGGAACACTTTGCTGATGCCATCCAACACAGCGTTTTGCCTGAGTATTTGGTCCTCGGCCCGCTTGCGCTCGGTGATTTCACGGATAATCATGCTTGTTTTGAAATGACCATCTTTGTCTTTGAACAAAGCAGTGGATATTTCCGCGGGGAATTTGGTTCCATCTTTGCGTATTAGATTCAGTTCCCCCTTGAACCTGCCAGTACGGTTGCGTTCTTCCAACGCTATAAGCAAACGAGGATCTGACGTATCAACAACACCATTCCTTCCGACTTGACGAACTTCTTCTTCTGTGCGCCCAAAAATATGGCAGGCTTCGGCATTAACCGTAAGAATGCCGCCATCGGGACTCGTAAGAAGGACAGCGTCAATACTATTATCAAAGAAGGAGCGATAGCGTTCTTCGCTCTCCCGCAGCGCGTCCTGTGTCTGCTTACGCTCGGCGATGTCGCGCGCAATAGAGACGATGCCAACTGGCTTCCCCATGGCATCGCGCAAGAGACTGAAATTCGCCTCGACGGGGGCGACGGCGCCATCCTTGCAGGTCAACTCCAGTTCCAGCCTCCGCGACCGATTGGGATCACTCTGTCCTGCGTTTTCCAGAGCCATCTCTTCTTCGAAAACCTGCATTGCTCTCTCAAACGACGCTGGTGTATATACTTCTTGCATCGTCCGTGACTTGGCTTCCTCGACCGTGTAGCCCAACAGTCGTGTCACAGATGGGCTGATATAGGTGACCTGCATGTTCATGTTCACCGTCCAGATAATGTCGGAGACATTCTCAGCAAGGAGGCGATAGCGTTCTTCGCTCTCCCGCAGCGCGTCCTCTGCCTGCTTGCGCTCGGTGAAAAGTTGAGCGTTGGCGATAGCGCCGGCAATCTGATTGCCCACCCTTTCAGCCAGCCTCATATCCGTTTCCGAATAAGCATTTGGTTTTAATGATCGAATATGAAGACTACCTATCACCAGATCCTTTGCAAACAATGGGACTGAAATCATTGACCGAAGTCCAGCCTGAAAAGCAGTCAAGAGACCGAGGTATCTGGTTTTCAACTCCTCTATATCCTCGGTCTGGACGAGAATGCCTGAACTTGTAACCATCACTTCTTCAGTTATTGAGCCGATAAGAAGGAAAACGTCGCCAGATCTCCTGTCTTTTACGTCAACTCCAAGGGTATAAGCGATGGTACCTATCCTTCTTCCAGGATTAATGATGTTGATTGAAATCCTGTCAAAAGAGATGAGCTTACGGACCTCCTCAGCGAAGCGTTCATAGACCTCTTCGATGTTGAGGGTTGAGCTGATAATTCGGCCAATCTCGGCCATGGTTGCATTCTCTTGAGCCAGCCGCTTTGCTTCTTCCTCACTCTTTTTCAGTGCTTCTACCGCTCGCTTCCGCTCGGTGATGTCCAGTCCCAAAGCTACAATGTGCTTCACCATGCCGCCGGAATCCCGTACGCACCCCACGGCAATGCTGGTCCAGAGGACTTCTCCATTCTTGCGGATAAAACGCTTATCCATTGAATAACTGTGAACCTGACCGGCCAGGACTCGGTTGAATTGTTCGACATCAGCGGCAAGATCATCGGGGTGCGTCAGTTCCGACCATGTCATGCGGACGAGTTCCTCCCGCGAGTAGCCCATCATGGAGCAGATTTGATCATTGAGCTCGATCCATCCTTTCTCCGGAGACGTTATGGCGATGCCAATAAGAGGCAATTCAAAGTAGCTGCGGAACCGCGCCTCGCTCTCCTGCAGCACCTCCTCTGCCCGCTTGCGCTCGATGATTTCTTTTAAAGCCTCTTGGTATAACTTTGTATTTTCGACAGCTATGGTCGCATGGTTGGCAAATGAGGTCAGCAATTGCAAGTCGTCTTTTGTGAAGCGACGGTTTTCCATATCGTGCAGGACGTGTAGCACTCCTATCACTTGCCCTTGCCAGATCATTGGTGTGCTGAGTACGGAAGTGAAAGGTTTCTCCTCCTCGTAGACGGCAGCCCGTTCACTCCAAGTGCGGTAATCGTCAATGATCAGGGGCTCCCCAGTTTTGGCCACAATTCCAGCTGCCCCCTCACCATACTTGAGCACCGTCCCGGTGTAATCACGTGGGGTGTTATAACTCACCACACAGCGGACCTCCCTTAGATCCGGATTGCATAAGTAGAGTCCGCCGCCATGAGCCCCTAACAGCTCCACCGCTCGCTTGACGATAGTCTGAAGCAGGATGGGCAATTCGTGCGGCAAAGTGATCTCGACCACAGTTGCTTGAAGCGAAGCCAACTCTTCAGCCCGGCGACGCATTGCCTCCGCCGCCCGCTTGCGCTCGGTGATGTCGCGGAAAAAAACCATATCGGCGGTTTTTCCCTGCCACACTGTTTTCGTGCCCGCTACTTCTATCGGCACGCTCTTGCCGTCTTTCCGAATGATTATGGTCTCATACCGTCTCGGAACCGGCTCTCCCTCGAGTCTCCTTCTGTATATTTGCATAATCTTCTCGAACTCATCAGGGTGTGCCAGTTCCTTTATAGTGGTTTTGGCCAGTTCCGCGACAGAGTAACCCGTTATCTCTGCAGCCTGCTGGTTCGCATAGACATGCGATCCTCCCCCTGCTCCTACCAGGATAGCGTCACTAGCATTCTCGACCACGGCTCTAAAGTTTTCCTCACTCTCCCGCAGCGCTGCCAGTCCCCGATTTTGCTCAGATTTAAATACCTGCAATTCAGCAACCTTTTTGCGCAACTCCGCCAACTCATCGATGAGTTGCTCTCTTGTCTTCTCTTCATCTTTCGTCTTCATAACTCCTTATCTGGCTCCTTCGCACTATCCCTCTTTTAGAAATCGGTACAGCTCAGATTGAAGAACCCTCCAGCCATTTCCTGCTTTAATGGCCTTGATTTTTCCAAGCCGGATATATTTTAAGAATGTGGGTTTGGAGATTCTTAAATATTGGATCGCCTCATCGGTTGTTAAAACCACATCTTTTTCCATTAAAGACATCCGTTTGCCTCCGTTTTTTTTGGTTTTCACCAGTTTGACAGCAAAATCTATACCAAGGAAATAAATTGAGGGTTTCAATTTTATAACTACTTGATTTTTAATTGGGATTCAAAATCTAAGAATTACATTCAGAGAAGTGGCGTCCGCGTTTTGGCAAAAAATGAACAATTTTTCCCAAATATGTTACTTTTATAAGTTATTGTGGATTTTGCCTGCATACCGCAGGCAGACAGAAAATGGTGGCCTACAGATTCTGAAAAGCGAACCAGATGTAAACCTAAAGGTTGCGGCTACGATGAAGCTGGGGACGGGGACGTTCATTACTTTACAACTTTTTTAGGAGATCATCGAACTCCTTGCTCTCTTTGAGGATTTCCTCTCCTCGGAGGAGGGACCTCGAAACGGCTGGCTGCGTGAGATTCAGGAGGCCAGCTACCTCCGTCGTCTTCATCCCCAGAATTCTGACTGCCAGATACGAAACAATGGAACGGGCCCTGGCCACCGGTGCCCGCTTGGTCCTTGACAGTAACTCGGCAGTCGGGACATTAGACCACTGTGACACCTTCTCCAGAAGTTCCTGCCAAGTCATTCGGAGAGGCCTTGTTTTTGGGATATCTTGATGGCGTTGCAGGATCTGTTTCACAAATTCGGTCTCTCCAAGCACCCTTTTGTCGTAAAATCCCTCCCCTTCCGGTTCCTTTTCTTTTCCCCCTTCTCGGCTCTGAATTAAACCTCCTCCCACGAGATCCGCCCGCTTACCTTGACTTAGCCCTCCTCTTAAGAATCTCCGATACTTCAAACGAGCTGCCCCAACCCTCTCGCAAAAATAGCTCAGCACTTCATCCGAATTCTGCCAAGAAGCCTTGCTTCTACCCATCAATACTCCGTCTCCACACCACGGATACCTCTCAAGTTCCTCCAGATCCTTGACAATTCCACTCCTGATCGGGTTTAGATGAATGTAGCAAACCAACTCCAGGAGATAAGCATCTTCGTCACACACCAAGGATCTGTACCTGTTCTGAAAAAGATGTCCAGAACGCTGGTAGCGCCGGTTGTAATGTACTGAATAAGAAGTCAAAAGCCTCCGCATCAAGGGGGCAAGAGGGGTAGGTCCAATCTTTAAAAGGAGATGAAAATGATTGGGGAGAAATGTCCTCTTAGAGGTCGGGATAAAGTTTTCTCATACATTCTGGGCAAATCCCATGGCTAAACTCAACTTCAGAATGGTTACGGATGTAACTTTCAATCTGATTCCAGTAACCTTTGTCATCCCTGATCTTCTTGCAGGATGCGCAAATGGGCAGTAATCCACTCAATTGTTTAACTTCGGTAAGAGCCTTCTGAAGTTGGAGGATAAGTTGTTCTCTATCTTCCAACGCTCGTTTCCGTTCAATAAAAAGCTGAGCATTGGCAATAGCACCGGCAATCTGATTGGCCATTCTTTCAGCCAGCCTTACATCCTTATCTGTATAGGCGTAGGGTTTAAGAGATCTCAAAAGTAACCCCCCTATGATCTTCCCTTTTGAGAATAAAGGAACATTCATGATCGACCGAAACCCAGCTTGAAAAGTGGATAAAAGCATGGGGAAACGGTCTTTATATTCATCGAAGTCTTCTGTTTGGATGAGAAGACTTGAATTTGTACGTACCATCTCGACATTGCCTGAACCTTTGAGGGGGTAGATCTCCCCAACTTTCCGATCTGCAATCCCTTTTCCTGCCATGTAGACATTTGAAACAGTGTTCTTTTCAATATTAATGATGTTAATCACAATCCGGTCAAAGGGGATAATTTTATGTACTTCCTCGGCGAAGCGCCCATACACCTCTTCGACGTTCAGTGTTGAGCTGATAATTTCCCCAATCTCGGCCATGATCGCATTCTCTTGAGACAGCCTTTTCGCCTCCTCCTCACTCCTTCGCAGTGCCTCTTCCGCAAATTTACGATCGGTGATGTCACGAACAATACCTCGAAACCCTATCCGTTCGCCTTTTGAATCTCTTAGCAGAGAAACTGAACTTTCAACAAATCTCTTTGTGTCATCTTTTCTTACGATTCCCCAATCAAACGCTCTGTAAGGCTCCCCTGTGGTGTAAACCTGGTTGTACGTCTGATATACCTTTTGTGCATTCTCTTTATCCATATACTGCCTATTATTCATGCTCATCATTTCGTCTATTGAGTATCCAAGCATTCTGCACAGAAAACCATTAAAGAAAGTAAAATTCCCCGCAATATCTACCTCAAAGTAGCCATCCTCGATGTTATCAAGAATAGTTCTATATCGTTCCTCTGATTTCCGAAGTGCCTCCTCCGTCCGCTTGCGCTTGACTTCTAACTTTTCCAAATCAGCAATTCGTTGGCGCAATTCCACTAATTCATTTACAAGTTGCTCCTTTGTTTTGTCTTGATCCTCCATCTTGGCACCCTCATCATTTAGTTTTTAGATATTAGTTCGGAGCGTCTAAAGCATTCACAGTTATCCTTTAATTTCGAAAGTGATCACGTGAGAATATTCGACCTCGGGATCAAACCTGTAAATAAAAAAGCCCTCACAGTCCAATACCTTTTTGGAACGATGAGAGCCCGACTTTGTTGGATGATCAGGGCTGACCATTTCCTTTCCCCACCGTTAAAGGATTATTAGCCCCTACTCGGATAACATCTCTTGTTGGATATCATATACTTCTCTCGGTAGATGTCAAATGATTTTTTGGCTTACTAAAACATTCGGGGAAATCTTATAATTATTAAGAGGAACATATTATAGTTTACATTACCCCCGGTACGTCAATCTCCCCCCCTCCCTACCCTCCCCCCTTGAGGGGTGGCGGGTTGGGGGGTAATATGATTTAATGAGTTTGTATTAGTGAAGCTCCCCGCCCACAGGGCGGGGCTTCACGGATAGCCGAGGCTTTCCAGCCTCGGCGAAAATGCAATGCAGGACAATCCCGCCTTGGCGGGACTGCCTATCGAATTTTAAAAACCGCTGCATTCATCCCCGTCCAGAGGACGGGGCATTCTGCAGCATTTTGGTAACCATCAAAAGAAATAATATAGAAATTAGGAAAACGATAGGGAATAAGGTAGAGGTTATTATAAATTCAGGATTTTTCTGGATTCTTGTGCGGTGGCGGTTTCTCTTTCAAACTCCTTTGCAATTCTGACCACCCTTTCCACCAATTGAGCATTGCTTTCCGCCAGGACCCCCTTCGAATAGTAGATATTGTCCTCCAAACCCACCCGGACATGCCCTCCCATCACCATCCCCATCATAGCCATCGGGAGTTGGCCAGGACCGATCCCGATCACAGACCAGGTCGAACCCTGAGGAATGATCTCTGATAGGTGAAGGAGCGATTTTGCCGTAGCAGGCATGCCCCCGAGGATGCCCAAAACGAATTGAAAGTGGAGCGGAGGTTTAAGAAGACCTTTTTCCATATACCTGAGGCAGGTATGAACCATTCCGACCTCAAATACCTCCAGCTCAGGTTTAATCCCCTTCATCAGGGTCTCTTTGGCCAGTGTCTCCAGAAACTCTGGAGGATTGAGAAAAACATTCTCTCTCATATTGATAGAGCCTGCATCGAATGAGACCAGCTCTGGATTTAAGGATAGAGGGACGAACCTTTCTTGAAATTGGAGATTTCTACCTGGAATACCACTGGTGGTCAAACAAAGAATGGCATCGGTCTTGCTCCGAATGCGATCCACTACTTCTTTGAAGAGTGAAAGATCCTGTGTACCAAGCCCTGTCTTTGGATCTCGTACGTGGATATGAAGAATGGAGGCCCCTGCCCCCCAGGCCTCAATCCCCGATCGGGCAATCTCTTCTGGAGTGATGGGAATATAGGGGGTTTGTTGGCGGGTAATTCGCGATCCCGTAATTCCAACACTGATAATCAATTTTTCCATATTCACCTGTATAAGGGTGAGAGAGGATGTGTTATCCCGCCAGTTGCAAAAAAACAATATCGAAACCGGGCGGGGGTACTGAAAAAGCCTTGCAGCGGCACCTTTGGGAGTTAGCTGCATGCGTCTCCAGGCAAAACCGGGACTTCACGTAAAGTGAGATCCTCTGTAACTCTTCATTTACGAAAAATCCGCAATTGCAAGGGTTTGGAAGTATCCCTGCCCGGGTTTGATATTGCAACATCTGGGTTATGTCTTCTCCATCTGCGAAAAAGTCTTCTTAAGGATGTCAATGATCTCGTCAATCTGATCCTCTTCAATGATCAAGGGAGGACCCACCATCACCATATCGCCATTGACGCCATCGACAAAACCCGTGCCGGGATAAAGGACGAGGCCATTCTCAAAGGCCAGATCAATCACCCTCTCTGTGAATTTCTTTGTCCTTAGGAAGGGTTCTTTCGTCCTTTGATCCTTAACAAATTCAATAGCGGTCATCAACCCCTTCCCTCTCACATCGCCCACAAATGAAAAGGCCTTCAATTCTTCCAACCTCTTCAGGAGATATTCCCCTCGACTGGCGCACTGCTCAACAAGTTGGTTCTTCTTAATATGTTCAAGGACAGCCAGCCCCACTGCACAGGCAACAGGATGGTGCGAATAGGTATGGCCATGGACAAAGCCACCCGTCTTCTCCTTCAATCGATCTACGAATTCACCTCGTGTGATCATCGCCGAGAGAGGAAAATATCCTCCGCTCATCCCTTTTCCTAAAACCATGATGTCGGGTGAGACACCCCAATGCTCCACGGCAAACCATCTTCCTGTCCTCCCCATCCCGGTCATCACTTCATCATCAATGAACAGAATCCCATAACGCTCACAGATCCTTCTAATGGAGGGTAGGTAACCATCGGGAGGCACCACTGCCCCAACGGTGGCTCCAATGATCGGTTCCACGATGACCGCAGAGATGGTTTCCGGGCCTTCCATCTGGATCAAATTTTCTAATGACCTCGCACATTCCAATTCACATTCGGGATAGGAAAGGCCAAATGGACATCGATAACAATAGGGGGGCGGGAAATGGGGGAAATCAATCAAAAGAGGGAGGTAGGGTCTTCTCATCCCGATCCTCCCTGTCAGAGACAGGGCTCCAAGGGTATTCCCGTGGTAACTGTGCCATCGGGCAATCACCCGCCATCTCTGCGATTGGCCGGATTCCAAATAATATTGCCTCGCCAATTTGATAGCGGCCTCAATAGACTCCGAACCACCTGAAAGGAAATAGATTTTCCCCAGCCCTGTTGGCAGAATTTTCCCCAACGCCTCCCCATACTCCTCAATCGACTTCGTTGTGAACTGTGTTCCATGCACATAGCCGACCTGAACCATCTGTTCCATCATCTTCTGGAAAATCTCTTTCTGACCATGGCCAATGTTCACAACCAGTGCACCACCGGACCCATCGATGTAGCGCTTCCCGTTCTCATCGTAGAGATAGATCCCCTCTCCATGGGTGATCAAGGGGTAGTTCCGTGCCAATTTCCGATAAAACACATAACCTTTCGGGTACCCGTATTGCATCTTTTCCTCAAATCTTCAATGGGCATTTATCAACTTTCAATTGTCAATGGTCATTGGTCATTGAATGATCAACCTCTAAACTAATCATTTTCTCCCAAATTATCACCCCCACCCGCACCCTCCCCGTCGAGGGGGAGGGAATTTGGTTTGGGATTTTCATTGGCCATTGATGATTGACCATTGCTCATTGATAAGTGATGATAAGTGATCTTTTAATTACGGATAGAGTCCCCTGAGCCTCGTGGCCTCTGCGACTCTTCCGATTCCAAGAACAAGGGCCGCTGTTCTCATGGGAGTCTTCTTCAAAAGAGAGATGTCCAAAACTTCTTTGAAACTTCGCTGCATAATGCGGGTCAATCGTTCCAATACCTCCTCTTCACTCCAGATGAGTTCCTGAAGGTTCTGGACCCATTCGAAATAAGAGACCGTAACCCCTCCCGCATTGGCCAATATATCGGGAACAACGAAAACTCCTTTGTCATTCAAAATCTCATCCGCCTCTGGTGTCGTCGGTCCGTTCGCCCCCTCCGTAATAATCTTGGCTTTGATCCGTGAGGCATTCTTCTCCGTGATCTGGTTTTCAATAGCAGCCGGAACCAGGATATCACAATCCAATTCCAACAACTCTTGATTCGTGATCTCCGTCTCTCCCTCTTGTTCGCACACAAAGCATTGATACTTAGCTTTATAATCCAAGATCCTCTTCACATTAAGTCCCTTCGCGTTATAAATTCCTTTCTGAGAATCGCTGATGGCAATCACTCTTGCACCAAGACGATCGAAGTGCATTGCAGCAACGCCGCCCACATTCCCGCAACCCTGGATCGCCACCGTAGCCCCCTCCATGGGCATCTTCAAACACTTCAGTGCCTCCAGAGAGGTGATCACCACCCCCCTGCCTGTTGCCTCGAATCTTCCGAGAGAACCTCCTAATTCAATTGGTTTACCGGTCACCACACCTGGGACTGAATAGCCTTTTAGTATACTGTACGTATCCATTATCCAGGCCATCACCTGGGGATTCGTATAGACATCCGGGGCAGGAATATCTTGTTCCGGACCTAACAGCAGCGAGATCTCCCAGGTAAACCTCCGTGTCAAATGTTCTATCTCGTGAAGCGACATCTCCTTGGGGTTGAATTGAACTCCGCCTTTGGCCCCCCCGAATGGAATGTTGACGACAGCAGACTTCCAGGTCATCCACATGGATAAAGCTCTGATCTCATCGAGATCAACATCGGGATGGTATCTGATCCCCCCCTTGGCAGGCCCCCTCGAAACATTATGTTGGACCCGATACCCAGTGAAAATCCTGACTATCCCATCGTCCATCTTGACAGGAAAGTGGACGATCAACTCCCTCTTGGTGTTCTTCAATTTCTCCACTGATCCGGGATCCAGATCTAAATACTTGGCAGCAATATCAACCTGCTTCTTAGCCATCTCAAAAGAATTAATCTTTTCGACCTCAGCATTCATTGTGAGCCCCCCTTTCACTCTTGAGCAAAGGAAACTTTACCCGGTCTTTTACCACCTTTTTTGCAATGACGGTTTCCAAATCTTCCATCATTTTCTAACTTTTCTCCTTCCCTTTTTCAAGCAAAAATTTCCTATTGACGGGTCATCCTTCAAATGGTTCCAGAGCCCAATACCCCTTGGAGGACTGGCGAACGTGAAGGTCTTAATGGGAAATTTATGTCGAATGGATCGTCAGGATTGTCGAATTTGATTACTTTTCGAAATCTAAGAAGAAATCTCAGCCTCCGCAAAACAGATCGACAAACCTTTCCCTTTCGGAACTGTCACTCTGAATAAAAAATCTTAGAGGATTTGCACCAAATTTACTTCCTCTCGATCCAGAACCATACCATTCATTTTTCTTTCCGGAAGACTATAACGCTTTGAATTTTATAATAAATTGAGCTAACAGGGGAAAGCGATGGTGAGATTGGATAGAAAAAATCTTGAGAACCGTTGGTAGATTGGCACACCACTTGCTATTAAAAGAAGTAATGATTACTTTCTGATGAAAGGAGGTGAGACAGATGAAAAAGACGATGATTGCTTTAGGACTGTTTGTGGTGATGCTTTTCAGTTTCACCTATGCCTATGCTCAAGATCCCGGGGTTCGCCCCGGCCATGGAGGAATGCACCACCAGGAAAGTTGGGGGCCGAGTAAAACCTTCAATCTAACACCAGAGCAGAAAGCCCAGTTCCGGGAATTGCGCCGGAAGTTTAGACAGGAGAATGCTCAACTCATTGGCGCCCTTGTGACCAAAAGAATAGAATTCCAATCCTTGTGGACTGATCCAAAGGCTGATCCCAAGGCTATCCTGGATAAGGAAAGAGAGTTAAGAGACCTTCAAAACCAGATGAAGGATAAGGTGATCCAATCTAAGTTGGAGGCTCGCAAGTTCCTCACCCCTGAACAGATCGCCAATTGGAAGCCAGGTTGGGGAATGGGCCGTGGCCACATGATGGGCCGTGGTGGTATGATGGGTCATAGTGGTATGATGGGCCAAGGCGGTATGATGGGCTGTGGTCATGGAATGGGTTCTGGCTATGGAATGTCGAATTAGTCACGGATGCTGAAGATGTTTCTGCAGAAAAAGGGGAAGGTCTTGTCCTTCCCCTTTTATTTTTGACATTTTGAGACCTTTTCGATATGTTTTAAGATAGATTTGTGACTCATATGAAATCCAAAACAAAGGATTTTAGGCTGCGCGATGGTGGGTAATAATGATTAAAATATATATCCTAACTCTATGTTTTCTCTCCATCCTCGCCACATCTGCCTCATTTTCACAACCTCCTGGAATGAAGCCTGGACCAGAAATGAGGGGGAGACCGTGGAGGGGAGAGGGTCCATGCTGGAGGGCATCTGACCTCGACCTCTCTTTAGATCAGGTGAAGAGATTGGAAATGATCCAACAGACCTTTTTCGGAGAGACTCAGCTACGCAGGGCTGAACTTTTTGCAAAGCGTTTGGAACTCCGGGAATTACTTACCAACCCCACCGTGAAGATAGAGTCAATCCGCTCTAAATATTTGGAGATCAGCGAAATTCAGTCCAAACTGGAGGAAAAGGCCATCGAATACCTGATCAAGGTGAGGAACCTTCTTACCGAGGAACAATTAAAAATTTGGTGTCCGGAACAAGAGTTTCCCTTCTTTCACCGAATGATGTTTGGACCTGGCCCGATGGGAACAATGCCCCCTCGAAAACCGCTCTTCCCGGAGGGGCCAAGGAAGGAATGAAGAAGGGGCATATTTTGTTCAGACAGGAGAGCAAAATAAGAAGAAGTTTCTCACCCATCTATCTAGCGATCCTTTGTGGCATTCTACTGATTATCCTCATCATCAACGGACTTCTGGAAATCAACCGAACTGAAAAGGGATTCTATCTCTTATTGGAGAGAGAGGCGATTCTTCTTTTGCAACAGTATGAAAAGAATGTCCAAGAGGCCATGGCCTCCCTCCAAGTGATGGAAAGCGGATCAGCAAAACATCTCCTCAATCCACCCGTTTCCGGATTCCTTTTCGGCCTGGAGGAATCGGTTGCCGAATACCTTTTGGAGGTCGTCTACCGAATTGATCAGGGGGAGGATGAAAAACCTTTAACTCCCTCTGACTTCCAATCACTCGCTGACCAGTATCTCGCCACCTCAATTGAAATCTACGACTCTAAGGGGAAATTTCTCAAAGGGTGGCCTTCTCCATTCTCATCTTTCGAAAGGAGCGCTCTCTTCCGGGAACTGATCGAGAAGAAACGTTCCGTGGCCATCGACCTTTTCGGCAAGGCGCTGTCTGAAGATCATTGGTTTACGATTGCAATCCGGAGGAAGGCTGCACCAGGAATCATTGCTCTTCACCTCAATGGAGAACAGTTAAAAAGGCTCTTCCGCCAATTGGCGATGCAAAAGGCGATCTCCGACATCAGCCCGAGGGAGGGCGTCCTCTTTATCTCTGTCCAGGATAGCGACTTCAACACCCTCGCCCACACCGACCCAACCCTCATTGGGAAGAGGGAGGAAGACCTCTTCCTAAAAAATTCTCTTCGAAGCAATCGACCTCTTTCTCGCCTTCGCCAATCTACAAAAGGAGAGGAAGTCTTTGAAGTGGTGGAATCCTTCTCACACAGGGGAATAACGATGGGCTTGATCCGGATCGGATACTCTCCAAAAGAGATTCATTCTGTCCTGAGCCAAATCAAAAAGAATGTGACCCTCTCCATCTTCTTCTTTCTCATCTTGGGGGTTTCTGCCATCACCCTGATATGGGTGAACCAGAACCGACATCTTAGAAAAATGGAAGAGATGGAAGATCGAGTCCAATTGGCTGAGAGACTCTCGTCCCTTGGCCATTTAGCTGCCGGGGTCGCCCATGAGATTCGAAACCCTCTCAATGCCATCGGGATGGGGCTCCAGAGGCTTAAGAGGGAATTTCTCCCTCAAGATGAATCCAAGAAAGAGGAATATCTCTCCTTCAC
Source organism: uncultured delta proteobacterium (assembly GCA_963826305.1). Lineage (GTDB taxonomy): Bacteria > Desulfobacterota > BSN033 > BSN033 > UBA1163 > CAWGWZ01. The sequence goes on along the minus strand of CAWGWZ010000014.1, from coordinate 24,411 downwards.
AGAGTTAATTCTCAAAGAAATCAGAAGGGTCAACGAAATCGTCGAACAGTTCCTGACCCTCTCCCGGCCCTTTCAGCTCAACCTGAGAGTCTCCTCCCTGCAGGAACTCCTAAAAAACCTAATCGCCCTTCTTCAGGAAGAGGCCTTTCCCCAAGGTATGAACCTTCAGACAGAAATGGATCCAGACCTCCCTCTCATCAAAATGGACAACGAGAGGTTGACACAGGCCTTCATCAATATTATGAAGAATGGAATGCAGGCGATGGCACAGGGAGGAATCCTCCGTGTTGAAACCCACTCCTTGAATGATCACGTAGAAGTGGTCATTTCCGATTCCGGTTCAGGAATTCCACCGGAACAGATGGAAAAGATTTTCAACTATTACTATACAACGAAAGACAAGGGGGTTGGATTAGGGCTTCCCATTGCCCATCGGATCATCGAAGCCCACGGTGGCCAATTGAAAGTCGAAAGTCGGGTCGGATTCGGAACGAAAGTGACAGTCGCATTGCCCTTTCAACCATCAGTTCCCTCCCCCTCAAACGGGGGAGGGTGAGGTCGCCGACGCGCCATAGCGCTTTGGCGACGGCGCGGTGGGGGTGGAGGCTTAGACTTATCTCCCCCTCCCCTTTATCCCCTCCCGCCAGGGGAGGGGAGATTTATTTTTAATGTTAGGATACAGGAATGGAAAAGGCGAAAATTCTGATTGCTGAGGACGAGAAAGCTCAAAGAGATCTCTTAGAAGGTTTCCTGAAAAAGGAGGGGTTCTCTGTTGACGCAGTCGTCAATGGAAGGGAGGCTCTTCAGAAGCTGGAAGGAGATTTTTTCGATATCGCCCTGATCGACTATAAAATGCCAGAACTCGACGGCCTGCAGACCCTCCGGGAAATTCGAAGGCTCTATCCTGATCTCCCTGTGGTGATGATGACCGCCTACGGAACGGTCGAGACCGCCGTGGCCACAATGAAAGAAGGGGCTCTCGATTACCTCAGCAAGCCCATCGATCTGGAAGAACTCCTCCTAATCTTTCAAAAGGTGATGGAGAGGTCCCACCTCATCCGGGAGAACAAGGAGTTGAGGGCTCAACTCCAAGAACGCTTCACATTTCACAACATTATCTATGGAAGCCCCAAAATGGAAGAGGTGATGGGGCTTGTCGCTCGGGTGGCACCCAGTCAGGCTACTGTTTTAATCCAAGGAGAAAGCGGGACGGGAAAAGAACGGATTGCCAATGCGATCCATTATGCGAGTCCCCGTTCCCATAAGCCCCTGGTGAAGGTAAACTGTTCTGCTCTTCCTGAGGCACTTCTCGAAAGTGAACTCTTCGGTCATGAGAAAGGCGCCTTCACGGGTGCAGCCCAGAGAAGAATTGGCCGATTTGAAGAGGCAGACGGCGGAACCATCTTTTTGGATGAAATTGGAGACCTCTCCCCGACCATCCAGGTGAAACTCCTGAGAATCCTTCAGGAGAAGGAATTCCAACGGTTGGGATCAAACCTTTCTCTCAAGACCGATGTGAGGGTGATCACTGCCACTCACCGAAATCTTGAGGAGGCGATGAAGAATGGACATTTTAGGGAAGATCTTTACTATCGGCTCAATGTGATCTCGATCCAGCTTCCTCCCTTAAGAGAGAGAAGGGAGGACATTCCTCTTCTGGCCGACTTTTTTTTAAAAAAATTTTCGAAAGAGAATCGAAAATCAATCTCTGATATTTCGAAAGAGGCGAGGGCCCTTCTCCTTCGATACCCCTATCCCGGAAATGTCAGGGAACTGGAGAATCTTATCGAAAGAGCGGTGGTACTCTGTCGAGGGAATGTGATTACCATCCAGGACCTTCCTTTTCATCTCCAGGAGGAGAAGTCAGAAAGGGTGTGGGAATTTCCGAGAAAAGAAAAGAGTCTTCCGGAGTCCTTGGAGGAGGTCGAGAAGGACTTGATTGTCAAAGCCCTTCATCAGCATCAGGGGATTCAAACGAAGGCCGCCGAGAACCTCGGCATCAGTGAGAGGGTGCTTCGTTATAAAATGAAGAAATATAATTTACGGTCATAAAGGAAGTTCAAATGTCAAAGTCCAAATGTCAAATGAATAACAAATTTCAGGCTAAGGTTTAGAACTTAAACTTTAACCTCAACCTCAGCCTCAACCTTTCTTTCAACATCTGGACATTTGAACTTTGAGCTTCAAAATCATTGCCGAGGAGACGGAAATGCCTTATTACCGCTATTCTTTTGGATATGGTGTGACACCCGCCATTAAAAAATTGATGATCATCATGGGCATCGTCTTTCTTCTTCAAATGCTGGTCAGCAGCCAGATCAACTTTTACCTTGGTCTCGTCCCCATTCTGGTCTGGAGGAAATATTTCCTGTGGCAACTTTTTACTTACATTTTCCTTCATGGGGGGATCACCCATATTCTTTTCAATCTCTTGGCCCTCTGGATGTTCGGAGGGGAGTTGGAAAGCTTCTGGGGGTCGAGGAAGTTCTTACAATTTTTCCTCTTTTGTGGAATCGGCGCCGGGGTCTGCACCGTGGTTTTTTCTCCGCATCAGTTCATCCCTGTGATCGGAGCCTCCGGGGCAATTTACGGAATACTCCTGGCCTATGGGTGGCTCTTCCCTAACCGGCTCATCTATATCTATTTCCTTTTTCCTATTCCGGCAAAATACATGGTGATCATTTTTGGCCTCATCGAACTCTTTTCTTCAGCGGAGGGGACAGGAGGCGGGGTCGCTCACCTCACCCATCTGGGGGGCCTTCTCTTCGGCTTGTTCTATATGGCCTATCCAACAATACGCCAAAGAATTCGCCGCGAATATTACAAGTGGAAGTGGTCTCAAAGGGGCCCTGGCGACAAAAACTATTATCATTAAATCAATTACCATTTCCCCCCCTCCCCCCATCCCTCTCCCCGATGGGGAGAGGGGAAGGGGGAGAGGATGATTTTCATCGGAACGAGCGGTTATAACTATCCCCACTGGTGGGACGGTGTTTTCTATCCCTCCGATCTTCCTCAGAAGAAATGGCTCGAATTCTACGCGGAATATTTTGACAGCGTCGAATTGAATGTCTCCTTTTACCGGTTGCCCAGTAGAGAGGTCTTTGAGAGCTGGTACAAACGGACGCCGAAACGATTTTCCTTTGCCGTCAAAGGGAGCCGGTTCATCACCCATATCAAACGTCTAAAAGATTGCCGAGAACCTTTATCCCTTCTTTTAGACCATGCTTCCCCATTAAAAGAGAAATTGGGAGCCTTGCTCTGGCAACTCCCTCCCCGATTCAAATTTCAAAAAGAGAGATTGGAGGAATTTTGTGTCCTCCTCTCCACCCTCCCTCGGTCGAAACGGATTCGCCATGCCTTTGAGTTCAGGGATGAATCTTGGTTCTGTCAGGAGGCCTTTCGGCTATTGGAAGAATTTGATTTCGCCTTTTGCATTGCTCACGGCTCAGGTCTCCCCATGATGGAGAGAGCGACTTCCAACTTCATCTATCTCCGTCTGCACGGCGGTGAGGTTCTCTACGGCTCTAATTATTCAGATAAAGAATTAAACCAATGGGCTGAAAAAATTCAAGGTTGGAGAAGAAAAGGCAAGATCGTATTTGTCTATTTCAACAATGATGCATATGGCTTCGCAATCAAAAACGCCCTCACCCTGAAAAAAATAGTGTCCCGCGATTCATCTGTCTAATATTTTCTACCTCTTTATCATCAACATTCGCTCTCGCACATCCTGAAGACGGCGGTCTGAAGGATTGCCTATAAAAATAGGCAACTGTCAAAAAAATAGGCAATTTTCAGTTTAAGGCAAGCTGTTGTATTTTTTAATTTCCATTTATTTTCAATGGGTTACAAAAAATCCAATTTGGTATAATTCTTGCTGAAGCTGTAAGATGATCAAAATAGACAATTAGGAGGGCTGATGAAAAAAGGGAAGATTGATCTTAACGAATTTAAGCAAGTAAAGATCATCAGTACCGGATATACTCGACCGGGTGCCCAGAATGCTGAGGACGAGGTTAACACACTCCTCAGAGAGGGATGGGAACTGGTTGAAACCTACACCACCTGTTACAGCAATTCATCCCCCCTTAGTTCACAGCAGGAGGTCCACTTCGTGTTGGCCAGAAAGGATGTTATTTTGGAAAACCAGCTTTTAACCGCTGGAAGACCCGCTTAACATTCCGTTGATTTTGGCAGCGTAGGCTAAGAATCCTGATTCTCTGTACAAATTTTCAAAAAAGAAGTTTGCCGGTAACCCGACAAAGGAAGGAAAGCTAAAACCCCTCCGTTTACCAAAAGAATTTCCTGCTTTCTTCATTCTCCAATAACAAAATTTGTCACTCTGGGGACAAAAAATCTCGATTTATCTTGTCTCGGAATCCTTAGGATATACTTCAATTTTAGGTGTTTGAAATTGAAAAAACTAACAACTTTAATTATATCAATCAGTTAAAAATTCAAAGATATTTTCAAATATTCTCCTCAATTTGGTACAAATATTGCTCCGTGGAGATAGGTTTTCCATAATAGCAATTATAATCTCGTCAAACTTGTACTTTATCTGGAGGAGACGGTTATTCCCACGTTGACACTTGCGTCAAATTTTTGGAAGCAAAAACCCAGGCATATGGTGGTACATCACCATTTGATGTTGGCCGGTATCAACCAAACAATGTTTCTTAACCAATGGGGAGAACCAGAGACCCGGATCGGCCTTAACCCGCTTGGAAGTCTCTATAAACTGGGTTCCCTGTTCTTAATCGCCGATCCCACTGAGGAAGTCTATCATTCTGTTTGGATATACAAAAAGAGGGATAGAATCCTTTTCTTTACAAAAAAGAGGCTAACATTTCATTTTAAGTGGAGTGAATTCAAAGAAAGGTGTAATAGGCCAAAAGAGGAGATTAATTGCAGGTTATCCAGGAAACCGCCTGTCCTTACTGTTACGACTTTAGCCCTTGTCGCCTAATCTTCCATTTCCTCCTTTGGTTTATGTGATTTTACACCACCTTACACTATTTTACAAGTTATTAAAAATACTTGACAATCTCTTTTATTTGTGCATTAATATTTCTGAAATTTTTCTTCAACGGATTCAAAAAACTCGACATCTTACCCGGCGCCTTGGAAGGAGGTGGTTTCTCGTACGGTAAAGGAAATGGGAGAGGGGCATTTCTTAGGATGACGGCTTACAAGTTTTTAAAAGAAAGGAGGAAACAGTGAAAAAGATAATTGTTGTAATGGGGCTGGTTTTCGCTATGTTGCTCATCATAGCGTTTACTTGTTACGGTCATGATAAGGAAAATGAAGATATTAACTGGTTATGTTACAAGAAGATTAATGGTCAATTAAGAGTTGTGGACGATCCCAAGGACTGTAGACCACCTGAAATTGCAATTCCTTGGCCCTGGCATCTAACGGGACCAACTGGGCCTACAGGACCAACTGGACCAATGGGACCAACCGGACCTAAGGGAGTTAAGGGAGATAAAGGCGACCTTGGACCAACGGGGCCAATAGGACCAACGGGGCCTAAAGGTGATACGGGAGCTACCGGAGCTACAGGGGCAACAGGAGCCACGGGGCCAACAGGAGCTACCGGAGCTACAGGGGCAACAGGAGCAACGGGAGCAACAGGACCAACGGGAGTTACTGGACCTACCGGGCCAACCGGAGCTACCGGACCAACAGGGCCTACGGGACCAACCGGACCAACAGGACCTACCGGACCTATCGGACCAACGGGAGCAACTGGACCAGAGGGACCAACGGGACCTACTGGGGCTACAGGACCTACCGGACCTACGGGGCCATCAGGTGTAACCAATGGCTCGTCCAAAATCTGTTCTGGCAGCATTTGCTTCGACGATGTAACCCGATGCAATGGATACAACATCACATCTTCTTGCGCAACCGTCGTACACACCGACACTGGCTACTACCAAATCGCCTTTAGTTTTGACCAACCCCCAATCTGCGTCATATACACCTATCCAAACAGCAACAGTCCTTTAATGTTTATCTGGACAGGAATATCATCCTCAACCACCGGGATGGAGGTCAACACATACACAAGGGCTGGTGACGGTTCCAATGCGGATGTAGATGCCGACTTCAACTTCATCTGCACTCAGCCATAGCTTAGTCTCATAACCCACCGACACACGTAATAACCAGAGCAGGGGGAGCCGCAAGGCTCCCCCTGCTCTTCTTTATCCGTGTAACTGTGTACCCAAATCCCGATTTAGGAATTGTGATTTCGAGTGAAACGAAGCAATCCCGCCTCTTTCAGTGAGATTGCCACGCCTGCGTGCCGAAACGCCTGCCTCGCTCCGACGAAGGATAGCACTTCGGCGTGCAGGCACGCACCTTTTCCCGCTTTTAGCGGGACTCGCAATGACAGATTGGGAAAAGGCTTTCATTTTCTAAATCGGGATTTGGGCATATACCTACCGATTGACATTTTTTTTGGAATTATATAATTTTGCTATTGATCCCTGAGGAATGATGAATAGTACATATCTAAAAAAGACCATTGACTGGAAGAATTTAATCCTTCCGGCGGCCCTTGTGGCCCTGGTCATCGGTGCTTTCTGGTTAAAAACCAAGCAGAAGCCAGCAGTAGGCGACACTATTCCGATAGAATCGACCCAGGCACTGCTTAACCGGGGAATCCGAGAACAGAATGCCGGGGCGATCGACACGGCATTGGACCTTTACAACAGGGTTCTTCAGCGCGATCCTAATAATAAATTTGCTCACTACAATATCGGACAGATATTTAACTCTCAGGCTCAGTATGCGAAGGCACAGCAGGAATATGAAGCTGCGCTCAAAACCGATCCAGATTTGATAGACGCTCGAATCAATCTCGGCGTTGTTCTCTATCGACAGCGGCAATTTAGTCCCGCAATAGCAGAGTTTCGGAAAATTCTCGAGAAGACTCCTAATCATCCAATGGCCCTTTTTAATCTTGGAGTCACCTTCATCGAGATGGGCCAAAATGAACAGGCAATCCAGTGCCTCATCGTGGCATTACACCAGGAGCCGATGAAGGCGGAGTCCCATTACTACCTTGGACTGGCCCTTCAGAGACAGAAAAAGCTTCCTGAGTCGAAGGCAGCACTCCGGAAGGCGATCGAATTAAATCCTCAGTTTGCTGATGCCTATATGGCGCTCTCGAGAGTCTACTTGGCTCAAGGGGAGCAGCGTTTAGCACAGGAGGCAATGGCAAAGGCAGTTGAACTAAATCCCCGACTGAAAAAATAGATGTGAAAACGACTCCTCCCTTCTTCACTCTTTGGTTACACAGGATCTTTCGAGGACACCTTCCAACCTGGATTGCTGTTTTTATATTGGCGATCTTCGCTACGCTCGTCCTTCTGGCATCTGTCCAGAAGAGCGAGACGATTGATGAGGGTCTGTTTATCGCGGGCGGCGCTGCCCAGGTTCATCATTTCAATCCAAACATCGACCTGACACATCCCCCTCTACTCCGGTGGCTATCGGGTTTATCCACAATGATTTTTGGAGGCGCATGCATGCCGGAATTCGTACCATTCGTGCCGCGCAGCCAAATCAATCTTTTTCCTTATAAAGTGCAAGAGGTATATGATTTCGGGACAAATTTTTTTTACAATGCTGGAAATGACCACGACCGGGTCCTATTCTGGGGCCGCTTTCCATTTGTGTTCCTTGGCGCTTTACTTGGATGGCTCATCTTTTCCCGGGCCCGTCGCCACTTCGGGTTCGAGGCAGCCTTAGGGGCCCTTCTGGCTTTTGCATTCACCCCAGAAGTTCTTGCTCATGCCCAATGGGCGCATGCTGATCTGGCATCAGCACTTACCTTGTTTTTGGTCTCTTTTGCGCTTGGAAGGGCACTGCTTCACCCTTCGTGGCAAACCGCCCTCTTGCTTGGTGGAGCAATGGGATTGGCTATCGCCACGAAACTGACCGCTTCTGTCCTTTGGCCCATGGTTTTTGTGATGCTCATGTTGTTTGAGCGAGGAGGATTTTTCAGTTTTGTAAGGCGAATAGCAATAATACTTGCAGTCTTCTATGTCGCAGTTATAGTTGCCTATCTTCCAGATCCAAGGCTTTTAGGTCCCCATGAATTCTATCGCAGTGACCTAACAAGGCTCGGTTTGGAATGGTTTGAACCAGTCCTTCGAGTTTTACCCCTCCCTGATACATTCCTGAAAGGCGTTATCTATACGTTGCTGCTTGGTCAACGAGGTCAGATCGCCTTCTTTCATGGAAAGATCTCATACACAGGCTGGTGGTACTATTTCCCGGTGGCCATCTTTCTCAAATATCCGACAGGGCTTCTTTTGGTTGCGATTGCTGGACTGGTGGCGCTTTGGAAAGGACCCTGGCCTAAGTCATTAAAGGCAGCGTTCACATTTCCACCCTTCATGGTCCTCGGTGCCGCAATGCTACAGTCGGTCAATATTGGAGTCCGAAGTGTATTGCCTATGGCTCCATTCCTCGCATTTTGGAGCGGAGTTGCACTCTGGTTTTGGCGAGCCAAATTGATTCGGGCCGTCATAATCCTGCTCCTTGCTACTTCCATCGTCTCGGGAGTTGCGGCCTACCCCAATTTCCTGACGTACTTCAATCCTTTTTTTGGCGGAACCGCCTCAGCAGATAAGTGGCTTATAGATTCTAACCTCGATTGGGGTCAAGACCTCCCTGCATTATCCAAAGAATTGAAACACCGCGGTATGGGTGAGGTGAGATTGGCTTATTTCGGAATGGGACATCCTTCTCATTACGGCATCAAGGCACTCCATCCCAATATTATTGAAACAGGATGGTATGCGATCTCTCGAAGTTATCTTTCAGGCTGGTGGCCTCCTGGTGACCCGTATGCCTGGCTGCGCGAGCTTCGGCCTGTGGCAATTATTGGTGGCTCGATTGCCCTCTTCCAAGTCGATGAGGACTCACTGGCTAAGACGGGTAAGTGGACAAGGAAAACCGAAGAGGAAAAGATGATGGAAGCAGGACTTGACGCCCTCTACAAACGGCGCGATTACGATGGGGCTGCCGTGCGATTCCGCAAGGTCCTGGAAAAAAATCCCACCCATTATGGGGCCACATTTCAGTTAGCTATGGCACTCGATCGTGCGGGCAAAAAAGCGGAAGCCCATCCCCTATGGTTAAAGGTACTTCAAATGGCTGAGATTTACAACGATAAGAACACAGCTGACATGGCCCGCGAGATGCTCAGAAAGAACCCCTGATGTGTCGCCTCTTAAGGAAAGGGTTAAATCAATTAGTGCTTCGAAGATATAAATGTTTCGAGCCGATCGAACCAGCGTCTAAACCAGAGTGTCACGACAATGATGCAGGCGCCAAATATGAGAAGAATAGTCTTGTAAATGGGAGATCGATATTCTGCACCCACAGAGTGATTACCAGCAGGAATTTCAAAACCGATGAAGCTCGGCGAAACCATGACGGTTTGAACCTCATGGCCATCGACCGTGACCCGCCAATTTGGATGGTACGTCATTTTCAGGACAAGGGTTGATGCTTCCTGGCACTCAACCCTCAGATCAAGTCGACCTGGAAAAACCTGTTCCTCCCTTATTTTCCCTTGTGGTGGGGACCCAATCTTTTCCATCGACGTGGAAGTCTTAGCCTTAACCTCAACCTTATCCTTTAACCTTTTATTTATTCCTCGGTACTCAAATCGGACAAATCTTCCTACTCCTGGCTCACCACTCAATAGCCAGCTTCGATTCTCGGATAAGAGACTCGATTGGGAATCGAGTCTCATCATTCTTGCTACAGTAGCGAACTGGGCATAGCCACTGGTCTCAACCTGGTACAGTTTGTATCGGAATGTCTCTTTGATAAGGCGCAAAAACCCTGGCATTTCCAGATTTCTTGGTGCAACGACATATCGAACATTGAACAGGTTATAGTGGTTTGGATTCTGGTCATCGAAGTGCCATATCAAATCGGAGCTGAGAGAAAGACTTTGATAGGGGGGCAAAACCGCATCAATCCGGTGGAAGGTCAAGAGATTGTAAAAATAGAGGTCGCCAATATTTAATTGTTTTCCCCAGTTTTCCCTCAATCCCGCATAAGCCCGGCCTGGAGGCAGTTTCTTGAGTGTCAAAAGGATTGTTTGGGCATCTTGGTCGGTCTCTAAAGCTTCCCTGGTTCGCTCCATCCACTGTTTGTTTAATGTGCAGTCTCTCTGACGCTCCTTAATCGCCGGAATGATCAAGGCGAATATAATAACCCCTGTGATCAGAGCACGCCCGGGCTCCGGTATGGATGATAACCGGTGCCATAACCATTCACCGCCAATGCCGATCAGCAAAATTGCCGCCAGATGAACACCGCCTATGAAACGATGAAATAATAACCCTTCATGCATTGGTAAGAGGTCTGCCAATCTTCCCCATGTGTAGCGGCCAAAGAAGAATAAAAGCCAGACCACGAAGAAAAGCAATGTCAGTCTGGCAAGCCTTATTCGGCTGAGGAGGGCAGAGGCAACACCAAGCGCCAGCAACAGGGTCAGAACTGGATAACGGCCATAGTCTAACAGGTCGCCATTGACAAGCCGTGTGAGGATGTCGGCGGCTCCAAAAGAGTCATACTTCCAACGTTGAAGATATGGGCTTGCCCCAAGATATTTTTGATAGATCAGGAAAGGGAACCAGAAGTATGAAGTGACTCCCCCTACCAGCAAAGCGGTGATCATGAACCGGACCCATCGAGGCCGGCCATTTTTTAGATTAAGACCAAAGAGAAAGAGAACGATCGCTGCTATAGCGATCAGATAGGCGTAAACCAAATGTGAAAGGATTAATGCAGAGCAGGCAATGATGGCTGCAACATAGCCTTTACCTTGCTCCAGCAGGTGATGCAGGCATGCCAGGGTGATGAAGGAAAGATGCATTGCCCAGAGCTGAGTGTACATTCCATACCCGTGCCAGGTATAGCTGCCGTGCTCCAGGCCATATCCATAGTTGGATGAGAGAAGCGTAGATACTGCAGAACCGATGGCCCCTGCCACAGCAGAAAAACCCATTCTCCTCATCGACCAATAGACGGTGATTGGAAAGCAGATTAGGAGGAGATAGCGGATGAGGTTGAAGAGCGTGAAAAGATCTACCTGTTTCAGAAGAAGCCGATGGACAAAGATGACTGCAAGGTGAGGCAAATGTTGATAATAAAAAAATTGTGGGAATCCCAATTCAAGTTCTGGCACCCAGTGGTCGAATGGATTTTCGCCATTTGCCAATGCCTCGCTTGCCCTCTGAACCAATAAGTAATGAAATGCATCATCATTCAAGCTGGGGATCGAGATATATGATTCTGGGAGGAGCGCGAACGCATTGAATAGACTCGGGATGAGGACTAAAAGCAGCAGGAATACCTTTGCCCTCCTGCCCGATAAATTATTTAGGACTATCTTTTGTGTCTTTACAGGACCCACTTCTTAGCGGAGCTAATCCCTCGTACGAAATCAGATTTACAGTTCATATTATCCTGGTTCTCGGAAGCCTTTTCAAGACCCCGTTTAGTCTTTTCTCAAGGGAGGGGGAAAAAGGCTCCCTCGTTTAAGGGAGGGAAAAGGCTTTACCATCAAGGAGGATGAATGATGATACTTGACAAGCGATTATAATTGTGAAACAAAAGACTGAAGAAGAGTTTAGACAATTCGGCCCAAACTACTTATTATGCGTGGACAACTAAGTCTCTGTGTAAGCGCCCCAGCCTTATCGGGGCTGACCAAAGGTGCTTTAAAATTAGGAAATATTCCTTTCAATAGCCCAACCTAAAGGTTTCGGCTACTCAAAATTCTGGAGGAACGGGGTTCCCGTGGAATACCTCCCTGTCACCGTTGACAAAAGTCATCTGATCACCATTGGGGAAAGGCTCTATTCGGAAAGCATCGAACTCGTCAGGGAATTGGTCAATAACGCCTATGATGCCGATGCGACACTGGTGGAGATTAAAATGACCGATGAATTCATTGAGGTCAGGGACAACGGAACAGGCATGGACAGAGAGGGATTGAAACAATATTTCAATATCGGTTCTCCGGAGAAGATCTTGCAAACCAGAATCCCCTATCTTCCAGAGGGACCGTATCGGTCAGTTCGGTATCGGAAAATTTGCCAGCCTCTCGGCCTGCGAATGTTTTGAGGTCTATACACAAAAGGGCGATTTTGCGGCGAAGGTGACCTTTGATAAGGTGGAATGGGAGAAGCTCGCAGACCAATGGAACCTCCCTCTCCAAATACTATCGCCCGATAAGGAAAGAGGTGATGGCACCACGGTCACTCTCCTCCGGCTGACAAGGGATTTTCAACCCGAAGAGGTGGTTCGAAAGATCGTCGAAGGGACCCCGTTGAAAGTGTCAAATTTTATGGTGAGACTGAATGGGATGAGGATCACCCCGAGGAGCTTGAGTGGACATCGTATTCCTTTCCTGGAAGGGACAGAATTTGGTCCTGTCCACGGTGAGATCATCATCCTGCCCTCCTCCACGGCTTCTCCTGTTGAATTAGGAATTGAAGTGAAAGTGAAACAGGTCACCATCAAGAGAGAATTTTTCGGATTGGACCATTGGGGAAAAGTCGCATCCAGAATTCGGGGGGAAGTTCATGCCGATTTCCTGCCCATCACGACGGACCGTTCGGGGTTTGTGATTGACAGCCCTCCCTATCAAGCCTTCCGACGGGTAATGGAAAAGGTCGTTCGAGAAGTGGATGATATCCTTAAACGGTTGGCAGGTCGAAAGGAGAAGAGCCGGGCCAGCAGAGCACTGAAAGAAGCCTTACAGAGGGTTCATCGAGCCCTCGCCCTCAACCCGGATCTCTCCCCTTTCGGTGCAATCCCACTGGCGGGTGAAGGTGAAGGGATGGGCGGTGCAGGCGCAAACATGAAGAAGATGGAATCGCTTAAAGGAGAGAAAGAGATAAAAGTGAGCGAGGGGGTTCCGTCAACGGCCCAACCCAAGAAAACAAGGAAAAAATCGCCTAAGGTGAAGCGTTTGACTCCTAATGCTGTTGTCCAGAGAATGAAATTTGCGGAAACAGGGGTCTCGGTCTGTGTCGATGACTTCGGGGAGGATGGACCGGAATGTTTCACAGAGGGCACGGTCATTTATCTCAACCAACAACATCCCCTCTACCAACGAGAGGCAAAGAAACCGGATACCTACATTCTGAATGTCACAAGACTCATCACTCAAGAGATCTCACTCATGAAAGATACAAAAAACCCGCGTCAGGCTTTTTCGAGACAGAGCAAACTCCTCCGGGATGCTTTCATTGAAAACCGAACGAATTGACCCTCCCATTTGCCAATGGAGCGGTGACGTTCAAACCCACCTTAAATCACGTCCCCGATGCGAAGCTGAGTGAATCATATCAAAGAATTGATGACACCCATTTCGCGACCATTTCGCGAGTGTTGAAAGATGGTCGGAAAAAAGTTAGTATATATATTTTGAAGCACTCATCCGACAGGGAAGAGATCGCCTTTCCCAAGTTTCGAAAATATCTTTATGCGAAGGAGTCTGACGATGCACGAGGAGAATCAAGTAAAAAGTTTTAGCGGTGCTTCAAAATATGTGCTGGATGATGAGCTGGCAGGAATCGTCAACATTTCGATGGCTTTGGAAATGCCCCTTTTGCTCAAAGGAGAACCTGGAACAGGCAAAACCATGCTGGCGCACGCCATTGCCGAAGCCTTTGACATGAGGTTGATCGTTCTGAATGTCAAATCGAGCATGAAGCTCATCGATGCCCTCTATCAGTATGATACATTGACCCGTTTAAATGATAGCCGCTTTGGAGATTCCAAAAGGGATGTCAGCAATATCGAAGACTACATCAGAATGGGTAAAATCGGACAGTCCTTTGTATCCGAAGAGAGGGTGGTCTTGCTGATTGACGAGATCGATAAGGCCGATACCGATTTCCAGGACGATATGCTGGATGTATTGGACCAGATGGAGTTCGATATCATCGAGATCGATAAAACCATCAAGGCAAAACAAAGGCCGGTCATCATCATTACCTCCAATGCTAAGAAAGATCTCTCCGATCCATTTCTGGGCCGCTGTAACTTCCACCACATTGCCTTTCCGGAGCCAGATATGATGAGGAGGATCGTCCAGGTCCATTTCCCTGATATCAACAAGGATCTGCTCGATAGCACCGTCAGAACATTTTACCGCCTCAGAGAAATCAAAGGAATTGAGAAAAAACCAGCGACCAGGGAGCTGATTAACTGGATCAGGGCCTTAAAGGCAGATCCCGACTTCAAAGTCAAGGACTTGATAAAAGGTGAGGTCCCTTATTTGGGCGTATTGTTCAAGAAGAGCCCTGATTATGTCGTCGCTCAGAATGCTGTTTCCCGGTTCAGAGTATAAATTCAAAGCTCAAAGTTCAAGATTGGTATGGCTGAAAGTTGAAAGCTGAAAGCTCAAAGTTAAAACCTTTGAGCTTGGCCCTTTGAGCTTTGAGCCAAGAAGCTTTGAGCTTTCAGCGATAGGCTCTTACTTATGTTCGTCGACTTTTTTTACTTATTGAAAAAAGTAGGTATTCCAGTATCCCCCACCTCCTTCTTAAGACTTCAAAAAGCCTTGGGCATGGGATTGATCAACTCCATTGATGATTTTTACACAGGCGCCCGTTCAATTCTGGTTAAGAGTGAAAGGTACTTCGATCTCTACGACCAGGTTTTTGCTCATCAGTTTCAGGGTGCTGAGTTCAAGGAACCGGACGAATTTGAGCTTTCAGAGGTGGCTCGCGCTTTGCTCGATGAGTGGTTGAAAGACCCTAAGGGCTTGGCGGATGCTCTTGGAATCAACGAAGAAGATCTGAGTAAATTGAGTCCAGAGGAATTAATCCAGTACTTTCTGGACCGGTTAAAAGAGCAAACCGAAGCACACCACGGCGGGAGTAAGTGGATTGGAACAGGAGGGACTTCCCCTGTGGGCCATTCCGGATATCATCCGGGCGGAATGAGGGTCGGGGGGATTTCCAGAAACAAGTCGGCCGTCAAGGTGGCGATGGACAGAAGGTATCGCGATTACTCGCAGGAGGGGCCGTTGACTCAATCCCAAATAGGTGAGGCGCTGAAGAGATTGAGGAATATGGTCCCCTTCGGGCCAAAGGATAGGGTCGATATCGATGAAACCATTTACCAGACCATGAAGAATGCGGGAGAGATAGAGATCGTATTTAATCGGAGCCTCAGGGATCGGTTAAAGATAATCCTGGCCATCGACAACGGCGGATGGTCCATGGACCCTTATATCGCGCTGGTACAAACTCTTTTCAATTACGCCCGGGCCCAGTTCAAGGATCTCAAGACCTTTTATTTTCACAATACGATCTATGATTATTTATGGGAGGACCCTCCGAGACGATCCAAACCTCATTCCGTAGACGAACTGGTCCGCCTTGATCCGGAAACAAGGTTCATCATCGTAGGCGACGCAAGCATGGCCCCCTATGAGCTCATGGCCACAGATGGCTCCATTCATATCGAGGAGAGGTCAGGAAAGCCGAGTTACATGAGGCTACACTTCATTGCCAAGACCTTTCCGCATTCTGTCTGGATCAATCCAGTACTTGCCGAAGAATGGCCATATACTCGAAGCATCATTGATATCCGAGAGATTTTCCCCATGTTCGAACTGACCCTCGACGGCCTGGAGAAAGCAGTGACCGCGATGATGCGGAAGAATTGAGGGGTTTGTCTCAAGGTTTAAGGAAAAACACTTAAATTCTTTTTATAAGGGGCATGGGGTCGACGAAGTGCTTGTCAAGTCCCAATTCCTCTGACTTTATTCCGAAGGCCAATCCCATCAATTGTGTGAAGTAAACGATCGGAAGGCGAAACTCTTCTTTAAATTCCTCTTCAATCTGTTTCTGGCGGGCATCTAAATTGACATGACACAATGGGCAGGCCACAACGATGGCATCAGCCCCAACACTCTTTGCATTCTTAAGAATCTTCCTGCTTAACTCTAATGCAATTGGAAGCTGTGTGATCCCGAGTGAGACTCCACAGCAACGTGTCTTGTAAGACCAGTCGAGTGAAGTGATTCCAAGAACCTTCATTAATCTATCCATCTGGGTGGGATATTCATAATCTTTCACCTGGGTGATCTTCGGAGGACGGGTGATAATGCATCCGTAATAGCAGACCACCTTAAGGCCTTTCAGCGGATGGAGAACCTTTGAGGTCACCTGTTGATAACCAATTCTTTCTGTGACAGTATTCAAAAGATGTTCAACCTTCATCCCATTTGAAGAAAGATTGGGAATCTCTTGGGCGATCCTCCTCCTTAAATTTTCATCCTCCTGGGTCTCCTTTAATGCCACGCGCATCCTAAGAAAACAGGAAGGGCATGGCGTTGTGATATGATCGAAACCCTCCCTTTTCATCAAAGCGACATTCTTCATGGGAAGTAATGTCGATAGGTAATGATCTGTGGAATGGGTAGGCGTCGTTCCACAGCATCCCCATCCTTCTGGTTCATGGAGAGGAACTCCAAGTTTGTTGAATACAGCCTTCGTGGAGAGGTCGTACTCCTTGGAAGTACCATGGAGACTGCAACCGGGAAAGTATGCAACTCCATCCTTCCTTTCCAGGGCCTTACCCTTAGCTTTTGGTTTTCCAAAAGTAGGGAAAATCTTCAACTTGCCATTTTTAAACATCTTCAAGGCCAATGGCATATCACTCTTCCACACCTGCTGATAATTGAGTTGACCTGCCCACATCTGACGGAGGTAAATTTCTCCCATCAAACCCGCTTCGTACATTCTTCCAAACCACTTGATTCCTCTCATGGCTGCTTGGTAAAAGAGAGGAACAGATGGAACCTTCGCTTCGATTCTCTCGTTCTTTGCCATGATTTTTAAGACATCCATGATCTTTGTGATGTTGATGTCATGAGGGCAACGGGTGGCGCAGGTTTCACACATAGCACAGAGCCAGATGGTCTTTGAATGGAGAACGATCTCCTTTTGTCCCAACTGGATTGCCCGCATCACCTGGTTGGGGGCGAGATCGAAGTGCTCTACCACCGGACAACCCGAAGAACATTTCTGACACTGGTAGCAGAGAAAGACATTCTCGCCGCATTCCTTGCGAATATATTCGGCCAGATCAGTGCTCAAGATTGTTTCCATAGTTAATCCTTCGCAACATTTGCAATTTGCGATTTCCAATTTTCAATTTAAAAATTCGAAATTGGCAATCGCCAATCGAAAATTGAAAATGATCTAAAGGGATTAGAGTTGTGGTCGTGGCAGAAGGCCTGCGGCCTTGGCAATCTCCGAAACCTTCTCCTCCCACTCGATCGCCATAATGTGTATCCCCCGCACCCCAGGTATCTCCCTCAACCTCTGAATCGTCTCCACACAAATCCGAATCCCCTCCTCCGACTGCTTCTCCTTCGCCACCCCCTTCATCCTCTCAATCATCCCATCCGGCACATCCATCCCAGGCACCGAATTCTTCATATACCTCGCCATCCCCACCGACTTAAACGGCGTCACCCCCCCCAAGATCGCACACCTCTCATGTAACCCCCGATCCCTCACCATCCCCATCCATCTCTCAAACCGTTCCACATTGTAAATACACTGCGTCTGAATAAACTCACACCCCGCCTTCACCTTCTTCCCTAACCTCGCCGCCCGTATCTCAAATGGATCCGCAAAAGGATTCTCCGCCGCCCCAATAAATAATACCGGCTTTCCCTTTACTTCCTCACCCCCGAGAAACTTCCCATCATCCCTCATCGTCTTGACCGTATTAATTAACTGTATGGAATCCATGTCAAACACATTCTTCGCCCTCGAATGATCCCCAAATTTCTGATGATCCCCAGATAAACATAAGATGTTGTTAATCCCCAACGCCGCCGCCCCCAAAATGTCACTCTGTATCGCTATCCGATTCCGATCCCGACAGACCATCTGCAAGATCGGGTCAAACCCCATCTCCTTCAAGATCAAACACGCAGAAAACGACGACATCCTCACCACCGAGGTCTGATTGTCCGTCACATTGACCGCATCCACCACTCCCTTGAGCAACCCCCCCTTCTTCCGTATCACCTCCGCATCCGCACCCCTCGGAGGCCCACACTCAGAGGTCACCACAAACCCACCACCCTCCAAGATCCTCTCTATGTTCGACTTCGTCTTCATCGCATCCCTCTCAAAAGGCTCAAAGCTGAAGGCTGAAAGCTCAAAGGTTAAGAATTTGTTTTACACTTTGAGCCTTGAGCTTTGAACTTTGAGCTCAGTTCTCATAACTTCAAGTCTTCTCTCATCCTCTTGCGCGGCCCCCCATCCCTCGACGTCGTCCAATCCTTCACCGGTATGATCTCCTCATAACGATCCATCTGCCCCAACTCCTTGAGCCGATCGATGATCAACTGCCAACCACAGTCCAACTCCTTGTCCACCTCACACTTCCCATTCGAACTCCCCCCACACGGCCCATTGAGCAAACTCTTCGCACACCGAGCTATCGGACAAATACCACCCGTCTGATCCAAGATACATGTCCCACACCCCTGACACCGCTCACTCCAAACCCCCTGCTCCAACGTCACCCCAAGAAAACTCGTGTTGACCGCCGGTAATACCACCTTCGTTCGATATTTCTCCGCCACATATTGAATTCCAGCCCCACAGGCCATCGAGAGTATTACTTCATAGTCCCCCACAAAAGGACGAATCTGATCAATATATTCATGATCACACTGACGCTCCAACGTATGCTCTTTGATCTCTATCTCCTGGCCATCCTTAGAACGGGAAAGCCTTAGCTCTGAAGCCAAAACTCCTACTTCTCTTTCTCCCCCGGCTGCACACACCGTCACACACTCATTACAACCCAGTAGCAAGACCTTCTTAAAGGGCTTGAGCATCCCCAAGATCTCTTCCAACGTCTTCCGATTCGCTACAATCATTGTTTCCTCCAATACATAAGCTCAAAGCTGATATAGCTGAAAGTTGCAAGCTGAAAGCTCAAAGTTATAACCTTTGAGCTTGGCCCTTTGAGCTTTGAGCCAAGAAGCTTTCAGCTTTGAGCTTTCAGCTTCTTTTTGGCCGGTGATGGCCCCAACGCCCTGATCTTTCCCGTCATCTCCCGAGCCACCTCCGCAAACCGCTGCCCCTGCGCCGAACTCATGTTGTACATCTCCAAACGAGCCCCTCCCAAACCCACCTCATCCAATAGTCCCTTCACATACTGAACCCTCTTCTTTGCCCTCAAATTACCTCTCAGAAAGTGACATTCTCCCTCTAAACACCCCGCTAAGTAAACCCCATCCACCCCAGACTCAAAAGCACGAAGGATCAATAAGATATCCACCCTGCCCGTACAGGGAACCTTCACTATCTTCACATTCGTCGGATAGTTGAGCCGCATCGAACCTGCCAGGTCCGCCGCACTGTAAGCTCAATGCTCACAACAAAAAGCTAAAATCTCAGGCTCAAATCCCGTCAGGCGCAAGTCGTGAGTCGTAAATGGCTCTTGACTAGGCTCCATCTTCTCATGAACTGCTTCTGGCATCTCAACCCCTCTAAGCTCAAAGCCAATTTCTTAGCTTAAGGGGTCAAGCTCAAAGCTCAAAGGAAATTCCTTTCAGCTTTCAACTTTGAACTTTCAGCTAAGTGCCTTCGACTTTCAGCTTTGAGCCTGCAGGCTTCAGCATTTATTTACGCTGCAACATCCATCATGAGGGCCCGGCACTTAGCCCACAGTTGAGTATCTCTGAAATGCATCAACTCAATGGCCCTCGCCGGACACTCGGCCGCACAACTGCCACACCCCTTACACTGCGCTAAATCAATCTCGGCCTCCCCCTTCGCATTGATCACCGGCACGCTATACGGGCAGACCCTCACGCAGGTCAAACAGGCTGCACACCGCTCACCCTCAACCATCGCAACTACTCCGCCTACCTGGAGCATCTCCTGAGAAAGGATCGTTGCAGCCCGGGCTGAGGCAGCCTCTGCTTGAGCGATCGTCTCATTCATCGACTTTGGATAGTGGGACATGCCACAGAGATAGAGGCCATCCGTCGCAAAATCGACCGGTCTCAATTTCACATGGGCCTCTAAAAAGAACCCATCCAATGTCAGGGGGAATTTGAAGAGGTTTGCCAGCTCTTTGCTCCCTTCATTCGGAACCACTGCTTCAGAGAGGACGAGGAGGTCCGGATGGAGGGTTAAGGGAAGATGCAGCATGGGGTCTTCCAGTTGAACGGAGAGTCGGCCATTGGAAAGAGAGACAGAAGGTTTCTTCTTATCATCGAATCGAACGAATAAGACGCCTTTCTCTCTCGCTTTGGTGTAGAAGGCCTCTTTAAATCCATAAGTTCTCATATCTTTATAGAGGACGGCCACTGAAACATCAGGATGAAGGTCCTTCACCTTGATCGCATTCTTGATGGCTACATTGCAGCAGATTCGGCTGCAGTAGAAGAGTTTGGATGGATCCTCATCCCATGGTCCCACGCATTGAATCATGACTATCGATTTGGCTTTCGTAAGAGACGGATCAGAAAGGGAGATCCGCTTCTCGAATTCTTCTTGAGTGATCACCCTCGGATCCTCACCGAAGAGATAAGCCTTACCCCGATATTCTTTTCCGCCAGTGGCAATGATCGTTGCTCCATGTTCTAAGACTCTCTGGGTGGAACCATCGGCCACCTTCGTCTTAAAATTCCCCACTGATCCTTCATGCTCGACGACCTGATGGTTTTTCAGAACCTCGATCCTGGGATGACTCTCGACCTTCTTGATCAACTCTCTCAAATAAGCCTGGGGGTCACCTCCATCTCCACTATAATAGATCTGCTTTAGCCTCCCACCTAACTCCTTCTCCCTTTCAACCAGGTAGACAGAATAACCCTGGTCTGCCATGCTCAGCGCCCCCACCATTCCGGCCAAACCGCCTCCTACGACCAGGCAGGTATGGACAAGGCTTCGAGGGACTTGATGAAGGGGTTCTAAATTCTTAGAGCAGGCAATTGCCATTCGAACGAGATTCTTTGCCTTCTCTGTTGCCTCTTCTTTAAGATTCATGTGAACCCAGGAGCACTGATCACGGATATTAGCCATCTCAAAGAGGTAGGGGTTAAGACCCACCTCACGAATCGTATCCCGAAAAAGCGGTTCGTGTGTCCTCGGTGTGCAGGAGGCGACCACGACGCGGTTGAGATTCAGTTCCTGGACCCTCTCCTGAATCAACTTTAGGGAATCCGCTGAACAGGTGTAGATTGTATTCTCAGCATGGACTACCCCTGGAAGGGACTTCGCGTATTCGACAATCTCCTTCACATCCACTGTTCCGGCGATATTCGTTCCGCAGCTACAGATGAAGGCTCCAATGCGTGGCTCCTCCTCTGGAGAAATCTCTCTTTCGGGAGGATACTCTTTCTCCCTGACGAGCGTCCCCCGGGCCTCTCCGATGATGGAAAGGGCCTTGGCTGCTGCACCACTGGCCTGAATCACACTATCCGGGATGTCCTTGGGTTCTGTAAAAGCACCGGAAGCGTAGACACCCAGGCGGCTCGTTTCCAACGGGTGGAAGTCCTGGGTGAAGCAGAATTGATGGGGATCAAGTGTGATGCCCGAAGCCTTGGCCAAATCTTGCACATCCGGAAGGGCAGACATGCCGATGCTCAATATCACCAGGTCGGCACGTTCCTCCTTGACGGGATGGCTTCCGTCCGAGCTCTCGTATTGAATGAGGATATCCTTGGTCTCAGGGTCTTCTTCCAATCCAGAAATGCGGCAGGGAATATACTGAATCCCTTTTTCCTTCCCCCTTTCGAAGTAGGCATCGAACCCCTTTCCGAAAGCCCTCATATCCATCTGGAAGATCTTGATTTCCACCCCTGGAATGTGCTCCATGGCGAGCATCGCCTCCTTGGTCGCATACATGCAGCAGACCGAACTACAATAATCGCGCTCCTTTTCTCTCGATCCCACACACTGCAGAAATGCAATCTTCTTGGGCTCCCGATGGTCGGATCGCCTGGTGAGATGGCCTCCCCAAGGACCGGAGGCACTCAGCATCCTTTCAAACTCCATACTCGTCACGACATTGGGATAACGGCCGTAGCCCAACTCGGGCGAGAGTTCAGGCCGGTAAAGGGCATAGCCGGGCGATAGGATGACTGACCCTACCTCTAATTCTTCCAGGACATCTGCCTGTTGGTGATCAATCGCCTCCCGTTTGCAAACCTGAACGCAGAGATGGCATTCGGAACAGATGCCACAAGCAAGACAGCGAGCAGCTTCGTTTTTCGCTTGCTCCTCGGTGAGGACCAACTCTACTTCTCGAAAATCTCGAATTCTCTCCTTTTCCGGTAGCTCAGGGATTTCAGTCCTTGGAGTTAAATCCACTTTACCTTCTTCAATCATCTGATTGATCTCTTCTTTGGATAGATCGACCACAGGGAGTGGAATCTGTTCTCGTGGGGTGAGGAGATCAACGCCTCTCAGATATCGATCGATGGAGAGGGCACCTCGTCGGCCATCGGCAATGGCTTGGATCAGGATCCAAGGCCCTCTGGCTACATCTCCTCCGGCGAAGACCCCTTCCCGATTGGTTGCCAAGGTGTGTGGATCTATGGCAAATGTTCCCTTGGGGGTCACTTCAAGGCCATGAGATTCGTCGAGAAAAGAGATCTCAGGCGCCTGGGCCACTGCAGCAATCATCGTATCAGCAGGGATGACATATTCTGAACCTTTGATCGGGATGGGCCTTCTTCGGCCTGAAGCGTCGGGTTCTCCCAGTTCCATCTTGATACATCGAACGCCTGAAACCCGGCCATCCTTGGCAACCACCTCGACGGGCGCAGTAAGGATTTGGATTTCAATTCCTTCTTTCTCCGCCGCTTCAATTTCCCATGAATTAGCGGGCATTTCATCCCGAGATCGACGGTAGAGAATGCTGATCTCCTTAGCACCCAATCTCAGGGCTGTACGGGCGGCATCAATCGCAACATTTCCACCACCGATCACGATCGTCTTTTCTCCCACTTTGGGCGCGATGGGAATTCCAAAAGCGATGATGAATCGATCTTCAAATCCCTCCATGATACCGTGTCTTTCGGCCAGGCTCACACCCTGAAGAAAAGGAACCCCATGGTGTACACCCGAAGCATCTTCCCCAGGGATGCCCAATTTCTGGGCCTCATGGGCGCCCATCGCTAAAAATACGGCAAAATAACCAGCATCAAATAGACGATTGATGTTTCGAATAGGTGAGTTCAGCTTCAATTCAACATTTGGATGATTTATAATTTCATCGATCTCCCTCTGAAGCACATCCCTTGGCAAACGGTATGACGGAATACCTACCCTCATCATTCCACCTGCAACAGGAAGAGCCTCAAAGATGGTAACTTGGTATCCCATTCGGGATAATTGATGGGCACAACTCAGTCCTGCCGGTCCTCCGCCAACAATGGCTACCTTGGTCTTGGGCCGTTCGATTTCCTCCTTTGGAAATAGACTTTCCTTTTCTTTCTCTTTCTCTTTCTCTCTTAACTCATCACGATGTTCATAGACCCAATCTGCTGCAAAACGCTTCAAGCTGCAGATTGAAACAGGGGTATCAAGTTTCCCTCGATTGCATTTCTCTTCGCATGGATGGTTACAAACACGCCCTACTGAGGCAGGAAAGGGATTGTACTCTTTCACCACATCGAGGGCTTCTTTATACCGGCCAGCTTCGATCAAGGCAATATAACCCTGTGCGCTTGTCTCTGCAGGACAGGTGTTCTTGCAGGGGCTAGTGCCTCTTTTCGTGATAAGAAAGGTATTAGGAACAGCTTGGGGATAAAGTCGGTAAATGGCTTTTCTTTGATCCAATCCCTCGTTAAATTCATTGGGAAGGAGGATGGGGCAGACCTCTGTACAGTCATTACAGCTGGTACATTTCTTCATATCCACATAGCGAGGGTGTCTCCGAATCCCTGCTTTAAAATGTCCGGCCTCCCCTTCCAAAGAGACCAGTTGAGCGTTGGTGATGATTTCGATATTGAGGTGCCGGCCTGCCTCCACCAATTTTGGAGAGACGATGCACATGGCACAATCATTGGTGGGGAAGGTTTTGTCCAATTGGGCCATCTTCCCACCGATCGCCGGGGCCCGCTCTAAGAGATAGACTTTGATTCCAGAATTGGCCAAATCGAGAGCGGCCTGAACCCCGGCGATTCCTCCCCCCACGACTAATGCTGCACCCACTTTTGGATTTTCATTAAGGCTCATGGTGTGAAGATCCTTTCGAACTTATCTAATTTAGGAATTTGGGAACTCAGGAATTGTGGAATTAAAAATTCTTTTAAAATTCACAATCCCTCAATCCGCAATTCCTAAATTTTAA
>CAWGWZ010000013.1:0-142184 GCA_963826305.1 uncultured delta proteobacterium | reverse complement strand
TGTATTGACAAAAATATATTAATGTGTAAATGTATGTGTGAATTAATGTGTGAACCCCGTTAGAAATTCCAGCGGGCCTTCGCCGCGCCGAAGTGGCTCCGACCACGCAGGCGGGGCACCATTTCTAACGGGGTAAAGGAGAAAGCGATGGCAACCAACCTGGCCATAGACGAAAAACTTTTGGAAGAGGCCCTGAAAGTAGGGAAACATAAGAGCAAGAAAGATACCGTTAACGAAGCTCTTAAAGAATATGTCATGAGAAGGAAACGGAAGGACATTCTATCACTATTTGGGAAAGTGGAGATGGAGCCGTCTTACGACTATAGGAAAGAGAGAAACGCCAGATGAGAATCCTGGTCGATACCTCCATATGGTCCCTTGCCCTGAGGAAACCATCAGGGGTTGTGAATAAGGAGGCCAGTTTGCTCAAAACAATCATTGAGCAAGGGGAGGATATCTATCTCCTTGGCATCATCCTTCAAGAAGTACTTCAGGGGATAAGGAACTCGAAGGATTTTCTTGCACTGAAGGAGTATTTTAAAGCCTTTCCTCTGATCGACCTTACCAGGGAAGACTATGTGAGGGCTGCGGAACTAAAGAACCAACTCATCGGAAAAGGGAGACAGGGAAGCACAATCGATGTGCTCATCGCATCGGCTGCAATTTCGCATCGTTGTCATCTCTTCACAGCAGATAAACATTTCACACACATCGCGGAGCATTCTGAATTGAAGCTTTTCGCTTTTCAGCAGCCCTGACTGCCGGGATGGTTGAGACAGCGCCTGGAGCCCTCGGAAGCGGTCTCTGGAGGCGATTGACTCTTTACCCAACGCAAAAAGCAAGACCCCATTAACATTCCTCTTTGATTTCTTCGTTTGCCCATGGCCGGGGGGGGTGACCCCCCTGCACTAAGGTTCCGGTGGGCAAGCTTGAATTACGAAAGTGACCTTTGTTTTCTGTAGTGACGTTATGCGCTACCTGTCCTCCGTAGTCCCGCAAGGCGGGACGAAGGATGGATGCCCCATGCCCTATGCTGTTTTGCAGGCAATGACCTTGGACCATCCGGAATTGCTATAATATCGAATTTTTGGTATAAATAGGTCAACTCTCTGGGGGGTGATTGAAACAAGGGGCAAACAAATCAAGCTGGGGTCGAAAAGTAACTTCGGAAACATGACCATTTCGGGAAAGCGAACCCTCATTGGTTCATGAAAATTTTGCGTCACATCGCAGAAATGGACCACACAACAGGACCTCAATGATCTTAGAGAACAAGAAAAGCCTCAGCGAACGCGACATCTGCACCAAGTTCATCACGCCCGCCATTAAGCAGGCGGGCTGGGACGTCCTGTCGCAAATTCGCGAGGAGGTCTCGTTCACCAAAGGCCGGATCATCGTCCGCGGCCGCCTGGTCACTCGCGGCAAGGCCAAGCGCGCCGACTATATTCTTTACTACAAGCCGAACATTCCTATCGCCCTCATCGAGGCCAAGGACAACAATTACGCTGTCGGCGAGGGCATGCAGCAAGCTCTCGGGTATGCCGCTACCCTCGACATCCCCTTCGTCTTTTCATCAAACGGTGACGCGTTCCTTTTTCACGACCGCACCGGCCAGGGCGGTCAGACCGAAACCGAGCTCTCCCTCGGCGCGTTCCCGACACCCGAAGACCTTTGGTCGAAATACCGTGGGTGGAAAGGCCTGGCCCCGGAACAAGAAGAGATCTTCCTCCAGAACTACTTCGAGGACAGCAGTGGCAAGGAGCCGCGTTATTATCAGCGTATCGCCATCAATAAGGCCATCGAAGCCATTGCTAAGGGACAGGACCGGATCCTCCTCGTTATGGCCACCGGCACCGGCAAGACCTACACCGCTTTCCAAATCATCTGGCGCCTGTGGAAGGCAGGTCGCAAGAAACGCATTCTCTTCCTTGCTGATCGGAATGTTCTCGTCGACCAAACGATGGTAAACGATTTTCGCCCCTTCGGAGCTGCCATGGCGAAGCTCTCTACCTCCTCGAAGACCATCGAGCGCGACGATGGCGCCGAAGTGCAACTCCCGACAGCCGTAGACAAGAAACATCGGCGCATCGACACCTCCTATGAGATTTACCTTGCACTCTACCAGGCCATCACCGGCCCCGAGGAACGCCAGAAGCTCTACCGAGAGCTCTCGCGCGACTTTTTCGACCTCATCGTCATCGATGAATGTCACCGAGGCAGCGCAGCAGAGGATTCCGTCTGGCGAGAAATCGTGGATTACTTCTCCTCCGCCACCCAGATCGGCCTCACCGCGACGCCGAAAGAGACGGAATACGTTTCCAATATCCACTACTTCGGGCCACCCGTGTACAGCTATTCGCTGAAAGAAGGCATCCGCGACGGCTTTCTCGCCCCCTATAAGGTGGTCAAGGTCCACCTCAACGTCGATGTGGAGGGCTACCGCCCTGAGCAGGGCGAAACCGACAAGTACGGCTACGAGATCGAAGACCGTATCTACAACCAGAAAGACTTTGACCGTGATCTGGTCATCGACGAGCGCACCAGGCGTGTCGCCCGGAAGGTAACCGAATTCCTCAAAGAAAGCGGCGATCGGTTCCAGAAGACCATCATCTTCTGTGTGGATACTGAACACGCTGCGAGGATGCGGCAGGCCATCACCAACGAAAACCCGGACCTGGTGAAGTTGAGCGACCGCTACGTCATGCGTATCACCGGTGATGACGCGGACGGCTGCGCCCAGATCGGTAACTTCATTGACCCGGAAGCGAAGTATCCGGTCATCGTCACCACCTCGCGCCTGCTCTCCACGGGTGTCGACGCCCAAACCTGCCGCCTCATCGTCCTCGACCGCGAAGTGGGATCGATGACCGAGTTCAAGCAGATCATGGGCCGTGGCACACGCGTTCACGAGGACACCAAGAAGTACTACTTCACCCTGATCGACTTCCGTAAGGCCACCAACCACTTCGCTGACCCCGATTTTGACGGCGAGCCGGTGCAGATCTACGTACCGGGCGAGGGCGATCCGGTTGCACCTCCGGACGATGTGCCGCCGACTGACGACGGGGAAGAATCCATCCCCCCGAAACCCGGCGAAGATGAAGAGGTGATTGTCGATTACGAGCCGCCCGATATCAACATCCCGCTGGTGCGGCAGGATCCGCCCAAGAAATACTACATTTTTGGCAAACCGGTCAGAATCCTGGCAGAGCGTGTCGAATACCTCGATGAAAACGGAAAACTGGTCACCGAAAGCCTGCGTGATTATTCAAAGAAGACGCTCCGCAAGTGTTTCGCCAGCCTCGACGAGTTCCTCAGACGCTGGAACGGAGCCGAGCGCAAGCAGGCCATCATCGAAGAACTGGAGAATGAAGGCCTGCTCCTTGACCCACTGGCCGAGGAAGTGGGTAAGGACCTCGACCCTTTCGACCTTATCTGCCATGTGGCCTTCGACCAGCCGCCCCTCACCCGACGTGAGCGGGCGGAGAATGTCCGAAAGCGTGACGTTTTTACCAAATACCGTAAGCAAGCTCGCACCGTGCTCGAAGCTCTGCTCCGGAAATACGAGGACGAAGGCGTCACTGACCTTGACGATCCGCACATCCTGAAGGTTGCGCCGTTTGACGCCATGGGTACTCCGATTGAACTTCTCAAAAAATTCGGCGGACGAAACGGCTTTGAGCAAGCCGTCCATGAACTCCAGTCCGCCCTATACGGAAAGGCAGCATAATTCCCCATGAATGTACGCACCACTGTCAAATCCATTCAAGACATTATGCGCCAGGATGTTGGAGTTGATGGCGATGCCCAGCGAATTTCCCAGCTATGCTGGATGTTCTTCCTCAAGATCATCGATGACCAGGATCAGGAATTGGAGATAATGCAGAAGGGCTATCATTCTCCCATCCCGGAAAAGCTCCGGTGGCGCGCCTGGGCCGCCAACCCAGAAGGGATAACCGGGGATACCCTTTTGGCCTTCGTCAACAACGATCTCTTTCCAAAGCTCAAAGAACTACCCGGCACCGGCAAGGACGGTCGGCGCCGAGTCGTGCGTGACGTCTTCGAGGACGCCTACAACTACATGAAGTCCGGTCAGCTCATGCGACAAGTGGTGAACAAAATCAGCGCCATCGACTTCAACAATCTGGCCGAGCGTCAGCACTTCGGTGACATCTACGAGCAAATCCTGAACGACCTACAGAGTGCCGGCAACGCCGGGGAGTACTACACTCCCCGTGCCGTCACCGCCTTCATGGCCGACCGCATCGATCCCCGGCCCGGCGAGATCCTCTTTGACCCCGCCTGCGGCACCGGCGGTTTCCTCACCTGCGCGATCCGCCACATGCGCGAGCGCTACGTGAAGGCCCCTTCCGACGAACAGAAGATGCAGCAGGGTTTGCGCGCCACCGAGAAGAAGCAGCTTCCCCACATGCTTTGTGTCACCAATATGCTGCTCCACGGAATCGACGACCCTTCCTTCGTGTGCCACGACAACACCCTGGCGCGACCTTACATCAGTTACGGCCAGTCGGACCGGGTGGATATCGTCCTCACCAATCCCCCCTTCGGCGGCCGCGAGGAAGATGGCATCGAGAGCAACTTCCCAAAACATTTCCAGACCCGGGAGACTGCCGACCTCTTTCTCGCCCTCATCGTACGCCTGCTCAAAACCGGCGGCCGGGCTGCCGTGGTCCTGCCGGACGGTACGCTGTTTGGAGAAGGGGTCAAGACGCGGCTGAAGGAGCACCTGCTCGAGGAGTGTAACCTACACACCATCGTTCGCCTACCCAACAGCGTCTTCAAACCCTATGCATCCATCGGTACCAATTTGCTTTTCTTCGAGAAGGGCACGAAGACCCAAGAAATCTGGTACTACGAACACCGCGTCCCCGAGGGCCAGAAGGCCTATTCGATGACCAAGCCGATCCGCTTCGAGCACCTGAAGCCCTGCATTGACTGGTGGGAGAAGCGTGAGGGAAATGAAGTCGCCTGGAAGGTTACGATCGACGAGATTAAGGCTCGCAATTTCAACCTCGATTTCAAGAACCCACACACAGTCGAAGAAGACCACGGCGATCCGGCCGAGCTGCTTGCCAAGCTGGAGGAGAGCGAAGCAGAAACAACGAAGCTCCGTGACCGGCTGAAAGCCATTTTGGAGGAGGCGCTTCTGCGATGAGAGAACGGGACCTTATGGTGAATTGGGCAACGGACCGTTGCCCAATTCGCCACCGTTTCAAATTTGCAGCAGTTCGTTGCAAAAATTGCGCTTTGGAGTATAGATGAAAAAATGTAACCCACATGTTGTCGAAGCAAAAGGTTCAGGACATGAGAATCAGACTGTTGACGCTTTGCTGGAGCAGGTGCGCGGGCTGATACGGGCCGCAAGAAAATCCGCCGCAACTGCCATTAATTCGTTGCAGGTTATCACCAGCTATGAAATCGGGCGGATGATTGTCGAGCACGAGCAAAAAGGCGCGCAACGTGCCGAGTATGGGAAACTTGTTCTGAAAGCCCTGTCGGAACGACTGACGACAGAGTTCGGCCGCGGCTTTTCCCGAACCAACTTAAAGAATATGCGTTTGTTTTTCCTGGCCTATCGCCATCGAACTCCACCAATTGGCCAGATGGCATCTGGCCAATTGGTGCCTAAGAAAAGCCAGATGGCATCTGGCCAATCGCAAGACGCCCTGCCGGAGCCTTCAGTCCGTATTCCGCAGATGCCATCTGCGCATTTGGCCGCCGCGTTCCCCCTCTCCTGGTCCCAATACGTCTTTCTGCTCGGCATCCGGGATAGCGCGGAGCGCCAATTCTACGAAATCGAGGCGGCACAGAACTCCTGGACCCTGCCCGAGCTTAAGCGCCAGTTCGACGCAAGCCTGTATGAACGGCTGGCGCTGAGTCGGGATAAGGATGAAGTGCGCAGGCTTGCGTTGGAGGGCCAGATCGTCGATGCCCCCAAAGACTTGTTAAAAGAGCCTTACGTGCTGGAGTTTCTGGGGCTCGACGAAAAGGCAAAATACTCCGAGACCGATCTTGAAACCGCCATCATCGACAAACTGGAGCACTTTCTCCTGGAGCTGGGCAAAGGCTTCCTTTTCGAGGCCAGACAAAAACGCTTCACCTTTGATGAAGATCACTTCTTCGTTGACCTCGTGTTCTACAATCGCCTGTTGCGCTGCTACGTACTGATTGACCTGAAAATCGGCAAGCTCACCCATCAGGACCTTGGGCAGATGCAAATGTATGTCAATTACTTTGACCGCTATGTCAAGCAACCCGCGGAACAGCCCACCATCGGAATCATTCTCTGCAAGAAAAAACGCGACGCCCTGGTGGAGCTGACTCTGCCCAAAGATGCCGGTATTCATGCCAAGGAATATCAGCTCTACTTGCCTTCCAAAGAGGATTTGAAGAAACGGCTGATCGAGTGGGCCGAGACAGCGCTGCAAGGCGAATCGGGGGACGATGACGATGAACCCTGATTGGCTACTCAAGCACTTTGGGCAGATCAGCGAAGCCCCCGACGCCGTTCCGCGCCTGCGCCGGTTTATCCTGGACCTGGCCGTGCGGGGGAAACTCGTGGAGCAGGACCAAGCAGATGAGCCGGCGTCGGAACTGCTGAAGCGAATTGAGACAAATCGGGCTCATGGCTCTTACGAAGACAAACGGAAGAACCAGAAGTTACACCTCCCAATTGAAGCGGATGAAATAGCGCCTCAGATTCCGGCAAACTGGGTATTAGTCAGAGTCGGGGAACTACTCGATATCCAATATGGGAAGGCACTTCCAGCAGACGAGCGGAGGGATCAAGGAAGTGTTCCTGTCTACGGTTCTAACGGCATAGTCGGTTACTGCGAAACACCGCTCGCTCAAAAACCCGCAATCATCATCGGTCGCAAAGGTTCTGCCGGTGCACTCAATTTATGTGATGGTCCGTCTTGGACCACTGATGTTGCTTACTTTCTGATCCCACCCACCTTTTTCAGCATCCGCTTTCTATTTGTCGCTCTTCAGACGCTTGACTTAGAGAACCTTGGCAAGGGCGTCAAACCCGGCCTAAATCGTTCTGAAGCGTATCAACTGCCTATAGTTGTTCCTCCCCTCGCCGAACAGCACCGGATTGTGGCGAAGGTGGGCGAACTAATGGTGCTGTGCGACGAATTGGAGGCGGGACAGGCCAAGCGCGAGAGGCGACGCGACCGACTGGTGGCGGCGACCCTACACGGACTGAATAATGGTGATGACGGCTCGGAACCAGGGGGTCAGCCCATTTTCGAGAAGAGCGCCCGCTTCTATTTCAACCACCTCCCACGCCTCACCACCCGCCCCGAACATATCAAGGAACTCCGCCAGACCATCCTAAACCTTGCCGTCCGCGGCAAACTCGTCCCACAGGATTCCGGCGACGAGCCCGTTTGGACGCTGCTCAGCCGAATTCGCTCCGAAAAGAATCGGCTATCATCTGCAGGAAGTCGCAAAAAGCAGAATGATGCAAACCTGCTCGACGATTCTTCCCTGTTTTTCCAAGTTCCAAAATCTTGGGTATGGACTACCTATCGAGAACTGGCACTCGAATTCCGCTACGGAACCTCTAAGAAATGCGGCTACGAAACAAAAGGGCACCCGGTTCTACGGATACCGAACCTGAGCGGCGGCAAGATCACGACGGAGGATTTGAAGTTCACAAAACTTAATGAGCGTGAAGCCGAAGACCTCTCTCTGTCCGTTGGAGATATCTTGATGATCCGTTCCAACGGAAGCCTGAATCTTGTTGGCCGGCCTGCACTTGTTGAGGGGCACGTGAAGGGCTTCTGCTACGCGGGGTACCTTGTGAGGGTCCGATTTGTTCCTGATACCGTGGATTCGAGATACTTGATCGTGGCGCTAAACTCGAAACTGGTCCGTGATCAAATTGAGGTCCCGATTCGCTCTGCCGTTGGTCTCAAGAACGTTAACTCGACGGAGCTCGGTAACATTAGAATCCCCCTCCCACCCCTCGCCGAACAACACCGGATCGTGGGGGAGGTGGACGAACTGATGGCGCTTTGCGACGAACTGGAAACCCGGCTCACGAACACGGCGACCACCCGCCGCCAACTCCTGGAAGCCACGCTTCACCGCCCGGGAATAGGGGTCGGAATGCAGTCTGGCCACCAAATCACAACTGACAAATCAGCAGACAGTTGAATACAAGCTACTACGATAAGAGGACAGATCCTGATGGATTTCCAGCAGTTTCTTGAGATCTTGTGGAAGCAGGAAGCTAACGGAGAGTTCGGATTTGAAGGGCTGGTACGTAAGTTGCTAGAAAAGGCTACCGGGCAACGCTTCTTTCTTTCCCTTTCTGGTCGGCAGGAAGGGAGAGACGCAGCGAATGAGGGGTATGTCGGCAACTTTCTCGCCGCCGAATGCAAACGCTACAAGGAAGACTCTTCATTAGGAAGCGATGAATTACTTAGCAAGTTTTTACGAGCCGCTAAAAGCACACCGACACCGGATATTTGGATCGTTGTGACTACCAAGCGATTGGGCGAGCAACACCATCGTGATCTATTGAATGCCGGCGATCAGTTCGGCATTTCTTACTTCCCGATAGACGCTGAAGGTGGCGAGGAGAGTCTGCTTGCAGCCCTCTGTGCCGAAGCCCCCAAAGTAGTAGCCTCTCATTTGAAGGGCAACCCGCCGAGGCTCAAAGATCCAGAGGCGGACGAGGTGGAGCAGTACCTTTCTGGTTTATTCCAAGAAGCATCGCGGGATCGGCTCCGTGATGCGCTGCTTCACGATGCCATTGGCTATGCGCATTGGCGAGCCGCGCAAAACCACTGGCTGCTACATCGGTTGGAGTCTCCAAGTGAAGCATACGCTGCTTTTGCCCAGGATTTTGCCGTACGTGCCAGAGGACGCCATCTCGTTTCCCGAAGCCGTGCGCGGCAAGCCCTGGATAATTGGTGGACGGCGTGGCCGCAGAAACGACGAGCGTTGGTGATTCTTGGAGAGGAGGGTGATGGAAAGTCTTGGGTTGTCGCGGATTGGCTAGCCGATAAGCTTCCGCAAGAAAATTTCCCGCCGGTGCTATTCGTACCGTCCACCCGAATCAGTGAAGCGGACCCGATGGAGTTTACCATCCAAGCACTTCGGTGGCAGATTGGGGAAGCACGTACCGGCTACTGGGTGCGGCGCCTACGCCGTTGGCTCGACCGATCTACTGGCACCGATCCCGTGTTCGTGCTCGCACTGGACGGACTCAACGAGCGTCCCGGATTCGAGTGGCGGTTACTTCTCTCCCGCCTGGAAGCGGAACCGTTCGGGGGACGGGTTGCCATCCTTAATGACTTGCCGGACCCTTTTCTGGGAAGAACGACTGAGTGATGGGGGAGTAAATTGTGATAAATGGACCCTCGAACCTTACGATGAAAGCGAACTCACACAAGCCCTGGCTCAGCGGGGATACCGGAGGGATGACTTTGATGACAAGTTATTGCCGCTGCTTACTAAACCTCGATATCTCGACCTGACAGCTAAATTGCGTAACCGCTTTTCAGAAGAAGGCGATGTAACAGTTGAGCGCCTGGTTTACGAGGACTGGCGTGATCAATTCTCTCGTAAGCGCGGCTGTGGCGAGTTCCTGACCCATGACGATTTCCAAGAGCTCATCAGTAGCCTCAGCTCGCGCTGGCTGGACCGCGGCGTCCTGAAACGCATGGATGTGCACACCGAACTCGAGCAGTATGGCGATGGCAAGGCATTGCTGAACGAGTTGACCGCTGGACGTGTGTTGCGGAAGGAAGGTAGCCGCTGGTTGGTTAAGCCTCGCTATCTTATCCTGGGATTAGGACTGCTGTTGGCCGATGAAGTTAAGGAGGCAACGGGCGACGGCGAAGCGGCGATGGACGAGTTGATTTCTGCACGCTTGGAGCCGCATCGGGACATGGATATGAAGGTGTCAATTTGCGGTATGGCTGTTCTGCACACACTATACTGCGATGATTATCCGAACGTGGGACGGTTGGCACTCTTTCGGGCCTGGATTCGGGGCCACAACATCCATCCCGAGGACTGGCGACGGGTGCCTGCTTATCTCCCTTTACGGCCTGAAGTCTACCTGCGTATGACCGAGTACCTTTGGGGCACGGCGGGAGAGAACCGCGAAGCACAGGACGTTCTTCATGGCCGGATTTCTGCGTTTCGGCAGGGAAGCGAAGGTACGGGATGCTCTCGTCCCTGCTTTCGAGCGCTGGATGGGTTTTGTGCATCCGGATGGCCATCTTGGTCGGTGCGCCAGAGAGGAAAACCAGCGCCGGAAAGGCCGCGATATAGTGCGGGATGCTCTGGGTACAGATAGAGATTCCGGGGTCCTCGATCTATTTGGCTACCGCCTTGAGCTGACCCGGGAAGAAGGTTGGTTGCGTCTTTCCGCTGTTGCGTTAGCGATAATCTCTCACCACGAACGTGCGCCGTACGTACGCGCTATGGCTACATATGCGTTGGCTGGGGTAGGGATGGGCCATCCATGGTATGAGGCGGCTTTTAACTGGGCGTTAAGGACCACATCGGATGCCATCGAAATGCCGGTACTGGAGACGGCGCGAGAGCTTATGGCACAGGAAGCGCCCACTGCCCAAAGAGCCGCATGGTGGTTACTGAGCGCCCTTTGTACATCTGATGCCCTGCAACTGAGGCATCAGATTTCAGCGGAGTATGGCTACAAGAATTTTTTGAGGCAACGCTATGAGAAGGACCCTTGTAGTGGTTTTTTTCTCTGGGATCGGCGAACTTATGCTCGATGTCTGGAAGAGTCACGGCTTCATCCAACGAGCATGGCAGAACAACTCAGAGAGGTTGTGCTGGACCCAAGCATCGATGTTCCTGAGAAGTTTTCACAGGGGTTGGATCGCGCTGGTGAAGGGATGGACATGAATAATGTGCGGGGGGCGAGATGGAGGAGCGCCGAAGACTTGGTATTAGAGCAAATAGAACCTGCTCTCTGTGCTTGGCGCCCGGAACGTCTGGCGGGGATCTGGCGCGCCTTGGCGCGAAAGTTACCAGAGCGGGCCGGGCTTTCACGTCATTTACTGGCATGGGAGATTTCCGAGCATCTCTTGGTCATGGAGCGCGAAGATAGGCTGGCAATAGAGCACGCATGGCGCACTACCCTTCAATCTGACTCTGAGGAAGATGATTATGCCGAACACATTTTGTTTCCTTGTGTATTGTGGGGAAGGCCTGTCAAGGAACAGCTCGATTTGATCGAAGAGCGTGGTGACCACAACGGTTACTTTAGCGACTATCCACCCCGTATCGAAAAGCTGCAGGATTCGGATTTGCCTACAGTGGCAGCACAATTGGAGGCCCTCGTTGAGGACGATCACAAACGCGCATACAACCTTCTGTGGCAACTGGGGCATGCACTTACAACCTTCAGTGGTACAATCAGGACCACACTGCTCCGATTCTTTCGTCAAGGCAATTCGGCGACTCGTGGACTTTGTTTACGGGTCTTTGCAAACATGAAAGACCGTGAAATGTGCCGATACTTGCTGGCCGAGAAGTGGACTGCGCAAGAGGTTGAAGAGGACTATGGGCGACATTGGGGAAGCATGCTACTGTGCGAAGAAGGTGCCGACATGCCTTTTGCCAAGATAGCCGAGCATGTTACGCTTCCTTTATTGGGCTACGCGGTCCAGTGCCGGGGTAGCCGCCAGGAAGAAGTAACTGTTTACGGCGATCTCATTTATAAGATTTGGCGTGGAATCACTTTACGCCAGCCCGAAAGACATCCGGATGTTGAGCGCACTACAATAAGGACAAACCGGGTTGAGCCAACTGGAGAACCGGGGTCTTGGAAGATCAGCGACGATCAGGACAGCTTACGGTTTATATCCTGGGATTCGGTTTGGGGCGGGGGCACTAAGGAGGATAGTATAGATGGCATTCAACAGGCCTTTGACCCAGACGCGCGAACCCTAAAGGTAAACGAGGCCAATCAGAGCCTGCGTCGTTTTGCCGAGGCTGAGCGGCGAGCGGGGAATCCATGGTTCTTGCATTCCTTCGATCGTTCGGCCCTGGTGGATGTTGTTAGCTCGTGCCCTGGCTATGTCGAACAGTGGCTGCAGGGTGTAATGGAGACCACGCCTGCCGCAAAGACACTGCTGTTAAGGTGTCGAAGTTTTTACGAGGCGCTGTGCGAAGTGCTGCTCAACCAAAAACCGGAGCAGGGGGTGAGGCTATTTTGGCGTTTATTTGCCGACAATACATCCCGTCTGTCCGACACCACTACCGGCATTGATTCACTCCTGTTCGGCGTCCTTTCAGCAAGAGATTCCGAGCCAGTGAATCAGCTACGACGCCAT
Source organism: uncultured delta proteobacterium (assembly GCA_963826305.1). Lineage (GTDB taxonomy): Bacteria > Desulfobacterota > BSN033 > BSN033 > UBA1163 > CAWGWZ01. Next base: position 129,834 of record CAWGWZ010000013.1, on the reverse strand, counting down.
TTATTTGACAAAAGCACCACAGATAACTCGCTCTTCGAACTCACGTTTCTTGCCCAGTTTCATGGATGGTACGACGGGTTGCAGCTGATTGTGGATGCGTGGCTCGCATCTTCACACCCTTTCGATCGTGCGCGTGGATTGACCCTACTGGGCTTCATGGATGCGCGAGCCGCAGCCGATTTACTCAAAGAGTGGACGGATACGCAGCACGAATCTTGGATTCGAGACCGTGCCGAGGTCGCAACATATGCTCACCAGAGGAACCAGTGGGCGAAGCATTGGTTCAGGATATTCCTCGTCCACGAAGACGACCTTCGTTCCTGGGCTGCGTTTCGCTTGTTCCTGCGTTGTGTCGATCGCCGATTTTGGCTCTGGGGACAAGAGATGGTAGAACGCGAAGCTGTCGCTACCCATCGGATAGGGCACTACCAAAGCAACCGCGGAAACATTCGAAAGGCAGCTGCGGAGAACGAGAGGGATGTCCTTAAACTAGAAAAGCGCTTGGTGGGCTGCGATGTCATAGAGAATCAGGTGTGGCCATGGATGTCCCGATATCTGGAACGGGATCTGCAATGACTTTCCCCGGGGTCGGACCAAGGCAAGCGAATGCAGTAGATTCACAATAAACCTTCAATAGCAGGAGTATCAGATGGGCAAACGCACGCCGTTAGTATGCCAGCAGCTTGAGAACATTTCACGGGAAGCCCTGGGAAAATATCAAGATCTCATCCGTCAGTATGTTCGACGGAGACACGGAGTCTATGCCCTTTATCGACGAGGGAAACTTCACTATGTAGGCCTTGCCAGTAACCTTCGATCCCGTCTTGGACACCACCTTAGGGACCGGCATCAGGACTCATGGGACCGATTCAGTGTCTACCTGACCATTGGTGACACCCATCTGAAAGAGCTTGAGGCTCTTATCCTTCGCATTGTCAAACCAGCCGGGAATAAGGTGAAGGGGAAATTCGCAAAGTGTGAGGATATCCGAAAGAAGTTTGCGAGAGACGTAAGGCGACATCAACGGGATGAGCTTCGGTCGCTGCTTGGCAAAGGAGGAGCCAAGGAGGAAACTGAAGAAGCTGTTCCGGAATCGAAGGGTTCCGTGCTTGCGACCTACATTACGGCTCCTATGAATCTGCGGGCCATGTTTAAAGGAAAAACTCTTATGGCACGGGTGAGGAGGGATGGGTTAATCCGCTTCAAAGGAAAAGTTTACAGATCACCTTCTCTGGTTGGTGCGGCGGCGTGCAAGAGAGCAACTTGTAATGGTTGGACATTTTGGAAGTTCGAAAGAGCACCGGGCGATTGGGTATCTCTGAACGAGCTGCGCAGGTAGTGGAGCGGCTGGCGGCCGATCTGCGCGCCGAGTTTCCGGCTATCCGGGGATTTCCGTCTCAGAACCTCTGGTATATGCGGGATTTTTGTCTCGCCTGTCACGGCCACGAAAAAATCCAACCGCTGGTTGGAGAAATGAGTTGGGCCAAGCACTTGGTTATTCTCGGCAAGTGCAAGGCCCCCCCTCGAACACAAGTTCTACATCCATATGACCAAGAAATTCGGCTGGTCTTAGAACGTTGTCATCCATCAGATCGAAAACCAGAGCTACGAGAAGACCGTACTCGGCCAGACCAACTTCGACAAGGCCCTGACGCCTAAGCTGCGCGAGGCCGCGGTTGTTCGAAAATTTCGAATACCTTACAAACCTCTATCATATGGACGGAGTGACAGCATTCATCAATTGTGCAACTGGTGGTTGCACAAATTCATCAAACGGACGGAGGCGGCTGAGCTTTGCCGGATTGGTGCATTTCAAGCAACACGCTCGCTCAAACGTCTGGCTGAAGCAAGTATAATCAATGCTTGAGGCCACTGCCCCGTACTTGTTCTACGCCTACGAGTTTCGGCGTTATACCTTGATTTCGAAACTTGTCGTGATCATCAGCTATGGGTTCGGAGAGACCCACATCAATAAAATCTTGACACAGGGTATCCGCGATGACAGTAATCGTCAGTTACTGGTGGTCAGCAACTGCCAAGAATGTGATCGTGATAAAAAAACTCAGGAGATCGCGACGAAACTTGAATTAGGTAATTCGGAAAGGAAACAAATAAGTATTCATACAGGAACGGTAAAGCAGTTCCTCGGAACTACTGAATTGGCGAAGCTATTCCAGATGAAGATTCCGAAAAATCCGGATGCCCCATTCTGAAGGCACGCAGTATGGATGGCGGGGTATAATGATTACCGACATCAACAGCGAAGACCGCTTGGTCCAACGAACCTTCGCCGAACACCTGGAGAAGGTGCTCGGATGGGAGAGCGTCTACGGCTATTGTTATCCTTCCCGCGGTGTGAGAAGTGAGTATTGTATTTCTGTCAAATACCTTGACAGGGTATTATCCCTGTAATAGAATACCGACATGAAACAGAAGCTGGGAAGGATGGAGGCGCAATTTTTCGCGTATGTCCAGATGCGGCAGATACGGATGGTCCGCACCGGCGATCTGACGGCTTCGGTGCTGCGCCTCTCACCGGATCAGGAGCGGAAACTGTTGAGCCGCCTGGCACGCGGGGGGCTGATCGCGCGGGTGCGGCAGGGTCTGTATCTCGTGCCGGCGCGCCTGCCACTGGGCGGAGCATGGACGCCGACCGAGGCGGAGGCATTGAACGCGCTGATGGGGGATAGAAAGGGGCGCTACCAGATTTGCGGTCCGAACGCGTTCAACCTTTATGGGTTCGACGACCAGGTTCCCAATCGGGTCTATGTCTACAACAACCAGCTCTCGGGTGACCGCAGGGTGGGGGCCGTGGACATGACCTTGATCAAGGTGGCCGACGAACGGCTGGGCGATACAGAAGACGTCACGATGCCGGACGGGGAGAAAGCGGTGTACTCGTCGCGGACGCGGTCGCTGGTGGACGCGGTATACGATTGGTCGCGGTTCAACGCCATCCCGCGCGGGTACGAGTGGATTCGCCGGGAGTTGAAGACCGGAAGGGTGAGTGCGGCAGCGCTGGTGAGATGCACGTTGCGCTACGGTGACATAGGCACAATCCGCCGCATCGGAGCGTTGCTGGAACGCGAAAGCGTTGCGGAAACGCTGCTGGGGAAGCTGGAGCGAGCGCTGAGACCCACGAGCAGCATGATTCCGTGGACTCCCACTCAACCTAAACGGGGGATCGTCAATCGCCGCTGGGGCGTGGTGTTGAATGAGCAAAGCTGAACCTCAGGTCGTCCACCTTTGGGAAGACCCGGATTACTTCCGGGCGGTGGTGAGGTTCACCTCGCAGGTGACGACGTTTTCACCACGGCTTGTCGAGAAGGATTACTCCTGTACAGTGCTGCTTGAATACCTTTCGGCGGCCAGTGACAGGCTGGTGTTCAAAGGAGGGACGTGTCTGGCCAAGGTGCACGCGCATTTCTATCGATTGAGTGAAGATCTCGATTTCGTTGTCCCTATGCCCGTAGATGCACCTCGAGCCAGGCGGAGCAAACAGGCGGTGCCGCTCAAGGAGGCCGTAGCGACGTTGCCGGACCGATTGCCATTCTTTCGCGTGGTCGCGCCGCTGACAGGCGCGAACAATTCGATGCACTACAACGCGGTCATTGGCTACACTTCTCCAGCAGGCGGGTGGGAAGAGACGATAAAAATCGAGTTGGGATTGCGTGAGCCGTTGCTGATGCCCCCGCATGCGGGCACCGCGCAAACCATTCTGTTGGATCCCGTGTCGGGCGGCTCCCTCATCGAACCGCTGATCCTACCCTGCATTGCGAAGATGGAAGCGTTTGCGGAAAAGTTCCGTGCCGCCCTGTCCCGCCGTGAGCTGGCGGTGCGCGATTTCTTTGACCTCGATTACGCGGTGCGTAAGCTTGGAATCGATCCGGAGGACGCCGGATTGATCAGAATGGTACGAGAGAAATTGGCCATTCCCGGCAATGAGGCTGTGGACGTTTCCGATGCGCGGCTGACCGCGTTGTTGCGTCAGGTGGAGTCACAGCTCAGGCCTGTGTTACGGGCTGCAGATTTTGCGGAGTTTGACGTGGACCGGGCGTTCCACATTGTGAGAAAAATGGCCACCTTCGTAGTGCGAACTGCATGATCACCGACTAACAGCGAAGACCGGCTTCTTTGCGACAAGCTCATCTGGGCCAATATGGAGGAGGTTAGGTATGGCGACAAATAGGTCCCCCAAACGGAAGAAGATGTCACCTTTGGAATCCAAGATTCTGCCCCTTGCAAGGGAACTTGTTCGTATCAAGAAGCAGGCCGAAGCGATGGGACTGTTCACCCATGACCGTGAACTTCTGGAATGCTGCCGGTGCGATCTTGCGGAGGAGGTGGCCTTCGACGGACGGCTTATGACGTATCATCGAAAAAGCGAGGATTATAGCGACAACGGCCTGCGATTCGAGAGATTGAATGACACGACCTTCCGTTGTCCAATTTGCATGACCAGACTGAAGGCCACGATGCTATGAACAAAGGAAAAGACTCAGGAAAACTTGAAATACAACTCTCATCATGATTCTGATTATTAAATACAAGAAAGTCGAGTCTAAAACCGATTTAGGAGAGGCTGGCGGTTGATGCGGGAAGAGTTTGGGTATTAGGGAGGTATTTGATGCCAGCCAATATTGCTTATCTTCTGATCGGATGAGTACAAGCCTTATCTCAATCTCGGGTCCATCGGGCCGGACCTATCCTATCGGAAGGTCAATGACATCACCGGGCCTTATTAACGAAAGGGGGAGTACCGAAAGATCCACCGGGAATGCGAGGTCTACCAGGACATCGCCTTGTTTCATACCCCGTTTCCTGTCGTTCAATGAACTGGATGAGTTCATCTCTGCTCAAACGTCTCGAAATAATCAACTCCTTTTTCTGCTTGGGTAAACGTTTGATCCGATACTCGATCTTTGCTGCCAGGCTTCTGTTGCCAATGGGGATTTCGTAGGCCAGTTCCATTGAAGAGAAAGACTTCGTGTATTTTGCCGCCGTTCGATCGCCTGAAAGATGCTCACCGAATCTCCTCTGCACATCGGTGGTCATGCCGGTGTATAAAGACCTGTCACTGCATCTGATGATATAAACAGACCACTCATTCATAGGGCTATCACCCAACAATCTCTTTCACTCTGCCGATTTCACCACTTTCCAGGCGGACTTTAATGCCATGCGTATGGGTCTGGGATTTCGTCAGGATATCTTTCACAATGCCTTCCGTCAGCTTTCCTGATCGCTGTTCTTTCTTTAATACGATTAAAACGCGCAGGCCTGGTTTTATATTGCCACGATTTGTTCCGGTCATGCTTCCAGTTCCTCTTTAATATGAAATGGCTGGAACGGAAAGATTTAGAACGTCAGCTACCAGATTTTTCGGAGTGACTTAAGCCCCTACACTCATATGACAGTTTTATGACATATGCATGACACGGTCAAGGGAATTCATGTTAGCGTCCGGGGTGGGGGCACGGCCCGGGAAGAATCACCCTTCTTCAGATCTCTGGTCTTCCTCCAGAAGACGGAGAATCTCCGGCGGAATGGCCGGGGATTGGAACATCCGGGGGGCCGCCGCTCCGGGTAGCTGGACCGGTCACCGCTCGGGGTCTTTACTTTTGATGTCTCCTGTATAAGAAGATGGTCCCATCCATAAAAAAATGGCCCTGTCATTGAGTCATTGGGTCTCAAAGATAAAAGTTCAATGCCCAAGGTTGAAAGCTCAATACTCCATGCTTCCCAACTCCCTAGCTGGCCAGGACGTCCCCCTGAATTGCTATTGAGAAAATTTTCTATGATCCACAGGCACTCACTCTCCGAGCGGCTTCCCCTCGGAATAAAGAGTTATTGACAGAAAGGAAATAGTAATGTATCCTTACAACAAGGAGGTAAGGAATTATGCTTGCCAAGAAGACGTCCAAGAACCAGATCACATTGCCCAAGGAGATTGTTAAAGCCTTCCCAGATGCCAAGTATTTTGATGTGAGCATCAGGGATAATACGATCCGTTTAATGCCAGTGAAGATAACCCCTATTCCATCATCTCTTGACAGTGTTAGGGAAAAAATTAAAAAGCTTGCCTTGACTGAAAAAGATGTAGGTGAGGCAATCCAGTGGGCAAGAAGCCGAAAAAGATAATACGAGTGGTGCTTGATACGAATGTTCTGATATCCGCTTTGCTTTTCAAAGGGGAGGTGTCGGGGATTGTTGGATTATGGCAAAAAGGTAAGATGACTCCTGTTATTTCAAGAGAGACCTTTGACGAGCTAAGGACCGTTCTTGAATATCCAAAATTCTCCCTGTCCCGTGTCGAGATAAAATCAATTATCGCACACGAAATCCTGCCTTTTTTCGAAGTGATAAATGTGAGCGAACACGTCAAAGGAGCATGCAGAGATCCTGAAGATGACAAGTTTATTTCATGTGCTATCTCGGCAAACGCCGATTACATCGTAACTGGGGATAAAGATTTGTCCCATTTGAAAAAATATCAATCTACAAGAATTATCCATGCCTCAGATTTCATGAAAATGTTCGACTTAATTACGTAGCGAGTCTTGGTGTCATCCATGAAAAAGTTGACCATTCCAAATGCCGATTTCTGATTGCGGATTACGGAATTTGACTTATCAATTGGGTCAATGGGTCATTGAAGGTTAGAGGGGCGTAATCGGGAATAATGGGGGTAACTCTTTATTTTTGGGTTCGGGGGTCGGACCAAGTCAATTTAGTGAAATCGCGAATGAAAGGTGAAAATGAGGTCCGAATTTTGACCTTAGCTGGGAAGAATCACCCTTCTTTGGATCCCTGGTCTTCCTCCAGAAGACGGAGAATCTCCGGCGGAATGGCCGGGGATTGGAACACCTGGGGGGCCGCCGCTCCGGGTAGCTGGACCTGAAGGGAAAAGGAATGGAGGGCGAGACGGATAAAACCCTTCTCCTCGCGTAGGAACTTGAGGGACCGGGATGTGCCGTAGCGCGCATCGCCCACCACGGCATGACCCGCAAGCCGGGCGTGACGTTGGATTTGATGCTTGCGGCCGGTCAAAAGGTCGCACTCAATGAGGGTGTAATGGGCGCTTCTCCGAAGGACCCGAAAGCGCGTCTCGGACGGGACCGCCCTGGGGTGGCCCTCGGGATGTAAGCGCCCCCCCGCCTCCTTAGACAGGGGCCAAGTCCAGAGCCCCCAGCCGTCTTCCGCGGCAGGCTCGGGGAGATCTCCGTGGAGGAGGGCGATATAGCGCTTCCGGACCTTGCGGTGTTCGAATTGCATGGCGAAGTAGCTGAAGGTCCTGGGCCGGCAGGCCAGGAGGATAACCCCGCTCGTCTCCCGGTCAAGGCGGTGGACGGGAAGAACCCCGAACCCCGGATCACAGTCGATCTTGTTCCTGAGGTCCGGGTCGGCATTGATCCGAGACCGAAGGAAGGAACAGAGGTCCTGCCCCCGCTCCTCCTGGACGCTCAGCCCGGAGGGCTTCTCCACCATGAGCCAGCCCCGGCCCGCCGAGAGAATTGAAATGGAAAAAGGGTTCGTTGTCATCACAGGAGAAAGAGGTCCACCCAACGATTTCCTTTTAAGAATAAAGCTTTCTGGGCAAGCTTGCAATATCGCAATTTTGGTGCCTAAGACTGCGTTCCGATCAATATGAGGTTCTCTAATTTTCTGACACTTTTAATGGGGGTGGAATAGGAAGTGTCAAACATATGGTTATACGCTTAGGTGGTCTCGGAGTTTTCGTAGTGCCTCCTGGTGTTTCATGGGTGTCATTCGGTGTATGTTTTGAAGCTTCCAATTAACGGCAGGGAGATTCTCGATTCCGGGCACCCCCAACAAATCCCACTGAGGTTTTCCCTCTTTAACGGATACGATAAACCGTCTTTCCTCCTGGGTCATTTCCTCGTGAAGTTTAAAAATGTCGGAATTTCATTACCCAAGGGCAAGAAATAACCATTTTTGTAAACCACAGGGCCTCGTTTTTGATTGACAATTTTCCAGGTTAGAGACATAATACCTGCAAATATCAATAAGTGTAAGTGTTTTGTATCAATTCAGGAGTCAGGTCAGCATGGTGAACCGGGGACAGTTCGAAAAGGCAGAAAAAGTCTTTCGGCATCATGGGGGCGTGCTGCGAATGAGTGAAGCCCTCAAAGCCAACATTCACCGCAGAATGCTTTACACCATGCTGGAAGCTGGTGTTATAGAAAAACTTGGCCGGGGTCTGTATCGGCTTGCGGATCTGCCGCCACTCGGAAATCCCGACCTGGTATCAGTCTCACTCAAGATACCGAACGGTGTAAACTGTCTTATTTCTGCTCTGGCATACCATGAGATCACCACTCAAGTCCCTCACGAGGTTTATGTGGCACTGGAGCGAGGAACAGAAGCTCCCAGGCTTGCTCATCCTCCCATTCGGATCTTCTGGTTTTCAGGGCAAGCCTTCACCCTTGGAATCCAAACACACAAAATAGACAGTGTTCCAGTTCGCATCTATAGTCCAGAGAAAACAATCGCCGACTGTTTCAAGTATCGAAATAAGATCGGCCTCGACACGGCCATCGAAGCGCTTAAGCTCTATCGCGAAAAGAAGCGCTTTAAATCTGAAGAGCTGATGCAATTCGCGCGAGTGTGCAGGGTTGAGAAGGTCATACGTCCGTACCTTGAGGCACTGCTGTGACAAGACGTTCCCCCAAAAACATGGCCGCTTCTATACGCCAACGCCTGCTTGACAAGGCGCGGGAAACAGGTCGACCCTTCAACGAGTTGCTCCAGTATTTCGCTATGGAGCGCTTTCTTTACCGGTTGTCCAAGTCTCCCTATGCCAATAACTTCGTTTTGAAAGGTGCTTTGATGCTTACCGTATGGGAAGCACCGCTCACACGCCCAACCTTGGACATTGACCTACTTGGTCGGATCGACAACCGCATTGAAACCATCGTTAGAGTGACGAAAGAAATATGTCTCCAGGAAGTGGAACCAGATGGTATTGCTTTCGATATAGCAACAATCGAGGCCGAGCACATCGCTGAGGACGCTGACTATGAGGGGATACGTGTCAGATTCCGGGGGTCTTTAGGCACTGCGCGAATCGTGATGCAACTTGACATCGGCTTTGGCGACGTAGTCATTCCTTCGCCCGAACCCACGAACTATCCGGGACTTCTTGATTTGCCAGCTCCGCATCTTCGTGGTTACACCAGGGAGAGTACCATCGCCGAGAAGTTCCAGGCAATGGTAAAGCTTGGAATCCTTAACAGCAGGATGAAAGATTTCTTTGATATCTGGCTCATGTTACGTCAGTTTGACTATAATGGTGTCACACTGGCAGAGGCTATCTTGAAAACGTTTTCCAGAAGAGGGACAAAGATCCCGGCTGAACCGCTCGCTCTAACGGATACCTTTGCCAAAGATACTACAAAAGCTGCCCAATGGCGTGGGTTCTTGCGTAGAAACCGGCTATCGGAAGCCCCGAAGGATCTCGCGGAGGTTATCATATCCATCAGTGCCTTCCTCAAGCCAATTTCGGAACGTTTGGCTGTGGGTTATCTTTTCAAGTCAATCTGGAAGGCTCCTGGACCCTGGAGCGAATAACAGCCGGAGAACCCAAAAAAATGTTTCGGAGGAGTCCCATATGACACCCCCAAAATGTTTTGGCACAAGGGTGTATGCGGGGCAGAGCGAACCTATGGCCAGGGGTGGGGAAGACCCGGTACGATGACTCGTGGGGGCAGGGGGGAATATGGCAAAGGTTCCGAATAATACGAAGCAAGGTAGACCCAGAAAAAGGGATGTTCGCTCCAGCTCGGCCCATCTTGATAAGTTGATTGAGGAAGCCACGGTGGGCTGCTACAACGAGTCCGAGGAGATCACTGGCATCTTCACAATGCTGGAAGGTAACCTAGCGGTCCCGTTCGCAACGAAACTGCTTGGGTTAGAGGTTACGGTGGAGCGAGTCGATTTGAATAAAGCTGGTGAGATTGTAGCGGTCTGTCGGCGCGGTCGCGAAAGGCTGAGGGTCCCCGTCATCGACTTACCGCTACCCGAGCCTAAGCCGAAAGGGGCGGAATGGATCGATGCCTACCAGCGATGGGCTCAATGGAAATGAGGGCGAAGCGTGACAAAACTTATGAAGGGTGATGTGGACGGTTATGATTGATCCCAAAGACCTTGAAAACCAACTCCGAGAAGCATTGAAAGAGTGCGCTTCTTTGAGGGAGGAAAATGAACGGTTAAAGAAGCTACTCGGTTTACATCCTGAAGATCGTACGCCAACACCCAAACCAAGGGTATCAGAGCCATCCACGCCATATACCTCTGCAAGTCAAGTTACGAATCACCCTCCAATAGAAAACCAGATCGCTCTTTTTCGGTCCTTGTTCCGTGGGCGTGAAGACGTTTATCCAATCAGATGGGAAGGTAGGAAAGGAAATTCTGGTTACTCACCTGCTTGTGCGAACGAATGGAACCGTGCCTTTTGTCGCAAACCTATGGTGAAATGTTCCGACTGTGAAAACCGAGACCTCAAAGCGGTCACAGATGAAGTGATTCGTGACCATCTGATTGGGAAACTCACGGTCGGGGTTTACCCGCTTTTACCGGATGAAACTTGCTGGTTCTTGGCTGTCGATTTCGATAAAAAATCCTGGCAAGAGGATGTGGCTGTTTTTCTTAAAACTTGCAGTGAAATAGGGGTTACCGCAGCCCTGGAACGTTCGAGATCAGGCAAGGAAGGGCATGTCTGGATGTTCTTTGACCGCCCGGTTTCGGCTTCTTTGGCCCGGAAATTTGGTTGTGCCATATTGACACGTTCAATGGAACGACGCCATCAAATCGGTCTGGATTCTTATGATCGTTTCTTCCCAAGTCAGGATACGATGCCAAAGGGTGGGTTTGGGAATCTCATCGCTCTTCCTTTACAACGAGTTCCTGCAGAGAAGGGCAATAGCGTCTTCGTAAATGGGGAGTTCGAACCTTATTCCGACCAGTGGATGTTTCTCTCAGCAATTGAAAGAATCCGGTTGGAGAAAGTGGAAACCGTAGTCCAAGAGGCGTCACGAAACGGAACCATCCTCGGCATCCGGATCAGTTTGGCGGATGAAGGGGTCGAGGAGGATCCCTGGACTTTGCCTCCTTCGAAGAAGAAGAAAGAGAAACCCATTCAAGGACCGTTCCCCGAGACTATCCGAATAGTACAAGGTAACCTGATCTATATTGAAAAGAATGGGTTGCCTCCTGCCATGTTAAACCAACTGATTCGCCTGGCTGCCTTTCAGAACCCGGACTTCTATAAGGCTCAGGCCATGCGCTTATCAACTTTCGGCAAACCCCGGATCATCGGTTGTGCGGAAGATTTCCCCTCCTATATTGGCCTTCCACGGGGTTGCCTCGATGATGCACTTGAGCTGATCAAAACATACAATATCAAACCGGAGCTGGCTGACGAGCGTTTCGGGGGTGTTACGATCAATGTAATTTTCAAGGGGGAACTTCGGCCCCTGCAACAGGAAGCTGCTCAACAGTTATTTACTCATGGCTACGGTATCCTGTCCGCCCCAACCGCTTTTGGTAAGACCGTCATCGCGGCATGGCTTATCGCAAATAGAAAAGTCAATACGCTGGTGTTGGTCCACCGCAGGCAACTGATGGACCAATGGCGGGAACGATTGGCTTTATTTCTTGGGAGGCCGTTGGAAGAGATTGGTCAGATGAGTGGTGGCAAAAAGAAGGTTACCGGATCTATCGACATTGGCCTCATCCAAAGCCTCAATCGCAAAGGGGAGGTTAAAGACATGGTGGCCGAATATGGTCAAATCATTGTTGATGAATGCCACCACATCCCTGCCTTTACCTTTGAACAGGTTCTAAAACAGGTAAAAGCTAAGTACATTGTGGGCCTCACTGCAACTCCGATCCGAAAGGATGGCCATCACCCTATTATCTTAATGCAGTGCGGTCCGATCCGTTTCAGGGAAAGTGCGAAAAAGCAGGCAGCTGCGCGACCATTCGAGCATGTGGTCATAACAAGACACACGAATTTTAGAATGGCTGGAGAATCAGCCGATGTGAAAATCCAGGACATCTATGCCGCGCTTGTACTTGACAAGGACCGCAATGAATTGATTTTTGATGATCTGCTGAAGGCTTTAGAAACGGGACGCTCCCCTCTCCTTCTGACGGAACGGGTCGAGCACTTAGAGCAATTAGCCGAACAGCCTAAGGGTGTCGCCCAGAATATCATCGTTCTTAAGGGCGGGATGGGCAGTAAACAACGCAAGGCGATGGCTGATCAAATTAAGGCCATACCAGATTCAAAGGAACGGGTAATCCTATCTACAGGGCGATATATTGGAGAAGGATTTGACGACGCCAGACTGGATACCCTCTTTTTGGCCATGCCCATCTCCTGGCGCGGTACTCTCCAGCAATATGTGGGACGCCTTCACCGGCTTCACGATAACAAACGGGTGGTACAGGTTTACGATTACGTCGACATCCACGTCCCGACACTGATGCGGATGTACAAGAAGCGCGTTAAGGGCTATGAAGCCATTGGCTATTCAATGCAGAATGGCCCTGAGGTTTGAAATAGAAGGACATGGGATTTTTTGAAATTATGCGCCCATGCCTGTCCATGCCTGACTGAGATGGTTGACATGGGAGCAAAAAGACGAGTCAGTTTTGGCACAGTTATGGGCACAGCCAAAACATTTCCAGACTGTGCCCATACTGTGCCCATGGCAAAAAAATTGAGGCCGATTATTGATAACTAACACCAAGTGAGATAGTATTCGGAAGGTATTGAAAGAGCTTGTAAATACTAAATTTTCAACGAATTTTCGGGCGGGCACAATTTGCGCTGGCTGGACTGAAAATCCTCGTGTCCGTGGTTCGATTCCGCGACCCGGCACTTTGCTTTCAACTTAGGGTAATTTCGATTGCCCTATTCTTTTATCCTTATCCGAATCCGAGAACGAAGATTAAACCCATTGAAGCGCACTTCTTCTTTAGAATCACCAACAGAAGAGAAAAACCCCTCCCCAGAAGCTCATTTTCTGAAGAATTTTTCATGACGGGTATGACACCTGCGAAGAATGAAAATCCCCCTTAGTCCCCCTTTTTCTAAAGGGGGTAATATTCCTCCCTTTGACAAAGGGAGGTTGGGAGGGATTTAAGAAAGTTATTTTCCAAGTAGCGTAGTTGGAAGTTTGGAGGTGCGAGTTCGGAGTTTGAACGAATCGGCTAAGAAGTTCGAATTAATGGCTTTGAGCCATAAATTCTTTAAAATTCACTGAGATGATTTAATAAACTACAATTTTACCTCGATTTGTATACGTAACATATTGACATTTAATAACAATTATTTTATAAATATTTTAATTTTTTCCTTGACATTTCTATATTTTGTGTTTTAATATATGTCAAATCCAACATGTAGGGTCTAAGCTTCTGGATCTGGAGAGGAGATTTTGGCATGAGTTATCTCATTTGTGATAAAAGAAAGGGTAGCCCAAAAGTCCATATTGAAGTATGTAGAAGAAAGTGTAAAGTGATTCACGAATGTAAGGCTTACAAGGAGTTTGTCAGCAATTTGGAAAGGAAAGCGGCTTAAACCCCTCTCTTCATACCCCTCCTTTCTTTTTTGGGGGCCATTCCAAAAAAGGAATTGGCCCCTTTTTTATCCGATATCTCCCCATACATATTGAAGGATGCTGACGAGGCACAGGCTGGCTGTTTCAGACCTCAATATCCTCCTTCCCAAATTGACCGGAGTAAATCGATTCCTTCTCGCTTGATCAACCTCCTCTTGGCTCAATCCCCCTTCCGGTCCGATGATGAAGAATATCTCTGTCTTCTCCTCTGATCCCTCCAGGACCTCTTTCAATCTTGCTCCTTCCCTCTCCCAGAGGATGAGACGAAGGGAGTCCACAGAAGCAGATTCGAGGACTTCAGAATAGTCCTGGAGGGGTTCGATTTTCGGAACCACTCCCCTCCCGCATTGTTTGGACGCCTCGACGGCAATTCTTTCCCATCGATGGTAGCGTTTTAGTCTTTCCGACTTCTCTATCAAGGGAACAGAACGGGAGGATATAAAGGGAATGATCTCTTTGACCCCCAGCTCAGTGGCCTTCTGTATCAGGTAATCCATTCTGTCTTTTTTGAGCAAGCTTTGCGCCAAGGTGATCTCTAAGTGAGATTCTGTTTTGGAAGAAAAAATATTCTGAATCTTCATGACGACGGAGGAGGGTCCCTCCTCAACAATCGTGCCTTCGTACTCGGTCCCCGAACCGTCGAAGACCACGATCTCATCCCCTCTCTTGAGGCGAAGAACCCTCCGAATATGCCGCACCTCGTCCCCTTCGATCTTCAACATCCCTTTTGCGATCCGCGGTCGAGGCATATAAAACCTTGGCATCACGTCACCTCCGAAAGACGCTAAGCGCTTAGCGCTATGAGCATGGCGATAACCAGCACCTCAATGTTCAACGAAAGACGGAAGAGCTGATCTGAATTCAATTTCCATCTCAACGCTAAACGCTACCCTTTCTTGAGGGTGAGGCAGGCCCAGCCCTCCTCCTGAGTGACTCTGACCCATTGAAAATATCCTGCCTCAAGGTAGTGCTGACGGAGCCTGTCTCTTTCTCCTCTCAATATTCCTGAAAGGATGAGAATTCCCTGGCTCTTGAGATGGCGAAGCAGAGGACTCCTCATCCTCCTCAAACTCCTGAGGTCGATGTTGGCCACCACCACGTCGAACCTTTTCCGAATATCCCCAATCTTTCCTTTTCTAATCTTGACGAGTTTTGCAACATGGTTCTGTTCCACATTCTCTCTGGCATTCTCCACCGCCGCACCGTCGATATCCACGCCTAAGACCTCTCCAGCTCCAAGTTTGGCAGCGGCGATTGAAAGAATCCCTGAACCTGTTCCCACATCAAGAACGGACAACCCTCTCCTCTTGAGACTTCCTTCTAAGGCTCGGAGGCTCAGTTTTGTCGTGGCATGTGTTCCTGTGCCAAAGGCCATCCCAGGAATGATATCGATGACCATCTGGCCCCTCCGCAGATGGGTTGGACACCACGGTGGTTTCACCACAAATCTCGATGTCACCCGAAGAGGTTTAAAAAACCTCTTCCAGTTCTCGCCCCAGTCTTGTTCGAGAATGGAGGTGGTCTCAATTTGCGTATCGGATATTTCAGAATCAATACTCCGGAGAGATTTTAGATATCGATGGAGCGCGCGAAGAACTTTTTTCTCCTTTCCATCTTGTGGGAAATAGGCCTTCAGTCTTTTCCCCTTTAAATCTTCCTCGAGCTCCTCCACTCCTCTTGCCCCTTGCTCCATGAGGAAGTTTGAGATGCCTTCTTCGTATGCCCTCGGGGCGAGAAGGGAGACCGCCAACCAATGTCTCATGGGATCATACCTGCTATGGCTTTCTTCCATTGTCAGCTTGCCCATCCAGGTTTATCTCTTCCCACTTGCAATGATAGCGAAGGGGCTGTTATCCCGGCGGCGGTCACCACTCCTTTCGAGCTTCTCTTCCTCATCTGGTTCAACTTTTTCCAAAAAAAGTGGGGGTAGTGATAAATTCTCCGACCTTCTCGTTGAAATCCTCAGGCGACTCGATCATCACCATATGGCCGGCATGGGGGAGGATCTCCAGTTTTGAGACCGTGATCCGCTGGTGGAGGAGCTGTGAATATTTTACAGGCGTCAGTTCATCTTCAGCTCCACAGAGGACGAGCGTGGGAAGACTAATCTTCTCCACTTCATTCATCAGGTCAAATCGGTCGCAGGCCAGAAAGTCGCCGTAGAGGATTTCAGGCCGACATCGCATCATGTCGGAAATGCCTCTCTCCATCAAATCCGATGGGGTCTTTTGAGAGTAGGCAAACCGGTTAATGGTCTGGACCGTCTCCCTAAAATTTTTTTTGATCCCGTCCAGAATCATAGGGAGAACCTTTAACTTCACCCCGGTTCCCACCAATACAGTTCCTTTGATGACTTCCGGGTGGATCAAGGCCAATGTCTGGACGATCGCGCCACCCATCGAATGACCAATAAGAAAGACTTGGGGGAGACCCATCGTCTTCAGGAAAGCATGGACATGCTCGGCGTACCTTCCGATCTCATCCTCACCTTCTCCTCCCGATTCCCCATGGCCGGGAAGTTCGATGATGATAGGATCAAATCGTTTCTTAAAAAAACCTTTCTGATAGCTCCATATATGCTGCCCTCCCCCTGCACCGTGGATGAAGAGTACAACCTCCCTCCCTTCCGAGAAACCATTTCTTCCTATCCAGTAATGGATCTGCTTTGCACCGATGTTGACGATTGGCATGGCTCCCTCATTTGAATGGAATCGAAATAGGAATGGATCGCCTCGTATAATGTCTCCCTTTTTTTCAGGCCTGATAATTTTGAGTGGAAGAAGGCACAACGAGAAAGCCCTTTCGTATACCAATAGATATGCTTGCGGATCATGATCACCGCTCCTCTTTCATCATAATAATCCTGGGTCAGAGAAAAATGGTGATCGATCATTCTTCTTCTCTCTTCAAGAGAGACAACCGCTTCTTTCGTCAGAGGTCCTGAATCCTTGGTGTCGAAGATCCAGGGGTTTCCTAATGCCCCCCTTCCGATCATCACCCCATCGCAACCGACCTCTTCGAACATCTTCTTAACCAGAGAGGGCGTGGTCACATCTCCATTTCCAATGATGGGAATCCGCACCGCTTTCTTCACCTCTGCGATGAGCCTCCAATCCGCCTGACCATGAAAACCCTGGACCTTGGTCCTCGGGTGAACAAAGACCGCATTCACCCCGCAATCTTGAGCGATCTTGGCGATTTCAACAGCATTGATATGTTTTTCATCCCACCCAGAACGAATCTTAATCGTCAATGGGATCTTCAGGTTCTTTCTCATCTCGGACAGAATCTCTTTCACCTTTTCTGGGAAATTCATCAAATCAACACCCGCTCCGGTCTTGACGACCTGCTTTGCAGGACATCCCATATTGAGATCAACGGCGTCAGCCCCCAGAGATTCTGCCATGGCTGAAGCCTCGGCCAAGACCTCTGGGTTTGAACCGAAGAGTTGAACAGAAATTGGATGCTCATCTTCTTCAACTCTCAAGAATGACTCCCCTTTTCGTAACAGTCCCTCTGCACTGACCATCTCCGTGAAAACCAGACCGCATCCCTTCTCCTTTGCTAATCGTCTGAAAGGGTAATCCGTAATCCCTGACATTGGTGCCAGCACGAGCGAACTCTTTAATTGAAGTCTCCCCAGTCTCATGACAAATTTCGGATTTTGGGATTCAGATTTCGGAGTTTTATTCCGCATTCCCCAATCCGCGATCCGCAATTAAATTTACTTCTTGGTTTCATTCCAGTGTTTTTTAATGGATTGAATCGCTTCATCTATTTGAAGGGGTTCTCCAAAATCGAGCCCTTCCTTCTTTAATCCTTTGAAGAGCTTCGTCAAGGTCGGCTCTTCCAAATTGAAACTTTCTAAATCCTCAAATCTTCCAAATATCTCATCAGGCCTTCCCCTCTCGCTAAGATCCCCGTGTCCGTGCATGAGGTAAAGGACGTCTGTCACCTCTGATACCAGATCGACCTCGTGGAGTGTCATGATGAAAGTGATCCCTTTCTCTCTGTTTAACTCATTCAGAATTTGGATAAGATCCCTCCTCGACACAGGATCTAATCCTGTAAAGGGCTCGTCCAAGATCAGCAGCTCGGGTTCCAAGACCAATGCCCCGGCTAAAGCGACCTTCTTCTTTTCCCCCCCTGATAAATAATTGACGACCTTCCCCCTAATGGACTCGATATTTAACCTCTCAATCACATCCTTGGCCAGCGCCTCTGCCTTGGCCCTCTCCATGCCATAATTTAGCGGGGCGAAGAGGATATCATCATAAACGGTCGGGCCGAGGATCTGCTCGTCCACATCCTGCATGACAACGCCGACCCTTTCTCTGATCTTTGCGAATTCCTTGCCGGGATCCACTCCAAAAACCCTCACGCTTCCATCCTTCGGGACAAGAACTCCCACGAGGTGTTTAAGGAGAGTCGTCTTTCCACAGCCATTGGAGCCCAGGATGGAAACTCTCTCCCCTCGATTCACAATAAAGTCAAGGCCGCAAATCTGCACCTTGGTCATATCCGGATAGACATGGGTAATACAATCCACTTGGACAATCTTCTCCTCATCCTTCATGGCCCTATTCTCCTCTGTAATGAATCTTATCTTTAAAACCCCTGAGCACCATCGATTCGTACATTCTTTCGCTGGCATCTATCCCTTTAATGATCAAATGGCCGAACGCATTTGAAATATTGTTCAGACTCCTCCAGGGATGCCTCCACTGAAACCCTCCCCGAAGGTAGAGGGCATGCTGTGTTTCTTCAAAGACGTTGAGGAGGATGAAGATCGATCGGTAAGTCAAAAAAAGAGCGGTCACAAAGAGAGAAGGGAGGACTCTTCCCAAGACACGAAAAATGGAGGGATAGGGAGTTGTGGCCAAAAGCAGGACGACTCCAGTGGACCCGCAGAGTACCTTCAGGAAGATAAGCAGAATAAAAAGGATTTGAAATCCTGAAATAAAAATGAAAAGGAAGGCAAAGATGAGAGGGTAGAGGGTGAGAGAAAATATTCTCAGTGGAATTCGTGAAATGAAAAAGAGGGTGAGGAGGATCGCATAAAGGAGAAAGAGTCCGGAAAGGTTCCTCAGTGTGACAATGCCTAACAAAACGAGGACCATCCCGATGATTTTCAACTTGGGTGACAGGTGATGAAGCCAGCTCTTTCCCTCAACAGCCAAATAATCCAAATACGAAAGTTGAATCAAAGGATTTCCCTCTCAAACTTTATGACACATTCATCGCCTACGAACGATGAAAATGGTTATTGGGTTAAGGCAAGCAAGCCTGTTTAGGTTAGGTCAAGAGGTTAAGGCTAATAATTTTTAAGACGAACAACCTAACCCATCGACCAAACGGGCGTCTTAACCCCACCCCTTACACCATAGACTCTTATTTTCTATCCAACCTCAATAGATCTGGCCGCAATCGATGGATGTACCGAGCGATCAATGTGGTGATCACCCCTTCCATCATCCATCCGATGAAACCCAATGGAAGGATGATGGCGATGAATCGGTTTAGATTCACCTTTTTCTCAGCCACACCTTCGTGATGATCCTCCTTCTCCTTCGAAAAGTGGAATTCGAAGAACCCTTTCCCCTCCTGGTGGATCAATTCTTCGTAATGAGATGTCCCTAAACTGACCACTCCGATCATTGCGAACGTGGAGACGAGAAGAGCAAGGAAGGTGGCCAAAAAGACAGCGGGCGTTAACCTCTTCAATACTCTCCAGAAGAGGCGAAATAGAGAATATCCCAGTATCCCTTCGATCGATAGGACGAGCGTGTTGAGTCCGATGACCGTTATCCCACCATGCCCGAATAACGCCAGAATCACATTGACCACAAAGGTGGCCAGAAAGATGAGAGAATGACCTAATAGAATCCCGGAGATGACGGTCAGGTTGACATGATAGGCGATGGGAACGATCTCGACACAAGCACCGAGGACCATTGCCGCAGCCATCATCCCAAGCAAGGGAAGGCGTCTGGTTAAGTCCTCTTTCTTAATGAACCGAAAAAGAATTGCCACAACCAGAATGGCAACGAGAAATCCCGAAACCCAGAGCCATACAGGCAAAACCCCATCGGGGAGGTGGATATGGGACATCAACTCCTCCTTTTATTCAAATTTCACCCCCACCCTCGCCCTCCCCCATCCAGGAGGAGGGATTCACCATAGATTTTCTGCACCCTCATGCAGTCCATTAACTTATCTCCCCTCCCCTTGCGGGAGGGGATGCAGGGGAGGGGGATAGTCATCGCTCAAGTTAGATCTAAGTTTACCTTTGACAGGCTTTGCAAAGCCCATAAAAATTCAATTGGTGATCGGTCACCTGGTAACCTGTGGATTCCATCACCTTCCTGGACCATTTGGAGATATCACAAAAGTTCAATTCGACCACATGACCACATGTTTTACAGACGATATGGTGATGATGATTCTCCAACTCACAGAGTTTATATTTCATCTTTGACCCATTCATGATTTTGAAGACCATTCCCAGAGATTCGAAAAGATCGAGAGACCGATAGATGGAAGTCAATCCGATCCTCTTCTGTTTCTTGCGAAGGCCATGATAAAGTTCTTGCGGGCTCAAAGGGCTGATGGCATTGAAAAGTTCTTGATAGACAAGAAGCCTGGGATAGCTCATACGAAGCTTCTTCTCTCTGAAAAGATTTTTGAAAAACCCTTTGCTCATAGGGAGTTAAGGAAAGAATGAAAATATTTTCATCTAAAATAAACCTTTCGTTGCTTCTTGTCAAGATCCCCCCTTTGCGAGATCCTCTTTCAAGCAGGTGTGGAGCAAAACGGTCTCTCAGAATTCCAACTCCTGACCATCTTTGGAGGATGCTCCATCGGCTCATCAATGTTTTTGACTAACACCACTCATTTTGATATAAATTTTCTATCATTCATTGCAATGATAAACAACCTGCTCTCCGTCAAGGAATGAAAGGGTGAATCACCAAGTCGAATAAGGGCGAGGATGAGAAATCTGCGGTTCTTCGTCTCCCTATTTTTATCCTTTTTCGTCTTAGGAATTTCATCCACTCCGGCATACCCGGCCTATTATGAAGGTACCCACACGATTCTTGTTAATCCGACTATCCCCCTACACCAACAGTCAAGGGATGCCATTTACTCTTTGAGGAAGAGAAAGATAAACGACAACAAAATGCTGGGTATTTTCCCGGAAAATTACGTGCCCGCTGCCTCCATCTATGGCCAGATTAACGAGAAGGCAGATTGGGTTCACGATACGCAGTTTTTTGTCAACAACCCCTATTTACTTGCTGTGATCAGTTCCGGGAATAAAGTGAATGCTTTTCTTCCCTATTGTAATATGAACTCGGTAGAATATTCCCATGGGAAAATAACGGAAACGTATAAGGGGCGGCCTGCGGAGAAATGGTTCTTCTTTGCACTCGATTATTATGGCGACTTCAAGGGAATCATCCGTCTCTGGTTCGTTAATGCCTATGACGCAGGGTTCAAATACGCCCATGTTGATTCGTCGAAATCCATCAATATTGATATGACCTATCCTCCTTCGGAGGGGTCCCTCTTAAAATCAATCTATTCTGGACATGAGCTTTACCATGTCGGCCACCTCAAGAAGAACAATATAAGCCCTTATGATGTGAGGGCGACCATAAAGCTACAGGAAAAGAATTCAAAAACGGTGATCTATGTTAAACTCTGGAAAAGTCGTCCTTTAGGGAATAGCGATAGAGAAGATTTTGCATATATTTTTAGGATTGAACCCTAAAGCTGGTTCCTATGAAAAAGACACTCCAAAAGGCGAATAATCACTCCATGGTAAGGTTCTTTCTTATCTTGATCACCTTGCCTTTTGTCATACAAACTCTTTGTGGATGCAGTCTTTTGCCTGTCAAACGGGACTCTCACGAAGAGGCTCTGTCGAAGAAAGAAAGAGAGAATCTTGCTGAGGCATTGCATATTAAAGGATTAACACAGTACGCCGAGGGTAATCTTGAAGAGGCCATCGAGACCTGGTTAAAGGAGATTGAACTATCCCCGAAACGCGTCAGACCTTATAACAACATAGGCCTAACCTACAGGCATCTGGGAAAGCTTGATTCTGCAAAAGAATTCCACGAAAAGGCTATCCTGACAGACCCGAAGTTTGGACACTCCTATTATAGCCTCGGTCTTGTCTATTATGACCGCAAGAATTTTGAAGAGGCCAAAGAGTTGTTTTTGGAAGCGATCAAACGGGGTTACTTTGATGCCGATGTCTACTATAGCCTCGGCCAGGCCAATAAAAACCTCAAAGAATATGATGAGGCCATCGCGGCATATGAAAAGACCGTTAAGCTCTATTATGCATACCGAGGTGTCCATTATCAGCTTGGAGAGTGTTACCGGTTGAAAGGAAAATATGATCTTGCCCGGCTCGAATTTAAGAGGGAAATTAATTTGAACCCTTCCTATAGGGATCTCTGTAAAATTGGGTTGCAGAAAATCGAAGCAGAACTCGACCCGAACAAAGATCACGGCGATCTCCTGATGACGGTCAAACAGGAGAAGGTAGCCGGATTCATTATTTCAGGCCGGGATTTCATACCTGGGAGTCGTATTGATGAGATAAGACAGAGACTGGGAAACCCAGTGGCTGAACAGATCGAGGCTCGTCAGAATCACCATGTTCAAGGGCAGATCGATGAGATCCATACGCTGGACTATAACGGTCTTGTCATCAAGATCAAACGGGTAAACCCCGTTAGAAATTCCAGCGGGGCATTAAACCCCGCCGGAATTATTCTAAGATCTAACCCCGCTGCAGAGCAGCGGGGCATTATTTCTAACGGGGTAAACGGAGCGTCCCCGCGCGATCTCCTCTTCGGCCTGACGATCACGGACAGAAGAATCGTGCTTAAGCGGGGATTGAAGATAGGCACCCCCCGCAATCGGGTCATCAATCTTTTCGGCCAGCCTCGTGAAGACGAGAACTCACTGACCTACGCCACGGAAACAGGCTCGGTTACCTTCTTCTTTTCAAAGGACCTTTTAGAGAAGGTGCAATGGCGATGGAATATCGATTGAGTGTCCTCGATTGTAACTTTAGAGCAAGCGTCCGACCCCAATCAATTTAGCGCCCTTGAAAATACCCCGGATTCTTCTCGCACCAGGCACGTTGGGAAAGATGCTTGCGAGCCTTTTTGCACGAATCACTGGGGAAGGCCTTCTGTTTTTCTCCCACTCAGGGATCTGGAATGAAAAACCGACCACACACAACACATCGCTTCAGCAACGACTCCTCCTCTCTTAAAACAGGTCAAAGAGCCATTGTAGAATTTGGATCGATCTTTTATAAGGAAATGGAAAATGAGCAGACCTAAGCTGGATAGGAAAAATGAGTGGGCTACTTCATGATCTACGCCAAGGAACCACTTCTACCAACTTTGGTATCCTTCTTACTACCGCCAACGAGGAGCCACCTGCCTCTCCGCTACCACCCCTTCAAAGGGCAGTCTATCCTCAGGCTCTTCAATAAAATCTGTTCCTCCCTCCACATTCGGCTTCCTATTAAAATCCCTGTCCTTGTTCCGGAGGACCTCCATCCTATCGTTTTTACCCAACCAGAGACAATTCTTTCCGATAGGATAAAAACCCGTCGTCATGATGCAGATCATGGAATGGGCCTCCGAGAAAATAAACGCATGAAACAACTCATGGAGCAGAATGTATGGATCAAGGAGTTTGACGATAATGAACCTTCTGTATGTGTCATCAATAACTCCCAACCATGTTCCTCCAAATAGTCCCAGGACACCGTCACCAAAGAGACTTAAGCCTGTAAAAGCAATGGCGATGTCAAATTGGTCTTTGTCACTCGACGTCTCATTTGCAATTGTTTTCAACATTTTGACGGTAGATAGTTTGGTTTTCCAATCTATGCTCTTCCAATCTATGATCTCAAGTCTTATTCCAACTTATTCCTCGACAAGCTGAGAGGATTGGTCTATGAGCTTGGCTATATTAGATTGATCATGAGTTCCATCTGTCAAGGCCAGGATGCGAAGGGTCCTGACAGGGAGATTTTCCGCTTGGAATTCACCGTCCTTCAGGAATGGCTTGACCGTCCCTACGGAACAGGATGACAAGAGAACCATTGCGAGAAACAATACTGTGAGGCGGACCGTTATGTTTATCATTTTTTCTCTTAGCATGCGTTTAGTTACGCAACTATTATGCCAAGAGACAAAATGATTTAACTAATGGAATTAATTAAATAATTTTATTTACAGAGAATCCGGTGGGTAATAGAACAGGTGACAAATTGTATTAAATTTGAAATGTTTTCACTGCTGTCACGACGTTTGAGTTGGCGATAAGGCCACCATCGGAACAAGTAAGACAGGAGATTTCTTCTCTGCTTTCGGAGGGGATCCGAGGAGATGCCAGCATTTTGACGGAACTATTAATAAAAAGGCGTTCCCAAGTTGGGGTCTGCCCTTGACAGGTTGACCGAGAATATTTTAATCGATTAGCGTTTTGTACCTGCTGGAAAGATTTCCAATTCATCTAAAGTGCTACCTTCCAATTTATAAGAAACAAATCTCCATTAAGAGCCATCAACCTCTCCTCCTAAGAATCGTTGGCCTCATTATAGATGATCTCTAACAATATCTAAATCCATTTTTGCGATTCTGTGATAAAATACCTCCATTCTCGGTCAACCTGTTGACATTTGACAAATCAATGACTCATTCGGCTTAATCACTCGTTAAAGCTGAAGGTTAAAAGCTTCGCTCCAGGCCGCAGCTCAACTCCGTCGTTGAGTCCGTAGAAAAAGTAGTAAAGTTCCCTGTTTTGGCATTTTTCAGTCTTATAAGTATCTCATATTACGAAGCGTCCTTTTTTTAAAGATGGCCAAACTCGGCTTTTTCTACAGACTCGTGAGATGAACTCTTCGCGTTCTATATGAAAGGATTATTCCTACTGATGCGATGGGCGTTTGAGTGTAACAATCTCTTTGTTTCGGGACGTCAGGTTGGTCCTTATCTATTCCAATATCTTCTTTAACTCTTTTCCATTCCTCACTGGAGGCAGGCAGGTGAAATTTCTACAAACAAAGGCGGTTGGAACTTCTGTGCCTCCTTTCTCCCCCAGAAATGGAAACCAATTCCCTTCGACCCGTTCTTGAGGATCCTTGAGGCTCAGGATCTTGTTGGGAAGATAAGCAAGGTAAATCTCTCGGAGCATCGATTTTGTCCTCTCATCGTTCTTTAAACCAATGATCCCGATTTCCTCCGGGCCGAAGAAGAAGGAGAGGCCAGATAGCATGTGGCTGAATCCAGAAGGATGTTCTGAAAGAAAGTTATAAAAGAGATGAAGTATCTGTTCGGCCTTTTGCTTTAAAGACTCCTCTCCGGTCAGATAGCCGAGCCTGATCAGATTGAACACCGCTACCGAATTGGATGAAGGAGTGGCATTGTCATAAGGGTTTTTTGATCGGGCAATCAGGGATTCATTCTCCTTTCCCGCGAAGAAAAAACCTCCATTTCTCTCATCCCAGAATTGGTGAATCATCCTCTTGCTGAGATCATCTGCCTCCTTAAGCCAGTCGATCTCAAAGGTGGCTTCGTAAAGATCGATAAGGGCCTGGATGAAAAAGGCATAGTCTTCTGAATACCCCTTCACCTGACATTTCCCTTTATTGAATACCCTCATCAAATGGCCATCTTTCGTCATCTCCTGAAGAATGAAGCGGGCTGATTCTTTGGCTCCGTTAAGATACTGTTCATGACCAGTGGTCTTAAATCCGTCAACGAAACTGGAGATCATCAAACCATTCCACGAGGTCAGGATCTTCTCATCCCTTCCCGGTTTGATCCTCTTCTCTCTCTCGGCAAGAAGTTTCTTTCGTCCCTTCTCCAACAGTTCTTCTAAGTCTTCCGCAGGAATCCCGTATAATTCAGAAATCTTTTCTAAGGAGGAAGGAATGTTGAGAACGCTTGATCCTCCCTCAAAATTTCCTTGGGGACCCACGCCATAATAAGCGCAAAAAGGGGTCCCTTTCTCCTTTCCCAATACCTCCTTAATCTGATCTCTCGACCAGACATAAAATTTCCCTTCTTCGCCTTCGCTGTCGGCATCCTGAGTTGAGTAGAAACCTCCTTCTGGGCTTCTCATGTCTCGGAGAACATAACTGAGGATCTCTTCTCCCACACGACGATACGTCTCTTTTCGGGTCGCCTGATAGGCCTCAAAAAAAGTTCGAGAAAGGAGGGCATTATCATAGAGCATCTTCTCAAAATGGGGGATGAGCCATCGATCATCGACGGAATAGCGATGGAATCCTCCTCCTAAATGGTCGTAGATTCCCCCGTTGGCCATTTTTCTCAACGTCACTTCAACCATCTTTAATGCTTCTTTCGAGCCGCTCCTTTTCCAATACCTTAGAAGAAAAGAGAGGGCCATGCTGCTTGGAAACTTAGGGGCTTTCCCGAATCCTCCATAAGCTGGATCAAATTGACTCTCCAAAGCATCAAACGCCTTTGACAGGACCTTCGCGTCCATCATCTCTTGCGAGGGAGCAATCTCAACAATCTGATGGAGGGCATTTTTCACTTGAGCAACCATCTTGTCCACTTCACCCCGACGAGATCGATAATAGTCAGAAACGACAACCAATATTTTCGGAAACCCTGGCATTCCTCCCCTGTCCTCAGGAGGGAAATAGGTTCCAGCATGAAATGGGATGAGATCGGGAGTCAAGAAGACGGTCATCGGCCACCCACCCGACCCCGTCATCACCTGGACGGCATTCATATAGATTTCATCAAGATCCGGTCGTTCCTCTCGATCGACCTTGATATTGATGAAGCGCTCGTTCATGATCCGGGCGATCGCCTCGTTCTCAAAGGATTCTTTTTCCATGACAT
Source organism: uncultured delta proteobacterium (assembly GCA_963826305.1). Lineage (GTDB taxonomy): Bacteria > Desulfobacterota > BSN033 > BSN033 > UBA1163 > CAWGWZ01. The sequence goes on along the minus strand of CAWGWZ010000013.1, from coordinate 103,268 downwards.
GGCACCAGTGGCAGGACGAATAGCCAATGCTGAGGAGGATGGGTTTGTCCTCTCCTTTGGCCCGACTCAGGGCCTCGTCTCCCCATGGATACCAATCCACCGGATTGTGAGCATGTTGGAGAAGATAGGGACTGGTTTCATGAATCAAACGATTTGCATGCTTATACTCCATTTTCTCTCCCTTTGATTCCTCTGTAGTATTTATAACCATTGGAATAAGGAATAACAAGGAATGATCAAGACTTCCACAATTCTTCCTGAGTTCAGTGCCTTTTCCTTATGGCCTTGCGAAAGGAAAGGTCTTTGGGGAGGGAAGAGATCTGGAAAAAAATGGAGGAATATTCCCCAAGAAAACTGGCCTGCAAAACTCCTCTCATGGGAATATGCAGGCCAGGTGATCATTTAAATTTCTCAACCTATCATCAGGTACACCGAACTAAAAATATGGGTTTTGGTGAATGGCGGAGCAACTTCTCTGCTACGCTTCCAAGGAGAAAGCGTTTGACCCCACTCCGACCGTGCGTTGACATGACAATTAAGCTAATATCTTTTTGGGCAGCATGATCCAAGATCTCCGCTGCTTCGTCCCCATACCGGACATGGCTTTCCACTTTAAATCCCTTGGTCTTAAGCTGTTCCTCTAACCCACGAAGGTATTCTTCTGCTTCCCGGACGACCTTTACCTCAGCCTCCGTCGGGTCCACACCCGGGAAGGTGTGTGCATAGGCAACACGCAAAAGAGCAATGCTGGCCTTGAAGTCCGTAGCAAGCTTCTCAACTGTAGAAAGAATGTTTTCTGCACACGGTGAACCGTCTAAAGGTACAAGGATCTTTTCGTATTTTTCCATGGGAAATCCCTCCTTCGTCCTATTTTTACTAATAAATTATATTTCATTCTCTCATGGTTAATCAAGAGGAATCTCTGAGGCATAAATTACTATTGACCCTCTTGCCGTCAATTTAGTAAACTCCAATTGGAAGAAAGCACTCCGAACCGAAGGAGATGAATAATATCCCTTCATGGGATATTGCGAAACGGGGCATTGCCCACCGTTCGGAAAGTCGAAGGGCCCAGCCGAAACAGCCATTTTCGACAGCCTGGAGAGAGGAGATGAAATCTTAGATAAAAGGAGGTGAAGAAGGGAAACGGGTTTATCCCAATTGTCGTTGAAAACACTGCAAAGAGCATCGCCTCTTTGGGAATGGCAAATCCGACAACGGGGACGTAACTAATTTTCTGCAACATAGAGGAGGTGTCATCATGAATATCATTAAAAATCGAAACAGGTTCATCTTGAACATTGCTACCCTTCTGCTACTGGTTGTTTTTGCAGTCAATCCTGGTCAAGCCCTTGTTAAGGGGAGTGTAAAGATGGGTGTCCTCATGCCGACGACAGGGACATTGGCGTATGACGGCGGAATCACCATAGAGGGCATCAAACTGGCGGTCGAAGAAATCAATGCGAAGGGCGGGATTAATGGAGCCACAAAGATCGACCTCGTCGTTGAAGACAGTGCGGGCATTCCTGCGACCTCGGTGGCTGCGATGGAAAAATTGGTAGGGATTCATAAAGTATCGGCGGTCATTGGAGATTTCGCCAGTTCCTGTACCCTCGCATCGATGGAGGTCGCAAAACGCGAAAAGGTCTCTCTGATCACCCCCATTTCACTTGCTCCGAAGATCACCCAGGTAGGAAACCTCTGGGTTTTTCGCGCCTGCGATAATTCTACAATGATCGCCAATGCCTTCACCAAATATGCAGTGAAAGACAAGAATCTGAGGAAATGGTCTTTTATCGGAGTGAACACGGATTATGGGCGCGGTTCGGTGGAGGCCTTTTCGAAGAGCGTCAAAGAGCTTGGAGGAGAGATTGTCGTAGTCGAGTATTTCCAACAGGGAGAGACAGATTACTATTCCATTCTCACCAAGCTGAAGGGAACGGAGACCCAAGGGCTTTGTCTCCTGGGTGAAACAATGGATCTATCCAGGGTGGTCAATCAGTTTTACGAACTTGGCATGGCCCAAAAAATCATATTGATGGATCCAACGAGCGGAACATTTAATGATAAATTTGTCGAACTGACAAAAGGAAAGGCAGAAGGCATGATCGGTGCAAGCAGATTTAGCGCCTCCCTGCAAACACCCAAGGCCAGGAGTTTTGTTGGGGCTTACAAGAAACGCTATGGACGTGAACCAGAAAAATACGCTCAGGCAGGCTATGACACGGTCCATATGGTGGCTCAAGCCATTGCAAGAGCAAACTCTATCGATCCGGTGGCGGTTCGGGATGCCCTCACCAAAACCCAATACGAGGGGCCTCAGGGGAAAGCCTACTTTGACGATACAAACCAGCTGATCATCGACGAGTATATTATTGCTTTTAAGGGAGGAAAATTTGTCGTTGAAGCGGGTCCGATAAAGACCGGCAACTGAGGTCGAGTTGGCGGTCTCTCAAAAGAGGCCGCCCGTTACTCTTTTATTTGGTCCCCGGTGGCCTGTGACTGAATCGGGGACCATTTATAACAGATCCAAAAATATATTTTTTCGATTTGAATTCTTTCGAAACAGATTTACCGTAACATTTCGGTCCACGGCAGGCTCAGATCAAGAGAACCTATCTCCTTCGTTCTCCCCGGAGGTTTTCATGGGAACGGTCTTTTTTCAACAAGTCCTAAACGGCATTGTGCTCGGAGGCAGCTATGCACTGATTGCGTTGGGCCTCACCTTGATATTTGGAATTCTCGAGGTGATCAATTTTGCTCACGGCGAGATCTACATGATCGGAGCTTTCATGACCCTCTTCCTTTCCACACTTTGTGGGATCCCCTTTCTATTGGCGATCCCAATATCCATGGGGGTCGTAGCAATCCTTGGGCTGATGATTGAAAGAGCCGTCTTTCGGCCCATCATTGGCAAGCCCATGATCAATGGCATGCTTCTTTCTTTTGGCCTCTCCGTATTTCTGATGAATTTGGCTCTCCTCCTATTCAAGGCTGACCCGAGGAGCCTTGATTCCGGTTACTCCCACATCCATATCCGATTCCTCGGATTACAAATCACATTAGACAGATTGCTGGCCATTATCGTCGCCATCACATTAGTGGGCCTCCTCTATCTCTTCATCCAACGGACAAAGATCGGCACAGCGATGCGTGCGGTGGCGGAAGACCGGGAAGCCGCACAGGCCGTGGGTGTGGACATCGCCCGAATCTATTCACTCACCTTCGCAATCGGTTGTGCTTTGGCCGCTGCAGCAGGCTCAATGGTTGGAGCAATCTTTTTTGTATCGCCCACCATGGGGTGGACTCCTGTGATGAAGTCGTTTGTCGTGGTGATTCTGGGAGGATTCGGGAGCCTCACGGGAGCGGTCCTCGCAAGTTTAATCCTGGGCCTTGTTGAAAGTTTTGGAGGCGGTTATCTTTCTTATGCCTATAAGGATGCCTACGCCTTCATTCTGCTGCTTTTAGCCTTTTTGCTCAAACCTGAGGGTTTGTTGGGAGGCAGCGAATGAAGCCGCTGCACCGATACCTTTTCTTTACCGCTTTGATTCTTCTCCTTCTCCTCCTGCCTCAATTTTTTACTCAAGACTATTACGTCCATATGCTGGTCATGGCGGGCATCTATTCCATGCTCGCCCAATCACTGGGTCTGATCATTGGTTTTACTGGACAAGTTTCTCTTTGCCACGCCGCTTTCTACGGGATGGGGGCTTACATTTCCGCCCTTCTCTCTTTGAACTTTGGGTTATCCTTCTGGGTCACTTTCTGGTTTGGAGGCCTCGGGGCAGCAGCGGCCGCTTACCTTTTCGGACGCATCGTCCTTCAGTTGAAAGGACATTTTCTCGCTATCACAACAGCTCTGTTTGGCATCATGGTGACCCTCATCTTGGACAATTGGACAGGCTTGACGAAGGGGCCGATGGGCCTTCCTGGCATCCCGAGACCTTCACCGATTCCGCTTCTCGGCGTGACACTCCACTTTACTTCTCGGACGGAATACTACTACTTGGTGCTTGTCTTCGTTCTGCTCATGGCTTATGTGACCTACCGGATCATCCATTCTCAGATCGGAAGGGCGATGATTGCCATTCGGGAGAATGAAGAGTTGGCTCGGTCCGTGGGCATAGACACCATGCGGTTCAAATTGGCTGCTTTCTGCATCGGAAGTGGTTTTGCAGGGATTGCTGGCAGTTTCTATGCTCACTATATCCTCTTCATCAGCCCCATCAGCTTTACCTTATCAGAATCGATCAACATTCTGGTCATGATGATCTTCGGTGGGATGCAGACATTTATTGGGCCAATGGTTGGAGCCATCACCCTGACGATCCTGCCGGAGTTTCTAAGAATGACAGGGGCCTTGCGTTTGACCCTGTACGGCCTTGCTCTGATGACCCTCATTATCTTTTTCCCCTTAGGAGTCGTCGGATCCGTAAAGGAGAAGTGGTTCTCGATCGATGAGACGAGGTCATAGAGCTTGAATTGGAGTGACAAATTTTCTAAAGGGGTAAGCATAACGAGAGATGCCACTGCTTGAGCTGAGGAAGGTGACCAAAACGTTTGGAGGTTTAACCGCGCTGAGCGAGTTTGAATTGGAGGTTCAGCCGGGAGAAATATTGGGATTGATCGGTCCCAACGGCAGCGGGAAAACAACGGTCTTCAACATCATCACAGGATTCTTGCAACCGGACAGCGGAAAAGTAATCCTTGAAAGAAAGGACATCACCGGTCTTCAGCCTCATGTGATTGCTAAGATGGGCGTGATCCGAACTTTCCAATTGGCGACACTTTTTTTCGATCTCACTGTCCTCGATAACATCCTCATTGGATTCCACAATCTGTCAAAGACAAAAATTTTTGAGGAACTATTAAATACCCGCCCTGCCCGAGATAAAGAAGAAGAACGACTTCACAAGACGATGGAAATTTTACAACTGACTGAATTAGAACCCCATCAGGGCAAACTCGCAAAGAACTTGTCTGCCGGATGGCGAAAGACGCTTGCGATTGCCATTTCTTTAGCTGCCCATCCAAAGTTGTTATTGCTCGATGAGCCGGTGTGTACGCTCTCCCCAGCACGTGTCACCTCCATCATGAAGCTGATTACGAAAGTGCGAGAGTCAGGAGTGACGGTCATGTTGATTGAACATAATATGAAGGCGATTATGGATTACTGTGATCGGATCGCAGTATTAAACTTTGGTAAGAAAATTGCCGAGGGTTCACCTCGACAGGTCCAGCAAAACAGAGACGTGATTGACGCGTACCTTGGAGCGTGAGAAATGTTTCTCAGCATCAGAAACGTATCGGTCCATTTCCGGAAAGTGGAAGCGGTAAAAGATGTTTCCATAGAGATCCCTGAGGGGATCATCGCTGCTCTTCTAGGTGCCAATGGAGCAGGTAAGAGCACATTGTTGAGAGCCGTCTCTGGATTGATAAAACCTAACTCGGGAAGCATCTGGTTTAAAGATGAACGGATCGATCACAAACCACCTGATCAGATTCTTCATCGAGGCATTGCCCAGGTTCACGAGGGAAAAAGGCTTTTCCGACGCTTAACCGTCTTAGAAAACCTCGATATGGGTGCCTATTCGCGAAAAGATGGTAAGGAGGCGATCGCTGAAAGCCGCGAAGAACTCTTCGAACATTTTCCTCTATTGAAAGAAAAGGCCAAGGTCAAGTCTGGAACCCTAAGCGGCGGCCAACAACAGGTCCTTGCTATCGCCCGTGCCCTCATGGCTAAGCCGAAGCTGCTTTTGATGGACGAGCCTGCCCAAGGGTTGGCCCCCCTTGTGATTAAAGAAATTGCCGAGATCATCAAGAGATTAAACAAATCAGGGTTAACGATCATGGTCATAGAACATAACGTCCGTCTGGCTCTTGGCCTGGCTGATAAAGTATTTATATTAGATAATGGCAGCTTAGTTTTTGAGGGGACACCGGCAGATTTTTCAGAAGATGAGTACACACAAAAGGTCTATCTGGGTGGCTAAATCTATTTGATCTCAGAGAATCTCATAATCCCTTGACCGAAACGTGCCCTCTTCCACCTATGGCGGAATGGACGGAGTCTCTGTCTACCGGCAGGCCGGAAAGCCCCCGTATCATGATCTTACACTACCGGGAAGCCCCGCCCGGTGAGCGGCAACCCTTGTTTTGACCAGTTTCAACGGTCAACATTTAAAATATTGGGGAAAACATCTTTCCTTCTTTTTTATTCCTCCAGCACTTATTCAGCCTGGTTGATCGCTGATAATCGCCATGGGTTGTTCCCCACCGGCCGAGTAAATGTCCAGTACTCCTCGAATTTCACAGGTTCTGTCTTACTGCCTGACACCACCTGCCCTGTTGTCTCATCGACCGTAAAATCCAGAAGGTTGGCATAGAATCTGACAGTGATGTAATCCTTTCCCGACTCCTGCCAGGCCTCTGCAATGTCGACTGACCTGACAGCAATATTCTCGAGCTTATTGATCTTTTTCTCCAACTTCAACTTCTCTATGTCGTCCCCGATGATCTTAAACATCTCTTCTGTCAATAGGTTTCTGATTCCGGAGATTTCATTGTTTGCCCAGGCTCCTTGGATCTTAAAAAAATGGTCCATGCATAAGTCCTGGAATCTTTTCTCATCAAAAGATGAATCCATCTGGCGGATGTAACTCAACCCTTTCTCCACATCCCATTCTTCTTCTTTTTGCTGATCGTAAGCGGGTGCATACGAGGTTTGATAGCGGGGATCTACCGCCTCAGCTGAACTTTGATAATATTGGTCTGCAACGGCTGCCTGACGCCTCTTCTTGAAGAACCAGTAGGCTCCATAAAGGAGGGCGCAAACCACCAAGATCTCGAACAATCCGATGCCACCGCCTTCACCGCCTAAACCCCCTCCAAATCCCAGGCCTCTGAATAGCATCCCTCCTAATATGCCACCCATGACGCCACCAGCAAGCCCATGCCAGAAGCTGCTTTGTGGTTGCTGAAAGGGCTGCGGGGAAACCTGCGATGGAGGAGTGGATTCCCCTGGTTTCTGGGATGGTGATGCAGGTTTTGGAGGGGAATAAGACCTTGGAGGAGTAAATGACCTGGAGCCACGGCTGCCAGATGATCTTCCACCGCCCACCCTTGCATAGGCATCCATGGGGAGAAAAGAGAGGAATAAAAAGTGGAAGATAAAAAAAAGGATGCATCCTTTCGCCCATCGGTTTCTAAACATAAGCTTCCTCCCTAATGAATAAGGATTCGGTTAAAAAATTGGCGTTGATTCTTATAACACATTTCAATGTGGATTGGTATCCACTGGTCGGCCCTTTTCTTTATCTAAATTTTCGTTGACCCCTCTCATAAAATTTGATAGGTTCTGATCGAGACCGAAGCTCTTTCTTAACAACCGCTAACCCAAACGGTGCGTCCTTCACTCCCCTGGGCGTTGGACGAGAATGATCAAGGTTGCCTCAAGTCTGGGCGGGCATCTGCCCCCAGGGCCCGACTCCGGTGCAGGGCTTGAAGGTCTTGATGTCGCAGATCGAGACCGCGTTGAGCTCTTAGGGACCGATGTAGAACAAGGATTCATCAACTTTGCCCGAACAGGATGAAGACAGAGGGATTGAGATTTGCCTGTCCCGGCAGGGAATAGGGGAAGAAGGATTATTTGAATTTGTCCCGAACGATGTTTAGAATTAAGAGGAGGGATCTTAGAGCATGGGACGGATGATGAACTTTTGGCAAAAATTGATCAGTATCGTCAACTCTATAATTTGCCGGGGCTTGAGTTATCTTAATTCTCATCCGATTCTCACCCGGGGAGGTGCAAATGTTACGGGTTTTTAACACACTTGGAAAAAAGCTCGAAATTTTTAGGCCCGTCGATAATAAGAGCGCTGATGTATTTACTTGCGGCCCTTCTGTCTATCAGAGATCTCATATTGGGAACTTCAGAACTTTTCTATTTGAGGACATTCTCATACGTTATCTGGAATACTCTGGTTTTTCAGTGAAGCGGGGCATGAATCTTACAGATATTGAAGATAAGGCATTTGAAGAAGCCAAAAAAAGAAAGATGGGTGTGAAAGATCTGACTGAAGAGAATATCAAGAATTTTTTACGGGAAATGAAGCTCTTGAAGATGAGGATTCCGGATTATCTCCCCCGGGCCTCTGAGGCCGTCGATGAAACGGTTGAAATCATCAAGCAGCTTCTCAGCCGCAGGATAGCTTACTGGTACCGGGGGAATGTCTATTTTGATCCGCTGGAGTATTCGCGATTCGGAGAGCTTTATGGACTTGATATGTCCAGATGGCCCGGGGAAAAGAGGAGATTCCATAAAGACACTTACCCTGGAATGAGATGGAATTTGGGAGATTTCATTCTATGGCATGGATACAAGGAGGGAGATCTCTACTGGGATACGCCGATCGGGAGAGGGAGACCTTCCTGGAATATCCAGGATCCAACCCTGATTCTTAAGCATTATCATGGGACTCTTTCTATTTATTGCGGTGGGATTGACAACCTTTTCCGTCATCATGATTATACACGGGCTATCGTTGAATCGGTGCGGCATTACCCCATGGCGAGATTTTGGCTCCATTGCCATCATCTCATGGTGACGGGCCAGAAGATGTCAAAGAGCAAGGGAAACATCTACTATGTTGAAGATCTTCTAAAGGATGGATATACGGCTGATGAGACCAGATTTTTTCTCATCTATGGCCATTACCAGAAAGAGCTGAATTTCACGAAGGAGAGGATTCGGTCGGCTGCCGAAAAGCTGAGAAATCTTAAGAGAAAAGCGAAAGCGATCCGTCGGAAGGTGGATCAAAAATTAGAGGGCGATCGGGAAATTTTGAAGAGAGTGAAAGAAGCCTTCACAAGGGAAATGGATGATGATCTTAATGTGGAGAGAGCTTTTGATAAACTGAATGAGTTCATCGAGGAGATGAAACTGGAAACTCTCAAACCGAAAACAGCATCAGGATTGATAAAAGGTTTGAGGGAAGTTGATGAAGTCTTGAGAGTCCTCTTTTAGTCAAACGAGATCGTTTCGCCTCGCTACGGTCCATGCCTCAGATTTGAGTAAACCCCGTTAGAAATTCCAGCGGGGCATTATTTCTAACGGGGTAAAGAATGATTGGTGGAGCACGGGGCGCGAGTCGGCTGCATGCGGGCGTTGGGCATCTTTTCACTCATTTTAACTTCCTGGATAGTTCTCCTTGGCCTTCTTCCGAAGATAACCAGGTTAGCGTTCTCTCCATTCCTTCATCGAAACTTACTTTAGACCGAAATCCAAAATCCTGCTGGGCCTTTTTAATCGAATAGCCCTGGTTTCGGCAAAAAACATAAGTCGCATGTCGAGTCAGCAATGGACGGTTCTGATTACCCATCACTCGATAGGCCATCTCAAACAAATGAGCAATCCCCAGGGCCAACTTGCCGGATAAATTAATCCAAGGATGGCCTACACCCATTCCATTCGCAAGGGCTCTGATAAATTGACGCCAGGTCTCATTGCTCTCATCTCGCAAATTGTAAGCCTGCCCAATCGTTTGGGGAGAGAGGGCGGCTTGCAGAATGCCTTCTACCGCATTATCAATATGCAGTAGTCCAGCGGGAACCTCCCCTCTGTCAATCAATGCCATCTGTTTTTTGTGAAGCAAGGCCGCGATTTCGACCACGATACTCAAGCTGCGCGGACCGTAAATCGTTGCTGGCCGGATCACAGAAACCGGCATCCCTGTTCTTTGATAAAAACCCCATACCGCTTTTTCTCCCAGCCCTTTGCTACGATTATAGGGCAATCCAATGTCGGTAATGGGATAAGCCTCATCAACCGCCTCAACCGGATAGCCATAGACATCTGTAGTGCTGATATGAATAAACCGCCGTACGCTCCCTGCCTCCTGAGCGGCTTCCAATAGATTCCGGACCCCTTGGACATTGGCTTGATAAAACTCGTTCCAAGGACCCCAATCGGAAGCAAGAGCAGCGCAATGGTAAACAAATCCGATGCCCTCGAAGAGATCAACGAGGCTTGATCTGTCTTCAAGAGAACCATACCTGATATCAACGGGAAGACTGTTTAACCAGCGGAGATTACTGGTCTTGCGGGCCAGAATCCGAACCTCCTGGCCTTCTCGGATCAGAGCATGGGTAAGCGCTCCACCCAAGAACCCCGTGGCACCCGTCACTAATGCCTTCACCAGTGATTGTCCCTTGACTTTTAGATTATCTCACGGACAAGTAATACCTGCCCAGACAAGCTTTATCAAAACTTTATCACAATTTCTTATCTGGTTCTTGGACTCTCGGCAGGCGAAAGATTCTGGGGTGTGTGCGCCCGCAAGCGCATTTGCCCGTGCCTTCCACTCGCACTGATTCTCCTGTTTTATAACGTATCAGAGGAAAGCATTCAGCGAAGTTTGTAATAACAAGCTCTCCTCTCGTGCCGCTCAATGCCTGCCAGATCGGGACAGCGACTTCTCTGTCAAAAGGGATGATCTCAGGAATGCATGCATCCATCCAAAGGTGAATTCCGTTGTGCACATGGCACTCCGAGCAGAAGGACATGTTTTCAGTGGGCGAGTAGACTTCAAAAACCTCTAAGCTGTACGCATCTTCAATTTCGGCTTTGTAATCTTCCATCGGTTCTCCAAAGAAGATTCCGGCTCGCGTATTGCTGAGAATCTCTCCCGCCCGAACCCTCAGGTCTTTGTAGATCTTGTCAGCAAGAGCGACAGCGTTTCCCGTCGATGTGAAGAGGACAGTCGGCTGTCTTCTCTGGATGAAGTCAATCCATGTCATATCCAGCGTGTCATACCAATCCAAAGATCCTGTAATAAACTCCAACCGTTGTGACCTTGAGGCTTCTGAACACGTATAAAGATAAGGAATAACCGAAGAAATCCGCGGAGACGTCTCCACAACTGCAAGGACGATGTCCCCCGTTTTCAGTCCCACGACCCGACTCATTCTCGCCAGCATTGGAGCAATCCCAAGAAAGTCACCTGCGCTGAAGGGAAACCACTCATAAAGATTGATTGGACTGGAACCTGCAAACCACGTGTTCACAGCACTACAAGCGATTCTACCCCTTTTCGTTCGAATCTCCTCAAAAAGTTCTTTCCTATTCACAAAAGGCAGCAGACAGAGATCTTCAACGCTGTGCAACCGATCAAAGTCGACTCTGGCAGCCTTCCAACGATCCTTGTAAAAAGGAGACCTGCTGGCTCTTCGCAAGGCTATTCGAAGTCTTCTGTTCTCTATCTCAATGAGCTTCTCAAGCGGAAGACGCTCAACTTCAGCTACTTCTCCGTCCGTGGTCATGGCTTCTTCTCTTCGTAGATCACACGGCCAGCCTTCGTGACAAGCCGTCCCTCCTCTGAGATTCCTTCCTCAAGTAAAACCACAGGCTCAAGAACGACTCTATTCTCAATGCCTGTTGCAAGGATCTTCAGCTCCTTCAACTTCTCAGAGATTTCCCTAAGAAACGCTTCCCTATCAGCTATCTTACCTGAAGGCTCGAGTCGTATGATGATTTTCGAACGGTAATCTTCTCTCGTTATCCTGAGTTGCCAACGTTTTGCTTGTCCATAAACTGTTTCGGCGAGAAGCTTCCCTTCCAACTGCTCAACAGGAAATCTGATCATCCCTAAACAGATGACATGGTCGGAGCGGCGAGGCACCTTGATCCTCGGATGAGTCACCCCGCATCGACATTGTTCAGTGCTGACAACCTCAATCAAATCTCCAGAACGGTAGCGAACAAGCGGAAGTCCTTCTCCAAACGTGGTCAAGACCAATTCTCCCCTTGAACCCTGCTCGGCCTCCCAAACAGGAATAGCTCTGGGGGTATAGACTGCTTCCAGGCTCTCTTTGTCTAACTCAAGTTCAGAAATGACTTCAGCGAAGCAAATATCCATCCAAAGATGCACGCCATCATGCATTCTGCATTCGACAAATGGGCACAGAAACTCAGTAAACATATAAATCTCGTAAGGCTCTAACCCAAACTCTTTCCGAAGAATTTTACGGTATGGCTCAAGAGGTTCACCGCCAAAAAGCCCCCACTCAAATTTTGATAAGTCTTTAGGGTGAATGTTCTTAACACATGTCACCAAATAGGCGGCCAGGCTCTTGAGAGACTTCTTCTTTCTCCACCTGTCCCGGGCAACCTGTGGCGCCCTCTCTGTTAATAGTTCTGCAAACCTCGCTGCAAGGCTTGGGCTTGACCCAATGAAATTGGGCTTCATGTCCAGAGCAAAGTTGACAGAATCTTCACGTTCCACCTCCGTGAAAGAAATATCAACTCCCTCTCTTTGCACGTGCGTCATCATGGCGTGAACTCTCTCAAAACCAGCAAGACCATTCTCGACGAACGGCGCAGGCCCTGAGATGGCCCAGCACCTCAAACCCTCTGTTGTCGGCGTGAGCTTGTAGCATCTATCTCTCATTTCCATGAAAAGCTCCACGTCCCTCCGAGAGACAGGTATCCACTTCGATGTACCCGTTGTTCCTGTCGTGCTGAACCAGTGAACAATCGCATCGGAACAAACCACGTTTTCAATAGGATTCTTGTCGAGCGCCTCACGAATCTCTCGACCCGTGATGAAAGGAATTTCCGAAAACTCTTTATAAGTTACAATTCCTTCGGGTTTTATGTCTGCTGCTTCCCACTTGCAGCGATACAAGGCAGACTTGGCAGCCCTTTCCAGAGTTTTGGACTCTCTGAGTCGGCGAAAACTAAGCTCTGCCAATTGCTCAGGTGGCAAATGTAAAATGTCTTTGTCTGCCGAAGTATCCTTGGCGGTCGGGCTCTCTGGAGAAAGTGGTTCGGACATTTCAAGAAATAAAAACTCGCTTTTGGGAAACTGGAATATATAAAGAACGGACCCGTATGTCAAGGAAAAAAGACCACAAAAAAAGAATTCAGGATTAAGGGGATATCGAGAAAGAAAGGGATGCAGGTTCCAAAAAATCTTAAGGTATTTTCCACACTTGCTGCTTCTTCAAAAAGGGCCAATGGATGTCAACCCTTCGACTCCCAGATCTGAAAATCGGGGCTTGGCGCCTCCAAACGGCGACAGTTGTTTTAGAACCTGCGTTTTCTTTTTTCCCCTTCTTGCGACCAGGGCGGATAAGAGCCTGGTGGGAGAACCGGGTTGGAAGGGACGAAAACCACCCCGTGGTCCCTCAGGCTTGCAGGAATGAGCCTGATATGTTATCAGGCAAAACATCACCCAGGGTTTCTATGTCAGTTCTGCTGAAATGGATGGCTTAGCAGGGTGCTGAAAAAGTTACTTTTTCAGGCTGATCAAAAATGCCCAGATGCAAGGCGCCCGAAATCCTGAGGAATGAGGCGTACTTGGAGTACGCCGCAACGACGAAGGATGAGGGGAACGCCGCAGATGGGCGTTTTTCAGCAGCCTGTTAGTCTGCCGTCAACAGTTAGCATAAAAATGCGGAGAGCGAATATGAAGAGGAGAGATTTTTTGAGGAAGGCTTTGCTGACCTCCACTCTGCTGGGTGTAGGATTGACGTCCACTGCTCCCTCGAGAGGGAATCAACACGATGAAGTATCATCGGAGAAAGAATATCGGATTGACTCCTATTGCCATTTTTCGATGATGAGCGTTATTGATTTTTTGGAGAAAGCGAGCAACGGTCGGCCGCACATTTTCAGAAGCCTATTTGCCAATACTCCAACCCTGCTTGACGTCGACAAGCGTCTTGCCCTTATGGACGCATGCGGCATAGATCTTAGCGTCTTGGTCCCGCTCCCCTGGTTGGAAACCACCCCGTCTGTCCACGGGAACCCCAAACTGTGTGCCCAAGCTGCCCGGCTCTTCAATGAGGAGTTAGCGATCATTGTGAATAGGAGACCGGACCGATTTGTAGGGGTAGCTCTCCTTCCGACCACTGATCCGGAAGTCATGCTCACGGAGTTTGAACGGGCCGTCCGTACATTGAAACTGGTGGGAGGTTTCTTTGTTGTGGGACCAACGGTCAAACAGCCTGACCATCCACACTATGAACACCTTTACAAAAAAGCTGTTGAGTTGGATGTTCCACTCTGGATCCATCCTTCCCGTCCGCCTGACTACCCAGACTACGTGGGTGAAAAGAGCTCTCAATTTCAGGTCTGGCAGACTCTGTCCTGGTTGCTGGACAGCTCGACAGCCATGGTCAGGCTCGTCTTCAGCGGGATTTATGAACGGCATCCTAACCTGAAATTGATTATCCATCACCACGGAGCACTCATTCCCTTGTTTGCCAAACGGATGCAGTACGGTTGGGAATACTTTGAGCAGAGTACGGGGAACAAGCAGCCCACCCCTATCTCTCGGCCGTATATTGATCATTTCAAAAAGTTTTATTGCGACACTGCAACTCAAGGTCATGAACCGTTGATTCTTAAGATGACTTATAATTTTTTGGGTCCCGATCATATCCTATTTGGATCTGATGCCCCCATGGATGCGACCGGAGGAAGGGCCTTTACGGTGGATGCAAAAAGAAGTGTAGAGGACATGGGCCTGACCAAGGCAGATCGCCGGAAGATCTTCAGTTCGAATATACTGCAATTGTTAAAACGGGCGTGACTTGTAAAATTACCTTGTGAAATCTGGCCGAATAGTATTCGGATAGTGTATTTTTAAGTCTGACAAAATGGGGAAAAAGCCCCAAGATCATTGGGGCTTTTGCACTTCAAATTGGTGGAGGCGGCGGGAATCGAACCCGCCCTCGCATTTCCAATGCTACGAAATTCCAAGGATTTTTTCAAGAGAAAACTTCCTGGATAGTGTTTGGATAGTAACTTCTCCAGGCAGCTTCCATTGCTCCCGCAATAGGATAAATTCATTCTTTGATATACATATGTAGATAACACATTGAATTAATTATAGAATTAAGTTTAATTTGAATTTTTAAAAATTATCTTGACAGCGCTTATAAAAAGTATCATAATGATACTCCCTTGATGGATCCCGAAGGAATGTAAACACGCAAAGCACGACCTTTTTTCTTATATCAGGGAATATGGTAAAGTCCCATTTATGGAAAAACTCAAACGGCATTATGACCTCAAGAAAATTAAATCTCTCCTGTGTGCCGAAGAATCAAGGGAAATAACTCGAACAAGTCGGAAGGGAGCTGCGGCTCTCGGCTGCATGGCTGTGGAAGAAATGCTTACGATAATTGACACGCTTACTCAGAAGCACTTTTATAAATCAATGACCGCACAACACGACACAAGTTTGTGGCAAGACGTCTATAAGATATTAGATGAGTCGGAAAATAAAATATACATAAAATTGCAGCTATCACCCGACAAGAAAAAAGCGATTGTTATTCAGTTTAAAAGAGATAGTGGGGAGGATTAGAGCATGAAACAGAATACCTGTCCTGTTTGTGGCAAAGGAACACTTAATAAAGAATTGGTTGAAGAACGATTTGAATATAAAAGTCAAAGTATTTCTATCCCAAATTATTTAGTTTACAAATGCGATGCCTGCAATGAAACGGTCGTGGATAAGGGGACGTTAAAGAGTTCAGGAAAACTATTGAAAAATTTCAAATGCAAAGTAGACGGCTTGCTTACGGGAGATGAAATCAAAGAAATCAGGAAAGGATTGAATCTTACACAGGAACAGATCTCAGAGATATTAGGGGGAGGGCTTAAAAGTTTCGCACGATATGAATCTGGGCACATTTGCCAGAGTAGGGCAATGGACAATTTGTTGAGGATTTTAGAAAGATATCCCGATGCCATCCATTTAATCTGGAAGGAATCACCCTACCGATTAAAGGGGCAAAAAGAAAGTAGTGTGATAGTCAAAAACAAAAAGATTATATATTTGGACGAGTATAAATCTTACAAGAAAAAATATGCGTCTGAGCAAGGCCTTTTTAGCATAAAGGTGGAGGATGGAACTTATGGAAGCTAAATTTTCTTTTGAAAGCCTGAGATTGCTTGAATCCCATTTTAAATTAAATACCGATTTCAAACCAAAAAGAAAGCAACCAATAGAAATTTCAACTGAAATCAGTATATCTCATAAAGAACAAAACAGAACAGTCAAAGTTACTGTTTCAGTCATTTCTGTTAATAAAAAACAACCATTTATTTTAGATACGACCGTAATGGGCACATTCAATTTCATTAAAATACCCTCTAAAAAAGACCTTGACAAAATAGTTCATGTAAATTGTGCCGCAATAATGTTTCCATATGTGAGGGAAATAATTGCGGACCTCACAAGGAGAGCCGATATACCACCTTTTCACATGGACCCTATAAATTTTGTCGTACTTTACGAAGATCACCAGGCTTATCTCCGCAACAAAAGGAAAACAAAAACATAACTAAAAGTTGGTTTCAAGAAGGAGGAGAAAAAGAAGTGAGTGAGCCTTCATCCCAAGGCCATGAGTTACGGGCTCATGGCCGGAAGGACGGGATGATGCCCACTCGTAGGTAAATCTACCATTAAACCTTTGTTTGTTCAACTCAGGAAGGAGGTTGAACCCATGAAGAAGAAAGAGACCGAATTTCTCACCGAGGAATAGGCCCAGGCCATGCTCAGGGTCCCGGATCGAAGAACCCTCCAGGGCAAACGTGATTACGCCATTCTCCTGACGCTTCTCACCACCGGTTTACGAAAAGCCGAGATCTGTTCCCTCAAGGTAGAGGATCTAAAGACCTACCGCAATCAAGCGGTTATTGATGCCATTGGAAAGGGGAAGAAGTTCAGGCGCATCCCTTTGAAGGTTGAGACCCTCCTTGCCATCAAGGATTACCAGAAGGCAAACAGGAATGGGACAGATCCAGTTCATCCCCTTTTCCAGACATTGGGGAAGCATGGTCCCTACGAGGAAAAGGGCCTGACTCCCAAGGCTGTTGACTGCCTGATCAAGTCTACGGCAAAGAAGGCTCTGATTCATAAGAGAATTCATCCCCACGTCATGCGACATACCTTCGCCACGACGCTCTTGGATAAAGGAAACGATCTCAGAACCGTCCAGGCCCTGATGGGCCATTCGCATATCAGGACAACGGAGGCATATCCCCACAGCACAGATGATCGGAAGGTGGAAGCAATTCAGAGCCTCCGCTTCGGGAGCTTATAAAGGGGGGTGTTTCGTCGTAACGTTTAATCCTGTCTATAACGATCTACAAAATGGCGGAAAGATTGTAAACTAAAAGGAAGTAATGACTAATCGTGTACTATTGGGTTCGATATGCCAAGAGATGATTTCTCACCGGATATAAAAAGACGCCTTGCACAGAGAGCAGGGTATCTTTGCTCTATTTGCAGCCAGATTACAGTTGGACCTTCTGACGAAACCAATGAATCAGTTAATCTCACCGGTGTAGCCGCACATATTTCAGGAGCTTCACCCGGAGTCGGTAGTCGAAGGTATGACCCAGGTCTCACGCCAGAATATCGCGCATCAATCGAAAATGGAATCTGGCTGTGTACCACTCATGCTGATCTAATTGATGGAGATGAAGAAACCTATACGATTGAGTATTTAAAGCTGATAAAGAAAAATCATGAGGAAAAGATCAAGTTTAAACAAGCAGGAATCAACGTAGAGAAAGGAATTATAACCAAAGTTGAATTGTGCAACCTCGCCAGAATTAGAAAACATACAGAACTCGATTTTACAGAAAAGAATATTCTCTCCGGAGGGAACGGCGTCGGTAAAACCTTAATTTGCGAATTTATTGCTGCTTTGACAAATAAGAAATATTTGGACAGATGGACAAATGGAAAAAGAGAAGTTAATGGATACTTTAATATACATTATTTTAAGAATCAGGCAAACAAATTCTCGATCTCGATAAGCGATAAGAATGAAGTCTCTTATGCGTTTAATGAGGCAGAGATACCATTGCTAAACATGCCTTTAAACATCTTTTATTTAAAGGAAGATTTCCGAGATTTTGTAAGCCGCAGCAAAAAATATGACAACTTTCTCAATTATTTTGCTGAATATTTCTCCTTTACTCTAAATGAGTTTTGCAATGTCATTACGTCCTTGGCTAAAACAAAAAAGTACTATTTGAATGATATACGGCTAAATGACGAGAGAGACGATTTGTTAGTAAAGATTGGCTCCGGAGCTGGCCATGCAGGTTTCAAGTTCCACATGCTGTCCTCGGGCGAACAGCAAAGGGTAATTGTCGAGATCGCCTTGAAAATCGCTGAGTATTACTCAAAGTTCGGTTCTACAATTCTAATGATTGAGCAATCTGCAATCCCAACAATAGATAATCGCGGGATAAATCATCTTTTAGAAATAGTGCGAAACAACACGTTCAATTTTCAATTCTTAATGACCTTCTATGAAGAATTAAGGTATTTTGACGTAGAAGGGTTTAAGGCTTATCATCTGAAAAGGACTAATGATGAAGTGACAATCAGCGAATGGAAAGCAGCGCAAGAAACCGTTAGGTCATGAGGAACATTCCCAACGTATAGCTCACTTACACACCCCGATCAAATTTGGGTCATATTTGTGTCTCTTTTATTACCCAAACCGAAAGCGTTGCATCGATAACTAAAGGGATTTTCCGTCCCCGACTCCTCCCTGATTTGGGTAATAAAAGATCATCTTCGAGGGAAAAAGCTATCCATTCCGGGTCCCCTCAGTATCATCGACTCGCTTCTGCCCTTGCCTCTTGCTCATCACCTCTCATCCGATTCAGGGATCACCGGTTTAATATCGATGATGGGTGTCCCGTCTAAAGCCTCGAATGGCCGAACCCTGATCCAACCCGGTTTCTGGATCTCCAACACCTCTGCACGGTGCAAGCCGATAGGATTAGGGCGGTCCGGTGAACGCGTTGCAAATACGCCTCGAAGGGGTTCGTCCGGATTACCCCGCGGATGAACCTTGAGCAGGTCTCGCCTGCCTTTGTGAAGCCATGTCAGAATGAGGATATCACTCCCAACAGCAATGCCATCGAGCGCATCTTCAAAAGCTGTATAAATCTCCAGCCGGGCATCGGGTGCACCTTCCCATCCCTGTTTAGGACAGCTTTCACAAGATCTGAGCGAGGAATGTACGATTCCAACAGGGCGTAACAAGTACTGAGCGTCCTTCATGATCCTCCCTCTGTTTTTAGATTCCTTTCTCCGACGGTCTAACGATTCCACCCTTCTACCGTTCTGTCAAGTGGGTTTTTCGTCCAAGAGGACTCTCGGATGATCCAACCTAATTGGGGCTGGCCCTTCCGTTCTCTACCTCCTGGAGTTCTTCACGAAGCCATGCCCCCACCCCCATGAGTCGTCATCCCACCCCATCCTGTCCATGTCCCCTTGGTCAATAGGTTCTCTCTGTCCCGTATATTCCCTCGCCCCAAAAATGTTTTTTGGGGTCGGTATTCGTAACTCCTCCAAGATTTTTTGGGTAGACATAAGAAATCAATACCCAGTTCTTGCTTGCTTTGCATTTAACCACCCATCCACATCCATCTTCCTGAATCGGAGATATTTACCCACCTTTATGTGAGGAAATGATTTACTGTGAACCCTACCATAAATCCAAGAGGGTTTAACGCCAGGGTATTTCGATATTCCCTTGACATCGAAAAGCTCCCCTTTCGCGTCTTCATTTCTTTTGTCGACTATTAAAGGTCTAACGAGAGCAAGAACCCTCTGAGCGATGGCCTCAATGTCCTGTGGTTCGATTTCAATCTTCATGAACCTCTATATCTCTTTCCTCTAAAGGTCAGTCTGTAGACCTTAGTTTATGATATACCAATTATGTATTTGGGATTGACCCGACTACTTCCAAAAGCAATCAGTTGGTTTACCATTGAGATGAATCAAAAGGAATAAATGTGGATCTCATCCAACCTATTCTACGCCCCTACCCTATCCATGATTCACTTCGTTCTCTTTCGGTCTTCATATTTTTCCAGAAATTCCGTATATGTGGAGTAGTTACGCTGTCTCTTGCCGCGATTCATTCTCCCCAACATGGTCCGATCGATCCGAGATTGGAGAAAAAAGGATAACTCATCGAAAAGCGCTAATGAGATGTATTCCCACTTGGCGCCGAACTGCTTCTTTATCTCTGCGTATATGGCCGGATAGCTGAATTTCCGCCCGGGTTGTTGACTTGCGAACTCATGGTATCGGTCAATCAGGTGCTTGATGTAATTTCGCCGTATGCGATCCGAAGCCAATGTGCCGTATGGTGGGTTGAGCCGAATGGTTGTCCTCTGAGGCTTTATAACCACGTTACCAGTAGCTTGAACACCCCCAGGGCTATTCAGCATCACATGACCGCCTGCGGAGATGTAAAGCGAACGGTAATCTGTCAGGAGCAACTCAGCTTTCCTCGCGTCTGCCTGTGATAACTCGACAGGTCCAGTCCTTTCGTGCATTTCTTTCATATCAAGAAGCAAGTCAACTGTAAACCGATTTGGCTCCGAGTCGATTAGTTTGCTGTGTCGTGCACACATCAAGACCAGGTTGTTAAATGAATAACGCTGTTCCTGCGTCTGTTTTGGGTCGTAGCGAGGCCCACCGCGACTACGAGCCTTGATGTGGCAGATTATTCCAGTAACAGTCCCAGAATCTTCAACGATGGGAGAATTGCAGCCGGGGAACGCACAGCAATTACCTGATAACGCGAACAGACGCTTTACTGTCGGCAGCGATGGCTCCATGCAATCACCTTACCTTGTGGCTTCTTGACTGAACGACTTTTCAGACGCTTGTTTGGATTGTCAGTTCTCTCAGCATTTTGACTACTTTGCCAGCAGGCGGCAACTGAATTTCTCTGAGACCGCCATTCTCTACCAGGAAGAACCTTATATTGCGAAAATTGCCTGATATGAGCCAACTAATGATGGCTTTATATTTGAAGTGATACATTGTCTCGCGGTCTGTATTCGATGGTAGTGGACTCCAATCAATAATCTGCGAAAGCAGATCGGCAACAAAGTTTCTGGGATGATTATGGCAAACCAAAACGTTGGCATTGATAATTTCTGCAATGTGCTTTTGAAAATAATCAATGCAAGCAGGAGAGAACCTCACGTTATGCGCGGCTCCATGAGAAACGTGTAGTCCATAGAACTGAGATGGACGATCAATGCTTGACCCCTTGCGCTTTCCAAACGCAGTGACCAAATATTCTTTTTTATGATCCTTCTCCAAAAACATCCAAATGCCCGCCAAAGTGGAATGACGACCATAGAAATGAGGGAATTGAATAAAACAGTCATCACATGACCTCGCAAGCTTTCTTGAAATGAATCTGGCATGGCCAACACGGACGTTTGGGATACTCTCTGTTTCAGGCTCAAATAGAGTCAGCGCCTTTGAAATTACTATTTCCCTCAGCCAATCTTTCCAGACTGAGGATAGATTATCTTTGTTTTGTGTCATTGCATTCTTGAATGATCCGAAGCCCCCATCAGATATGGATCATAATATACACCACTTTCAGGCCAATTGAAAGTGCGAGTTGACAGAGAGAAAAGGCTGTGTAGTCCCTCAGTCTTCGCGTTGGCGGTCGGGATATTTTGGGAATAAAAATATCACTCAGGATGACACTCTTAAAATTGAAAGAGGAGAGGGAAAGGAAAGGGGGGGACTATAGGGGGGATAGGAAAAGGAGAGGAGATAAAGGGAAAGACAAAGCAAAAAAAGAGGCTGAAATCCCTTTCCACCTCCAACCAGGCAGGGAATCCGGAAAGAAGGCAAAAAATCCGGCCAAAAAAGAAAGAAATCCTGTCAAGAGAGAATACCCAGGACAGGACAGGACAGGATAAGATAGAAAGGAAAAGCAGCTTTAGGGGGAAGGAAAAGGAAACCGGAAAATTGAGAAATCAGAAATAAGGACAAGAGGACAGGCGCGGGGGCCGTAGGGGGAAATGCAAATTAATGTAGAATAAGAAATGTGTAGGAGGACGGCCATATGTCGAGCCAACACATGAATCTCTGGTCCCTGCAATCTCTTTTCAGAGAAATGTTTATGAGTTTTAATATCTCAGAGTCGTTTTTTGGCGAAGGCACGGCCGGATGAGCTCTTCAGGTACTCTTCAAAATCAAGGGCCTTCTGCCGGTGACCGAAGGCAATTGCAGTTTTTATACGCCAGGGTCTGTATTTTGACGTATGTTGACATCCCCCGGAGTTATGCGATTTCAGCCGAGAATCAAGGTCTTCCGTAAAACCGGTGTAGAATCTATTCTGATCGATCTCGGATTGCAGGATATAAACATAATAGAACTTCATGGCGTCCGCCTTCGCCAATAGCTTCGGCGCGACAGACTTCGCTTTTCTGCAAGTTCGAAGCTACCTATGATTCATGGCGTGCCGAGACGTAGCTTCGAAATGCTTGATAGCAATTTATTGTCCGCCTTCGCCAATAGCTTCGGCGCGACAGACTTCGCTTTTCTGCAAGTTCGAAGCTACCTATGATTCATGGCGTGCCGAGACGTAGCTTCGAAATGCTTGATAGCAATTTATTGTCCGCCTTCGCCAATAGCTTCGGCGCGACAGACTTCGCTTTTCTGCAAGTTCGAAGCTACCTATGATTCATGGCGTGCCGAGACGTAGCTTCGAAATGCTTGATAGCAATTTATTGTCCGCCTTCGCCAATAGCTTCGGCGCGACAGACTTCGCTTTTCTGCAAGTTCGAAGCTACCTATGATTCATGGCGTGCCGAGACGTAGCTTCGGACTTTCCCTCAAAGTTCGAAGCGAAGTCTGGTGGAGGCGGCGGGAATCGAACCCGCGTCCGAGAACCTTCCGACAGAGCTTCTACATACATAGCCTGTGTTTTAAATTCGCTCTCCCGGACTCCCACAGACAGGATCCCAGAAGAACTATCTTATAGAGATTCGCCCCTCATCCTATAAGCGTCGGAGAGGGACTATCCTGTTTTTCTGACATCCCGTTCCCGCCCTACAGGAAAGGACAGGGGGGACGCCTAGCTGCGGTTAGGCAGCCAGGGCATAATCGTAGTTGTTTGCGATTATGTTTAATTCCCATTTGTTTTACGAGCCAATGGGACCTCGGTATGCAGCCCTGACGTCAACGATCCCCGTCGAACCCTTTTCGCCCCCTTTCCATCTCTCTTTCCATCGTCTTTCGTTTAAGAGTCTCCCGTTTATCGAAGAGCTTCTTTCCCTTTGCCAAACCGAGCTCCACCTTCACCTTTCCATTGGAAAAGTAGAGACGAAGCGGGATGAGGGTAAATCCTCTCTCTTGCACCTTTCCGATGAGCCGCTGGATCTCCCTTTTGTGGAGGAGAAGTTTCCGTGTCCTTAATGGATCATGATTCAACCGGTTTGCCTGGGGATAAGGACTGATATGAGCATCGACGAGAAAAATTTCTCCTCTTTTGATGTCTCCATAACTATCTCCCAGGTTGACCTTTCCTTCCCGTAAGGACTTGACCTCTGAGCCCAAAAGCGAAATCCCGGCTTCATACTTATCTTCAATAAAGTAGTTATGCCAAGCCTTTTTGTTCTGACAAATCAGTTTTTCACCCATTTTATCTCTATTTTAGCGCATCAGGGTTTTCAATTCAATGATGGATATTTTGGCTTAAGACCTTGATCTGGTCTTCATTGCCTTGCCTCGCGCAGGCTAAAGCCTGCGGCTACCCACCCTACGCGTCATTCGCTTTCAACGCTGAGCCTTCAGCCTGCGGCGACGAACTTTTGATTTTCTGGAATTCCGCATTCCGCAATCCGCATTCGGCAAAGGGGTTATACGCGGACGGGGAGTTCGATGAGGAAGGTCGTCCCCTTGGGTTCATTGTTCCGGACTCGGATATATCCGTTGTGATCCGCGACGATCGCATTGACGATGGTCAGCCCTAAGCCCGTTCCGCTTTTCTTGGTGGAGTAATAAGGTTCAAAAAGCTTCCCCTTTTCTTCATCCGGAATCCCACAGCCGTCGTCGCTCACCTCAAGACGGACCATCTGTAGTCTTGGATCGTAACTCGTCTCGATCCTGATCTTCCCTTCCCTTTCAATGGCGGCAAGGCTATTCTTGATCAGATTGATCATCACTCGTTTCATTTGATCCCTGTCGATGTTGAAGACGGGGAGGTCGTGGGGATTGAATTCGATGCGGACTTCCTTAGGGGCCTCCTGAAAGAGCACCAGGGTTTCCTGAATGATCTCATTCAGATGATTGGGGGTGGGCTGCGAAGCCGGCATTCGAGCAAAGTTCGAAAATTCATTCACCATCCCCTTCAGTTCCTCAACCTGTTTCATGATCGTTCGGGTACACTCTTCGAAAACCGCACCATCTGACTGAAGTTTCCCCAAATACCGCTTCCTCAACCGTTGGGCAGAGAGTTGAATGGGGGTCAAAGGGTTCTTGATCTCGTGGGCGATCCTTCGAGCCACTTCTCTCCAGGCAGCCATTCTTTGAGCCTTGATCAGTTGAGTGAGATCATCGAAGACTGCCACGACACCGAGGGGTCTTCCCTCCTCATCTTTCAAGGCCGTCAAATTGATCAAGAGGGAAAGGGATTTACCCTTCAAGTTCACCGTCAGCTGTTTTTCAATGGAATCCTTCTGAGAAGACTTGAGTTCCCTCAGCAATCCATCGATCTGTTCCACATATTCCTTTACCAACACCTCAGAGAGCTTCTTCTCCAGGACCTCTTCCCCTTTGATTTCCAGCATCTGCTCCGCTGAGGTATTGATCGTGGCGATCATTCCTTTTTCGTCGATGGAGATCACCCCAGCCGCCACATTCTTCAGGACGATCTCCATATACTTCTTTCGCTGTTCCAACTCGGACCGGCTCACCTGGAGATCTCCGGTCATCTGATTGAAAGATTGGACGAGGATCCCGATCTCGTCCGCAGCCTTCATCTGTATCCGGAAGTTGAGATCTCCTGTGGCAATCTGATGGGTCGCCTCCGCCAGCTCTTTGATGGGGTCGGTGATATCTTTGGATAATCGGAAACCAAACCAGGTCGCTGAGAAGAGGATGAGTAGAGTGACCATCAAAAGGGCCATCATGTAACTGAATTTGATCGGCCTTTTTAAGATCTTCAATTGTTTGTATTCCACAAAGGCCTGCGAAATCTCCCGCATCTTTGCCGTGAGACTCTTCGGTATGAAATGCGAGGCGGCCACCACACCAACCACTTCTCCTCCCTCCGAAGGGTTGAAAATGGGGGCGATGCCGGTGATCACCTCTCCTTCGCCAGCCGACAAAGTCCTGGAAACCTCTTTCCCCGAAAATCCTGCTTCTAACAGATCTTTCGGTGGAGGCATGAAAAACGTCTTGAGTGTGGGATCTTCTACTCTGATGGGATTCCCCTCTCCTTTCATAAATATCCCGAGGGTACTGAGATGGTACTCCTGTCGTTTTGCTTCAAGTTGCTCTCTCAGGGAACTCCCGCCTTTCCCCCCCTTGAAGGCTCCCTGCCTCGACAGATGCCGGCTGATCTGTTGAGCAGAGGATACAGTGCTCTTGGCAAAATCTCGATAATACGCCTGAGCTACCTCTAAGGAACCTTGAAGAGATTGTTCGACCTGGGCTTTAAACCAATGTTCAACACTACTGGTGATGAACCCCACCGCAACAAAAAAGAGGAGGAGGGTTGGGATGAGGGAAAGGCTGATGAAGGCCACCACCAATTTCGTCCTGAGCTTTGCTCCCAAGACCTTCCGTTTTCGTTCAAAGATCAGTTTGACTAAGTTACGGATCACCAAGAAGATCAGGAGGAGGATCAGGATAATGTTGATATTGAGCAGACTGAAGATGATGATGTTGTTGGCGATCGGGATCTTTCCTCCCAACTGGGGGGATTTCATTTCGATCGTGGTGAGGAGGACGATCAGAACAAAGATGATTCCGATGATCAGAAGTTCATTCCGTCGTCTTCTCGATTCTGCGGAAAGTTCCCTTTTCGCCATGATCTGGTTTCTCCCATTAGCCTACTTCATCCCCCCAACCGTCCGGCGCCATCGTCCGGCTATGGGCGGCGGCGCCCCCCTTTAATAAAGGGGGGCGAAAGGGGATTTTTTATGGTGGGAGAGGCTCGATATGCCAATCGGTTTCGAAGTCCCACAAGGAGACGAAAAAAAAGAGATACTCTAAATGCAAGGGGAGCCTGACCGGATCCAGTTCAGCCTTGATACGAAAGCGGCCAGGAACCCCAGGTTTGAGTTGAGAGGAAGCCCGGATCTCCACTGCTTCGACTTTTGCCATCAGCCTTCTCGCTTCTTCAAAATCGGAAGTCACGATGGAAGAACCCTTTTCCTCCAAGGTCACCTGGTACTCTTTAGGAATGGGATCGTATTGGATGGTGTGATGAAACTCCATGGACGCCACTTTTCGATCCCTCCACCAAGTCCTCTTCTGATAGAGCTGGACGTAAAAGGTGAAGATCGTCTGTATCCCTGTCTGGATGGCTTCCTCCATCCTTTCCGTAAAGCAGTTCTCAACATAGAAACCGACCTTCCAAACCCCGTTTGTCCCCTTTACACTGACCTCTTTAATAGAGGCCTTTTGACAGAAAGCCGAAAGGGGAAGGATCCAGATCAAAAGGAAGGTGAGTCCTCCTCCTACGATCCATCTTTTTGGAATCCTGCGTTGCATATAAGTCCTTAAGAAGCCCTCATATCGAAATCTTGATCCGTAAAGGGTGAGGCGTTAGGGGTAAAAATCCCCACGACTTAGATCTCGCGTTCTCACGTGCTTTCCAATTTTCTGCTTCGAATTCAGGACTTGTGCTCCCGTGAAACCCCTCGGGTGTCAGAATAGCGAGGAGGAAAAATAAAGGGAGACTCCGAAGGGGACCATAAGCCGAGTTCTGTATCCCTCTCCCGCCTGTAAGCGGGATCGGGACGATGGTCATTTATCTAGGCTCCTGATTGCTCAGGATCTCAAGCGACCTCACCCGCCCCACCTTTCCCCCGATGTCACTGCATCGGGGACAAATTCGAATGGGCTTTTCTCATCCCCGTTTGCGCCGGGGAAGCAGGGCCTATTTGGTCTTGCTCCGGGTGGGGTTTACCTATCTACCCTGATCGCTCAGGGTACTGGTGAGCTCTTACCTCACCTTTTCACCCTTACCCTGTGGAATAGGCGTAGCCGCCATTCCACGGGGCGGTATCCTTTCTGTGGCACTTTCCTTACCCCGCCCTGTGAAATGGGCCGAGGCGCCATCTCACAGGGCGGGACAGTCCGCGTTACGGACCACCCTGCCCTGTGGAGCTCGGACTTTCCTCCCCTCTCACCTCCCGCTCAGAGGGATCTGTGGAGGAGCGACCATCTCTTCCCCTTCGTTTCTCCCCTATCCCTTTTTCCCTTGCAATCCTCCTCTGAATCGCCTGATTGGCCAAACGGTCAGCCTCTCTGTTCTGTTCCCTTGGAATTGACTCGATCTCAAAGGACCCAAATTCTTTCAGATTCTCGATCACCTTTTTGTGGAGAGCCTTCAGATTCAAATCCTTCACCCGATAGAGACCCTTCACTTGCCTCTGAATCAGTTCTGAATCCGTGAAGATATGGACGGATTCTCCTCTCCATCTCTTTGCCTCCCTCAACCCCAAAAGAAGGGCCCAGTATTCTGCTTCATTATTGGTTTTGTGGCCGAGATATCGGCTCACTTCTGCCATTTTCCTTCCCTCCCCATCCGTCACCCAAACCCCGGCGCCGGCCCTTCCCGGATTTCCCCTGGAGGCTCCGTCGATATGGATCACCAGCCGAAGACCCCCTCGATTTGGACGCTCCCCACCCGGGTCCTTCATTCCGTCTTCCCATTCCTTTCCCAATAAAGAATTCGATTACAATTAGGGCATCGAATCAGAGTATTATTTTTTTGGACCTCAATGAACATCTGGGGAGGGACGTTGACAAAACATCCCTGGCAGGTCTCCTGCTTTACGCTGACCACGCCAATCCCCTGTCTTTTTTCCTTCAAGGTGTTATAAAGTTTCAATAGCTTGGATTCAATCTGTTTAGAAACAACCTCCCTTCTTTCCAGCTGTTGCTTCCAGACCGTATCGCCCTGGGCCATCCTTTCCTGCATTTTCCTCTTCTCAGCTCCGATTTTTTCCATGGTGATCGCCATCTCTTTTTCCCGTTTGGAGAGGTCCTTTTTGAGTTCATCAATTTCATCCATGACCTGTAGAATCTCCTCTTCCTCCCTGCTATTGGCCTCTTTGATCGCTTCAATTTCGCTGAGAAGAGCTTGATACTCTTTGTTGGTCTTGACTTCGAACATCCTTCCTTCGGCCCGCTTGATTTTTTCCTGTTCAAGATTGAGATGTCCTTCTTTTCGCCTCCGCTCCTTTTCTAACAATTCAATCTTCTCCCTCTCCTTCTGGACTCTCTCCTTCTCGATATTCTGGTTTTCATCCAACTTTTTTATCTCTTTGGGATACCGATCTCGCTCCTCCTTAATACCCTTAAGAGAGAGATCGATTTTTTGAAGTTCCCAAAGGAGTTCCAATTGGTCCCTCAACGGTCGCCTCCTATCTCTGTGATGGAACGACGCAGAGCGCTAAGCGCATCGCGTTTTTTCTATTCTCTCGCAGCCAACACACCTTGACTCTACACCAAACAAAAAAGAGTGCACCCCTTTGGTGCACTCTTTTCGTCCAGGCTCACGGAACGTCTTCCCTTTATTCCGAAGGAGCTCATTGAAAATTCTCTTTCTTCAGGTGGGCCCACCTGGGTTCGAACCAGGGACCTACCGGTTATGAGCCGGTGGCTCTTCCAGCTGAGCTATGGGCCCTTTTTTATTATATTCCATCCCCGGGGGGTGTCAACCCCGCATTGAGTTGAGAGTGATGAGTTCGGAGTTTAGAGTTCTAAAATCAAAGTTTCAAAACTAATCTCTCCGAACTCCAAACTGATTACGTTTCAAGAAAGCTTTTCAATTTTTTTGCCCGACTGGGATGCCGCAATTTCCTCAATGCCTTCGCTTCAATCTGTCGGATTCTCTCCCGGGTGACGTCAAAATTTTGTCCTACCTCTTCCAGCGTGTGGTCGTATTTCTCCCCAATGCCAAACCGCATCCTTAAAACCCTCTCCTCTCTCGGGGTAAGGCTGGCGAGGACCTTTCGGGTTTGTTCTGATAAATTCGCACTGATCACCGCTTCCTGAGGTGAGATGACGGCTTTGTCTTCGATGAAATCTCCCAAATGGCTATCTTCCTCCTCACCGATGGGCGTCTCCAAGGAGATGGGCTCTTTGGCAATCTTCAACACCTTCCTCACTTTGTCCAAGGGCATCTCCATCTTCTCAGCGATCTCTTCAGGAGTGGGTTCCCGACCAATCTCTTGAACGAGGTATCTGGAAGTCCGGATCAATTTATTGATGGTCTCGATCATGTGAACGGGGATCCGGATGGTGCGGGCCTGATCCGCGATCGCCCGGGTGATGGCCTGACGGATCCACCAGGTGGCATAGGTACTGAATTTATAACCCCGCTGGTATTCAAATTTATCGACGGCTTTCATCAGACCGATATTCCCTTCCTGAATGAGATCCAGGAACTGAAGTCCTCGATTGGTATACTTTTTTGCAATGGAGACGACGAGCCTCAGGTTCGCCTTCACCAGCTCACTCTTGGCCTCCTTCGCTTTCGTCTCCCCTTCCACAATTGCCTTCACCGCTCCCCTCAGCTTTTCGGCAGAAAGGCCACATTCCGCCTCCACCCGACTGACCTTCCTCTGACCATTCTTGGCAGATCGTTCGATCTCCTGAAGAGCACCTTTACTCAACCTTCGATTTCGGATGAGTGTTTTTTCATTCAACTTCTTTGCTTTCATCTTTCTCAAGTAGGCCCGCGCATCTCGAACTGAAATGCCCGCTTTCTCCTCGATCCTTTGAACCTCGCTTTCCGCCTTCTCCACCCGGGTCAGCATCTGCTTCATTTTTTGCACAATCTTATTAATTTGGGTGTCTCTCAAATTCATCTGTTTAAAATACTCCAAAATCTCAGCCTGCTTCTTTTTAAACTGCTCTTGAACCTTTTTTCTCGAGACCTTCTTATTTTTTAGTAGCCGCCGAAGCCCTTCGTCGTTCCGCCGAATCCGCTCGATCAGATCTAAAAGCTTCTTCTGCTGGACTTGTTCTTCCTCAATACTGGTTTCCTCCTCATCGATCTCGTTGGTCACCTCCCGAATCTCGACCTTGCCGGCCTTAATCGCATTGCCCAGATTGACGATCTCTTTGACGGCCATTGGACAGCTCAAGACGATGCTCAGCACTTCTCTTTTACCACTCTCAATTCTTTTCGCGATCTCCACCTCTCCTTCCCGGGTGAGAAGAGAAACGGATCCCATCTCTCGGAGATACATCCGAACGGGATCCGTCGCTCTGCCAAAACCCTCCACCTCCAACTCATCGCCTTCTTCCTCTTCTTTCTCCAAGGCCTTCTCCTCCTCCACCTTCAATCCTTGGAGGTCATCCACCACATCGATGTCCATTTCATCAAACATCATGAGGACATCGTCAATTTGATCGGAGGAGACAATATCGTTGGGAGGAATTTCACTCACCTCATCGAACGTCAGAAATGCCTTCTCTCCTCCCATGGAGATCAATTGCTCGACCTCTTTGATTTTTCCTACCTTCGCCATCGACCTTTCCCCCTACCCCTTACGAATACCATCTTTCTGAAGACCTCTGTCCCTCTTCCTTGCCAGCTCCAGCTTTTGCTTTAAAAGAGGGTTAAGGCCTTTATCCTCCTGCTGTTTATCCGCCTCTTTAATCCTTTTTTGCAACTCACCTTTTTCCTTTTTCATCGTTTCTTCGCGAACCTTTTGAATACAGTCCCTCAATATTTTTTCCCGGTGCTCCCCCTCCAAACCACTCTCTTGGAAGGCAAACTCGCACAGCCTCCCTTTGAGGTCCTCCTCAAAACATCCCAACGCCTCGGTCAGATCAAGTCTGCCTTTCTTCTGGTAAAGACCTTCCAGCTTCTCGGCCATCTTCCGCAGGACCGGGCTTTCGAACTCTCTCAAAATCCCCTCCTCTGAAACGATGGGGATCAGTTCGGGGTGGTGGACCATGAGGCGAACCACGATCTCCTCTGATTTCGGAAAACTTTCCTCGACGAGCCGTTTCTTCAACTCTTCTTCCGTTTTGAGTCGATTCTTTGGAGAGGATTGGAGCATCTGATACAAAATGGACTCCTCGAGATCCAACCTCTCCGCCAGCGCCTTCATATAAGAATTCCTTCGAATCCCATCTGGGATTTTGCCGATCAGGGCCATCCCCTCTTCCACCGCTTTCACCCTGCCGTCAATGGATTTCACATCATGGGTCTCCATCAACCATTCGAAAAAGAAATCGATGAGGGGAACCGCCCCGGCGACCCTCCTCTCGAAATCTTCCAAATTCCCCTTTCTGAGAAACCCATCGGGATCCTCGCCTTTTGGGAGAAGGATCATCTTTCCTGCTACCTCCTCTTCTAAGAAGAGAGGAAGGGATCGAAGGGTGGCTTGAACGCCTGCTTGGTCGGCATCAAATACGGTGACCAGATTTTTTGTATATCTCCTTAAGGTTCGAATATGTGGCGTCGTCAGCGCCGTTCCTAATGTAGCGACACTATGCTTCATGCCATATTGGTGGAGGGTCAGCAAGTCGAAATAACCTTCGGCAATTATAACACAATCCTTTTCCGGAATGTACCGTTTGGCCGCATGAAGACCATAGAGAACCTCTCCCTTATGATAGATGCTCGATTCTGAAGAATTAATATATTTGGGTTGTCCCTCCTTGATCACCCTTCCCCCGAACCCCACAACCCGATGCTGGAGGTCGAAGGTAGGAAAGAGAACTCTTCCTCGAAAAACGTCATACCAGCCCTCTCTTTTCTTAGGGAGAATTAAGCCCAGTTCCCACGCCATCTCCAGAGGAACTTTCCTCTCCCGAAGATATTGGACCAGTCCGTCCCAACGATCGAGGGAATAGCCCAATTGGTGCTCCTCGATGATCTCCTCTCTGATCCCCCTCTGGGATAGATACTTTCTCCCCTCCTCACCCTCTCTCCGTCGGGTAAGGAGATCGTGAAAATATTCCGATGCCGTTTGATTGATCTGGAAGAGAACCTCCTTCTTGGCAACTTCCTTCTTCTGGATGGGAGAGAGCTCCCGGCGAGGAAGGTTCACACCATAACGCTTCGCCAGTTCCTCCACTGCCTGGGGAAATGAAAAGCTCCCGATCTTCATCAAAAACGTAAATACATCTCCCCCAGCCCCACAACCGAAACAGTGAAAGATTTGCTTCTCCTCATTAACCATGAAAGAAGGGGTCTTTTCGGAATGGAATGGACATAACCCTCTATAATTCTTTCCGGCTTTCTTGAGGCTGACATAGTCTGAGACGACTTCCAAGATGCTGGATCGATCCCGAATTTCTGAGACCTTTTCCTCTGGAAAAAATCCATTTGCCAAATCTTCTACCTCAGTTCCACGATCGTGATCCCACCGCCGCCTTTCATCAGATCTCCGGGCCCAAAGCCTTTCACCGCTCGGTGCGTCTCCAAATATTTGCCGATGGCACTCCGCAACCTTCCGGAGCCAACCCCATGGATGATACGGATCTTCTCCAGTCCATGCAGGAGGGCCTGATCGATGAATTTGTCGACCCGCGGAATGGCATCCTCGACGGTCAGGCCAATGACATTTAACTGAGATGGAGGCTCTTCAATATCCACCCGTGGCAGACGCTGGCCCTTTGGGATCTCCATTTCCATTTCTTCCTCTCCATCCATCACCTTAACGATGTCAGAAAAAGAGGTTTTCACTTTGGCCTTTTCTGTCCTGACCTCCACCTGCTTCAATGGTTCCTCCACACTCGTCAGAATCCCATGGCTCCGCAGGCTTACAATTCTAACACGGTCGCCGACCTTTAAGCCAACCGGTACCCCGAGGCCTCCCTTCCTTCTCGTCGGCGGGAAGAATTTCTCCTTCACCTCCTGGATTTCTTTACGATGGATCTTCAAGGAAGGGACTTTCAAATGGGCCCTCTCTTCTTTCTGCCGGCGAGCCCATTCTTTTAACTCTTCTTCTAACTTCTGGACCGCCCTGTTCGCCTTTTCCTCAGCCCGTAAAAAAATCTCCTGTCTCCTCCTCTTCATCTCCTCGAGAAGCACGATCAGTCTCTGCCGCTGAAACCTCGTCTCCTCCTTTGTTTTAAGGAGTTGAAGCCTTTCCTTTTCCGTTTCAGCCTTCAGCCTTTCCAAGCTCTCCAGGGTCCGTGCGATCTCTTGTTCCCCTCCATCCCGATGATGTCGCGCCTTTCCGAGGACATCTTCTGAGATCCCCAATTTCTCAGCGACTAAAAAGGCATTGCTCAATCCTGATGATCCATACGAGAGTGCGTACTTTGGCTCCAACGTTTCGTCATCAAACTCAACCGCCACATTCTCCACATCGGGATGAAGGTATCCATAGGCCTTCAGCCGATCGAAGTGAGTCGTGACCACCACGGAGGCTCCACTCTCTCTAAATCGATCCAAAAAACCCATCGCTAAGGCACATCCCTCTGAGGCATGGGTTCCCACCCCCAGCTCATCTAAGAGGATGAGGGAGTGGGGTTCTGCCTTTTGCAGGATCTGATTGACATGGAGGAGATGGCTCGAGAAGGTGCTCAGATTCTCTGCGATATTTTGCTCATCCCCGATCACCGCGAAGACATCTTGAAAGATCCCTGCCTCGCTTCCCTCTGCCACGGGGATGGGGAGCCCGCACTGGACCATCAAGGTCAGGAGCCCGAGCGTCTTCAAAGCCACCGTCTTTCCCCCTGCATTCGCTCCGCTGAGGATGAGAACCTTGATCCCATCGCCCATTCGGAGATGGATAGGAACAACCCGTTCTTCTCGGAATCGAGTGTCGGTGCGACAGCCGTTCCGACTCGTACCGACCTTCTGAAGGGTGAGGAGGGGATTTCGTGCCTCCCTCAAATCGATCCTCCCCTCTTCATTCAAAATGGGCCGGACCCCTTTCAAAAGGACGGAGAGTTTGGCCATTGCGCAAAGGAGATCCAATTCCCCTAAAATCTCAAAGTCCCTCCAGAGGTTTTCCCTCTCAGCTCTCACTTCCTTCGAAAGGTCCGCCAGGATCCGATATTCCTCCTCCTTCTCCTCCCCTATGAGAATATTGATCTCATTGTTGAAGGCAACGACCTGAAGTGGTTCAAAGAAAAAAGTCATGCGGCTTTGGGACTGATCATGAATGATTCCCTGCAGCCGATGCTTGTAATCGGATTTA
The DNA here is from genome assembly GCA_963826305.1 of uncultured delta proteobacterium. Taxonomy (GTDB): domain Bacteria; phylum Desulfobacterota; class BSN033; order BSN033; family UBA1163; genus CAWGWZ01. The sequence continues at coordinate 69,049 of CAWGWZ010000013.1, read as the reverse complement.
ATCAGAAGGACATATCTCCCGTTTCTCAAAGTGATCAACGGCTCCTGAAAGATTGGCTGAAGTTCCTCCTGATGAAGGAGCCTTTCGAGCACCCCCTTCGCTTTTTCTCTGACGGCCCCCATTCGACGTCTGATATCCGAAAGAGCCGGGCTGGCTCGGTCCAGAATTTCTCCCTTTGTATTAATGGCCTGAAGGATCTCTTTCTCCAGGACCTTTAACGAAGAAAGGTTAGAAACCCTTTCCTGAAGATGAGGAGCATGGATCGTCTCCAACTTCTTGAAAAATCGCTTAAGCCCTTTACACAATTCCATTTGATTATAAATATCGATAACTTCCTGAACCTCCAGGACACACCCCTCCACGTCTAATCGTTTAAGAATCCCCTCAATGTCTTTCAATCCTCTGAGCGGGATGTCTCCCATGATTTCCAAAATTTCTTTGAGTTCCATAACTTCAGCGAGTCTTGATTGGATCTGGGGAAGGTGATTGGAGGGTCTCAATGCCTCACAACCCTTTCGGCCTAAGGGCGAGACGGAAAACTCTTTCAATACCTCTAATAAATGGTAGAATTCCAAAACATTGAGGGAGCGATCATCCATAGGGTGTGAAAAAGGGAGACCGATCTGCTAAAAAGAGGAGGAAACTACGGGGAAAGCTTCTCTTTAACCAGTTGATTGATCAATTTTCCGTCAGCTTTCCCCTCCAGTTTTGGCATGACAGATTTCATCACTTTTCCTAAGTCTTTCAAGGATGAAGCTTGGGTCTCTTGAATGCTTTGATCAATAATCCTCAATATTTCTTCGTGGCTTAGGGGCTGGGGTAAGAAGGATTTCATTGTCTCCACCTCTTTCTGCTCCTTCTCCACCAGATCCATCCTGCCGCCGGCCTTAAATTGTTCAATCGACTCCTCGCTCTTTCTCACCATTCCTTGGATCACTTTAAAAATACCTTCATCATCCAACTTTTTTCTCAGTTCAATCTCCTTATTCTTTATCGATGAGCGAATCATCCGAATGGTGGAAAGCCGTAACTTATCGTTGGACCTCATCGCTTGCTTCATTTCCTCGACCAATCTTTCTTCCAAGCCCATCCTCAACCTCTCTCCGCTATTTTTCTCATTCTTTTCATTGCCCTTTTCTTTGCAGCCAACGCCTTCTTTTTCCTTTTTATGCTGGGCTTTTCGTAATGTTCCCTTTTCCGAATCTCTGACAATATCCCTGTCTTTTCGACCTGTTTCTTAAATCGTCGGAGTGCATTTTCAAAGGATTCGTTCTCCTTAATTTTAATGCCTGGCATCCATTTTTCCCCTCCTTCCATAAATTATTTTTGAAAAAATTATTATATAATTTTATATAATAAAGTCAAATATTTTTTGCAATCTTTTTTGCAACCCGTCCTCTCATTTTCCTTGGTTGACTTTTTCCTTGACAAAGCCCTTTTCCTCTTCTATTTTCTGTACGAGCGACTTACCCAATTCTTCCTTAACGAGTTCTCCATGAAGGAAATCGAAAAAGAGAGAGAAATGATCAGGGAGGCTACTGCAAAAACGGCGCAAAAAATTGTAAAACCCAGAGCGGCACAGATCGACGCCTCTGGAGAATTTCCCCGGGATTTAGTGGAGGCCTTTGGAAAACAAGGCTTTCTTTCCGTCATCCTCCCTGAGAAATATGGGGGAACAAATGGAGACATTACTTCTCTCTGCTTAGTGGTCGAAGAGGTCGCAAAGGTTTGTGGCTCTTCATCACAATTGATTCTCACCCAGGGGGTTGGCGCCATGCCCATTTGGCTGGGAGGGAATCCTTCCCAGAAGGACCATTACTTCACCCAGATCTCCGAGAAGAACAGTCTCGTCGCTTTCGCCTTGACTGAATCGGAATCAGAGCTGGATACCACCTCCATCAAGACCACAGCAAAAAAACAGGGTAACGACTATTGGCTCAATGGCCGTAAGTGTTTTGTTACAAATGGGGGCACTGCGAACTTTTATTCTGTCTTTGCTGCCACCGATCCCGGTCGGAGAACAAAGGGGATCTCTGCTTTCGTCGTGGAGAACGGAACTCCCGGCCTCCAGTTTGGCAAAAAAGAAGAGAAGGTGGGGCTGAGGGGTTTGGTGACAACGGATGTGATCTTTGAAAACTGTCGGGTGCCGCAGGAAAATCTTCTCGGCGAGGAGGGAGAGGGTTGGAGGATTGCGATGAGCAGTCTCAACATGTCGAAGGCTGCCGCAGGAGCCCAAGCAGTGGGCATTGCTCAGGGAGCCCTCGACTATGCCATCCATTATGCCAATGAACGCATCCAGTTCGGAAAGCCCATCGCCTCCTTTCAAGCGATCCAATTCATGATCGCTGATATGGCCAGTCAAATCGAGGCTGCTCGAGCACTCGTCTATGAGACAGCGGCTCGCCTCGATGCCCACCTTGAAGATATAGAGAAACTCTCCGCCATAGCGAAATTTTACGCTTCCGATGTTGCCATGAAGGCGACCACTGATGCCGTCCAGATTCTGGGAGGATATGGATACATGAAAGATTATCCCGTGGAACGAATGATGCGGGATGCCAAGGTGACACAGATTAATGAAGGAGCAAATCAGATTCAACGGCTGATGATTGCCCGCCAATTACTAAAAGATCGGTCCGTCTGAGACGGAGATGAGTGGAACCCTTTCGTTTGCCCCTCATTCCCATTTTCATCGTTTATACAATTGGCATTTATTTAGGCCATTTTGACCTCCCTTTCCCTTGTCAAGGATGGATTCTCATTCTCCTGATACTCCTGGCTTTGTGGGCACTTTTCATCGTCATGAAAAGAGCCCCGTTGGGCTCCTGGATGGCCGTCCTCTTCTTCTTCGCCCTTGGAATTCTCTCTCTCCACATTTATCTCGATCCACCGCACCCTCCCTCCCATATCTCACACTTCACCGGCTTTGATCGAATCGCATTAGAGGGAATCGTTGACCTCCCTCCTCAGCGCTCCTCGGATGGAACTCAATTATTGATTCGATCTGAGAAGGTCATTTTATCGAACCGTCATATCCCCGTTGACGGTTATCTCCTTCTCTTTTTAAAGGAGGAGAGTGAACTGCTTTGTGTTGGAAATCGTCTTCGATTTTTGTGTAAGCTCTATCCTCCACGGGGCTTTCATAATCCGGGTGGATTCTCGTATGAACGCCATCTTGCCTTTGAACGGGTTCACACCATTGGATTTCTATCGGTGGCAAACGCATGCGTCAAAATCGGGGAAGGCTTTAAAAATCCGCTTCTTCTCCAGGTGGAGGGCTGGAGAGATCAGATCCGCGATTTTCTGGAAAGGGAAGCCAACCCCCGGTGCTCCAGTATTTTCAAGGCCCTTGTACTGGGCGAACAGGGAAACATTCCAGAGGAGGTGAAGGAATATTTTATCCTTACGGGGACCGCTCATCTTCTGGCTATTTCCGGGGATCAATTCGGAATCGTTGCGGTTCTTTCCTTCTCTCTTCTCATTTGGATTCTAAAGCGTTCAGAAATTCTTCTCCTCTCCATATCCGTCAGAAAACTGGCCGCCGGACTGACCATTCCCTGCATCATCCTCTACGCGTTCATCGCAGGTGGGGGGATCTCCGTCATCAGGGCAGCCATCATGGTGGTCACCTTTCTCGTATCCATCCTGTTCAATCGGGAGAGAAATCTTCTTCACACGCTTGCTTTGGCAGCCTTTCTCATCCTCATCTTCTCACCCCCTTCGCTTTTTGATGTTTCCTTTCAACTTTCCTTCCTCGCCGTTCTTTCGATTCTTTATCTGGTGCCCCGAATCCTTGAAGGGCTGAGAAAGGAAGAGCCCCCTCTCCCCTCAGGAGCAACATGGAAAAAGAATATCTGGAAGTATATAAAAATCTCGCTTATCGTCACCGCTGTAGCGACCTTAGGAACAGCCCCCTTTGTCGCGCTTCATTTCAACCGCATCTCTCCCATTGGATTGGCGACCAATCTTTTCGTCATCCCCTGGGTGGGATTCGTCATCGTCCCCTTGAGCCTCATTGCCTCTATCCTCTCCTTCTTCTTCACTCCCTTAGCCACCTTCTTGCTGAACATCAACAGTTTTATCACTCTGACCCTTCTCAGAATCTTAGCCTTCCTCGCGTCTTTCCCATTCGCCTCACTCTTTGTCTCAACCCCAACGGCTCTTGAAATTGCCCTCTTTTGCTCTCTCCTTTTCCTGGCCGTTCACCTTAAGAAACTGGAAGGGGCGCGCTATCTGTTTGCAGGACTTTGTGTGGTCCTTGTCTTAGATTTCGCCTTTTGGAATTTGAAGGGTCTGTTCCAGAAAAATCTCACCATGACCTTCATCGATGTGGGGCAGGGAGACTCCATTCTCATCGAATTTCCAAAGGGGAAAAGGATGTTGATCGACGGAGGTGGCCTTTACGGGGATCGTTTCGACATTGGAAAGAACGTCATCGCCCCATTTTTATGGAATAAAAAGATCCATCGGATTGACTATCTCGTCCTCACCCATCCAGATCCAGACCATCTTAAAGGCCTAAATTTTGTTGCGTCCCATTTTCCGATTGGCCAATTCTGGGATAGCGGTCTTCGTGGGGATTCAGAATCCTATTTCCAACTGGTGGAGACCCTTTTGAGTAAAAAGGTGGAAAGATTTTCATTGAACGAGAAGACCCCTCTCCAAATCATCAACGGTGTCCAAATCTCTTTTCTCAACCCTCCGGGGAAGATTGAATCTCGCAGAGTCGGTCGAAATACCTCTTTTTTTAACAACCACTCCCTGGTCATGAAACTTCAGTTTAAAAACATGAGGGTGCTCCTGGCAGCGGATATCGAAAAGGAGGTGGAATATCGACTCATGCGAGAGGGGTACTCGCTCAGGGTCGATATCCTGAAGATTCCCCATCATGGAAGTGCCTCATCCAGTACGCCGCTATTTCTGGAAAGGGTGAAGCCTACCTACGCTGTTCTCAGTGTGGGCGAACGGAACATCGGGAGACTTCCCCATCCAGAGGTATTGAAAAGATATCAGCATCTGGGCTCCAGAATCTTCAGAACCGATCAGCATGGAGCAATTACGATCATTACAGATGGAGAAAAGATTGAGGTGAGAACTTTTCTCGACTAAATTTACTCTTCCACATCTTCTAATAAACCACGAAAATCCAAGGGATTAGGGGCACGTGACACGGACACGGTCACATTATTTCCTAAACAATTTTCTGGGCAATTTTCCGTTTGACTTTTCCACATAAATTCAATAGATTTTAAACAAAAGTGGAAACTAACCTGATAGAAAAGCTTAAAGAATATTTTTGTCAAAGGGGAGATATTGCTTTTGCTTTCCTGTATGGTTCACAGGCAAAAGGACATGCCAACAGACTCTCCGATGTTGACATTGCGGTCTATTTTTATCCTCTGGAAAGACATCCCACAGAATTCGAACAAGAGGTTTTTTATGACGGCGAGAATGAAATTTGGGGAGACCTTCAACGGATCTTAAAAGAGGAAGTAGAGCTACTTGTATTGAACAGAGTTTCTGCCAGTGTGGCAGCGAGTGCCATTAGGGGGATTCCCCTTTCGACAAAAGATTGGGGACTGTACTTGGATTTTATGGAAGTGATTACCGATGTCGCTGAAGATTTCACAGAGTTAATCATAAGCGATTATAAGGAACGGGAAAAATTTGAGAAAAGAGAATGAAGTAAGGCTTATTAAGCATCTTACCTTTCTTGGAAAGGAGCTCGAGGATTGGGAGAGTTTTAAATCCCTTTCTTGGGAGGAATATAATAAAGACAGAAGCAAAAGAAGAAATGTAGAAAGGTGGATTGAAAATATCATAAACTCCTCGATAGATATTGGTAAGATCATTTTGGTATCTGAAAATATACCTCTTCCAGAGACTTATAAAGAAATCGTAGCCTCTCTTCCCCTCGTCCCTGGGTTTGATAAAGAAACGACTGAACGCCTTTCTGACTGGGTGAAACTCAGAAACATCATCTCACATGAATATCTGGATGTGAGATGGAATTCGATGAAGAGATTCATTGAAGAAGCCGCGCCTGTTTATAGAACCTTCCTCGAGAAGGTAAGAATATATATCAAAGAAAAATTATAATAGTGCCATCCACTAATAATCTTTAAAACATAGGACGGACATATGACCGAGAAATAGAAACCTATTTCCCTGAAAGAGATGGATTGTTATTTTTCATCTAATTAAACGTTTATTCACAGGAGGTGAACATGATGACCAATCCAACTGATTTAGATCGTACTTTCCACTTTATTATGAAAAGAATGGTGGAATCCGGGCAGGCGCCGCACTATACGGAAATCGCCTCCGGGTTAGGAATTCCTGTGGAAGAAGGCCGAAAAGCTCTTCATGACCTTCTTGCAGCAGGGATTCCTGGATGGCTATTTCCAAATACTGACTACGTCGCCTCCTTTGCCCCATTCAACAATCTCCCCACTCAGTATCGGATAACCATTGATGGGCAGCAGAAATGGTTTGGCCAGTGAGGGTTCGAATCGCTGGCGGTCTGCTGGCTCTTTCCAGGGAAAACAGTCCAAATCGATGCTCCTTGTCTCGATTGTGGGCTCCCGATTCGGGTGGAGATCTGCGATGGGCAAGTCCTTCGAACCGAGCCTGAAGGTCTGATGGGGTATGTGGCTGTGCCCTTTTGGAAGTGGTTTGAAAATGCTCCCTTTGCCTGAAGCACTATGAACCTCTTCCGGTCGGAAGAGCATATTCGGAATTGGGCCCGTTTCGATCCGGCCACAGCCGAGGGTATCATTTCACTTTCAGACTTGGTCAAACTCTTTTCAGGCAGCTATTTTCGCAGACGCCTCGACCTTGATTGGGTCTCACATAGTCGAGAGTATGTCCGGGAAATGGTCACAACGCTTGCGGAGCTTGGAAAGACCGGCCCTTTCTGGAAGCGACCGAAGCCATAACCAGGAAGGGCTCCGCTCCGAAAAGGTATAGGTCGAATTTTTTGAGAATGATGGTTACAGTCAGAGTTTTTCTGGGACATTGGGGGTAAGTTTCATCCAAAAAAAGCTGACCCTTATCAGAAAAATCATCCTCGATCAAACTGGAGGAAAATTCTCATGAAAGAATGGCATGAACTGGGTAAGGAATTAAGGCGTTATATCAACACCGAGACTTTTCCGGTGGCAACAAAAATCTTGAAAAATATAGAAGGGATTCCGAGTGGAACTCGAACGCCTCTGAAAGACCTTAAAGTCAAAATGGCCCATTGTCAGGCTCAAGCCATTGCCCGTAAATATGGCTGGACCATTGCCATCACCCAGGAGGACTTAGGTTGTGCTATCTCCGGGCATACCTACGGATGGGTACCGGCCGATGAACAAGGAGCAATTGAATTTCTCACACGAATGAATTACGCCGCAGATCCCAAATCGGCACTTAACATCCTCCGATCTTTCAGAACCCTGGACCCCGGCCAATGTGAGGCAGTCGTTTATTCTCCCCTGGAGTGGACCAAGACCGTGCCAGATGTCATCCTGATCTACTTGAATCCGGCACAACTCATGCGCTGCATTCACGGCAGCATCCAACGCACCGGTCAACCCATTACCTGCTCCTTCTCTGGTAGGGCTGCATCATGCACCGAAGGGGTTATAGGAGCTTTTTTAGATCAATCCCCCAAAGTGGTCGTACCTGGCAATGGAGATCGGGTTTGGGCCACTGCGCAGGACCATGAAATGGTCTATACGCTACCCGCCTCGCACCTGAAAGACCTTGTAGAAGGACTTGCTAAGACACACGAAAGGGGAATTCGATACCCCATACCCAGCTTTTTGCGATACCAACCTGAGGTTGGGCTCGCAATCCCACTTACCGACATCTGGAAAAAAAAGATTTAATCCACTGATTCTATTGTAAGAGCACAGCAAGAGGAACCAAGATGGATGCAAGAATATGCATTATTGGGGCAGGGATATCAGGTTTGTCAGCGGGATATCAATTAATGAAGGCTGGTTTCAAACCCGTTATCTTTGAAAAAGAGTCTTTTGTTGGCGGACGGATGGGTTCAGAAATCGTTGAAGGTTTTGTCATAGATAAAGGGGCTTACACGATTTCGGAATTTCACAAGACCACGATCCAGATCATCAAGGAGCTGGGGATGGAAGGATTTCTTAAAGAAACCTCCGGAACCTCTTCGACTTTCAACGATGGAAAAGAATATCAAATCAAGATCGGGTCTCCCATCGATTTTTTAAAATATAAGCTTCTTTCAATTAAGAACAAAAAAGATATGGTCAGTCTTTTCCTTTATGCGACATCGCTGGGCAAATCATTAAACCTGAATAACCCTTCCGAAAAGACTTTCGACTTGGAAAAAGAGTCAGCGGCAGAGTATCTTCTTAGAGAATACAGTAAAGAAATCTTGGAGTATATTGCCTATCCAATATTCTGTGAAATTTTTTTGGGAACCCCGGAGCGCAATTCTAAGGCTGCATTCTTGGCGACTATTCGAAACTTGACAAAGTTCAAAATATTTAGTTTGGATCAGGGTCTGGGAATGTTGCCAGAACATTTAATGAAAAAATTGGATGTCAAACTCAGTTCGCCTGTCCTGAACATACGACGGATGGAAAGCAAAAGCCAGTATTTATTTGATATAGGAGGTAGCACACCTCAGTCGCTCATTTTTGATGAAATCATTTTTGCCATCCCACCACCCATCATCCTCCAGATATTTGAAGATTTGCCTTCACCGGTTAGAGAATACCTCGGAAAGGTACAGTATGCCCCATCGATCGTTGCCGTCATGGCCATAGATCACCTATATCCGGATACTTCTTTTATCAATAATATACTGCGAAAGGATTTTCGGATACTGGGTACGCTCGTTTTCGACCACCATAAAGGTTCCGGACGTATCCCTTCTGGGAAAAGCCTTGCAACAGCTATTCTTTGCGAAAATGCCAGTCGGACTCTATTTGATGTGTCTGAACATATCGTAAAGCAAGAAGTGATGAAAGAGATGGATACTCTATTTTCAGGCTTTTCAAATAAAGTAATTTTTTCAAAAGTATACCGGTGGAAACACGGGGCAGTTCAGCTCACGCCAGGCACATTGCATCAGCAGACTTTAACGCGGAAAGCCCTTGAAGAGGATTTTCACAATCTCTATTTTGTGGGCGATGGGTTTTACCGTTCAAGCACTGAAGTGCAAATAAATACCGGAATCAAAGCAGCAGCCCAGATTATTGAGAAATACAAGATTTAGCTGCACATCACATGTTTAGGGATTTGGCAAATTTTAGAAGAAGGTTCTCTCAGATTGACAATTCGTGCAGGGAACGATATGTTTAGTGGAAATAAGGCGGGGGAGATCATTTCGTCGGCAGTAAATGCCGACGCTACGTATCCTCTCCTAACACCGAAGAGGAGAATTAAGGAGGTAAGCTATGGAGCTAAAGATTGAGCGATTGGATATTCCGGAAGAATGCAACATCATTTTTGGGCAGACCCATTTCGTCAAAACGGTCGAAGATCTTTACGAGATCATGGTGGGAGCCGTTCCGGGTGCTAAGTTTGGAATTGGATTCTGTGAGGCTTCTGGGGCCTGCCTGGTTCGAGGGGAGGGAAATGATGAGGCATTAAAGGAAGCTGCCATGAAGGACGCCTTGAAGATTGGAGCAGGTCACACCTTCATTATTATTTTAAAGGATGCTTTTCCGATCAATGTCCTCAATGCAGTGAAGATGTGTCAGGAGGTCTGTAACCTATTCTGTGCCACATCGAATCCTGTTGAAGTCATCCTTGCCCAATCGGAACAGGGCAGAGGGGTTCTCGGTGTCATCGACGGTTCCTCTCCAAAAGGGATTGAAAAAGAGGATGGGATTGCCTGGCGGAAGGACCTCTTAAGGAAATTTAAGTATAAATTGTGATAACCAAATTGAGGGATTGAAGAATTTAGGAATTTAGAATTCCTGAATCCCTCAATTCAAGAATTGGTTTAGTTTCCGTTTTTCACCAGACACTCCAATGCGGTGATATACTCCTCTGTCATACAGGTAGGGATCTGATTTTTCTTCAAACATTCGAAACATTTGCTCGGTTCGTAAAGGGGGGTGCTCACATACTTCTCTCCACCGTCGGGGAAGACGGTTACAATCACTCCACGATCCACCTCCCCCGCCTTTTGTAATGTTCCCCACATCGCCGCACCAGAACTGATTCCGCAAAAGATACCCTCTCGGATGGTCAGAACCCTCGCCATTTCAAAGGCGTCTTCATCCGTGACATTGATCTTTTCATCCAATCGGCTGGGGTCATAGATCTCCGGGACATACTGGGAGCTGAGGTTTTTTAACCCCTGAATCTTTGAATTTGGATAGGGTTCCACTCCGACGATTTTAATGTCAGGGTTGTATTCTTTGAGCCGTTTTGAAACACCCATGAGCGTTCCAGTCGTCCCCAAGCCGCCAACGAACATCCTTATCTTTCCTCTTGTCGCCCTCCAGATCTCCTCCCCAGTTGTCTCATAATGAGCAAGCACATTATACTTATTCTCGAATTGGTGAGGCATGTAATATTTAGAGTCTTTAGCCATCTCTTCGGCCAAATCGATAGCCCCATCCATTCCCTTTGAACCGTCGCTCAAAATAATCTTCGCTCCAAAGGCGGTAAGGATCTTTCTTCTCTCCATACTCATGGTCTCTGGCATCACCAATTCCAACCGATATCCTTTGACCGCACAGACCATCGCCAGAGCAATGCCGGTATTTCCACTGGTTGGCTCAATGACAATCTTCTCTTTCGTCAGGAAGCCTTCCCTCTCTCCATACTCAATCATATATTTCGCAATTCGATCTTTGACAGACCCTGCCGGGTTATATCGCTCCAGCTTTGCATAGACCGTCAACTTTTTGTTGGGAACAATATGGTTGATCTTCACCAGAGGGGTATATCCCACTAAATCGATCATGTCCTTCGCCACTCGATACATAATTTCTCCCTTATCTCTCCATCGGATGAATTCGTATATAGCACTGCCACCCGCGAACCATAAGCGAAGCACCAAATACCAAGCACCAAATTGCAAAGAAGCTCCAATGAACAAAATTCAAAATTCCAGATAAAATCGTTTCAGTCATTTGGGCTTGAAAATTGGAATTTATTTGGGATTTGGAATTTGTCATTTGGAATTTATAATCACAAAACCTGTTTGGTTCCGGTTAGGCCAGGTGTAAGTTAGAAAATGCGATCAAAGGCCACTCAAGATCTCTGCCCCTCCATCCGTAATGGCAATCGTGTGTTCAAAATGAGCGGAGCGTTTCCCATCCGCTGTCACCACGGTCCAGCCGTCCGAAAGGACCTTCACCTCATGGGTCCCCTCATTCACCATGGGCTCCAGGGCAAAGACCATACCCTTCTCCAATCTCGGTCCCTGGTGGGGGGATCCAAAATTTGGGATCTGCGGTTCTTCGTGGAGGTCTTTGCCAATGCCGTGACCCACGAAATCCCTGACTACAGAAAAGCCGTGTTCCTCCACCCATACCTGTATGGCATAAGAAACATCAAAGAGGCGATTCCCAGCCTTTGCCTTTTCAATCCCAATATAAAGGGCCTTCTCCGTCACCTCAAGAAGCCTTTGGGCTTCCCGGTCGACCTCACCCACAGGAAGGGTGATGGCTGCATCCCCGAAATAACCGCTCAGTTTAGCTCCCACATCAAGACTCACAATATCTCCCTCTTTCAATCTCCGTTGGCTGGGGATGCCGTGGACCACCTCTTCATTGACAGAAATACAGACCGTCCCAGGAAAGCCACGATACCCCTTAAATGCAGGTTTAGCCCCTCTTGAAAGGATGACCTTTTCCGCAATCTGATCTAACTCCTTGGTGGCGACCCCTGGTGCGATCATCCTTTTCAGTTCCTGAAAGACCTCTGCTACGATAGCATTGGATTTCCTCAGTTGCTCAATTTCGCGAGGGGATTTGATGATGATCACAGGATTAGTATGCATTCGAACCCCAGAATTGTCAATATTCAACATCCCGTTTATTATTGACTTTTCAAGGCGATACAGTAAAATAAGACTATATCAGGATGATGATAAGGAGTCGATGATGATCCCAAGGTATACTTGTCCGGAGATGGGAAGGATTTGGACGGATCAGAGAAAGTTTGAGACCTGGCTCGAGATTGAACTCTTCGTCTGTGAGGCCCTGTCCGAATTGGGTCAGATTCCAAAAGAAGCAGTCAAAGAGATCAAAGAGAAGGCCTCTTTCGATGTCCAACGCGTGAACCAAATAGAAAAGGTGACGAAACACGATGTCATTGCCTTCCTGACCAATGTGGGGGAGTTCATTGGTCCCCTATCGAAATACCTTCATTACGGTCTCACCTCCTCCGATATCCTTGACACTTCTCTTGCCCTTCTTCTGAAAGAGGCCTCTGAGCTCATCCTCCAAGACGTCCACCGGCTTTTAGAGGTACTGAAGAAGAAAGCATTTCAATACAAGGAAACCCTGATGATTGGCCGTTCTCATGGTGTCCATGCCGAACCCATCACCTTCGGCCTCAAAATGGCCCTCTGGTATGATGAGATGAATCGAAACCTGGCCCGAATGGAGAGGGCGAAAGACGCCGTGAGCGTCGGGAAGATTTCCGGCGCAGTGGGAACATTTGCTCACATCCCTCCCTTCGTTGAAGAATTCGTCTGTGGACGATTGGGACTCAAACCAGCCCCTATCTCCACCCAAATTGTCCAGAGGGATCACCATGCTGAATTCTTCACAACGTTGGCGATCATCGCTTCGTCGATTGAAAAATTTTCTGTGGAACTGAGACACCTCCAGCGAACCGAGGTCTTGGAAGCAGAGGAGTTCTTCACCAAGGGGCAGAAAGGGTCCTCCGCCATGCCACACAAAAGGAATCCTGTCTCCGCCGAAAACCTCTCCGGCCTCGCACGCCTTCTGCGGTCTTACAGCACCGCTGCTCTGGAAAACATTCCCCTCTGGCACGAACGTGACATCAGCCATTCGTCAGTGGAACGGGTGATCGCCCCCGATGCCACCATCCTGATCGATTACATGCTCAACCGCCTGACCTCCATGATCGAGAACCTCATTGTCTATCCGGAGAATATGAAAGTTAATTTGGAAAAGATGGGGGGCCTCATCTATTCAGAGGCCATCCTTCTTCTGCTGACGAAGAAAGGACTCTCGAGGGAAGAGGCCTACGCTGTGGTTCAGAAGAATGCGATGAGGGTCTGGGAGAAAGGCGGCAATTTCAAGACCCTTCTCTCTCAAGACGAGGTGGTCAAAGGCCTCCTCACCCTCGATGAATTGGAGGCCGCCTTCGATATTCGCGGCCATCTCAAACATGTGGATGATATTTTTCGAAGGGTATTTGGAGACTCATAAGATGAAGAAGGATCAAAAGCCCCCCTCTAATTTGAGGGATCTCCTTCGGTTCAAAGAGCAACCGGATCGAGGAGGAAAGAAGCCCATCCTGAAGAAGACCCACTTCACGATCTGGTACTTCGTGATCGCTTTCTTGATCATCCTCTTGATCCAGAATTACATCGTGACGAGAAAGACCGAGGATGTCATTCCCTACAGTGAATTTAAGGAGTCGTTAAGGGCGGACAAGATCAAAGACCTCACCATTACCCAGGAATCGGTCTCCGGAGAGAGGGAGACAGAAAAAGGCCCCCGGAGGTTTCAAGCAGTCCGGGTGGAGGACTCGGATCTGGTGAAGGAATTGGAGGCACACCATGTAAAGTACACCGGGAAGGTGGATAGCAAATGGCTGACCAACATCCTCTCCTGGATCATCCCCCTTGTCTTTTTCTTCTTCATCTGGAGGATTCTTTTCTCTCGAATCGGACCGGAGACCAGCGTCATGTCCTTTGGAAAGAGCCGGGCTAAAATCTATGCCGAGAAGGATAAGAAAGTCACCTTCTCCGATGTGGCCGGAATCGACGAGGCCAAAGAGGAATTGAAAGAGGTGGTGGAGTTTCTCAAAACTCCGGGGAAGTTTCAGCGTCTCGGTGGAAAGATCCCGAAGGGAGTCCTTCTCGTCGGAATGCCCGGGACGGGAAAAACCTTGTTGGCCCGAGCCGTGGCCGGAGAGGCCAATGTTCCTTTTTTCTCCATCAGCGGTTCCGACTTTGTGGAGATGTTTGTCGGAGTAGGAGCAGCGAGGGTCAGGGATCTCTTTGCACAGGCTCAAAACCATGCCCCTTGCATTATCTTCATCGATGAACTGGATGCCCTGGGAAAAGCAAGAGGGATCAACCCCATGGGCAGACATGATGAACAGGAACAGACCCTCAATCAACTCCTGGCAGAGATGGACGGATTCGATCCCAACACAGGGGTCATCATCATGGCCGCCACCAATCGACCTGAAATTCTGGATCCCGCCCTTCTCAGACCAGGGAGGTTCGATCGGCATGTGGTCGTCGACCGACCCGATATCGTTGGTCGGGAAGAAATCCTGAAGATCCACACCAAAAATATCAAGCTCTCTCCAGAGGTCGCCTTGAAGGTGATCGCCTCAAGAACTCCCGGATTTGTAGGTGCGGATCTTGCGAATATCGTCAACGAGGCTGCTCTGCTCGCCGCCCGTAAGAATAAAGAATCGGTGGAAATGGCCGACATCGAAGAGGCGATCGACCGCGTGGTTGCAGGATTGGAGAAGAAGAATAGGTTGATGTCAAAAAAGGAGAAGGAGATTGTGGCCTTTCACGAATCGGGCCATGCGATTGTGGCCTCCCTTTTACCGAATGCGGATCCTGTCCGTCGAATCTCCATTATCCCGAGGGGGGTCTCTGCATTGGGTTATACGCTCCAATTGCCCACAGAGGATCGGTACTTGATGACCAAGACAGAACTCCTGGACCGGTTAGCTGTCTTACTGGGAGGCAGGGTCGCTGAAGAAATCACCTTCGGAGAGATCTCCACCGGTGCCCATAACGATCTTCAACGGGCCACTGACATTGCCACCAGTATGGTGAAAGAATATGGAATGAGTGAAAAATTGGGTTATGTCACATACGAGAAGGAAAAGAACCCTCTCTTTCTCTCCTCCTCCCTACTCTCCTCAAGGGAATACAGTGAGGACACGGCCAAACAGATCGACGAAGAAGTGAAGAAGATCGTGGACGATACTTATCGTAAGGCGAAAGAAATCCTTACAGCTAAGAAAAGAGAACTGGGAGAACTTGCCCGTCTCTTGCTCGAAAAAGAGGTGGTCGAGGAGGTGGATCTGAAAAAGATTCTCCAGCTGCCGGGAACAACAGCATGATAAAAAATATTTTCAGACATCTTCGAACGAAGATCTTTGCAGGAATTTTGGTGATCCTGCCCCTCGGGATCACCTTCCTGATCTTAAAGTTCGTCTTCAACACCCTGGATAGTATCCTCGGCCCACTGATGCCAGAGGTGACCATCTATCTTTTTAACCGAAATCATCACCTCCCTGGGCTGGGGATCATCGGCTTCTTCCTTTTGCTCTATCTCGTCGGGGTGATCGCCACCAATGTCTTGGGCCGGAAGCTGGTCAGTTGGGGAGACAGCCTGTTTACAAATATCCCGATCGTAAAGAATATCTACCTCTCTTCAAAGCAACTGACCGATGCCTTCTCCGCCTCGCGAAAAGGAGCCTTCCGCCAAGCCGTCTTTGTTGAATTCCCACAGGAGGGGAATTTTGTCCTCGGGTTTGTGACCAATGAGTTGACCGATCTCGAACAACAGGTGAAAGTGGCCGTTTTTGTCCCCACGGCGTTTGTCCCTCCCCAGGGTTTTCTCCTCTTTCTCCCCAAAGAAAGGATACTCCCTTCTCACATGACCATTGAAGAGGCGATCAAAGCCATTATGTCGGTGGGGATCGTCGCTCCCCATCACCTCTCCGTCCCGTTATCCAGAACGAAACCTGAAAAGGAATCGATTGAAAATCTTAAAGGGATGAAGTATCTTAATTCAAAAATCGAAGGAGGTTCTTAAATATGGACATGGGGGATGTCATTGCAGTCGTCGCACTCATTATCTCTATCCTCGCCTATCAGCGCACGGGAGGCACTGCTGAATTGAAACGAAAAATCGAATCGGCTGTCCCCCCTGAAGACCTGAAGAAACAGGTGGATGCATTGGTGGCCGTGACGGATGTCCTAAGAGAAAAAACAGCTGATGCATTGGATCGCCTGGAGAAGGTCATTCGGAAGACAGAGAAAGGCGAACAGCCCCAACGTTAAGTCAATGCCAAATGTCAAAACTCAAAGTCCAAATGTTGAACTTTGCCTGCCTACCGCAGGCAGGGATTTTGACATTTGACATTGATTTGAAAAGGCTCTCATGTCCGAAATATTGAAAATTACCCTCACCTGGCTGAGCACATCAGGAATCAAGGTCCTCGGAATTCTGATCGGCCTCATCATCCTCTCCCAAATGTCCCGATGGATTGTGAAATGGTTAGAGAGATTCGTTCCGGAGAAGGACCCCCTCCAGGCCGCGGAAGCAAAGAAAAGGGCCCATACCTTGGGCAACACCCTCCGACACACCCTTCTCATCGTCATCTCCTTCATCGCCATCTTGATGATCCTGGGAGAAGTGGGGATACAGCTCGGTCCCCTATTGGCCACCGCAGGGATTGGGGCTCTCGCCATTGGTTTCGGGGCACAGAGTTTAGTCAAGGATGTGATCAGCGGATTTTTCATCATCCTTGAGAACCAGTATCGGATTGGGGATGCGATCGAGGTAGCGGGAGTCTCCGGTCTCGTCGAATCAGTGAGTTTAAGAAAAACGGTCCTGAGAGATCTGGAGGGAAGAGTCCACATCATTCCCAACGGTGAGATCAAGGTTGTCAGCAACCTTTCCAAGGAGTGGTCACGATCCGTTCTGGACATTGGTATCTCGTACCGCGAGGATATCGACCAAGTGGTCGACCTCCTTTCCCAGGTCGGAAGGGAACTCTTTGCGGAAGAACCCTACAGGAGTTTCATCCTGGAGCCTCTGCAGATCTTGGGGGTGGAGCGATTCGGAGAATCCCAATTGGTCATTCGAATCATGGTGAAAACCGCACCGCTAAAGCAATGGGAGGTGGGGAGGGAATTACGGAGAAGGATCAAGAATCGATTTGATGAAAAAGGGATCCAAATCCCTTTCCCCCACCGAGTCCTGTTCTCGGGAGAAACCGAAAAAAAGAGGAATGCAAATTGAAAATTACAAAATTCAAAATGATCATTTTAGATTTTTCATTTTACATTTTGCATTGAGAAGGGATCCATATGGATAAACCTCTATCTGTTCTCTTTGTAACCCCGGAAGCTGTCCCCTTCGCCAAGACCGGGGGATTGGCGGATGTCGCAGGCGCTCTCCCAAAATTCATCGAACCCTTGGGATGTAAATTAATTTTGGTGATGCCCTGCTATCGTGGAGTGAGACACTCTGGCCTCCCCCTCCAGTACCTGGGTGAAGAGATCGAAGTCCCTCTCGGGAATGAAACCATCCGGGCGGATATTTATCAGGGCCAACTCACCCAAAACATCCCAGTTTATTTCATCGGCCGGGAGGAGTTCTTTGACAGGGAATACCTTTACGGTACATCCAGAGGCGATTACTTCGACAATGCGGAACGTTTTATCTTCTTCTCACGGGCGGCCCTGATCCTGGCTCAACACATTGGATTTTCCCCTGAAATCATCCACCACCACGAATGGCAAACCGGGTTGATCCCAGCCTACCTTGAATCGATCTATCGGGCCGATCCCTTTTTTTCTCACACCGCTTCAGTCTTCACCATCCACAACATTGCCTATCAGGGATTGTTTAAGAAAGAGAAGTTCTGGATCACCGGCCTCCCCATAGAGATGTATAATCCAGAGGGGATCGAATTCTGGGAAAGGATCAATCTGATGAAGTCGGGAATCGTCTACGCCGATGTCATCAATACGGTTAGCCAGAAGTATGCCGAAGAAATCCAGACTTCTGAATATGGTTATGGATTAGATGGGATCCTGAAAAAGAGGGGGGGGGACCTTTATGGTATCCTGAACGGAGTCGACTACCAGGATTGGGACCCTTCTTGCGATGCTCACCTGGTTGCCGACTATAACCTCAATGATCTCTCAGGGAAAAGAGAATGCAAAAAGGATCTTCTGAAGGAATTCCATCTCCCTTCTTCCCTCGAAAACGCTCCTCTCCTGGGGATGATTTCTCGGCTGGCCGATCAGAAGGGATTCGACCTTTTGGCCGAAATTTTAGAGGAACTTTTCACCCTTGACATCGGTTTTGTCCTCCTGGGAACGGGGGAACAGAAATACCACGATCTCTTTCACCAAGTTGCCCAGAAATATCCCCAAAAGGCTGGGATTCGACTCACCTACGATGACCCATTGGCTCACAAAATCGAGGCCGGATGCGATCTCTTCCTCATGCCTTCGAAATATGAACCTTGTGGTCTGAATCAAATCTACAGCCTAAAATACGGGACGATCCCCTTGGTGCGGGCCACAGGAGGACTCGACGACACCATCGTGAACTACTCCCCCACCACGAGAAGAGGAAACGGTTTCAAATTCACCCGGTATGATGCGAAAGAATTCCTGGATCACATTAAGAGTGCCATTGGCTTTTATTCTCAGCCGGAGCATTGGAGACAGCTCATCCGAAATGCCATGATGTCAGACTTTTCCTGGAAAAGGTCAGCGGCCGCCTATCTTCAACTTTATCGGAGGGCCTTGGAGAAGAAGAGAGGTGCGTGAGCAGGAGATCGACATGGACAAAAGAAGATTACAGATTCTCATCGGCGCAATCTTGCTTTCTCCTCTTTTTTTTCTTCTGACCTCTGTCTCCGCGAAGACACCTTTTTTAAAGAATTTTGACCATCCCAGACTGATTGAAACAGGGGAGTTGGTGGGGCTCACGGACCACCCCTCTATTCGTTTCGTCGACATGCGAAGCTCGCTCCTCGACTACCTGAAAGGCCATATTTCTAACGCCGTTTATTTCCATTTTGAAAATCTTCAGGTTCCCCGAAATGGAATTCCTGCTCAGGAGCCAGATCGAATCTTCTTAGAAAAATTGATCGGGGACTATCTCAGCGTTTCGAATGATATGTGGGTCATCCTTTATTCAGAAAAATCGAATCCCAATGCGACATCCCTCTCGTGGGTCTTGGACTTCTTAGACCACAAGAAAGTTGGCGTCCTGAACGGAGGTTGGGAGAAATGGGTTTCGGAAAGGCTTCCAACCACCCAGGGATATCCCTCGCTCCTTCCCAAAAAATTTTTCGGAAGAGTAAAACAAGAAACACTGGCTGAAAAAAAATGGGTCCGGGATAGATTTTTAGCGAAAGACGGGGTGATTGTGGATGTCCGGCCGCCAAAAGAGTACAGCGGTGAAGAGGGCGAGGAGATTCGGAGGGGGCATATCCCGGGAGCGAAGAATATATTTTGGGAGACCACGTTGGAGGGGGATGAAGTGAAGATTTGGAAGAAGAAAGAGCAGTTGGAAAAACTCTTTGGGGAATCTGGGATCTCCAAGGATAAAGAGGTGGTCGTCTACTCTCGTACGGCAAAGGAGGCCAGCCATGTTTACTTCACCCTGAAACATTTTCTTGATTTTCCCAATGTGCGTCTCTATCGGGGATCCTGGGTGGAGTGGTCTGCCGATCGGAGTATGCCGATTAAAACAGGAATGGATCCTTGAAATGAGATTTCTGGAAAAATCGAGAAATCTCTGAAAACAGGAGAGGGGATCGCATTTCTTCAGAGTTTAGCAATGCCTCACTGAAGCGCAGGTGAAGTCCCCTGCCTACCGCAGGCAGGGATGATCCGGCAGGAATATCTCGGAAAATCTTATAAAGCGGATGGTCTAATTTTATGACGGCAGGGGTAACATTCACCATCAATAGCCCGGTCCTTGCACGGTTGGGTCATTCTTTTAGCTCAGGGAAAAGCTGATGTTGCCGCTATAAGATTTTCTCCGGCATCCCTGCCGGATCTCCGCAAATTCCCACGGCAGAGTGGGGCATCAGGAGTTCCAAAATTTTTGACTTGACAAAGCTGAACGATCTATGCGATTTTTTTATAAATTTTGGTCGTTTAACCTCTTTTCCTGTCTTTTGTCGCGCCTTGGGGAGGCATCCTTCATGATGCAAAAGATCCTATGGGTGGGGATGGTGTTGCTTCTCTCCTCAGCCTGTTTCCCCCAGATCAATTCCGTTTCCGAAAAGAATCCTTCTCATCTCCCTTCTGCGAATGAGGAGCAATTTTCCCTCTTTACCCAGTCAGAATTGGAAGAGCTCTTTTCCCGCGAACCCGTTCCATCAGGAATGGAAATCTCTACGCCCTCTTCCATCCTGCCTGCGGACGGACCACCCATGGGAAGATTGGAACTTCCCATCAGCGATGAATCCAATGACGATTTTAATCTGGAGGTCCTCCCCGGAGATCACCTGAAGAAGGAACCGGATTTCGATATCCCCATCGTCATCAATGCAAAAGTCGAACAGTTTATCCAGTATTTCCAAACGACGGCAAGAAACAGATTCTCGAATTGGCTCGGCCGATCTGAGAAATACATCCCCTTCATGAAAAATCTTCTGAGGGAGAACGGCCTTCCCGAAGACCTTGTCTATCTCTCCCTGATCGAAAGCGGGTTCAATCCTTATGCTTATTCGAGGATGAAGGCCTCCGGCCCGTGGCAGTTTATTTACCTGACCGGAAAGAGATACGGACTAAAGGCGAATTGGTGGGTGGACGAGAGACGAGATCCTGAAAAGTCCACCATCGCTGCTGCCAAGTATCTGAAGGACCTTTACGATATGTTCGAATGTTGGTATCTCGCTGCAGCCGGTTACAATGCAGGGGAGAATAAGATCGCCAATGCAATGAAACGCTACCGCACTGAGGACTTTTGGGAACTGGCCAAATACCGTTACCTGAAACAGGAGACGAAAGACTACGTCCCTCAAATGATCGCTGCCGCCCTCATTGCTAAGGAACCCGAAAAGTACGGCTTCATCGGCATTGAATACCAGGAACCTCTCCAATATGAAAAGGCGGAGGTGCCCTCTGTCACAGACCTTGGCCTCATTGCCAAGGCCTGCGAGATAACGGTGGAGGAATTGAAGGACCTCAACCCCGAACTGTTGAGATGGTGCACACCTCCCGATAGCCCAACATATGAAATAAAAGTCCCCTTCGGGAAGAAGGAACTCTTTCTTAAAAATTTTGAAGCCATGCAGCCCTTGCAAAGGTCGCAGTTCAAAACTCACATCGTGAAAAAAGGAGATTCCTTCGCAAAAATTGCCAGACTTTATCGAGTGGATGTGGAACCGATTTTGGAGATCAACCGGTTGAAAAGGACGAGTCGTCTTTCAATGGCAATGGGGATGAACCTTCTCATTCCCATACCGGTCACCCAAGATACGAAGCCGACCGTGATGGTGAAGAAAAGGTCCGATGGCAATGCCCCGAGCTTTAAGTCCAATGAAATCATCTATACGATTAAGAAAGGCGATACATTATGGAGCATTGCGAATGAGATGGGAGTGAATATCGGTGTCCTCAGCCGTTGGAACAATCTCCACGCAGAAAAGAAACTTATTCCAGGGGACAAACTAAAAATTAGAATGATCAGCTCCCCCGACCCCTTTGAAGAGCCCATTAGGAAAAAGGGAGGGAAAGAAATCATCTATGTCGTGAAGGAGGGGGATACCCTTTGGGGAATTGCCCGAAAGCATAGTATTACGGTTTCGGAAATCAAAACCTGGAATCATCTCAGTGGAGCGGATCGAATTCATCCTGCGGACCAACTGAAATTGAGGGCAGGAGGGAGGGTCAAATCGTCAGCTCTAAATTGATCATATCCCCTCTTGTAAATCCCATGGCATGAAAGAATTGGAGGAGGTCCCAATCGTTCCAACTGACAAGAGTGTAAACGGTCTTCACCCCGATCGTTTTCAATTTGTTAATCAGCTCCTGGGCCAGGGCAGTGGCCAATCCTTTCTTCTGATAGATCGGGTCAACACCGATTGTATCGATCCACCCGATCGTATCCGGCACGCCGAATTCCCAACCGCTGACATCACCGAGAATGAACCCAACGACATTCCCTTCAACCTCCGCAACCAGCGAGACCTGGGAAGATTTGTCCCCCATCCGTTCTAACTTCCTCACCCAATAATCCGTCCGTTTATCCCCCAGGACCCTCCTGTCAATCTCTACAATGATCTCCAGATCTGCCTTTTTCAGAGGCCGAATCTTCACATGCTCCAATGGGTTCATCCTTCCTCCTCTTTCTTCCCAAACCATTCAACAAGATTCAAAATTTGTCAAGAAAAAAATCGAGGAAGAACTGAATTTTGACGCTCCCCAGGAAATGGATTGAGTTTTATTGAAGAGAATGGTATAAATTCTTTTGTTTTTCCGATCTACTCGGTTTATCTTATTGTAGGGTTATAAACGAGATGAACGGAGGAGACCAGAGAAACCATAAGACGAGAGAGACCCGTCATGACCACCGTTCACATCAATGTTCCTTACTCCATGCTCCTTCAACGAATCGATTTTGCTCTCCGGAATCGCATCCATCCTGAAATCTACTTCAGTGGCGACGATTTGGATGCCTGCCAAGAGAAGGATATCAAACATTTGGCCGAAACCCTTCATCGAAATGAATTGGAAATCACCCTCCACGGTCCGTTCATGGACTTAAGCCCTGGGGGAGTCGATCGAAGGATCAAAGGGGTCACATTGGACCGATTCATCAAAACGATTGAGTTGGGTCGGTTCTTCAAACCGGAGACCATCGTCTTTCACCCCGGGTACGAGAAATGGAAATTCGATGGAAATGTCGAGCTTTGGCTCGAGAGCAGTCTCCAAACCTGGAGACCCCTGGTCAAGAGAGCGGAAGAGTTGGGGCTGACGCTCGCTATCGAAAATGTCTTCGAGGAGAATCCTGAATCCTTAGCAGCGCTCCTGAAGGGGGTCAATTCCTCCCATCTTCGATTCTGCTTTGATACGGGTCACCATCACGTCTTTAGTAAAACTCCTCTTCCCATTTGGATTGAAACGCTGGGAGGGTATTTAAGAGAAGTTCACCTCCACGACAATCACAAAGAAACGGATGAACACCTTCCCATCGGTGAAGGAGGTTTCGATTTTGACCGATTCTTTAACCTCCTTTCAGAATTTGGATTGGATCCTATTTATACCATCGAACCCCATGAAGAAGCTCATCTCTGGAGAGGATTGGAAGCGGTAAAGAAATACATCCCTGAATGAAAATAAGTAATGCCAAATGTCAAAATCCAAATGTCAAACCAAGCTCAGATTATCAGATTTCACATTTATTTCTAATACCTTGACATTTAGTTATTTGAAATTCATTTGACATTTGAAATTTGGCATTTGAAATTTTTGATCTTTGGAGGTTGAGGTGGCACACCGCATTGAGATTGGATTGAAGAAAGAGATTCGAGACCCTTTGGGCGAAAAGATCAAGGGAAGGGTTCAAAATGACCTCGGTTTGCCCGTGAAATCGGTCAGGACCATCTCTGTCTTCACACTCGATATGGAACTTTCGGAAGAGGAGCTGGAGAGGGTCGCTACCGGCCCCTTCGTCGACCCGATCATACAAGAGCATCGGATTGATCAACCTCTGGCTCAAGATTTCGATTGGTTGATCGAGGTGGGGTTTAAGCCCGGGGTGACAGATAACGTCGGGAAGACGGCCAAGGAAGCAATTGAATGGAGGCTCGGTGCGAAATTAAAGGAAGAAGAAAAAGTATACACCTCCACTCAATATCTCCTTTGGGGGAATCTCAAACGAGAAGATGTGGAAAGGATCTGTACGGATCTTCTGGGAAATTCCCTCATCCAAAGATTTGAAGTCTGGAAGGCCGATGAATGGGTTGGAAAAGTTGAACCCAAGGTTCCAAAAGTCAGAGGAGATGAATCGGGAAGGGTTGAAGAGATCGATTTGGAGGTCCCGGATCAAGCCCTTTTACAGTTGAGCCAGGAACGTCTCCTCGCCCTCGATCTCAGGGAGATGAAGGCCATTCAAAATTATTTAAGGGAGACCAGCGTTATTGAGGGTCGTGAGAAATTGGATTTGGGGAAAAGGGTGACAGATGTCGAGTTGGAGGCGATTGCTCAGACCTGGTCTGAGCATTGCAAGCATAAGATCTTCAATGCCCGAATCCGTTATCTGGATGAACAAGGAAATCCAAGGCTAATTGACAGCCTCTTCAAGACTTACATCAGGAAAGCCACTGAAGAGATTCGTGCCTTCCTCAGAAATGAAGATTTTTGTGTTTCGGTCTTTGATGACAATGCGGGCGTTATTCGATTCAATGAAAATTACAATTTGGTCTTCAAAGTGGAGACCCACAATACCCCTTGTGCCCTGGACCCCTATGGCGGAGCCCTCACTGGAATTGTTGGAGTGAATCGGGATCCTTTTGGGACAGGAAAGGGTGCAAAACTGATCTTTAACGTCGACATCTTCTGCTTCGCCTCTCCTTTCTACTCCAAACCCCTTCCCCGGCGTCTCTTTCACCCAAAGCGGGTTTATGAAGGGGTGAGGGAAGGTGTGGAGCATGGAGGAAATAAGAGCGGAATCCCCACCATTAATGGAGGAGTGGTCTTTGATGACCGGTACCTCGGGAAACCTTTAGTCTATTGCGGAACAGCAGGAATCATGCCCAAAGAGATATTGGGTGAACCCTCCCATTTCAAAAGGGCGGAACCCGGCGACCTCATCGTCATGACCGGAGGTCGAATCGGCAAGGATGGGATTCACGGTGCGACCTTTTCCTCAGAAGAGCTCCGAGAAGATTCTCCAGTCACAGCGGTTCAAATTGGCGACCCCATCACTCAGAAGAAGATGACCGATTTTTTGCTTCTGGCCCGAGACAGGGGGCTTTACAAATCGATCACGGATAATGGTGCAGGGGGTCTCTCCTCCTCCGTGGGCGAAATGGCAAGGGAGATCGGTTGCGAACTCTATCTTGATCAAGCTCCTCTCAAGTATCATGGCCTTCATCCATGGGAGATCCTTCTCTCAGAGGCCCAGGAAAGAATGACACTGGCTGTCTCACCCCCGAAGATCGATGCCTTCCTTCAATTGGCTAAAAAGATGGATGTAGAAGCGACGGTGTTGGGCGCCTTTACCAATACGAAGAAATTTCATGTGCTCCATCAGGGAAAAACAGTGGCCTACGTGGATATGGATTTTCTCCATTCGGGCCTCCCTAAAATGGAGCTTCAGGCCAAATGGAAGAAGCCTCTTCATGAAGAGGCGGATTTTCCAGAACCTCAGGACCTGACCTCGACGTTGATGGAGATGCTCTCTCGCCTCAATATCTGTAGTAAAGAATCGATGATCCGACAATACGACCATGAGGTTCAGGGAGGAGGCGTGATCAAACCCCTGGTGGGCCGTTTCAATGATGGTCCGAGTGATGCGGCCGTATGGAGACCGATTCTCGGCTCCTTGGAAGGAATCGTTGTCTCCAACGGAATCTGTCCCCGATACAGTGACATTGACACTTATCACATGGTGGCTTGTGCCATTGATGAAGCCATCCGAAATAATGTCGCTGTCGGTGGAAACCCTGATCGGATTGCAGGCTTGGATAACTTCTGCTGGCCTGACCCAGTCCAGTCCGAGAAAACCCCTGATGGAGAATATAAACTCGCCCAGCTCCTCCGGGCCAACCAAGCCCTCTACGATTATTGCAAAGCCTTTGGCGTCCCTCTCATTTCTGGCAAAGACAGTATGAAAAACGATACGCTCATCGGCGGGACAAAAATCTCCATTCCACCCACGGTTCTCATCTCAGCGCTGGGCAAGATGGAGGATGTGAGGAAAGCGGTCACCATGGATGCCAAAAGACCCGGTGATCTGGTTTATATCTTGGGGGAGACACTTGAAGAATTAGGAGGATCCGAGTATTATGCATCCAAAGGCTTGATCGGAAATCGGGTCCCCAGGGTCAATGCAGAGGGAGCCCGATCTCTTTACAAAAAACTTTTCGAAGCGATACAGAGAGGGCTGATTCGATCCTGTCATGACTGTTCGGATGGAGGGTTGGGGGTAGCCCTGGCGGAGACCGCTTTCGCAGGAGGCCTTGGGATGGAGATTTATCTCAACAAGGTCCCCCATTCCGGATTGAATCGAAACGACCTCCTCCTATTTTCTGAATCCCAGAGCCGTTTTGTGGTGACCTTGGATCCATCAAAGAAAAAAGGCTTTGAAGGACTCCTCGGTGATACCATTTATGGAGAGATGGGTGTGGTTTTGGAAAGTGAATGCTTCCGGGTGATCGGTCTTGATGGGAAAAAGATCATCGAGGCCAACATTGATGGTCTCAAAGAGGCCTGGCAAAAGCCTCTAAGATTTTAAATCAGGTCAGAAAGGAGGTGAAACATTTTTATTAAAGGATTCTTTGTTAACCATATTTTATTTTAGAAGGAGGGTAAGAAGATGAAAAAAATTTTGATTGGAACATGCGTTTTATTCTCTGTTCTTCTTTTGGCAGGATGGTCCTTTGCAGCCGATACCATCAAAATTGGTGGGTGGCTGCCAATGACAGGCGCTGTGGCGGCGTATGGACAGGATGCCAATAATGGCATTGCGATCGCGATGGAGATGAAACCCACTGTTCTGGGGAAGAAAGTGGAATTCACTGTGGCCGATACGAAGAGCGACAAGATTGAAGCCGCCAATGCCATGAGCCGATTGATTGAAAAAAACAAAGTGATTGCGGTCATCGGAGAGATGATCAGCGGAGATACAATGGCTGGCGGACCTATTGCTGAAAAAGCCAAAATCCCCGTTGTCTCTCCTACCGCAACCAATCCGCTGGTAACCCAGGGGAAAAAATATGTCTTCCGGGTATGCTTCATTGATCCGGTTCAGGGAGATGTCGCAGCCAAATATGCTTTCAACACATTGAAGGCTAAAAAGGCCGCTCTGATCGTCGATAAGTCCCAGGATTACTGTGTGGGTCTGGCAAAATTTTTCAAAGATGCATTCACCAAATTGGGAGGCAAGATTGTGGCAGAAACGTTTTGTGTTACAGAGGACAAGGATTTCTCCGCCCAACTTTCTACGATTAAACCCACCAATCCGGACGTGATCTACGCTCCCAATTATTATTCGCCGGTCGCCCTCTTCACCAAACAGGCGAGGGAATTAGGATTGAAGGCTCCTGTCCTCTCAGGGGATGGAGCACAAGCCGATGAGTTGATCCAGATCGGTGGAAAAGAGGTCGAGGGTCTGGCTTTCACAGGCCACTTTAATGTGAAAGCTGCCACGACCCCACTCGCTAAAGATTTCATTGCCCGATTCGATAAGAAGTACCCCGGTAAGGAACCCAATGCATTTCATGCCCTGGGTGCCGATGCTTATTTCGTCTTGTTAGATGCCATCACCCGGGCGAAATCAACCAAGGGAGAGGCAATCCGGGCCGCTCTGGCTACAACGAAAAATTTCCAAGCCATCTCCGGAAAGCTCTCTATCGGAGAGGACGGAGATGCGGTAAAGCCCATGGTGATCAATGTGGTGAAAGGTGGAAAGTTCGAATACCTGACCACGGTCAACCCATAGCGTCAAGTCGGAAAAATAAAAGTAATAACATTCTACCGTAATGATCTCCCCTCCCCCTTGGAGACTGTGTCGCAATTGGATTGAGGGTAGATTCCGGCGGAATCCCGCCGTGGCGGGATCAGGCTCCTCGGCTTTAGAATGCGGTCGTTTAAAGTTATGGGTGATCGGCCTTCTTATAAATGGGATTCTTTTCATGGGCTTGGAGATCCGAAGCTGAGCAATGAAAGGTTCCCGCCCTGCCTTCGCCCCGCAAGGCGGGGCTACGCGCAGGCAGGTCTAAACCTTCGTCACCCGACCGCCTGTTCCGTATTGCAACGGAAGTAGTTTCTCGTTGATGACGACACAGTCTCTTGACGGGGGAGGGTTGGGGTGGGGGTGAAAAACCCTTGATAACAAGCAACCTGGTGATCACCCTCTCCCTACCCCCCCCTTGACGGGAGGGGGGAGATATTTTTTCCAGAAATGCATTCAAAATTTTATTGTTCCGAACTTTTATAAGGAAACTACAGGGATATACCGATGACCTTTCAAATGTTTCTCCAACAACTGATCAATGGGGTCTCCTTAGGAAGCCTCTATGGATTGGTGGCCATTGGTTACACCATGGTCTATGGAATACTCCGTTTAATCAATTTCGCCCACGGGGATGTCCTGATGGTGGGGTGTTATTTTGCTTTCTATGCCATCTTGATTTTCTCCCTTCCTTGGTATTTCTCTTTTCTCGTGGCCATTTTCCTTACAGCGGTATTGGGTATTGCCATTGATCGCGGGGCCTACTTACCTGTTCGAAAGGCGCCGCGTATCTCTGCCTTGATCACAGCGATCGGAGTTTCGTTTCTTTTAGAAAATTTGGCCCTGGTCATTTTTGGAGGACGGCCCAAACCTTTCTATCGGCCTCCTATCTTTGGCAAAGTTATTGAATGGGGGGACCTCCACTTTCTCACCCTATCCCTTTGGATTCCGTTCATCACTGTTGTCCTCGTACTTCTTTTGCTCCTTGTCATCTATCGAACGCGCACAGGAATGGCCATGAGGGCTATTGCCCGAGATATGGAGACGGTCAGATTAATGGGCGTGGATGTCAATCGGATCACCTCTATTACATTCGCTCTGGGTTCAGCTCTCGCGGCCGCAGGGGGCATCATGTGGGCATTGAAGTTTCCCCAGATCGAACCCTATATGGGAATCGTCCCAGGGCTAAAAGCCTTTGTGGCTGCAGTACTGGGTGGGATCGGAAATGTCATCGGCGCCGCCTTGGGAGGGTTTCTTTTGGGTCTCCTTGAAATCATGCTGGTCGCCCTCATGCCGAGTCTGGGGGGGTACAAGGATGCTTTTGCTTTTCTCATTCTGATTGGTATTCTCCTTTTCAGACCCATTGGAATTATGGGAGAGAAACTACCAGACTGATTACTTCAGGGATTGGGGGCCTGGGTTTTGGGGTTAGCTAATCCCTAACCCCTAAAACCTAATCCCAAGAAAATATATATTGATGAACAAAACCCGTGATCGAATACTTACCGGACTGAGTATCATCGGCCTTTTCCTCTTCCTTTACTGGGCGAAAGGAAATGCCACAGAGTATCAGATTCGCCTTTTGAACAATGCCGCCATCTTCATCACCCTTGCAGTAAGTTATAACCTGATCAACGGAATCTGCGGGCAATTCTCTTTGGAGCCCAATGCCTTCGTGGCGATCGGTGCTTATACCTCTGCGCTGTTGACCATGAGCCCCGCAGAAAAACAGGTTTCTTTCATTATCGAACCTATCATCTGGCCGCTCAATGTAATCTCAATTCCCTTTTGGCTCTCGCTCATCATTGCGGGGGTGGTGACCGGCTTCTTAGCCTTCCTGATGGGCTTTCCGGTCTTTCGAGTGCGCGGGGATTATTTGGCTATTGTCACGCTGGGGTTCGGGGAAGTGGTGCGGGTCGTTGCCAACAATATTCAGAGCATCACAAACGGACCTTTGGGTTTGAAGGGATTAGTTCCTCATACCAATCTCTGGTGGAGTTTTGGGTTCATGATCTTTACTCTTTTTTTCATCTCGCGGCTGACCAAAAGCTCCTTCGGCAGGGCCATGAAAGCCATTCGGGAGGATGAGGTGGCTGCAGAGGCGATGGGCATCCGCTCTTTTCGATATAAAATGATGGCCTTCACGGTGAGCGGTTTTTTTGAAGGAATCGCTGGGGGTCTGCTCGCCCATCTGATTACCACCATTTCACCCGTCCTCTTTACCTTCTTCTTGACGTTTAACCTACTGATCATCATTGTCGTCGGAGGATTGGGCAGTACGACCGGCTGCGTGATCTCTTCCGTTCTCTTCGTCTTCGGGAGCGAGGCCTTGCGAGCGGTGGAAGAACCGTTCTCCATCGGCCCAGTCCATGTGCCAGGAATCCCGGGAATGCGGATGGTGATCTTCGCCATCATTCTTGTGATGGTGATGATCTTTGCTCGCCAGGGAATTATGGGCCGAGGAGAATTTTCTTGGCAACGGTTGATCGATGTGTTGCGAAGGACCGGAGGCCGTCTGAGGAGTCGTGGATGACCCTTTTCTCTGCTGAACATCTGACAATGATCTTCGGGGGACTCATGGCAGTGGACGAGTTTTCCTTAGAGCTTAAGGGAGGAGATCTGATTGGGCTGATCGGGCCAAACGGTGCAGGGAAAACGACCGTTTTTAATATGATCACCGGAAATCTAAAACCTACCCGAGGAAAGATATTATTCAAGGATGAAGAGATTTTAGGTTTAAAGCCGAATGCAATTACCCGGAGGGGCATCGCCCGCACTTTTCAGAACATCCGCCTCTTCCAGGATCTGCCGGTGATCGAAAATGTCATGATCTCATATCATGGACGCTTGCGCTCTTCTTTTGTGGGTGCAGTTCTGGGAACACCCCTCTATAACCGGGAAGAAAAAGAGATGCACGCCGGGGCCATGGTATTGCTCCAAAGAGTTCGCCTCGCAGATTTTGCCAGCGAGCGGGCTGGAGCCCTTTCTTATGGACAACAGCGAAGGTTAGAGATTGCCAGGGCTTTGGCCACAAATCCAAAGCTTCTTTTGTTGGACGAACCTGCCGCTGGAATGAATCCTCAGGAGACGCAGGAGTTAATGGACTTCATCCTCAAGATAAAGGAAGATTTTGATCTAACCGTATTGCTCATCGAGCACGACATGCGGGTCGTCATGGGCATCTGTGAGTGGATCGAGGTATTAGACTACGGGGCGACCATTGCTGAAGGGACGCCAAAAGAAATTCAAAATAACCCGCAGGTCATTGCCGCCTATTTGGGAGAAGCCGGAGGAAAAAGCATTGCTTGAGGTTTTAGGTCTGAGCGTTTTTTATGGCGGAATCCATGCGCTCAAGGAAATCTCCCTCAACGTTCCCCAGGGAGAAATCGTCACCTTGATCGGGGCGAACGGTGCAGGAAAGAGCACGACCCTCCGAACGATTAGTGGATTGGTGGAAGCCCGGCAGGGCAAAATTCTTTTTCGTGGGTGTGAGATTCAAAACAGACCTGCTCACCGCATTGTCCGGGAAGGAATTGCCATGGTGCCCGAGGGGAGGCGCATCTTCGTTAACCTCTCGGTGGAAGAAAACCTGCTCATGGGGGCTTATGCCAGAAAGGATGGAGAAGAAATACGTCGAAGCGTCGCATGGGTGTTTCAACTCTTCCCGCGATTAAAGGAACGAGCGGGGCAGAAAGGAGGCACGCTGTCAGGTGGTGAACAACAGATGCTGGCTCTGGGAAGAGGGTTGATGTCCCACCCTGACCTCCTGATGCTTGATGAGCCCTCATTGGGACTGGCTCCGAAGTTGGTCAAAGAAGTCTTTGATATTATCCAAAATATTCACGCCGAAGGAACGACCATCCTGCTCATCGAGCAGAATGCCATGGCCGCTCTGGAGGTGGCTGCCTACGGTTATGTGTTACAGACCGGAGTAATCTCTATGGAGGGGAAAGGGAAAGATTTGCTGAAAGACCCTTCCGTCAAAGAAGCCTACCTGGGTGAAGCCCTGAAATGAATTAAAGAAGTTGGGAGTTCGTAGCCCTGAGGAATAACCAATAGATTATTGAAATAACCCCTCCCCAATCCGCATTCCAGAACCCACATAGCTTGTTGGCGGCAGGTCCGCAAAATCCGCAATAATCTTTTAAAAGTCAAATATTTGCCAAAGTTTCGTCCACTTTTGACAAATTGTCATTTCTAATAACCACTGAGTACATTTCGAATCCCTCTCTGACATTGAGATTAAGTCTTAAAAATCAAACACTTATGAATTTAAGATTCTTCCGCTTTATACGGGCATGTTTCTTGCTTTAAAATCAACAAAAATCAGAACAAATGGGAGTAATCCAATGTACTTATCGGAAAAGGATTTGGTTTTAACGACTGAGGAGGCAACCGAATACTTAAAAATTTCCAAACCTACTTTTTTAAAATATATCCGTGTTGGAAGAATAAAGGCGGTCAAAGCAGGAAAGGGTTGGAGAGTCCTCCAATCTGAACTGTATCGGTTCTTGAAGGGAGAGGAAAGAAGTCATGAGTTATGAGCAAATAGCTAATTGCAAATGGCAAATAGCTGATGGCAGATGAAAAAAAAAACGACCTCTAGCTATTAGCTATCGGCTAATTGGATAAGCGTATGGAAGTAAAATTCGTCCTCGGAATTTCTGTTCTCCTTCAGTTTACAGCGGTGTTCCTGGCGTTGAAGCTGATCTCTGTCACAAAGAGACACACAGCATGGATCCTGATTTCTGTTGCCCTTCTTCTCATAGCTATCAGACAATGCTTCACCTTATTCCGTTTGATTTCAGGAGATTTGTCCTCCTCCCCTGATTTATCCGACGAATTGGTAACCGTTGCCATATCCGTAATCATGGTTGTGGGAATAGCTTCGGTGCGGCCCCTATTTCTCTCCATCAAGTGCTCTGAGGAAGAGTTAATGAAAGCCAAGGAAGTTGCCGAGGCCGCCGCTCGTGCCAAATCTGAATTCTTAGCCAACATGAGCCATGAAATCCGAACCCCCATGAATGGCATTATAGGTTTCTCTAATCTGTTATTAGAAACCGAATTGACTCCTGAACAACGAGAGTATGTTGAAGCAGTGCACCTATCTGCCAACCCTCTGCTGACAATCATTGATGATATTCTCGACTTCTCGAAGATTGAGGCAGGGAAATTGAGTATCGACCCCATCCCCTTCGATCTGCGCATTGCAGTGAAAGAGGTGGTAGGCCTCTTATCCGTAAGGGCTGAGGAAAAGGGTGTTGAATTGATCGTTCGTTATGCCCCGGACGCCCCGCACCGCTTCATCGGAGACCCAGGGCGGATCCGCCAGGTACTTACCAATCTGGCGGGAAACGCAATCAAGTTCACAGAAAAAGGCCATGTGCTGATCAATGTTGAGTGCGAGAACAAGACCGACACCATGGCAAAACTTCGGCTGTCGATTGAGGACACCGGAATTGGAATTTCTGAGGATAAAAGCCATTACATTTTTGAGAAATTTACTCAAATGGATGCATCGACCACACGCAGATACGGCGGAACCGGTTTAGGATTGGCGATCTCAAAACAACTGGTGGAGCTAATGGGGGGTACGATCGGAGTCACCAGTCGACCGAGTGAAGGTTCGACTTTCTGGTTCACACTCCCCTTGTCTTTAGATACCCAAGACATCGGTCCTTTGCTTCCCCAATCTGATTTGAAGGGAGTTCAGGTGTTGATCGTGGATGACAACAAAATCAATTGCCGTGTGCTCCATGAGCAGCTCTCAAGTTGGGGGATGCGGAGCAGCGCCTATCCTACGGGCAGAGAGGCCATGAGGGCCCTGCGTGAAGCCCAAGCTGCCGGTGCCCCCTACCAGATCGCAATCCTTGATTATTACCTCCCTGACATGGATGGAGAGTCGCTGGGACGAATGATTAAAGGCGACACTGCGCGGCGCGACACCTTGCTGGTTATGCTCACCTCCCTGGGACAGCGAGGCGACGCAAAGCGCGCCTCAGAGGCTGGATTTTCAGCCTATTTGGTCAAGCCGGTGTCTCCTTCTCAGCTTTTGAATACCTTATCCACTGTCTGGGGAACATGGAAGGAAGGAATTTCAGCCACGTTAATCACTCGCCACACTCTGGCTGAATCACAAACCGCTAAAGCAGTCCCGGCCCCAAAACAGGAAAAACTCATCCGTGCCCGTATGCTGGTGGTGGAGGATAATGTTGTCAACCAGAGGATGGCAGTGAGAATGCTGGAGAAACTGGGCTGCAGGGTGGACGTGGCGGCGAATGGATTAGAAGCCGTGGAGATGGTAGAAAGATTAAAGTATGACCTTGTGTTCATGGACTGCCAGATGCCAGAGATGGACGGCTACGAAGCAACCGCGGAGATTCGCCGTCGGGAAGACGCCTCTCGGCATACCTTGATCATCGCTATGACAGCCCACACCATGCAAGGGGACCGGGAGAAATGCCTGAAAGCGGGTATGGATGATTATATTGCAAAACCCATTAAGAAAGAGAGCGTCTTTGAAATGATGGAGAGATGGATACCCAGACTGGAGAGCGTATGAAACTAAAAGAATTGGCAGAAAATTTAGAAATGGGGGTAGATGAATTTTTAGAAATGATAGAACTCTTCTTAGAAACGAGTGCCTCCGATCTTAACCAATGGCAATCCGGCATTGATGAAGGGGATGGCAAGAAGGTCATGATAGCTGCCCATTCTATAAAAGGCGTTGCGGTAAATCTTGGGTTAGTGGAGATCTATGAGGTTGCGAAAAAAACGGAGATGGAGGCTCGTGAGAATAACCTCAATGGGGCAACTGTGGCAGCAAGAGCGATCAAAGAAAAAATGGATCAGATAGCCGAGGATCTCCTCAACGCTAAAGGTTCAAGACTCAAAGGCACAATGAGTCAGTAAATTTATGACGTTGTGACTCAAGGCCCCCAAAACGTTGTGACGAAATGACGATGAGATAAGGAGTCGAAGGAGATGGCTAAAAACATATTGGTTGTGGATAACCATCCGGTAATGTTGAAGTTCATGACCGAATTGCTTGAAAAAGAGGGACATCAGGTGAAGACAGCAGAAACCGGACTCGATGCCCTTGATATTTTGAGGAACTTTATTCCGGATGTCTTATTTGTTGACCTCATCATGCCCAATATCGATGGAAAGAAATTTTGTCAGATCATTCGCAAGATACCAAAGCTCAAGGATGTTTTTCTGGTCGTCCTTTCCGCGATCGCGGCTGAACAGAATGTAAACTTCATCGAATTTGGAGCAAACGCCTGTATCGCAAAAGCACCTTTTAACAAGATGGCAAAACATATCCACACCGTGATGGACCAATTGAGTCTGACTCCTTCGGCCTCCCTAGCGGATCAAGTGATTGGGCTTAGTGATGTCTTTCCACGCCACATTACAGAGGAGTTACTCTTCGTCAAAAGACATTTTGAAGCCATTTTAAGTACGATGTCAGAAGGGATTCTGGAAATTACCTCTGAGGGGAGGATCGTCTATGCCAACCCGGCTGCGATTGCCCTGATCGGTATCCTTGAAGAAACATTGCTGGCTTCAAATTTTACCGACCTGTTTAAACAAACAGATGGCCAGATGATCAAAGATCAACTGATGGCAATCAATAACCAATCAAAGACCCTCATCAGAGATTTCCCTGTCCTGATCAATGGGAAACAAATTCTACTCAACATCTTACCCGTCACAGACGAAAGGCATCGGACTATTATTATCATTCTTAACGATGTGAGTGAACGAAAACGGATGGAGGCTCAACTGCTCCAAGCCCAAAAGATGGAAGCCGTCGGTACCCTGGCCGGTGGCATTGCCCACGACTTCAATAACCTCCTCATGGTCATACAGGGGAATGCCTCTTTAATGCTCTTAAATATTGATCCCTTCCACCCCCACTATGAAATGCTTTTGAGCATCGAGAAACAGGTTCAAAGCGGATCGAAGCTGACGAATCAACTGCTTGGATATGCCAGAAAGGGCAAGTATGAGATCAAAGTCATACAATTGAATCATTTGGTCGAGGAGACCTCCAAGACCTTCGGAAGGACCCGGAAAGAGATTACGATTCATCGAGAGCTTGCCGATAACCTGTTTTCCATCAAGGGAGATCCCGGACAGATTGAACAGGTTTTGATGAATCTTTTTGTCAATGCGGCAGACGCCATGCCAGAGGGTGGCGACCTCTTTTTGAAGACGAGGAATACCTCCCATTGGGATATAAAAGGCAAGTTGTATCAACCCACGCCAGGGGATTATGTCCTGCTGACGATCGCCGATACGGGCATCGGCATGGACCCCAAAACACTGGAGCGCATCTTCGATCCTTTCTTCACCACGAAGGAACTCGGACGAGGTACGGGCCTTGGATTGGCCTCTGTCTATGGCATCATCAAGGGGCACGACGGATACATCGATGTTGAATCCGAAAAGGGACAAGGAACCACCTTCAGGATATACCTGCCCGCATCAAGTGGGAAGGTTCTGGAGACGGTCAAAATACCAGATCTCCTTGTGAAGGGAACCGGAACCATCCTTTTGGTGGACGACGAGGAATTGGTCTTAGAAGTCGGTAGGGGATTCTTGAAAGTCATGGGCTATAACGTATTGACTGCCCGAGGCGGAAGAGAGGCTCTCGAAACATATAAGAAACATCAAGACGCCATTGCTCTTGTCATCCTGGATATCGTCATGCCCTATATGAAAGGCGGCGAAGTTTTTGACCGGTTGAAGGAGATTAATCCAGAACGTCAAAGTCCTCCTTTCAAGTGGCTATAGTATTGACGGCGAAGCCACTAAGATATTGGAACGAGGCGGTAAGGGCTTTATTCAGAAGCCATTCGACATAAAGCAGTTATCGCAAAGCATCCGGGTCGTTCTGAAGAAGTAGTTCGGAGTGATTAGTTCGGAGTTTTCAAATAGGAGTAATAATGGATTGTAAATTAGGGGGTTGAGATAAATAATTGGAAAGTACTCCGAACCCTGAACTCCGGACTCCTAACTATTTTCAAAGAAGTCTTTCACCCTCTTGATGGCACAAAACTCTCCACACATGGTGCAGACATCCTTTTCACCCGATTTTCCTTCTTCGTGGTAGCGCTTCGCCTTCTCTGGATCGATCGAAAGCTCTATCTGTCTCTCCCAATCAAAAGCCTTTCGAGCTTTCGACATCGCCCAGTCCCTCTGAAACGCCTTCGGATTCCCTCGAGCAATGTCAGCGGCATGGCCAGCAATCCTTGTAGCAATCACTCCTTCTCTGACATCTTCAACGGAGGGCAACTTCAGATGCTCTGAAGGCGTCACATAACACAAGAAATCTGCGCCTGCTCTGCCTGCGATCGCGCCGCCAATCGCGCAGGTGATGTGATCATATCCTGGAGAGATATCGGTCACCAATGGCCCCAATACATAGAAGGGAGCGCCCTTGCACAACCTCTTCTCCAGAAGGACGTTCGCTTCAATCTGATCGAGCGGGACATGGCCAGGGCCTTCGATCATCACCTGAACTCCCTCCGCCCACGCCCTCTCTGTTAATTCTCCGAGGATGATCGTCTCCTCCACCTGTGGCCGATCTGTGGCGTCCGCCAAGCAACCAGGTCTCAATCCATCCCCTAAACTCAGAGTCACATCATGCTTCTTGGCGATCTCTAAGAGTCGGTCGAAATGTTCATAGAGTGGATTTTCCTGATCATTACAAATCATCCACTCGACCAGGAAGGACCCACCCCGACTGACCACTCCCATGAGCCGGCGACTGCGTCTCAGCCGCTCCACAGTGCTTCGGGTCACTCCACAATGGACGGTGATGAAGTCAACACCTTCTTCTGCCTGGCGCTCGATCACTTCGAAAAGATCCTCCGCTCTCATTTTGGTTAAGGCCTTCCTCTTCCTGACGGCCCCAATGGCTGCCTCGTAGATGGGAACCGTTCCCACGGGGATGAGAGAATGATGAAGGACCTCCTTACGGATTGCATCGATGTCTCCACCGGTGCTCAGGTCCATCACCGTATCGGTTCCAGCCTGGATCGAAGCTTCAAGTTTTCTTAATTCCTCCTCTAAGTCAACATGGTCAGAGGAAGTCCCGATGTTTGTATTCACCTTAATTCGGAGCCCCTCTCCGACCCCTATTGGCTTGACTCCCTGATGATTCCGATTCGTTGGGATGACGATCCGACCGGAAGCAATTTTGTCTCGGAGCCACTCTGGGGAAACCTCTTCTTCTCTGGCGACCATTTTCATCTCTTTTGTAATGATGCCCTTTCGGGCTTTTATCTTTTGTGTCATTTTGCCACCCTCTTCCCCTCGGACTGTTGTCTTTTGACCATCCCCTTCAATATCTTATTGACGACCTCTATGGGGTTTCTTCCTAACACTCGGATCATGGGTTCTTTGCCCACATCCCCTTCGTCGTAGATAAAATCAGGGACTCGTTTCATCTTCTTCAATACCTCTCCCACACCCCACTCCAATGAAGATCCTTCTCTCTCTCTCACCCTCCTCGGCTCGAGCCTCCGATCAAAATGGCCGACGAGAAACCCCTTCCTCCTCAATTTCGCAATGTTCTCTATTGAATATCGGATATTCATTGCTGAACAATACTCAGGATCAAGTTTCATGACTGTCAGAATAATATCGGCAACGTGTTGGGAGGCACCGAATTCCGGATCACTGTGAGTGGCCACTGAATCTTTAAATCGAACAATCCTTCCTGGAAAGGCAGCCACGTCGCCGATCCCTTCAGCGTAGGGAAGGGCATAACCTAAGTTGGAAGAGACCTCTGGAATAACGTGTCCAATTCTTTCTTCTTTCAACCTCTCCAACGCCCTTTTTAACTCCTGAATCACCCGATACCGTTCCATCTCCCGCAGGACATAAGCAGATGGATTGCTGGGACCCCTCCCTCTTCCGAGGCTGAAACCGGACTGGATGGCCATCGTGATGAAGGTCTTTGCCTTTCTCACCGCTTCGGGAACAGCATCTCCTCTGGCCAAAAACGTTGCAATCGCAGAGGCAAAGGTGCATCCTGTACCGTGGGTGTTCTTCGTCTCTATCCTCAGCCTCCCCATTTCTTCATAATTTTTCCCATCGTAAAGGAGATCAATGGGGCTACCCTTTAAGTGACCTCCCTTCACGACCACGTGCTTTGCCCCCAGTTGGTGAATCTGACGAGCAGCCTTCCTCATTCTCTCCAC
Organism: uncultured delta proteobacterium; assembly: GCA_963826305.1. Lineage (GTDB taxonomy): Bacteria > Desulfobacterota > BSN033 > BSN033 > UBA1163 > CAWGWZ01. The sequence goes on along the minus strand of CAWGWZ010000013.1, from coordinate 30,231 downwards.
AGAATTCACCTTAAACCCGGCGAGAACGGAAGCTTCCATAAGGTTCGGCGTGACAACCAAGGCGAGAGGGATCAATCGCTTGATGAGTGCATCTTGTGCATCCTTTCGAAGAAGGTAGGCTCCGCTCTTAGAAACCATCACTGGATCGACCACTACTTTCTTCACGCCATATTCCCCAATTTTCTTAGTGACGACCTCGACAATCTCTGCATTGGCCAGCATCCCCGTCTTGACAGCGTCTGCACCGATGTCGGAAAGGACAGAATCAATCTGCCTCTCCACAAGCAAAGCAGGGACCACATGGATAGCCTGAACTCCCAGGGTATTCTGCGCGGTAAGGGCAGTGATGACACTCATCCCATAACCGCCCAGCAGGGTGATCGTCTTCAAATCCGCCTGAATTCCTGCACCCCCTCCAGAATCCGAGCCAGCGATCGTCAGTATTCGCTTCATTTCGATCTCCTTGGTTCATCCCCCTCACCCTATCCCGCCAGGAGGAAGGAGATTTATTGTGGTATTCTCATTATCCACCTTCCCCTTTGATAGGGAAGGTCGGTACGACTCGCAACCAAGGTGAGGGTGGGGGTGAAACTAACTATTTTTTCCTCAACTCTTCTGCAATCAGGGCAGCCGCCTTTTCTCCCGACAGGAGCATCCCGCCAAAGATGGGTCCCATCCGATAGGATCCAAAGGTTGCATTAGCTGCCATACCGGCCACATAGAGTCCTGGAAAGACCTCTTTTGTATTAGACATTGTGTCCTTCTCAGCTGCCTCTGCCCATAACGATTTCTCGCCGACGATCTTGCCTGTCTCTGTAAAAAGCTTTATACCATTCTTCTTCTGGAGAATGGAGACGACTTCGGTGGCATGGCCTGTCGCATCGACAACGAATTTTGAGTCGATGGTCAAAGGATCGACGTGGAGGTTCGCCATTTCCACAGCGGTCCAGTTGAGCACGAGACCAGTGACACGATTCTCTCGGAGGATGAGATCCTCAGCGCTGATGAGATTGAAAATGGTGACTCCTGACTTCACTGTTTTGGAACAGAGCGTTGAGATGGCTTCGATAGAATCGGCGGTAAAGTAACCATCTGCGTAGGCACGGGAACGAATTCCAAACTCGTCGAGGATTCCCTTGCCCTCTTTTTGGATCACGATCTCATTGAACATCATTCCGCCGCCCCACATTCCGCCTCCGATCGAAAGTTTCCTCTCGAAAAGGCTGACTTTAAACCCGCCCTTGGCTAAGAAATAGGAACAGACCAGACCAGATGGACCACCTCCAACAACAGCCACATCGATAGAGAGGTTCTCCTTCAGTTTCTGGAAGTATCGATCGATAATCGCTTGAGTAATGATTTTCTCGTCAAGTGCCATATCTTCCTCCGTGCGTCCTCATTCTTTCATCATCTTTCGGTTTCTTGAATCTCAGTGTCTTAGTGTCGTTTTGCCCTTTGACCCAAAGACCCAATGACTTAAAGACTAAGTGACCAAAATAAGAAAGCCGTAATTCCAATGTAGGTATTACGGCTTCCTCAGCATTCCCGCTTCCCTTCGCTGGAATTACCCAACAGGTTCGGAGGGTCTCCCTACCCCGCTAAAGCGGGAGAGGGATTCTCAGCCCAATGAGCTCCCCTAGCTTTCTTTTTATATATTAATAATAAAAAATTTGAAATATGTCAACTCGTAAAAACCCCTGCACCATGTAAGGTCCAGGGCTTTCCCTTGCATCCAATGTGGCGCAAAACTTCTCCCGAATATATATCTCCCCGTAAACAAGTTATGAATAAAATTATTTAATAATCTCAACATCTTATAAATAGTTTTCTTTTTTTAGATAAAAATTTGGTTAACTTTGTGAAAAAATTCTTGACTTCTTAAATACTTTCCCTTATATTCATCCCGAAATTTTTATTCGGTCTCCCCTTCACATTTGGAACAACAATAGATTGATACTGTCGAAGAATAGCCAGACTTAGAAAAAGAACCGAAGTCAATAAGTTCTAACATATTTAACCAAATACAAATTTTTTTAGGAGAAAGCATTATGAGACTGAAAATTGTGAGGCTGATACGAATGTTGTTGATGGTGGTTGCATACCTGTTCACCCCGCTGATGGTGTTTGCCAGCGAGGCAGATCTCGCGATACCCGACTTGCATAAGGGTGCTCGATACACCCTGATGTTCAATCTAAGACCATGGAATCTCCTGTTGTATGGCGCGTGCATCATCGCTGGTACGCTGGGTATCAGCCTGTTTCTGCGCCACCAGGTCAAGAAGCTGAGAGCCCATGACTCGATGCTCAAGGTGGCTGATATCATCTATCAGACCTGCCGCACGTATCTGATTCAGCAGGGCAAATTCCTTATCTTGTTATTCCTGTTCATCGCCGCCGCCATGTCCTTCTATTTCCTGGCTCTGAAGGGACAGGGGGTTCCCACACTGCTGCTCGTGCTGCTCTTCTCGGTAGTGGGTATGGGCGGCTCTTACAGCGTTGCCTGGTACGGCATCCGGATCAACACCTATGCCAATGCCCGTACCGCTTTTGCCTCGCTGGCGGGGAAACCCTGGGACGTGGTGAACATTCCCCTGCGCTCCGGTATGAGCGTGGGGCTCTTCCTCATTTCCCTTGAACTTGTCATGATGGTGATCATTCTGCTCTTCGTACCCCGCAACATCGTCGGGTACTGCTTCCTGGGATTCGCCATTGGTGAGTCACTGGGCGCATCGGCACTCCGTATCGCCGGCGGTATCTTCACCAAGATCGCTGATATCGGCTCCGACCTCATGAAGATTGTCTTCAAGGTGAAGGAAGACGACCCTCGTAACCCTGGTGTGATCGCTGACTGTACCGGTGACAATGCGGGCGACAGCGTTGGCCCCACGGCAGACGGTTTCGAAACTTATGGCGTTACCGGCGTTGCGCTGATAGCTTTTATCACGCTTGCCGTTGTGAGTCCTGACAGCGCGGTCAAAGAAGCCATCCAGGGCAAACTGATCGTGTGGATTTTTGCAATGCGTTTCCTGATGGACTTCTGCTCCGGACTTTCCTATTTTGTCAATCAGGGCATTTCTTCCGTAAAATATAGAGGCAAGAAAGAGATCGATTTCGAAGAACCCCTCATGAGACTGATCTGGATCGCCGCCACCCTGTGCATCAGCACCTCGTTTGTGATGAGCTACCTGCTGATCAGCGACCTCCAGGTTCTAAAAGACGGCGTGCTTACCCCCATGCCCCATGTCTGGTGGCAACTTGCCATGATCATCGGCTGCGGAACGCTGGCGGCAGTTCTCATCCCCGAGTTCACCAAGATATTCACCAGCTCCAAATCGAAGCACGTGCAAGAGATTGTGACCGCGTCGCGCGAGGGCGGCGCGTCCCTTACCATACTATCCGGTATCGTTTCCGGTAACTTCAGCGCCTTCTACATGGGCATGCTGATTGCCTTTCTCTTGGGCATCGCGTACTTCGTCAGCCTTTTCATACCGCCTGAAGTCATCAACTATCCGTCGATTTTCGCCTTCGGTCTGGTTGCCTACGGATTCCTCTGCATGGGCCCGGTCAACATTGCCGTCGACTCTTACGGCCCAGTCACCGACAACGCTCAGTCCATATTCGAACTGGCGCAGACCGAAAACATCCCCGGCATCAAGCAGGAGATCAAGAGGGACTTCGGATTCGATCCCGATTTCGAAATGGGTAAATTCTACCTCGAATCCAACGACGGGGCCGGAAACACCTTCAAGGCGACGGCCAAACCGGTGCTCATCGGCACTGCGGTGTGCGGTGCTACGACGATGATCTTCTCGATCATCCTGCTGCTCCAGAGCAAGAACATGCTGCATGTGCAATTGACCGACGCGCCGATTATTCTCGGCCTGATCTGCGGCGGTGCGGTGATCTTCTGGTTCGCCGGCGCCTCCATGCAGGCGGTTACCACCGGTGCGTACCGGGCGGTCGAGTTCATTAAAAGGAACATGAACCTGGACAAAGCGGAAGCCGATATCGAGGATTCCAAGACGGTTGTTAGAATCTGCACCCAGTATGCGCAGAAGGGTATGTGGAACATCTTTATCGCGATCCTTTTAATGACGCTCGCCTTCGCGTTACTGAACCCCAACTTCTTCGTGGCGTACCTGATTTCCATCGCCTGCTTCGGCCTCTTCCAGGCCATCTACATGGCAAACACCGGCGGAGCATGGGACAACGCGAAGAAGATCGTCGAAGTCGACCTGAAGGAGAAGGGCTCGGCGCTCCACGCCGCAACGGTCATTGGCGACACCGTGGGCGACCCCTTCAAGGATACCTCATCCGTATCCATGAACCCCATCATCAAGTTCTCGACTCTGTTCGGCCTGCTCGCGACCGAAATCGCGATCGAGATGGCGGTACAAGCGAAGGAAGGCAGTTCCACGAACTACGCTCCCTACATCGCTATTCCGGTGTTCATTGTCGGGCTCATCTTCGTATGGCGTTCATTCTACAAGATGAGAATACCGTTGGAAGAAGCAGCTAAATAGGGTCAACCGGGGAAGTTAAAGGTTAAGGTTAAGGTTAAGGTTAAGGTTAAGGTTAAGGTTAAGATTGAAATTGAGGATTTAAGCAGAAAGGGGATGGCAAACAAATTTTGCCATCCCCTTTCTGCTTCTGTACAGACTCCGGCCACTACTTGGTAGCAGCTAACGCATTCTTTATGCGCGCCAGAAAATCGCCAATCTGTTTTTCCCGTGATTTGAGAAAGTTTTTATTTTCATGAAATTTGCAATGGTGAATTTCAACCCGCGTCTCAACCTCTTCTTTGGAAAGCAACATGTCCATTAACATTAAATCATCCTTTGAAAACTCTAAGTTCATATCGCCCTCCTTTCTCTCATTGTTTCTCTTCTGAGCGGTTATTTGAAAATTAACGATTTATCTTGACATTCAGCAGAGAATAGTATATAAAGGAGTCAAATGTAGTTGCAAAGAGTCCATTTTAGGACATGTGAGAAACCCGCAAAGAACTCCAAACAGCTTCTTTGCGGGTTTTTTTATCAAGCCTCGGAGAGTCTCTTACCAGGATCTGCCAAGGACGAGTCTCTTACCTGTATCTACCGAAAGCTTGCAAAAAAAAGGAAAGGAGGTGTGGGATCTATAAAGAGGTGTAGGATCTAAGTGTCTAATATTCCAACTAACTTTTACTACCCAAGAAAGGGGGACATCGTATGCATTTCATAAAGATCTTCATGTTTGTAGCTTTAAGTCTGGTAATTGGGCTTTTTGGTTGTACTAAGGAGGAGAAGAAGGCGGGGGCTCCCAAGCAGGAGCAAATCACAAAGAACTTGGCTCCCCAGAAGTCTGAACTTAAAGGCCAGAATTTTTTTGTGGAACTTAGCGACCTTAGAGTCCTCACGGTCGTAGACACAGCTTCTAAAGAGATCGTCGAGACGCCGAGCCTCAAGGGTAACATCAAGATCACCAATAAATCAAAAGATATCCTGGATATCCAGGCGGTTACCCTCGAGTACCTGGATGAAGCCGGAAAGCCAATCCCTTTTAAACCTGAAGAGAAAATTGATAAGGTTTATCCGTTTTGGAAGGCTCTTCCGCCTGAAGGTATTACCGAAGGGACTTTGGACGTCACGATCCCAAAGATGGCTATCAAGGGAAAGGCCCTGGGAAAGATAGAAATCAGCCTGGTCTATGTCCCCTCTCCTCTTAAACGAGAGATTTTGACATTGTCTGAAAAGGTTGAATAGTCACTGATATCAATCCATCAGGCTAATATTTTGATAACAACATAGGGGAATAGATACCCCCTGTTCCCCTATGTTGCCAATCTACCTGTGGTAGACAGGGGGTTTCGGGTAAGTGAACAGGGGTGGGATAGAACCCGTGAAAAAATAAGGCAGATTGAGGCATAGGCCTTGGGAAGATTGAAATGTTCCTGTTGGGCCGATCATCCAAGAAGTTTCATCAAGGACTAAAAAAAAAATCAAGATAAGGAGAATGATCATGAATATTTATATTGGAAATTTATCATTTGAAGTATCAGTGGAAAATCTTCGACAGGCCTTTGAGGCCTTTGGTCAGGTAAGCTCTGCGAGAATCGTTAAGGATAAATATGGCGGCCAGCCTCGAGGTTTTGGTTTTGTCGAAATGCCTGACCAGGCGAGGGCCCAAGCGGCGATTGAGAACCTGAATGGCAAAGAACTCCTGGGTCGACAGATGAAGGTGAATGAGGCACGCCCTCGCACCGACCAGGGAAGGTTCGGTGGGCAAGGTGGTCATAACGGACGACTGGGTTACGGCGATAGAAGGCCTTATTGATCCAGTTGTTTCCCGATCTCTGAACCGGGCGATGCGAAAAAGTTCTAAGAAACAAAATTTATGGATCCTCTGAAGATTGACCAGAAACACCTTGAATCGATTAGTTCTCGTTTGTTGGAGAAAGGTATTCACCTCTCCCTCGAAGAGGTGAATGGGGTAGCCGACCTGATCAAGGATGAAATGCTCTACTGGTATGTAAACCAATTGATCACCCAGGTCGAAAAGATCCTTGACATAGATCCCTCCCTTACGGAGAGGGAGATTCTCCAACTCGTAGCGAGGACCATCGTGGAAAATCTGGGTGCGGAGGCCTCAAGCATACGGATATCCGATCCTGAAAGGAAGGAGATGATCTCTTATGGATCTTACCCCAGCCCTACTGAAGATCATGAGGAGATCATCCCTTTTGAAGACACGATCGCCGGTGAGGTGGTCAAAACACGTCAGAGTTACTTGGTACCCAATATTTTAAAGGAAGAGAAATATAGGAATAAGGAGAAGGTTGAAAAACTCGGAATCCGTTCGATGCTGGCCGTGCCGATCTACCTTCACCGTTTTTCTAAGGATGTCGATACAGAGGGAGTCCTCCAGATCTATTATAAAGAGGAAGATAAGGTGTTTACACCGCTGGAGGTCGAGATTGCGGAGATGTTCTCAAAACGGGTGGGTTATGTCATTGCTTTAAAGAAAATTAATTATCTTTATAAGTTGAATGTGACCAAGGACAGGATTTTGGAGCATATCTACCAGAAATTAGCCAGAGGTGAAGGGATCAAGATGAAGGATCTGTTCAACTCGGTGATTCCAGAATTAGTGGACATCATGAAGATCCAGAGGTGTGCCCTCTTCTCCGTCACGGAGGACCGGGAACACATTATCCTGGAGGCTGGATATCCGCAAACCGCACATGGAATTGGAAAGGTCCGTTCTGTGAAAGAAGAACTTTATGCAAAGGTGATTGTGGACCAGACAGGGCCATTCGGTAGTTTTGAAAATGAGAAGATTTACACCCATTACATCCTTATTACCAATCCCAATGGAACCCATCTCCTTCCCCCAGACATCAAACATTTCCTTGAAACTCAGCAAGTCAATTCGGTTCTTTATATTCCTTTAGGAATGGATGAAACCGTCAAATACTTCCTCGTCTTTGATGCTCAAGCTCATCATCGGCGATTTACCGAAGAGCAGATCGAGATCTTAACCTTCTTTGGCAAGGAATTGACAAAGGGGCTGAAGCTGGAGAAGATGGACGATATCCTTCATGATTTTAAGAACCCTGCCATTGCAGTGGCAGGCTTTGCCAAACGGGTCCAGAAGATCCTTAAAGAAGGAGCCTATCCTAAGAATGAGAAAGTGGATCAGGCGTTGGATATTCTTTTGAAAGAGACTTCCCGTATTCAAGAATTGGCACTGACCCTTCATGAGAAGGGAAAGGAATCGATCATTGACCTAACGGAAATATCGAAGAGGCGATTTCTAATCAATGAAGAAACCCTGAAGGAATTGAACAGAGGGAATATTCAATTGATTGAACGAAAGTTGGAATCTCCTTTATGGGTTCGATGCTTTCCCCTACATATTGAAAGAGTGATAGATAATCTCCTGAACAACGCCTCCAATGCCATTCCTAAAGAAGGAGGGGAACTTTCTATACGGTCCTACCGCAAGGACCCATGGGCTGTGGTCGAGATCAATAATACGGGTCAGATCTCAGAAGAAGAAAAAGATCGATTTATTCTTGGGGAAGGCAGAGGGAGGGGGCTTCACATCAGCACTCGATTGGTCAAAAATATGAGAGGGACAATGTCCGTGGAGTCTAAAGAAGGTCAGACCACCTTTTGTATCATGTTGCCTCTTGTCGAGCCATAGTTCCAAACCATATTCATCCCTAAATAACACAAACAATGAGTGCCTATTTTTCGGAGGACAGGGAGGGCGAATGGATCATAGTGGTCGCAAGAACCGTTACTGATCCAGTTGTTCCCCAATCTCTGAACCGGGCAGTGAACAGAAGTTAAAAAGGTACAAAGGAGAGATCGATGAGAACAAAAGTGGGTTTGTGGATTGACCATAGGAAGGCCCTGATCGTGGCCGTTACGGACAAAGGGGAAGAAATAAAACTGATCATATCAAAGGTTGAAAAACAGCCCGGACGTTCTGGTGGTATGCGTTCTGCGGCTTCCTATGAACCACAGCAAGTGCCCGCAGATGATAGCCGCGAGAGAAAGTTTACGGGACATCTCAACATTTACTATAATGCGGTCATTGCGTGTATTCGTGATGCAGAATCTATTCTGATATTTGGTCCTGGCGAGGCCAAGGGCGAGCTGAAGAAACGTCTCGTGAGAAACAAACTGGGTGGACGCATCGTCGATATTGAAACCATTGACAGGATGACGGATCGTCAAATTGCGGCGAAAGTTCGACAATACTTCAAAGAAAATAGGGATAAAAAGGGGGAACTGTAAAGCAATACGTTAAAATGCTTTAGAATCTACGCCAATTTTTTAAAAGGTAAGTTCTGTTGAAAGATGGAAAACGGATGCCCAAATTTTGTAAAGAAAGAGAAGCCAACCCTTATGCTGGCTTCTCTTTGAGGGTTCAGAAAATAGTTATTCTACTGAATCAAACTACTCTTACCTCAGTGGCATTAGGGCCTTTGGGGCCCTGGGCTGTCTGGAATTCAACCTCGTCACCCTCCTTCAGGGATTTGAATCCCTCCCCGGTGATTGCCGAGTGGTGAACAAACACATCCTTACCGCCTTCCACTTCAATAAATCCAAAACCCTTCTGATCGTTGAACCACTTTACTCGTCCTCTTGACATAATAACCTCCATTTGAAAAAGGGTTAAAATAAAAAACCCGCCAAAGAGGGAAACTCACTCTTTGCGGGCTTCCTTTTTTTCGAAGCCCGCTTTGTCCAAAGAGTTTTTGCTCCTTGGTCTCTTATCATTCCCGCCTCCAAGGTTTTACCCTTTTGGGCTCTTGTGATAAGATTGCGGGTTTCGAAAAACCTCTGTCATCTTTTACGTTTTATAACACAAAAAAGGGGTTTTAGCAATGAGATGGATAAAATTCTTTTAAATAGTATTCATTGGAGTTCGCGGCAATCCAGACCCTCCTGAACGGGAGTACTGTCTATGTGGTCGAGCCAGAAAAAATGCCTGATACCGGTCCATTAGCTGCTGTGTTCCGCTATTAATCTTCAACAACTTTCAGCAACGTTCCCCACCCCCCTATGCAGTTTCAGTTAACCAATTTTCATAAAATATGTATATTCCAACCAGGAATCCACAGGGTGGAGACGAAAATGTTTCTTCGTTTGACGAAGACGAGGCAGGTTGTCCGTCCAACTGTGATTCAGACATTAGACTTCAGACCTGCCGGCAGGCAGGCATTAGACTGAACGAGGGAAATGGCCAGAGATTATACAAAGATAAAAGCTCAAGAAGGTTTCAGAACACTGCAGGGGTTAATTTCCTATGTAGAAAAGTTTGGTGTCTAAAGTCTGAAGTCCAGTGTCTGAATTGCAGAGAGGTTTATTTCGGCGCAGCAACATAAAAATAGATGTTAGGACTGAATAGCATATATTGACAACTCTATGGCTGAGTTGTACAATTAAACTATGGAAATTGTGTCAGGTGCAAGCGCATTCCTTGCAGTTGCCCTCAATGAGATTGATCGTGATTGGGTTATTGAGAAAACCTCAGCGTTTAGCATTATATCACCGGAAGTCCTGCCGTATGAGATCGGCAATGCATTAATCACTGTGAGGAGAAAGGGTCGTCTCAGTGATCGGGAGGTCCTTCGGGCGTTCGACATTTCACAGAAAATAGCTGTCAGATTGGTGTCGGTAAGGGTGCATGATGCGATGAAAATGGCCATTCGGTTCAATATATACGCTTATGATGCTTACTATTTGCAGTGTTGTATCGAAAACAGATTATCTCTGATTAGCCTTGATGATCGCATGTGTGATGTTGCAAGAAGTCTTGGAATAAAGGTGGTGGAGTGAGTTATGAAAATCTATACTTACTCTCAGGCCCGGGAGAAGTTGGCGGATATTCTTGAGGAGTCCAAGAGCGAAGAAGTTGTGATTCGGCGTCGCAAAGGCGATATGTTTTCCATTGCACCGAAATCCCCCCGTCGCCGCTCTCCCTTTGATGTGCCTGGCTTGCGAAAAGGCATTACGCGGAAGGAAATATTAGAAGCAATTCGTGAGTCCAGGGAGCGGGCGTAACGAATCACTCCAGCGGACGGCGTAAACGCCGCCGCTGATTTTTTCGTGTGTGCCGGGCATGGCACAGAGCTTGTGAGGTGTAAGTCCTCACGCCAGGTATTAGCGGAGCCGAAGGCAAGGAAAAGGGCAAGTCGAAGATCCCGAGAATCGGGGGCGTCACCGTGAGGTGGAGTCTGGAGGAAGTCCAATCCAAAAGCGCGGGGCGACGAACAGGAACCGGATAAGAGGTGTGGTACGTTCAGGGCGAGCGGGCACGTGACCGCGAAGCCCTCGATCCGTGATTGGGCGTGCTTTATAAATCCGGCGTTTACGCGCAGAAGGTTCTGTGTCTTACCCCGGGAGATCTCGCATGTGCCCTGGGACGTCGCGTGCGACTGAAACTGGCTGAGGGTTGAGCGATCGACCCTGACCGCATGGGAGAAGTCAGCAGAGGGCATATTAGGTCCAATTGTGACCGAAGGCCCGAACGGTACCCCGTGAGGGGATGAAAAGAGGGGAAGGTCCTCGACGTGAAGAATCCAGGTTATGCATCCGTCAAGCGGAGATCGCTGCCCGAGAGGGTAAGGGATGAAGCCGGGGTTAGGGCACGGCGGAAGGATCTTCCGGTTAGCAGCGAGCCGCTGATTGAGCGTGTATTGGAGAGGGACAATCTTCTCAAGGCGCTACGTCAGATGAGGCGCAACAGAGGGAGTCCGGGAGTGGATGGAATGACCGTTGATGCACTACCGGGCTATCTGAGAAGCCACTGGCCGGTGTTGCGTGAATCCTTAGAAGGGGGTACCTACCAGCCCAAGCCGGTGAAACGTGTGGAAATCCCCAAGGCAGGCGGGGGTGTGCGTCCATTAGGGATTCCGACAGTGGTGGACCGTTTTATCCAGCAGGCGTTGCTGCAGGTTCTGCAGGCGCAGTGGGACAGTACGTTTTCGGATCGCAGTTTTGGTTTTCGCCCTGGCCGCTCGGCACACCAAGCCATTGTCCGCGCTCAGACATATATCCAAGCGGGTTATGGATGGGTGGTAGACGTGGATTTGGAGAAGTTCTTTGACCGGGTGAATCACGATAAACTGATGAGCCTGGTAAAAGAGCGAGTCAAGGACGAGCGAGTGCGAACGCTGATTTACCGCTACCTCAAGGCAGGTGTGATGATCGATGACGACTACCACTGGACGGGAGAAGGGACGCCGCAGGGCGGACCGTTATCTCCCTTGCTGGCAAACTTGCTGCTTGATCTTCTGGACAAAGAGCTGGGGCGCCGAGGGCACTGCTTTGTGCGCTACGCAGACGACTGTAACATTTACGTCAAGAGTGCAAAGGCAGGGCGGCGGGTACTGGCCAGTATCACGCAGTATCTATCGAGGAAACTCAAGCTGAAGGTGAATGAAAGCAAAAGTGCAGTGGATCGGCCGTGGAAGCGTACCTTTCTTGGGTTTACGTTTACCGGACACCGACCGAATCGGCGCAAAGTAAGCGACAAAGCCATCGTGCGTTTCAAGGAGGAGATACACCGTCGGACATGGCGTACGCGAGGCGTTACGCTGAAGCGAGTCGTCGAGGATCTGAAGAGATACCTTGTCGGTTGGCACACATATTTTGGGTTCAGTGAGGCGAGATCGGTATTTAAGGGACTTGACTCCTGGATTCACCGGCGGTTGCGTTGTTACCTTTGGAAGCAATGGGGGCGGCGACGCTATCGGGAGCTTCGAGGACGGGGAGTGAGCCAAGATCTTGCGTGGAACACGGTGAAGTCTGCACACGGTCCATGGCGCTTGAGCCGAAGCCCAGCGCTTGCGTTCGCCTTGCCCGGCAGATATTTTTCACAGCTGGGTTTGCCGCAGCTCTACAAGCGTTCGCCACGTTGACCCACTCTGCCGAACCGCCGTATACGTGACCCGTACGTACGGTGGTGTAGGAGGAGGGGTGCCGTGAGGCACCTCCCTATCCTGATTATCCTCTCTCCCAATCTAAAATCAACATAGAAAAGAGCGATAAAAAATGGTTCGCATTCCCACAAGCGGTCCCCCAACCCATCCAGGGGAAATGCTCCTGGAAGAGTTTCTGAAGCCAATCTGCATGTCACAAACAGAGCTGGCCGCAAAAATTGGCGTGTCATACCCGCGCATTAATGAACTGATCCATGGCAAGCGGGGGATTACTCCGGATACGGCACTTCGCCTTGAGCAACTCTTTGGTATGGAAGCACAATTCTGGCTCAATCTGCAACTGGCATGGGATCTTTATCACCTGATCCATTCACCCGCCGCTAAGCGAATCAGAAAAATCAAGCGGCTGCCTGCCCTTGCGTCAGTTGCCAGTGGTTGACCTATCTGATGAAGTTTTTTGACAGCCATTTTCGTTCTCACTTACTAAACCATTACCTGGTTGCTTGGGGGAAAGGTGGTACTCATAAGTCTAAGGAAAGAACCCATTTAGACTGGGCAAGAAAAGAGGGGACAATATATAACGTTGGTTCTAAAACAATTTCACAGTTGAGGAGGAAGAACTGAAGAATCACGGTTGTGTTTTCATTCTTCTCTCGCGAAGTCGATGAATCCTCGTTCTACATTGGTCCCTATTAGCTCAACGCGAACTCGATCTCCGACATCAATGCAAGACATTGGGGGTTCAAATTTAGAAATAAGAATGTGAATCCGACCCTAATTTGATCAATGGACGCACCTCACACATCACCCGTTCGGACAAGGCATCTTCTGCAACATCCATATCATACCGACTTTGCAGGTTCATCCAATAACGGGGATTTTGTCCAAAGTAGCGCCCGAGACGCAAAGCCAGATTTGCTGTTACTGGGCGTTTACAATTTACAACAAGATTGATCCTCATGGCAGGGACACCTAACTCCTTTGCAAGCCGGTATTGTGATATTTTTAGCTCGTTCAGTAATTCTTTTAAATATACGCCAGGGTGTACCGGTGTACTGCGATGTTTAGTCATCATAACCTCCTCAGTGATAATTGACGATTTCGACCTGTTCCGCATTCCCATCGTGCCATTCAAAACAAATGCGCCGCTGGTCGTTGATGCGGATGCTCCACTGTCCCTTCCGATCACCTCTTAAAGGTTCGAGTCGGTTGGATGGCGGCAGACGCAGATCTTCAAGCTGGAAAGCCGCATCAATGGCATTAAGTTTCATGAAAGCCCGCTTGGGAACTCTGTAAGATCCATCCGGATCACCGTATCCGGTTTGGCAGTGCCCTTTACTCCGTCTCCACTCCGTTGCGTTTTACGGCCAATTCAAATCGAAGGCATCCTTGATCAATTCGATCTCGTCTCCTTGAGGCCCGAGCAGAATGGCCACCACATCAAACCTTGCCTTTACATCTTCAAGCTTTTTCTCTTTTAAGAAATTGAGAGCAACTTTAGAAAGTTGTCTTTGCTTCGCGGAGTTGACGGCCAACTGGGGAGGACCAAAAGTGGTCGATGTCCGTGTCTTCACTTCGATGAAGGACAGAGTATCCTTCTCTCTGGCGATGATGTCCATCTCGCCCATCTTACAAACATAATTTCTTTCGATGATACGATAGCCCCTCTTCTTCAGAAATCGAAGGGCCACCTCCTCGCCCTTTTTGCCAAGCTCCTTTTTATCCATGATTCCATGCCCATAGGGTCAAGGATTCGAGGATTCAAGGGTTCAAGTTTTTCTCTTGATTTCTTAAACACTCCCTTGACCACTCGAACCCTGGGCCCCTTGAACCCTTTTCTAAAGGTATTCCTTCACGCCCCGAAAGGTTTTGCGGTGGAGCTCGCAGATACCGAATTCTTTGATCGCCCTTCGATGTTCTTTCGTTCCATATCCTTTGTGTTGGGCAAAATTATACTGAGGATATTTCTGGTGGCACTCCAACATCATTCGGTCCCGGGTGACCTTTGCCACGATGGAGGCGGCGGCGATAGAGTTGCTCAGTTGGTCGCCTTTTGGGATGGGTTTCTGTGGAACGGAAAGTCCGAGACCATGAGGTCCGTCGATTAAAATAAAATCTGGAACAATAGGAAGGTTTTCAACGGCCAAGGCCATTGCTCTTAACGTGGCCTGAAAAATGTTGAGGAGATCGATCTCCTCCTGTCCAATGACACCAATTCCTACCCCCAGTGCCTGGGAGAAGATCAATCCGTAAAGGTCCTCTCGCTTCTTGGATGAAATTTTCTTTGAATCAAAGAGCCTCTGTCCAATCCCACCTTTCGGCAGGATCACAGCCGCCGCCACAACGGGCCCAGCCAGAGGCCCCCTTCCCACTTCATCCACACCGGCAATCCTTTGGCAGCCCCGGCTGTAGTACATCTTTTCGAAATAGTCCATGGGCTGCGGTGGAAGGGATGGGAAGAGCATAAAAGATTAAGTAGGCAGGAGGCAGTAATCAGTAGGCAGAAGACATAAAAAATTGGGTTTCCGGCTGCCTTCTGCATTCTGTCTTCTGCATTCTGGTTGTCACGCGACTTGTTTCTTTTCACCTCGGATGCGGGCTGCCTTTCCCCTCAGACTTCTGAGGTAGAAGAGTTTGGCCCGTCTCACGTTCCCTCGGCTGATCACATCAATCCGATCGATCCGAGGAGAATGCAAAGGGAAAACTCTCTCCACACCAATTCCGTAAGAAATCTTTCGAACGGTGAAGGTGGACCGGATTCCCCCCTTTTTCTTACGGATGACGACTCCTTCGAAGGGTTGAATCCTCTCCTTCTCTCCCTCGACGATCTTCACGTGGACCTTCACCGTATCCCCCACCTTAAAATCGGATAGGTCTGTTCTCAACTGTTCTCTCTCAACCATTTCCACCGGATTCATCTTCTACCTCCAAAAGATTATCGTTCAAATTCGTTTGGAACGTTTAAATCGTCAATATCGAGATAATCTTCACAGCCCTAAACGGGCAAAACGATCTCAACCCTCTAAACGATCCTAACGGTCCTCGCTAAGCAGCCGATCCAAAATGATGGCGACTGCTGAGCGAACCGAGAGGTGATTATATCCTTTGCCTTCGATCGGTGCGAGGACGTAGTCAGAACTGTCCTTCACCTCCTGGGTCAGCCCCCATCCTGTTCCAAAGAGCATGAAGAAAGGGGTATTTCGATCTCCCGTTAATCTCCGCAACATTTCAAAACCGATACTTTTGGGGTGCCGGGCCGCTCCTGTCGCAACCCTCCTCACTTTTCTTTCCCAGAGGTTGGAGATCTCTCGATCTGCTTCGTCGATGGTCCGGGTGACCCGGACAAGGGAAAGGGACTCCTTCCTTGAGGGATTGTAAACTGCTCCGTTGCCCTCTACCCAATGACGAATCACCCTCTCTACTAATTGAATTTGGCTCTCCAACGGAGTAATAATGAAGAAACCTCCCACCCCAAATGTCCTTGCGCAACGGGCGATGTCGTGAATATCGAAGTTGGTGACTGCTGTGGCCACCACCTCCTTTCTCTTGTCATAAATCGGATGGTGGACCAAACCAATATAAATATTAGAACCCATCTTCAATTTCTTTTGGTTCGATTCGTCATAAGTACTTTTTCAGTAAAACTTTAGCGCTTTGTAAAGGCGCCTTCATAGGACACCGGTCAGGGATGCCGGAAAAGTTTGAGACCTGCCTGCGCGTAGCCGCTCCGGCGAAGGCAGGGCGGAAACCTCTTACTGGATCAATCAGACGTCTCCAAAAGTACAGGAGCGTCTTGCCCACTTTCTCCATTTCAATCCCAAAATATAAAAGACCGCATTCTAAAACTTTGCCTGCCTACCGGTAGGCAGGGAAGCATCTTTCACCGGGGGACTCATCCCATTTCATTTCAAAGAGCTAAAGTGTTACCTCCCTCAAGGTTTCTTTATCCTCAATTCGAATTCCGCAATCCGCAATCTCCAATTGAATTCTCCTGGACGATCTCTTCCAAAAGTTTCTTGTCCTCGTCCGAGAGATTGGCTTTAGCTAAGAGATCAGGCCGTCTAACCCATGTCCGCTTGAGAGCCTCTTTTCTCCTCCAGAGTGAAATCGCTGAATGGTTTCCAGAAAGGAGAACCTCTGGAACACAATTCTCCCTGAAATTGGAAGGGCGAGTATACTGGGGGTATTCCAACAGAGAGTGAAAGAAGGAATCCTCCTCTGCCGATCGATCCGATCCCAGAACTCCGGGCAGCAGTCTTGAGACCGCATCGATGACGACCATGGCTGCCAGTTCCCCTCCGGTCAAGACATAATCCCCGATCGAAATCTCTTCGTCCGCAAAGAGTTCCCTCACCCTCTCATCCACCCCCTCATACCGGCCGCAAAGCAGGATAACGTGTGATCGCGACGAAAGGGCCCGGGCGATATCCTGATTAAACTGCTTCCCCTGGGGGTTTAAATAAACCCTCCAAGCAGACGGGTTTTGAGACTTGACCCACTCAATGGCTCGGGCAATGGGCTCCACCTTCATCACCATGCCCTGCCCTCCCCCGTAGGGGGTATCATCCACCACCTGGTGTTTATCTGTAGCAAAATCTCGGATGTTAATGGTTCGGATGTCGAGGTGCCCTTTCTCGATCGCCTTACCTAAGATACTTTCCTGAAAGGGAGAAGAAAACATATTAGGGAAGAGGGTGAGAATATCAAACCTCATCCTCTTCCTCCCACAATCCCTCCATCCGAATAACCTTCATTAATCCTCTTTTTCGGTCGATGCTCTGGATGACTTCCTCCGTCGCTGGAAGAAAGATCTCCCCCCTCTTTCCTTCGACAACAAAGACATCATTGGCCCCCGTGGGTAAGATCTCTTTTACCTTCCCGATGCTTTTGCCTTCCTCTGTTTCAACGGCCATTCCCAAAATATCAATCCAATAATACTCATCTTCTTGTAAATCGGGCAGAGCTTCTTTTCGGATGAGTATTTCTTTCCCCACCAGAATCTGGGCATCCTCTATCCTTTCAATCCCTTTCAATCGGACAATGAGGCGGGGCGGCTGGGGGATGGTCTCCAGGATTTCATAGGGCTCGATCTTGCCCATCCTGTTCTCGATAAAGACCTCCTGGTAGAGAGAGAAACGGTCGAGATCCTCCCCAAAATATTCTATTTTGATCTTCCCTCTGACCCCGTGAGGTTTAACCACTCTGCCGATGGGGAAAAGATCTTTTCCCATGGATTGTCATTCAATAATTTCTAAAACAGAATGTTTCCCCAGATTCGCGGAGGCAGCCCCCAGGATAACCCTAATGGCCCTGGCTGTCCTGCCCTGTTTCCCGATCACTTTCCCCAAGTCATCCTTGGCCACATAGAGTTCTATGACCGAAGTCTTCTCCCCTTCGATTTCTGAAACCCGAACCTGATCTGGATGATCGACCAATGCCTTTGCGATATACTCAATTAAATCCTTCGTGTTCATAACCCCACCTCCAGTTTCCGCAACGGTCCTGACAGAAGTCGATGAAAAGCAAGGGTTTTGGAAAAAGCAATCTATTCTTTACTGCCCTCTTTCAACTTTTTCGATACGCCAGAACTTATCAAAAGTTGACGGACAGTCAGGGTGGGCTGAGCTCCCTTTCTCAGCCAATGGATCGCTTTTTCTTCCTTGAACCGGACCTCTGCGGGATTTTTCTTGGGATCGTAAGTGCCCACCTGATCAATAAACCTTCCATCTCTGGAAGAGCGACGATCCGAAACCACAATCCGGTAAAAAGGGCTCTTCTTCCCACCAAATCTCATCAGCCTCATCGATACAGCCATATCGTCCTGAATCACCTCCTCTGTTTGCAATTGGAAGACTGGAATATTGGAATGTTGGAATGATGGATCAAAAATTATCTTCCAACGATAGATCTTGAACTAACCCATTATTCCATTGTTCCATTATTCCACCATTCCAGTAGATGTCATTCTTATGAAAAGAAGGGTGCTCTCCCTCTTCCGAACCCTTTCTCCCCCATTTTGGTAAACTGCTTCATTATCTTCCGGGCCTGGGCATATTGTTTGAGAAGTCGGTTCACATCTTGAACGCTCGTTCCACTTCCTCGAGAAATCCTCAGCCTCCGGCTTCCATTGATGATCATAGAATTGGCTCGCTCCTTGGGTGTCATCGAATTGATGATGGCTTCCACCCGAACCAGTTCTCTCTCATCGAAATCGAGACCTCCCATCCCCTTCATCTTCTTCGAGAGCCCCGGGATCATACTCAAAATCGATTCCAATGAACCCATCTTTCGAACCTGTTGGAGTTGGTCCCGAAAATCCTCCAATGTAAAAGTATCCCTTCGGATCTTCTTCTCTATCTCCTTCGCCTTTTTCTCATCAAAGGCGGCCTCTGCCTTCTCAATGAGGGTGAAGACATCGCCCATCCCCAGAATTCTTGAAGCCATCCGATCGGGGTGGAAGACCTCCAGGGCATCCAGCTTCTCCCCCACGCCAATGAATTTAATCGGTTTCTGCGTCACCGATTTGATCGAAAGGGCAGCCCCTCCCCGGGCATCCCCATCCATCTTGGTCAGTATGATTCCGTCGACACCCAGTCGCTCATTAAAACTCTTAGCTATATTGACAGCATCCTGTCCGGTCATGGCATCCGCCACCAAGAGCACCTCTTTCGGGTTGACGTGTGTCTTGATCTCCCGGAGCTCCAGCATTAATGCCTCATCGATATGGAGTCTCCCAGCGGTATCAATCAGCATCACGTCGTACCCTCCCTTCAGGGCGGAATCCCTCCCTTTGAGGCAGATTTCCAGCGGCATCTGGGATGGTTCGGGACGGTAAAAATCGACCTTTAACTCCTCCCCCAATTTCTGTAATTGTTCAATGGCCGCTGGTCGGTAGACATCCGCAGGGACGAGGTAGGGACGCTTCCTCTTTTCCTGAAAGTATCGTGCAAGCTTAGCTGCGGTGGTGGTTTTACCGCAGCCGTGGAGACCCACCAGCATGATGGGGACAGGGGGACTTCCCGAAAGATGAATCTTTTGCTCCTCACTACCCATTAAAGACGTCATTTCTTCTCTCACGATCTTGATCAACTGTTGAGCTGGGGTAAGACTCGCCATCACCCCCTGACCGATCGCCCTCTGCTCGACAGATTGGATGAAATCCTTGACGACTTTGAAATTGACATCGGCTTCCAACAGGGCGATCCTCACTTCTTTCAAGGCCTCTTGGATATTCTGCTCTGTCAATTTCCCACGGCCTTTCAGTCTCTTAAAAATACCATCCAGTTTGTCCGAAAGATTTTCAAACATCGTCTAAGCCAAGAAAGGATTTAAACGCCATATTTTATTAGATTTTTCCCTGATTGTCAATTCGATAGGCCTTTCAAGATTCTCCATCCTCTCCCTTCTTTCTTAAAAAGGAGCGCCTCCCTCCCGGAATACCGATTTTTCTTCCCACCCTTCTCGACTTCCAAATTGAACTGTTGGATCACCACTGCTCCCTCCCCTTCAATATGGATGGTGCGATCCCAACAGGTATACTCGATCCGATCGAAGGTCTTAAAATAGTCTTCGATTCGGTTTTGGAGCCGGCCGAAATCTTCATCCTTATCTTGATAGGCTTTGGAGACGCAGGAAAGGTAGAGGGAGAGGTCTTTCTTCCTCAAAGCCTCCTCCCTTTGGTTCAAGGTTTTAATAATTTGGTTTTCTTCAGAAACCGTGCAGGAAAGGAGGAAGAAGAGGGTGAGGAAAAATAAAGTGGGGTTCCTTCTCATTTCGGTTTTTCAAATTCCCCTCCGGGATAAATCTTTGCCTTTCCTCTTCCACCCGGCCCCCCCTTTACCTCGACACGATTCTGTTGGATATCGAAGACGATCTCATCTCCTGAAACGATATTATCCCCTTCCCAAACCCTTGGGTCACCCGTCAAGAAGACTTTTTGATCAAGATTGTGGAAGATTGCCTTCTGGCAACTTGCCACCCGAATCCCCTGCTGAATCTTCACATTCCCGCCTGCGATGACCTTCTCAATCCCCTTACCGCCTTCAATGACCACTGCCTCTATGGAATCAGCATAGATGACGATATCATTCTGCCGAGCCATGACATTCCCTTTGAAGATGATCAAATTGTCCTTAGAGTATGTCTCCACTCTGTCTGAGGTAATATCAATGGGTTGGCCTGTATCCACACTCTTTCTCCCGCCCGGTTCTCCGAGAACTCCTCTCTTTGATTTCTCCTTCTCCGGAGGGGTCGGCGGAGTAGCTGGTAATGAAACAATCCGTTTCTCCTCTTCGGGTGTTACCTCAATCCTTAGTTCGGTCTTTGGCGAGATGCCCCTTTGGCGTTCCTCTCCTGGAATCAGTGCAATTTTCAGATCCTCATTAGCCTCTTTCTCTTGTTTCATCTCTTGGGGAATGACCAGGGCTCGATCTTCTTGCATTTGGTCTTTGGCCAATGGGGGAATCATCGTCCCTGTTTCTTCCTTTGGAAGAATCGACCTGCCCGACTCGCTACTCGCAGGAATGGAAGGTAATCTCTCTTCTTCCTTCCGCAAATCAACCTTTTTCTCTTCCTTTAGGGAAACAGGCTGTTTCCCCTCTTCTTCAAATTTGACCAGGGCAACCCTATCGGGTTCTGCCTCTGCTGTCTCGCCTCTCTTCTTGGACACCTCGGTTTTGATCTTGCGAAGAGGAACCTTCTTTTCCGTTAGACCTTTGTCAAGGATGGCTCTGGCCTCTTTATAGTGCAAACTTTTAGGATATTGAGTGACAATTTTGGTAAAGCTTTCTTTCGCCTTCTCTCCTCGATCGATTTCGAGGTAACTTTTTCCCAAAAGAAAGAGGGTCTTATCCTCGTCAGGTATTCTTGGAAACTTCTCTAATAACTCTTCAAACCGGGAAGCTGCGGCCTGAAATTTCCCATTCTTATAATAGAAATTCCCAACGTAGAATTCGTGATCAGCGAGTCGCTTCTTACAGACACCGATCTTCTCCTTTGCTTTTTCCGTGAACAAACCGGGCGGATAATTGCCGATTAAATATTCGAAGCTGGAGAGGGCCTTCTTCGTGGAGGTCTGATCCCGATCAAGGGTGAGCATCTGGTTGAAGTAAGCCATTCCAATCTGGTATTGAACATAAAGTACATCTTCATGGGTGGGATGGATTTTCTTAAACTCTTCATAAGAGGCAATGGCTTCCACATAATCCTTCTTAAGGAGGTGACAATCGCCGACCTTTAGCTCTGCCCAAAGCGTATAGGGGGGGCTATCGGGAAAACTGGCCTTGAGCTCTTCAAACTTCTTCAGGGCCTCGCTATAGTTTCTCTTATTGAATTGGGCCAGCCCTTGTTTATAAAGGGTTTCAGGATCTCCTGAGATCGTCTTCACACTCTTCCCCTTCCCAGCACATCCAAAAAGAACGGAGAACGCGATAGGGAGGAGGATAGCCCACTTAAAAAACATCCCCTTTTTCATCTGAACATCTCTCCCAAAAAAGTCTTTTAATTATGATAGGAAGGCCTTGCAATGTCAATATAAAAATCCTTCTCCGCCAGGATGAACAGGAAGATCCTGCCACCGGCCGACCACAAATTTTATCTTGAATTTGGAAGGGAATGCCCTTAAGATAAAAAATAAAACTTTTAGGTTAGGGTTGAGATGAAGGTTAAGAAAAGAAGCTAATTATTCGAAGACTTCCGAAACATTAAAAAGGGAGAGACCGATGGAGATCGAGAAGGCGAAACGGATTGGACAAATTCCTCCTTACCTTTTTGCAGAGATTGACAAGAAGAAAGGGGAGATGAGGCAGAAGGGGATCGATCTGATTGACCTGGGGATCGGGGATCCGGACCTCCCCACCCCGAAATTGATTATCGAACGACTAAAGATCGCGGCAGAAAATCCAAAGAACCACCGGTATCCATCCTATGAAGGGATGATCGAATTCAGAACAGCAGTCGCCCAATGGTATGAAAGGAGGTTTGGTGTTAAGCTCGATGCGAGGACAGAGGTGCTCTCCCTCATCGGTTCGAAAGAAGGTATCGCCCACATTCCCCTCGCTTTTGTCAACCCGGGGGATTATGTATTGGTCCCCGCTCCTGGCTATCCGGTCTATCGTGTTTCCACACTTTTTGCCGGAGGAATCCCCTATTTCTTACCCCTTCGCAAAGAGAATGGTTTTCTGCCAAACCTCTCGAAAATTCCCGAAGAGGTGGCCGCAAAGGCAAGACTTCTTTTCATCAACTACCCGAATAATCCGACATCAGCGATCGCTGAGAGGTCTTTCTTTGAAGAAGTGGTAACCTTTGCCCAACGGTATCAGATCATTGTCTGTCACGACGCGGCCTATTCAGAAATCGCTTTCGATGGATACCGACCCCTCAGTTTTTTGGAGGTCGATGGTGCCAAAGAGGTGGGAGTCGAATTTCATAGCCTCTCCAAAACCTTCAATATGACCGGATGGAGGATTGGGTTTGCTGTGGGCCATTCTGAGATCGTCTCTGCTTTGGGAAGGGTAAAGACCAATATCGACTCTGGTGTTTTCCAAGCTATCCAGGAGGCTGGGATTGTAGCCCTCAATCACTTTGACACTCCCCTTCCAGAAATCATCAACATCTATGAGCGACGCAGGGATGTAATGGTGGAGGGGCTTCGAGAGATTGGTCTGGAAGTCGAATGGCCAAAGGCAACCTTCTACCTCTGGATTCAACTTCCGAGAGGATATACATCAACCCAATTTGCCACCCTCCTGATTGAACAGGCAGGGATCGTCGCCACTCCTGGAAATGGTTTTGGTGAGGCAGGGGAGGGTTATATTCGAATGGCTCTTACCGTAGATGAGACAAGGCTGAAAGAGGCGATCAAGAGGCTCAAACGGATCAAGTTCTGAGGAGATCATTCTACGTACCCCCCCTTGAGGTGAGTCTTACTCCCTCCTGCAATAGGCAGGCACAAACGATGAAAATCGCATCTTTCTCCTTTCCCCTTTGACAGGAGAAATAGATGACCTCTTCTCTCCCGTTCAGATGGCTTTTCTCCGCGGTAGCATCATAGGGAGGATGGCAGGAAGGATAGGGGACGGGAGATTTACTGGGAATGGGAGGCAAAAATGGAAGGACTTTTTTCCGATGTAATTCTTATTGCTATTCTCATCCTCATCAATGGTTATCTGGCCGGGACAGAGATTGCAGTGGTGACGGCAAGGAAAACTCACATAAAACAGATGGCCGAAAGTGGGAAAAGAAATGCAAAAATCTTTTTAAAACTGAAGGAAGAACCAGACCGCTTTCTGGCCACGATCCAGATTGGAATCACCACCGTTGGTGTCCTTGCCTCCGCAGTGGGAGGCGCAGCGGCTGTGAAGGTCATCAAACCCGCCCTTCAGGTGGTTCCTTTTAGACCAATCTCTCTCGCTGCCGAACCCATTGCCATCGGGATCGTCGTCATAGCGATCACCTATTTTACCGTGATCTTTGGCGAACTGGTACCCAAGTCGATTGCCTTGATGCATCCAGAAACAATAGGACTCTGGACAGCAAGAACGGTTGACGCCTTTTCGAGAATTACCGCAATCTTTGTCAAAATTCTCACTTTCAGCACGGCCGTTATGCTCAGGCCTTTTGGCGAAAAACCGTTTACCGAGAGGGCCTACGTTACTGAGGAAGAGGTAAAAATGCTAATTAAGGAGGGTGGAAAGCATGGGGTTTTCGAACCCACAGAAGAAAAAATCCTCCAAAGCATTTTCGAATTCACGGACATGTCCGTAAAAGAGGTGATGGTTCCGGATACGCAGATGGTGATGATTCAGATTGATAAATCGGTTCAAGAAATCGCTTCGCTCATCGAGGAAGAACAGTTTTCTCGTTACCCTGTCTTCGGAAGAGAACCCAATGATATCAGGGGAATCCTTTATGCGAAAGACTTCCTCACCACGTTTGCAAAAACAGGACAGGTCGATATCCGAAAGATCGTCAAGCCTCCTTATTTCATCCCTGAGACGATGAAAATCAGCCTCCTTTTAAGGGAGATGCAAAAGAAGAGGATCCACATGGCCTTGGTGGTAGATGAATATGGTGGAATTTCGGGTCTGGTCAGCCTCGAGGATCTGATTGAAGAGATCGTAGGGGAGATTAGAGATGAATATGATGTAGAAAGCCCCGTGATTCAGCTCTCGGATGGGACGATGGTGATCGATGCATCGATCAGCCTGAGGGATTTAAAAGAAGACTATCGTATCGAACTTCCGGAATCGCCTGAATATGAAACCCTTGGAGGATTCTTGATGACGATCCTGCAAAAGATTCCCCAAGCCGGCGATACGGTAGAAATCGAAAGAAAGCGGATAAGAATTGTAGAAATGGTTGGGCAGAGAATTTCAAAGGTAAAGTTAGAAAAACTGCCCGAACCTGCTCAAGAGACCTAAAAAGTAAAGTGTAAATCGGAAATCGAGTTCGCGTTCAGCTCATCGGCGCTGATGCAGAACGAGGATTCATCGGCTTTCCCCGAGCAGGAAGAAGACAGGGGGATTGAGATTCGCCCGCGCCAGTTGATTATTTGATTTATTCTGATTAAGGTATTTTCCACATTTGCCGATGCATCATTTCAAGGCCTCTCCCCCGATAAACCTAGGCACGTTCCGCATGAACATCCCTGTAGTCTTTGACTCTAAGAGTATTGATTACCGAAAGACATGCTCTATGATACCGGCCGCACCGCAGGACACCGGATTGTCAGGATGGCTGCTCAGGCAACGTGATTGGCATCCCGGGTTTGGATTTGGACAGCATCTTTCTGAGCTCCTCCCCTTGCACCACCTCCTTCTGGGAAAGGAGGTGGGCCAATTCATCTAAGACTTTCCGGTGAGCGGACAGGATTCCTCGCACCCTTTGATGAGCTTCCTCGATGACCCGGGTGACCTCATCATCAATTTGGGCGGCTTTCTTTTCACTGTAGCTTTTGCTGGGAGTAAACCCTTCCGGTAGGAACATAGGCTGACGAGGGCGCTCATAGGTCGCCAGTCCCAGGGAATCACTCATGCTATATTCCGTGACCATGGACCGGGCAATGTCTGTAGCCCGCTGCAAGTCGTTTTGAGCCCCTGTGGAGATTTCTCCGAAGACTTGCTCCTCCGCCACCCTACCTCCTAAAAGAACAGCGAGCCGGTCCAGTAGCTCCGAGCGAGTCATTAAATAGCGGTCCTCCGTGGGTTGCTGTTGGGTATATCCGAGAGCCGCAATCCCTCGGGGAATAATCGAGATTTTGTGCACCGGGTCGGCATGCTCTACAGATTCAGCCACAATCGCATGTCCGGACTCATGAAAGGCAACAATTTCTTTTTCCTGCGCATTCATCACCCGGTTCTTTTTCTGCAGACCCCCAACCACCCGGTCGATGGCCTCGTCGAAATCCGCCAACCCTACCATCTCTTTATTTTTCCGTGCAGCCAACAAAGCGGCCTCATTAACGAGGTTGGCCAGGTCAGCTCCCACAAAGCCTGGGGTGCGGGCGGCGATTTTACGAAGATCCACATCGGGACCTAAAAGAACATTCTTGGAATGGATTTTCAGGATAGCTTCTCGCCCGTTGATATCCGGGCGGTCTACCAGGACCTGCCGATCAAACCGCCCCGGTCGCAACAAGGCAGGATCGAGGATTTCCGGCCGGTTGGTGGCGGCCATGATGATGACCCCTTTATTCGTCTCGAATCCATCCATCTCCACCAGGAGCTGGTTGAGAGTTTGCTCCTGTTCGTCGTGCCCGCCCATGACATTCATTCCCCGGGCTTTTCCCAAGGCGTCCAGTTCATCGATGAAGATGATGCAGGGGGCTTGGCGTCGTGGCCTGAGAGAAAAGATCGCGAACGCGCGCTGCCCCCACGCCGACGAACATCTCCACAAACTCAGACCCGCTGATGCTGAAGAAAGGTACTTTTGCCTCCCCGGCCACGGCCCTGGCCAGGAGGGTTTTGCCAGTCCCCGGCGGGCCAACCAGAAGCACCCCTTTTGGAATCCTCCCCCCCAGTTTCTGGAATTTTCCCGGATTGCTCAAAAATTCCACGACTTCCTGGAGCTCTTCTCTGGCTTCATCGATTCCAGCGACATCGGCAAAAGTGACCCTGGTCTCATTCTCTGCAAAAAGCTTGGCTTTGCTCTTGCTAAAAGACATGACCCCCATCCCCGGCCCCATCTTTTTCATGGCGAACCGCCAGATCAGGATCATAATGCCGATGGGGAGGATCCAGGAGAGAATACTGCTCAGGAATTTGCTCTCATAGCGTCCGGAATAATCGACCTTGTGTTCATCCAGTTCTTTCACCAGGCCGGGATCGTCCACCCGAATTGTAGTGAACTGCTGGCCCGGCTTCTTTTCTTTTCCTGTGAGCGTTCCGGTGATGTTTTCTGGGCCAATGGTTAATTTACTCACGTTGCCTTCAGCCAGGGCTTGTTTAAATTGCCCGTAAGGAATTGTCTCCACTTTTCGAGAAAGAAAGTATTGTTGCAGGTAGGTAAATAAAAGGAAGGCGATCAGGAAATACCAGATGCTGAAATGAGTCTTAGGGGGCAAGGCATCCTTCTTTTTCTGGGGGTCTCGGGGACCGAAGAAGGAACGAAACTTATTTTTTAAATCTTCTATTGGTTCTTTTTTTCCGTTGGATGGCATATTCTCCTACCTCATGAGTTATTAAAATAATCCTGAAAGGAAGCTCTTGGAATTCCTTCAGCCTTTCAGCTTCAACACGGCTTCACTCGTGCCGCCAGGAAGCCACTGAGTTGTAAACCCCAACCGCCTGAGGATCTTGAGCATCCTCTCGTTCTCGGTGAGGACCTCTGCTCGGATATCCTCAATGCCCTTTTCCCGGGCTATCCCGATGAGCACCTCTACGAATTTATACCCGAGGCCTTTCCCCTGAAATCGATCGTGCACGAGAACGGCGAGTTCGCCGGATGTCAATTCCGGGTTCATAATAAGTCTTGCAACCCCTATCATCTTTTTCTTCCTGTTTTCCCGCACCTCCGCAACGATTGCCATGTGCCGGTCGTAGTCGATATTACAGAAGAGGATAAGCCACTCATGGGATATGTCTTTGATAGTGGAGAAGAACCTGGTCCTCAATGTTTCTTCAGACAGCGAAGAGAGCATCTCGTGCTCCGCGGGCTCGTCTTCAGGTCTTATGGGCCTCAGAAGCACTTCGGTTCCCTCCGACAATTGCCAGGGCGTAATGTACTTCGTCGGATAGGGAGTGATAACCAGGTGTGGATATGGAGATCGGCTGGCAGCGCCGTAATCCCTGTCAATAATGATCCGTGCGTCAAGGGCAGAAGCCCTGCCATTCGATATGGCAAGAGGATTTATGTCGATCTCAGCTATTTCTGGGAAGTCGACGATCAGATTGGAAAAATTGACAACGATTTCCTCGAGCCCTTCAAAATCTGCCGGGGGTTTGCCGCGAAAGCCCTCGAGCATTTTGTATACCTTCGTGTCCTCCATCAACATCTTTGCCAATGTCCGGTTGAGCGGCGGGAGCCCAATCGAAAAGTCTTTGATGAACTCCGCCGTCGTCCCTCCCATCCCAAAAAGGATGACCGAACCAAAATCCTTATCCTTCTTGGTCCCAAGGATGAGCTCGTAATCGACATCTGTGATCATCTTCTCGACAACTACACCCGCTATGGCCGCTTCCGGGGCACGTTTCTTCACCCTTTGCATCAACTTCTCATATGCTTCCTTTAGGGCTGCGCTTGAATCGATTCCTATGATGACGCCACCCACATCGCTTTTGTGGGAGATGTCAGGCGAGACGACCTTGATGACGACTGGGTAGCCCACCTTTTCTGCTATACTCACCGCCGCTTCCGGACCTTGAGCAAGCTGCGGCATTGTCACCGGGATACCGTAGGTCTTAAGAAAATCCTTGGACTCTCCCTCATTAAGAAGCGTCCGTCCTTCCGTGAGGGCCACCCTGAGAAGTTCTTTCAGGTGGTCTTTCGAGGGCGCTTTGTGCGCCGGCAACTCGGCAGGGGTCTCATAGAGCTGGTCGAGATGTCTCTTGTACCTGCACATATTCACATAAGTTCTGACAGCCTTCTCAGGGGTGTCGTAGTTCGGGATGTTGTTCTCAACAAAAATGCGCCTCCCTTCTTCGACGTCTTTTGCCCCCATCCACGTTGTGATGATGGGTTTCCAAGTGTTTCTCGCGATATCGGCCACAGCTTGCGCAACCTGGTTTGAAGGTGCTGAGTCCATGGGTACATAAATGACCAGCGCTCCGTCCA
Organism: uncultured delta proteobacterium; assembly: GCA_963826305.1. GTDB lineage: Bacteria > Desulfobacterota > BSN033 > BSN033 > UBA1163 > CAWGWZ01. The sequence goes on along the minus strand of CAWGWZ010000013.1, from coordinate 1,526 downwards.
CCATTGGGTCACTGAGGCATATGGTGAGCGCTTTCATGAACCGGTCGACGGTTGCATCCCCAAGCACGTCGACAGGATTAGCCTTGCTCCAGTACGGCGGCAAAAATGCGTTGAGTTGCTTCATACTCTCGTCAGAGAGTTTTGCCAGTTCCCCACCCAGGTCAATAAGGGCGTCGGTGGCCATCACGCCAGGCCCGCCGGCAGCCGTTACTATGGCGAGCCTCGGGCCGGCTGGTAACTTCTTCGAATCAAGAACCTCGGCAGCATCGAACAGCTCCGCTATTTCCCGCACCCTTACGATGCCGGCCCTCCTGAAGGCTGCTTCATATACTGCATCGTCACCTGCCATAGCCCCGGTGTGGGAATGTGCTGCCCTTGCACTCTCTGCGAATCGCCCTGGCTTTAAAATGAGGATAGGTTTGCGGCGGGCGAACTCCCGAGCCGCACTGATGAATTTTCTTGCGTTGCCGACACCCTCCATATAGATCAGAATGCTTTTGGTGGCCTCGTCATCTCCCAGGAAGTCGATCATGTCGCCAAAGTCGATATCGATCATGGAGCCGAGTGATGCAAACATGCTAAAACCTATCCCCGCGCTGACCGCCCAATCGAGTATCGCGCTGCCGAGGGCACCGCTCTGAGAGATGAAGGCGATATTTCCAGGTGGAGGCGTACCCCTGAGAAACGTCGCATTTAAACCCAGGGGGGGCCGCACAAAACCGAGGCAGTTTGGTCCCAGAATACGCATCCCATATTTTTTCCTGATCCGGTCGACCTCACTCTCCAGTCGTTTGCCTTCTTCACCAATCTCCTTGAACCCGGCAGAGATTATGAGCACCCCCTCTACACCTGCCCGGCCGCATTCCTCAACCACTTCAGGTACTGACCGGGCAGGAGTTGCAATAACTGCCAGATTCACATGTTCAGGAACGCTTGTGATACTGGGATAGCTCTTCACATCCAATACCTTCTCTCTGAGGGGGTTTACCGGAAATATCCTCCTCTCTTTTGACCGGAGCAGGTTCTCCAGGATTGCCCGTCCGATGGCGCCTCTCTTCTCAGTTGCTCCGATCAGGGCTACCGTTCCGGGATTAAACATCACTTGTATGTGACCCATCTTTATACCCTCAGTCCCTATTGTCCGTCATGACCTGACCCTCGATCGTTAACGATGGAGAGAACATCTTGATGCGTTTTGCCCTCCGTATTTTTATACGGGCTACCATCTTTTAAAGCCTAAAACGGGAGATGGGCTTCATCTGAAGGGAAGATGGTGCTCCCTTTTAAGACTTTATCATCGGGCCGAATCTTCTGGGAATTCCACTTTTCGTTGTTATCAGCCCAATGAAGGGATGTATCGATGTATTTCGCTACGCTTTTACCAGCGATATTAAGTAACAGGAAAAGCAGGCTCCGCCTGAGGTTGATAGGAGAAACCCTTAAAAGAAATGGAATATGCCGAACGATCGAAGAGAAAGAATAAAACTCGCTTTGGACATAATAGTGTCCTTCGGCAAGCTCCTGGG
>CAWGWZ010000012.1:0-7504 GCA_963826305.1 uncultured delta proteobacterium | reverse complement strand
AGTGCTTATCACGGGTTCAGGTTTCATATATGGGGCAGAGGTGAAAGTGATAAAGTTTGCCAATATCTCTTCCATGTCTGGCCCAGCAGCCCCATGGGGAATGGGCGTAGCAAGAGCTCTCCGATTGGCGACGGACGATATTGGAACCTTCACCATTGCTGGACAAGCTTACAAATGGGAGATTATTGACTATGACCACAAATATAACCCCGCCGATGCCGTAAGTGCCGTAAACAAGGCTCTCTTTTCAGATAATATCCGTTACGGAGTCATCTTGGGTTCGGGAGTTCATCCCCCTGTTCTGCCCTTGGTCAGGCAAACCAAGTTCTTGGATTGGGGGATGATGGCTGGCGGGAAAAATATTACGAATCCGGAAAATCCCAGCGTCTTCAGGATCATGGGTTCGACCGATCAACTCATCATGACCTTTTTTGAGGATGTATACCGTATTTATAAAGTGGAGAGAGTAGCACTGATCGTACCCAATGACGAGATGGGGAAGGCAGATTGGACGCTTTTCAAGACACTTCATGCGGAACGTAAACCGAAGACGGAGATTGTGGCTGAAGAGTTTTTTGAAAGAGGAATGACCGATTTCTACCCTGCCTTAAAGCGGATGTTGGCAAAAAAACCGGACATGATCTGCACGGACGCTGCTCCCACAGGAACAGTGGCCCTGATTGCCAAGCAGTCGAGGGAATTGGGTTTCACAGGTCCGATCTATAACCCAACGGGGGTCGTCGAGGCAAAAGTTCTATGGGAAACAGCAGGCAAGGGTTCTGATAGGGTTGTCGTTCCTCGCATATGGGCAAAAGCCCCGAACAAGATCTATGCCGATTTGGAGCTCAGGTATCAAGAGAAATTTAAGGAACCCATGCTGGGCCTGGTCCCGGAGATTTATCCTTTGCTTTTCTGGACCATAGAAGCGATGAAGAAGGCCAACTCCGTGGACCATGAAAAGGTATATCCTGCTCTCCGTGAAACTTCTTATAAAGATCATCCTTTTGGACCTGCCTCTTGGGGAGGAGAAAAGATGTATGGGATAAAATCTCAGATCGTCTATCCGATTCCTCTCTCTGAATTGAAGGATGGAAAATGGACAGAGGTCATGGTGAAAGAAGGGACATTCCCCTAAAGTCGAAGCTTGGAGAATTAAACACTGCAGAAGTGGGTTGTCGATGCCAACCCACTTCTGCTTTACTTACGGTATACCTTAAGTCGGCCTGCAGTCCATTTACAACCTTCTGCATTCAGGCTATAACACAAGGCAAAGAATCTCTTTAAGGAGGCATTTTGGAAATGGCTGATCTTTCAACGAAGTACGGAGGCATTAAGATCAAAAACCCTTTGGTTTGTGCTTCTGGGCCGCCGACCCATACGCCGGAGGCTTGTCTTAGGGCGGCCCAGGCAGGGTTCGCCGCGGTGGTTCTCAAAACCAACTCAAAAGAAGGCCCCGACTCCCTTTTGCATACCGTGAGTTGGCCCGTGTACCGATTTACGGATATCTATTCAAAGGAAGAATGGAAACCGATTCCCCCCAAGAAATCCTCGCCAAAGGTGAAAGGGAGGAAGGGAGAAAAACCTCCTTATACGATCTGTCTCATCTCGCCCGGCATTATACTGAGCTATTTCCTGGATGAGGATTACGTCTCCTATGCCAACAAGGCGAAAGAACTCTTAGAACCGTTTGATTGTAAGGTCATCGGAAGCATCCATGCCTTCACAGACGAAGGGTGGGAGGAGCAATGTGATCTCATCAAGAAGACGAAGGTAGATGCTGTGGAGCTGAACCTTTCCTGTGCCCATACGGTTGCACCGTTGAGCAAGAAAGCGATGCACAAAGACCTTCCTCCCAGAATTCTCCCCGGCGCTATTCCTGAAATAGCAGCCAAATATACAAAATTCTGCGTGGAGCGGTTGAATATTCCGGTGATTACAAAGATGCCACCTCAACAACAGGATCCGGTTTCTGTTGCGTTAGCAATCCAACGAGCGGGGGCGGTCGGCGTAACCTTTTCTGATAGCTCTCTCTTCCCTTCTCTGAAAGTAGATATTGAAACGGGACAACCGGGTTGGCATCCAGATTACCCATGTTTTTCCTCCACATGGGGACCTTGGGTGATTACCTTCATCTGCGGAAATATTGCCAATTTTAGAATCAATGGGTTTAAAGAGGGTCTGAGTGGATGTGGCGGGGTGAGTTCAGCTGAGGATGTCATCCGATTGATCATGTCTGGAGCCAGTAATGTACAGATCTGCCGTACCATTATGGCGGAGGGGTGGGATGTGATCGGGGATTGGCTCGATTTTATCCGTAAGTTTATGGATCGAAAGGGCTATAGAAGCATCGCCGATATGAGAGGCCTTGCTGCTGACCGAGTCATTACTGATTATGGTAAGCTGCCTTTAATTCGGCCCCAAATCATGGGTGGTCCCAAGCCAACCAAACAAATTTTCCTCAACAAGAAGAAATGCATCCAATGCGGTTGGTGTCAGCCAAGTTGCTCCCACCTGGCCATTCAATGGGAGGACGGGTACCCCAGATTTCAGCGGGACAAGTGTGAGCTATGCGGGATGTGCGAATCTGTTTGTCCGGTAGGAGCCCTTCAAATGAAACCCATCATATAGGAAGTAAAGATGATGATGTTAAAGAAGATCAATGAAGTTGATGACAGCACGCCCGCTGACTGACAGCCTAAGCGCGTCGGATGAAAGAATCTCCATCCCTTGACAAGATATTCTTTTTCTTCTATTTTTAAAAATGATGCGAGGGTATATCCGAATGGCGGGGGTGTTCGAAAGGGCACCCCTTCGTTTATATGAAATCCGAATTTCAAAATCACTCCCCTCGCCCTCCCCTCTCCCCACGGAGGAAAGGGATGGGTGAGGGAAATAGATGGAGGAGGTTATGAAGAAAGAGAAATACAATGTGGCAGTGGTAGGTGCCACGGGCGCTGTGGGAAATGAGATGCTGGCCACGCTTGAGCAGAGGAATTTTCCGGTAAATCAACTGAAGCTTCTGGCCTCAACAAGAGGGGCGGGCACAAGGCTGGAGTTCAGAGGAAAGTCCTATACGGTGGAGGTGCTGAATGAGAACTCCTTCCCGGGAGTCGATATCGGCCTTTTCTCAGCCGGAGGTTCGGTGAGCGAAAAGTTCGCACCTATCGCAGGAAACGCGGGCTGTGTCGTCATCGACAATACGAGCGCGTTCCGGATGGACCCGCAGGTCCCCCTGGTTGTTCCAGAGGTCAATGCCCATGCCATCGCCCAGTATTCCAAGAAGAATATCATTGCCAATCCCAACTGTTCCACCATCCAGATGGTCGTTGCCCTGAAGCCTATCCACGATGTGGCCCGGATCAAAAGGATCGTCGTCTCCACCTACCAGGCGGTCTCAGGGACGGGAAAGAGGGCGATCAAAGAATTGGAGAACCAAGTCCTCGCCATCTATACCCAAAAGGAGGTCAAGAAGGAGGTCTATCCACACCAGATCGCCTTTAACTGCCTTCCCCACATCGATGTCTTCTTCGACAACGGTTACACGAAAGAGGAGATAAAGATGGTCAATGAGACGAAGAAGATCATGGAGGATGATTCGATCCGTGTGACGGCTACGACAGTGAGGGTCCCTGTCTTCTATGGCCATTCCGAATCTGTCAATATCGAAACCGAGAAGAAGATAACCGCTAATCAGGTGAGGGAGCTCCTCTCGAAGGCTCCAGGTGTGGTCGTGGTGGATAACCCGAAGAAGTTCGAATACCCGCTAGCCATCCATGCAGCAGGCAGGGACGAGACCTTTGTGGGAAGGATTCGAGAGGACGAATCGATTCCCAATGGGATCAATATGTGGGTTGTGGCGGATAATATACGGAAGGGCGCAGCCCTCAATGCGGTGCAGATCGCCGAAATCCTGATCGAGAAGTATCTGTAGAGATTCTTCTTGCCATTCTGGGGTGTCCGGTCTCTGATCGAACACCCCTTTTTCGTTCCAGTTCTCGGGAAATCTCTTGCTCATCATCGCCATGTATTTCACCTACTGTCAACTCTGGATCTATGTCGTAGGTAAAGCGATCTATCTCGATTATATCAAGCGAGAGAAGAGGACCTGGACGAAGACGGTGAGGTTCGACGGGACGCCTGAGGACCCTCTGTGAAGCCTTGAAAAGATTGGCTTCTGTTTACAGCCTGAAACCAGTACACAAACAACTCTCCCTTGGCTCAGACATAAAACCTCCTCGATAATATATGGTTTTAAGAGTGGTTTTAATCCCAATCCTCATGCCCGGTTCCTAAACAGGGAATCATAGGTGATCGTAAGATTCGACTGCTCTGGCTTAAACTCATAATCACCAACCTTTCCCCCTCCCCTTTATATAGCCAAAACCTCCCAATACCCTCCTTTGTCTGGGCCAACTCTTTTCAGCAAACGTTTTTTCCTATTTGTCATGACCCAATTGTGACCCAATTCTTCCCCTCAATTGACTATGAATAATCGCCAACCTAAATGCCAACTTAATCGCCAACCTACTAAACAAGGACATAGTTAAGGGATCTACCCTTACCTTTTTTTCTCACGACACCTAATTTCACAAGTTTTGTTATTTCCTTTCGCACACCTTCGTCTGATAGCCCAAAAATCTCCCTCATTTCTCTATTGGCAATCTGTCCTTTATCTATTATTCTCTCCACAATTTTCATCTGTCTTTCAGTGAGGGCGATCTGTCCTTTTTCTTTGAGCAATTTAATGTCCTTGCTCAGACCAATTACTTTATCTTTTACTGCCTTTATGGTCACTGCTACACCATCAGTAAAATATTCAAGCCACCCAGTAAGATCCAAGGTATTTTGATCAACGCTTTTTAATGCCGCATAGTAACCACGCCTATCTTGATCGTAGTAATCGTCTAAGGCAAAGAATCTCTTCGTATCAAAACCCCGTTTATAAAGAACCAGCGTCGCAATTACTCTTGCCGCCCTACCATTCCCATCTATGAAAGGATGAATCCTCACAAGTTCATAATGCGTTAAACCGGCTTCGATTACCGGATCAATTTCATTGACCACAGAGGAATTGAACCATTCAAGTAAATCGTTTGCCAATTGGGGGACCTGCTCTGTTGGAGGTGGCATGAATATGACTTCACCAGTGACTCTATTTCCCACAAATACCTGACGATTTCGAAAGACACCTTCATCCGTTGGATTCTCCAGAGTTTCCTTCGTCACCACTTTATGAAGTTCCAACAGGTCTTCTGCGGTAAATGGATTTCTCTCGGCAAACTCGGGAACTCTTTCCAAGGCTTCGAGGTAATTTAAGACCTCCTGTCTATCTTTTCTCTTGACCATAATGTCCCGGCCGGCTGCGAGATCACTGACTTGTTCGAGGGAAAGGGGATTACCTTCGATGGCGGTAGAGGAATGAGCACTTCTTATCAGTGCTTCTCTTCTCAGAGAAACCTCCCATTTTGGTACAAGGGGTGCGTTTAAGATAATTATTCTTCCCTCAGCGATCCGAGTCAGATTATTAACGATTCTATTGTTATATTCGAAATTTGGTCGGAACATTGGTTCTTCACCCCCACCCCCACCCTCCCCCATCAAGATGGGGAGGGGATATTTTTAGGAGTCGTTCATACCCTTCCATTATCGAGTTCCTTTAGGTATCCTTCGATCTTCTCTTCTATTCCAAGAATCTCCTTTTCGAGCTTTCGAAGATCTTGCCACTCCTTTGCCACGTTGATTTCTTCAGTCTCTTCTTCCGGAGAGACATAGAGAGTCACATTGAGGTTGTAATCGTTTTCCTTTATTTTCTCGATCCGCACAATCTTAGAGAAACCGTCCTCGTTCCTAAATCCATCGTATGCTCTCACAAGCTTCTCGATGTGGTTTTCTCCCAGTTGGTTAAGTTTTCGGACTTCCGGGCGCCGCTCCCGTCCGTCTCCTTGAATTTGGGATAGAACAAGGTATCTCTGAGGGGTAGTTGGGCATTTCTCTTACCGGTCACATAGAGGTTCATTTTGCATAAAGCAAGGATTTGGTGATAGGCTCCCTGTGTGAAAATGTTATAAGCGAAAAACACTAACGTCAAGAGAAATCTTCGGGGGAATAACTATTTCTCTTTTCCATCTCCTGCAGGGGGATAGGTGAGGCGAATGCCGCGCACCTTGGCCCAGGGGGTGAGGGTGTGAGGCTGGCGATGCGTCAAGCTCATGATGTGTTCAACCCGGATGCCCCTCACCTGTAAGGCATCGGCGATGAGAGAGCGATGGCAGCGCCAGGGCACAGCCTCGGCACACATCAATGAGATCCGCCTTTCATAGGCGAGTTGGCTTAATCTTTCCAAATTCTCCTCAAACTCCTCTGTCTGCATGTAGTCTGCAAACCCTCTAAAAGATGAGTTACGCCAACCCATGTTCGGCGAATCAGGTCGCGGATGGCGCAGCCCTCCAAGGCCTGGCATATGGAGATAGCCAATGATGACAGCGCTCAGGCGGTAAGGAAGTGTCTCCCGGTTAAACTGGGGATTGTGCCTGGAGCGCGGCACGGTGCGGATATCCACAACCTTCATCACACTATGCCGCTGCAACAGATGGATGAAGTCCTCCATCGTTCTCGTAGAATGGCCAATGGTCAGGGCGAGAGGTGAGGCCTTCAGTAGAGTTGTTCTCACTTCACGTATCCTTCTTCGAAGCTGTCAAGCAACAAGAGAGATGTCCTTTACATTCTCAAAATAAGCTTCTGCATGGCATCCCTCTTGTCCTCTAAATGACGGAGAGAATTTGCTATAAGAATTATAATAGCATAAAATTGAGATCTGATATTGCGAATTTCATCAATCTTGAGGAGACTCATCCAGATGGCACATAGGAAGAAGGAGATTAAAAGAGGGTTCATTCCGAGCAAGAGAAGAAGAGGAAACGTTTCTGTTCCGGAGAGGTTAAGCATCTTGAACAGGGCTGAACGCCACGCCGTCCTCGCAACCGATTCTAACGGGCAACCTTATACCTCCCTCATCACCTATGCCCTTTTGCCCGGTTTGAAAGGGGTTGTCTTTGCAACGCCAAGGATCACTTTTAAATACAAAAATATTTTAGAGAACCGTCGCGTGGCCCTTCTCATCGACAATCGATCCAATAGGGAAGAGGGGCTGATGAAGGCTGAAGCAATAACGATCGTCGGCACAGCACGGCCGATCAGGAGGGGTAAGAAGTGGGAAGAGCTGGCTAAGATACTCATTCAGAAACATCCCAATCTCTCGAAATTTGTTAGGTCTCCATCCACCGTCCTTGTGCTCATCGAGGCCATCCGTTGTTTCCATGTGAGCCGTTTCCAGACGGTCTCACAATGGGATGTAAGCTCCTCGATCAATTAGACGGCTCGTCCTCCCTTGCCCACCGGGGTCCTCGCTCTGAAGAACTTTGTCAAAATTCTGAAGGGTTCACCTGGAAAGGATGACGGCTACTCTATGTCAGGAATTGGTGATTTCCGGATGAAAGTGAGTAAC
>CAWGWZ010000011.1:0-74222 GCA_963826305.1 uncultured delta proteobacterium | reverse complement strand
AAGCTGGGGTCAGCGAAGTACCATGAGTATAACCCAGTAAGAAAGACGGCCAACAGGAAAAAATAGGTGAAGTAGTTTAATGGGGTGGCATAATCTCTTAACTTTTCATCTGCCAAGCGCTTGATCATAATACCGATACTCCCAAAAAGACCGGCTACAAAACTGGTTACTCCGATGCCAAGGCTGAGGTAATAAATAGCAGATCCGATCATACTCGGTGAATTTGCTACAACTGGAAAACTCAGCAACTCAGCGAAGGCACCAAGGAAAGAAAGGATATGGAAGGTGATGATAAATATAAATCCAATATGCCATGGATATAGGAAGAGCCAGTAGCCTTTGTCCCAGCGAAAGTAGTCACTTAGGAGAAAGTATTCTTTAATGAGATAAAGGGTCTTTCCAATGAAATCCTCTTCCCGAGGTTTCGTCCACCACTCCAAATTTTCAAGATAGGACTTTTCCTCTCGTTCATGTTGGCCCGACCTAACGGGGTAGATTTCAGATCTGAGGTGCAGAGGAAGCTTAAGATACTTTATAATTTTTATGGTATACATCGTTACGATAAAGATGTACCCCACATAGGTGGCCACCACCAAAAGGATCCTCATTCTTATACCTCAATCCTTCCTAACGCACAAAAAAACCCTTAAAGGGTCCTTGACGACGATCTTCTTCACTCCTTATCCAACACTCTTGAAGTTAATTCGATTGGACAGACCAAGAGTTAAAAAATTCTCCGGAAACCCAACATTTACACGCAGCCGGTCGGCTTGGGTAAACCTGCCACTTTACACGCCCCCTTCGCCGGACCACCTGGGAACAATTTATAAATATATTTGAGGTCGAACCCTGTTTGTTTGACGACCATACGGATGGGCGGGGCGATCCCGAATTTGAGGTAGTAATCCCTGAGATAGTTGACCAACTTCCAGTGCTCTTCACTCATTGGAGAAGCATTTTCAGTTTTTGCCACATCCTCGGCCACTTCCTTATTCCACTTCTCCGGCTCCTGGATAAAACCATCCTCATCAATCTCGATTTCCATGCCCCCCAGAACAGATTTTGCCATATTTTTCACCTCCCGGTTTTTCAATTCATATCAATTCAACTTTTGTCCTTGAAGGACACCATGACGATTCGTGCAGTGGTATTCATTGTAAAAGGTTTGGTCCAAATCTGCCATTATCTGAGGCAAACCACACCCTTTCCCTGACGAACCCTCCGGCGATTTCTCTTTTCCTTCCGTGCCAGCGATGCAAACCCCTCAGCCCATTCAGGGGTTCCCAAAGCGTGCAAATGGATATAGGACGCGAAGAGATTTTTATATACGATCCCATCCCTTTGGCCGATCATTCCCCGTCCTCTCTTTATCCGATAGGCACATGCAAGGTCATCGGGAGGCAAAAGGTGGGAGTGGTGAAATTCATGGCCGCGCACAGTCAATCCAACGGGGAAAACCGGATTTTCACTCATGACCTCAGCCACCACATACCCGTGTCCTTCAGGTCTTTCAGAGAGATGGACTTCAGAGGAAAGGACTCCCACCATTTCATAGGACCGGCTCCGCCAAGAAATGTTCCGACATAAATACATCAAACCCGCACATTCCGCATAGACCGGCAATCCCCCTTGGACAGCCTCGGCGATATCCCCTCGTAACCCACGGTTGCCTTCTAATTCCCTCAGGAAGAATTCCGGAAATCCACCTCCGATATAAAGTCCATCCACTTTGGGCAGACGATCCTTGAAGGAATTGATGAAGATGAGCTGAGCCCCCTTATCGGCCAAAGCTTCAAGATTCTCCGGGTAGTAGAAATTGAAGGCACGGTCACGTATGATCCCGATCCGAACTTCTTGGGTGCGGGTGGCCCCCTTCAATCGGTCTCTTTCACCGAGGAGGAGAGAGGATTTTTTCGCTTTTTCCTTCTTCAAGAGAAGGGATGGAATTTGAGGGGTTTTGGAACTTTGCGCAATCGCTAAAATCTTATCCAGATCGAATCGGGACTCAAGCTTACGGCCAATCCGTTCGACCAGCCCCTCTGCTTCAACGGATTCCGATGAAGGGATGAGTCCCAGGTGCCGCTCCATGATGCTAAGGTCCTGATCCTTTGGGAGGCTTCCCACGACAGGTATCCCGCAATGCTGCTCCACGGCATTTCTCAGTTTGCTTTCGTGACGAAGCCCGGAGACATAATTGAGGATGACTCCGGCGATGGGGACATCTCTCTGAAAATGTTGATACCCCATCACCATGGCAGCGATGCTACCCGTCATCCGGGTGGTATTGACCACGAGGAGGACAGGAATATTGAGGAGGCGAGCGATCTCCGCCGTTGTCCCACGGGAATCCACACCATCATAAAGTCCCATGGCCCCTTCCACGATGGCGAGATTCACTCCTTCACAGCTTCGATGAAAGGAAAGAAACAACCTGTCTTCAGGGATTAAAAAGAGATCTAAATTGCGGCAGCTTCGACCCGCTGCCACGGTGAGCCACGATGGGTCTATATAATCAGGGCCTTTCTTAAAGGGCTGGACCGAAAGGCCCCGGCGTTTGAGCACATCACACAAACCGACCGTAACAATGGTTTTTCCTGATCGACCTTGAGGCGAGGAAATCAGCAGACGACCAAGATTTTTCCGACGTTGGAGAAGACCGCCACCTGACACCATTGTTTCTTAAGTCTCGCTCTTCCCCTTGATGGCGATAAAGGTGATCCCACCAAAACTGCGATATTCAATTTTGTCTTCTTTGGCCAGTTCTGCAATGGCCTTGTCAACTAAGGCCTTTTCAATTCCGATGGCTCTCGCCACGTCCCTGTTCTTCGCCTGACTGACCGTTGCTAAGTATTTGAGAATGCTCTCCTTGAGATCTCCGTTCATTTTTCGTTACCTCTAAAAACCTCCCCTCCCCTGGCGGGAGGGGATAAAGGGGAGGGGGAGTTAGATTTGATTATCCTCCCCCACCCTCACCCTCCCCCATCCAGGGGGAGAGAAAAGGGGTAAATTACCATTTGAACTGGGTGGTCGTTCTAAAGGTCTCTCTTGCATAGGTGAAATCATCAATATGCTGCTCGGTAAAAGGTATCTCCGTTAGTCGGAAGAAAGTCTCCCAACCTACCCTTTCGATCCACTCTCCCATCCTTTCATATTTTCGGGCGTGCGAGGCGTACACCTCGACGATCTTTTTAATCGTCTCAACGACCTCAGGCCACCGAGGAGGATGATTGGGAAGGTAGGGAACCACCAGCCGAGAAAACATCGGTGGTTTTCTGGCATTGGAGACTTTCCCTCCGGCATAAATGGCAATGCCATCACCTTCGGCATCCGCCAGAGGCATGGCCGGGCAGACCGTATAGCAGTTACCACAATACATACAAAGGTCTTCTTTAACCACGACGCTTTTGACCTCCTTGTCCGGATGCCGCCGGATGGCCCCCGTTGGACACGAAGCCATGACCGTTGGAATCTCGCATACCGCCATGACCTTCTCATGATTGACCTTCGGGACCTTGGTATGGACTCCGACAATCGCCAAATCCGAACAGTGAACAGCACCACACATATTGATACAGCAGGCCAACGAGACCCTCAGCTTACCTGGAAGTTTCATGCTGGTGAAGTAGTCATAGAGTTCGTCCATGAGTGCTTTGACGATCGGCGAGCTATCCGTGGCCGCACTATGGCAGTGGGCCCAGCCCTGGGTGTGGACAATATTGGAAATGCAACTTCCGGTTCCCCCAACGGGAAGGCTCAGCTTCTCGGCAGCTTCGATGATGGGCTCCACCTTTTTTCTATCCGGGGTCAAGAATTCGATGTTATACCGGCTGGTGAATCGAAGGTGTCCGTTACAATACTGGTCAGCGATATCACAGATGTCCCGGATAAAATCGACGCTGACCAGCCTCGGCGATCCTACCCTTATTGTAAATACCTCGTCTCCACTTTCAGCCACATGCCGGAGAACGCCTGGCTTCATTATCTCGTGATATTTCCAATGCCCATAATTTTTCTTGATGACCTCAGGGAGCATCTCCTGAAAATTCGGTGGGCCAATATCTGCCTTTCCCATGATAACCTCCTCAAAAATTTTCTAATCCCCTCCAACCCCCCTTTAGTAAAGGGGGGAGAGGGGGGATTTTTAATTAGAAAAACACATAGGGATTTGTCCTCGGTGCTTTGATCATTTGTGGAGTTGGCTTCACTCCAATGGCTTTAAGGAAGTTTCTCATTCCCAGCCTTTCGATCAGTTCACCTACTCTCTCCCTCGTTCTTCCATTTTCGTCCCACCAATCCCAGATCTTTCTAAGAAGATTTTTGATCTCTGTATAGGGAGGCTCTATCTTCATGAAGGGAATGATGACCGAGGAGAGCATAGCCCCCTTGACGATCGGCGCCTTGCCACCAATCAAGATGGTTGCTCCCTTATCCTCTCCCGGTCTGAGGGCCTTGGTCATTTTGTTGATGCAGTGCATACACCGGACACAATCCTCGGGAATGAGTTTGAGTCCCTGTGCCTTTTCGTCCCACTCCAGTGCGTTCGTCGGGCATTTCGCAACGATATCTGTCTGGATATCCATCCCAGCCTTCACATATTCTCTGACGGCTTTCTGGTCGATCTTCAGGCTGTCTCTCCAGGTCCCGATGATCGTAAAATCAGCCCTTGCGATGGCAGCCACGCAGTCGTTAGGGCATCCGGAAATCTTGATCTTGAACTTGTACGGCCAACGGGGGCGATGGATCTCATCCTGAAATTCCATCGTCAGATCATGAACCAGATCCAGGGTATTGATGCTCGTCCATTCACACCGGGCTGGTCCAACACAGGCCGTAGGCGTCCTGAGGGCTGAACCGGATCCTCCGAGGTCAAATCCGGCCTCTGTCAAATCGTTAAAACATGGCTGGAGATGGGCAGTGGTCGTTCCGAGAAGAATAATGTCACCCGTTGAACCGTGCATATTGGTTAAACCGCTCCCGTGTTTTTCCCAGACATCACAAATCTTTCTTAAAGCCTCCGTGCTGTAGAACCAACCCGCAGGATGGTTCACACGCATGGTGTGAAAGGATTCGACATTTGGAAAAAGATCAGGAACGTCGCTATATCTTCCGATCACGCCTCCACCATACCCGGTCACCCCGACGATTCCCCCATGTTTCCAGTGGGTTACTCTGTCATTAAATGACAGTTCCTGTACTCCCAGAAGGTCCTTGGCCGCAGCATTCTTCTTGGCAGCCCGCTTGATTTCTTTCACATAGCTTGGCCAGGGTCCCTTCTCTAATTGATCCACTTTGGGCGTCTTATCTGCCATCGGTTTACCCCTTTCAGGATTGACATTCGGATATTGGCCTAAATAATCTTTTCTTACCACAATTTATTCACTCAAGCAAGAAATTCCGTATTAAAAATAGAGCCGTATTAAAAATAGAGCTTGACCCGGTTCTGGCTTTTTAGTATAGTTTTTTCCAAGATTTCCTTGGCGGGAACGTTTCACAAAAGCTTACCCATTCTTTCTTGGTGATAAAGGAAAAGGCAGGTTAAAGGAGGTGAAAAAAATATTTTAATGGTTTAGGAAGGTGTAAAAGTAATGTTGGGCCGGGATTTTTAATTATTTTCTAAAGTCAGTAGATGGAAAGGGGGTATCGTATGGTTGAAAAGAAACAAGGGATTGATTGGACGACGCTTTGGAAGAAGGATGACTGGATGTCGGTGTGGATAGGCTTCCTCATTCTGATCGTTTTCATAGCTGGAGCCACACTCAAGCTTCCAGGATGGAGGTGGATGACGGACGGGGCTTTCTTTTCCAAGGTCCCGGGCTTCAGCAGCAAGGTGGAGTCTCTCACCAAGGAAGCCGAGGCGAAGGGGGAGGAGGGACTGAAGACAAGTGCCTTAGCATTAAAAACGGCTCTCGACGCTAAGGACAGAAAAGCCATCGGGGAAGCTGCAGGAAAGCTTGAAGGCGCTGCGAAGGAAGTCAAGGATAAGGATTTGAATAAGAAGGCGGATAAGCTCGCCAAAGACACCAAGGGGGATGCAGGAATTACATTTGGAAAGGTTTTTGCGGGCCCCAATTTGCTAAGGATGCTTTATCTGCTCATCGGCTTCTGGATTTTAGCATTGATCGGGATCGCCATTATGGGAATGCCAGCGGGTAAGTTTACTACAGGGTTTCCCATTATATTCATCCTTTCTTTAATTGCTTCGATTATCGGAGGAAACACAACGATCACATACTATGGTCTCGAGACCGTGTTCTGGGCCCTGATTTTAGGGCTCTTGATCAGTAACACTGTGGGTGTACCTGGATGGCTCAAGGAAGCGGTGAAGACCGAATACTTCATTAAGATCGGCCTCGTCCTCCTCGGCGCGGAAATTCTCTTTACCACTGTTATCAAAGTTGGCGCCTATGGAATGGTTCAATCAATCCTTGTCATCGCTGTGGTTTTCTATGTCTGCTTTTGGGTGGCCAAAAAGCTCGGTCTCGATGATGAATTTGCCTCCATTCTCGGAACTGCCGTTTCCATCTGCGGAGTCTCAGCGGCTATTGCTGCGGGAGGCGCTGTGAAAGGTGACCCCAAGAAGGTGAGCCATACCATCTCTCTGGTACTCCTCTGTGCCATTCCGATGCTGATATTCCAGCCGATTATCGCAAAAGCTATGGGATGGCTTCCAGCCATGACCGGGGCATGGTTGGGTGGCACCATAGACACAACCGGTGCAGTCGTGGCTGCAGGTGCCATTGCCGGGCCGGAGGCGATGTCTGTGGCCGTTGTGGTTAAGATGGCGCAAAATGTCTTAATCGGAGTGGCCGCATTTCTACTGGCCATTTGGTTCGTCTTCAAAGGAAGGGAAGCGGGTCAAAAACCAAGTGCCATGGAGATTTGGTTCAGATTCCCAAAGTTTGTCGTGGGCTTCGTCGTAGCTTCTATTATTTTCTCTTTCTTCATGACAGATGCGTTTGCGAAGGGGGTCACCGGTATTTCAACACCCATCAGAGCATGGTGGTTTAACCTTGCCTTCATCTCTATTGGTCTTGATACGAGGTTCAAGGAGCTCGTGGAAATGGGAGGCGGTAGGCCAGCCGCCGCGTTCCTAATCGCTCAGGCATTTAATATTCTTTGGACATTGCTGCTCGCGTGGCTTATCTTTGGCGGGGTGTTGTTTCCAATTCCAACCTTTTAACTTCTGAAGATCCGAAAGGGCCTGGTGGCTACCTTGCTGCCAGGCCTTTTTTTCATGGACTCCTCAGATTCCAAGGATTTTATGGCATGTTTTGCAGGACTCTGGAGGGTGCGGGAGGATGTCGCCTTGAGAATTTTTCATCCTTGGACTATCCCAGAGGGAAAAGTATAACTCCCTAAAATCTCTTTCCCTCTCCATAAAGAGGTTTCTGAATTTCTCGTAATTATCGCAATTCCATATGGCAGAAAAAGAATCCCTGAAGATGTTGCCGAAACTGACTTTCTCGATCCAATATTCCTTCCCACAGAAGATCCGTTTAAAAGGTGATGGGAGAGGAGGGTAGAGATAGACACAGGGAGAAACCTCTCCTTCTGCAGAGACGTAAAGGTTCCCGAGAGGGTTCTCTTCACACACGGGGATGTCTATAGCAGATAGGGATGGCCTTTTGAGTCGAATGTTTAAATCTCGAGCATTTGCCTCTGTCTGTCTCACGATCCTTTCGTACTCATTCTCACCACTCTCCCATACAAACACCCTATTTCTTTCCTGCCAGACGTTTATACAGTGGCAGATGTTGGTAAGAACGACCTCTTCAATTCCAGCTTCTTGAGCAAAGAGAGGAACCGAGGGAACCTCAAAGATATTGTCTTTGACCATGAGAAAGACGATGTGCATTTTGGGCCGAGAAAGTTTCCGCCGTTTCTTCTCTTCTTGAAAAAGACGAAGGCTGTTAAGAACCTCTGGAAGGTGGGAGTTGACCCGGATAGCATCGTGTGTTTCAGGGGCTGTCCCAGAAATCGAAAAGCCCACAAAGTCAAGCCCTGCTTCAATGAGCTCGGCCACCCGATCCTTCGTAAATCCCATCCCACTGGTTACAAATCCCACTTGAGGTCCCTCTTCCTTCACGAGCCTGATGCATTGAGAAAGATCTTTGTGAAGCAGCGATTCCCCCCAACCTTCGAGGACTACGGTCTCAACGTCCTTCAGATAGGGAAGAAGTTTTTTGAAATCCTCAAGAGGTATATCCTGATATTGCCAGTCTGGGCTTTCTGTGCGGATGCACATCTTGCATCGGAGAGGGCATCGCGTCGTCAGTTCAATCTGCCATGCTGAAAAGGGCCTCCTTTTTCTTCTTCGAAGGAACTTTTCAAAAATCTTCTCAATCATTGTCCTTATAGCTTCTGGAGAAGGGTTTCCAGACTCTCCTTTTTCGAGGGACGAAATAAGCAGAAGGCATAGGGGAGAAAGACCGCTCCACCCCATTTCTTCTTAAAAAAGGTAACGCCCGAATTGATCCCTAAGCCCAAGTTCATATATTTTTTCCCTTCTGCTTTTGCATGTTGTATCACTTCAGAAAGGAGAAGATCGGAAGCCCCTGGGACATAAAGGGCGCCAGAGGTGAAATTAAACATATAGAAACAATAACTCCTCGGTTTAAATTCTGCCACATCAAAGGCAACAAGCTTATTTCTTCCATTCCTTGCATCAAAGATCCATGCCGTCTTTGATGAAGAGAGATATTTATCAATTCTCTGAAATAGGGAGCGGGTTGCTCCATCCACTGGATGGGCCTTAAGAAATTCCTCAATCATCTTCCTGTGTTCCTCGTCAAAATTTTTGTTTTTTTCCACAGAGAGTTCCCCGCCTGCTCTTTTCAACATATTCCTCAATTTCTGAGAGATGGAAAGGGATGAGAGGTCCAGACGATAATAATGGTCAGAAGGAGGATGAACGCAATCCCTGAGGGAAGAGGGGATGGAGGGTGCGGTCAGGGAAACACTTTCCGGTTCGAGGCGTTTGACTGCATCCTCAAGAGCCCTTCCCAATCGTTTCTCCTCAAAGGGTTCCTTTAGAGGGTATCCGACGAGGATCAAGTGGCCTTTCTTACCATAGGCGAGAAAGTCTCCGAAGATAAAGGGTTCTGTCTGAGAAATGGCAGTGACATAGTGAGGAATATGCTCCGGCACATAGGCGCAATCTTCAATGTAACCCTGTTGTGAAACCGTGATCATGATTCTTCCTGGATCACCCGGTAACCTTCATCGAGAAATAACTTTCTAATCCCTGGGATATGGGCGACCCCAACGAATGCGGCCGTCTTTCCCTCTTCAAAAAAAACTTTCATCCTTTTAAAAAAAATGGGGTCGCGCTTCATGATGATGGATTCACAGCGAGTAGGAAATTCTCCTGTCATAGAGAAGAACTTTTGGATATCCCCTTCGAGGAAAGCCTTCATAAAGACTTGTTTATGGACTCCCCAATCCTTAATGTGATTGAGATAGTTCACAATGCGTTCAAAAGGGATCCCATCGAGAGCTACCAGTTGATCCTGGATGGTCTCGAGATATTCAATCTTTTTCCCAAGTTTCTGGGCGAGGTGGAAGGCTTCCACATCCATTGAATGTTTCCAGTTCAAAAAGGCGGACCAGATGGTGAAGAAGGTCATCCAAGGACGGAGGTCCCCCGTATGGCTTTCCAAAAAATCTGAACTCGTCGGATGGATGAGATCCAGATAAGGAACTGCCGTGGTTTGGGGGCCAGATCGAGCACCTAAGAGTTTGTTAATTTCCACGATCACGTCGGGATGGAGGGCTTTGTAAAGGGATGGCGCATTTTCTCCCCGCTCGCCATATTGGACTACCCTGGCCATGCTTTCCTCATCAAGTGGACCTTCGAAAAGAACTGTTTCGACACCTTGGATCAGCTTGATAAGGGCTTTCCTAAAACTATATGGGGTAAAATGAGCTGTTCCTACGAGAAAGGAAGTGTGCCGATCCTTCTCGACTCTCCATACTGTCCTCAAAAGTTTTTCCTTCCACCAGAAAAGATTCATCCCATCTCCCGTCTGTTTCCGAACGGTCAAAGTTTTCCTTCGAGACTTTTAATGAGTGAGACCGTCCTCGTGTACCCATAATAACGCTCGCAGAATTCATAGTTGAGATATGGAATGCCGCCCCATTTCTTCTTAAACCTTCTTATTCCCTCGTTCACTCCTAATCCTAAATTGATCGTTTTTTTCCCTTTTTCGTATGAGAGTTTGATCATCTCAAGAAATAGAAGATCGGATGCATGAGATATATAGTGTTTTTTGGAATAAGAGCCAAGAACATAGGTAGAAAAATTCTTCGCCCCAAGCTCGACGATATAAAAGGCAGAAAGTTTTTCTTTTTTATCCCGTGCGTTGAGCACGCATGCGCTCGACGAATGGGCAACGTAATCCGGCATGGCACGGTAAAGTTCTCTCAATCGAGGCGGTAATTTTTCCCTCTTCAGCAATTCCATAACGAGTGCCTCATGTTCTTTGGAAAAAGAGCGAGCCCTCTCCACTCTTAATTCTTTTAAGGCTATATCAATGCTCCTTTGGAGAGAGGACTTTGGCTTTAATCCCTCTAAATCAAGTTTGTAGTATTGATCTGTTTGTTTCTCTTGACAAGAGTCCAAAAGAGAAAGAGGGATTTCAGGGCCAATGAACCAAAGATACTCAGGCCGGGATTTTTCGACGACCTGTTTCAAAATCTTTCCACATTTTTCTTGAGAAAAGTTCCCATCGAGAGGATAACCGACAAAAATGATCCAGTTGTCTTTTGCAAAACCCAAATAGTCCTCTCTAAGAAAGGGTTCTCCTTTGGATACAGAGACCATGAGATTTAGGACGTGTTCTGGAACATACGCTTTTGAGAAAACATAAGCCTCTTCTTCCGGTGTCAGCATGCTATGTTCCTGTCCGTAAGATCCCATTTTACCAGTTTGCTACAAATTTCTAAAGGATTTTGAAGAGGCGGGCTTGTGGAAAAGAAGTGGGAATCTGTTTCGGTCAGCCAGTAGGCAAATTGTTGATACTTAAAGATCTTCTTTCTCCTAACTACTTGTATGGAGTTTAGCTTTTCGCTCCAATTCCCATGGAAAGGGCGACCAGTTCGCTGAGATCGGTCATCTTGAGCTTTGATTTCAAGGCATTGATGCCTATCTGCAATCCCTGATAGCAAAACGGACAGCTGGTGACCAAACGTTCTGCGCCCGTCTTCTCTGCATCCTTCACTCTTTCCTGGGCCATTCTGTTTTGGATATCAGGAAAGCCTGCCTTAAATCCTCCCCCCGCCCCGCAGCAGCGGGAAAATTCCCGGATGCGGGCCATCTCCAGGAATTCCAATCCCGGTATGGCTTTAAGAATCTCCCGGGGAGTATCGTAAACATTGCTGTGCCTGCCCAAGTGACAGGGATCATGATAAGTCACCTTGGAGACGATCTCTTGCTTCAACTCTATCTTCTTCTCCCTGATCAATCTCAAAAGGAGTTGTGAGATGTGCAATACCTCCATATTGAACCTGCCCATCTTCTTATAATCCACGCTGATCGTCCGGTAACAACCCGCACAAGCTGTGATCAGCATCTTTACATTGAGGGAATTGAACAGCCTGATGTTGTACTCTGCCAGTCTCTCAAACTCGTAGTCTCCAATCCGTAGAAATGGACTCCCACAACATTTCTCTTCCGTGCCCAACATCCCAAATTGAATGCCCAAGGCATCAAGGATGTTGATGGTGTTGATCCCCACCTCTTTCACATTGATGTCATAAGAGGCCGTGCATCCCACATAATAAAGGACATCGATTGAATCAGCACTTTGAATCTTTTTTTCTTCCATCAATTTACTTGCTGTTTCTTCGATCTTCTCAGCCCGTTCAGCCACCCCAACCTCTTTCGTTTCAGGCACCTGATTCAGATCTTTTTCTTTCTCTTCCATATCTTCAGATTCTCACATCTCCCCTCACCCCTCCCTCTCCCCAAAGGGGAGAGGGGAAGGATGATAGAAAAATTCAAACAGGTTTGGTCAAAAT
Organism: uncultured delta proteobacterium; assembly: GCA_963826305.1. Classification (GTDB taxonomy): domain Bacteria; phylum Desulfobacterota; class BSN033; order BSN033; family UBA1163; genus CAWGWZ01. Next base: position 62,204 of record CAWGWZ010000011.1, on the reverse strand, counting down.
TTTCTTTTGATCGGTTGATTTGGCGGTGCCAACCCCTGAGGTGGTTTCATCGCTTTGGGAACCTCTTTAATCCTTCCTTCCTTTTTTGCCACCTTTGTCCACCTCGCCCGATTGCTCCTGGGCTGCTGCCAAGGATCATCATAGGCCCGAGAGCTCAATATCAAAGCTTTATGATTTTCAAGGGGACCATATTCTGCGTCGACCAGAGACCTCCTCACCCTTTCCCACAATTCAACCGTCTCAATATGGGCTGGGCAGACCATGTGACATTGTCTGCATGTGGTACAGGCATAAATATCGGTAACAAAATGTTCAACATCTTCTTTTGTGACGGTTGGGGTTCTGAAAAGTCGGTTAAAAAAATTATCCTTTTTGCCAAAAAGTATCCTTCTCAGACCATACTGAGCAGTAAGGATCTTTTTTAGCTTTCTGATCTTGGCGGGTGGTGAAATTGAGAGGGTGAGTTCCGGAGCCACCTCGATCACCGGGCACCACTTGATGCACTCCCCACAGTTGGTACACGCGTCCAGTTCCAAAATTCTAATCTTATCAAAATTATCGATCTTGATCTCTTTTACTTCTTCTCTCACCTCTTCTTTTACTTCTCCTTTAATTTCTACTCTTGCTTCTTCTTTAATTTCTTCTTTAACTTCTTCCATTCCTTATCCTCTCTTTATCCTACTTCCCGTGGGCTTATCCTTGAGGATCGGAAGAGGAGGCAAGAATTGTAACTGGACATGCAATAAAATGAATAAATTTACTAAATGGGACATAGGCTAAGAATATGAAAACAATGGTCGCATGAATGATCCAGGTATAAAAGTGAATATCTGTCCAGACCAGAGGGATCAGCCGGAACAAGCTGGCCATGGCCAAGCCCACAAAGGAAAAGTAGGATTCAAAGGTTACGGGCAGGACAGCCATCCGAAAACCCTCAAGGAGAAAACCTGTGAGGACGATGAAGAATAAAAGCAAAACAGCGATGATATCTTCCCTCTCCGTGATCATGTTGGGCCGCTTGATAGACCTTCGAACAAATGAGGCAATGGTTCCACTCAGGATAAGCAGACCCAAGAAATCCATTAAAAAGTCTAAGATCAAACCGCCTCCGCCTGTCACAAAAAAATCTATTTTAAAGACAAACCGCGTAAGGACAAATACCAGGAATACGAAAAAGAGTGTCATAAATCCAAAGGATTCGGATAAATAAATGAACCATCTCAATCGACTCTCTTTGTAGAGTTTTCTCTGGAGAAGAGCTTCAAAAAATAGAGCATTAACCACTCTCGTCTGCTCCATTTCTTTCGTTGAGAGAACCTTCCCGTGCCCCATACTCCAGATATAGACCTTCCCAAGTATTCCGGCACAGAAGACAAAAAGGAAAAGGCTGAAAGCCCACCAATGATAATGCCATTTGGTCTGGGTCTCTGCCCTGAAAAAGTCTTTGCCAGGGTAATACTTATCGACATGGCATTCCACACAATCCTTTTTTGTCTGTTTCACATAAGGTTCACTGGCAAAGACCTGAGCGTGGAATGTCAGAAAAAAACCCCCCAACAAAAGGACAGCAAATAAAAACCTGATCGCTCCCCCCTGCATGCGTTTCTCCTCTATCGAATCGCCTGGGATATCATCCTCTTCCCATCTTCAATAAAAACCAATCTCGGTCTCGGAGAGACTTGAGCAAAAGGATCCTTGGCACGGTGGTAATGGCATTCGGCACAGTAGTCGATTCTCGGAAGGTTCGATGGCATAGACCCTCGGTCATGAGCAATATTTTTATGACAGGCGATACAAGAAAATTTACTCCTGCACGCGATCTCTTTCAGACTCCAAGGACCGAAGGCCTTCTGGACCTTCCCGCTCTCATCATCTAATTGTTCAGCGAAGACCAAGATCTTCTTTTTCTTCTCCTCCATATAGTTCTTATGGCACTTGATGCAATCTCGATCTAATTCTTTAGGCATATTGGAGAACCTGCTCAAGGCGTAAGCAAATTGGCTGCTCGAATGGCTGCTGTGGCAAAAGGTACAGGTGATGCTCTGCCGATGAACTTTATTCTCTTTCCATAGTTGATAGGAACCTGCATGACAGGTCTTACATTCCGAGGGACTGTTGGTCGAGTAGCCGATGAGGACGAAGACGAGATTGACGGCTAGAAAGATTCCAGCCATCACAATACCGATCAACCATGCTTTTTGTGATAAAGTCAGCCGGACCATTATCCACCTATTTTCTTTATCTTCACCACTGTACTCATAACACTCAAACCGCCGCTCATCCTATCTTTCTCCTCCCGGATCAGCCAAGTCACATGAAAACTCTTGCTGTTGTCCCACCAGATGAGGGAAGTATCTTGATCCGGACTTTTAAATTTCTTACCCTTTGCGATATGGCCATAGGCCCAATGACCCAGATCTCTTGCAATGGCGACCACCTCCGGATGGACAGATTGCGTTAAGTGAACAGGAACAATCACCTTCATCCCTTTTGAGTGGATTTCGGCCTTTTCTCCTTCTATAAGCCCAAGCTTTTGGGCAGTCTTTTCATTTATCCAAAGGGGATTCTCGTGAAATATTTCAGAGAGCCACTTTGAGTTCGGGTTCTGTGGTGCGGCGACATTTTTGCTAAAGGTCGCCAAAAATAGCTCCCCATTATTTAAATTTGATTTTTTATCGTTTCCTTTATACGTTGGGAAGGGAGAAAGACCTTCCTTTTTAAGTCTTGAAGCGTAAAGCTCCATCTTTCGGGACGGTGTCTTAAACCCTGATTTTCGGTAGGACTCATAGGATGGGCTGAAGTTTGGATCCATCCAGAATCCTTCTTTTTCCAAACGCTGTATTCCATCGGTCCATTCAAAACCTTTGATCTTTTTGAGCTGGGTCTTGATAAACCCTTTTTCATCAAATTCGATATCTTTCCGAGCCTCATTTCCAATTAGACCAAGAAGGCGAGAGAAAGAAGTTGCCTCACCTCTTGGTTTCATAAGGGGTTGTCGAAGACCAATATAAGGAATCCTATCCATGGCCTGCCTCGAATCCAATCCCCAGCTCTCGAACTGCGTTGCTATGGGAAGGATGATATCTGCGAGGAGGGAGGTCTCTGTGATGTGGGTATCCGCTGCGACATAAAAAAGAATCAACTTTTCATCCTTTAATATCTCTGAAATCCGTTTCCCCGAAGGATCAGAATAGACCGGATTTGAGAGATAGGTCATGTAGAAACCAATCGATCTTTTTTCTTCGTCAATCAGATCGTCAATTCCAGAGGAAAGGGAGGGGAGATCGGATTCTTCAAAACGGTATTGTTTCGGGAGACAGTATCCTCCTTTTTGATCGATGTTCCCCACCAGGGCATTGAGAAGGAGGATGGCCATCTGATAATATGTCCCGGATCTCTGATGAGTTAATCCACTTCCGCAAAACGCAACAGAAGGTTTAACGATAGCAAAGTCCTGAGCAATCTTTATGATCTCTTTGGCAGGGATGCCGCTTTCCTTCTCAGCCATTTGAGGGGTATAAGGACCTAAATAGGATAGAATCTGATTCGGCGAGAGATTGGTCCACTGAGTCAAAAAGGCGCTGTCTGCGAGACCACGCTCTAATATCGTCTTGCAGAGGGCCAGGATAACAGCCATATCCGTCTCAGGCTTGACAGGATACCACTCATCACTTCGGCCGGCGGTATTAGAAAGTCTGACATCAAAGGTGATGAATTTAGCGTGATTCTGGATTCTCGCTGAAATTAATCTTTGAACAAAAGGAATATAGCTTTCATGGCTCTCATAGGGATTGGAACCGAAGTTTAAAATGTAGCGGCTTTGTCCGATGTCCGCTACCCCTCCTTCTTCTCCGAATACCAACTCATGGGCTTTCATTCTATTTAGGTTGCGTAAATAAAGATCATCGATCAGGGTTGGAGGGCCAATCTTTTTGAGAAGATTTTTGGACGGAGTAGCACCCTCATCCATGCCCATTTGAACGACAAATCTCTGGCTTTGTCCTTTCGATTTTAATTCCATCAACCTTGATGATATCTCAAGGATCGCTTCCTGCCAGGATATTTTTCCCCACTGATTGTCACCTCTTCCCTTTTTTCTTTTCAAGGGATAAATGATTCTTTCTGGATCGTAGGCAAGATTTACCCCAGCAATGGCTCTGGCGCAAAGACCTCCTTTGTTATTGGGATATCGTGAATTGCCTAATACACCGATGAGTTCACCGTCAACGGTCATTCCGAGCAAGCCACAGCCAGCTTGGCATTGGTGGCAAATAGAAGGGATGAGTGTAAAAGGTCGGATGGCTTTTTGAAAGGAATAGAGGTCCCCATCTCTTTCAAACGCATAGAGCAATTTGTCCAATCGGCTTCCCAGGGCAAGACCAGCCGCTCCAAGAACCCCCGCTCTCAAAAAGACTCTACGCGTAAAAGAAATCATTCCCTATCCCTTCTGACAGGAATTTTAGATCAGAGGATAAAATTCTCCTGCAAAGACCACCACGAACCTCATGAAAAATATGCCTACCATGACCAGAAACGAGGCCAATACGAGTCGATTGGTCGTCCTGAGCTTTGTTGAAAATATTAAGAGTGCAGGCAGGATCTTGCCCAGTACATTCTCAATCCCCAAGAATGGGATGGCAAATTTGCCGGTCAAGAGAAGCCAGCCTGCCTTAATCGCGTCCTCATTACCGGCCAGCAGGATCAGTACGTCACTCAATACCAGGAAAAGATCGAGGAGAAGAAACCCCCCCATCAGTTTTGCCAGATCAAAGATCAGTTCTTCATTCACTTTTCGTTCCTGGGAGAAGAACTTGTCTTTGATATAGACCACAAAGATCACCAACGCAATTCCTGATACGATGGCTGAGACGAGAAATAAGATGGGCATCAGGGCCGTATTCCAGAGATGCCTCGCCTTTGCAAAACCAAGGATAAATCCGCAGTATCCATGAACAGAGACCGCCAGGGGAATGCCGATGGTCCCAAAGAGTTTTGTCATCTTGGCATTGTTCTTAAAGATGAAATACCCGTAGATAATGCAGTTAATGGGATAAAGGGTGAGCAAAAATGAACCCCAGGAGATAGGAGAGGTAAAGTTAATGTTGTAAAAGAGTCTCCAGGCCCGAAAGGGTCTTCCCACATGGATGAGCAATGCCATCGGAGCAATGATGAGAACGACGGTCGCCAGCACGACGGCGATCTTCCCAATCGGCTTATATTTCATCTGACCAAACACATAGGCCAACGTGGAGAGGATAAAGGACCCCGCACTGATTCCTGTCAAATAAAAATAGATGGCGATTAAGACGCCTGCAGCCTCCTGATGTTCCACATTGTACAAAATATCAATCATGATAAGAATTACCTCTCTCCTTTATCCCGTTAGAAGACCAGAGACCCTCTAACGGGGTTTGCCGACAGAAGAGACTGCATCTTTATCCAAACCGATATAGTAAATATTCGGGTGTGTCCCGTATTCCGGCTTGATCGTCTGAACAGCATGCGTGTTTTTAAGAATCGTCACTTCTTCTCGGGGATCGAGTAGATTTCCGAATACCCTCGCCCCTGTGGCACAAGCCTCCACGCAGGCAGGCTTGAGCCCGGCATCTATCCTATGCGAACAGAAGGAACATTTCTGAACAATCTTTTGGATAGGATGGAGATACCGAACCGCATAAGGGCAAGCCATCATACAATACCCGCATCCGATACAGGTATGGGGATCGATGATCACGATGCCATCTTTCCTTTTAAACGAGGCCTTGGTCGGACAAACGGTTACACAGCTCGGGTTGTCACAGTGATCACAGAGAATGGGCAGAAAGGACTTTCTTACGTTGGGATAGGACCCCTTCTCAATCTGTTTGACCCACGCGGCCCATACACCCAGAGGAACCCCGTTCTCCATCTTGCAGGCCACTTCGCAGGTGTGGCAACCAATGCAACGGCGAAGATCGATGACCATGCCATATTTGATCTGAATCACTTATTCTCCTAAGGAGTGCTCCTGAAACCGATCGCGTTTCACTCTGAAGTATAACGTAAAAAAATCAGAAGACAATGTCTTCAAATCTAAAAACAACTTCGTTGCGAGACGGGTGGCATTACCTTGTTCTTTTATCTCAGATTTGACCGTCCTCAACTCTCTCGTGATGCCTTCAGAAATTCCTATACATCGTAGCAGCAGATTCTTGTCCACCTCTAAATCAGGCATAGACTCCAGATCTTTCAGCTTATCCCAAACCGTGTTTATAAAAACGCTTATCTTTTCCGGTTCATAATATTTGTTTCCAATCAACCAATGGATAGAAGAGTCATCCATGCCCGAGGCCATAATGCGCGAATTGCTCAATTCCCTCTTCAAATGTTTTATTAACTCTCTCAATGTCCCCCCTTTGATTTGGTTCTCGGGATCTCCAGAAAAATCTTTTGTAATATTTGCAGGTCCCCCTTTCTGCTCTTTATAAATGATCTGGGCAAGAAAGAGATTACAGGAGGGATAATGGGGATGTTCAAAGTGAGGGCCGAAGACATAGAGATGACCCCTTCCCATCGACTTTTTGGCCACGGCAATGTTTCCGATCAAAGTCCTCTCGGCCAATGCTTCCTCGACAAGAAATCTTGTCTTTTTTGTAAAACCCTTATAAGTAGCAATGGGTTCGATATCCTCTGAAGGTAACATCGATGGGCCCCCGTAAAGGGGAGCAATGATCTCTTTTCTCCCAACGGTTTGAAAACCGTTCACCATTTCCAAAAGGACATCCTCTCTTGCAACATGATAGACAAAATCACAACCGTAAGAGCTGCAGGCTACCCTCTGGAGAGTACGTCTTTCGGTTTCTGAAAGTCTTCGCGAAATATTCGAGATTTTCACATCGATAAAATTGAATTGATTCAGGAAACCCATGGAGGATCTCAGCGGAAGATAGGCTCCAGCACATGTACCGATATAGAGTCCTCCTCCTTCTATAAAACTTCTTAGTTTCCCCGAACCTTCCTCTCCAAGCCCTTCTGCAATGGCAAAGGTATCTCCCCCTGACATGAGCAAAACATTGAAGGGCTCTAAGGCGTTTGATAGGATATCTCTCTCATCAATAAAATGGACATTGTAAAATCCCATTCTGTCAAGGATCTGAACAAACCAGAGCCATGAGTGAGAGGCACCCCTACCCATATAGATGCCTATCGGGAGATGACTTGGTAGGTGCTTAAGGTTTGAGAATGCAGAAGACATTTTGAAAGACTATTTTGAAATATCTGCAACCACCTTATCCAATATCTCTGGAGTGAATCCTAACCCAATCCCGGTGTTAGCCAGTTCAAGAAGCTTCTCTTCACTTATTTCAGGAGACATGAGGGCAAAGATAGGATGGATCCCGAAAATATAAGCCACGGCCTGCCTTCTGTCCCACCAATTGGCATCCTGACTGCCGCCAAAATTCGCAAACATCGGTTTCGGGGGACACCATGGGCTAAACCTTCCCTTTCCTATATTTTCCAGAGTCCCTTTCAATCCAGAAAAAGACTTTTTGATCTCATCGGGTTTTTTCTTACCTGCTTTTTGGCTTAACTCCGCAACGGCGACGGCATCGATCCCGTATCTTGCACATTCTCTCAACAAACCGCAGGCATCGGCAGCAGATAAGCCCAGTTTTTTAAATCCCAACAAACCGTAGACATCGGTGATCAAGAAACCAGGCTCTTTCTTTTCGCTCTCCTTCAGAAGTTTTGGGTCTTCATCAAGAAAGACAAAGGTATTGCTTGGAAAAGGTGTATTGAAACAAGATTCGTGTCTGTGGACAAGAGGGCTAAGCCACTTTTGGATATCCTCCTCTCCCATGGCCACTGAGATTTCTGCAATCCCCTTCTTGCCTGCAAAAGCTCCAGTCTTGAGGGTTGCAAGCAATTCTTTACATTGTTGAACAAATTCCTCCGCATCTGAAACTTCCAAAAGACTCATCCCTCTTAACGCGACCAGTTTCAGCTTCTTCTGACCAAATAGCTTCCCAAATCCCCATCGATCTCCGCTTGCCCAGTAGTTGATACAAACTTGCGCAAAATCAGATTCAGATTCTCCCGCCTTTCCAATAGTCAGGACTTGGATCAGGGGATCTCCCATCAACTCTCGTATCATATCGGTGGAGGCCCAAACATCTTTTCCCCAAACATCCTTGGCATCGCTGATATCCGCAACCCCATCGTGAATCCATAGATAGACAGGCTTCTGAGATTTGCCTTTGATTACGACATAATCAAACCCGGAGTATCTTAACTCCAACCCGGCATCCAACGTTAATGGGGCATGGCAAACCTTACCGGTTAAAGGGCTTCTTGCCGTGATCATGCCTAAAGCCGATGCAGGGGCGAGGGTGCCGGTTAACAGTCCTGTTCCCAGAACAATTGGGTCCTCATCCTGATATTGCTCATAGAGAGCCGTTGTGATTCCCGCCCCCCCTATCCTCTCTTTCACCAGATCTTCATCCAGTTCCTGGTCGGACACTTTAGAGTTTGTCAAATCGACGACTGCTATTTTATTGGTTGATAAATACTCCATCTCTCATCTCCCCCTTTAGAGAGCCCCGAAGCTCTCTTTCATCAGTCCATCGAGATTGCATTGACAGGGCAGAACTGGAGGCAAAGAGGCCCATCTTCCCGGTCATCGCATAGATCACAGGGTTCTCTCAGCAGGAGTGGCTTTGCCGAGGCGTCGCCTTTGGTTTGATCAGCCCCGGCTTCCTCCCCCACAGCACCGATCCTACGAATTTCCAATCCCTCTGGCCTGGCGATGACAAGGTTCTCTGCTTCCTTCAAAACCACAGCAGAATAGTCCTTCTTCTCCCATCCCCGAGTGACCATGATACAGGACGAAAGAAGGGCAAACCCATCATCTCTGTGATAACCGCAGGCCATTTCGCAGGCCATACATGAAACGCATTTTTTTGGATCAACTTTAATCCCCATATCGAATCTCCTTATCCTGTATAATTTCAAGAACAACTATCACTGCGGCCACGCTTGCTCCCTTTTTCACTTTTGGCGACGAGATTATAAATGGCTGAAATTAAAAAGTCAAATAAACAAATCTTCTATTTTCCCGTAAGGAGATTTAGGAGGGATATAACCTCTTGGCTTTTCCAATTCCTGGGCCCTATCGCCTTTCCCATCATCCTTCCTTTCCTATCGATAATGAAGGTGGTAGGAATCCCTTTTACCTCATAAAGGTCAAGTGTCTCGCATTTTGCATCAATTAAGACAGGGAAAGTATAGCGATTTTTTTCAATATATTCCTTGACCGGTATTACCCCCTCGTAGTCAACAGAGATGCTCAGGAAGACAAAATCCTTTTCCTTGAATTGTTGATAGAGGGCTTCTAACGAAGGCATCTCCCCCTTACAGGGGCCGCACCAGGTTGCCCAAAAGTTGAGAAAAATGATCTTCCCCTTGAAATTTTTAAATTCGACATTTTTACCGTTTAGGTCTTTCAGAGAAAAGTTAGGAGCCTTCTTATTTTCCTTAATCGGACTGATCCCAATCTTTGAGAAGAGATCCTCCTCTCCCCCATTGGCCGAATAAGGAAAGCCTGAAAGGATAAGAATCGAAAAAAGTGTGCAGAAGAAAATATTCCCACGTCTCACCGATTTCATCCCCCAGTCAGTCGTATTCTACAACTTCCCTCCGCTCTGTTTCAACGGAATTCTGTTGTTGCCCGTGCCAAATAACGGCAGGCGTCTCGCCTGGCCGAACGGATGAAATCGTGAGGTTTCGAAGTTTCGATAAAATCAACAAAGGATAGTCGTCCCGGCTGTCCTCGCGCTGTCGCCCTTTAGGAGAGGCCCTACTGTTATTTGGGATCTGTATGTCTGTTCTTGGGGTGTAAGGTAACGTCAAGTGTTTTGTGTCGGCAAAAGAAATGCGGTACTCGTTCCCTCTTTTAAATTCTCTTTACTATTGTTCGCCTTATCTTTTTCTTTTATAATGCTTTTGTGCAAAAACCGAGTTTTGAGCAGTTTGAAGCAACTTCCCTTTACTGTCCCAAATGTAAGGCTGCCGTACCAGTGAGAAAAAAGTTACTTTTGGTCTTGCCTGAAGGGGACGAATACGAGTATCTCTGCGCCTACTGCTCGTCTTCTGTCGGCATGAAGCTTGAGAAAGACGCCCCTCGCCAAGTCGAATTCATTTTTAAGCCTTGAGCAGTATCAAAAAATATCAAAAAATAAAACTTGACAAGGCCCCTCTAGAAAAAGATAATTAAGCGGGTAGGTTATTAAGAACGGTTAATTAATATATCATTCCTTCCAACTAAAAAGCTCAGCATAACAATTTCAACGAAAAAAGAACAAACATCTCTTTCAGGAATAATCCGAGAAGGGACCATCTCAGCGAAGAGGAGGTGAAGATATAAGTTCCTATTTTCAAAAGGGAATTCTATGGCAAGAGTGTTCTCTATTCGAAATGCCGTAAAAAAGGAAAGGAGGTGTGGTAATGGCACAGAAGAAAGGTTTTCCAATGCCGTTGGAGGTGGAATATCCAAAAGAGTTGGAGGGGTGGGAGGAAATGTACCCACCAATGTATATGTTTAGCAAAGACAGAAAGGAGTGGGAAGAGAAGCACTTTTGGTTTCATGACAAAATCCATGCCCCGGAGGCAATGTATCCACTCGACCTGATATTTCATGAGGCATGGCAAATTTCCCTTTCTCAATACACGACAAGGGTCTTTTGTATCCCGCCAGCTCAGGGAATTGCTCAAAGGATGGTCGGTTGCTATATGTACATTACTCCAGTTGCGCCACCTCCTCCAGAGATCATAGGAGAGAAGGCAGGTCTCTTCCAGAAACGTGTTTTCTATGTGTTCGACCATTATGATGAACTCTGGGGGATGTGGCTAAAGAAGTTCAAGGCCCTGGGTGAGGAGATGGCCAACATAAAAGTCCCGGAAGAATTCCCCAAGTTCGAATCGGATGATACAGTATTTCCAGAACCAAGAGGGTATTATACTTCATTTGAGGTAATGGATGCCTGGGATAGGCTCGTCAATTTAATGATCAAAGGGTGGCAATACCATTTTCAATATCTCAACCTGGCTTATCTCGCCTATTTACTTTTTGCCGACATTTGTCGGAAGCTCTTCCCCGGACTCAGTGAAAGCACTATCGGAAAACTCGTAGCGGGCGCCTATGTCCAGATGTTTCGACCAGAAGAAGAACTATGTAGACTAGCCCGCCTGGCAGCTGCCGTGCCAGCCGTTTCAAAGATCCTGAAAAGTGATGTGCCTGCTGATAAGAAGATTGAGTCATTGAGGAAGACTGCCGAAGGAAATGACTGGTTGGTAGAATATGAAAAATCGAAAGACCCATGGTTCTTCGTCTCCTGCGGAAGTGGGTGGTTCCATTATGAAGGGAGCTGGACGACAAAGCTGGAAATTCCTTTCGGATATCTCAAGGGAGATATTGAAAGAATTGAAAAAGGAGAAAAGATCGAGAGAGATGTACCGAGTATTGACAAAGCGAGGGCAGAACTGGCTGAAGAATATAGAAAGCTCATCAAAACCGATGAGGACAGGAAATCATTTGATGATACCTATAAAGCTGTCCGAACCATCTATAAATATGCAGAGGATCATCTCTTCTGGGTGGAACACTGGTTCCATACGATATGGTTTGATAAGGTGAGAGAGTTCGGCCGTCTCTTAGTAAAGTCTGGGATGTTGAAAGGGGCCGATGATATCTATCTCTTCAACCGATTTGAAGTGCCTTTAATCATCGAGGATATGGCAACAACATGGGCACTGGGCGTAGGCGTTCCCTCGAGGTTCCAATACTGGCAGGCCAAAGCAGAAAAGAGAAAAAAAATATTAGAAGCTGCTAAGAAGTGGAATCCTATCCCTGCCCTTGGAACTCCACCTGAGGAGGTTGCAGAACCCTTTACGGTCATGCTCTGGGGAATCACAACGGAGAAAGTTCAAGATTGGCTAAAAGGAATGGCCGTTGTTCCCGGAGAGGTGACCGAACTGAAAGGATTTGCTTCATCTGCAGGGGTCGTCGAAGGAAAGGTAAGGGTTGTCAAACATCTTGAAGAAATTACCAAGATCGAACAGGGTGAAATCCTTGTTTGCCCAACGACAAACCCGGCCTGGGCTCCAATCTTTACCAAAATAAAAGCGTCCATTACAGACATCGGTGGCTTAACCAGTCATGCTGCGATTGTATGCAGGGAGTATGGAGTCCCATCCGTGACCGGAACAGGAATAGCGACTTCCGTCCTCAAGACGGGGGATACGGTGAAGGTTGACGGGAATACGGGGATAGTAAAAATATTGAAGAGAGCATAGGAATCGCGGAATTCAGATTGCGGAATGCGGAATTTTCTAAAAATTGAATTCCGCATTCCGCAATCCCTGCCGGCAGGCAGGCGCATTCTACAATGGGAGTTCGCTATGCCTTATACATTATGGTTTGATAGGGCTGGGAAAGAGGCTATTGGCCTCGTAGGCGGCAAGAATGCCAGCCTTGGTGAGTTGATCAGAGCCGATATCCCCGTCCCCCCAGGCTTTTCTGTCACGACAGAGGCTTATCTTGAGTTTCTAAGCGGTGGAATACAGGATAAAATCCAAGAGATTCTTTCCCGAAGCGACCTCCAGGATGTCGCATCTTTGGAGAATGCAAGCAAGGCGATTCGCAAATTGGTGGCCTCCACGGCGATGCCGAAGAGGATAGAAGAGGACATATGTTCGAACTATCAAGCCTTGGCTCAAGTATTCGATGCTCCGGATCTGCCCGTTGCTGTCCGCTCCAGCGCCACGGCAGAAGACCTGCCTGGAGCAAGTTTCGCCGGACAGCAGGATACTTTCCTTTGGGTGAGCGGTTCTGAGGAACTTCTAAAAAAAATCAAATTATGCATGTCGAGTCTGTTTACACCTCGAGCCATTTCTTACCGAACCAAAATGGGATTTCCTCACGAGAAGGTGCTAATCAGCGTCGGCGTCCAGAAACTCGTCGATGCCAGAGCCGCTGGTGTGATGTTCACCTTGAATCCTCTCAATGGTGATCCATCGAAGGTGGTCATCGAAGGGAATTGGGGACTTGGAGAAACGGTCGTTTCAGGATCGTGTAATCCGGATAAATTTGTGGTGGATAAGGTGACCAAGGAGATAGATAGAAAGGTGTCCCTGAAAGAATGTGAATGTGTCTACGATCCTGTGAGGGGGGGAGTGGCGCATGTGGATATTCCTCCCGAGCGGCGGGAGATCCCATCCATTGAAGACCAAGAAATCCTTGAACTGGCAAGATATGCAAAGAGAGTTGAGGATTATTACGGATGTCCTCAGGACATCGAATGGGCCATCGATAAAAATAGGCCATTTCCTTTCAATATATTCATGGTGCAAAGCCGACCAGAAACCGTTTGGAGCCAGCAGAAAAAAGAGCCCGTCCTTGGAAAGAAAAGCGCCTACGAACTCTTGATGGAAAAGGCTTTATCGCGTGTAAAGGTTGGGCCCTGAGCCACTGTGTTGGGAAGCCCAACTCACCCAGATCACCTTGAAAGAGGATTATAAGAAATAATCAATTGGCAGTTGATGAAAGGGAAATAAAACAATTTTTAAATGTCGGGGAGATTAAATCTTCTCGCGACAGAAGGAGGTGACTTCTATGGGAAATGAAAAACCGCCAGAAAAGATCGGTATCGGCCCAACAGGAAGATGGGGAGGATTGATTCCATTCATCGTTTTCACTATCGTCGGGATCCTCATATTCGTATACTGCATCTCTCCAGCCGCTATTGTCATGGTAATCATCCCTGCTACACTCATTATGCTCATCGCGCTCGGCCACTTGGTTCTTTTGGGTGATAATTGGCCATGGGCACCTCCGGGAGGAAATTGGGCCCCTGCCAAATCCCGTCTCATTCCGGGAATTGGGATGACAGTGCTCTGGGCTATCTTTACATTTGCCATGTTGCTCTTTATGAGGTTCATCTATCCCGGATGGCCCATAGGCCCACTTTATCTTTGGTTTGGAGTCATTGGGTTCTGGGCTACCCTCCTTTATGGAGTGAACTGGGGAGGGTGGCCTTTTAAGGGTAAACTCCATCCGTGGGGAACGATGGCCATCAGTTTCATTATTGTAATGGTCGTTTCCATCCTCATCTGGAATCTCTTAACCAATCTTGATGGAACACCTATTGCTGATACTCCAATAAACCATAAAGGCCCCTTAAATGTGAATTGGCTAACAGGATTTCTCGTCTGGTCCATTGCCTGGTTCTTCGTCTTCAGCCCTGTCTTCACCACCCAAGGATGGCCCTTTGGCAAATCGGGGCAGCCTGGGGCAGCAATTGGTCAGACTATTCTTGCACATATATTAGGTTTAATCTTCTGGAGTGGAAGTCTGGCCCTGGGTATTAGCCCATCCTTCTCATTTGCTGCTTTGGGCTCATCCCTCATATTTTGGTCCTTGGTTCACTCCTGGCATTTACAGTTCTGGGGGGTCACTAAATATACTCACTTTAAAAGGGCGATTTTGGCATTCATTTTCCAATGCATCATCATCGCTATCTGGATTATCATCTTAAGGTGGCTCCTTTGCTCTGCAGCCAACGCCGTAGCGGCTGCGAAACTCCCCGCCGATGTAAATATCCTTATTATTTACCTCAACCTATGTATCGTCGCTCCTGCCCTCATCGCGCACAATGCTTTCTGGTTGAGATGGCCGTTGACACTGCCTACACCACCGGGAACACCGCCCCCTGACCAGACCGCATAAATTATAACCTCTGGGAGAATTCTCCCAGGGGTTATAAAATCTCCTTTCGTAAACTGATACGAACGCGCAAATATTTCCTATTTTCTGCTCAATTCCTCCCCGCCCCTGATGACCGGCAGGCAGACCCTCTCTCCCCTGGGTGAGAGACTGTGTCGCAATCAGGAGTCTATCTGTAAAAAACCGCTATCGGACCGCATTCAAGGCGGTTAAGGAACAGACAGGCGGGTGAGAAAGCTTTAGAGCGTAACCTTTAAGCGATCGGATTCAGAGGCTTCAATGTCATGAAAAGATTAGATTTCAGAGACAAGGATCATGGCCCATAATGTAAAACGACCGCATTCTAAAGCTTTCGAAGCCCGATTGTCTGTTTCAGGCTCGCGGTCCTTCCATCCAATTGCGGCACAGTCAATGAGGAGAGAGGATATGTGAGGAGTGTGATGATTGAGATTAGAGCTTGCACCACTCTATAAAATCTGCTTTAATTCCAATCCATGAAGCCAGGAAAATTAAACATCGAGATTTTAAAAGGACTATTAGAGAAATATACAATTCTCGACCCTCAGGTCATCATCGGCCCCCAGATCGGTGAAGATGCAGCGGTCATCGACTTGGGGAAAGGGATAGACCATTACTGGGTCGTCACCTCAGACCCGATCACCTTTACAACCGAAGAGATCGGATATTACGGGGTCGTAGTGAATATTAATGACATTGCAACGAGAGGAGCAATTCCGAGATGGTTTTTAGCCACCCTGCTCTTTCCGGAGGGACGGTCGGATGAGAGAACCATCGAAAGAGTATTCAGCCAGATCCACGATGCCTGCCATCGGTTTAAAATCTCCTTTATCGGAGGTCATACGGAGATCACTCCCGGGATTGAAAGGGTGATTCTCTCTGGCCACATGATTGGAGAAGTCAAAAAAGAGAGGCTTGTAAAAACAAGTGGTGCAAGAGTAGGAGATCTCCTCCTATTGATCAAGGGAGTCTGTATTGAAGGGACTTCGATCATTGCGAGGGAGAAAGAATCCGAACTCTTGGCAAGAGGGGTCACTCCTTCACTCATCCGGAGGGCAAAGAGATTTATTTTTCACCCAGGGATCGATGTACTTCAAGCCGCGCGCGTCGCATGTGCTGCTGCCTCTGTCCATTCGATGCATGACCCCACAGAAGGAGGATTGACCAATGGGATCATTGAGATGGCATTGGCCTCTCAAAAAGAGATAGAAGTCGATTTGCGAAAAGTTCATATCTATGAAGAGTCCCGCATTCTCTGCCAGGAATACGAAATAGACCCTCTTGGTGTGATTGCCTCCGGAGCATTGCTGCTGGCCGTCTCGCCGTCAGATCTCTCAACCCTTCAAAAATCCTTCAGGAGGGTCTCCATCCCTATTCAAGTGATCGGTCAGGTGAAGAAAGGCCGACCCAGGGTTCTGGCAATCGATCAAAAAGGCAGAAGAGAGATCCAGCCTTTACCTCGGGATGAAATTCTGAAGATCTATGAAAATAAATGAGAGGGGCCAAGGAGCTGAGGACCGAAGGGATTCAATGGGCCTTCTCTCTTGGTGCAGTAATGGCCCTGACCGCTGCACTCTTGGCGCTGATATTAATAGGAGAACAAAAAAGTCAGACTCAATGATCGCCTCGAAATGACTATCGTGAAATCATTTTTTTATATACTGTATTCTCAACCGTGTGTTTTTTGCGTAACTCCCATTCATTTGGCTCTATCAAAGCGTTTAAGTGGCAAAGTAAAAGAGTTCGGTACGACGATTATCTTTGCTTTTGGACCATATTTTTTTATAGCGCCCCTCAATGCATCATCAATGGATTCCTCAAAATTCATATTAATTTTTTGAGCATCCTCTTTACTAAAACCTTTCGATCCTACGAGAACCACATGCTTATCGATGCATGTCTTCACGATGTGTTGGGCATAATAGACTAAGGCTTGAAATTGCCGATGTGGTTCATGCCATACCCTGGATGTCAAAAGTCTTAACAACTCTGGGTAACCGTATTCTAACAAGTCTTTTGTAACACGCCAACCAGACTCCAGACATACCTCTTCAGACCAACCCCCCATACATGACGCGACGACGATGATCGTACCACCATCCTTGAGACACCGGGCCGCTACCCCAAGACATTTCATAGAAGACAGGAAGAATCCATCCTTTTCTAAACCTGGTGACGTGATGACAATTTCTGCAGTCTCCGCAATTTTTGAACCCCAAACCTCTTTATCGCCAAATTCAACGCCTCGATAATGGGCTTCAAAAGGGTCACCTGCAAAAGCCTGTACCACTTCCTCGTCACTATTATAAACAACATTGACAATAAAATCGAGGCCGGCCATCCGTCCACACTCGTCGATATCTTTTCTTAAACTATTTTCCAGGATACCAGAGTGTGGGATGGACCCCGAGTGGTTGTGTATGATGGTCCAAATAGACGCGACACCCGGCATAATCATCTTTGATCCGCCAGAATAACCTACATCTCCATGCGGAGCAATTCTCCCTATAGAGACCTTAACGTCTGATTCAGCTACATATTTGTTAATAAAAAGCGGCGTCCCCAAACTCTCAGTCACCCCTATAAACTTTAACCCCTCATGATCATAGGCATTGTGTGAAACAACTTTATACTTACAAAAGACAGCCTTACCCAGTTTTTGAATTAACCTCTCTTCCGCCATATAATCAGGGGCATGCATACCATTGCCGCAGACTAAAACAATATCTTCATTTCTTATCCCTCCATTTTTCAGCTCTCCTAAAACGATCGGCACTATTTTTGATACCGGAGTCGGCCTTGTCCAGTCGTCAAACATCAAGGCTACTTTATCTCCTGAACGAACCATTTCTGAAAGTCTATTCTTTCCAATTGGCTTCGCCAACGCAATCCGAACGATCTCTTCTACATCTTTTGCGGGTGAGGGATCTTTACTCTTCAATACCCTAATGTTCTCTTTCGGCAAAGGGACGTCAACCTCTAGATAAACACCCCTGTATGGAATCTTTATTTCCAACTCACTCCTCCGTTGAATCTATTCACTCCATCACACGGGAAACTGACAACGGTTCACATCGGCCATCATAGAAAACCTGGAAAATGCAGTCTTCCTGAACTCTACGCGTTTTCTATCGTTCATGGATGACTTATCTTTTTAAGGTTCTCAATGAGAAAAATTGAGCGGATTCTCCAAGTTCTTCTTCGATTCGTAATAGACGATTTTGATAATTCGTCCTCTCGCCCGTTCTCGGAGCGCCAAACTTCACTAAAGGAGCACTGATGGCCACAGCGATATCGGGGATTGGATCGTCAATACTGCCGCCAACCCGACTTGACGGAACAATTGAATAACCGTGCGCTTTAGCATAATAGACGGTATCCAATGCCTCGGATAGGGTTCCGGTCATATTCGGTTTGAATACCATCGCATTGGCTGCTCCAAGGCTAATCCCTTTCTTTAGCCGCTCCATATTCGTCACAAACAAGTCGTCTCCCGCAACAAAAATACTCAGCCCCTTCGTCATTTCCGCGTATCCCTCGAAGTCATCTTCATCAAGGGGGTCTTCTATCATAAAAAGAGGGTAGGAATGAGCTAACCCGTGAAGAAACTGAATCATTTCCTCCCTGCCCACCTCTTTCCCCTTAAAATGATAAAAACCATGTGTCCTGTCATAGAAATGACTCGCTGCACAATCCAGATGAAAGGCAAACATATTCCCATAACCAGCAGCCTCCGCTGCTTCCATCAAGATCTCAAAGAGCTGGGCTGGTTCATTCACTGGCGCAGCGTACCCGCCTGAATGACCAGCGTGAACAGATTGACGGCCATACCGTTCTTCTATTTTTTTAGGAACCTGCGAAAAAACTTCTACACCCATTCTTAAGGCCTCTGAATAGCTCTCTGCACCTGTGGGTATCATGGAAAATTCCTGGAATTCAACCTGGGTATCCGAGTAAGGCCCCCCATTGATCATATTAAACATCGGTACTGGCAGGGAATGGACTCCGGCTCCCCCGAGATAACGATAAAGGGGCAATCCTAAAGAATGGGCGGCTGCCCGTGCCACCGCAATAGAAACGCTGTAGATAGCATTTACGCCTAAATGAGACTTATCCGGTGTCCCATCCAGTTCTATCATCAGCTTGTCAATCGTACGCTGATCATTAACATTTCTGCCGATCAAGGCATTGCTGATCACTTCGGTCACATTTTGCACCGCTTTCTTAACACCGAGTCCACCGAAGCGCTTCCCGCCATCTCGTAATACAGAAGCTTCGTGCCTCCCCACAGAGGTACCACATGGGGAAGAACCTCTGCCCAGAGAACCATTGGCAGTCCAGACATCCACTTCAACCATCGGACGCCCCTTGCTGTCCAGTATTTCTCGGGCCTTTATCGCAGATATTTTGGCTCCTTCGCTTCTTCCTTCCATAAGATCTCAAGCTCCTCTACGATTCTTTTGAAATGTAGATCACATTCAAGTCGCAAAGATTCGTACCGGTGTTGCCAGTAATGATTTCATCACCAAGAATCTTGAACCCATGATAGCTGTCGTGTGCCCTCAAACAAGCGTACACATTGAGTCCTTTCAGTCGAGCACGCTCCACCGTTGTCCCATCCGTAATCCCTCCGGCAATGTCAGTAGGGCCGTCCGTGCCATCTGTATCGACTGCCCCTATGGCGAACCCCTTCAGACCAGCAATTTCCAGAGAAAAACTGAGGGCGAGCTCTTGAGAAGGGCCCCCTAATCCGGACGGGCCATCTATACGGGTGGTCGTTTCTCCACCCGCGATCAGGACACAAGGAGGCGGAATAGGACGATGATTTAATGCTATTTCTTTGGCCACGCAGGCGAGAAATGTACCTGCTTGCGAGCTCTCACCTTCAAGGAGTGTTGTCAGAACGTACCCAGGAACGCCTCCCTCTTCCGCAGCCCTCTTCGCTGCCTCACAGGCATCCGCCGGTCTTTGCAAAACAAAATGATGGATGCGATGGCTAAGCACCTTTGGGGTTTCTTTGGCTGGGTCATCCTTTTTAAGGTACTCAACAATCGATCGTGGAATTCGAGCAGCGAGATTGTATTTTTCGATCACATTGCGTGCGTCCTGGAGAGTGGTCGTATCCGGGGCAACGGGTGTCCCATAAAATTGAACGGGTTTTGCCGGATCGGTAGTGGGCTTCTCCCCGACCACATCGTAGACAATCAAATTAATCATTTCAGCCCCTTTTGAATCAATTCTTTGTGCTAACCGGCCCCCCGTGATGGCAGAGATATGCCGTCGAACAGCATTCATTTCGATGATACGGGCGCTGCTTTTGAGAAGTTCCTCCGTCAACTTTCTTTCTTCTTCTAACGTAATTCCTGAAAGGGCGCAACTCATTAAAGATGAACTACCCCCACTGATGACACTAATGAATAGGTCATCTGACGTTGCTTGGTCCACCATATCTAGAATTCGCCTGCTGGCCAATAGGCCTTTTTCATTCGGGAAAGGGTGACCTCCTTCTGCTATTTCGATTCGATGCAGCCTATCCTCTTCATCCATCTGTTTAACGATGACCAGGCCCTCACTGATTCGATCTCCCAATGTATCTTCAACCCCTTTGGCCATCGAATTGCCCGCTTTTCCCGCCCCGACGACAAAAAGGCGCCGTTTGAGGCTCAAATCCCATTCACGGTTTCCTATCCGCAGTATCCCCCCTTCATACCGCAAACAATTCTTTATGACATGAAATGAATCTAAGGATTGTAGGGAAGCCTCCATGATCTCTAATACAACTCGCCGTGAGACCGCATCCCCAAGAGAAAGCAGTTTCTCTCTATTCTTGATTTTCATTCCCAACCTCTTATTGGGTAAGTATCAATCCCTTCAATCTCTCTCACTCAATTCGTCGAATCATATACACGAAGTACAAGATTTGATTCATTTCATTACGCTGCTGTTTAAAGCTCGAATGATTTCTCAGCCTCAAAGGCGGTATTTCTGCCGTAAGTTCTTTCTTTTATAACACTAAGAGGATCCTCTCATTTTTTCGGCTCTGCTTCTCAGGTATTCGACCAAGCTTAAGAGGACAACCGAAAGGCTGATCAGCATGGTTGAGACTGCAGCAATGACGGGATTGATCTCCAAGCGAATTCCCTCCCACATCTTCACCGGAAGTGTCACCGAGGAAAGGCCGCAGATGAACATCGAAATCACGATTTCGTCGAATGAGATAATAAAAGCGAAGAGAGCACCAGAGATGATGCCGGGTTGAATGAGGGGGAAAGTAATTTTGAAGAAAGTTTGTAGCCGAGAGGCACCTAAACTCATCGCCGCCTTCTCCAAGGAAACGTCGAACCCTTTGAGGGAAGCCGACACTGTAATGACGACAAACGGGATCGCGAGCAAGCTATGTCCGAGCACCAATCCCAGCCTCGTTCCCACGAAGCCCATCTTCGAGAAAAGTCCGTAAAGAACCACAGAGATAACGATGACCGGGATGATAATCGGTGAGACGATAAAGGTATTCACAGAGCTTTTGAACTTAAACTTATGCCTCACTAAAGGAAACGAAGCGAGCACGCCAAGAAGGGTAGAAAAAAGCATGGTAGCAGTGGCAACTTGCAAGCTGACCCATGTTGGCCGAGTCCAGGCAGAGTCGAAGAAATATCTCTGATACCACTGGAGAGATAAGCCAGGGGGAGGGAATTGAAGAAAAGTAGCCGAACTGAAAGACATGGGGATCACGATAAAAACCGGTAGCATCAGGAAAAAAGCGATGAGGCCACAAACGATGTATAAGACCGTTGTCCAAATATCTTTCTTTCGCCCTTTCACGTTCTCAATTTTCATACCCCACCCCAAAGTTTATCCAGTCCAAGAAACCTGTTATAGATCAATAGAATCAAAAAAGTGATACCCAGCAGAATGAAGGAAGCACAAAAAGCAAAACCCCAGTTTAATAGGGTTGTCACATGGGACTCGATCAATTGAGAAATCATGATATCCCCTGTTCCTCCCAAAAGAGCCGGCGTAATGAAGAATCCGATAGCCATGATGAAGACGATTAAACATCCTCCGGCAACCCCAGGCAGGCTGAGTGGGAAAAAAATCCGAAAAAAGGTTTGCAACCGATTAGCCCCAAGGTTTTCAGACGCT
This sequence comes from uncultured delta proteobacterium, assembly GCA_963826305.1. Taxonomy (GTDB): domain Bacteria; phylum Desulfobacterota; class BSN033; order BSN033; family UBA1163; genus CAWGWZ01. The sequence goes on along the minus strand of CAWGWZ010000011.1, from coordinate 40,285 downwards.
TTGAGAAGATTTCGATCAATTCCTTTCATAACGCTATACAGATTGAGAATCATGTAGGGCAGCAAGATATGAACCATTCCTATGTTAACCCCTATTGCATTATAAAGGAGCTTAATCGGTGAAGTCGTCAGACCGAGACCTATTAAAATCGAGTTGATCACCCCCTCCCTTCCCAAGAGCACCATCCAAGCATAAGTCCTCACTAAAAGGCTCACCCAGAAGGGGATCAGGACCATGATCATTAGACGATTGCTCATCTTGGGTGAAACGGAGGAGAGAAGGTACGCAAAGGGATAACCCAGCAGAAGACAGAAAACGGTTACAGTCGTTGCAATCTTAAAAGTATTGATAATAACAAGAACGTAAATCGGCACTTTGAAGAAATGAATATAATGGATCAACGTAAAATGGGGATCAAAAAAACTTCGAATCAACCCCAGAGATAGGGGATAAACGAAAAATACAATGAGGAAAAGCATCAAGGGGTAGAGGAGATAAATCCCTTTTGCTTTTGAAGATTGTTGCATGAGAGCCCTAGACTGAAGTTGCGGGAAGGGAAGATGTTCCTCGATTTACGAGAGAATACCTTCCCTTCATTGAGTTTCTACTTCATTAACCACTGAACCATCTGCTCCAACACCTTTTCTCGGTTGGGACGCCAGTAATCATAATCGAGTTTCACACACTTCTTAAAATTCTCAGAGTAACTTGGCAGGAACTTGGCCGTCTCCTTATCGATGTAGCTAAATGCCTTCGGATTTGTTGGTCCGTAGAAGATATGCTTTGACATGATGGCCTGGTTTTCAGGCCGATTGGTGAACTCAATGAACCTCATCGCATCCGCTTTGTTTGGAGTTCCTTTAAAAACACACCACGCAGATTGGTAGTAAAGAGCTTGGTCCCATGAAATCTCTGCGGCTACCCCCTTCAGTTTCAGATCGATAATTCGTCCGTTATAAGTTGCCACCATGTCGACTTCCCCGTCCTTGAGAACCGATTGGGATTGGGTTCCAACCGTCCACCAGACTGGAACATTTGGCTTAATACGATCTAAACTTCTGAAAGCTCGATCAATGTCCAAGGGGTATAACTTCGCGGGATCGACCCCGTCGGCTAAGAGTGCGATTTCCATTGTGTAATCAGGCCTTTTCGGCAGACAACGTGGGCCAGGAAATGCCTTTGTATCCCAGAAGTCTTTCCAGCCTTTTGGAGGATTCTTACCGTACTTCGCTGTCCGATAACCAATTGCAATGGCCTCATACTCTCCTCCCGCGCCATATTTGTGGACTGATCCAGGGTCCAGTTGGTCCTTTTTCACAACCGCATAGTCGATGGGTTCCAACAAATTTGCATATTCTGCCTGAACAAGCCATCCCATTCCTGGTTGGCCGACATCCCACTCGGTTCTACCGGCTTCTACCATTGCCTTTAGTTTTCCTAAATCGTAAGGCCCGGTGTAGACCACTTTGATACCTGTCTCCTTCTCAAAAGGATCCCCGAACGCTTTCCTAATTCCTTCTTCCCAAACACCACCCCAGCTGAGCAAAACAAGCTTCTTTTCTTGAGCCATGCAGTAGGTTCCTCCCAAGAAGACAAACCCTGCCAAAATTAAAATCATCAATGCCAATCTCTTTCTCATATTTTTCCTCCTTAGTAATATTTCTAAAAATAGAAATGATTTAAAAATCCTCAATAATCACCTCCCTTCACAAGATCTGCGTTCCATGAATCGGCCAGCCAATCAAAACTTTGTCTGATCTCTTTACGGGTCGAGTCTCAAAATACGTTTGTTGTTTCACAAATATCGATTCGTTGTCGTTGAGCCTGATCCGATATCGCCGTGTTTCTCCTACGTATATGACCTCTTCTACTATTCCTTCCAAATGGTTGAATCCCCGAACTCTCTCTGTTAACACGGTAATTTTTTCAGGTCGGATGGCTATCGTAACCTTGCTCCCTATCGGTATATCTTTTTTTGCCAGAAGAAATTCGCACCCTCCCACGCTCTTAAAGTAATATCCGTCATCCGCCGTTCCTGTAATGCTTCCTTCTAAAAAATTAGTTTCACCAATAAAATCTGCCACGAATTTGTTGGCTGGGCGATCATAAATTTCTTCAGGAAACCCAATCTGCTCGACCCTTCCTTCATTAAAAACGGCAATCCGGTTCGACATGGTTAAGGCTTCCGCCTGGTCGTGGGTGACATATACCGTGGTGACCTTTAAATCTCTCTGGATGTTTTTGATCTCAATCTGCATATGTTCTCTAAGCTTCTTGTCTAACGCACCTAAGGGTTCATCCATCAGGAGTACTGGGGGGTCAAAGACCAAAGCCCTGGCGAGAGCAACTCTTTGTTGCTGGCCGCCGCTTAATTGCTTTGGATAGCGCCTTTCCAACCCGGGCAACTTTACCTTTTCGAGGACCGCCCTAACTCGTTCTGGAATCAAGGTTTTATTGTATTTCCTCATCTTAAGGGGGAAGGCGATATTATCATAAACCGTCATGTGAGGGAATAACGCATAATTCTGAAAAACCATTCCGATATTTCTTTTCGATGGTGGAACACCCGAAATATCCCTTCCTCCAACGGAGATCTCACCTTCGGTCGGAAATTCAAATCCTGCGATCATCATCAACGTCGTTGTCTTCCCGGAGCCACTGGGTCCAAGAAGAGTTAAAAACTCACCCTCATAAACTTCAAGCGTGACACGATCAACTGCCACTACGTCGCCAAACCGTTTCCCAAGGTTCTTGAGAGAAACCTTCGCCTGACCATTATCCAGCATTTGAATCCTCCCCTCCGAACCCTTCCATCTTTGAGACGGCGTACCCTTAGTATATGGCCTGACCCTACTCCAATCCGCACCTGAATCTGAAGCCCATGGAGGCAAATTCCTTCTTCATCCTCTGATATAATCGCTCCGTTTCATCAAAAGGCTTCCCGGTCCTTACATCGTAGCTCTCTTGATATCGCTTGCCGATAGGAGGATGATTGATCAAATGTTCATAAAATGCAAGAAGCCGCTTGACGATTTCGTTGGCCTCTTTTCTCGTCATTCCTCGAACCGCATGTGCGATTTCCGAAGCAAATTTCGGTCCCTGAGGTGTCTGCAAATCGACGGTAGCATTTCTATAAACACCCAGGGCTTCGAGAGAACTTCCACTGACAACAAGGCTGGTTACAATAGCGGCCGTTTCATAGAAACACATCTCTTCCACAGGCCCTGAAGCTGTATTAGGGATGGTAAAGAAAGCAAAATGGCTGTTTCGACTGATCGCCTGACTGCTCACACTCACTGCCCACAGAAGATCCCGACTTGAAGTACACACCGTATGATAATGGAGGGGAAACGTAACTTGACAAGAACCTCGAAGGACAAGGATACAATGCAGATGATAAGCTACATTTGCAATCGCTACCCCCTCTGCCCCTCCGCAGTATCCCCCCAATAAGGGTCCCGATTCTGCGCAAACTCTTCCTCCCAGACTCAGGACAAAAGCAACCTCATTCAGTCTTTGAAAATTGACCTTCATCTCGGCGATGGATCCGATCAGCCACCCGTCGGAGGGTCTCAGACCAAATTGGCTTCCTGCGATTTTGGCCGTATCAGAGACAGACGTGGCGATAGAATTCATGATGGAAAGCCCGGGCCTTCCTGCTATACAGAGGGCTTCCCTCGACAACATGCTCGACCGAATGGAAGCCAAGACCTCAAGGGGAGATTGAGCCCGGATCTGACGACCGTCAATGGTCGTTAAAGTCGGGGTTGTAATCGAATCCACGAGAGGAATCGAACCATACCCCTCCATCACCTTGAAAAAAATTTCTTCCGAGGAGACAGGAGCCCCGGCAGCTCCCAAAAAACACCAAGGTGGAGTTTCACTCTCTGGCTTGCGAGGTAAAAGCCTCTTGCAATCCTTCCCCTCACCAAAGGTGGGCTGAAAGGGAGCTGTTTTCAATCCTTCGAGGATCTCCAATTCGCTGAATTTGATGATTCTCTCTGTATCAATACAGTAGGTTCCGACCCCGGCATAAAACTCAACCGCTGCTTGAAAAACCCTGTCAGCCAAATCGTCATCCCATGGAACAGAAATATCTGGGTCGAATTTAATCTTATACTTGTTGATCATCTCCCTCAGTTTAGGCACAAAAACCTTCAGATCAAAATCCTCCTGAATACAGTATGGTCCCGTCAACGAACGATCTACCACTTCCATGAACGGAATCATTCAATCCCCCTTCTAACGCTTCTTCTGCATGAGAGCGCTCGCCCGTCTCACTGCTTCCTCGGCATTTAAGGCGTAACCATCCGCTCCGATCTCGTCCGCCCACCTCTGCGTAACAGGACCTCCTCCGACCATCACAAGAAATTTATTTCTTTCACCTCTTTCTTTGAGGATTTGGATCAAGTCTTTTTGGATGGGCATCGTGGATGTCAAAAGGGAAGAAAGGCCGATAATGTCTGCCGTTACCTCATTCGCCTTTTCAATGAATTTGGATATCTCCACATCAACCCCAAGATCATGAACCTCAAATGCCGCTGTCTTTAAAAGCATTGCGACAATATCCTTACCAATATTGTGCACATCCCCTTTCACGGTTCCAATGACCACTGTCCCTTCAATCTTCCTCTCGACTCCCCTTTTCAAAATAATCGGTTCAATCAATTTCATCGCTTCAGCAAATATTTTTGATCCGAATATCAACTCTGGGAGAAACACTTCGAGCTTCTGAAACTGATCCCCAATGGATCTCATTCCGGAGGAAAGTCCCCGCTCAATAATCTCTAAGGGATCAACTCCTTTTTCTAAAGCCTCCTCAACCATCCTGATCGTCATAGCACGGTTTAAAGTCACAATGGATTCACTCATCTTTTCTAATAACGCGTCTTCCATTTCTCCCGCTCCTTCAGTGCTTCTCCATTCCGCCGAGAGAAAAACCCCATGATTTCAAAGATCGGTCAATTCCTCTGAAATCCGAAACCCTCTCTTCCTCAGCTCTTCTACAAATTCCTGTGCAGGAAGCATATTCTCAGCCCCATCTAATCCTTTTCGTTTAATCTTCCCAGCAGCCACCATTTGTGCACCAATGGAAAGCGGGATACCCACATTCTTGTCGTAGGCCCGTGTCCCCCCCCATTCTTCCATGGGAGGATGGCTGGTCTGGAAGCGGATCATCACCTTCTTGCCCTTTAAAAATCCTATGACTTCAGTTTGGACTGAATACCCCCAGAGTTCAGTCTGGTCGCCTTGAGGAACGGATAAGAGGTATTTCCTCACAAAATCCAGAGGAGAAATCCTTTTCCCTTCGTACAGGATTGATTTGGACCGATAAAAACCATACTCGTAAAGGCCTCTGACCAGTCCCATGGCTCTCGGAGGAAAGGTACCTCGAATATACACCCTTTTCACCCCTTCAATGTTTTTGGATAGGGTTTGCGATTCGCCATGAGGCACGTAATAGGTCGTCTGGGTTCCAATAGGATCGGGAAAATGGACCGTCCTCTCTCCAGAGAATGGGGGATTGGGAATCAATTTACCGTCCTCGAAACAATAACGTATCTTTGTATTGGGATCAAACTCCCATAGAATCACATGTAAAAGAGCGGGGGAATGGGCAATAGACCGAAATGCTGCAAAATCGATATCAATCTGTTCTACTTGGCTTAACCGTTCGGCACCCAATTTCGCAAGAATGTTTGTGATTCCCGGCGTGATCCCCACTCCTCCCACAGCTGAGATTCCCGCGGCTTTTGCTTTCTCATCAAGAGCCAGCGTTTCCTCTTCTGGGCTGATGAGGTCTAAAATCGGGACTTTTGCAGCAATCGCCGCTTTCATTGCCTTCAAACTGAAGATCCTGGGAAGTCCGTTTGCCACGACGTCATAGCCTTTCATTATTTTTACCATCTCTGAGACTTTGCTTGCATCGAATCCAACCACCTTTAACCGATTGTCCTTCAACTGTGAAGCAAAGGCCTTGGCTTTCTTGATGTCGATATCTGCAATGGTAATCTCATCAAAGTTGCTGGTTTCCACCAAATCCCGTGTTGTTTCATTGGCCATGGCCCCAACTCCACCCAAAACCAATATTTTTTTCATTTCAGTAAGCCTCCTTTCACTTTCAATCTTAAAGCGAGAGAATTATTTCTCTCTTATTTCGGCAGTGGCCTCACCAATTAGAAATCCAGCTATGCTCTATCCCTGCCGATAAATCCTTCTAACCGATGGTCGTCTTACTTTCCTGACGGAAAGAAGGCGAAACAATTTTCTTACCCAAGGGCTTTAAGAACCAAGTCCAATTGTGGGTCAGTCATACCCTCGACGCAGGAAAATGATGTTCTAACAATCTTGTTTTACTCTAGACTATAGATGTCAACGAAATGTCGTGGACTATAGCCCAGAAGGGTTATAAATTACCTTTCCCCCTACTATTGTACAAATGACCTTTATCCCCGCTATCTCCGAATCCGGCACCTCCCAGGGGTCATGGGAGACCACGATAAGATCTCCCAACTTTCCAAGTTCAAGAGAGCCTTTCTCATTCTCCTCGAATCCCGCATAGGCCGAGTAGTTCGTGTACATCTTGATGGCCTGCGTCATTGAGATCTTCTCTTTAGGCGATATGACCTTCCCGGAGAAAGTCTTTCGATTCATAGCACACGATATGCAAAAGAAGGGATTCGTATTCTCAGGATGGGTTCCGGTAGCATCAGAGCTCCCGGGTACTGGGAATCCTTCATCGATAAGTGTCTGACACCAAAACTCAGAACGTGCTCTCTCCTTTCCCAACAGATATTCAACCTGATCTCCCCAACTGTTTATGAATCCCATATTGGGCACCGGCAGTACCCCCAGCCGTTTTGCCCGTTTAAATCTTTGCATTTGGGGATTCACGTTGCCCATATGCTCTACCCTGTGCCGATGATCTGATCTATAACACGCCTCCTGTGCTTTCTCCACAGCGTCGAGGGCTATATCCGTGGCCCGATCTCCGGCCGCGTGCATCAGAACTTGAAGCCCTGCTTCGTTGGCCTGGAGCACGTAACGATTAAGTTCCTCCTGATCCAAAACGAGGTTTCCGTAATGGGTTTTGTTAAAATCATAGGCTTCATGGAAGCAGGCGCCAGCCGAAGTGATTCCTCCATCCACAAATATTTTGACACCTCCCAGCCGAATGAAATCGTTCCCAAATCCTTGCTCCAACCCGGAGGCAACCACTTGATCCATTTTTATCATGTTAGGAACTTCATAGTAGAAACGTATCCTAACGGGAAGATTTTCTTGCGCGAGCAATTTTTGATAGATCCGAAGGGCGAGCGTGGTCTCGGGTAGATCATGGATGCTTGTTATGCCATTTGGGAGACAGAAATTACGGATATGACCCGCTACTGCCTGGGTGACCTGCTCTTGGTTCGGGTTTGGGAAAGGAATGTAGTTCCAGAAATCTCTTGTCACTCCGGTGGGTTCCCCATTCGAAGGGTCCATGTCAAAGGCTGATCCTTTGGGGGGTGTGGTGCCTTTTTTGATGCCCAAGATTTCGAGGGCTTTGCTGTTGAGAATGGTTACGTGCATCCCAAAACGAAGGGCCACTGGCCGATTTCGGCTAACCCTGTCGAGATCATAGCGGGTTGGAAAACGCAGGTCTTTCATTTTGCGTTCCTGAAGCAAACAACCCTGCCCGATGACCCACCTCCCTGAGGAAACCTTGGGCTCCCACTCTTGAAGCCTCAGGATGACGTCATCGATGGTTTTATTAGGGGGGGTATGACATTGCGCCATAAGGCCAAGAGTACAGGAGGCAAGCTGAAGATGATAGTGGGCGTCGATAAACCCCGGCAATGCCGTCTTGCTTTCAAGATCGACCACTCTCGTATTCGGTCCTATAAGGGGTTTGACATCTTCGATTGAACCCAGAACTGATATTCTCCCTCCCGAAATAGCGATAGCCTGAACCACTAACATCTGTTTATCCATGGTGACAATTCTTCCATTGAGTACCACCATATCCGTCCCGAAACGTGCTTTTTCCATTTTGCCTCTCAAATTTCTTTACTTTCCTCCTTCACCATCTGTTTATATTCCGAAATGAGGCGACGACGTTTAAATAATATTGTAAGAAGGGGTGAAACAATCACGATCAAGGCTACCAACATCAAAACCAGCGAAATCGGGCGGATAAAGAAAATCAACGGATTACCACGGGAGAGGACCAGGCTTTGACGGATTGATTTTTCGAAGATCTCCCCAACAACAAAAGCTAACATCAGCGGAGCAGGTTCGTAGTCGAATTTTCTCATGAGGTAACCCACCAACCCAAAAACAAACATAAAAATAACATCCATGGGGTTGTAATTGAGGCTGTAGGCTCCTATGACACAGATCATGATGATCAGCGGAGATAGGACAGCGTAAGGGACTTCCATAATTTTGACGAAAAATTTAATCAAGGGGATGTTCAGGATGAGGAGAATCACATTCCCGATATACATGCTCGTGATGAGTCCCCAAAATAAATCCGGATGCTTCTCCATGATAAAAGGTCCTGGGGTGATCCCGTGGAGTATGAAGGCTCCCATTAAGAGGGCCATGACGACATTCGATGGAATGCCCAAGGTCAGGAGGGGGATGAACGCCCCATTGACGGCAGAGTTGTTAGCAGATTCGGGGCTAGCGACCCCTTCGATCGCTCCTTTCCCAAACCTCTCAGGATGTCGGGAGATTCTCTTCTCCAGGGCATAGGCCGCAAAAGAGGAAATCATCGCTCCTCCACCCGGTAGGATTCCGAGGAAGAAACCAAGTACGCTTCCTCTGCCAATAGGCTTTATGCTGGTCTTCCAATCTTTCCTGTCAGGCAGGAGTTCCCTGAGTCTGCTGGGACATTTTACGACATCGCGCATGGCTCTTGCCTCAATACTTTCTGCCATATAAAGAATTTCACCGATTCCAAATAAGCCCATTGCCAAGACGGCCATGTTGAACCCCTCCACCAACGACTGAGATCCAAAAGTAAATCTCTCGATGGCCGTCAAAGGATCCATTCCGACGGTACCTAACGCCAGACCCAATGCCCCCATCAGGATCGCCTTTATGGTGGATCCACTCCCAAGATAGATCACCAATGTTAAACCTAAGATCATCAGAGCAGTATATTCTGGGGGACCAAACATGAGAGCAAATCCAGAAAGGGGGGAGCTAAAACGCTTAAAGCGATGGTTCCGATAGTACCTGCGATAAAAGATCCAAACGCCGCGATCCCCAATGCTTTTCCTGCTCTCCCCTGCAGGGCCATTTGATAACCATCGAAAATAGTCACGACAGTCGACGCTTCACCAGGAATTTTAAAAAGGACAGAAGTGATGGTCCCCCCATACTGGGCGCCATAGTAAATGCCAGAGAGCATAATGATGGCTGATGTTACATTCAGTTTGTACGTCAAGGTGAGCAACATGGCAATGGTCGCGGTGGGCCCCAATCCTGGAAGCACTCCTATAATTTGTCCTAAAGTACATCCAATGAAGCACATGAGGATGTTGTGGAAAGTAAGCGAAATGTTGAATCCCATTGACAGGTTCTCTATCATCTTATCGACTTATGGCTCCTATCATCAGGGGTTTTGCAATCCATTCTGAACGGTATTACCACCATTTGATCAAGCCCCTGGGTAAAAGGACTCCTAAAAAGTGGACAAACAATAAGTAACTCGTAATGATAGAAGCTACTCCTACGAAGGTTGTCATCTTCCAACTTTGTTTCTCTACGTATTTCAACATGACGAAAAGGAAGAGCGCGGAAGTAATCAAGAACCCTACCTTTTCCAGCAGGAGGCCGTAGAGCATTATCACCACGATATATAAGGATACCTTGAAAACACTCCCTATTTCCTTCTCCCGCTTTTCCAGCGTTTCCTCTTTCTTCCGTCCCTGGGTTAGATTTAACGACTTGATGATGATGACGAGGCTCGTCCCAATAATGATGACCGCAGTGAAGAGAGGGAAAAAACCTTCATCGGGTCCGAATCTACTCCAAATAGAAAGCTGCATGGACCGGAAAGCTACGTAAAAGCCTAAGAAGAGAAGGAAAAACCCGCTCAAAAAATCCTTCCTGTTTTTTACCCACATCGCCTTTGCACTCCGCGTAAGTCTATTGTTACTTGGCAAAGCCGAGTTTTTTCAATGCTGATCCTAAGCGGTCAAAATCTTTGATCACCATTTCTTTAAAAGATGCTGAATCCTTGTAGACAGGTGTCATACCCAGCGTGGCCAAGAATTCCTTGAAGGAGGGATCGTCATAGGCTTTCTTGAAAGCCTCATTCAGTTTTTTGACGATACGGGGGTCGAGACCCTTAGGAGCGACAAGGCCACAAAGAATAGAGTAATCTATTCTGTAACCTAGCTCAGAAAAGGTGGGAACATCTGGAATGACCCCAAGTCTCTTTTCACTCATCACTGCAAGGCCTCGAACTTTTCCTGTCGGGATGTAAGGGATCAACGGAGCCCCTAACGAACCATCGACATGACCCCCAAGATGTTGGGTAACCATCTCCGCATCTCCTTGCACAGGTAAATGGTTCAGCTTTATATTTTCCGCTAAAGCCACCTGCTCCATGAAGACATGGCAGACACTCAAAGGGCCTGGAGTGCTGTAGGTCAGCTTCCCAGGCTGCTTTCGGGCATCCTGTACAAAATCCTTAAAAGTCTTCCAAGGAGAATCCGATAGGACGCAAAAAGCATACATGAATTCGGCAAATTGCATCACGAATGTAAAATCTTCTTTCGTGTTGTAAGGAACTGAACGTAGATGAGGAATCATGACGACAGGACTATGGGTTATATTTCCAATGGTGTAGCCATCGGGGTCGGATTTTGCTATAGCACTAATTCCTATGACGCCTGCTCCTCCACCTTTGTTTACGATTACGATTGGCTGTCCCAATACCTTGCTCGCTGAATCAGCAATCTTTCTGGTAGAAAGATCAGCTGTTCCTCCCGGTGGCCATGGGACGATCATCGTGATCGGTTTTGATGGAAATTTCGCAGGATCCTCAGCACCAATACATGGATTGACAAATAGAGCGAGCAGGATTATTACCCAAGGAAAGGCTCTCAAACTAATTTCAAACTTTCTTTTCTGTTTTTTCATCTCGTCTCCTCCTTTTTGGGTGCTCATAAATCTCACCAAGGTTCTCGGCTGGGTTCTGTTTCTTGGCCGTTTGCAATCTTGAAGTTGGTCCGAATTTTTAAACTTAAGATCTCTTCTTTATATTTCTGCAAAAGCCTCATTCAAAATCTTAACTGCTACGTCGATTCGTAACGTATCCACTGTCATTGGGGGAGCGATCCTTACCACGTTTCCATACAATCCACCTTTACCTATAAGCAACCCTCTCTTTTTAGTATTTTCAAAAAGCTTGAGGATTTCACTCACAGCAGGCTCTTTTTTTTCTCTGACCAATTCTATCCCAAGCATTAAACCCTTTCCTCTGACTTCCCCTATTAATGAATACTTCTCTTTGAGTTCCAATAATTTTTCTTTAAGATAGCTTCCTACTTTTTCCACATGGTCGGGAAGACGGTGCTCCTCTATATATTCGAGAGTGGCTACGCCGGCTCTCATGCTGACGGGGTTTCCGCCAAAGGTGGAGATCGAATGAGCCTTGAAGCTATCCGCCACCTCTGGCGTGGCAATGGTCGCTCCGATCGGGGCCCCGTTGGCCAGCCCCTTGGCAAAGGTCATGATCTCTGGCTCCACTCCCCAGTGCTCGATGCCAAACCATTTTCCTCCTGTTCTCCCAAAGCCTGTCTGGACCTCATCCGATATGAAAAGCCCGCCGTATTTCCTAACGATACCCACGGCGATCTGAAAGTATTCCTTGGGAGGGGTAATAAAGCCCCCTACCCCTTGGATAGGTTCAGCAATAAAGGCCGCTACCTTACCGGAGGTTGTAGTCTTAATGAGTTCTTCAATATCTTCTGCGCACCCAATCCCGCAGGCCGGATAGGTCGCCCCCAGGGGACATCGGAAGCAATAAGGACTAAGGGCATGGGTAATGCCCGGGATGTTATTGCCTGCTGCCCTCCAAGCGGCGTGCCCTGTGAGGTTCATTGCAAGAGTAGACCTCCCGTGGTAGCTATGTCGAAGGGCGATGATCTCTCTGACTCCTGTGTGGAGCTGAGCCGTGGTAATGGCAGTCTCATTTGCTTCGGTCCCAGAGTTGGTAAAAAAACACTTCTTCAAGTTCCCCGGGGTAATCTTAGACAGCTTCTCTGCCAGCACCAGCATCGGATAGTTGGGATACAAGGTCGAGGTATGCTGAAGGATGTGAATCTGATCCACCACCTCCTTGATAATTTCGGGTTGGCAATGGCCAATGCTTACCGTCAAGATGCCACCAAAAAAATCTAAATATTTGTTATCATCCCAGTCATAAACATACAGCCCCTCCCCCTTCTTGATGGGGAGAGGAGTTGAGTAGTAATTCGTCACACAAGGGAATAGATACTCATTGTGTTTTCGGTTTATGGCTGATGAATCCATTTCTCTTCTCCTTTCTCTATCCGTAAACGTTCACACATTTTATTGAGGACCGTCATTGTCCCCTGATCTGCGTGTCCTGTTTTTTACTTCCATCAAATATTCGTCTAATCTTTTCAAATGGAGGATCATCTCCTGTTCACATCTCTCTGCGTCCTTCTCTTTTAAACACTCCAAAATATTTCTATGATCCTTCACATTCTCCATCGAATACTTAATATCGGATACCAAGAAAGCAGTCTCGCATCCTGTAATAAAATCAAAAACATAATCAAGGGTCAAACTCAATATGGGATTATGGGTGCTTTCACCAATGACTCTGTGAAACTCATTGTTTCTCTTATCCAGATCAAAAAACTCCTTCTCATCGATAGAGGGCCCCATCCTGTTCAGCTTCTCCTCGCAGTAGGAGACGTTTTCTTCTAATTTTTGAATCTCTCCAGGGGTTATATTTTGGACTGCTAACTTTATGGCAGAAGGCTCAATGATTTTTCTTACTTCATATAGATGTTGGGATGATAAATCTTTAAAGCTCAAGAAGTGTACCAAGGAAGCTTTTATTGATTCATTGTCTATCTCTGATACGAAAATCCCTCTTCTCTGCCCCTTTCTTTTTTTTATCAGTCCAGAGGTCTCTAATGCTCTTAAGGCTTCCCTAAGAGTAACTAGACTTACGCTAAATTGTGATGCCATTTCCTTTTCTGTTGGAAGCCTATCGCCGGCCTTAAGGGTTCCCGCGAGTATCGCCTCTTTTATTGTTTTCTCTATGTGCGTTGAAGCTCTTTGGATTAATAATGGCTCAAATCTTAATTTTTCCATTGGGTAAATTTCAAGAATGTTGTGCTTTTCAGATGTCAAAAATTCTTCTTGACATCTGATTTTTAGTTATATAAACTGTTTTCATAATAAACTAATCAACTAATGTAACACTTATACATGAATCAATTTTTTTGTCAAGACCTTTTTTTAGATTCCTAATTTTTTTTGATGGCAGATGTTCCGAGGTCTTTTACACTGGTGGCAAAGAAAAGAATTGAGCGCGTACCTGAATTAAAGGCAATCCTTGATAACGAAGTTAGCGGAAGAGCAAGGTCGCCAGGTGACCAATGATGAGCACAAAGAAAGGAAGGCCGACGAAATTAAGAAACTGCCAGGCTTTCCTGGCCAATAATTCCTTGGAGGAAGCTTAGCCATGATCGTAGGAATTCTTAAAGAAGTCAAGGCAGAAGAGAATCGTGTCTCCATGACCCCGGCAGGAGTTGAGGTCATGAGGCAGAATGGCCATACCGTCCTGGTAGAAAAAGGTGCCGGTAGTGGCAGCGGTTTTGAAGATCATGTCTACGCCGAAGTCGGTGCTGAAATCATTGATACACCCCAAGAGATTTTCAAGCAGGCAGACATGGTCATGCATGTGAAAGAACCGCTACCTCCCGAATACAATCTCATCCAGGAAGACCAAATCGTTTTCACCTATCTTCACCTGGCTGCGGCTGAAGAGCTGACCTATGCGTTGATCAAAAGAAGATCCATTAACATCGCCTACGAAACGATTCAGAAGGCGGACGGATCACTGCCCTTGTTGACCCCTATGAGCGAAGTGGCCGGTCGGATGGCGATTCAGCAGGGCGCAAAGTACTTAGAAATGGCTCAAGGTGGCTACGGCATCCTGCTGGGCCGCGTACCAGGGGTCGACCCAGGGATAGTGGTCATTATTGGCGGCGGTATCGTCGGTATCAATGCCGCCAAAATGGCTTGCGGTCTGGGAGCCAAAGTTTATGTCCTCGACACGAATCTGGATCGGCTGCGTTACCTGAGCGACGTTATGCCCAGGAACTGTTTTCTTCTGATGTCCAGCCCAGCCACCATTCGCGATCTCATCACAAGGGCTGACGTGGTTGTGGGTGCCGTTCTGATACCGGGTGCTAAGGCCCCCAAACTGGTCACGCGGGATATGCTAAAGACGATGAAAAAAGGCGCCGTCCTTGTAGATGTGGCCATCGATCAGGGGGGGTGCTTTGAAACCTCAAGACCTACCACCCATTCCGACCCGATCTATTCCGTGGACGGCGTGGTCCATTACTGTGTAGCAAACATGCCGGGGGGTGTCCCTAAAACATCCACCATTGCCCTGACCAATGCCACCCTCCCCTACGCGGTTGCAATAGCAAACAAGGGGTGGAAAAGGGCCATGAAGGAGAATCCTGAAATCAAACTCGGCGCCAACGTAGCGAAAGGCAAAGTGACCTGCAAGCCCGTTGCGGACGCTTTTGGCCTTGAGTATGTTTCCATCGATCGTCTCCTGTAAGGCAAGTTGCGGGATCCGTGGAGTTGAACAATCTGATATCTAATACGTGATCTCCAGATTTCCCGACGATTCAATCGGCGATCTTACTTTTGCTGAGTCGTTCACCGACCGACTCTTTAAAGAAAGGATGACAGCGATGATCATAGGAATTCTGAAAGAAGTCAAGGCAGAAGAGAATCGCGTCTCTATGACCCCGGCAGGGGTTGAGGTCATGAGGCAAAAAGGCCACACCGTCCTGGTAGAAAAAGGTGCTGGCAGTGGCAGCGGTTTTGAAGATCGCGTCTACGCGGAAGTCGGTGCTGAAATGATCGATATGTCCAAAGAGATTTTCAATCAGTCCGAAATGATCATGCGAGTTAAGGAACCCCAACCTTTTGAATATGAACTCTTGCAAGAAGATCAGATTTATTTTGCCTTTCTTCACCTGGCGGCGTCAGAAGAACTAATACATGCGCTGATCAAAAGAAGATCCATTAACATTGCCTACGAAACCATTCAGAAGGCGGATGGATTATTACCCTTGTTGACGCCCATGAGCGAAGTGGCAGGCCCGATGGCGATTCAAGAGGGTGCCAAGTATCTGGAAATGGCACAGGGGGGTGATGGTGTTTTATTGGGCGGCGTCCCGGGGGTCGATCCGGGGACAGTGGTCATTATCGGCGGCGGTGTCGTCGGTATTAATGCCGCCAAAATGGCCTGTGGCCTGGGCGCTAAGGTTTACCTCCTCGATACGAACCTCGATCGCTTGCGATATCTCAGCGACGTCATGCCCAGCAACTGTTTTCTTCTGATGTCCAACCCAGCCACCCTTCGCGATCTCATCACAAGGGCTGACGTGGTTGTGGGTGCCGTTCTGATACCGGGTGCCAAGGCTCCCAAACTGGTCAAGCGGGATATGCTAAAGACGATGAAAAAGGGCGCCGTACTTGTGGATGTCTCCATCGATCAGGGTGGGTGCTTTGAAACCTCTCATGAGACGACCCATTCCAAGCCGACCTATACGATTGATGGTGTGGTCCATTATGCCGTGAGTAACATGCCGGGGGCTCTCCCTAAAACATCCACCATTGCCTTGACCAATGCCACCCTCCCTTACGCGGTTGCAATAGCAAACAAGGGGTGGAAAAGGGCCATGAAGGAGAATCCTGAAATCAAACTCGGCGCCAACGTGGTGAAGGGCAAGGTAACCTGCAAGCCTGTTGCCGACGCTTTTGGCCTTGAGTATTCTCCCATCGACATCCTGCTGTAAAATTGGCTGCTGCTGGAAAGGAAGCCCAATGTTGGTGAGCGGCAAGCTTCATTGATGTGACTGAAGGCTCTGCCGAGAGAAAGGCAATAATTAAAAGTGAAAGCAGATCATCTCAGCAATAAAATGATTGTGAGAAAATTGGGACAGAATTGACTCAAAAAGACTTAAGTAGATGGAGTAGACTGGACTAAATCGAAAAGTATTTGCCCCAATATTTTAAATCCATTACGGGAAAACAGACCGAATATTAAGCCGGCTAAAAAAGTCGATATTGTGTTCCAACCGTTTTCTTATTCCATCACCGCAGAGAGAGGAACGATATCAACACCTCTTTCCCTCATTTTGGGAATTATCTCCTTGAGGGCTCTGAGTGTGGAAGGATGGGGATGGCCGATTCCAATCGCCTTCCCTGTGGAAAGGGATAGCTGGGCCAGCCGCTCCAACTTCTGTTTGATCTGTTCTTCATCCGAGAAATGGTCAATGAAAAGGCTTCTCTCCGTGGCCCTCAGGCCGATGGATTGGGCGACTCGGAGGCCAACCGTTTGAGGGGTGGTCCGACTATCTAAAAAGAAAAGCCCCCTTCTTTTTAATTCAGAAAAAACGATCTTTATCTTCTCAGGATCTTCCATCAATCGAGATCCCATATGATTGCTCACTCCTTTGATGTAGGGGACCGCCTCTATATCTTTGGAGAGTTGGCGAATCAACCCTGCTTCATCCATCTCCTGAAGGAGAACCCCCTCACCTAACCGCATCTTCGAATAGCCATGGGGTTCCATGGGAAGATGAAGGATGATCTCCTTCCCCCTGCGGTGAGCCTCTTCAGCAAGCGCTTTGGAATAAGGGGAGAAAGGGAGGATGGAGAAGGTGAGCGGAAGATCCCAGTGAAGAAGTTCCTGAGAAATTTTGTTTTCTTCTCCGAGGTCGTCGATCACAATGGCAATCTTGGGGCGAAGAGCCGTTTTCAGAGTTGACGGTGCAAAGGGGACAAAGGTAAGCTGATGAGTGACTCGATCCAAAACCCTGACTTCCAAATGAAGGGACTCTGATGTCTGAGAAGACTGAATCGAAACAGGTTTTCCGAGGACGGAAAGGCTTCGCCTTAAATTTCCTTCGATTAGAGAAAAAGAAAGGGAGGGGAGGACCTGGACCTCCGAGAGAGACTGCTCCCAGGCCAGCCCTCCCTCTTTTTTTAAGGAGGAACTATGACGGAGGATATTCTTTTTCTGAATCCCGATCTCATAAAGTTGGCTTTGGATGATCTGGTCAACAAGAAAAACCTTCTTAGAAAAATCCTCCGTGGGAAGAGGTTTTTCTCGGGTCAGATAGGTATATGCCCCAAAGGTCAGAAGGGCACCGGCGAGGAAGGAGAGGAAATAACCCATCCACCCCACCGATCTCCCTCGCCTGTGTGGCTGCTTAGGCATTCAACCCCGCAAAACCCTTGCATAAGTTTTGAGTTCTTGCTTTTGTGTTTCTTTTTCTCTCAACTCCTAACTCTGAACCCTGAACTATTTATTCTGTTTGACCACTTTCTTAAAAATCTCCCAACTCTTGAGGAGTTCAAGAGCTCGATCCAGTTGCTGATCGACCGGTTTCTTCTCCTTCACCTCTTCCTTCTTCTTGGGCTCCTCTTTCTTCGTCTCTTCCTTCCTTGGCTTTTCTTTCTCTTTGGGAACCCCTTTCTCTGGTTCGCTCAGATGCCTCTCCAAATCCCTTTCCGTAGGCATTCTCGGGACAACCGCCTCCTTCTCCTCCTCAGGCCGTGCAGATTTGACGACGATGTCAGGCAGAATCCCTTTCGCTTGGATGGAACGGCCACTCGGAGTGTAATATCTTGCAGTGGTCAGCCTTAATCCCGATCCGTCTTTCAGAGGGAATATGGTTTGAACCGACCCCTTTCCAAATGTCTGGGTTCCGAGGAGAATCCCACGGCCGTGGTCTTGAATTGCTCCGGCCACAATCTCAGAACCGCTGGCACTCCCACCATTGATCAAAACGACCAAAGGGTAACGGGTGATCGTACCCTGAGCATGGGCATTAAATCTCATCTTCTGATCCTCTTTCCTCCCCTCCACCGAAACGATCACACCCGATTCAATGAAACGGTCTGCCACCTTGACGGCTTGATCCAAAAGACCTCCAGGGTTGTTCCGGAGATCGAGGATCAAACCCCATAGGGTTCCCTTGCTCTCCTCCTCCAATCCCTTCAGGGCCTTATCAAATTCCATGTCCGTCTTCTCTTGAAATTGAGAGAGTCGAATATACCCGTAATGCTTCTCCAATAATTCATGGCGCACACTTCGGACGGGGATCACATCCCGAAGCAGGGTCAAATCACGGGGTTTAGTGAAACCCTCCCTCATGATGGTGATGGTGACCTTACTCCCTTTTGGACCCCGTAATCGTTTGACGTTATCCATCAATGTCAAGTTCTTTGTCGGTTCTCCATCGATCTTCAGGATCTGATCTTCTGCCAGGATACCGGCCTTGAAGGCCGGGGTATCTTCGATGGGAGAGACCACGGTCAGGAGACCGTCTTTAACTGTGATCTCCATCCCCAATCCCTCAAACCGACCCTTGGTCTCTTCCTGCATCTCCTTATACATTTGGGGGGGCATGAAGGCGGAGTGGGGATCTAAGGTCTCCAACATCCCCTTTATTGCCCCATAGACCAGATCTTTCGAATTCGTCTCTTCGACATATTCCTTCTGGAGAAGACCGAGGACATCCGTGAAGACTTTCAGGTCTTCATACACATTATTGGAAAGGGCCGAAACTTTGTGAGACCGGCCCAGCCCAATGGTGATCCCCAAGAGGAAGACTGCCAAGATTAGCAAAACAATCTTGTAACTTCTAATTCTTTTCCATTGAGACATGTTATCCTCCTTTACGATCATTTCCTTCCTGCCCCATTACCCTCCGGTAGGAAAGCAATTTTATCCAAATTTGAGATCCAATTCAAGGGGTCTTGAGGTTTTCCCCGATGGCGAATTTCGAAGTAAAGGCAGGGACCTTTCAAGGATCCGGCACTGCCTACCAGAGCGATCGTCTCCCCTTGGGAAATGGTATCCCCTGCCTTCTTCAACAATTGAGAACAGTAAGCAGAAACAGTGAACGTGTGATCTCCATGGTCGATGATCACGACATTCCCGAACCCTTTGAACCAATCGGCATAGAGGATTTTCCCGGAGAGGACCGCTTTAATCTCAGCCCCCATCGGGGCCTTGATTTCAATTCCATTCTGCCCTCTTTCTTTAAAAGAACTGATCACCTTCCCCTGAACGGGTGGATTTAGCTTTCCTTTGAGGCTCTCGTATTTGGGCTTCCCATAGGCAAAAACGCTCTTCTCTTGCTCCAGTTTGCTAATAAGGGTTTGAAGCCCCTTTGCCCTTTCTTCTAATTCCCCAATGACTTTCTGATAAACGACCCTTTGGTTCTGAATCGACTTCAACAGGGCGCGTTTCCTCTCTCCGACCTTTTTGATCTCCTCCTTCTTCTTCTCCACATCGGAGATATTCTGCTGCCACTGGAACTGATCTTGGATCAACTCCCCCTGATATCTCTCTTTCAAGGCCATTTGATAGCGATAGGTCTCGACCAGCCGGGCATCGAAATCGATAATGACCCTTAAGTATTTATCGATCCTCAATAGGTCGACGTAGGGCTGTGAGGTAAGAAGAAAAATCTCCGGAGGGATCCGGCCCATCTTATAAAGGGCGGTCACCCTGGAAAAGAGATCCTCTTTTGTCCGTTCCATCCCTTTACCGAGCATAGCCATCTGGTTTCTTGTCTGGTGAAGCCGTTCTCTGGTCTGCGTCAACTCGACCTCCATCTGTTTCAATTCTTTTTCCTTTCTGTAAAGTTCGGTTTCCATGGTATGGAGGCTTTCGAGGATAGAGGATTCTTTTCCCTGGATCTTCTTTTCCCTCTCCTTCGTCAAAGAGAGTTCTTTCCTAACGTCCTTGAGATGCTTCTTTTTTTCAGTGAGATCCTTCTCAATCTGATCGTTTCCCCCTGCACAAACGGCGATGGTCCCAAGGGTGAAGATGCACCCGATCATGAGCGACTTAACAAAAACCTGTCTCCATCTCCTCATCGAAGGCTCACTCGCTGTATTTCAGAAACCTCATCGAAGCAACAAAGCTGCCGAAAATGCCCAGAACCATCCCCCCCAAGAGAATCCGCCCGATGGTCTCCGGCGGCAAGAAAACGATACGGATTCCTGCCAGCCATGTTTGTATCGATGGGGGGATGTAGAGAAAAAACCCTTTGTGTAATAGAAAGAGAAAGAATATGGCCAAACCCGCTCCGAAGAAACCTTGGATGAGCCCTTCGATATAGAAAGGGACTTGGATAAAGGCGGGGCTCGCACCCACCAAGTGCATGATCTCGATTTCCTCACGTCGGGAGGAGACGGTTAGCTGGAGCGTATTCGAGATGATAAAGATCATTGCGGCGAGGAGGATCCCTCCCAGGATCCACTGGGTGACGCGTAGGATATGGACGAGAGCCGAGAATGTCTCGACCCACTCCTGACCATATTGGATCTCCTCAATCTGTGGAAACTGCCTCAGCCGAGAGACCACCTCTTTGATTCTTGTAGAGTTCCGATACTCCTTTTTCAATTGAATTTCGAAGGATGAGGGAAGGACCCCGGGTTGAATCCCTTCGAGGAGATTCTTCTGGCTGCCGAGCTTTGCTTCCATAAAGGTCATTGCATCAGAAGGAGAGACATATCTCACCGCGTCGACCCCTTCGAGTTGGCGGGCCTTTTTTAAAAGAGATTCCACCTCTCTCAAAGGGGTCTCCTTCTTCAGGTAGGCAATGACTTCGATTTTGTCCTCCCAAATCTTGAGGGAAGAGGCGAGGTTGAAAGCGATCAGGGTGAAGGTCGAAAAGATGAGCATGGAGATTGCAATGATACCGATCGCCGTTAGATTCGGATACAAGTTCTCCTTTATGTTCTGCAAAGCTCGTCTTATCACATACTGGAGAAAAAAGATCATCCCCCTGCCCTCACCTCATCATCTCTTTTTACATCCACCCTTCTTCCGCCCAAGATATAGATGACCCGATAGGGATAGCGTTTAATTAATTCCGTATCGTACGTGGCGAACACCACCGTCGTCCCTCTGTGGTGCAGTTCCGTGAAGATCCGCATCACATCCATCGTCATCTCCACATCCAAATTCCCTGTGGGTTCATCTGCGAGCAGGAGGGGAGGATCATTGATCAGTGCCCGCGCAATGGCCACCCGCTGCTGTTCTCCGGCCGAGAGAGCAAGGATAGAATCCCTCTCCCTTTCTTGAAGTCCCACCTTTTCTAATACCTCTGAAACCCTTCTTTTGATTTCCCTCTTGTCATGGCCGGTCACCTCCAAGGCAAAGGCAATATTCTCTTTCACGGTCCGGTCCCGCAACAATTTAAAATCTTGAAAGACAATTCCCATCGTCCTTCTCAATTGATGGATCTTATTGAAACCCTTTTGGGTGATGTTCATTCCATTGACAATGACCTCTCCACTGGTCGGCCTTTCCGCACCAAATAGAATTCGAAGCAGGGTGGTTCTCCCAGAACTACTGGCCCCATGGATGAAGGCAAATTCTCCCGATGATATATCTAAGTTGATGTCTGTGAGGGCAGTAATATGACTGGGATAGGTCTTAAAAACATGGGACATATGAATCATGGTTATGAAGAATTTAACACGAACTTCAATTTTTTTCAAGAAAATTAGGGGGTTAATAATTTAGGGATCGGTCAGAAAATGTAAGGAAGAAAAGAGTTGAGTCCGGTACCAACTTGAAGAAGCTGGGAACTAGTCCAGATATAATACCCTCCCTGAAATACAACAGGACTCAGGGCATATCCGGAGGAAGACACGAATATTTGAAACAGTTAAGTATTTCTGCCGCTGAGGGAAGGGAGTTGTCGACCCCGATCGCCAGTTGCTCGTTGCGATACCCTATTTTTTCTCTTGAATCGAGATGAGCTCCACCTCAAAAATCAGTGCTGCATTTGGCCCGATTTGGGGCCCAGCTCCACGGTCGCCGTACGCGAGGTTCGAAGGGACAAAAAGTTGCCATTTCGCCCCCTCCTGCATGAGCTGCAATGCCTCTGTCCAGCCAGGAATGACGCCGTTGACTGGAAAGGTTGCCGGTTGACCACGGCGGTAAGAGCTGTCAAATTCGGTTCCATCGATCAGGGTACCCCGATAATTGGTTGTCACCGTATCTGTTGATTTCGGTTTCTTACCGGTTCCGGCTTTAATCACCTTATACTGCAAGCCGCTCGGCAAGGTTTTAACTCCCTCTTTTTTCTTATTCTCAGCAAGAAAGACTTCTCCTTCCTTCTTGTTCTTTTCTCCGAGCTTTTTTTTAAGCTCCTGTTGTTTTGCCATCATTTCCTTCTGTAAATTTGTCGTTATTTCACGAATTTCTTGTTCGTTCAATAAGCTCTTCCCGCCAGAAAGCCCATCCTTGATTCCCTTCGCAAGAATATCCGGGTCAACATCAATCGATTGTTTTTTTAGGTTGGCTCCGATGTCCCTTCCAATCACATAACTGATCTTATCTCTCTGGCTTTTCAGCACCGGATCTTCCTTCGCATCCACCTGGCTCACCAAAACCAAGATACTTAAAACTGCGATCAACTGTAATTTCATCTTAGCTCCTCTCTTCTAAATTTCTTTCTCCTTTGATTGAAAGTTCAAGTGCTATATACGGCGTCATAAATAATTGCGTATGATGTCCAATAATATTTCGGATTTAGGCCCATATTTTGATACCTAATGCGCACAAATTCATGACGCTATGTATAGTTCCACTCAGCCCAACTTCAAGTTCTTGAAAATATCTCCCAAGGTCCCGAATTTTCCGCTCTTCCCCTCCCTTTCAAGAAACTTCTTATAACCCTCCCGATCCTCTCTCTCTTCCATCACCTTTTGGGAGAGCCGTATTCGTCCTTTTTCGTCTATCGAGATGATCTCGACCTTCATCTCTTTGCCCTTAGGGAATTTCTTTCTTGCATCTCCTTTTTCAGAATCTCCCAATTCCTCCATGGGCAGCAGGCCCCGAACCCCTTTCCCAAGCTGTGGAAGCCTGACAAAAAGGCCATATGGCTTTATATCTTCAACAATCCCTTTCAGGATCTGGCCAACATCAAGTCTTACCTCCCCATCCTCTTCCTCTCCGATCCGTTTCTTGATCGCCGCATCCTTCACAGATAAGGAGATGCGGTGCGTTGGACGGTCTATTCCCATGACCATCACATCCACCATATCTCCCTCATGAAGAAGTCTGTTGGGATGGGGGATGCGTTCATAGCTGATCTCAGAGATATGGACTAAACCATCCACACCTGGCGCTACCTCAACAAAGGCACCAAAATCAGCCAGCCTGGAAACCTTGCCACGGATGATCTCCCCCTCCTGGAATCCAAGGCCCTTCTCCCACGGATCAGGCTCCAGAGCCTTCATAGAAAGGGCGATCCTCTGGCGGTCAACCTTGTCCCGTTCGATCTTCATTACCTTTACCTTTACCTGCTGACCTGGTTTGAGGACCTCCGATGGATGGTTGATTCTTGCATGGGAAATCTCAGATACATGAACCATCCCCTCGATCCCTCCGAGGTCAACGAATGCACCAAAGGGCGTCAGTTTTGTAACCTTCCCTTCACATTCGAGGTCGGGTTTGAGCATCGCCAGGGTCTCTTTTGACCTCTGCTCCTGTTCTTCCTCCAAGAGCACACGACGGGAGACGACAATATTTCGCCCCTTCTCCTGGATTTCCATGATACGAAATTGATACCTCGCCCCAACATGCTCCTCAGGTTTTTCGCAGAACTGGAGGGTCAATCTGGCTTAAAGGGCAAAAGGCACGAGATGCCGGAAAGATCGATTTCAAAACCCCCCTTGTTGACAGCTCGAAACCCTTCCCTCCACAGGGATAAGGTTTTCTTTTGCCTCCCGGAAGAATCTCGATGGCATCCGCACCCTGAATCTTCATTCCCTTTGTGAGATGAATCCCATCCCGGATCGATGCCACCCTCATCTCAACCCAATCTCCTTCCTTGACGGTGAGGATGCCGTCCTTACCCAGGAATTCCTGAATATCCGCAATGCCCTCGCTCTTACCCCCCAAATCAACAAAGATCGTATCCTTGCCGACTTTCAACACTTTCCCTGAAATCTTATCTCCGGGAAAAAGTTTATGACCCGGCGTTTCAGAGCTCGACTCCAGAAGCTCAGCAAAACTCATCTTTTCTTCCATATCGTTCTCTGTCATTTCACAGCACCTTATGGGGTAATAGTTTTTTATATGCCAAAGTATAACCCTTTCTATTGATCCAAGAAAGGGGCAGGAGATAAATTAAATAGGGCCCTGAAAATGGGCCACTTTAAATAATTCGTAAGAATTAGAGTAGGAAGATAACATCGGTTCAAATTTGCCAGACAGTGTCTAGCATTTTGGATAAGCAAGATAAAAGAGTCGTATGTTCTGGAGATTAGAGCGCGAAAAACCTTTCCCGAACCTAGCGGTCATAATTGTAATTTCGAGTGGTTATTTCTTTGTTCTTCATCAGTTGAATTAGTTAATTGAATTTGTACTAAGAAGTCAAACAGGAATGAAAAATCAGAGGAAGGGGAGATTCCAGACGAATCCGTACTGGACAGTATGGCAAAATCACTTGCTCAGATCCTTGGCCCCGGTTGGAAACAATAGAAACTCGAATTGAACGATCTTTTTTCCAGTCCCGTTATGCGGAGGGAAAGAACAATGTATGGCTATAAATGCACATATTGACTTTTTCCCAATGGTTTAGTAATTTCCTATCAAAATCGAAGTCATCCAATGCATTGAGATATTGCTATGTCCCAGATTAAAGAGAACAAAGAGCGTGAAAGACGAATTGATATGGAGATCGTTGTTGACGCCTACAATGAAGTGGAACGTGCGATGGGGTGGTATTATTACCTCCAGGACGGTTTGAAATTCCCCTTTAAGGCACGTTGCATCCAAAAAAGATCAACTTCACCCTTGAAGATTGGAGATTTGGTTGAGGTGATCGGAATGGGTGAAGAGGACGATTGTATGCATGATATGTATGTAAACATTAAATGGAATAAGGATGTCTTGTCAGTTCCATTATCTCAGTTGGAAGGGATCAAACTAAGTAAGAAAAACAAACAGATAATGGAAGACTGGCGATATTGGGTGAAAAGAGGGTATCAATTTTGATTTTGAAAACCGGTCAATATCATCCAATGGCGTAGGTTGACATTACAGGGCGGTTGGCAAGTATTAACCACTGAGTGA
The DNA here is from genome assembly GCA_963826305.1 of uncultured delta proteobacterium. Classification (GTDB taxonomy): domain Bacteria; phylum Desulfobacterota; class BSN033; order BSN033; family UBA1163; genus CAWGWZ01. Next base: position 14,880 of record CAWGWZ010000011.1, on the reverse strand, counting down.
AGAAAGTCTGGAGGTTCCATGTCCAAGAAAAAGGGGATACCAGAGAAGTTTCAAGCATGGATTGATGTTCGAAAACGATACCGTCTTTCTGATGTCCATATCCAGATGGCAAGAGAGCTGGGGATGAATCCCAAAAAGTTTGGAAAAATTTCAAACGAAAAACAAGAACCCTGGAAAGCACCGCTGCCTGCCTTCATTGAACATATTTATCTCAAACGTTTCGGCAGAGATAGACCTGTTGACGTGAAATCCATTGAGGAAGTCTTCAGGTCAAAGGAGAAAAAGAAGGAAGAGCAACGAAAGAAAAAAGAACTGCAAAAAGAGGCTGGTCCATCAGATCAAAAAACAAACTCATTTACATTAGAAAAGGCTTGACCTGACAGACGGTGTCAGGAATAGCTGGATGCGAAGATTTCACCTACAAGCCTTTACAATGGAGAAATTAGAGGAGACGAGTATTACTGATGGAAGTATACATTCTTTTTGGAAAAAAATACGATCAGCCCCACATGATCGACACCCTGCACGCCCCCATCCCCCCAAGGTTAACCTTCCACGAAATCGTCGTTCTGGTAATAATCGAGTCCATTGTTCTCCAGTCTTTCAATAATCACGTCGGTGGATTCGATCTCCATGCCGATCCACCGGCGTCCTTTCTTTTCGCACACAGCAAAGGTCGTCCCACTTCCTCCAAAGGGGTCGAAAACGACATCCCCCACATCAGTGCTCATTTCCACCACCCGGTCAAGGAGTTTCGTGGATAGAGCGTTTGCCTTCCGCTTCTTTGACTTAAACTTCCAGTGCCGGACGGGAGGAATATCGTTCCATACATCGGCAAGGTTCACCCCGTTGGGGTTCATGGCGCCCCGGTGGCCCCCATAGTCCTTCACTTCCCCGCCACAGTGGCGGCACGTTTTGATTGGGATACGGATGTTATGGAAGGTCTTGTGCTTTCCCTTTGTGAAATAGAGCAAGCTGTAGTGGCTCGGGTAGAGACGTCCAGGGATCGGCAGGCCAAACTTAATGTCCACGACAATCCAGTCGCGGAAGTGCATCCCCCGGTCTAAGAGGAAGTTGGCGAGGCGGATGTTCCACTTCGGTATGTTGTACAAGAAAAAAGAACCGCCCGGCTTCAGCACCCTGATGCATTCATCGATCCACACTTGGCACCATTCCAAGTACTCTTGGTCTGACCTTCGGTCGTTGACGCTCGTCCCGTACTCCTTCCCGATGTTAAACGGCGGGTCTGCAAAGACGGTATCAATGCAACTCCCAGCGATGGTCGGGAGGATCTTGGCGCAATCACCCTTTATTAGAGCACCCAGAGCTGAGGTGTAGACGGGGACAAGGCTCCCGTCTCTACTGAAAGAGGCAAGATCGAATACCCGCATCGGCGACGTAGATTTCCGTTTCATAGTGCTCCCGCTTACCATTCGGAGGTGGATTGGATGGATTCCCAAGCGTTCGCCCTCCCCCGCATCCTCTGCCCAAGCGAGGCCATTGCTAAACTCTACAACAGGTTTTCCATATAGGTTGGGTATTCTTTGTAGAACTTACGGTAGTTATCGAGGAGCTCTTCTTCGAGTTCGAACTGCAGCTTGGCCGCCGTGAGTTTATCATCGAGCTTGCTGTCGAGCCAGTACTTCTCGCGAATCGTCAGCGGTGGGACAGAAATCTTCAAGCACTCGCTACTCGTTCGGACGAACTTGTGTTCCAAGATGCCACACTTTCGGAGAGCCTCTTTGTCCTCCTCCGTCCCGATGATTCCTCCGATGGTGAACATCGGCGCTCCGTTCTGGTAAATGCAGTTGAAGATCTGCGAGAAGCGGAGGCCACCACTCCGTCTGGAGAGCGTCTGTCGGATTCGCTCTACGACCGCCTCATAGAACAGCGGGGCGACTTGTTTCCGGGCGATTGTGTCCAGTGTGATCTCCTCCTCGACGTAGCCCCCGAACCACTCCTGATACTTCTCGACTGTCAGCTTTTCTCGATCCTCTGCAGCCATGTCCTCGATGTCGAATTCGAAAAGGTCCTTGGGAAGCTTCGGCCTGGCGTCGATGGTGATGAAGAAAATGCTCTGCGGCGCAAGTCGGTTTAGGCAGCCGTCGATGTCCTGCAGCATCTCCTGGTCTAAGGAACGGTCATAGTCCAGCCAGACGAGGTGTTTCTTGGTCCGCCGTATGTTCGGGATGTAGTTAAACAGGGCCCCCATTTTGAGCTTGATAAACTTGTAGGGTTTGTTGAACCTCATTCGCTTCTCTACATTGCTCCGCTCAACGCAGACCATGGAGTTAATGAAGAGATACTTATGAAACATCAAGAAGTCCACGTAGTATACCGATCCGAAGCCGAGGTAGATGTAGTCGCTTATGTCGTAACCGGCCTTGGAGAGGCGGTGGAGTACCTCTATCATGATCTTCCGTTCGACCTGCTTCGACGGGCGGAGACCGTAGTGGAACTGTTTAAAAGAATCGGTGGGTTGAGCCATTATTTGCAGTTCCTGTCGTAGAACCAATCGAAGGTGTGCTCCCCGATACGGGAAGCTGACATGTACTTACCGAGCACCTCTATGATCTTCTTGATCTTCTTCTTGGGTCGCTTGTACTGGATCGACACCAGGTCGTCGTCGCTCTCCTTTCTGACCTTCGCCTCAAAAACGGTATTATTGCGGCTGGCGATCTTTTGCGGGTCGATAGGCATCGCCCCCCTGAAGAGGGCGTGCTCCGGCTCGCTCTGCTCCTTTACGTCGCTATAGAGGTCGTTGAGGAAGCTCAGCACTGGCCTGGTGAGAAGTCGCATTTCGGCAAGGGCCGCCTGATAGATCGGCGACTCCTGGTCTACCCCGTCCTTCGTCGTTTTCCAGGGCAGCTTTCGCACGTCTTTACTGCGAAAGTACACATAACCGAGGAAGTGGTTATACTTCGCGTGGAATGCTGGGTATGAGTCGGTACCCCATGCCGTGCGGTCGGTCTTGTCCGCGTCGAGAACCAGCCGTCCATTGCAGAAGACGTACCAACCCCTCGGCTTTCTGTCTCCGGCGGGAGAGAGCCCCGCCATGATAAGGATGTCTACCCCATCCTTCTTGATGAGCTGCCGAACCGTGCGAAGGTCTTTGGACTCGGCAAGCTCTGGGATATCCGCGGTGGCGTCGTCGTCGTTCACCTTAATCTTCAGCCCCGCCTTCAGGAAGAGGGGATAGACTCTGGAGATCTTCTCGACGAGGATTTTCTTGAAAGTCTTTGAGGCGAAATGCTCGCTCACCGTGGGATAAAGTTTGGAGACTCCGACCAAAGTGCCGCCGGTCCCCGACTTCTTCTTCCGGGCGTATGTGAACGGGAAGTTCCACTCCTCGATTTTCTCCCAATCGTCCACGTTGATGTCGATCTTCCACTCCTCGTCAATTGTATGCGAAGCAATGGAAATCTGCCTCCCGATCTTGAAGAAGGCTCGTTTCATACCGACCCCAAAGACACCCAGGCCGGTATGCGCCCTATCTTCCACCGGCTTTCCGAGGAGAAATATTTGCTCTGTTGCGTCGTCGATCGAGATCCCCCCGCAGTCGTCCTGCACGCTGACCTTCGAGGGGGTGAAGGCGATGTCGATGAGGGCGTTGATCTTCTTTGCTTTCGTCCCGGCTAAGAGGTGCTCGCTCACGTCAAGATTGGTCTTCGTGATGAGACTGTGAATCGAGTTATCGACGAGATCGAGGACGCAATCTGAGAGGCCTATATCCTTCGTGAGCATATCGATGAAAAAGGCTTTACTTGGGTGAGCTTTTGCGGGCTGCGGATATTCAATCTGGTCCATACCACCATCCTCTCAGACCCTGCGGAGGTCCTTTCCGCTCTGCCGTTTATAATCGTTGGGTCCTGATCGGGCAACGGCCATCAGTTTCCCCTACAGCGCCTTTTACCTATCGGGGCATCGATTATAGAAAGAAATCTACATTTATCCATAATACTTGTCAATCGTTAATTTCAGGAAGAAGCTGACCCAAGGTTTGAGGTTTTTCGTCAGATCAAACCTTTACAACTCATAATGTGAGAGGGCAAACTGGAAGAGCCTTATCCTAAAGGTCCTCCCTTTGGACATATTCGTATTGGTTAGGCTGCTGAATGGATTTCTCATCGCCATTTATAATTGTATAGCCGATTGCTTCATAACCCTTAAGTCGTTTCTTATACATGCGCATTAGGGTCGGGACATGGATATCCACATAATCGTAAACCTGCACCACTTGCTTATTATCGTGATGGCGGTGTAGACGCCCTACATATTGCTGGAGCGTGCCCCGCCAAGAGATAGGCATAGCTAAAAATAATGTGTCCAGTCTGGCATCATCGAAACCCTCACCGATATACCGCCCTGTGGCAAGAGTGGTTTGTTCAAAAGAGTTAGGTATGATTTTGATGTTTTGAAAGTTACTACGCCCTATCTATTGTTTACAAACCAAACCGAATAACTACTTCTCCTGAGGTGCCTTTCTTGTCTGTTCGCTGATCCATTGCTGAAGATTGGCAAAGGACTTGATCGTCGACGATCCTTCGATCGTTTTTACGGCAATCTCCTGTACCTGCTGGTACGCTTTCTCCAATTGTTGAGAGAGCTTAGCAATCTGTTCGTTCTGTTCCTTCACGATCTTCTCAAGAGATTCTACCCGGGTAGTAAAAACGTTCCGCTCTCCAACAAACTCTTTCTTCATCAACTCTTCCCTATTTTTCGCTTCCAGACTCAACCTTTCTGTTGTCTCCTTGATCGCTTTGTTGACAGCGGTTTCCATCTCTTTGGGAAAGGCGCTGACTTTCTTCCTTAGCTCATTCAATTCATCTTCCCGTCCGGCAATGGCTTTCTCTCTTTCCTTTATCTCACTTTCCATCTGCTCTTTTTTGACCTGGATTTCCTTTTCCAATTTTGACTTTTCATCTTCAAATTTGTCCTTGGTTAACTTTTGCTCTCTTTTAAAAGAATATTCGTAATCGTCTTTCTCTCTTTCACGCCTCTTTTTTTCCGTTATATCTCGTTCCTTTATCTCCGATTCATAATCATTTTTCTCTTTTTCCCGCTCAGCACGGAGGGTTTCAATCTCCTGGCTTAATGCTTCCTTCTTCTCAGCCATCTCGATTTCAAATGCCTGCCGTTTCTGATTTTGAGACTCGATTAAAGCCGCTAATGTCACCGCCGATCTTTCAATCTCATAAAGTTCCTGAAGTTCTTTCTCCTTTAATGTGATTGCATTCTGAACAGCTTTAAACTTATTGACCTCTTCCTCCAGCCGGTCAGAGATTTGGGCAAGCGTCTTCGATGTTTCTATCTTCAGATTGCTGATCTCCCTGGCAACCCCTTCTGAAGAGAGAGATTCAGCCACGTGAATCACCTCCTTCGCCTTTTTCTCCTCCAGTCTCTTTTCCGGCTTCAGCTCGGCCTCCCTCTGAGCCTCCAGTTGTTTCAAGACTGCATTATAAGCCTCCAACATCTCCTGCTTGGTACTCGACAAAGAAAGCTTTTTGGGTTGAAATTTTTTCTCTTCCATGGTTTTATCCTTTCTTATTGTGAGATATTTGCGTATTGTGAGATTGCGGTTCCTTCAAGAGGTTCTTCTACTTTTAACAATTCACAATAATGCGACCAAGAGAGGATCGGTTCGAATTTGCCAGAAACTGTCTGGCTTTTTTGCCATTCGGCAAACACCGTCTGCTGAATTGAAGATTTACAAGACACTGTCTCAGATTTTCCAGGCGGAGTCTGGAATTTTTGAGATTTAACAGACAGTGTCTGTTGAATCTGAATTGGAAATTCTAAATAAAATCGCCTCATATTTCTGAGATTCATTTCAGAAAAACCCTTGCCAAATTCTCCTGTCATATCTTCTTCAGCCAAAGCTGGCGGATAACCTCTTCAGGTTTTCCCGTTTTTTTGTTCTTATCGTAGATGAAGATGTCTTTATCTCTTTTTAAACAACGGACATAAAACTTACCATCTTCTTTTCCAAAAGCATTAACCCCTTTCAAAATTTCTTTAGAGAATTCTTGTAGTCCATGTTTGACCGAAGAATCTTTAAAAACCAGGTCTAAGATCTCATCGGTCTCGACTTTTTCTTTTAAAGGCTTGTAACTTATTTTGTTCATTGTCTTATATTAATCCCCTTTCCTTAAAACTACAAAAATTATTTTTACCAATAATAATATGGTCTAACACTTCTATACCTAAAATTTTTCCAACTTCAATTAATCTTTTCGTAATCGTTATATCATCCTCTGAGGGTTCAGGGTCGCCGGATGGATGGTTATGGGCCAAAACTACCGAAGCGGCGGTATGCATAATGGCATCCTTAAAAACTTCCCGTGGATGAACCAGACTGGCATTGAGTATGCCAATTGAGATGGTAGAGATACCTATGATTTTATTGCGGGGGTTAAGGAGGATAAGTTTAAAATGCTCTTTGGCTTTGTCCTTGATACTTGCCCGAATAGCTTTGACAACTGCTTCAGGGTCCTTAATGTCAAAATTTTTCAATTCTGGTTCTAACTCCTCTCTCCGCCCCAGCTCAAAACATGCTTTGATCTGGGCTGCTTTGGCTAATCCAATCCCTTTGATTTGAGAAAGCTCTTCTATGGTTGCCTGACTTATTGCCTTGACGTTGCCGAATTTTACCAATAATTCCTGGGCAATATTCATTACAGATTTTTTAGGAATACCTCGCCCGATAACCAGAGCCAAGAGTTCTTGTGCAGAGAGCGCCTCCGGACCAAATCTTTGAAGCCTTTCGCGAGGTCTTTCTGGCCTTGGAAGATCATGGATAGTGAAAGACGAGTTTTTGCTCACTTGTTTCTCTCTATCAGACTGGACGAAAACCTCCCCTCACTCTTTCCCTCTCCCCCAGTGGAGAGAGGGGAGAGGTGAGGGACAAGTAATGGCCTTAGTTTGGTTTAGAGTTTATTTAATTTGGGCGGAGAAGTCAACCCTTCGACTCCCCAACGTAAATGCTGGGGTTTGCTCAGGGTTGATCCTGAGCGGCGCTTTATACACCGCCCTAAAGGGCGAAGCTTGGTGCCGCCGAATGGATCAAGCAGGAAGAAAAATGACAACGGAGGCGCATTCTTCTCGTATGGGAAGGTATTTTTGCAGTTACTGTCGCAAATGCAGCAGGCCGGACATCTCCAGAATCCGTTCTGACCATGTGTGTGCTTTTCCAGCCGCGGCAGCCCGTTCCACAGGATCGTTCCAAATCCTTTTCCAATTGAGCTGCCAACAGGCTAACTGAAGTTGCAATTCAACCAATTCTGCTTGCAGTCCTAATCCCGCATCAGAGGCGGTCCATTCGATAAAGAACTTACTCTCATTCAAAAGACTCTCAACGACATCACAATGATCGGGATGGTCCGAGAATGACTTGATGCGTGCGAGATTGGCCGCCAGCCCACCCAAGCGAACCGGCAATGTATCACGCAGGTATCGCTCCCGGATAGCTTTCCAATCTTTCATACACCCTCCAGCAGATGCTGCACGATCTCTCTTACCCGATGACGAATAGAGGGATCGAGGATCTCCATTGAAAGATTATTCTCGTGTGGTCGAATATTGATCAGTGCTTCATAACGTATTTGCTGTGTAGATGGGATCCAATCAGCTCCCCAAATGTCTTCCTGCCGGCTCCCTTCATTGAGTAGAAGTGCTTCACAGTCAGCGTGAAGCGCCCCGCCGCCAGCAAGAATTCCCTTGCGAATGTCAACTGCCAATTTGAAGAAAAGTTTAATCTATCGACGAGCAGGAGTCAACTGAGATTAAGGGGGACTTTAAAAAACTACGATATGGTATAAACTTATGTTCATGGCGAGATTGAAGTTAGTATGGATGTGGTTTATATTTCGAGGGTGTGGATGAGAGCGAAAGGCGATAAAGGAGATTTCCATGTTGAAAAAAATAAAACGTTCGGTTTGCCCTTATGATTGACCTGACACCTGTGGGCTTCTGGTAGAAGTCATGGATGGAAAAGCAGTCAAGGTCTCTGGCGACCCTGAACACCCTTTTACAAGGGGTACCCTTTGCACGAAGATGAATCACTATCAAGAAACCGTCCATTCACCGCTCCGGCTTACTCATCCCCTGTTACGAATAGGAACCAAAGGTTCTGGTCAATTTCGCCCAATTTCCTGGGAAGAAGCAATCGACCGCATTACAGAGGGCTGGCAAAAGATCATTGATCAGTATGGGTCGGAGGCTATTCTTCCGTACTCCTATGCTGGGACTATGGGTCTGATCCAGCGGAATGCCGGACATCCTTTTTTCTATCGACTTGGAGCTTCTCGCCTCGACCGCACGATTTGCTCCCCTGCCAAGGAAGCAGGATGGAGATCGGTGATGGGAGAAACCTCCGCTCCCCATCCTGATGAGGTAGCTGACAGTGACCTGGTTATTCTTTGGGGAATTAATGCAGTCGCTACCAATATCCATTTCCTCCACGGTGTTAAACAGGCACAGAAAAAAAGAGCGAAGGTTTGGCTCATCGATACCTACCAGACCATTACGTCCTCTGTGGTCGATCAAACCTACATTCTCCGTCCAGGAACTGATGCTTCTCTTGCTTTGGGATTGATGCACCTTCTCGTCCGGGATGACCTCATTGACCATGATTTTCTGACCGCCCATGTTCAAGGTTTTGAGGAATTGAAAGAAAAAATCCTTCCAGACTTTCCACCCGAAAAAGTGAGCAGCGTCACAGGTCTTTCCGTGGAGACGATCGAATCCATGGCAGAAGCCTATGGCAGGGCAAAGAGTTCTTTCATCCGGCTTGGAGCCGGTCTTTCCCGATATGGCAACGGAGCAATGACCATCCGCATCATCGTCTGTCTCCCGGCTTTGGTAGGGGCTTATGGAAAAAAAGGAGGAGGCTGTTTCACCGGCACCAACACTTCAGGAGCCTTTGCCATGAAAGAGATCTTCAGGGAAGATTTCATGACCAAGAAGACGCGCATCATCAACATGAATCGTCTCGGTTGGGCCTTAAATGAACTGGATAGTCCTCCTGTCCAAAGCCTCTATGTTTATCACTCGAATCCGGCAGCGGTCACTCCTGATCAGAATCAAACCTTAAAAGGTCTGGAGCGGGAGGATCTCTTCACCGTTGTTCACGAGAGATTCATGACGGACACAGCGCGCTATGCCGATATAGTGCTGCCTTCTACATCCTCTCTTGAACACAGTGACCTCTACCGCTCCTATGGAACCTATTGCATTCAGCGTGTAAAAGCGGTCATCCCTCCTGTGGGTGAAAGCAAATCGAACTGGGAGGTCTTCTGCCTCCTTGCTCAAAAGATGGGATTTGACGATACTTTTTTCCAGCAAACTGCAAACAACCTCATTGACCATCTCCTTTCCATTCCGAACCCCATGAGAGAAGGAATTGATCGAGAAGCTTATTCAGTCGGGAAAGCGGTCGAAATTCCGCTTCCATCCGATGCACGCACTCGTTTTAAAACACCTTCAGGGAAGATCGAAATTCTCAACCCAAAAGAATCTCACCCCCTGCCCTGTTATCTTCCTCATTACGAAGGGGATTACCCCTTTCGATTGATGACAGGTCCAAGCTTTTACGCCTTAAACTCCTCCTTTCGGGAACGTAAAGATCTCTTAAAGAAAGAAAAGGCCATGTTTCTTCAGATGAACCCCACTGATGCTGAGGCCAAAGGTCTGAAAGAAGGTAATCCTGTCATCGCCTTCAATCAACTGGGTGAGGTCTTTTTCACTCTCCTGGTTACTCCTAAGGTTCCTCGTGGTGTTGTTGTGGCAGAAGGGGTTTGGTGGCTGGAACACTGCCCTGGTTCGCGCTCTGTTAATGCCCTGACTTCCCAGCGTTTGACAGACCAAGGGGGAGGAAGCACGTTCTATGACAATACCGTGGATGTGAGAGCCGGAAAGAAATAAGGTTAAGGTTAAGATTGACCTTTGAAGGCCACACAAAAAAGAGGAAATAAAATGCCAACATAGCCGACTTTCAGGCCTCGGCGAAGATGCAACGCAGGGCAATCCTGCCTTGGCGGGACTGCCTATCGAATCCGTCTCCTATTTAATTTGTGTGAAAAAAAAGCGTCAGCAGTAAATGCCGACGCTACATCTTTTCCGCAAAAATTTAGGAGAGTCAGAAACTACATCAACCCTGCAATCGACCTCTGGGCTAAGGAGAGAACATTGGCCGGAAAGATTCCCATGTAAAGAGTCCCGATCACAGCCAAAATCAAAGCGAGCACTGAGGCGGGTGAAAATTGGAGGCCTGTGATCTCTCGCTCGGGTTCCCTAAAATACATGAGGACAGTAACCCGGAGGTAGTAATAGACGGAGATTGCGCTGTTCAAGACGCCCAGAATGGCCAACCAGTAAAACTTTGATTTCACCGCAGCGCTGAAGACATAGAACTTGGCCATAAATCCGCCCAGGGGAGGAATCCCTGCCATGGAAAGGAGAAAGATGGTCATGGAGACTGCAAGCAGAGGGTATTTGAATCCGATGCCTGCATAATCATTGATCAGGGTATTCTCCTCCCCTTTCTTCCCGAGGAGGATCACGCAAGTAAAAGCCCCCAGGTTCATGAAGGCATAGGCCATGAGGTAGAAGAGGATCCCTGAGGTTCCCAAATCATTCCCTGCGACAAAGGCGACAAGAATGTATCCAGCGTGGGCGATGCTTGAATAGGCGAGCATCCTTTTGATGTTGGTCTGGGAAATCGCCACAATGTTTCCGACCGTCATCGTCGCCACACAAATCACCCACATGATCGAGGTCCAATCCGGACGAAAGCCTGGCAAGGCAGAAAAGAAGACCCTGACCAGAGCTGAAAAACCTGCTGCCTTCACACCCGTCGCCATAAAGGCGGTGATGGAAGTCGGAGCGCCTTCATAGACATCCGGCGTCCACATATGAAAAGGGACGGAGGCAATCTTGAAGCCAAAGCCAATGGTAAGAAAGACGAGACTCATGAGAAGCATCGGGCTCTTCAGGAGACTCTTGGAGGCAATATAAGAGGCAATGTCCTTCAGGTAGAGGGAGCCCGTGGCGCCATAGATCAAGGCAATCCCGTAAAGAAGGAATCCTGTGGCAAAAGCGCCCAAAAGAAAATATTTTAATGCCGCCTCCACGGACCTCCGATCCTCCCGCAGCATTCCAGCTAAGATGTAGATAGAGATCGACATCGTCTCCAGTCCGAGGAAAATGGTGATCAAGTGTGTCCCCGCAGCCATCAGCATCATTCCAAGGGTGGCAAAAAGGATCAAAGCGTAATACTCTCCGAATTCGATTCCTTCCCTCTGGGTATATCCAATGGAGATCAGGATGGTCAAGAAAGCAACGATCAGAAAGATGATCTTGAAGAACAGGGCAAATCCGTCCGCAATGAACATTCCTCCAAAGCCGTATTTGACGGATCCCATCTGAGAAAGGGTGAAGAGAAACGCCAAGATCACTCCTATCAGGCTGAAAACCCCTATGTTCTTATTTCTCACTTCCTTGGGAGAGAAGACCTCGATGAGAAGAACTAAAAATCCGAAAACGGTGATGATGATTTCCGGTGCAATGAGATAAAGATCAATCTCTGGTATTTTCATTAAAAGGATCCTCCAAATTTTTCAAAACAAAAAATAAATGACAAAATCCAAATGCCAAATGAATGTCAAATGCTTAAATGTCAAAACATTTTGAAATTTGGAATTTGAACTTTATTTGAACTTTGAGCTTTGACATTTGACATTGGTTTATTTCTTTATCTCTGCCAACAGTTTTGGCTGGGGAAGGTCAGCCTTCATTTCAACCTTCCCTTTAAAATCCTTCAAAAACTTTTCCACGCTCACATCCATCTTGCTGAAGAAAAGTTTTGGATAGATTCCCATGAGAAAGATCACGATCACCATGGGGACGAGGATCGCAATCTCTCTGGCGTTGAGGTCTTTCAGTTTTTCGTTTTCCGGGCGGGTGATCTTTCCAAACATCACCCTCTGAAACATCCAGAGCATGTAGGCGGCTCCCAGAATAACGCCCGTAGCAGCTAACACGCCATAGACCACGTTGGATTGAAAAGCACCGAGCAGAATGAGAAACTCTCCCACAAACCCATTCGTCCCGGGTAACCCAATGGACGAGAGAGTGACAATCATGAAAAAGATCGCGAAGGTCGGCATCACTTTCGAGAGCCCTCCGAAGTCAGCGATCATCCGTGTGTGGCGCCTCTCATAGATCATTCCCACGATCAAAAAGAGGGAACCCGTGCTGATCCCATGGTTCAACATTTGGTAGATCGATCCCTCGACCCCTTGCATATTGAAGGCGAACATCCCGAGCATGACATATCCCAGGTGGCTCACGCTCGAGAAAGCGACCAGCCGTTTCAGATCGGGCTGCATCATCGAAACCAATGCCCCATAGATAATTCCGATGATCGCCAAGACAGAGACCAGGGGCAAAAGATCGAAGGCTGCTTTCGGAAACAGAGGTATGGCAAATCGGATGAATCCATAGGTTCCCATCTTCAGCAACACACCTGCCAGGATCACACTTCCAGCAGTCGGCGCCTCGGTATGGGCATCGGGCAACCAGGTATGGAATGGGAACATCGGAACCTTGATGGCAAAGGCCAGGGCAAAGGCTCCGAAGAGCCAGTATTGCGTCCCAACGGGTAATCCCAACTTATAGAGTTCGAGCACGTCAAAGGTGGATACACCGGTTGCCCTCTGATTTAGGAAATGGACGATCAAGATCGCCACGAGCATCAAGACGCTTCCAGCCATGGTAAAGAGGAAGAATTTGACGGCCGCATAAATGCGCCTCCTCGGATCGCCCCAGACACCGATGAGGAGGTACATCGGGATCAGCATCACTTCCCAGAAGACATAGAAAAGGATCAGGTCGAGGGACACCAATGCACCGATCATTCCCGTCTCAAGGAAGAGGAACGAAATCATGAATTCTTTCACCCGGATGGTGATCGCTGTCCAGGAACAGAGGATGCAGAGGATTGTCAAAAAGGTGGCCAGTAGCACCAGCAGCAAACTGATCCCGTCGATCCCCAACTTGTAGCTGATCCCGTAGGACTGGACCCACCACCAATCCTCCACGAATTGCATCGCTCCCGTCTTCGAATCGAAGGCAAAGAAGAGGGGCAGTGAGAAAATAAACTCGATAAAGGCGAAGATGAGGGTGACCCACCTGAGTGCTCCCCCATTCTCTTTGTTGATGAAAAGGAGGATAATGGCGCCCAGAATTGGAAAGAAGATCAACAAGGATAGGATCGGAATACCCAAGATAGTCATGAAACCGACTCCTTTGCTCTTTCATCCCCCTTATGTAAGGGGAGATAAAGGCCGATTATTTTAATAGAAGATAGCTCGTACGATATAATATCCTACCAGGATCACTCCACCGATGATCATCGAAAAGGCATAGTTCTGAACCATCCCGGTCTGTGCCCTTCTCATCACACTTGAGATCCATCCGACGAGATATGCAATACCATTGACCGTGCCATCGATCACAAAATCATCAAATCCTTTCCAGAGTCCCGTGCCCAAGTTTTTGAGAGAGTTGATGAAGAGGACTTCATAGAGTTCGTCAATATAGTATTTATTGAATACCAGTTTATATAAGCCCTTCTGCTTCTCGGCCAGCAGCTTAGGCAGGGCTGGATTCTTCACATAGAAGAGGTACGCAATCCCAATTCCGATCAGGGCGATGACGACAGAGACCGCCATCATGAAAAGCTCCAGGGTGGTAGAATGGCCTCCGGACTCTCCCCCGGATGCCCACGCCTGTGAGATGAGGCCGATTCCAACATGGGCCTTCGCAGGCTCAGCGCCTCCCCCCAACACAGGGGCCAGAAACTCATGGACATGATTGGCTCCTCCTAAAACATGGGGAACACCTACATAGCCTCCGATGATGGAGAGCACAGCAAGAATCATGAGGGGAACCGTCATGATATTGGGTGATTCATGGATATGATGGGCCACATGCTCATCGACCCTCGACTCACCAAAGAAAGTCATGAACAGAGCCCTGAACATATAGAAGGCCGTCATCCCAGCAGCCACCGCTGCCACCAGCCAGAGCAAGAAATGGCCGTGGGAACTGGAGAAGGCCTGCCAGAGGATTTCGTCTTTGCTGAAAAATCCTGAGAGGCCGGGGATACCGGCGATCGCCAAGGTGGCGATGAAGAAAGTCCAGAACGTTTTAGGAATCTTTTTCCTGAGAGCTCCCATCTTCCTCATATCTAATTCGCCACTCAGGGCATGCATGACGCTCCCTGCTCCGAGGAAGAGAAGCCCCTTAAAGAAGGCATGGGTCATCAGGTGGAATATCCCCGCGCTGTAAGCCCCCACGCCAACACCCAGGAACATGTAACCCAATTGGCTGATCGTCGAATACGCCAGGACTTTCTTGATATCGTTCTGACAAAATCCGATGGAAGCGGTATAGATGGCAGTTGCCACACCGACGATCGCCACGATGGCCATCGAGATGGGTGCCATGCTGTAAAGCACATTGCACCGGGCGATCATATAAACCCCTGCCGTCACCATGGTCGCTGCATGGATGAGGGAGCTGACGGGCGTGGGACCTTCCATCGCATCTGGAAGCCACACATATAAAGGGATCTGTGCCGATTTTCCACAGGCGCCCACGAAGAGCAAAATGGTGATGGCCGTAACAGTTCCGGGATCCAACAGGTGAGCATTCTTAAAAACCTCGGTGAAGGCCAATGTCCAAATCCCGTGCTTCCCCAGACTGGTGAAGAGGAGGAACATCCCGAGGATAAACCCAAAGTCACCCACCCGGTTGACGACGAAGGCCTTCTTCCCCGCGTTGGCGGCGGAATCCTTCTCAAACCAGAAACCGATCAGA
>CAWGWZ010000010.1:0-90091 GCA_963826305.1 uncultured delta proteobacterium | reverse complement strand
AAACGCGGATGAATACGTCGATCTTTGACAGCCGATACGCCAATGATGAGACGGGGCGGTTGGCGTATGATCCGAAGATTCTTTTGAAGGTTGTGCTGTTTGGTTACTCACGGGGATTGCTCTCTTCACGGCAGATCGAACGGGCCTGTAGAGAGAACGTGACGTTTATGGCACTCAGCTGTGGAGAGCAACCGGATCATAGTACGATCGCCGCCTTTGTACCGTCGATGGAGGAAGAGATTAAGCCCATCTTTAGGGATGTGTTATGGGTATGCGAAGAGGAGGGACTTCTTGGGGGGACGTTCTTTGCATTAGATGGCTGTAAGCTTCCTTCCAATGCTTCCAAGGAGTGGAGTGGGACCATCAGTGATCTGAGGAGGAAAAAGGAGAGGATAGAGCAGAAGGTGAAGCAATTGATTGAAGAGCAGGTGAAGGTTGATCGGAGAGACGATGAGGATGAACCGGGGGGAAGATCATCAGGGGGAGTGGGAAGGAAAAGACAGATCGAGAGACTTTGGAAGAAAGCAGAGCGTCTGGAGAGGTGGTTGCAGGAGAGCCGTCCGAAGATGGGGAGACAGGGCAGAGAGATTAAGAGTAATGTGACGGACAATGAATCAGCGATGATGGTCACCTCTCACGGAACCATTCAGGGATATAACGGGCAGGCGCTTGTGGATTCCAAGGACCAGGTGATTTTGCATGCGGAAGCGTTTGGAGATTCACAAGATCTTCATCTAATTCCTTCCGTGCTGGACGGCGCGAAAGAAAATATGAGGGCTATTGGTTGTGGAGAGGACTACTTCGTGGGGAAGACCTTGACGGCAGACAGCAACTATCACAGTCCACCCAATTTGAAGAAGTGTGAGGGAGAGGGATTGGATGCATATATTCCTGATAAGCGGTTTAGGCGCCGTGATCCGAGGTTTGAGCGGGAACACAAACAACGGCAGCGTAGGACAGATCGGTTGACCTTAGGTGATTTTGACCACCATGAGGAAAGGGATGAATATCGTTGTCCTCATGGAGAAGTCTTTAGGCTTCAGGTGAAGGACACGATCACGGACGGGGTCATTTATAGAAGGTATCGCAACGATGGCGAGGGTTGTAAGGGTTGTGAGCTAAAGGCGCGGTGTGTCAAGGGGAAGAAGACGAAGCGCAGGCATTTGATGGTTCCTGTGGGTAGTGCTGTGGGTAATCTGAGTAAAGCCATGGCTGCAAAGATTGATAGCGAACAAGGACGAAGGATCTACCATCACCGCATGGCCATTGCAGAACCGGTATTTGCGAACATCCGTACCTATAAAGCAATGAATCGGTTTACCCTAAGAGGGAAGATCAAGGTCAACGTACAATGGTTACTCTACTGTATGATTCACAATATAGGGAAAATCCTTAATTACGGGTTCAAGTATGCATTCACTTAGGAGAAAACCAAGGAAGAAATAGGCTTTAGTTGCACAGGATTCAGTCAAAAGACTGCAGATTTGTTCAGTGGATTGAAATTGATACTACCAAATAGGGCAAACTAAAAAATTGGGATCACGGAGAAGAACAGGATTTCCAAAATCATCTTTTTCGACAGTCTCGGAAGAAGTCGGTGGTGGAAGATACCCGCTAACGTTCACTCTAAAATAATTATGGAAGTTAACGATTACCGGTAGAGGTATGCATACCAAAAGAAAAAGGCACAGGAGTTGCGGTCAGGGTAGCGTTATGGCAAAGATGGCCCCACCGCCAGGCCTACTCTTAGCCTCTATCCTGCCACCCTGGAGCTCAACCACTCGTTTGGCGATCGCAAGACCCAAACCATGGCTGGACTCACCTGCGGTGGGCTGGGCGCTCGCCTTCGAGAACTCTGCGAAGAGCAGGGGATGGTCTTCATCCTTTATCCCGACCCCCTGGTCTTCCACCCGGATTTCAAGTCCTCGCTCCGATCTCTTTGCGCCAAGGGTGACTGTGGTGTTGGGATTGGAGTATTTGAAGGCATTGGATAAGAGGTTGTCAACTGCTTGGTGCATGCGCTCCTTATCAAACCGCGCATGGCCAATGTCCTCGGCCACTGACATGATCAAGGCAATGCCCTTCTGCCTTCCAATCATCTCGTTTGCCTCGTAACATTCCTTCAAGAACTCATTCACCGCCACGTCCTCCGGCCTTATTTCGAGCTTTCCGCTTCTTATCTTGGATACGTCCAGAAGACTGTCGATCAGAAAGAGCATCTTTTCGACCGACCTGCTGATATTGTTGAGGATGGTTTGGCGGATCTCACGGGTCGTTCTCCCCTGTAAGAGCTTGGTCGATACTTTCACGACGGCCAGTGGATTTCTGAGGTCATGGGCGGCAATTCCGAGGAAGCGGTCCTTCGTCTCATTCAGAATCTCCAGTTCCCGATTCTGCCTGGCCAACGCCTCCTCCGCCCGCTTGCGTTCGGTGATATCCTGGATAGTGCATCGGATACCTGTGATCCGTCCATTTTCATCCAGGATCAGCCGGTCCTCAATCAGGACAGGAAAGGTTGTTCCATCCTTTCGCTTGTAGGTGCGTTCGAGACCACGACCGGGTGGCCTGGAACCGGCTAACTTCTCCAAGATTTGCTCGCGCGCGATTTCCTTCTCTACGTTAAATTCCCATATGGGTCTCCCTATCATCTCCTCGCGCGTATACCCAAGCATCTCGAGGTCGGTGCGATTGACTCTGGTGATCCGTCCCTCAGGATCGTATTCATGGTACCCTACCGGTGCATTGTCATACAGGTCTTTGAATCTCTCCTCACTCTTCCGCAATTCTTCCTTCGCTTTTTTTTGCTCGTTGACGTCTCTCAAGGTGCCCTCAACGCCGATTGGCTTTCCAGTCGAATCAAAAAGGATATGTGCATTGACAGAGGTATAGATCAAACGATTGTCTTTCGATTTCAACCGAACTTCATAATCAACGGCCTCTCCCTTTTCTCCGATTACTTTCAAAAGCCCTATCCTGTCCTCGGGGTTGAAATAGACCTCTTCAATGGGTTTGCCAATCAACTCTTTGCGGGTATATCCTGAATATCTCTCTATCGATGGACTGATATCAATAATGGTTCCCTCTTGATTCACTTGATAGAACACATCTTGAACATTTTCGAAAATCTTCCTCTATTTTTTTTCACTCTCCCTCAAGGCCTCTTCTACCCGTTTGCGCTCAGCGATGTCTTCAAAACTTCCCTCATAGTATAGCACCCGACCATCCCCACCATGGACGGCACGGGAGTTCTCTTCTACCCAAACGATCGATCCATCGGCACGACGCAATTGTGTTTCAAAATTCCTCACGACTCCGTCGCGCTCCATGAGAGTTTGCCATAGAATACGACCCTCTGGGGTCAGATACGCATCGTCTGCATTGATGGCCAGTAAGGACTCCCGATTGGGGTACCCTAACATCTGTACCAAGGCAGGGTTGGCGTCTAAGATCTGCCCCGTTGGTGTGGTTCGGTAAAGCCCTACGGGTATGTGGTCAAACAAGCTCCGACAAAGGCTCTCACTGTCCCGAACCACCTCCTCTACCTGAATCCCCTCGTTCTGCCATACTTCCAAATCGGCAATTCGTTGGCGTGATTCTGCTAATTCATTTATGAGTTGCTTTTTTGTTCCATTTCTTTCTTTCATCTTGTTAACTCCGGTGACAAGGTTGCAGACAGCCCATCCTTCTTCTCACGAAAACTTAAGCTTTCCCGGGTGAGCTTTTATTCCTGGCTAAAGTCTTGAAACGTGAATGACTCGTATTAAACCCTGTTAGAAATTCCAGCGGGGCATTATTTCTAACGGGGTAAAGATCGGCTAAGTCACCACTTAACATTCCTCTTTGGCCACGGATCAGAGAGATCGACCGTTCAATCCATTCAACAGGAATCAAAGATGCGTTTTCCAAAATTTTCTACTCTTTTGAGAATTGGTCGAATTTGGCGCGAGGAGCACAATCGGTATTCTTTTTTAGACCGATTTTGTTCGGAAGTCAAGATTTAATTTAGGAAAGTCCCCACCTGCCGCAGGCAGGAATTGGGGGGCTGCGGAATTCCGAGCAGCTTGAAGTGATGAAGCGATCTAATGTAATAAAATGGGATGTGTCAGGCTGTCCTCCTTTTGTTATTGACGATGTATACGAAGGTTGTCAGGAATAGATCGTAAAGGTTGAACCGGCCATCCCCGCCGTTGACCCCAGGCTTTTACTTTGAGAGACCCAACTCTTTTTAATTTCTTCTGAGAGCCAATGCCCAATCAATGTTTGATAAGGTATCGATTTAGTCGTTGCCAATTTCCTGATGGCCTGGATCTGAAGGGGATCCATTTTAATCATGACATTCTGAAGTTTCCTCTTTCTCTTTTTTGAAAGGATATCGCACCCGGGTTTTTCTCCTAAGCTAAATTCAACAGGTTCTTCCAAGAGTTCATCAAGAATGTTTATTGGGTCATAATAATCCGCCCGCTGTTTATCTCTTTCCTTCTTCACATTCCCTCACCTCCTATGCCTTTCTTCAGAGCGGAAGGTTTCCCCAAAGAAATCGAGAAATCGAATTTTAAAGGTTTGCCCCCAGAAGCCCTAAGCTATGAGTCCAAAGGGAAAAAATAATTGTTTACTATACGGAAGGCCATTTGCCTATGGATAATACTGGATACCCGGCTTTTTCTAAATCTTTAACAACGGGTTCGTATTCTTCTGTTCCAATCCGGATCGCAGCGACCCTTTTTCCCTCTACTATAAAAGTGGGTGATGCAATGCTGATAACATTCACATTCTGTTTCTTAAACACTTCAAGTATTGTAAGCATCGTCCCGGGTTTATCTTCAAGGGCGATGGTGAGGCGGGTACCTTCCTGCTTCAGACCAAATAAATCAACAAGGAGGTCCAAGGCGTCCGTTTCTGTAAAGATCCCACAGAGTTTTTTCCCTTCCACAACGGGAAGACACCCGATTTTATGGTCATGCATCAGTCGAACTGCTTCCTCAACGAGTGTGTCAGGAGTAATCGTAATTAATTTTTCTTTTGGCGTCATAAATTCTGAAACCTTTAGCCTTGCCAACAGATAATTCAGTTCTTTGGGACTCAGTGTCGTGGCATCAGAGGGGGCTGCTTTCCGAATATCCCGGTCTGTAACGATTCCAACCACTCTGTTATTCTTATCCACCACAGGCAGATGCCGGATACCCTTCCCATGGATGAGGTCCCGAGCCTCCGAAAAGGATGCATCGGGACCAATGGTTACCGGATTCCTTTGTATCATTTCCCTCATAAATCCTTTGTAATTAATTTTCATAATTTTCCCTCCTTTCCATTTCCAAAGATTAATAGTGCATTTGACAAAGAATCGCTAAGAGTTTAATTCGAAGAACCTGCTTCCAAAGCAAATACATATTATTAGGGTAACCCTATCAAGAAGCGCTGTCTTTGTCAATCAAACAATTCGATCAGTGGAGGTGTCAACAATAATTATGAGGATAAGAGGCATCCCATACCCAGACGTGTTTATTATTGAGGATCAAGTCCCAACTGAGTGGGTAAAATTGAGCTATTAAACTTATTGAAGCCGCTCTGGTAAAGGGTATTCTGCTTGTAACGGCATCGGGAGATGTGATATGAATCGAGCATGCAAAAAAAACGGCGACTTACCGATGCCTATCACTTTCCTCCGTTTACCCCCGAGCAGAGGGTATCGGGTATCTTTGGTGATCCCAGAGCCCGGGTCATCCGATTCACCCGGCGGCAAAAAAAACAGTCTGCGGATCTTGCTGTACGGCACACGGGACCTTCTACGACCGCAAGTTCCGCCTGGTCCGAGACCTCCCTTGCGGCGACACGCGCATCTACCTCGAACTGGAGATCCGGCGTGTTCTGTGCCGAAGGTGCGGCAAGGTGAAGCAGGAGAAATTTGCCTTCCTGGCCAACAATCCGTTCTACACCAAGCGGTTTGCCTTTTACGTGGGCAAGCGTTGCAGTACCTCCACGGTCAAAGATGTCGCCCGGGAGTTGCATCTGGACCGCAAGACGGTCAACGCTCTGGAAAAGCATTACATGCGGGAGAAACTCCGCCGTGCCGGCAATCCCAGGCCCAAGGCTATCGGCATTGACGAGATCTCCATCCGTAAGGGCCACAGCTACCGGATCGTCGTCAGCGATCTGGAGAGGAGACGGCCCATCTGGTTCGGGGGGACCGACCGTTCGGAGGAGAGCCTGAAGCTCTTCTATGAATGGCTCGGACCCGCGAAAATCAAAGGGTTACGGCTTGCGGTCATGGACATGTGGAAACCCTTTGAAAACACTACGCGTGAGCATGCCCCGCAGGCTGCTATCCTTTACGATAAGTTTCATGTCCTGAGGCACTTAAACGAAGCCATGGACAAGATTCGCAAGAGTGAATATTACCGGCTCAGCGGTGAGGATCGTAAATTCATCAAGGGCCAGAAATACACCCTTCTCTCCCACCGTGAGAACCTTTCGACGGATGGGAGAAAAGCCTTAAAAACACTCTTGGCGGCCAACAAACGGCTTAACACGGCCTACGTGCTCAAAGAGCAGTTCGGTCAATTGTGGGACTATCAGTCAGAGGCCTGGGCCAGAAAGTTCTTCGACAACTGGAGGGCCTCGTTAAAATGGCAACGCCTCAAACCGTATGAAAAGTTTGCCGAGATGATCGAGCGCCACTGGGACGGGATCGCCACCTTCTGCAAGTCCGAGAACAAAGTGTCCCTCGGCTTCGTGGAAGGTCTGAATAACAAGATTCGTGTAATACAGCGCCGGTCCTATGGCCTCAGAGACGAGGAATACCTGCGCCTCAAGGTCTTAACTTGTATGTTGCCTGATTTTTAATTGAAAAACAGTTTACATTTACCCACTCAGTTGGGACTTGATCCATTATTGATTTGCAGTGGAAATGTTGCATTGTGAAGTGAAATTTGAAAATCACTCTTTCAGGAGAGACCGTCGAAAAAGTTAAAATGGCGATTTTGTCAATTTACGAATCGTTAAAAATCAAGAACTTACAAACCGCAAAGGACCACAAAATGGCTCGTTCCAGGGTTTTTCGACAGTCTCGGAAGGACTCTTCACCCTTTCCAAATCCTCCCGAACAAAAAAGGCCAGTTTGAAACTTCCACCTACTAATATTCGGAGCGAACGAAGCTTAGAAATTGAAGATTATCGGTTGAAAGTATGGCCATGAACGCTATTCCGCAAGATGAATAGCTGTTGCCAAAGTCCTCCCAAAGAACTCACCATGAGATCTGTGCCAAGCAGGGTCCAAATAACGAATTTCTCCCCGAAGGCATCACAGGTATTGGTGAGCCGATTGACTTCGTCGTCGCTTAAGGGTTCTCATTTGTGTTGGTAGGGCATAGAATTTCAGTCTAGGGGACCCTTAAGATTTTTCAATTAATAGTTCTACTTTAGGGGGATCAGATCGCATTTGTACGATACGGACATTCTCATCCGGGAATAGAATCTTTGCTATCTCAGTAAATGCCTCTTCTGTTGTCAACGACCGCGCCCAGGGTTTACCCTTTTCATGAATTACATATGCAACAAATTTAGTATCTCTGAAGGATACTTCTAAATCAGAATTTTGCTTTTTGTAGTGTGATTTGAGCATTTTTTCGAGTTCGCGGAGATTAAATAATCTTCTCTCTTGTTGCATTTCCGTTCGCCCTCCCTTCGCCTATTATACCAAAAAGCGACAGGGTGTCGCAAATTATTTATCCACAAGTAAGGAAAATAAAGGACCCGTTAAGGGAGAGAAAATAACAATGTGGCCTTTTTACGCAGAAGGCGACAGCGATTTAGGCAGCAAACTAGCGCCCAGGATACCTCGCCCCATCAATTACTGATCGAACTCTACACCTTTTGGAGGATTCTGTCAACTATCGAGTACAGGAACTACCTCCTTATTTCATCTAAACTCTGCCGCCCAAAGTGTCAATTTAAGGCTTTCACCTACTACTCTGCGGTCCAAGGTATTCACGAGGGTCAACGATTACTGGTAGAAATCTGCATGATTAAATGAGGAGGGACTTTTTGTAAGTCACATACGCTCACTTCAACCCCGCCTTGCGCCAGGCGTCCATCGTGCGGTCAATTTGAGACGTATCCCTGTACGGGAGTGTCCTCCCAAACTGCTCCACAGAAAACGTCGGATTGATCTTAAGGACCTCCGCAGCAGCAGCGCGTGCCTCCTCTTCCCGCCCGGCTAAAATACACGCAGAGACGAGGGCAAGGTAGATAAACTGATTCTTGGGATCCCGCTCGACCGCCTTTTTCGCTTGTTCCACTGCTTCATTAAACTGGCCAACCATGCGGTAAGCCATACTCAAGTAGTAGAAGAATGCGCCTGGGGGAAACGGATTCAGACGTATCGCCTTTTGAAGTAAAGGAATCGCATCCTCTGGCCTGCCTGAATAGGTGAGGGTAAAGGCTGAATTGGAAAGGACCCCAGACGAATTCGGATCGAGGGCCAACCCTCGCTCCGCGTGCGCAACCGCCTTGTCGAATTGCCCTGCATACGCATTAAAGAAGCCGAGAGAAGCGTGGGCCATGGCCTCTGATTCATCCATGGCAACGGCCTTCTCTCCCAACTCGATGGCCCGTCCCAGCGACTCCTTCAGGGATTTGCTCGTACCAAGCCACCAATCTCCCATGTGGGTCCACGCGAGACCCACATACGCATAGGCATAATCCGGGTCCAGGGCGATGACCTCCTCGTAAAGCTTCCGGGCGAGGGCGTTATCTTCCTTGGTCATGCGATAGAAGTGCTCACGGGCCTCCATAGCCTTCAGAAATGCCTCCAGGTTCCTCGCCCCTCTTTCCAATACCCGTGTGTGGTCCCACGGCTCCAACTTCTCGTGCACAGTCTTCATGATCTTTAAGGCAATCTCATCCTGCAGGGCGAAGATTTCCTTGAGGTCGCGATCGTATCGTTCAGCCCAAAGATGATAGCCCGTCATCGCGTCGATGAGCTGGGCCGTGATGCGGACCTTCTTTCCGGAGCGACGCACACTCCCCTCCAGCACATAGCGCACCCCCAGCTCCTCGCTCACTTGCTTGACCTTCACGGGTTTCCCTTTGTATGCGAACGTGGATTGGCGGGCGATCACGAAGAGGTATGGGCTCTTGGAAAGGGCGGTGATGATCTCCTCGGTCATCCCGTCGCTGAAGAACTCCTGCTTGGGATCATCGCTCATGTTCACGAAGGGCAGCACGGCGATGGAGGGTTTGTCAGGCAAGGGAAACGCCATCTTTTCTTTGGAGGCAGCTTCTAAGGGCTTCCGGGCCACAGCCTCCGACTCTATCTGTGCCCGGTACACCCGCACCGGCTTGGCAATGTTTTTGACCTCGTGCTCCCCCAGGTAGTCGTATCGGAGCGGCAGCTTGTTCTCGATCTGCTCATACGCACTCCCCGAAATACAGATCCCTCCAGCCTCGGCCAACCCCTCCAACCGCGCCGCAATGTTCACCCCGTCCCCGTAGATTCTTTCTCCCTCTTCAATCACATCCCCCAAGTTAATCCCGATACGAAACTCCATCCTCCGGTTCTCAGGCAACAGAGCGTTCTTCGCCCTCAGCACCTGCTGGATCTCCACCGCAGACTGCACTGCATCCACCACGCTGCCGAACTCAGCCATTAGATTATCCCCTGTCGCATCCACCACCCGACCCCGGTGCTGCTGAATGAGGTTTCCCATAACGTCTTTATAGGCATTCAGTGTCCGAACGGTCCATTCTTCATCCTCTCCCATGAGACGGCTGTACCCCTTCACATCGGCACTGAGGATGGCAGTGAGTTTACGTTTAACCCCTTGTGTATTCATGGAGTCCCTCAAAGATCAGTTGGGAGGTTGGTTCAAAACCCTATGGTTTGATAAAATTCTACTAATTTTGAATGAAAACTTCAACAAGAATTATCGATTACGACCTGAAGTGTTGTATGGAGTGTCAAAAATTAGAAATAAGGACTTCAGGAAGGAGTCTTCTTTTTTCTCGGATCCTGCCGACCACAAGGCCATCTTAACGCTTTCACCTACAAAGGTTCAGCATTATGCAGGATGAAGAATTGATGATTTCCGGAAAGAGTGGATAACGCCAGCGTCACCGAGAGCCGGATTTATCGGCGATCCGGTGAAGCCGATGGTTATATTTTTAATTTAATCTATCGATTATTGCCATTACGTTCTTAACTATGTTGCGAGCCTCCTTTGCCGTGACTTCCTCGGCAGTGTGTACTGCCCTATTTCTGATCATTGTCCACTCCTTGATCATGTGCCCCTCGTTGTCGGTTAGTAACCTGGCCTGCATCGCTTTTTCTATTAGCCGCCCGAGAGAAACAACCTTATAGCTCAGGTTCATCGAAAGATGGTCGCGGTAGGAACGCCGGTTGCCCAGCGCCCCCCGCACAGATCCGTACGTGCGGTACTACCGCATACGGCTCTTGCCTCAGGTGATAACGCCAAAGCGCACTAAAGGGTAAGGATGACAAATACGGGCAAGAGGGAGCCACCTATCCATGAGACGTTTCATCCGATCCCAAGCTAAGCTATGTTTGTGGCTCCGGCGTCTCAATACCTTACACCACAATCGACCAATCTCCTTCCGGAAGGCCGACAGGGAGGGGCCATTCATGGGTATAGCATAGTAGCGAAAGTGCCCTCCCACGACCGACCGTAAGTAAGCCCCTTGCTTCGGAACCGGATCATGCATGCGGCGCTTGAGTTCTAAATAGACTTCTCGAAGCTTTGCCTGCCGCCTCTTGCGCATCGTTTTGCGGAGGACCGTAAACATTCCCTTCCGGGTCTGACTGCAACTATGAGTAAATCCCAGGAAGTTGAATGTCTCTGGCTTTCTTTCGCCATGCCGGTTTCTGTTTTCCCTCGCAAACCGGCCAAACTCCAGAATGCGGGTTTTGTCCGGATGGAGTTCTAACCCAAATCTCCTCAGTCGTTCGTGAAGATCAGCCAAAAACCGTTCGGCCTCGTGACGATGCTGGAATCCTACAATGAAGTCATCGCAATAGCGCACGACGATCACTTCGCCCTGTGCCTGCTTCTTCCTCCACTGCTGAATCCACAGGTCGAATGCATAGTGAAGGTAGATATTGGCCAGAAGCGGACTGATACTGCCGCCTTGAACCGTACCCACTTCACTCTGTATCCGCTTCCCTTCTTCCAACACACCGGCCTTCAACCATTTCTGTATCAGGCGAACGATGCGTCGGTCTCCTATGCGGTGCTCTACAAACTTCACCAACCATCCGTGGTCAAGGGTATCGAAGAACCCACGAATGTCGGCATCGAGCACCCAGTTCATCTTCTTCGTCATCAGCCCCACTGCCAGCGCATCCAACGCCTGGTGCGTACTGCGCCCTGGCCGGAACCCATACGAGAATCCGAGAAAGTCCTGCTCGTAGATGGCCCCCATCACCTCGGCTACGGCCCGCTGCACGATCTTATCCTCCAAAACTGGTACTCCGATCGGCCTCTGTCTGCCATCCGCCTTCGGGATGTAGACCCTCTGAACTGGCCTTGCCCGATACGCCCCTCGCTTTAGTCGCTCGGAGAGATCCTGGAGGTTCTCCTCCAGCTTCTCCCCATAGTGACACCATATCTCTCCGTCTATTCCCGGAGTCGCTTCGCGTTTAAGCCGAAAGTAGCTTTCCCTCAAACGATCTACCGCATAGGCATGGTGAAGGAGCGCCGTGAACCGCTGCTTCCTATCCTTCTGTGCCGCTTCCCGTATCCGCTCAAGCGCACTGGACACGCCTCTCCGGCCCTGAGTCCGGGGTATGGTTTGCTCAAGCGTCTTCCCTTTGGCCAACTCCCTTCCCTCCATCTTCTCCGTAGCACTTTGACGGACTTTGTTCGAAGATCTCCTCGGTAATACGGAGTTGTCCGACTTCCCATGATCGGTCATCATCGGCTTGTGTCCTCAGACTTCCCGATGCGGCCTCGGTTCCCTTGCGAACAAAGGCAGTCATGGGATCTCCCGATTCCCGTTCGAGGTGTTTCCGTGCGTGCCCGGGGTCTGCGACCGCGCAGGGTCCGTGCGCCTCTCGCCCTATCGATGCGCACCGTGTTGCCTTCTACTAACGTCCACAGTATCGGCACCCTGGAATCAAGAACCATTTCACGGCTCAATAGCCGGCCCGCACGTACCCCTGTCAACGCTTCGCTCAGGCCCTTGCGGTCCCCAGCGCATGACTCGGGGCCGATGTGGTTCGCTACACCTTCATCGTATGACTCTTTCATTCACGACACCTCGCCGGTTTTCATCGGCGCTATCGGCCGTTGGCTCAAAGGAAACATACTTTGTTGAACTCTAAACTTCACCGAATCTTTGTATGACAGTTGCGGCATTCATGGACAAACCAGTAGACCCTCTTCCCGCACTGAGGACAATGGCTTGCTTTTTCCTGTTCTCTCGCCCATTGTTCCACTCCATGCTCCTTCATAGACTTCAAATCCTCAATAACTTTAGCATGATGTGAAATACCATCGACAACGTGGACATCGCTAAAATCCTTCAGCCGTTGACACGGGAAATCAGGGCACTGAAAACACCATGTCACGTTCTTCTCCTCGGCACATTGACGAAAGCCACGCCCGCAAACTCGGCAAAGTGGAGATAGCCTGTCGGAAAGACATCCATCACAGCGAATCTCTTCTACAGGGATACCAGTTACTCCACAAATGATATTTAACAACTCGACATCGTTCTCTCGGGGAGCAATGTAATGCGCACAAGTCCCACAATAAAGCCCACAGGGACCCACTACTTTTGTTACATCCGTCACACCTTTTTTCATTGTCGACTCCTTATTCTGCAAACATGCTGGGTGTCGTGTCTACACTGTTCGCTGTTGCTTTTTTTAAAGGATCAACTTTTTTGTCTAACGTCATGTCTATGTTTGATCTTCATCTTTGGCGGTTCTGTGTCAGCGCCAAGAGTTTGCTGAGGTCTGTCACATTAATCCTCTCACCTCGTCGAAGGAAAATCCTTCAGCCACCTCCTTGATATAGGAATTGATTTCGATACACTCCAGTTTGTCGTCTATTATACAAAAAAGCGACAAGATGACGCAATTTAATTATTCACAACGTAAGATATTGATTTCCATTCGTAATGGTGTACCGTGGAACGAAAACGAAAATTGCAACTACAGGAAGAAGTCTACACCTTTCATCATGACCTGTAAATACTAAAAATGAGGTTGTGAAAATTATTTTTTGTAGGGGTTTAGGGAGATTTTTGTTAAGGGGAGGCAGAGGTCATTGATTTGCATTTGAAAGGTTGTATTGTGGAACAAAAATGTAAAATCAACATTTCAGGAAGAAATCAATGAGGCAACCGTCCAATTTGTCGGGGGTGGTTTTGGACTCCCTAAAACCGAGAGTATCTTGCCAAGATGTGTCCTTTCCAAAAGGCTTCGGTATGAAAAACAAAGCAAAACCCTGGATTGGTTCCGTTTGTTACTATTTGAAGTGTTGCATCGGGACAAAGTTTTCAAAAATGAGGAGTAAAGGAAGGAACTCTTGGTTGGGAATCTGGTTGTGCAAAAAAAGGGGACCTCTTTTTTGTTTGAAGTTGCTGGATGTGATTCGGCATGGGGAAACTTAGCTGAGAGAGTGAATAAAAGAAAGAAACAATTCGAAAGTAGCTCTATGGCACTGTCAATGTATAGGTAACGGTAACCTGGTACTCTCCTCTCTGGTAATTCCAGCTATTGTTCAAATAATAGCGAAACAACCCTTCTCTTACTCCACTGCCTTTCCAAGATCCTGCAGTCTGAACGGTGGACTTGCTTAAAGTCCCGCTCATGAACCCTTGTCCGGAAACCTGCCATATTACATTTTGAACCGGGATCGTGTCAGACCCAGAGGCGAGGTCTCCGTCAGCGATAATATTTAAATCGACAGGACTCGTGCTTCCGGTCCTTACCTTAACAATAACTTTGATATCCTTTTGGGTGGCTGGGATCTGTCTTGTCTCATCCGGGTCCATATTCGGGAAGGTAATCGTATTTGTATCCACGATGACTTTAGCCACTCTTTCGACCTTTGCTCTTATTAGTATAGATTTTGTGTCTGTTGCAGCTCTCGATATCCCCGAGGAGGCAACGATCCACATCGAAAGCATTAGTGCGATTGTGCTGAGACTTCTCCTGCCTTCCATCTCCATCCCGGTTCGCACTGCATCGCTGCTTCTTACGCCGAAAAACAAAAGGCCGAACTTACCGCAGGTTCATCCTTCGGCAGCTCGGCCGTCTTTTCCCTTTAAAAGACCCGCCGCTTTCCGCCCCCTCCCTCACGAAGGGTTTGGCTTTATCGGGATGGTTACTTACTTCTGCAAGGCAGGAAATAAAGCAACCCTTATGCCAACAACTCTCTCTTTTCGAAGAGTATTGGAAACCACTAACCTTCTCAAATCGTTATAAGTTTTAATATAGATGATTGTGAAATCCGAAACCAATAAAGTGGAAAGTATTTTACACAAAAGTCCTGATGTTTTTCCCTCTAAATGGGAATAATGTTTCCCACTGCAATTCAGACAGTAGGGAATTCCAACCAGGCGGATTCCTCCGGCCCCACGTGACCCCGCTATAAATCGCTATTTGGGGGGGCTAGGAGATTTGCCTCCGTTTCCCTTGAAAGAAATTTTTGGGGAGCTTCACTTTTTTCTTGACTTTTGTTTTAAAATCTGTATGTTATTAATATATGGGCATACAGAGTAAAATAGACCGAGAGAAGTTAAGTCGACTTCGACAGTCCCTTCTTCACCTGACCGACGCGATCAAGGGACTTGTCGAACCTTTTTTTTCTGACCGGCCAGTGATCAAAGGGACGGTCTATGAACTGAAGCGCCGATGTGGAAAGTCGGGGTGTAAATGCGCTCGTGGGGAGCTTCATGCGCGCATGGTGGTCAGTGCCAGCGAGGGAGGGAAGACGAGATTACAGGTGATCCCCCATGGATTTCTTGTTGAGGTTCAAGTGAAGGTAGGACGTTATCAGGAGCTTCGGCGGGTTCGGGCCCGACTGGGAGAGATTTATCGGAAGATGCTGCAGGTGATGGATCAGATGGAGGGGATGCGTCGGGAGGAATGGTCTTCATCGAGCAACAAGCGTCCGGGAAGGGTGAAGCGGGATGGACCTCGTGATTTTTGAGGAGAACAAGCCCTTCGTTTTGGAGGCGCTGGGGAATGGAGAGTTTGACTATATGGAAGCGGCCAGCGAAGTGTTCGAGGCCGATTTTTTCCGTTTCATCAAAGCCCGAGCGATACTCGATCAACTGGCAGAGAGTTATCCTACGCCGCGGAAGAAAGAGGATGTGCCCTTCTGGTTTTATGTAGCCAGCAATCTGTCCATGCGGCTTCACGGGGTGCACGCTTTTGATGCGTTTCCCCTGGTGGTTCGTTCTGGAGGGATGCTTCAGGCCTTTGGGCCCAAGGCGGGCCGCAAGGTGGTTCATCCTAAGACAGGGGAGACGACGATCTTCTGTGAGGGGTTTAACCAGAAGAATCACTACGACCGGGAGACCCCCTGTGATCCGGATTATTTGCGCAAGGTCGCCAAGGACACCGAAGGCCAAGCCTTGATGAGATGGTTTGGGCAGGATGGGGTTCGGGTGTTTCAGCGCCAACGTGCCTTTGATCCAGGAGGCCTTTTCATCGGGGATGCCTCCTACTTGTTTGTTCCGGACAACCCCCGCTATGAAGGCTCCGTGAAGCTTCTGTTTGACGAACACGATCATCCCGTTTCCGAGGGGCAATACCACAAGATGACCGATGGACAGAAAATCCGCTGCCAGTGGCGGCGGTGCTATAAGATGGTGACGTTGCTGCACACGAACCGGGCGTTGGACTTCTTCCTCTTTGTGGCGGTGAAGGTGGTTTCGGGCAAGGACCACGAATCTCCTGTGCTTTATGCTTTGGTGAAACGGTTTGTGGAGACGGTGGGTAAAGGGGTCATGAAGAGACTCATCCTGGATCGGGGTTTCTTGGATGGGAAGGCGATCTCCGTCTGCAAGAAGAAATACGACATTGATATTCTCATCCCGATTCGTCAAAACATGGATCTCTATGTCGATGCGATGGCTCTGTTCCAAGAGCCGGACGTTGCGTGGGTGGAGTGCAAACCGCCGAGAGAGGAGGTCAAGGAATCGATTCACCTCAGGCCCAAGGCCATCCGCAAACGAGAAAAAAAGCGGCAGGAGAAACTCCGTCAGTTAAAACAACAGCCGCCCCCACCGCCCGAAGAGGTCTTGATCAAAAAAGAGGCGGCTGCCATTGGCGAGTTTCGGAGTTGGTCCTCCTGCACCGTACCTCTCACCGTGGTGGCCAACCGGGAACACTATGCCGATGGTCATCAGGAGATCTGGTTCTTAATCGACACCAAAGAGGTGCGGGATCCAAGCCAGACCCAGCAGGAGTACCATCTGCGTCCCTCGACGGAAGAGCGGTATCGTCAGCTCAAGTGTTTTAGCGACTTGACCCATTTCACCTCTCGTGCCTTCTCCGTGGTCATCAATCAAGTCGTCTTTATTATGCTGGCCTATAATCTTCTTCAACTTTACCTGCTGAAGCGAGGACGCAAGGAGCTGAACCAAAAGACGCTCCCTCGTATCCGTCAACAGCTTCTGCCTTCCGATAACCACATCATTGTCTACTACCAGACCTACTACGGTCTATTCAGACCGTTCGAACTTATCGGATTTGTGGTGATGCTTCATGAGGAAGCACGCAAAAAGATCGCAGACAAATGCCGACGTATCGGTCGTGAGTTGAACGGACTGATGCAGAATCCTCGACCCCCATAGAGGTTTTACCTCTACCGCCAACAGTGATCACCGCTCAACGTTTACCTCGTAAAAGATAGAGGGAATAATCGCTCTGCCATCGTCGATTCTTCTCGTTGCCTCCATTAAAACTGTCTGCCGACTTTGAAACGCCCTTCCTAAAATCCCCAGCGTCGTGCCTTTGACTTGTTGACCCACCATTGAGAACCTTCTAACCCCAAACCGGCCTCCTTACACGAATGCGGACCTCTATAGTGTCTGAATTGCATTGTTTCCCACCTTCTTATTGATTTCAGATTAAAATAAACAAAAAAGGCAGGACCTTGCCCTGCCTTTGACTTTCTGTTTGGTCTCTTTCTCTCGTTTTAAGATATAACCAGAGAGAAACTTTAAATCTGAAGGGTACTTATGATGAGTAGCCCCCCAACCCAGATTACTTCCTGGATCTTTCATAAGGTTCCGTAGAATCAAACTCTAACGTCTTTCATAACCTCCGTGTCCACCTTCTCTGCGGACACCTCCGCCTTCTCCATGAACTCGGCCACCAGTATATCCCCCATGACCTCTTTCTCTAAACTGGGGAGCAACTCCTTCGTGTCTTCCGTGCTCTCTTTCCCTGAACGAAGGTGCCAACCCTTGATGTCTTTCGTGTTCCAGTCTTCCCCAGTTATGGTGTTCCCAATATTTTCCTCTTTCCCAAGCTCGCCAATTCCTGTGCAGGTCGCCATAAGGAATACGTCTATATCCCCTTGTGATGATCCGGTAATTAGGAGGCAGACTTATCAGGACAGATGGCGGACTTCCTATGTAACCCCAAGGGCCACCGTAGACTTCCGACCGATACCAACGTCCTCCATACGGACGATACCAATATCCTCCGTAGAAAAAGATATCGAAATCTACATCAGGACAATAGTAGGCGTATGTCCCCGGTACCACTACCAACTCAGGAGGTGCGGCAAATACAAAAGGCGGAGGCAGAGGAATGCCTATGTTGATGCTTACCCCAGCAACACCTTTTCCGGAAAACCCAAACAACAACAGCAACATGGCTGCTATAATTATTAGTTTTCTCATCTTCGATCACCTCTTTCTTTGGACTATATACAACATATAATAATCGGGACCAGAAATTTCAATGTTAGTAAGACCGCCGTGACCAAACCATACTCCCATCTGAACAAAAATGGATTAACTACCTTCAAAGTAGGAGTAGGATCACTCGTTGTTTAACAAGGATTCCAATTTAATTTTCGCGTCGATATAATTCTTCACACTAACGCTATTTTTTCATTTGAAGAGCTCGGTTTTAGACAGGGTTTCTCATCCGGCTTGGCGGAAGACCACGCCTGCATGTCGTAATGCACTTCTGGGTGCAGGGATGGACTTTGCCCGTGAGACTCCATTTGCATTTAAAATGTTGCAGCGCTAAGGAAATTGAAAGCTGACGACAGGAAAAAGGAGGTAAAAAGGGGCCTGCGTCTCTCACCTGAAAAGTTTCACTCTAAGACCCCTCCGAAGGGTAACAATCCCTGTTAATAATGTACACAAAAAAACAGGGCCGTTACTGACCCTGCCTTTGACAGTTGGTAGTTGAATATCGATTTTCTATTTGATTATCCCGTCAGTCAGTGGCGATCATCACATTAGTAGCCTTGATCACCGCATACACTTCCTTACCTTTGGACAGGCGTAGATTCTGAGCTGATTTCTTGGTAATGACAGAGACAATCTGAACGCCTCCACGAAGTTCAAGGGTGATTTCCGAATTGACCGCACCATGCTTGACACTTTTTACTTCGCCCTTCAGGACATTACGAGCACTTATTTTCATAGTTCCCCCTCGGTAGATTTATTTTTAAAGTTTTTCCTTGACAATTCAAAGGATAA
Source organism: uncultured delta proteobacterium (assembly GCA_963826305.1). Taxonomy (GTDB): domain Bacteria; phylum Desulfobacterota; class BSN033; order BSN033; family UBA1163; genus CAWGWZ01. The sequence continues at coordinate 71,398 of CAWGWZ010000010.1, read as the reverse complement.
TGTATACAGTATACGAAGAACTAAGTAACATCCGTTTAAAAACAGCGGTGCTTTAAAGAAACCGAAACCGTCAGTGCTTAGTCATTTGCAATTTGTAGCCCTATATATCCTCTGACTCCCACCATCCAAACCCCACCCAACTAAAGAGGATATGTAGGGCTTTTTTGTTTGGACCTGTCCCTTCTGTGCCGGATTCGTTAGTAGCCCGAAAAGATGACCAAGCGTTTGACTCTCCTTTTATCAAGAAGTGTCGGCTTTGTCAATCAGAAAAATGTCCAGTTTATGAAATCCAACCCATCCCAGAAACTGACCGATTAAAAGGTCGTAACCGGTATTATCAGACCAAAGCCATTGCGGCCGATTTTGGGAGAAACTCACATTGCGGACTCCTTTGAGAAGACAAAATGAGCCTCCTCAAGATCGAAATCGATCTTGCATACGTTTAAAGTGATCTCATAAATTCCACCAGATCTTTTTTCTCCTGTGCGCTGAGTCCAAGTTCAAGAATCAAATTGAAAAACTCCACTGTGTCTTCTAACGTAAGGAGCCTTCCATCGTGTAAATAAGGAGGAGATTCTTTAATGCCTCGCAATGGAAAGGTCTTGATGGGACCATCAGCGCTTGCCATACGACCATTGATCATGTGAGGCTTGTAGAAACGCTCTGCCTTCAGATTATGCATGAGATTGTCGGTATAATACGGTGCCGGATGACAGCCTGCGCATCTGGCCTTGCCAAAGAAAACCTCCTGCCCCCGAATCTCCGACTGGGTTGCCTTTTTAGGATTAAGCCTTCCGTCGATCCCAAGCTTAGGAGCCGGCGGAAAATCCAGCAATTCTTGAAACTCTGCCATGAAATGGACCTGGCTCCCCCGTTCAAGGACATTGACCCCCTTCTTCGTAGCAATCACCGGATCCCCGTCGAAATAAGCAGCCCTTTGCTCAAATTCAGTGAAGTCTTCGACCGACTTCAGCGCCCGCTGGGACCCGAAGAGCCGCTGAATGTTCACCCCGCGCAGACTCGGCGTATCGAGGCGATGGCGAAATTCCTGAGGCCGGATATCTCCAACAAGGTGTGTCGACGCATTCGTATGTCCGTTTGCATGGCAGTCAAAGCAAACCACTCCACGGCTTGGACGTTCGGACCGGCGGTCCTCGGTTTGGTTGAACTGTTGTTGCGGAAAGGGGGTCAACAGAAGTCTCAAGCCCTCAATCTGCTTGGGATTGAGAATTCCATTAAACAGCTCATAATAGTTGTCGATGGTGACCAGTTTGCCTTGAGAAACATCCCCAAGATCAGGTCTTGTGGTCAGATAGATCGCCGCTGGGAACTCAGGCAAAAAATGATCCGGTAAGTCATAATCCAGGTCAAAACGGGTGAGATCCCGAGCCTCTTGCCTCTTGATCTCTTCAATATGGAACTTGGGAAAAAGCATGCCACCCTCCGGATGGTTGGGGTGAGGAAGAGGAAAGAAACCCGCTGGAAACAAGTCCTTTCCGCGAATCTCCTCTGGGCTCATTCCAGCCAAATTCTCCCAGGTCATCCCTTCTGGAAGTCTGACACGAACACCTTCCTGAACAGCCTTGCCGCGGGACATTGTCACCCCTGAAGCCGGGCGATTACTCAGGTCATAGCGCACATTGAGCAAATCCATCTGACGCTTCATCACCTCTGGCTTTGCAGCTTTCATCCGGGTCATGATCGCTTCAAAACTCTCTTTGATGACTACTGGGGAGTAACTGGACTCTCCCCTTGAAGGAGTTTGAGCAGGGGTGGAAATCGCCACAATAATCAATAAGAGAGTTGCAGTTGCCAATCCAAAGTATTTTGCCGTCTTTGACATTTTTCTTTACCTCCTTTTCACTGAATTTCCCGAGATCTGAGGCTCACTCACCTCCTTCGCCTCATGATCCCACCCCGAATAAATGTGAGTTAAACTTTTTTATTATCTCCTGCTTCTGTCCCCGCGAAATGCTGCCCTCAGCAACCTTGATTTGAAAGAGAGGTATGTGGGTCCTTTCTTTTGAAGACTACCAAAAATGATTTCAGAAAGATATGGGGTGAACACTGTATTAATGAAGAAAAAAGAAGGTATTTTGAAGCAATACCCAACAGAAGTTAGACCATCTAAGCGCGTAGAATCTACTCTCTTGATTGTGAAAAAAACATTTTACGAATGATTTTCATTTGCTCATCGAGCATGCTTCGCTAAATTTTCCGGTTACCGATTACAGAAAGTAGTACTCGCTAACCGATTCCAAGATACCTACCGACAGAGCATTCTGGTCGGGAATCGAGTCGGGAGTTAACCTCTGAAAAGGGGCTTAAAGGAATGAATAAAGCCTTAATAATGGCGCAAGAAGGAGGGAAACCTTCGCCCAACGCCTCTGGACGAGATGAAGGAGGCGGAAGCCTTTGACGAAACGATCCTTAAGTGGTCTCCTGCGAAGGCAAATGAAAAAGGGGTTACGACAGAATCGCAACCCCTTCAAGTATTCCTTATGAAGAATGGACGGAAAAGATTGGTTTTGGGGTATTACTCCCTTTCCTTTTTGTTGAGCAATTCTCCACCTCGGCGTTCCATCTCTTCTTGAATCAGTTCTCCCAGGCTGTGAGAAGTGGGGTTTTGGTTCGATATGTATTTTTCGATCTCTGCCTTTTCAACCTTCTCCTTCATGCCCCTCATGCTGAGGCCGATCCTTCGTTCTTGAGGATCAATGTGAAGAATGACTGCAGAGACCCTATCCCCAACTTTCAGGACATCCGAGGGCTTCTCCACTTTCTCCCGGCTGATCTCGGAAACATGAACCAATCCTTCAATCCCCTCTTCCAATTCAACAAACGCCCCGAAATCAGTCACATTGGTGACCTTCCCCGTTACCACCTCTGCTTTCCGATATCGCCGTGCAACATCCTTCCATGGATCCGGATGCAATTGCTTAATTCCAAGGGAAAAGCGTTCATTCTTGCGGTCAATATTTAAAACAACCGCTTCCACTTCCTGTCCCTTCTTAAAGAGCTCACCGGGATGCTTGATCTTCTTTGTCCAGGACATTTCAGAGACATGGATGAGCCCGTCTACGCCTTCTTCAAATCCAATGAAGACACCAAAATCGGTAACGGTCTTCACCTTCCCCACCACCTTGGAGCCTATGGGATATTTCTCCTCGATCAGAGCCCATGGATTCGGCTCGGTCTGTTTCATCCCCAACGAGATGCGACGCTTGGCCGGATCGCAATCGAGAACCATCACCTCCACCATGTCACCGATGTGGACGACCTTTGAAGGGTGCTTCATCTTCTTGCTCCAACTCAACTCGGAGATGTGGACAAGGCCTTCCACTCCCTCTTCTAACTCAACGAAAACACCGTAATCTGTCACATTGACCGCTTTCCCTTTGACGCGGGATTCCGCCGGATATTTCTCTAAAACAGAGTCCCATGGATCAGGGAGGGCTTGTTTTAGGCCCAGCGAAACCTTCTCCTTTTCCCGGTCGAAGTGAAGGACTTTCACTCTTATCCGATCTCCGACAGAAAGCCTTTCCGAAGGATGCCCAATTCTTCCCCAGGCAATATCCGTGATATGGAGCAGACCATCCACTCCGCCCAAATCGATAAAGGCACCGTAGTCGGTAAGATTCTTGACAATCCCCTCTACGATCTCCCCTTCCTTGACATTTTTTAGGGTCTCTTCCCTGACGAGTTTCCGCTCCTCATCAAGAAGAATACGCCGCGAGAGGACAATATTATTCCGTTTCCGATTGAATTTGATCACCTTAAACTTCAGACGCTGGCCGATCAGGGAATCCAGATTCCGAATCGGCTTCAAATCGATTTGAGATCCAGGCAGGAAGGCAAAGATCCCGCCAATATCCACAGAAAGTCCACCTTTCACCTTGGAGACAATTTCCCCTTCGATGACCTCCCCTTCCCGGCAAGACCTGCTGATGTCCCGCCAGACCTTTACTTTGTCCGCCTTCTCCTTCGACAGGATCAATGCCCCTTCCTCGCTGTCCTTCCTTTCCAAGAGCACATCGATGCGGTCTCCGATTTTGACATCGACTTTCTTATCCCTCTTCAGAAACTCCTGCATGGGGATCTGTCCTTCAGACTTATATCCCACATCAACGGTCACATGATCTGGAGTAATATCAATGACCGTTCCCCTGAGAATCTGGCCTTCCTCCATCGTTTTTAGGCTCTCCTCATAGAGCGTCTGAAAATCTTCTGATTCATCCCTGCGATGAAGCTCCTTCAACCCTTTCTTCTCCACTTCTCCGCCAGGAAGGACCTGGCCGGTCTGTTCCTCACCAGAAGTCAATTCGTCCTTCACCATTCAAAAAAACTCCCTTCTTCCGTAAATTAAAGAATTTATATCACACTCTTCTGAAAATTACAAATCTTTTAACTACCTAAGCGTAATCCCTCAGAAGCTGTGAAAATATTCGGGAGCAGGTTGGGCAAGGATATCTTCAAAGTTTTACAATTGCGGATCATTTGAGAAGATATGGGTGACGAAACGCCGTAACCCATTGATTCTGTAAGAGCTTTCGATTGCTGCTGCTGGACATAAAAATGTACCGCTGTAAAACTTTTGGAAAATTCCCGCCTGACGGCGGCTTCCCGGAAATCCGCCCAATATCCCTGCCCCACCTGGTGACTTAAGGCTATTTTTTCAGACCTTCTCACTCTACCGTGGAAATTTACCGAGATCCGGCAGGGATGCCGGAGAAAATCTTATAGCGGCAACATCAGCTCGTCCCTGAACTAAAAGAATGACCCAACCGTGTAAGGACTGCGCTATTGATCTTGAATGTAACCCCTGCCCCCAAAAATTTAGACCATCCGCTTTATAAGATTTTCGGAGACATTCCCGCTGAATCATCCCTGCCTGCGGTAGGCGGGGGATTTCACCCACGCCTCAGTGAGGTATTGCACCTAGACCCCCTGGGGATTGGAATTTCCCCCTCCACTTCGTTGATGATCCAATCATCTCCCCTTTGCACGCACGATTCGGACCATCTCCTCCACAACCTCTTCAACGGATCGATGGGTGGAGTCAATGAGAACGGCATCTTCGGCTCTTCTCAGAGGGGATAGAATCCGATTCATATCATTCTGATCCCTTTCCCTTACTTCTTCAAACGTCTCTCCAAAATCGACCTTCCTCCCCTTTTCGAGCAGTTCACTAAACCTTCTCCTTGCCCTTTCTTCTGTTTCGGCATCCAGATAGAATTTAACGTCCGCGTCGGGGAAAACCACCGTTCCAATATCCCTTCCCTCTAATACAACCCCGCCCCCTCTTCCCATCCCCCGTTGCAACTGAACCAGAGCATCTCTTACACCCTTCCTCTTCGAAATATCTGAGGCGAGACGGCTGATTTCAGGGGAACGGATGGCTTCGGTAATGTCCTCTCGGTCACACATAACGCGGATTTCTTCCCCCCTCGTGACGAAGGTGATGTGAAGTGAAGAGGCCCACTGGTAGAGAACTTCTTCATCTTCTGTCCCAAGGCCTTTCTCCTTTGCCTTGAGTGCAACAGCCCGGTACGTCGCCCCGGTGTCAATGTAAAGATACCCCAATTGCTTTGCTAAGCATCTTCCCACTGTGCTCTTCCCCGCACCAGAGGGTCCATCAATAGCAATGGTTAACCTTTTCCTTTTAGAGGGCTTCACGATCCCCCCGCTCCATCCGCCGGACAAGCAAGGCAGCCTCAAAGGGCTCCCCAAACCTTTCCACCGAAAATCAAAAGATCACCATGTTGTGCAAGATTGCACGGGAAAGAAGCTAAAGGTAGGATTTGTTTACCCCGTTTAGAAAGCCTCGCCAACTGGGATAGAGATAATAGAAAAGGATGTTAACCCATCCTTGAGAGGGGGGCAAAAACCCTACCTTTCCTAACGGGGTTTACCACATTAAGACTGAATTTTCAAGGAGGGATGGAAAGAGAGGTAGGAACCCCGACGATCATCTCATCCCTTCGCTCAACCGCATTTGGCCGCCAGGCGTTTTGCAACAAAGTCGACCATCCCATCCGTGGCTCTGGAAAATTCGATCGCCGTCGCCACGAGGGCAGGATGTCGATTGAACTCATCCGGCGTTAATCCATCCTCCCGATAGGCCTTCTCAAAATAGGGAATCCGCAACAACTTATCCAAGACGGCCCTGGGAACCTCCTCATCGATCTGGGGTCTAAATTCTATCCCGTCCATAAATTCAAATACCCCTTCGATAAAAGAAGGGGGACAGGTGATGACAATATCTCCCCCTGCCAGCTTCTCTAAATGCCAGCAATATTTCTTCTCATTCAAGATAGGACTGATCCGCATCGAACAGATCAGCATCTTGCTGGGATAACCCCTCTCTTTGACAAGGCGATAAGCCTTTTTGAAAATGGCCAACTCGGCCCAGCGGACATCTGCCTCAGAGAGGTCGATGCCCAGAGATTCTGCCTCCCTTCGCAGGTCGCCCAAATCGCCGTAGCGGGCCGTCATATGGGTGATGACCGACCTCCACCGCGTCAGATCCACTCCATTCTGTTTGGCAATCTCCAACCCCTCCTTGACCGCTTTCGCACAGGCCATCAATTGGGGAAGGATGAAAGTGAGTGTATTGTTCGTGGAGATCCCTCTCGACGTGAGAACCTTGATCACCTCATAACCTTCCTTCGAGCCCGGCACTTTAATCATCACATTTGGACTGAGGCTTGCCAGTTCCAGAGCTTGAGAGATCATCTTTTCCTTATCGGTCAAATTTCGAGGGTCCACCTGACCGGAGAGATATCCATATCGGTACTGAGACCGTTTAAATACTCCCAAATACATCTCGGCTCCCCGCCGCACAATCTCTTTATAGGTCAACCAAAAGAGAGCCTCCTTATCCAGACAGGGATTCTTTTCGATCAGATCATCCACGAGCTGGGTCACATACGACTCCCGTGTCTTGATCACCTGGAGGGAGAGAGGTGGGTTGGTCGTGACTCCCCGGAAGAGAGCCTCTTCGGGATGCTGGGGGTCATAAAGCCTCCTCAGTTGTTCTCGAACTTCATCCGCCCGCTCGGGCGGAGCTTTCTTGACCATACCTTCCGACCAGGAGGTATAGATGAGGGGTGAAGAATCCCACCAGATCTCCAATCCGGGATGGGTGTCCATCAATCGTTCGAGAGGGCTCTTCTTCATGCCTTATTCTCCTTTTTTCTATTTCCAAAAAACCGTTTGATGGCGCTCACGCAAAGCGAATTCTCTTCATGGGTGCCCAGGCTGATCCGGAAGAACCCATTTCGTCCTCGAAGAGGGGCGAAGTACTTGAGCATGACCCCGGCCTTTTCAAAGACATAATCCACGATCTCCTTCCCCGCTGCCCCTGCGTCCGTGGCGTCGATGAGCACATAATTCCCATGAGAATAATAAGGTTTGAGGCCCGGAATCTTTGAAAGCTCTTTGCAGATATAGTCCACGCCGGCATTGTTATAGGCAGCCTTTCGCTTCAATTCCTCTTCTTCATCGAGGGCTGCCTCCGCAGCCGCAATGGAAAGAAGGCTGGCGTTCCAGGGGACCTGCATCTTTCGAAAATATTGGATCAATTGCTCATCTGCCAGAGCATATCCCAATCGAATTCCGGCCATTCCATAAGCTTTGGAAAAGGTGTGGGCGACGATCAGATGATTGTACGTCCTGATCAGAGGGGCCTTTGATTCATGCTCCGGATGGTACTCCAAATAAGCCTCGTCGATGAGCGTGGGGATGCCCACCTCGACAATCCTCATGAGGTCGTCGTCAGAGATAAAGTCCCCCGTAGGATTATTAGGGGTACAGACGATGATCATCTTGGTGCGCGGAGTAATGGCCCGGAGCATTGCCGGGACATCGTATTGAAGATCGGGAGTCATGTCGACCGCCACCACGCTCCCTCCAACTGCCCTCGCCCGGATGCCGTAAAGGGAAAACGTAGGATTGGGAAGGAGCACCTCATCTCCGGGAGTGACGAACAGCCGCATGATCATGTCAATGATCTCTGAAGAGCCATGGCTGATGTAAACATTCTCCGGCCCTAAATCATAGCGTTTGGCAATCTTGGCTCGAACGCGAGGCCCGTTATCCGGGTAACGGTTGCCCAATTTGGCAGCCTCGAGAATGGCCTGGACCACTCTCTCCGAAGGTGGTAAGGGATTTTCATTGATCATCATCCGCTTCAACTCCGGTCTGGACCAGGCAGTCAGTAAATCCTCCGTATCATAGGGTTTGACCTGATCAATCCATGGAACCAAAAAGCGCTTCAGATCCGCCATAAGAACCTCCTCGTTCAAAAATTTCAATGTCAAATATCAAAGCTCAAAGTTCAAATGGGAAATTAATCTTAAAAAACAATTTCACATTTAGTCATTTCAGCATTCATTTGACATTTGCCTGCCTGCGCGAAGTCCCGCCTTGCGGGACGGAGGCGGGGATTTTGACATTTGAAATTGTTTTTTTACCTAACTACCTATCTATACAGGTAACAAGAAAAAAATTTTTTGTCAAGACTTTTTTAGATCCTCAAGTCATACCGGTATCTTCCTGATTCTACTTCGAAAATATATTTATCCCCCCGGTGAAAAGCGTGAAGCACCTCCACCGGTATATTCTTGGAATCATAGATGACGCTTTCGAGGAAAATTCCAGGTGAGCGGGGAGGAATGCCTAATAATTTTGCATCCTTCCCCGATAAAGGGATTGCGCGAAAGGTCTGAAGGGATCGATGGAGTTCGACATGAAACTTTCTCGTCAGAAGATGGTAGAGAGAGCCGGTCAGCCGCATCTTTAAAATATCCCTGTACTCTTTAAAGGGAAGATAGCTCCTCTCAATCACCAAGGGAATGCGGTTCCCCAGGCGGAGCCGTTCCGTCAGGATGACCATCTTCTCTTTCCCCAGCATCAGCTTTTCTGCGACATCGAGGGGGGCTTCGATCACGGACTTGTGGATCAGCTTGGTTTGAGGAACAATGGCCATCCTCATCATATCGTCCGTAAAACTGGAAATATGTTGGAGGGTATACCTCACGGGCTGAACCGACCGGGCGATCACAAAGGAACCCACCCCATTCTTCTTCTGGACGAGACCTTTTGAGACCAAATCTGAAATGGCTTGCCGCACCGTGTTTCGATTGACACGAAAGAGCTGAGAGAGTTTCGATTCGGAGGGCAATTTCTCATGGACGGCATACCGGCCTTTCTGAATCATCTCCGTCAGCCAGTTGCTGATTTGGATATATTTTGGAACGCCGACTTCCAAATGGAGCGTCTCCGGCATCAATATCCCTTCCTTATGCAGAAAATAAAGGCTTTGGTTCAGAGGTTAGGGTAAAGATGCCAGTTTAGTTAAGAGGCTAGGTCAATAGGCTTAAATCTTTAACCATGACCTTTGCCTTTGGATCAAACTGGCTTCCTAACCATTACCCTAACCAATAGGCTATTTTCATTTTTTTTGGGTAGCCCATCGGCCGAGGATAATTAGTTTGAGGCACTCATTCCCTTCAACCCCGTCTTCCCGGTGATCAATCTCATGACGACGAGCATCCCCACGACAATGACGATGATGATTGTACACATGGCATTGGCACTGGCCGTTCGACCATCGATATCGAGGAAGATGATCTCGATCGCTGCCAATTTCACCTTTGCAGAGATCAGAAAGATAACGGCACTGATGGTGGTCATGGATCTCATGAAGAAAAAAGCGACATTCGAAAAGAAGGCGGTCTTGGTGAGGGGGAATACAACCCGGGTAAACGTGGTGATGGGATTTGCGCCCAGACTCACCGCCGCTTCCTCAATCGATTTATCAATCTGTTTCAGATTGGCAATGCTGGCGAGAACACCTAAGGTGAAATTACAAATAATGATGTTGATGATGATAATCCAAAACGTTCCGTAAATCAAAAAATAAGGTTTGTTAAAAGCGAGGATATATCCCAAGCCCATCACGGTTCCGGGAATGGCCGCCGGTAAAACACTCAGCGTATAGAGAACCTGATCCCCTCTGGGCTTCTTTTTTTCAACAATGTATCCTGCCAAAAGCGTCAACGAAGCACCGCCGATGGCCACCAAAACAGATACCCAGAGGCTATTCCATATGGGGGCATACTTATAAGCCAAGATGGATTGCCATTCTCCTTTCAGGATCGAAGCCCAAAATCTGGTCCAGAGGGGGGCATGCCCACCTAAGGAAGGAAAGTCGAAATGCTTAAAAGTGAGGGAGAAATCATAGGGCCAAGTCTTGACAAACGAGCCCAAAAAGACGGAAGCGAAAACGATGAGGATAAAGGTACAGGGGATCCAGCAGTAGATGGTAAAGGCCCATTTCTTAAAGGGTCGGGAGGGCTGGAGGAAAGGACGGGCCTGCCCGCTAATGAGGGCATAGCTCTTCTTGGTCAAGTAATAGTTCAGGAGGAAGGCGCCGACGGAAGGGATGAGAAGGATGACGCTGATGGTGGCCCCTAAATCAAAACGCTGCATTCCGATGACCTGCTGATAGATCTCGGTGGCGAGGACACTATAGTTCCCCCCAATGACCACCGGCACACCAAAATCGGTGATGGTCAAATTAAAAGCCAATGCTGCAGCGCTGGCAATTCCGTATTTCGCGGAGGGAAGGGTCACTTTATAAAATGTCTTCAAAGAAGAGGCTCCCAAACTCTGGGCGGCCTCGTCTAACCGGGTATCCACCGCGGATAAGGTGGTATAAAGGATGAACAGGGCGTTGGGAAAGCAGTAAAGGCACTCGGCCGCAATGATCCCGGCGGGGCCGTAGATATTCCACTCCATATGAAACAGGTGACGGGTCACCAAACCATTCCTGCCGAACAGGAGGATGAGGGCCAACCCTTGGATGATGGAGGGTGCGATCAGAGGAAAGGTCGAGATGGTATAGAAGATTCCCTTTCCCCCGATGGTGGTTCGGGTCAATCCATAGGCAAAGAAGAAGGCCAGCACGGTCGTGATCACCATCGTCACAATGGAGACATACAAGCTATTGGTCAAAGATCTGAAAATTCTGGGATTCGTGAAATAGGCGGCATAATTTCTAAGGGTGAAAACCCCTTGTTTGAAGAAACTTAATTTGCAAATATCGTAAACCGGATAAAGCATAAAAAAGGTGAGCACCGCCAAAAGGAATCCCATGGTGATTCCGGTCATCCATCGGTCACTGACTAGAGTGGATGGGGCCGAATAGTCCTTTAAGGCTTCGGCTCGATTCATTGAGACCCCTCTTTTTTAGGATAGATTAAGAAGGCTTCAGGAGGGAAATAGAGAAAGATTTTGTCTCCTTGCCTATGTTGCCTTTGCGCAAACTCCCTCTCGATCACATCCGAGATGACTTCCTCTCCGTCCATATTAATGACCAACCGGACAGCCGCTCCCAAAAAAGTGATCACATCGATCCTGCCCGGAACCAGGTTCGAAGGCTCTAAGCCGCCGGGAGGATCTCCGTATTTAAAAACCTCGATCTTCTCCGGTCGAACAGCCAAGAAAACTTCTTCCCTGGCTAAGGTCCCTCTTTGAGAAACCTTGAATTCCCTTTTTTCGGTGCTGACCCGATCTTCGGTTCGATACCCTTTGAAAAAATTCGATGTCCCGACAAAATCCGCCACAAAACTGGAGGTCGGGCATTGGTAAATCTCAATGGGCTTCCCCACCTGTCGAAATTGACCCTTCTCCATCACGACCACCCGGTCCGCAATGGAGAGCGCCTCTTCCTGGTCGTGCGTCACATAGATCATCGTCTTTTTAAGTTCCTGCTGGAGCCGTTTCACTTCTGCTCGTAGGCGCACTCGGATTTTTGCGTCCAAGGCGCTTAAGGGCTCATCCAGAAGCAGCACCTGAGGATTCGGCGCAAGTGCCCGAACGAGGGCGACCCGCTGCTGCTGTCCTCCACTCAATTGAGCGGGATAGAGATTCCTCCAATCCCGGAGGCCGACGAGGTCCAACATCTGATCGACCCTCTCCGCGATGGTCTTTTTGGGGACCCTTCTCACCTTCAGGCCAAAAGCAATATTGTCTTCCACGGTCATATTGGGAAAGAGTGCATAGGACTGGAAGACAATTCCGAACTCCCTCTTCTGGGGAATGAGGTCATTGATCATCTTTCCATCAAAAATGACTTTCCCTTCGGAGACCGTTTCAAAGCCAGTAATCATCCTCAACACGGTGGTCTTTCCACAACCGCTCGGCCCTAAAAAACAGACGAACTCACCCTCCTCGATCTCCAGGTTCACATGATCTACCGCGGTCACCGTCCCGAATTCTTTGGTAAGATTCTCCAACCTGAGGTTTCTTCCCATAGCCCTTTCCTCGCTCATCATGCCCCAAAAAATCACCCCTCCCCTGGTGGGAAGGAAGGTATGAAAAAATAGTCCAAAGCGGCCAGGTTGGGCGGGGATATTGGGCGGATTTCCGGGAAGCCGCCGTCAGGCGGGAATCTTCCCAAAGTTTTACAGCGGCACGTTTTTTACGGTCAGCTGCAGCGATTGAAAGCTTCGATAGAGTAGCCTATTTACGTCGTTTGATTACCCTTATCCTTTCAAATGATCCCCAATTGTAAAACTCTGAAGATATCCTTGCCCAACCTCCCCCTAATCATTTCACACCCTCACCTGTTTACCTATCTAAATAGGTCTTTTAATCCAAATCAAAAGATTTGTCAATAAAAAAGGGCATCCACGCAGGGTGCGGGATGCCCCGAAACCAAGCCGTTTCCTCACTTCAAGAACAGGGTCTCCCACTTCTTTAGAATCTCGTCCCGGTTCTTCGCCTGCCATGAAAAATCCATGGGATAAAGCTTAATTTCTGACAATTTTGGCATATCCGGCCGAGTAGGAATCCCCGGTAGGGTCACCCCCAGTTTGAATTCTGAGTAAGCCTTCATGGCATTCGGGCTGATGGCCCAATCCAAGAATGTCTTTGCGGCCTTCGGATTTTTTGCTCCCTTCAGAAGTGCATTCGCCTCCACTTCATAACCGGCCCCTTCCACAGGAAAAACAAACTCTACTGGCGCTCCCTGTTTCTTCAGCTCGCCCACGACAAAATCAAACGAGCAACCCACAGCAAACTCTCCTTGTCCGGTCATCTTGGCGGGTCTGGATCCACTCTTAATGTATTGGCCCATATTCTTATCCAACTTCTTTAAAAACTCCCATCCATCCTCTTTCCCCTCCTTGGCTCCATACATCTGAAGGATGCTCGCGACTTGTAAGAAACCGGTCCCTGAGGCAACGGGATTGGGCATGGCAATCAGTCCCTTAAACCTTGGATCGAGCAGATCGTTCCATCCCTTTGGCATGGGGAGTCCCTTCTCTTTCATCACTTTCGTATTCACGCAGAAGGCCGCAATGTACATATCGATCCCCACATAATAATTTTGGGAATGGACAAATCTTTTATCCAATCTTTCAACCCCTTTGGGTCGATAGGGTTCTACCATCCCTGCAGGAATAAATTGCTCCATATTGGTCACAGCCCATCCCCAGACGCAGTCAGCTTGAGGATTGTCCTTCTCTGCAAGCATTCGTGCACCCAGTTCTCCCGTTGAAAGTCGAATGATATCGATATCAAGGTCAGGAAGGTCCCTCCTCGCCACTTCCAAATATTTTACTGTTTCATCCGTCTCTAAAGAAGTATAAACCGTCACCTTCTCTTTAGCGAAGACGGCTGTCGAAAGAAACACCATCGTCACCACACTGATCATTAAAACCATCCATTTGCCCTTCATACTCATGACCTCCTTTTTTGTCTCTGATGCCATCTTCGGATTCTCCCTTCTCTGCGGAACTCTCTTCCTCCTCACCTCCCCTCCTCCTTCGATTCAAAATCGAAGCATCCGTTAACTGATTTAAGAAGTTTTATCTGCAATTCAGACACCAGACAAGCACCTCGTGCAGGCTCAGATTTAGAATTTCTCAACCTCAACCTTGGGTTTTATTCTTTAGTCTGATGTCCGGGGTCTATGGTCTAATGTCTGAATCACAGAAGTTTTATATCGAAGTTAATTTTTTTTGTCAACATTTTAAAATGACACCCGATGCTAAGATCGCTTCCCTTCGGGGAAGGCAACACTGGTAAAAGATGTTGACAAAAACAATTTTTTTATTTAAACCTGTCTACACAGGTAGTAAGCCTTATGAAATGGTTTTTGGGTTGAGGTGAGGAAGCCCACCCGCGAACCATGAAAATCTGTAATCCCCCCTCATCCCCCCCTTTAGTAAAGGGGGGTTGGGGGGGATTTGAAAGCTAATTTCTAAGTAATGGAGGAACCGAACTATGAAAGACCAAGCAAGGGTCGTCATCATTGGAGGGGGGATTACGGGTTGCAGCATTGCTTACCATTTGACAGAAATGGGATGGAAAGATGTCGTCCTTTTGGACAAAGGAGAGCTCACAAGTGGTGCAACGTTTCATGCAGCGGGCCTGGTGGGTCAGTTGCGTTCTTCGGTCAACATCACCAAGATGTTGAAATATAGCATTGAGCTTTACTCTCGCTTGGAGGGAGAGACAGGCCAGCATACAGGCTGGAGCGAAGTCGGTGGTCTGCGAATTGCCTCCTCAAAAAGCCGGATGGAAGAACTGCGCCGCTCAGCAGCGATGGCAAAGACCTTTGGTTTGCCCATGGAATTGATCAGCCCGAAAGAAGCCTGTAACCTCTTCCCGGTCATGGAAAAGAAAGGAATTGTGGGAGCTGCTTTCCTTCCGACAGATGGCCAGATCGACCCCAGCGGTGTGACGTATGCCCTTGCGAAAGGGGCGAGGGAGAAAGGCGCAACGATTTACACAGAAACCCGGGTGACAGGGATCACCTTGAAGAATGGGGCAGTGGATGAAGTGTTGACAGAAAAGGGAAAGATCAAAACTGAAATCGTTGTCAATGCGGCAGGAATTTGGGCCCCGGAAATAGGGAAAATGGCAGGCGTCTCGATCCCGATCACCCCGATGGAACACCAGTATATCATTACCAAACCTATCGAAGGCGTTCCTAAGGGAATGACAACCATGCGGGATCCCGATCTTCTCGTTTATTTCCGGGAGGAGGTGGGCGGACTCATCATGGGAGGATACGAACATAATCCAATCCCCTGGGCACTGGATGGAATCCCACGGGATTTTACCAAGACATTGCTGAAATCCAACTACGAGCATTTCGAACCCCTTTCCGCCTTGGCCATGAAAAGGGTGCCTGTCATCGGTCAAGCTGAGATCGTCACCTTACTCAACGGTCCTGAAGCCTTCACCTCCGATGGCGATTTTATCATGGGGGAAGCAGCAGAGGTCAAAAACTTCTTCGTTGCGGCCGGTTTTTGTGCTCACGGGATAGCTGCCGGAGGGGGGGTGGGGAAAATGATAGCAGAGTGGATCATCGAGGGCGAACCCAGTTTGGATCTCTGGCGTCTCGATATTCGCCGCCTCAGTGGTCACCATGGAAGCCAGAAATATGCTCTTGATAGGTCCATCGAGGTCTATGCTCATCATTATTCGATGAGCTGGCCATACGAAGAGATGGTTTCAGCCCGGCCCCTGCGCACGAGTCCCCTTTATCACCGACTGAAAGCGATGAGGGCAGTCTTCGGAGAAAAATCGGGCTGGGAACGGTCTAACTGGTTTGCCCCAAAAGGCGTGGCGCCGAAAGAGAAATTGGGGTGGGGACTTCCGAACTGGTTTGAATATGTGGGGAAAGAGCACGAAACAGTCAGGACGAAGGCAGGGATCATTGACCAAACCTCCTTCGGAAAAATTGAAATCAAGGGAGAGGGGGCCCTTCCCTTTCTGCAAAGAATCACGGACAACCAGATGGATAAACCCGTCGGCTCCATCACCTATACTCAGATGCTGAACGAAAAAGGTGGAATTGAATGTGACCTCACCGTGAGCCGAATCAACGAAGATCATTTTTATCTGGTAACGGGGACGGCCTTCGTCAAGCACGATCTCAGCTGGATTCAGAAACATCTCCCCAAGGATCATTCGATCTCCGTCACCAATGTGACTTCGGCAAAGGCCTGCATCACCCTCTGCGGACCTCAGGCAAGAAATATCCTAAAGCAAATCACCAAAGACAATGTCTCAAATGAAGGGTTCCCCTATATGACCTGCAAGCAGATCTACATCGGATATGCACCTGTCCTTGCCCTCCGTATCACCTATGTCGGCGAACTCGGATGGGAACTCCATATGCCGGCGGAATATGCATTGCATGTCTACGATAGGATCTGGGAAGTAGGAAAATCTCTGGGCCTTGCCAATCTGGGATATCGCTGCATCGAATCCTTACGATTGGAAAAAGGGTATCGATACTGGAGCGGAGATATCTCTCCGGAGTATACGCCCTTCGAGGCCGGGCTCGACTTCTGCGTAAGACTCGACAAGGGGGATTTCACGGGCCGCAAGGCTCTTCTCGCACAGAAGGAAAGGGGGATCACCAGAAGACTCTGTTGTTTAACGATTAACGCCGGCCCATTAATGCCCATTGGTAAGGAGGCGATTCTTGATGGCGATAAAGTGGTCAGCCTGGTCACAAGCGGAGGATTTGGACATACCGTCAAGAAACCGATCGCTTACGGATACCTTCCCATCGATTATGCAAAGCCTGGGACTCGTTTACAAATCGAAGTCGCTGCTCAAAGGTACGAAGCAACCGTGGAAAAAGAACCGCTCTATGATCCAGAGAATCTGAAAATCAGATCATGAGATGGGGTGGTGGGGAGATAGGGTGATAAGGAGATGAGCGATATTAGAAAATGACTTCCGCCATGAAAGAAATAGTTCCATAATGGCTCTATGATGGTTCCATAATGACTCTGTAATAGATTCATGTTGTGGAACTAATACAAACGCATTATTTTTGTCACGTAGTGTAGCCTTTGATGGGCGTAAAAATGATGGGCATAAAGACCTCCATTACAAATGATTTATTGTGTTTGCATTACATAAGGAGGGGAGAATGTCTGTCAATCTTTCAATTAAGAATGTACCCGATCAACCTATGATGCAAGTTATTTTTTGCTCGCCTCAGAACTCCAGGGTGAATTGGTCACCCTTGACGCTAAAATGCATAGGGCTACGAAAGGTAATTGATGCCAAATGAGGCATCTCATTGCGGTCACCTACAAAACAACTGATAAGTCATAGATGGAGTCATCCCTCTTTCTTAAGGCTTACTTCCTGAAATCCTCAAGGCTGGATTTCGTTCCCTGAATGAAGATTACGACTTGATAATCAATAATTTTTTAAGACAAAAAAGTAGGGTTATTTTCGGCGTTACTCAGGAGGCAGTGGATGGAAAAGTCCTATAGCGAACCTAAGCAGGCACGAAACAGAGAACGGCGGATACAGCCAAAGGAATATCTACGGCAACTCGCCATTTCTTGATCCTATAATAATTAAAGAGTGGACTTCTTTGGATGAACTCCTTGTTAATAGCGCAAACAAGGAGGCAAAGATATTCAGGGCCTAAGCCCCGTCTTTAAAGGGGGCACCATGGTTTGGAATATCTTACATTGTCGGCATATTTTCATCTTCTTTTGCCAGCTTTCTTGCGTACGGCCCTGGCAAATCGTCCCATTAATAAACCAGCAAAGATTCCCTGCTTGAAGCTCCCATGCAGGACAATTGTGCCTAGTCTCCTTCGGACACTTTCGTATCACCCAACAGGGCCCTTCCCCCCCAGGGGGCGACTTTTTAGAGGCTAAAAGAAAAAGGACCTGACGTTCAATATGGACTGGGATATTCCTCCACCCCTGTTCAAAGCTTTGTATGGCCTTAGGAGAAACACCCAATACCTGTGCCATCTGGCTTTGCGTTTTTCCAAGATACTGACGAGCCGTTGAAAACTCCTTTTTTTCCATTCAAAACTCTCCTTCGCATCTATTTTAAATTGTACCACAATGTGGCTATATGTAAAGGATTTTCCTTTCTCTTAAAAAACGTTATCCAGCACCCTTCAAAAAATACTTTTCACAACCTCATTTTCCTATTGACATAGACAAATATCCGGGTTAAATTAGAATATACCACATTGTGGTATTTCCCCAGACAGAGGCACGACCTTCTCAGTTCCGATAGGGCTTTGAGCGCATAGTACGTTCGGCATGCACGGTCTCCTACGGAGTCTGCAAGGAAGGGTCCCTTATCTTTTTTACCAATTCAATCAGAGAATCCCATGGTCTCAGAAAGGAGTAGGATGCGCACACGGGAAGAGTGAAATGTGAAGAGTAAAGGTGGTAGAAGAAGTCTTTGTTAACAAGAGATGTTTTAGGGAGCACAGTAAACAAACACACTGAAAACAAACCCATTTCCAAAAGGAGGAGACTATGAAACGCTTATTATTAGTAGCACTAATGGTCCTGGTGACTTTGGTTGGGATGGTCGGAGTCAGTAGCGCCGCCGCGGACCCGGCGATGCAATCCGTAATCACGCAATTGAAAAACATACAGCAGTCATTAGATGCGATCAGCAGCGACCAGCTGCAGGTGACAGTAAACACAACCAACAGAGCAGTTAGCACGGTACAAACGCCAGTCAATGCCGGTGTCCCGGTTAGACCCAAGATGTACTATCTCACGAAGAATTCTTTCGCCGGAGGTGACGCTGTTCATGCTACCTATTCATGAGCTAAAAAAGGGGGTAAAATTGGGTGACACTTTTGGTTGATGTGGACCTTGATATATCCCTTAGATCGAAGCCAAGACTCCAGCGCAATCCTCCAGGCCGATTCTCTGACAGCCTGTCCGGATTGCTTCATTGCCGATGAAATCCTTTCCACCCTTTCCATCACCCAATCATAAATTTCCCTCCTTTTCCGCTTCGCAAAAACCGGTTTATCGGTGGATGCAAAAAACACCTGACAGGATGTCTTCCCATTTAGGCAAGGCCGAGTCCGATGGTTCAGATCATTGACCGCAGCTTCCGCATACGCTGTTACATGGTTCTGACAGTCAGGCGAACCCAACGCAAGCTTCTCTCTCAAGCAACTCTTTACCTCCCGCTGCGACTCCTCGATCGCCCCATTATACGGCGCGTAATACCCAGGATTGTTTAAGGGCAGAACAAATGATTCAGCTAATACATCGTTGATGGCGCTATGGTTCATATTCCCTTCGTTATCCCGTTTCAACACCAGAGGGGCACCATAGTGATCAAACTTCTCGCTCAGATACCCGGCTACCTCTTCTCCTACCGGATAGCCTCCGGCCATCGGCAAAAACTTGTACCGCGAGCCCAGATCCTGCGTGTTGTGCAAATAGATTTTACCAGCCATGCCCAGGTCATATTCCGTGAAGTCCATGGCCCACACCACCCCCGGCATCAGCCATTCGATCCGCCGCATCTGCTCTCGCCGATCCGCCTCCAGGTCCTGCCGTACCCGTTCCAGCATCTGTCCCAGCTCTCGCCGTGACAGACTGAAACGGTACCGTCGGTATAAGTCTGTTGTTCCCGCGCTTCGCTTCACTCCATGATCTAATAATCGAATCTCCGTGTCAAGAACCGATGGATCAAAGGGCTCCACCTTCTTCGGACCCGGACGCTTGATTAAAACAACGCTCTCCTGAATCCTGCAGCGCCATCGGTTAAAACTTGCCAATGGGAGCTGAAGCGTCTTGCAGATCACCGCATAAGGCATCCCCGTTCGTTCCTTCATACTTTCTATGATCTCCATAACCCTTCTGATCGCCTCTTGCCGATCTATCGGTTTTTTTTAGCGCCGCTACCGCGAAACCCCTCATAGGCCGCCAGCAGCTCTTTGACCTCGATGGTCTTCTCAGCCAGATCCAGCTTCTTCTCCAACTCTCGGACCCGCTCCCGAAGCGTCTCCTTCTCTTCGTCCACAGGTGCAGGCGGCCTCCCCGCAGGATGATTCTCCAACGCCAGGGCCATGGCTTTTAGCGACTTCTCCTCCCACTCGTAATACGTCTTGCGCGACACCCCCAACAGCTTCGCCCCCTCCTTTGCAGTTAACACTCCACTGCGCACCTGGAGAATCACCATCGCCCGCTCTCGCGCAAGCTTTTTGTTCTGCTCCATCAAACCCCTCTTGTGCCGCCTTTCCTCCATACGGAATCTCCTTGAGGATCGTCAGATCTTCTTCTCTGCTACCATCTCCCGCAACTCCCCTGATTTGGCTACCGGGCTCCCCTGTAGTCGGGCCAAACGCCGTTCCAACCCCTTGATCGCCCCTCCCTTGGTCTTGCGCTCCAACAATACCGCAAGACGCGGGTTCAACGCCACCCCTCTCTCCATTGGGACCCGAGACTGCAGCGCCAAGAGCATCCCCTCCATCGCCCGGTCCTGCCATTGGTTCAATAAGCTCCACGCGACTCCCAACTCCCGGCAAACCTCCCCCGGCTTGCGTCTCTCTGTCCATACCGACAACACCGCCCGGCACTTCTCCTCCGCCGTATGCCCCGAAACCTTCCGCCCTTTCTTCTCTTCCATCCCCAGCCTCTCCACCTTCGGCTTCTCTCCTTTTTCCATCTCTCTCCTCCCTTTCGTTTTCTTTGGCGGTCACTTCGTAGACCATCTCCTGCTTTCCTCCGCCTTCCTCATCATCGACCATCAAACGCAATTTTCCCTTCTCCGCCCGTAAGACCACCGACTGCCCCTCCATCCGACCCACCATGTAAAAGGGCTCCCGCGGTTTGCCCCGCAACGCCATCTCCAACACATTGTCTGCAATCCCTTGCTCCATCGTCTTTCGCAACTCCGCCTGGATCTCAAAATACCGATCCGCAGGACATAACCCCCCAATCCCCTGGTGAGGCCGCTTGTGGTTGTAATACTGCACCCACTGCCGAATCCTCTCTCTCGCTTCCTCAAAACTCCCAAACTGCGCCCGTACCAAAAACTCCTCATAGATCGTCTTCCAAAACCGCTCAATCTTCCCCAACGTCATCGGATGGTGCGCCTGCGATTTAATGTGTCTGACCCGGTCCTTTCCCAACTCCCGCTCAAACCGGGTCGATCCCCGCCAGTTCGTATATTGCCGCCCACGGTCCGTCAGCATCTCCTTCGGGACCCCATACTCCCCAACCGCCCGACGATACACCTCCAGTACCTGCTCCGCCGTCTGACTCCGGTATAGCTCCAATCCCACCATATGCCGCGAGTAATCGTCAATAAACCCAATCAAATAGGCATACCGGCCCCCCAGACGAAACGTAAAGATGTCCGACTGCCACAATTGATTCGGTGTCGACCGCTCAAAAAACCGAGGCCGGGTGATGTTGTGCTGGCGTTTCTTTTTGGAGGGAACAATCAACGATTCTGCCCGCAGCGTCCGCCGCACCGTCTCCGGGCTGGCGCTGAGGAAGAACGCACGCTTTAATAGATGGGAAATCCGCTTGACACCAAAGAAGGGCTCTCGCTTCTTGATCTCGACGATCTTCTCGCGTACTGGTCCGGGAAGCCTCCGTCGACTCCCCGCCGGGACAACCCCATTCCGTAACCCCGCTTCTCCCCGTTCCTCATACGCCTTCGCCCAACGTCGAATGACATCTTTACTGGCTCCCACTTCCTTCGACAACAAAGAAATTGGAATCCCTTCTTCCAATCGCAACTTCACACAACGAAGCTTGAACTCCAACCCATACCGCTTCCCATACCGACTCTCTTTCCCTTTACTCTTCTTCTTAACTTCTTCTACATCTTCCATGGGTTCACTCCTTTCTCCCTCTCAGGAGTGTCACCCATTTTACCCTTCTCCTTTATCTCATGATCTGGTAGTTAGCGCAGTTTTCAGGGGCTGACCATTCTTGTTGCCTCTTCAAGGTTTTCTATCTGGAGAGAGATGTGAAATGGGATTTCCGGAAAATGGTCTTATGAAGCCTCCAAGGGTTCTCTTAGATGCTCTTGGAGGCTTTCCTATTGCATCGTCATAAGATTCATAAAGAAAGGAGGGAAACAATGAAAAAGATAACTGTTGTGATGGGGATGATTTTGGCTATGCTGGTTATTATGGTATTTCCTTGTTATGGTGCGGATGGGTTAATCTACGGGTGTTACCAAAAAAATAACGGTCAATTAAGAATTGTGAACAAAACCAGTGAGTGCAGGCCGTCGGAAGTCGCGATCTCCTGGAATCAAATTGGACCACCAGGACCTGCTGGAGAAGGTACTGGGGGAGGACTTCTCTTCTGGATATTCTGTGGACCGCCCGGAGTTGTCTGGTACGTGAACCCGTACTCAGTGACGACTGTTGAGCGGGAGGCTCAGTTCCCAGTTCCTCGCGACGGGCGCCTCGTGTCCCTCGCGGTGAATCCGTGGGACAGCGAACTTGATGGGGACGCCCTAATCACAGTCCGCGTCAATGGCTCGGATAGCGCCCTGCAGATCGCGGTGCCTTTTGGCTCCACGGCTGTTGAAACGTTTAAGACGACTGTCCCGGTCTTGGCTGGCAACTTGTTGTCTCTGCAGGTCGATACGAGAGCAGCCAGCTCAGGAGGGTTCTGCGCCCAAATCATCTACGAGTTCATTGCCAATTAGGCAAGAGCGCGTTGTGAAAATGCCATTGAACCAAGCGAATGTAGCGACGGTGGGCGGTCGCTCCGCTCGCCACATTTCTCCTGCGCCCGCCTGCCGGGCGTGGGAGCTGCCCGCCTGATTGGGTAGCTTCAGCCAAGAGGTAGTTCCTGCAAGCCCGGCGGCAGCTCAGCTAACCGTTATCTATTCTTTCAACTGGTAATCTTCAACCACACGCCGTATGTTGAAGTGAAGATAAGTAGGTGTTATCTGCAAAGCAAAGGTTCTATCTGGTACCGTTTGAATGGTCTTACAATTGATGGAATGTCAGTTCCTGAATTGAATTAACCACAAGGTCAGCCACTTTTTCTAACTCTTCCCTTGGGGTCACTCCTCCTTCGAGAATCCCGATGGTCAAGGCCACACCCGCTCTCTTGCCCATTATCATATCCGTGACCGAATCGCCCACCATCACCGCCTCATGAGGCAGGACAGAAAGCCTCCGGCAAATAGTAAGAATTGTTTCGGGGTGGGGTTTGGGCGGGTTCACCTCTCCCGCACAGAGGATCATATCAAAAATGCCTTCCAGACCAAGGTGATTTAGGATGGCTTCTGTATCTTTTCTTTCGTCAGAGGTCGCCAAGGCGGTGTAGAATTTATTCCTTTTCAGTTGAGATAGAAAAGTTTGAATGCCTTTGACGGGTACCACCTTTTCTCGCCAATCCCCATCCGCATCGGCTTCGTCGAAAGCTTGGGCCACCAACAGCTTCGATTCATCCCATGGGAACCCGCGCTGATAAAGGGCCATGGTCCCAATAATGATCTCATCCGATCTTGGAGAAACGGGGCAAGGACCTCTTGGATCCACCTTTCCGGTAAATGGATCAATCCCCCAAGATTTCAATAGGAAGGCTTCTAACTCTTCATTTCTTCCCAATTTTTTTGAGAGGAAGGCAACCCTTTTTCGAATAAGGGGGACCCATGTTGCTGTAAAGTCGATCAATGTCCCGTCCTTATCAAAGATGATCAATCGGCACGGGATACGTTTACCCTTATATTCAATCCCCGGCACCTCTTGATTGTCCTCCTTTAATGGAACATATCATAAAAGAGGCTTGCAATGAATTCAATCTCTATTATAAAGTAATGGGTCATGATGCCATGAGCGATGAAAAGAGTAATCCCCCACAATCCCCCGAAGCTGTGAAAAAATTAGGGGTAGTGGACCGGCCAGAGGGATATCTCCAAAACTGTAGAATGCGGATTTTTAAAATGTATGGGGCATGGGTCAGTTAAAAAGGGGGAATTATTCCTCCCTTTATTAAAGGGAGGGGAGGACGGATTTAAATTGATCTGCAGCGGAGGTCACCAATGACTGGAAAAAGATTTGATGCTGAAAAGCTGGATGAAGGATCTCTCAAAAAGTTATCCGAACTGGCGAGGTTGACCAGAGGGGATATATTGAAAATGACGACTTTAGCCGGATCAGGACATCCAGGAGGATCCATGTCGTCGATTGATTTATACCTCGTCCTCTATTCTTATGCAAATGTCCATCCCCAGTCTCCTTCCGACCCGGATCGGGATCGGATCGTAATTAGTCACGGCCATACCTCTCCTGGGGTTTATGCAGCCCTCGGTCGAATCGGTTTTTATCCAATTGAGGCGGCGATCGTCAACTTTAGAAAGGCCGGATCTCCCTTTGAAGGCCATGTGGAGAAAGGCATTCCGGGTGTGGAATGGAATACTGGGAATCTGGGGCAGGGACTGTCGGCTGGCTGCGGGTTCGCCTTGGGGGCAAAGATACTGAAGAAGGACCTTCATGTTTTTGTTTCGATGGGTTGTGGAGAGCAGCAGAAGGGTCAGATCTCAGAGGCCCGGCGGTTTGCTATCAAATACGGCCTCGATAACCTCACTGTGATCATCGACTACAACTGCAGGCAGATCAGTGGAGTCACTCAGAAAATCATGCCCCAGAATATTTCCAAAAATTTCCAGTCGGACGGGTGGCGGGTGATTGAATTGGATGGCCATCACTTCCAGGAGATCTACGCAGGAGTTCGGGAGGCCGTCCTCTCCAAACATCCCACTGCCATCATTGCTCACACTATCATGGGAAAGGGAGTCTCTTTCATGGAAGGAAAGGAAGAGTTCCATGGAAAGGCCCTTAATCTTGATGAATTTAAGAAAGCCGTGAAGGAATTAGGAGTCGAAGATGACTTGGATCGATACCGACAAATCCGGGAGTGGGGAACCCTCTCCTTTGCAGGAAGAAAATATTTTGTGAAATACCCTTCTATCCAGATTGGGAGCCCGAGAGATTATGGGAAAGATCAGAAATTGGATAATCGTTCGGCCTTTGGGAACGCATTAGTCGATCTGGCCAAGGCCAACCTTCAGGACAACGGCCCTCTCCCGATAGTGGTCTTCGACTGTGATTTAGCTCCCTCTACGAAGACGACAGGTTTTGCCAAACAGTTCCCACGAAATTTCTTCCAGGGCGGGATTCAAGAACATAATACAGCCACCATAGCAGGAGCGATCTCTACCATTGGCCTTCTCCCCTTCTTCGCCGATTTTGGTGTGTTTGGTGTGGATGAGACGTACAACCAACATCGCCTCAATGATATCAATGGCACAAACCTCAAACTGATCTGTACCCATAATGGCCTCGATGTGGGTGAAGATGGAAATACTCATCAATGTATTGACTACGTTGGGGTGATGCGAAATCTCTTCGGGTACAAGATCATCATTCCGGCAGATCCGAACCAGACAGACCGTGTGATTCGCTATGTGGCAAAAACCCATGGTAATTTCCTTGTCGCCATGGGCCGTTCTCCTATTCCCACCCTTCTGACAGAGAATGGGACACCTTTTTTCAGCGCCCCTTATGAATTTCAATACGGAAAAGCGGACTTGATTCGAGACGGTAAGCACGCGGCCATCATCACTACCGGCGGGATGGTTTACCGGGCAGTTCAGGCTTGTGAGAAATTGAGAGAAAAAGGGGTGGAAGTGCAGGTTCTCAATATCTCCTGCCTAAGCGATTTAGATATTGAGGCGATTCTTAAAGCGGCCAAGACAGGAACGGTCATCACCTATGAAGACCACCATATTCAGACCGGTTTAGGAAGCCTCATTGGCAACGTCCTGGCAGAACATAGCCTGGGCATCCGTCTTCGGAAGATGGGAATCACTCAATACGGAAGCTCAGGAAAACCGGACGATCTCTACCGGATGCAGAGATTAGATGTGGAAAGTCTCGTCCAGGTGGTGTTGGAGGAGATAAAAGAGAAATAACCAAATTCCAAGCACCAAGCACCAAATAATGACCAAAGTTCCAATGACCGAAATCCAACGATAAGATTTATTGACATGAGCTTTGGATTTGAACATTGGAGATTGGGATTTGTTTGGGATTTGGAATTTGGGTATCGGAATTTAATCCTTATGGATATTCTCATCTTTGACATGGATGGGGTGTTGATCGATGTCTCAAAATCTTATCGGGAGACCATTCAACGAACCGTTCATCTCTATCTCGAAACATGTTTGGGATTTGAGAGGGGAAAAAGAAGGTGGGTGACGGAGGAAGATATCTCCCTCTTCAAATCAGCGGGTGGATTCAATAATGATTGGGATTTGACCTCCGGCCTCCTTCTTTACGTCCTCTCCATCTCAGGTGTCCCTTCCCGCTCAAAAAGAAAACATTTTTTTTCCGTTGAGAAGGTTACCCTTTATCTCAGAAAAAAATCATCTAAATTGCGTATAAAAAAGGTTAGCCGATTCAAAAAGAAGGACCTTTCCCTTTTTTTGGATAAGGTCGGAGTCTTAGGAGGAGGGCTGCGAGGAATTAGCCGGGCATTGGGCGCTTCGTGGGATGGTTGGGTCTATGGATCCGGGGACCTCGACCGCGAGAATGTTGTAAAGCGGATCTTTCAGGAGGTTTATCTGGGAAGGCAGTTCACCTCTTATTACCATCTTCAACCCCTCTTTTACAGAGAACAAGGATTATACCTCCACGAAAAACTTTTAATTCCAAGAAGGATCCTGTCGTCACTTCGGAAGAAACTCAGAATGGGGATTGCGAGCGGTCGACCGAGATTTGAAGCAGTACTCGCTCTCAAACGATTCCATCTTCTTCCTTATTTCGATAGCGTCGTGACGCTCGACGAATGTGTGAAAGAGGAGGCCCGCATTCTCCACTCCGCAGGCAAGCGAGTGAACTACTTAAAGCCTCACCCCTATTCCCTCTTGAGGGTCGTTCAAGAGATCGGAATCCCTAACCCTCGATGCGGATACGTGGGCGATGTCGTGGATGACATGATAGCCGGTCGGGCTGCTAATAAGAAATTACAGATGGTCGCCATCGGTTTTCTCAGCGGTCCCAAAAAATCTAAGGCCATGAAGGAAACTTTACTCAGGGCCGGTGCAGATCTTGTGATCGAGCATCCAAGAGACCTCCTCCGGCTTCTATCCCTCTCACCCCATCCCTCTCCCCCTGGAGGGAGAGGGGAAGGGTGAGGGGTGTTATTAAAAATATTGACAAACCTCCCTTTTTCAATTATAACCTGTCTACATAGGTAGTAAGCTATAAAAAGGAGGCTTCCCATCGAAGGCTGGACATTATTTTTTGTCGTGATCGTTGTGGGTTTAGCCCTCTTCTTCGATTACTCCAACGGTTTTCATGACGCCGCCAACGTCGTGGCGACGATTATTACAACGGGGGCTCTCTCTCCGAGAAAAGCTCTTCTAATGGCGACCATCTGTGAATTTATCGGGCCGTTCATTTTCGGCACGGCTGTGGCTCAAACCATTGGAAAAGGAATTATAGATATCTCTACCTTCGACAATAAAGTGATTGCTTTCTCCATCAGCCTCGTCACCGCCGCCCTGGTCGGGGCCATTGCCTGGAATCTCATCACTTGGTTTTGGGGCTTCCCTTCCAGTTCGTCTCATGCCCTTGTTGGAGGGATGGTTGGGGCAGTATTGGTGGCCTATGGACCGGACAAGATATTATGGAAAGGGCTTCTTTACGTCGTCTCCGTATTGATCCTCTCTCCTATTTTAGGTCTTCTCTTCGGCACGCTCTTTCTTAAGGGTACACTTTACATATCCCGAAATGCCACACCCAGAATAAATTATTTTTTCAACCGAATGCAGATTCCTTCTTCCATCGCGCTTTCGCTCAGCCATGGGGCCAATGACGCCCAAAAGTCAATGGGCTTGATTACGATGTCCCTGGTCATTCTGGGCATCTCCCCTACTTTTCATATTCCTTTTTGGGTGATTGCGAGCTGTTCTGCCGCCATTGCTTTGGGAACAGCCAGTGGTGGATGGCGAATCATTAAAACCGTTGGGTCAAGAATCTATCGTTTGAGGTCTATCCACGCCTTCTGTGCCCAGACCGCCTCTGCTACAGTGATCTTAGGGGCAGCTCTATTTGGAGGACCGGTCTCGACGACTCATGTTGTTTCATCAAGTATTATGGGGGTGGGAGCTGGCCAGAGGATTTCAGCGGTACGTTGGGGCGTGGCCAAAAATATCATTGTCGCTTGGTTCATCACCATCCCAGCATCGGCCTTGATGGCTGGATTGAGTTTCTTTCTGATTCGTATGATTCATCCCAGTTTTTAATGGAGGAAAGGAGAAGAAGATGGTATGGAAAATCTTCAAAATTAAAAAACCATTTCCCAATGGTGAAACCCGGTTCTTTGACATACTCTCTCGCCAATCTTCGAAAACAGTGGAAGGGCTGGAGGCTCTCTGGAATTTTGCCGAGAACGGAACCAAGGAAAATGCCAATCTCGTTCGGAATATTGAACGAGAGGCAGACGAACTTCGAAGAATCCTCATCGAAGAGCTGGATCAAACGTTTGTCACCCCCCTCGATCGTGAGGACATCTATGCCCTCTCCCGCGCGATTGACGATGTCGTGGACTATGCGAACACGACCGTTGACGAAATGGAGGTCTATGAAGTCAAGGGAGACGAACACATAAAGGAGATGGTCAACATCCTCCGGAAAGCAGCCAGGGAATTGAACGATGGCGTTAAAATCTTAAGAGACTACCCGAAGATCGCCTCGGAACATGCGGTGAAAGCAAAGGCTTATGAAAACCAAATGGAGAAGGCATACCATTTAGCTCTCGCCGACCTCTTCAAAGGAAAGGATACGGTTTACATGCTCAAGATGCGCGAGATCTATCGCCACCTGAGCAATGCCGCCGACCGCGGGGATGAGGCAGCCAACATCATCTCAAGCATTGTGATGAAACATACATGAACCTCGTTAAAAACGAGGTTTCATTAATGAGGCGTTCAGGGTGATTCGCTCGGGGTGAGGACAAATAAATTAATGAAAACTTGAAAAATGATTGGGAAAAAGCTCTGAACTCTAAACTCCCCATTCCCGATTTGCCAAATGTCAAGGGCAACCCTTTTCCCATCCAGACCCTCTCCCTTACATACAAAGAGAAATTGATCTTCAAAACAAGCTTTATAAGAAATTAGCCGAACTCAACTCCATCAACATCCCAAGGACGCGGCCAAAAATAGCTCTGCTTTCTCTTTTACAAGGAGTGATCACCTTTACCAGTTGCACAATATCTCCATTCATGATAGAAAAAAAGGTATCTATCATAATAGATCATAAGAGTATCGGGTCCACGGAGCTTGACACCACTTCTGGAACCGCTAAACGTTGACTTAGAAGGACTTGAGGAAAGGGATCTTATGACGGCCCTTGAGGACTGAGGGTTTGCCGATCTTTTCTCATTTCTCCGGATTCGAAAAAGAATAGAGAGGAAACGCGAAGATGAAACGTTTGGGCATCTGGGTCTTTCTCTTTTTTCTCTTCCTCGCAGGAAATTTTGCCTTTTGGAAAGAAGGGAGAGGAGCCGATAAGAAGGATGAGTATCCCTTATTTGGGGACCTAAAAGAGGGTTGGAAGGTCTTCAACAAAAAGAATTGCGTCCAGTGCCATTCCATCTGGGGGGAGGGTGGAAAAGAAGGACCGGATCTCGGGACCCCTCCCGAATCTCATGTCACCCAATCCCGACTGGCGGCCTTGATGTGGAATCATTGGCCGGCGATGTGGGCAAAGATTTCTGCAAAAAAGATCCCCTTTGAAAGGATCGAAAAAAAAGAGATGTCTGATCTTTTCGCTTTTCTCTACTTCATCGGGTATATGGCCGAGCCAGGGGATCCGAAAGAAGGGAAAAAGGTGATGGAGATCAAATCCTGTGGCAATTGCCATAGTATCCAAGAAGGAAGCAAAGGGGATCTCAATCGCTGGGGAACATTTTTTGATCCCGTTCTGTGGGCTCAGATGATGTGGAACTACGGCCCTCAGATGGAGCAGGAAATGAACAAAAAAGGTCTTCCCAGTGTCAAATTCAAGGGATATGAGATGTCTGACCTGGTCGCATATATTCGAAGCTTCAGCCCAAAGGTCGAAAAGGCTTACCTTTTCCCAGGAGATCCTTCATCGGGTGCGGGATTGTTTATCCGGAAGGAATGTATCCAGTGCCATGCCCCCAAGGGAGGAAGGGATCTGTCAAAGGATAAATATTCTTTCAGGACTTTAACGGAATTATCCGGGGCGATGTGGAATCACTCACATGAAATATGGAAGGAAATGGAGGCAAAAGGGATTCTTCGTCCATCTCTTTCTCCTCAAGAGATGGCTGACATGACTGCTTACCTTTTTTCGATCCGGTACTTTGACGAGCCGGGTGATCCCGATTTGGGGAAAACAATTTTTGTCAAAAAGCGATGCGTTGTCTGTCACAACAAGGAAACCAGAGCGCTCGACCTGTCCCGACTGAAAGGTCAGGTCTCTCCTATTTTTATGACTCAGGCGTTGTGGAACCACGGCTCAAAAATGCTGGAAAGGATGAGAAGTAAAAAGATATCTTGGGAGAAATTCTATTATAATGACATGGCAGATCTGATAGAGTATCTTAATCGGGGGACGCCATAATTTTCCTTTTCTTTTTCAAGAAATCGGTGATTCAATTTTCACATGTGTCGCCGCAGAAGAATGCCTTTTAGCGCAGCGGCTGTTGTGGATAATGTTTGCATTTATCTGGGAAGGGAGCTCATGAAACATGGGCTTTTCCAGGTGGAGTGGAAAATAGTCCAATCTTGCTGTGAACTAATCTCAGGTCTACCATGCCCTCTGCGATTTTTAGAGCAACTGCCGGATGAATAACAAAGATTTTCATCAATGACGACCCTTTGCCAAATAATGTTCAATTCATTTTAGATGCTTATAACGCATTCGTCAAAAAAATTGCACCCAAGAGAACCCTTTTCGCCACTGGACATATGATAGACGGAGTCCTACAACAATATTATTCTTGACTTGGACCCCCTCACTCGCGAAGCGAATCTGAACGGGCTTCCTCCCGGCAGTCTATGATGCCATCGAGGCAATGACTTGACCACCACCCGCCCTCAGAAAGTATGAAAAAATTGAGCACATGGTTCAAACGGAAAGGACGGGTGGATTGGAGAAGCTTTAGAGCGCAACCTTTGAAAATTGAAACACTGTGCCGTAACCCCGTTTAAACTCATATTTTTATTGCCGTGGCGGGTGACCCTTAACCCCAACGAGCGCATTCTAAAGCTTTGGAAATCCACCCGTCCTTTCTGCAGAAAAGTTGACGAAACCAACTTTTTCACACCTTCTCAGAGCTTAAAGACCTTCTTCGCATTATCTCTTAAGAATTTTTGTTTCGATTCTGCTCGTAAACCGAGCGCTTCCACCTCCTCGCGCAGACGTTCAAAGGCAAGCAGAGGAAAATCTGAGCCGAAAATAACTTTGTCTTGTCCCCATGTATTAATGAAATGGACAAAAGGTTGCGGCCAGTGTTTTGGAGCATAAGCATCCGACCCAATATAAACGTTAGCATGTTTCCAGGCAACTGAAATCATTTCCTCTGTCCACGGGTAACCGAGATGAATGCCAATCATCTTCAGCTCAGGGAAATCACAGGCGACCGCATCGAGGGCGATTGGACGTCCTACGCTCCGGAGGGGATAATCCTTAGTGTAAACTAAGCATTGGCCGACTTGCATCTCAATAGGAATATCAAGCTCGGCGCATTTGGCATAAAACGGATAGTACTTGGCAGCATCAGGGGCAAGACCGAACCAATGGGGATAAAGATGTGCACCGACAAAACCGAGATTTTTTGCGGCGTATTCAAGCTCACGGACACCTTTCATTCCTTCAGTTGGGTCAATGCCCGCTAAGCCGCGAAACCGCTTCGGGTGCCTATTTACAACATCTGCCACTATCTTGTAGGGCATATGAAAAGTTTGCGGTAGTCCTAAGGGCCCCATTTTGGGTGCGATTAACAGTGCCATCTCTATTCCAGCACGATCCATTTGATTGAGCATCTCCTCTACAGAAATACCCGTTAGTACTTTTTCTCCCCTGCCAAATGTACCTCCCCAAAAATCTCTGTACCATTTTGGTCTGATCTGAGCGACCTCTTTTGTAAATAAGTTCGCACCCAGATCAATTGCTTTGATCTCTTTTCCTTTTTCATGCTGATTCTCTTTCTCTTTCAAAATGATTCCTCCTTTCCTCACTCCATTCATACCGGTAGGATGCGTGCGCTCTACACATACATCTTTTCGCTGAGGAGGCCCCGCTTCGGGTGAGAATTCTCTAAATCCGATTTTCCTCTTTATTCATCCCGGAACACGTTTTGATTTTGGCGAAGGCCTTACCCTAAGCGGTCAGAAATCCTTTTCGCATACTGCACCACTACTCGCCCGATTTCCCTCACCTTCTTCTTATTGACTCGGTACGCTGGGCCTGCAACACTCAACCCTGCCACTCACTCGCCCATTCCATCCAAAATCGGCGCCCCTTTGGCACACCGCTCCCGAGCAATGCATGCTTGAAGGCAATCTTTCCAGTGTCCAATGGTTACGAGACAGAAAGAAGTTTTCAATTCTATTTTCTCACGATATGATAAAGTTTTTGTCAGGCCTTCTTCTTTGCCCTCTCTTGATCATTCTTCTCTCTAATCCCTTTTAAAATCTTTTCAGGTGTGATGGGAAGGCTTTTGACCCGGACACCTACAGCGTCGTATATGGCATTGGCCAAGGCTGGAGCTGTAGGAATCAAACCGGGTTCAGCTAATCCTTTGGCTCCAAAAGGACCATAAGGATCGTTGGTTTCAACGAAAATCGTTCGAATCGTTGGCATGTCAAGGACATTCGGAATTTTGTAACCCAAAAAACTCGGATTGGTGACCTTCCCTTCATCCCACTCTATCTTTTCTGTCAGCCCAAAACCAATTCCCTGACTCACTCCCCCCTCTATCTGCCCTTCAGCTGACATTGGATTTATCAGTTTTCCAACATCATGGGCAGCTACGACATTTAAGATTTTCACGTAGCCGGTTTCGGGATCCACCTCAACCTCAAGAACGTGAGCGCCAAACGTATACGTGGGTCCAAAATTTCCATACCCCTTCGAATCGACTCCGGTGGAGAGGGTATCGATATAGTGAGACTTCCCCACGATCGGAACACCTCCACCGAATATATCGACGACTGCTGATATCGGGATGCTCTTGTCCTTCCTCTTCTTAAGATAGACTTCTTTATCTTTGAGTTCTAAGTCCTCAACCCTCTCATTCAATACCTTACTCGCTTGCTCCAGTATCTGTTTTTTTACATCCAGCGCTGCGAGTCTGATCGCATTCCCTTCCATAAAAGTTTGCCTGGAGCCCCGAGCACCCAGACTGGGTGGTGTAAGGTCCGTATCAGCAGAAACGACATTCACATCGAAAGGGCTCAAACCCAATATCTCGGCTACAATTTGTGCCACCATCGTATCGGAACCTTGGCCTAAATCAGCCGCTCCGGTAAAGACATCAACCGATCCGTCGTTTTGGGCCTTGATGATGGCACTCGAAAAGTTCATCCCGTGGGCTTGTTTCGAACCCCCTCCCGTATGAATCATCGATGCCATCCCGATTCCCCGATTCTTCCCTTTACCTCGTTTGGCCTTCCATCCTGAAGCCTCTGCAGATTTCCTGATACACTCCTCCAGCCCACAACTTCCAATCTTCCAACCATGGATTGTTCTATCTCCAGATTGGATCACATTTTTCAACCTCAGCTCCATCGGATCCATGCCTAAGCCTTCGGCGATCGTATCAATTTGTGATTCAATCGCAAAGTGGACTTGAGGTCCTCCATATCCTCGAAAAGCAGCCCCCCACGATTTATTGGTATAGGCAATGAGGGCCTCAACCTTTATATGGGGGGCGGGGTAGAGCGCAATAAATTTTCCACAAGCACTCTCGGTCACCGTCACCCCTTGGTTGCTATAAGCACCATTATCCGTAATGACCCTACCGTATCGGGCGATCAAGATACCATCCTTTTTCACGCCCGTTTTCAAATAGACCTTCATCGGATACCGAAACCGGGAAGCTGAAAATTCTTCCTGCCTTGAGTTTGTTATCTTCACAGGCGAAAGGGCCTTCTGTGCCAAGAGCGGAGCAATCACATCGATGGGATCCATGGACATTCGGCTCCCAAAAGCTCCTCCAATAAATGTCTTAATGACCCTGATCTTTCCATGTGGAAAATTTAAGGCCTTGGACAGAAGATCTTGCAGCACATGGGGAAACTGCGTGGTTGAAAATAGGGTCAATTTACCACTCCCGTCGAAATAGGCTAAAGCCCCTCGGGTCTCCATACAGCAATGAGCGACCCCCTGTGTCTCGTAGGTATCCTCAAATACGAGGTCTGAGATTCTAAGCCCCTCGTCGATATTTCCAAATTCCCGGTAGACCCTTCCGGCGATATTCTGTTCCACATCTTCGTGGATCTTAACAGCCCCTGGCTCCATTGCCTCTTCGGGACCAAACAGTGCTGGCAGCTCTTTGTAGTCTACCTTGATCATTCCGATCGCTTCCTCAGCAATGTCTTCATCCACTGCTGCCAACGCAGCGACCTCATCCCCGATATATCTCACTTTCTTATCTTCAAGGGAAAGCTTATTAGGACGATAATGAGAGAACCCAAACGGAATTTTCGGGACTTGTTTCCCTGTTATAATCGCTTTCACACCCCTTATCTTTTCAGCTTTCGTGGTATCGATGTGAAGGATCTGACCATGAGGAATTGAACTCCGCAACACTTTTCCGTATAACATGCGAGGCAACTGTAGGTCGGCTAAATACGTCGCCCTTCCCGTCGCTTTTGCCTTTCCATCAATTCGAGGAGAACTCTTGCCAATCACCTGGTACTCATTCATCCCAGCCCTCGCTTCCCTTTGCAACGCTGCCAATCGCTTCCAGAATCTTCGCATAACCCGTACAGCGGCAGAGATTCCCCGAGACGGCCTCTTTCATTTCGAGCGGAGTTGGCCTTGGATTCTTGTCCAATAAAGCTTTAGCTGCGAGGATCATTCCAGGAGTGCAAAATCCACACTGGATGGCACCGTGGTTAACGAAAGCTTTTTGCAGCGGGTGAAGATTCCCATCCCGCACCAAACCCTCGATCGTTTGAATCTCTTTTTGGTCTGCATCCGGAATCAGAACGAGGCAGGAATTTACTGGATCTCCATCGATAATCACCGTGCATGCCCCACATTCCCCCCGATCACATCCTTTTTTTGTCCCGGTGAGGTTCAACTCATCCCGCAGGACATCTAATAGGGTCCTATGGGCATGCGTCTCAATTTCAAACAACTCACCGTTGACCCTTAATTTGAACAGCCGCTTCATATTCCCTCCCTTGTGGAGATGAGCTTTTATCCCGCTTAAGAATTTCCTCGATCACCTTTTTCAAATTTCGAACCACCAATACCTTCACCAGCTCTTTCCTGTATTCGGCAGAAATACCGAATCGCCCAATAGGCTTCGTTTCTTGCGAAGCTATTTCTCCGGCATGCTCCAACACATGTTCTTCAATTTTTTCCCCCTTCAGGAAAGTTTCCGCTCTAATGGCCCTCATTGGAATCGGGCTGACTGCACCTAAGCCGATGACGACATCCTCTATTTGGATGGAGGCCAGATCTAACCTCATCCATATCCCACAGCCTACCAAAGTCTCATCGACACTTGCATATTTTGGCAACCAAGCATAAGTACCGGCGGAGCGGACGGGAGGAGTTGCAAGATGAATCTCCGTAAGCAATTCACTCGAGGCCAAACAAGTTTTATAAGGGCCCACGAAAAACTTTTCGATGGGGATCACCCTTTTCCCTTTTATACTTTCTATTTTCAAGTGTGCCCGGAGAGCAATTAAAGCAGGACTCAAATCTGCGCTAGGGGAAGCGTTGCAAATATTTCCACCGATCGTGGCCATATTCCTCACCTGAAAAGTCCCAATCGCTCGAGAGGCCTCAGCGACCATTTTGAATCGACCGGAAATGGCTTTGGAATGGCAAATGGAAGAAAGCGTAGCGAGGGAACCGATGCGCAATTCCTTCTGATCGGAGAATTCCACCTCCTTAAGCCTATCGATCTTTTTGATGTTGATGACATACCTCGGCTGAATCGACTTTTGCTTCAATTGGATAACGAGATCCGTCCCTCCAGCCAATACTTTACCCTCGCCTCCAAACCGATCCAATAAGTGGAGTGCTTCCTCAAGAGTCTCGGGCTCTAAATATTCAAAAGGTCTCATTTCGCATTCCTTCTACGATGATTCCGCTCGCTTTCCAAAACGATGGGTCCAGGTTAATTTAGGCAGAGCAAATTCCTCACCCATTCAAATAAAATTCGCAACCTTCATCCCGCCTGCTGTAAGTCAAATCCTCTACTCTTCTTCTCTACCCACCGATATAACCAACGTATTTTCAGGCAGCCAGAACAAGTAAACCTCTTGGCCAACGCAGTAAGTCATTTCTTCGGATGCCCCAATATTTTGTTGAAAAACGACAATTCTTTCACCACTTTTAAGATACACGTGATATTGAGTCGTCGTTCCCAAATAGACAATATTCGTTAATTCTCCCGGAATACAATTCCCTTCTTCCAACGCCTTATCTTTACAAATCTTCAATTTTTCCGGTCTAATCGCCAGTTCGACTTTCCCACCTTTAAAAAAACTGTCTTGGGAGGGAATCCGAACTTCAAAATCATTTGCTAATTTACATGTTGTCCTCCCGTGGCCAATGGAAATCACTACCCCCCCGATGAAATTCGAAACACCAATAAAATTTGAAACAAACCTGTTCTTCGGCTTTTCATAAATTTCGTAAGGCGGCCCGATCTGCTGAATCATCCCCTCATTTAACACAACGATCCTATCCGAGAGGGTCAAGGCCTCCTCCTGATCATGAGTGACGAATAGTGTTGTAATACCAACTTTCTTTTGCAACTGGCGCAACTCCACTTGCATTTCTTCCCGGAGTTTCTTGTCCAATGCTCCAAGAGGTTCATCAAGAAGCAGAACGGTAGGGTCAATCACTAATGCTCTTGCTAAGACAACCCTCTGTTGTTGGCCACCTGAAAGCTGATGCGGAAATCTGTTTTCTAATTTATCCAACCTCAGCAGATTAAGGGCGTTTCTCACCTTATCCTTAATTTCCTTCTCTCTCATCTTTCGCATCTTGAGGCCAAACGCAATGTTTTGAAATACGGTCATATGGGGGAAAATGGCATAGTTTTGGAAAACCATCCCAATGCCTCTTTCGTAAATGGGGATATCATTAACCATTCTTCCCTTTATATATACTTCCCCTTCCTCCGGCAACACAAACCCCGCAATAACCCTCAATGTAGTTGTCTTTCCGCATCCACTGGGGCCGAGGAGCGCTACAAACTCCCCTCTCTCCACCTCTAAGCAAACCCTCTTCAGCACTTGCAGCTCACCAAACTTCACTGTAATGTCTCTTAAGCATAAATCAGGTTTTCGGCTGTCCATAAAAGACACCTACCCTTAGTATCTCGCAGTGATTTTCTCCAGCCCGATTACTTTATCTGAAATAATCACCAAAATGACGGTTAGGAAAATAATTAAGGTTGAAATAGCGGCAATGGTCGGATCATTTTCATTCATGATGTATGTAAATATCTCCACGGGAAGAGTTGCCTGACGAGAGACGATGAAAAGGGTGGCCGTAAAATTGTTGAAGGATACGACAAAGCTGAATATAAATGCTGTGATAATCCCCTCTTTTATCAAAGGGATAGTAATTTTTAAAAAAGTTTTTATCCGATTGGCCCCCAAACTTAACGCAGCCTCCTCCAAAGAGATGTCGAAACGAAGAAGACTGGCATAAATCACCCGAACCGTAAAGGGAAGCGTCATGATAACGTGTAAAATCATCAAGTTAATAAAAACATAATACATTCTAATCTTACTCAGAAAAAATAAAAACGCAATGCCAGTTACTACTTCTGGAATAATAAGGGGCGACAGGATTAATAGGTTGAGCAGATTTTTCCCGAAAAAACGGTATCTGACTAAGGCATACGAAAATAAACTGCCTATCGATAATGAGAAAAAAGAGGAAACAAGACCCAACAGCAAGCTCAATTTAAAACTATTTATAAAACCTTCCCTTTCAAAAATATGGATGAACCAACGAACGGATAAACCACTGGGGGGAAAGATGAGATCTGCCGTTGAATTAAAAGAGGTAATGGCTAAAATAGCTAAAGGGATCGTTATCGAAATCATGGTGAGAACGCAAATGATCTTAAATAGAATTTCAAGAGGACTAGGCTGATATGCGCTATGATCACCTTTCATTTCAGGGGAACTCCCTTAATGAACCGCTCAAATGCCCTATTGAGTAAGAAGATTATGATTAACGCCAGGAATAATATGATAAAGGAGGTCGCTCCTCCCATGGGGTAATTAAACACAGCGAGGGCCTGTTCATAAATGAAATTGGCGATCATATCGAAAAATCCGCCCCCTAACAACGCCGGGGTGACAAAGGCACTCAAATTATACAGAAAAACCAGTATGACTCCCGCCGCAATTCCAGGTAAGCAAAGAGGTAAGGTAATTCTGAAAAATATTCTCGTTCTATTTGCCCCTAAGGTTTCGGCTGCCTCCTCTAAGCTCGGACTAATGTTAGCGAGTACACTTGAAATCGGGAAAACCATTAATGGCAGAGCCCCTAAAATAAGACCGATCCCTACTCCGAACTCGTTATACATAAGTTTAAGAGGTTTCTCAATGGCATGACTTAGGATTAAACTGCGATTGATCAGGCCATTATTTCCAAGTATCAGCATGACCGCATACATCCTCATCACATAGGAGCTGAAAAAATGCACGATCAATAAAATCGCAACAATCTTTCCCCAACTTCCCGAAGACCTCGTCATGACATAGGCTGTGGGATATCCCATGAGTAACACGATGGCTGTAGTCCATGTGGCAACCTTCAAAGAACGATAAAAATACATCATATAAAATGGATCACTGAAAAATTTAATGTACTGCGCCAGTGTGAAATGAGGACTCATTCGAGCGGGTCCCAAAAATTTATAAAAACTGAAAGCAAAAAGGAGTGAAAGAGCAGAAAAATAAAAGAGAATCAGTAATCCTGATGGCATAATCATATAATAGGGGGCAAGTTTTGTCTTATAATGCCTGTAAGAAAATGTCATCATCTTTTCTTTTATGTACCGATGATGTCAAAGGGCTAATCACCCAATCGTTTACTCCGTATTTTGTGTAGGGTATTCCTGTTCATCCCGAATCATGCGTCATCTTGAGAGTATCGTCGTGCAGTGTTCGAAAGAGATTCGTAACGATGGGGGTCACGCGTGTCTCTAACCGGCCTCCCTGAGGGGCTATCGCTTGACGTGTCCTTTAGTTAGGTTAATGTTATCCTATGAAACCCAGTCCTGATGATCAAAAATTTAGATTTTGAGCTTTTGAATATTCCAAGAGTAATGAACTCGCAAAAAGTAATGCGGAGTTTTTAACCCCTAACTCATGATCGGCGCGGCACGATTTGATCAGCTCTTGAGCTTTCAGCCCCATTGATCCAAACTGCTCGTTGGCATTGCGACGAAGACCTCAAAGAAATTTGCCCGGGCATTCACTGCAATCTGTCTTGCTCCCTCGCCTCAACTAATTTGCAGCAATACTTTCCTGCCACAGAGGAACCTACATATCCAGTACCTCAAAATAAACGATATTTTTCTCATGATTCAATAAATCACGCTTTAGGTCTCAAGTCAATAATGCGGGATGACTTCATTGACCTTTGTGGGTCATAGATTTCATCTTTTCCCAGAAACTCTACAACCGGCCTCACTGCAATAGCGGTGTGAACTCTTCTTACGATTTCCTCGGCGATTCTTTCCCGATTCTCGTCCTGGGTAGCAATTTTCACGATTAACTGATCCATAGAAAATGGATCTTTCAGATCCTGTTTTGTAAAAACAATCTGATATTCTTCAACCCCTGGGGTCGATAATATCTCGCCCTTTAAGAGGTCTGGATTGATCAACATTCCTTTCATCTTCACCAATTCTTGCGTTCGAATTGGAGGCAATATCACACGTCCGCCGTTTCTTTTACAATTCGGGCAAGTCTCATAATTCAACGAGGTGATATCCCCAACAACAAACCTTAGTAAAACCGTTCCCTTACGATTAAGATGGGTAAGTACCAATAGCCCTCTTTCCCCTTCGGAAAGTCTTTCCCCTGTTTTCTCATCGACGATCTCAAAAAAGTACAGGTCCGGTGCAGGGTTGTGGCATCCAACGCCCTCTCCACATTCGACTAAACTCCCCTGAATCTCTGTAAAACCATATCGATTTCTAACGATAGGATCCTGAACTCCGATGCTTCTCATATGATGCTTGATATCAGCTCTCATGGCGTCCGGCATGGGCTCTCCAGAAAGAATCACCATTCGAAGGGATGAAAAGTCCGCACCTTTCTCTTTCGCCTCAATGATCAATCTTCTTACAAAACTTGTTACACCCCATATGACAGTAGCCTTGCTCCTCGCAACAATTCTGGTTGCCTCCTCTAAAGAATTGTGAACTGGGAATTCAGGATATGGCGTTCCAGTTAATGTAAATGCAACGGGAACCCCCATTATCATTGCAGAACGAGTAGCCGTCAAAAATGCCCCTGTAGGCCACGCCGTTAAAGGATAAACATTCGCAATAATATCCGTATTTGTCACCCCCTCAATCTCAACGCTCCGACGAGATTGCATCAGTAATCCAAAGAAATCGTGAGTCGTATTGTAAAAGGGAGTGGGAGTTCCGGTTGTCGTTCCACTGGTATAGGCGATGTCCCATATCACTCTATCATGAAGACTAGAACCTGGAAGGTTGAGCCTGAAAATATCGGGCTCCTTCATATAGTCTAATTTTCGGAGCAAAGGAAGCTTTTTCAAGTCATCTACACTCTGGATATCAGATTCCTTCAGCCCCCTCTGTTTAAATATCCTTTTACAGTATTCCTGATGTTGAGCGCATAGCTGAATGGTTTTCCGTAAGTTGTTATTCTGGATTTCTTTAATCTCTTGAAACGACTTCTTCAAAACATCATCTTTTTCAATCATTTAATTCCTCCTTCTCTATCATAAAGACTCCAAAATCTATTCCTTCCGCGTTTTCATGACTCCAAGGTCTGCCCATTTAATCATGAACCTGGCCGTTTGATCATATCCGCCGGCATAGGCGGTGATTTGATTAGCCCTGTAAGGGCATTAGCACCGGCCCCCTCAAGGGTGACCTCAATGTTTAGCATTTTCCGGCTTCGTATCACATCATCGCTTTGCTGTTTATACCGAAGGGAAGGGTTTAAATGATTCTTGTTCGACACAAGGATCGGCGTGCGGCAAAGACTTTATCCTTTGAGAAGTGCCCAGACGAGCAGGTTTCATAGTCTGTGAATGCTGCCATATCTTCCCTTTCAAATACTGCAGCATAGCTTTTGCCATTCTCCCCGGCATACTCGGGAGTTTGGCTTAGAAATTAGAAAAATTCCTCCTTAATAACTTTCATCTCATCCCGCCTTTTTGATAGGGAATGTGTGCTCATTATAGGTCCCCTTCATAGGCATGATGATCATAAGAAATCCATGACCTTTTGTGATCTTAACGTTGTGCTCGACATAAGGGGGCACGAATACAGCTGCTGGAGACTTTATTTGATACAGTTCACCCCCCAATGTGATATTCGCCTCGAGGTCTCCGGGATCCTCAGAGAGGATAACATAGGCCTTGCTTACGTCGTGGACATGCTCATCAATATAGTCAGGATATTCAGAAATGACCCTGTCTTTTAAGACATGCCGAACAACAACCCGAAGGTCCGATTCAGGCATGACATTTTCCCCTAGCAAAGTATAGAGAGGACCGAGTTCTCCACCCGTAGGCTTGTGACTTGCTAGCGCAGTCCCCGTAGTGTCTTTTACTTTTGATACGTATTTCTCGTATTTCTTATTACCCATTTTTCTTGTCTCCCCTCTTTCATCCCCGTTTTTAAACGAAAATATTCTTTTAGGACATTAATGAAGAACCCCTGGACAGTCCTTTAACATACGAATGTAAGACGATGACAGTGCACAAAACATCCTGGTGAGATAAAGGAAGTCACCTCCTTTTCCGAGCATACGGAAGAACGCTCATCTTTTCAACCGACTGAGCTTTCCTTTGAATTCTTGTTTCGGGAGAATACACGTTGTTTTATCTGGGTACGATCTCTCTATTCCATCTCTCCGTCCATGCGGGAACGCTCTGATTCACCACATCCCATTTGATATCATAGACATTCTTAGGATTGTATTTAATACTGCGCAGAAGTTCCGGAGATTTTGCAAACTTATTTACGGGAAAAACGCCAATATTGGAACAGTGGATCTCTTGTGCCTTCTCGGAAAGCAAATAGTTTACGAATTTGTGGGCTGATTCCATATCTTTACATCCTTTGACAAGCATTAGATAATCAGGCCCTGTAAAGACTGGTTTTTCCGGAACGATAAATGCGTACTTCTGGGGATCTTCCTTCAATAAGGTGTAAATATTAGGACTCTGCCCAAATGCACAAACACTGGCCTCGCCAACCTGCAAAGCTTTAATGGACATAATGTCTGATTTATAAATAACAGCAATATTGGGTTTCAATCTCTCGAGAGCTTTAAACCCAGGCTCTACGTTCTCTTCGCTCCCGCCATTGATCACCGATACCAGCACCATAAACCGGCTGGCAGTGAAACTCGGGTCCGGAACAGCGACTTGGTCCTTTAATCTCGGGTCCCACAGATCCTTCCAATCGTTTAGCTTCATTGGCACTTTGTCAGACCTTACGTACATTCCTCCCAGCCAAGTGTACCACATCAACCAATTTTTCTCTGCCATATCTTTTGAGAGGTACTTACTCATATTTGGAATCAATTTTTCGTCCCAACCTTGGAGTAACCCTTGTTCTTTTGCCATCATTGCTGAACTCAAATTTGCTGCCCATACATCAACCTGTGGATTATCTTTTTGTGCAAGAAGTTTAGTAAACCCTACCCTTGCTGATTCCTGTAGATTGAAAACGACCTTAATTCCAGTTTCCTTCTCGAATTGCTCTGCTATTTTACGTACACTATCTCCCCAAGTACCTCCCCAGTGCATGAAAGTAATCTCTTTTGTTGCGCCGTAGCCATTCACTACCATAAGAAAAAGGAATACGAGAACCAATGAATACGAGCACCTTTTTTTCATAACTTTTACCTCCTTTAGCTTTTATTAAATTAACTCGTCCCGAAGCCGCGAGCCGTTAGAAACAATAGCGATCTGCGTAACTTCATTCCAGACGGACCTCACATCTCTTTTCCCGACAATGTTTCACTCACCCTCTTTGGCCACCAGGATCTTCACAATCAAGTCTATAAGTATTGTTCACATTGAAAGAGTGAGGGTTGGAGGCTTCATCTTAAAATTTAATCGATCGACATTGATAGTCAGAGGTTGCTGATAAGCTACTCCTCAAAAGCGATAACCCTGCACGGAGATGCGGATAAGTATTTTATCCTTAATGGAAACCCGACAAAAAAGAATCGTCTTCCTTCAAGCGATTTCAGCCCTTCCGTATCGAGTCTATCATAGACTGCAAGTCGCCTGCGATGGCAAAGTTCATGGGACTTCCGATCATGATAAATTGTCATCTCACCCGTACCAAATGCCTTCATTCCCTTCTCTGCCAGCCACAGAGCAGACTCGTAAACAAGCAACGGTGCATTTTTCCTGTCCGGATACTTTGAGTACATAAAAATGCCGTCAACAGTGTTGATTTTATTGGCAGCTTCTTCAAGATGTTCGGAACGTATCTCTTTACCAGGTCCAACAAATGACATATCTAAACTAACTGCTTCACCGCAAAACACATCCAGCGGCATTTCATATAACATCTGGCCCTTAGGATCATGTTGATATTCTGAATCAACGTGGGTTCCGGTATGTACATTGATTGTAAGAAATTCCAAAAGACCCTGATTGGGGGGAGGTTCCAGCAATCTTTCTATCCTAAGGGTTTCCCTCCAAGCACGTGCTTCACGCTCCTTTCCCCAGAACCCTGAACCCTCCTGCACCGGGTCTGGGTTATCCTCGCGCATCCAAACAGTTGTTGGATCCAAGGAGGACGTAAGATCGATGATTCTTC
This sequence comes from uncultured delta proteobacterium, assembly GCA_963826305.1. Taxonomy (GTDB): domain Bacteria; phylum Desulfobacterota; class BSN033; order BSN033; family UBA1163; genus CAWGWZ01. The sequence goes on along the minus strand of CAWGWZ010000010.1, from coordinate 27,290 downwards.
TGAATTTCATTCCATCTTCCTCCGTTTTTTTTGTTTCGGATATTTCTATAATGGAGGGAGGCGATCAACGTATCTAAAGATACCCAACAATTCTTCCAGCCTCTGTTTCTTTTTGATTTTATGTACGGATCACCACACCCTTAACTCGCCAAATAAGCATGCTCATGAATTGTCACTGCCTGGAAATTAATTCTCCTTATCTGAAGCGGGGTTACGCTACCACAATTAAAAATTACTGTCAAGAAAAATTTCGCAGGAGCCCCCTACCTTATTTCTCTTACCGACACAAGTCAATTGACATTACCTTTTCTAAGGTAGTGTCCAACCGAAAGAGGCAGTAAGTAGGATGCAGCAAGATGCTGGATCTGACAGCATTTCTTAATTCAGGTCCATCGTCTCCCATATGAAGATTGACTAAATTGTCCTAAAGGATACTTCTGATCTAACAGATGGTATCAAATTACCCCTTGGCTAACCATTACATCTACAAAGGGGCTCTTTGAAGGAAAGTCTAAGGTTGATCGGGCGCACTTACTGGTTGAAAGATTGAGTCAAGCCCAAATCCAGTGGCTTTGGGAAAGCAGATACCACCCCCCGGTGGCAAGCGCGCTGCAACGTGCAGTTACGGTGCAAGATCATTCCAATAAGCGCAAGCCGTCTCTAAATAGAACGGAAGCATTTTGAGGCGATCATTTCTGGAGAATTGCGCATCAATTGTTGTTAATTTAGCCACAGGGTGGATCTCGGCAAGCTTATCTTTAGAGAAAAAAAGGAAGTAGCATAAAAATTGATTAGTCGGCATGACGCGAGCGGTTACGACCAGGGAGTGAATGCATATACGAATAGGAACACATGCCAGCGCGTTGGGTTCTTCACTATCCGTCACCTGCGATTCCGATTATCGGTCAGGCGCGAGTGGCGACTTGGTGGCCAGGTCGATACTACTTTGCTTCCACCATTCAGCTCGACACGCCGTCGCCACTCCATCGACTCACCCAGAGCATCAAGCAGGGTTATGACCAATCGGTGGATTTCCCCCCTTCCGCTGCAATTAAAACAAATGCCATCACACATGGCTCAATCCCTCGATTAACCCAGTTGTGGATAGTGCCTCTCTGTATAACTACATCACCAGCTTTCAAATGGACTTCTTCTTCATTCAGTTGCATCCACATCTCTCCGGAAAGCACAATTCCATAATCAAGGGAATCGGTTCTATGCCAACGCTCTGCAACCCCTGGCTCATATCGGCAAATTCTAAAAACAGACCCATCAGCCAAACTGGTACCAAGTTCCCAGGTGTTTGGATCTTCTTCTGCAAAGCGAACCGGCAAGCTGTCCGTAGCCCATAGTGGCACTTGTTCAAAGCCGGTTCTTCCGGGCCGACTATCTATTACGGTATCCCATTTGATGGAGCTTCGCCCATCCTTGTTATGACCGGTAACCACTCTTCTGATTTTCATCGCTTTCCAATAACCTCCTTTCTCTTCCTGCGGACCCAATATACATATTTCTGTTCTTCATTTTTGCCAAACTCTCAATATTAGATGCATCGCTTATTTACTGTTCATTTCTTTTCAAGAAAGGTATCGTATACCAGGATAACTCACAAGCCTTTCGGTGCCGTAATAAGATCCAGATGCCACAGAGAAGGGCTTACGGTCTGTGACGATGAATATCTCCGACCCAATTGTTAAACCAGCGCATCTTCTCTAAAGAGAACGTCAGCTACCTCCTGCTAAAAAAATGTCAGATTCACCACACTATCAGGGTGCTGAAAAAGTCACTTTTTCAGGCTGATCAAAAATGCCCAGATGCAAGGCGCCCGAAATCCTGAGGAGTGAGGCGTACTTGGAGTACGCCGCAACGACGAAGGATGAGGGGAACGCCGCAGATGGGCGTTTTTCAGCAGCCTGCTAGAATATTAATTATTATTACCGATCAACAGATGTCCAAGAGGTCTTTGACCCGGTTGATTTTGCCTTCGATCTCTCCTTGACGGCCAATCATGATGCGTTGGGCCATTGGAGAACCAGCGCCATGGACAGACTCAATCAGGTAGGCAACAGCACCTGCACCGGCGACGATATTCTCAATCAATCGTAAAACCTTCACCCGATCAACCGCATCAACCCCTTTGACTGCAGCTAAGTATTTTTTGATATAGGGCCCGACTACCGGGTCATCCATATCTTTGGCTGAGGGCATCGTTCCGAGCAACCCGCCAGCAATATCTGTAGCCAAACGGGCCAACTCAAACGGAAAACGAGTCACGTTAAGCTTGCAGACATTGGCCAAAAGCATATCGACCTCATAGTTTCCCGCCTTCGTTTGGTGCCCTAAAGCCGAACAGGCAATTCCACAAGCAAACATGGTCTCATTGAGGTGAATCATCTCGACGATCTTGTCTCGGATGTGGGAAGCACTCTCCACTCCGTTCATGCGGGCGATCAGGGCCGTGGCCCCGATAAGGACATCGCCGACTCCAACCTTACATCCTCCATAACTCTGGCGGTGATAAGCTGCAAAACGCTCCACCAGTCTCCCGGACAGGCCAACTTCTCCATTTAGAAAGATGCGCTCCCCGGGAACAAACACGTCTTCGAAAACCGTCATCACCTCCTGGCCGCCGAAGGCAGGATTACCCACATCCAGTCGACTCGCTCCCTCCAGTTTCCGAGTATCACTGGCCTGCCGACCATAAATATATTTGATACTGGGTGCGTTTGTTGGAACGGCAAAAGAGATGGCCCAGTCCTCCTCTCCCGGGATCAGGTTTGTAGTGGGCATGACGATCATCTCATGAGAGTTTATCATACCCGTTTGATGTAGCTTGGCACCACGCACCACCACTCCACTGCGTCTCCTCTCCACGACTCGCAAGAAAAGATCTGGATCTGATTGGTCCTTGGGTCGTTTACCCCGGTCACCCTTCGGATCGGTCATGGCCCCATCCACCACCAGATCTTCGAGTTGAATTCGGGTCCAATATTCCCGAAAACGTTGATGGTAATCGGTGCCGTGCTCCTGATCGCATTCATAGGTGACGCTGAAGACCGCATTGGCTGCATCCAGACCAACACACCGTTGGAAACAGCATGCCGTTATGTTTCCACAATATCTCTGCATCATCACCTTTTTGATCAGGTCTTCGGCGCTTTGGTGCAAATGGGTAAAACGATTGATTTCCTCCCCTGATAGGGAGGACCGGACCCGGAAGAGGCTTCGAGTCTCATCGCGATGGGCACAGTCGAAAGTCGACGCCACAGCCCGAACCGAGGGTGTCACCAATGGGTGGTCGGGTAAATCTCGGGTTTTCTTACCCATCACATTCGCCTCCAGCCCAAGAGACTTGAGGGAGGCAATATATTCGTCTCCTTTTTTTAGCGCCATCTCTAACTCCTCTCTTGCTATGTCATGCCAACAATCGATTTACGAGCCTTCCCTTAAGAAACGTCCAGCCCTACCTAAATAGTTACCCGAGAAAAGAGGGTACTTCTTATTCAGCCCTTTCCGCGACGAATTCTAAAAGACTTCTAACTTCCAAACCGATCTTGTTCTTTCTGGACGCCAAAGAAAGATTATCAACACAACGAACGCAAGGCGTTAATAATACATCAGCCACATGTTTCGCTTCTTTACAGCGCTTGGTTGAGTGAAATTCAGTAAAATCCGGAGTATTCGAAGAGGTGACACTATTGCCCCCTCCGCAACACGCAGACCAACGTCTAACATATTCCATCTCTGTGAAATCAATGCCTGGTAGATTTTTAATCGTTTGCCTGGTTTCATCATAAAGCTCATGGCGTCTTCCAATGTGTTGTTTCCCGAAGTGACAAGGATCGTGAAGGGTCACGCGTACCTTTTCCCTTGATTTTAATTTAATTTTGCCGGACTCAATGAGCTCAGGTAGTATTTCTACAGCATGAATAACCTTAAAAGGGAGCTCTCCCACTAATGCAGGATAATCAGAATAAAAAGTTCGATAGCAGTTAGCGCAGGAGAGGATAACAGTTTTAGCTCCGGTTTGCTCAATGGCCTTGACATTATGGGTAGCGAGGTCCTTTTCGAGATTGAAATCGCCTGAGAAGCCTGCATGAAGGCCGCAACACCATTCGTCCTCACATAGAAAAACCGGATTAATTCCCCCTTTTCTTAGAAGGGTTACCATCGAATGGGCTGTCTTTATTTGCCGCCATGATGCATAGCAACCGGCGAAGTAAAGTACTTCTCCTTTTTTCGGGAGATCTAAACCGATTGCCCATTTGGAACGATGGATATTGTTAGAACCAAATAGATTCCTTTTCTCCTGCATGTTTTTGTTCAATGTAATAGATTTGTGTGGTACTAAATTTTGTTTAGCTAATTCTGCCTTCATAGCCCGACTGATATTCATATGTGGTATAGGGGGACAGATATGGTCGCAACAGCCGCAGTCTGGACACCCAAAGAATATTTTTTCTAATTCTTCGTTCAGCTTTAGTTTCTGATGTGCTACTTCTCTGGCGAAATAGGATTTGGCCCGGGCTGTGTGGGAGAAAAATTGATAATATTCCAGAGTTGGACATTTCCATTTGGAAACGGTTTGATAGCCGTCCACAAAAGGTAAATATGGACCCCCCCCACCGAAACATTGGGAACAGCCAACGCAGCGATGAGTTCTATCCTTTACCGTTTCTATCTTCATTGTAAACCTCCATATGTTCTTGATGGATTCATAATCCCATTCGGATCAATGAGTTTTTTTATCCTTCTGACTAAGTCCCATTGGGAGCCCAATACTTTGTAATTTTGATCCGGAAAGGAATCACCGAGATTATATTGGACACATCCTGCGGCACAAAGTTTAATGTTGAGCTCCTTCCACCATTTCTTCAAACGGGCCAGTTCATCGGGATCAGTCGGGTTTGCCTTCGCTAACATTGGATAGGGGTCACATGTGTTGCGCCCATGAAAAGAAAACCAGGCAGGACAATGTTCCCCGTCCCAAAAGTGATATTTGCGGCAGACCTCTTCCCAAATATCATAGACCTCGGGGAATTTTTTTACCGGACACCAAAAATAAGTGGCTTCTATCCGCTGCATCCATTTTGATACGCTGAGCCAAATGCGATAATAGGGTGCCCCCATTGTAAACTTACCAAGTTCTCCTAAGTCCACTCCTTCATTTTTTTCCACAATCTCCACCACGCGTCTTCTCTCAAATCCTAATTCCTGTTCACTCGCCGCATCAATACTAATAATCGCAATAAAATGGATATCTTCTGGAAAGGAAAGGCGTCCATCCGCCTCTGCGGAGTGGTAATTCCATTTATTAATCAGAAAGAAGTCATAAACGAATTTACGTTGCAGCCAATACATGGCTTCTGTCAATTCTTTTGCTTGTTCTCTCCTCCAACCGTAACACAAAATATCTTCCACCTCAGGTGCGGGTTTAATCCGAACAGCCACTTTGGTCACAATCCCCATACTACCGGATGCGTTGACGAACAATCCCATCAGGTCGGGGCCTCCAGTGTACCTCTGATAGTGACCCCAGCCTCCTTTCATCCCACCTGGACCGAAGGTAATAATCTCTCCTGTAGGCATCACCGCTTCTAACCCTACCAAATTATCACCCATGGACCCGTACCTTGACATATAATTGCCGGTAATGTTGCAAGAAACACCTGAACCAATTTGTGGCGCAGCGGTATATAAAGGCATGAAGGGGAAGCGCAATCTTTTTTTATCAAGTTCCCGCATAATCCAGTAAACAGAACAACCCGCCTCGGCGACAACAACCATATTATCTTCGTCAATGTACATTTCGTTACATAATCTTGACATGTCCATGACGATGCCGCCCTTGTGCGCTACGTTCATGCCGCAGCTATTTGTTCCAGCCCCCCGAGGTACAATGGGAATCCTATATTTATTAGCCAGTTTAACTATTTTAGAAACTTCTGCGGTGTTTTTAGGGAGAACAATGGCATCAGCGGGTTTCATACCAATCATATCTGCTCCTGTACCCTGGACAAAAGCATAACCTTTAAGGTCCATGGATGCAGTGGAGACATGCTTTTCACCAACGATTCTTTCTAATTCTTTAAGAATATTCTTGGCTATCATTTTCTTCTCCTTCAATGGGTATTTGTTTTAATCCCCGAAGTCTCCCAGAGGTGTTGGTATATGAAATCGTATGAAATGGAACATTCCTTAGTCTGTTTTTTCAAATATGCTCCGAAGAACTTTCAGGCAATGGAGCGTAAATCCTTTATCCTCTGAACATCCTCAGTGACAGTACCCGGTTCGGTCCATTCCACTTCTGGTAAGATACCAAGAGCAATCTTAAATTCATTGATTAAAATATTCTCAAGACTTTTTTTTTGATCTTCTTTCGGACATTCAATTCTAATTGTCAAACGATCCTTTTTCTCTGGTCTATCAATGATGAGCTGATAATTGCCTAAACTCTTGTGGCGACTTAAAACAATCTCTATCCGTCTCGGAGGAACAAACATCCCCTTTACCCTTGGAATATTTCCCACACGACCTAATATCCGTTTCATTTTAGGGCTTTTACGCCCGCATGGACATTCCCCGTAAACTAAACCTTCCGTGATATCACCTGTCCGGTAATTAATAATTGGCATTTTGGTGCGCTGGAGGTCAGTCGTTACAATCATCCCTGGTTCCCCGTTGCTGACACGACCTCCAGTTTCCGGGTCGATCACCTCGACGACCGTATCACTATAAAGGTGCATCCCTCCCCCATAGGAACATTCCGAGCCCACAAAACCCATCTCATTTCCTACATACATTTCCCGGATTTCTGATCCAAACATCTCTCCAATTTGTTTCTTATCCTCGTCGGTTCTAATTTCACCGACGACTATGATCAAACGTAAAGAGAGTTCCCGCCGTGGGTCAACCCCCATTTTTTTTGCTGTTTCACCTAAATGGATGGCAAAAGTAGGAAAAGCAGACAATACGGTAGTTTTGGTCAATTTCATTAATTCAATGTGCGTTTCACTCAATCCTGCGCCACCCGGCAACACCGCACACCCGATCCTTCTGTAAGCGTCATCATGCTGCGTTCCAGCTCCTACCCAATTATAATTAAAAGAAATGTTGACAATATCATTGGGTCTTGCCCCCGCCAGATAAAGCCCCATCGCAGCTCTTTCAACATACTTATTTAAGTCATTATGGCTGAATACAATTAATAATGGACCCGGTGAATGATAAAGTCTGGCAAGTTTTTCTGAATTAATCGTCAAGAGGTCTCCGAAAGGGGGATTCCTTGCTTGCTCATCCATCATAATGGTTTTGTCAATAAAGGGTGCCTCTTCCAGCAGATCTTCCAATCTCGTCACTCCCCTTGTGTCAAATCTCGCTTCTTTAAAAAGTCGACGATAAAATGGGTTGTTTTTATTGACGTAGGTTATGAGCTTCTTTAACCTTTCGAATTGTAGATGGGTTCGTTCATCAAGCGATACTGTTTCCCATTTCGGCTCATATAATTCATCGATAGACAGTCGTTTTCGTTCCATCTATTTTCAATCCCCCCCTATCCAGAAGTGCGATAGTTATTCAAGAATCAATTTCAAGATTTTAAAAGGTCTCTTCTTCGTGCGAAATCAGTGAATTAATTTGAACCAATGTATCCCATTTTCATACTTTTCAAACGTAACTCTCCTGCCGATAGAAAGTTCTGCCTCGCTTGGTCGGATTATTCTCGCTGTCACATTTATTCCTTCTTCAAGTCCGACCACCGCTATATCGTATGGAACTTGCCCTTCAAATCCTAAAGGTGGTACCCGTATTGTCGTATAAGTGCGGACTGTTCCTCTACCACTCAATTCAGCTTCTCCAAACTCCGTCTGGTTACAATCCATACACATATAAACCGGAGGGATGTAAAGTCTTCCGCATTTTTTACATTTAGCACTGATAAGCTTATCTGAGATTTTATCCATCTTATCTTCTCCTCAAAATATGGACGGTGCAGACCGCACCCGTGCCGCCAGCGTTATGGGTAATTCCTATTTCTGCCCCCTTTACTTGATTTTCGTGGTCTCCTCTAAGCTGTCTAACAACTTCGTATATCTGGCCTAATCCAGTTGCCCCTACTGGATGCCCTTTACACATCAAACCGCCACTCGGATTAATCGGCAATTTTCCACCTAATTGGGTGACTCCTTCTTCTACGGCACGGCCTCCTTCTCCCTTTTTGAAGAAACCCAAATCCTCACTATCTACAATTTCAGCGATACTAAAGCAGTCGTGAAGTTCAACAATATCTACATCATTACGGCTCACTCTCGCCATTTTAAATGCTTGATTCGCGGCCGTGATCGTTGCGGGCAACATGATCTCTTGCCCCATGTCAGAGAGCGTGGGATAGCCTGTGGCCTGGGCCGAACCTATGATTTCAACAGCTTTTTCCGAAAATTTTCGAGCCATACCGGAGGCACAAAGGACAGCTGCCGAACCTCCATCGCTATTAGGACAGCAATCGTACAGTTTCAATGGGTCACAAACCAAACGAGAATTCATTACGTCATCTAAAGTAATAATATTCCTAAAACGAGCGCGTGGATTCTTGGAACCATTCTGATGATTCTTCACGGTTACCATGCCAATTTGTTCTATCGTAGTCCCAAACTCATACATGTGTCTTTGGGCCATCATTGCCCAAAAACCGGGGAAAGTGAGTCCGGTACGCCCTTCCGTTTCCATATCAATGGAAGCACTTAAAGAGGCCGTAACCTTCTCCTTAGGCGCTGTCGTCATCTTTTCAACACCCGCTACAAGCACGATATTGTAAAGACCCGAAGCAATCATCAGAAAACCTTGCCTAAATGCGATGGATGCAGAGCTACATGCTCCCTCGACTTTAGTTGAAGATATCTCTGGATTCAACCCCAAAGAGCTCGCTATTAGCGGTGCGAGTGTCTCCTGCCCCATTAACATTCCGGATATGTAATTCCCCAAATAGAAGGCCTGTATTTGGCTTTTTTCTATTCCAGCATCCCGGATAGCTTCCCCACATGCGGCAACGGCCATCCCTTTTAAAGTTTGACCTCCGAGCAATCCATAAGGGGTTGTACCGACCCCAATGACAGAAACTCCTCTTAACTTCATTTCTTCCTCTCCTTTCGCCATATTTATCCCGTGCAAAGTTCAAGTTTACATATCAAATAAGCTACTGAATTGTCTCTTACAGATGTGATATTTGATTTATCTTCCAGGAAATAAACATTAATGAATGTCTATATTTGGACAATATCATATCTCTATCGCTTCAACCCATGGGTCTTAATTGACTGAGAAGATATAGATTTCTTTTCGTTATAAAGCTCTGGCCAATAGTTCCATCAAGTCTATAGAATTAACTCTAATCTCAGTTTCTTTTGCACTACGGTTGAAGTTTTCCACACATCGCGGACAAGTAGTAACGATCGTTTGAGCCACATGCTCAGCCTCTCTTAATCTTCTCACAGCATCTTGTCTCTCTAAATGCGGATAGGACATCCCGGTAACCCCTGCTCCACTGCCGCAGCAATCAGCGAATAAACCATTATGTTCCATTTCAACGAACCCTATTTCTGGAATTGAATTAATTACCAGTCTGGGGGCGTTATATTCACGGCAGTGTCGGCCTAAAAAGCACGGATCGTGATAAGTAACCTTTTCTTTAACTCCCTTCCTCAGTTTTAGCCTCCCGGCCCGAATAAGCTCTATCGCTGCCTGGGAAGTGTGAACCACCTCAAAAGGAAGCGACCCTACGATTTTAGGATATTCCTTGACAAATGTCCGATAACCCTCAGCGCACGCGATGACCACCCTTTTCGCGCCCATCTTGTGTAACATCTCAACATTGTGTTTGGCCATCTCGGCTTCGATCTCAGGTTGGCCACTCCAGCCAGGGATCATGCCACAGCACCATTCCTCCTCACCCATATAAGCTACATCAATACCTGCCGCCCTCAAAATCCTAATAGTTGCCTGGGATAAGTTGGGGTATCTGAATGAACCGTAACAACCAGCAAAGTAAACTAACTCTCCTGCCTTTGGCAAATTTAACCCTTCGGCCCATTTAGTACGAGCTTCTGGCTTGGCTCCCATGAAATTATGGAGTTTTCTGATGTTTTCATTAGCTTTCTTAACAGGTGCAGGTGGCCCTACTTCGCTGAGGGCCATCTCCTCCTTCATTGCACGGAAAATATCCAAAAAGGGTCGGGTGCACTGAGTACCACAACGGTTACATGACACGCATGAGTAGTAAATTTGGACCATGTCCTCGGTGATGGGAAAGTGTTCATAGTAAACTTTATTAGCTATAAACATCAATCCTTGAGGGCTGTAGGTCAGAAACCCAAATTTTTCCAGTATTGGACAGATCCAGTAGGGAGTCGAAGCTTCTCCATCCCTGAAAGGTAGGTTTGGCCCCCTGCCATAACACTCCGAACAAGAGATGCAACGGAAAAGTTCTCCCTTCACTTTTTCAAGGGTCATTGCTTCATTGTCTCCTTTCCATCATCTCCATAAATGGCTGGGATTCATAATGTTGTCAGGATCTACCATCCGTTTGATACGCTTAACGAATTCGTAAGCAGGTCCCAAGCCATCAACCACCGCCTTTGGGAAAACATCGCCGATCAGATATTCAACGCAACCTAATTTAGTGAGTTCAATGTGGATCTCATCGTACCATTTTCTCAATTTATCTACTTCTGCTGGATTCTCCGGGTACGTCTCCCCGAGCAGTGGATAACTATACAGAACATTTTGTTCGGTATTGCTAAACCAGGTCGGCAAATATTTGTGGTCCCAGAGGCCATACTTGCGACACTTCTTTTCATATATATCATAGACCTCGGGCAAAGCTATCGTAGGATGATAAAACATCAGAGAAAACTCGCGTCCTGTCCATAGTGCCCCTCCCCTCCATGCGTGGTAGCGTGGACCACCCTTTGTAAACCTCCCCAACTCTCCTAAGTCAGTACCGCCATATTTCTCACAAATATCCCGGAAGCGGCGCTCAGCAATGTCGTACTCTTCTTTCGTATGGCCATCAACGGAGATGTTGTTGATAAAGTGAATATACTCTGGGATATTTATCTTCCCTCTCTGTAGAGCCGAGTAATAGTTCCATTGATTTAGCGTAGTCACGTCACAGGCGTCATATCGTTGCAGCCAATAAATGGCCTTGACCATGTCCTCCATTTTGTCCCGGGGCCAGCCGTAAGAGATCTCATCGGTTACAGCCATGCGGTGATCCACCCTTACTGCTACCTCAGTAAATAATCCCAGAATTCCACCAGAGTTGACGAAGAGTCCCATGACGTCTGGGGTTCCCATATACCGATGATAGTGGCCATATTTTGCCCGGTAAGCATTGGATCCCAGCATTAATATCTCCCCGTTAGGAAGTACTACTTCCAGACCAACGATATGCTCGCCGAGGCGACCCCAGCGGGTAACCCGCACACCAGAGATGTTACAAGCTACAGCAGCTCCAATGGTAGGAGCGGAAGTGTATTGAGGTTGTTGAGGGAAGCGAAGACCTTTTTCATCCAATTGTCTCATAATGTTGTAGACGCTAGCACCACCCTGTGCCACAACGATCATCCTATCTTCATCGATCTCCAATATCTTATTCATGCGGCCCAGGTCGATTACGATTCCTCCCTGCTGAGGAATCTGTGTACCCCCATGATATGAGCCGGCAGCCCTGGGGACCACTGGTGTTCGGGTGCGGGTCGCTATCTGCATTATCCGAGAGACCTCTGCGGTTGAGCTAGGCATTACGACAACATCGGGTTCGCCACCAATAAAGTCTCCTCCTGCACCGGCAACATGGGAGTACACCAATTTGTCTACTGGAGAATAGGCAACATGTTCCTTACCAACAACGTTGATTAAGTTTTGAATTAAATCTGACATCTCTTCCTCATTTAAGTTCTATTTTTTTCTCTTTTCCATTTTGATTCCCAGTTTCTTACCAATCGGACATACCCTCATACACTCCACACACCAAGCTACCGTCCCTAACGCTAGATGGTGGTGAATATTTCTGGTCATGGGGCTGGTGACTAGCCTCCTTCTTTTCTCAGGGTCTTCCTCGGCAAACATTTCTTTAAAATGTTTAAGGAACCCCCCAATGCCATACCTCAATGATTGGCTGGCACACAATAACTTGTCTATTCCTCCCTTCGAGATCGCACTTGCAGGGCATGCCCGAATACAAGGCTCACCACAATCTGCTGTATCACAGATATAAGGCTCAAATGGGGCGTCAGCAATGAGGGGCGCAGCGGTGACCACTGAGCCCACCCACACGCGGGGTCCCCACTTTGGAGTCAATAACAATTGATTATGGCCGATTTCGCCAAGTCCAGCCCCAGCCGCCGCGTGGCGATGAGATATATCTCCAAAGAGACCATGTCCTGAGCCCTCTATATCTACGGGGATAGCCGCAGCGATAGGCACTGCGGCATATCCTTTTTCCTCAATGAAGCGGGCTATAGGAAGTCCAATTTCTTGGTCTAATACATAACGGGCATTAATGAAAACTCGCTGCCATGACCGACGGTGTTTGGCCAGAAAAATAGATTCAGGAACAGGATAGAGGAAAACCACCACAGTCTTGGCATCCTCCAGGGTGTCCTGGGGACGATAGCCCTCAGGGGCACCCTTCCAGAAATCCGTGTCTGCGATGCCCACTGCTGATGCTAGTTTTAGACTAAATTCTTTAACCTCTTTTGTAAGTCTCTCTCTATTTTTCTCCTTCACATTCAACTCCTATTATGGTTTGGCATATTTTTCAACTGGATTACTTGCTTTAGAAAACTTCGCCCAATCAGGTGATGCAAAATACTTTGTCCAATCTACTGCACCTGTACTGAGATCTCTGGTAAGCTCTGGTCGAGGTGTCCAATCTTCAGCCACATGGAGTTTACCATCTTTATACCTATAAACACGGTTAAGCCTTGCAGTTGTTTGATTAGCAGAAGTAATGGTAGTCTTTGGATGAACATCGCCCTCCCAATCTTTAATCGCGTCAAATCCATATTTCTTAAGGTTTTCCCCATTCAAGTTATCATAACCAACTTTTTTTATTGTTTGTCTGATTGCCTGAACGGCGATCTCACCCATCATCCAGCCTGACATTTGTGGACTCTCAAATTTCTCACCACTTGTTGTCTTGTCCCAATATTCTTTAATCTTTTTTATCCTTGGCTTCGTTAAAGCATCCTCTTCAACAGGATACCATCCAATACCGGTAATTCCTTCAAAGCTGGGACCTACGATTCTTCCAATTTCTTCAAGGTATATACCTCCCCATAAGCCCACATCCATCTTTTTACGTATCCCCATCTCATCCATACTTGAGAACAATATTTTGACCAACCCCGTAGGAAGAATAGTCATGAGCTGATTCACACCTTTAGCCATTAATCTTTCTAACTCGGATTTGAGACTTGGTGCACCAGGTTTGGCTAACTCTAGTCCAGCGTAGGTGATTCCGAAACGTTGAGCTGCCTCTTTAAACAACTTGTCAAACTCAAAGGCCCAAGGAAATTCTGGATAATAAGTGGCGAGAACTGGTTTTTCAGGACGATTCCATGTCTTGGCGATGTGACGTAACCACACCATGTGCATTTCATGATAAGTCGTTCCGACCCCATACGTGTAAGCAGGAGGGTAAAACATAGGGTCACTACAATAAAGGTCAATGCCAACAACTTTGTCCCTAGCTAAAGTGGCCTTTGTCGCTTCACCATCTGGGGATCCAGTCAAAATAAGCAAGGCAACCGTTCCCTCACTCTTCCACCGTTTATATAAAGACATTGTCTTTGTAGGGTCATAACTACTATCTGCCCATACTAATTCGATAGGATGTCCATCTATGCCTTTTTCAACTTCGTTCACATATTTGAAATAAGTCTGGTATCCAAGTAACTGAGGTTTCATACAATAAGACCAAGGACCGGTAAGTCCCACCGGCGAAAAAATCTTTATCGGTTTCTCTTCTGGAGCTGCCTTAACTTCAGAGATATAACCACCTATAAAAAGTAGGTTCAAACTTACAAGAATGAAAAACCCGTAACCAACCCTTCTTAAGAACTTTTTACTCTTCATCTTTCCCTCCTATCTTTTGTTTTGTTGAGTCCAAACCAAATAAATAATCTAATTCTTAGATAGAACTGCAAATTTCACCTCCTTTCGATTTATTTACTGGATGATTTACGCGTCCAGTAAAGACCTAATATTTGCGTGAAAAAGGATGAAGTCTATACAAATTTTTCAAAACTACCCATGTATGATTAATTCCCCTGGGTTCCTTAATGATAAAAAATAGAATGACAACAGCCCAAAATATATTAGCGAGTTGTGAAGCTGCCGTCTCACCTATACCGGGTAACATTTTTAGTATAACAGGTCCCGCACGATTACTAAGCTCGTTTATCAGCTGGAAGAAGATCGCCCCGAAGATGGGACCTAAGGTAGAACCTAACCCGCCCACAATAAGCATCCCTAGAAACCAAACAGCCTGCGTTAGGCTAAAGAACTGTGTATGGGCTATGCCAAAGTAGAAAGCATAGAGTCCTCCGGCAACACCGGCGTAAAAGGAACTAATCCCGAAAGCCAGCAATTTGTAATGTGATACATTAATGCCCAAAATCATTGCTGCGATATCTTGATCTCTAACTGCTATAAAGGCACGTCCTGTGTTCGATCTTGGCACGTTCAGCGCAAAATAGGTCCCAACAATAGCAATAATAGTAACCAATAAATAGAATTTAGCTGTAGTATCTAATAACAACGGACCGATATTGGCCGGTGGGGCAAGTTTACCAATGAAGCCCCCGATTCTTTCCCAGCGATGTATAATGAAGAATATCACATAGTGCGCCGCTAACGTTGCCATAACTAAGTAGAAGCCTTTAATCCTAAGAGACGGCGCACCGAATAATATTCCAACCATTGCGGTAACTAATCCACCGCCAAGAATTGCAAGTAAGAATGGAATATTAAATTCAACCACTAGATTAACGGCTGTGAAGCCACCTACAGCCATAAATGCAGCATGTCCAAGACTAAGCTGTCCGGTATAACCAAGGAGAATGTTAAGACCATGCAAACTGATTACAGTTATTCCTGTAAGAATTCCTAAAGTAAGAAGATACTCCTTGCTGAAAAGGGGTAGAGTAAAAATAAAGATGAAAAGGGCAATAACCCATCCCAATTGTAATTTAGTCCTGACTACAGCCCTATCCTGGCTATAAGTAACATTGTAAACCCCACATGGTCTCATTTTGCCTATACCCTTTCTATTCTAACCCAGCCAAAAAGCCCATAAGGCTTGAAAATCATAATAATCAATAACGCAATATAAGGAGCCACACCCCCTATTCCAGCAATTAAATCACCCAGGTAAAAGTTAACAAACGCTTCTATATTCCCCATAATAAGCCCAGCAATTATAACACCTGGTACAGACTCAAGCCCGCCCAGTAAAACAACGGCAAAAGATCGAAGAGCCACCTCAGGGAGATACTCCGATAGCGCAAGCTTGTACCCAACAAAGAAGCCACTCGCAGTTGCAAGTACGGCACCAATGATCCAAGCTAAAGCAAATATTGTTTTTACTCTTATTCCTAAACTCTGGGCAAGTAAATGCTCCTCAGATGTAACCATCATAGCTAACCCATACTTAGTGTAATTAACAAAAATCCCTATTAAACCTAAGATTGCCGCAATAAATATGGTTATAATGATATCAGGTTTACCTACCTTTATGGGGCCTAACATTAAACTACCTTTTGGCAACATCGAAGGAAATGAGCATGGAGTAACTCCCCAAACAGCAAGTGCTAACGAATTCAATAATACCAATAGAGCCATTGTAGCTAAAATAAGAGAGAGGATAGGTTGACCAATGAGTGGTGTTAGAACTATGCGTTGTATTATATATCCGACAATGCCAGATCCCACTATGGAAAATAGGAGACTCCACCCTAGAGGCAAACCTAATTGACACATAAGCATGTACAGAATAAACCCTCCAAAAAGCATTAAGCCACCATGAGCAAAGTTAAATACCTTACTCGCCTTGTAAACTAATACTATTGGTATAGCAACCAACGCATAAATCAAGCCAAGAGTAATACCGTTTGCGAATGTTTGAAAAACGTTACTCATCCATTACCCTCTTTACTTTCCTAATTAAGATATTAGTGCGGATGATACCCGTCCGACCATCCCTGTAAGTTATAGAAGCCTCCACACTAAATGTTTCTTTGCCTTGATATATAGCATCTATAAGCTGGGAATAACGATCCTCTAAGAGGCCTCGCCTTAGTTTTCTAGTCCGAGTCATCTCGGCTTCGTCGGCATCAAATTCTTTGTACAAGTTTACAAATTTGGAGACCTGCATATATTGTGGCAAATATTTATTAATTTCCTTAATCTGCTCTTCGATAAGGTCATATACATCTGGTTTTTGGGACAGATCAGTATAGGTGCTATATGAAATTAATTGTTTTGCCGCCCAGTCCCCGACATTTTCATAATTAAGAATTATGATTGCAGAAATAAATGGCTTCACACCTCCCCCAAGAACCAATGCGTCCTTAATATAAGGGTTAAATCTCAATCGACTACTAATGTATTCTGGAGCAAACTTATGACCTCCTGGAAGCTCAACCAGGTTTTTCACTCGGTCAAGATAAATAAAGTGTCCTAATTCGTTTACTATTACGGCATCCCCTGTATGAAACCAACCATCAACAACAGCTTTTTCATAAGCCTCTTCATTCTTGTAATAACCGGAAAAATTGATTTCTCCTTGACTTATCACTTCTCCATCCTCCCCAGCCTTAATGTATTCCGTATCAAGTGGTGTTCCAAGTGTTTCTGGATCCTCTTCCCTCTCTCTGTGCATGGCTAGCAAGCCGCCCTCGGTAGAGGCGTAAAGTTGTTTTAAGTTGACACCTATGCTACGGAAAAAACGCATTCCTTCAGAACTAATTTGAGCCCCACCTTGAAAGGCTATACGGCTCTTTTTCAAACCGAGCCTATCTCGTAACGGTTGAAATATCAACAAATCGGAGAGGAGACGTATCTTATTCAAGAGCCTCATCCTAAGATCGTTTTCATACCGAATTTCTTCACATTTTCTTCCTAACGGTAATAGGATATTGAAACTCTGTCTCTGCCACCAAGATGTATCATTGAGCCCAGCTTTAATGCTGGATGCTATTTGTTCCCATATTCGGGTTGGGAAGAAAATGATTGTCGGACCAACATCTCTAAGATCCGTCATAAGTGTACTGGCAGATTCGGGAAAAGCTATTTGAAGGCCAGTCAATAGATGACAAGTTAGGCCAAACCATTGCTCTGCGAGCCAAGCGGGACTGGCTGAACTCACATAAATATCATCGCCTGTTAATGGATAATATTTGCCAAAATTCTTCATATTCGTTATTAGGGAACGATGCGATATCAGTGCCCCTTTGGGGAACTCGCCAGTTGTACCAGAGGTATAACACAGTGCGGCAATGTCTTCTCCGTCACCCTCCTCTATGAGAGATTCAAAAAAACCTGGGTGGTTCTTCTCATATTCTAAACCTAATTTCTCGACATCTTCCCAAAATATGATGTCAGGATCGGTATAATAATATATTCCTTTCGGCTTCCAATAGATCATTTTCTTAAAAAAGTCTAGTTCGTCTTTAATCTCAATAACCTTATCGATTTGTTCTTGGTCGCTACAAATAACGAATGAGGCATCACCATGTTTCAGGAGGTATTTTACCTCTTGAGCTACTGTATCAGCATAAATGCCATAAATAGCTGCTTTAGTACTTTGTACCGCCCACTCTGCCCAGTACCATTGGGGATCGTTGTCCCCCATTATGGCCACTTTGTCTCCCGGTTTAAGTCCTAAACCTATCAAACCCAAACAGAAATATTTCACGTGTTCAAAGCTATCTTTCCACGTATAGACTTCCCATATGCCAAAATCTTTTTTTAGCATGGCTGTTCTTGTGTCGCCATAAAGCTTATAATTGTTGAAGAGTAGTTGAGGAAGTGTGTGACCAATTGGATCCATGATCTAACTCTCGTTTCTTGGGGTCATTACCCGAGCCAACGCTTTCTTCTTTTGTATGCCTTGGCTTCCCGGTAGCTCTTTCTCGACCCCAATTGGCTTAAGCCAAGATAAAATTCCCTGATATCTTCATTATTTTTTAATTCGCCCGCTGGTCCATCCAACACTATCCTACCATTCTCCATCACGTACCCATATCGGCTTACATCCAGCGAAGCTCTTGCATTCTGTTCCACTAGCAGAAAAGTGGTTCCCTCTTCTTTGTTAAGTCTTTCAATAATTCCAAATATTTCTCGGCCTATTCCTGGGCTTAAACCTAACGAGGGCTCGTCAAGTAAAATCAATTTGGGATGCGCCATCATGGCTCGCCCTATAACTAGCATTTGCTGTTCACCTCCTGAGAGGTAACCGCTCATCTTATTCCCCACATTCTTCAGCTTGGGGAAGTAATCATATACGAGACTTAGATCTTTCCTAATATTCATCCTATCTTGCCTGATGAAGGCCCCAGCTCTTAGATTTTGATCAATCGTTAGGTGCTCACATACCTTCCGTCCTTCCCATACTTGTATAATCCCAAGCCTGACTATATCTTCCGGTGTTTTTTTAGTAATTGAAACTCCCTCAAATTTTACATCGCCTCTTGTTATTTCGCCCAATTCCGTCCTAATGAGGCCAGATATAGACTTCAGGGTTGTACTTTTACCAGCCCCGTTTGCACCCAGAAGACAGACTATACTCCCTTGGGGAACGTCTAAGGATACCCCACGCAAAACAAAAATTACTTTATCATAGACAACCTCAATATTGCTTACTTCCAGCATTGTTAGCCCTCTTTATCATCAACACTTAGTTGCAAAGTTTTATCTGGTTATCCTCTCGATATTTATAATGGGTAACCTTACAGAGTTTAGATTGATGCTAAAAGAATCCTCAAGGCTTCATAAAACTCTTTTAGTTTTCTTCTCCAAGATAAGCTCTTATTACTCCTGGGTTCGCACTAACCTCCTCGGGGGTACCTTCGGCAATTTTGTGACCATAATCAAGAACAATGATTCGATCAGCAAGATCCATTACAACTTCCATATCATGCTCAATTAATAAGATGCTTATTCCTAAAATTTGGTTAGCGTCCAAGATGAATCTACACATATCTTCCTTTTCTTCTTTGGTCATGCCAGCCATAGGCTCATCTAGAAGCAAATACCTCGGTTCTAAACAAAGAGCTTTGCCTAACTCCACTTTCTTGCGTAGTCCATAGGCTAAGTTACCTACATGTTCTTCTCTAATATGCTGAATTTCCAAGAAATCTATAATATCTTCTACAACCAGCCTATGTTTTCTCTCCTCCCGCCGGGCTCTACCTAACATGGAAATATCTTCAATAAAAGTGGATCTAAAGAAATTATGTCTTGCTGCAATTAAGTTATCTAAAGTTGTAAGTCCTTTATAAAGGGCAATGTTTTGGAAAGTTTGTGCTATGCCCTTTTTCGCTATAATGTGACTCGGAAGCCCAACAAGCTCTTCCCCGAAATAAAATATATGCCCTCTTTGAGGCCTATAAAAACCAGTGATACAGTTAACAAGTGCAGTCTTACCAGCACCGTTAGGTCCTATCAGGGCTAGTATCTCTCCTTCTTTGATTTCAAAACTTACTCCATCAAGTGCAATAAGGTCGCCGAATGATAATCGAACATCATCGACCTTTAAACCTACTTTGTCAGAAATTCTAAGACCTTTAACTCCCTCACCGTACTTCTCAAAAGAAGAATTGCGTTTCCACATTCGGAAGTCACTACATTCTTTGTTTCCCATCTACTTCCCCAAAAATTCAGGCTGCCTTTTTTCAATAAATGCGCTAATGCCTTCTCTCATATCCTCGGTAGAAAATAGTATCTCAACACAACGGGCTTCATAGGCTAACGCAGATTTCATATCCATATTTATTCCGCTATTGACCGCTTGTTTGGCCATTTTTAGGGCAAATGACGGTTGTCTAATAACCCTTAAAGCCATCTTTTTTGTCTCATCCATCAACGACTCATCTGCAACTATTTTGTTTACCAGTCCTCTAGTGAAGGCCTCATTGGCATCAATAGAATCACCTGTGTACAGGAGTTCTTTAGCTTTTGTTATACCCATAACACGTATGAGTCTCTGAGTCCCTCCTCCTCCAGGAATTATTCCAAGCCTTATTTCCGGCAGTCCAAATGTTGCATTCATTGCTGCGATTCGAAGGTCACATGCCAATGCTAACTCACATCCACCACCCAAGGCGAAACCTGCAACAGCAGCAATAACCGGTTTTTCCAAGTCTTCTATCTTGTCGAAAAGTGACCTTATCTTTGCAAAAAAGCTATGTGCCTTTACAGGGGAGTCAACATTGGAAACCTCTTTAATATCTGCCCCTACACAAAAGACTCTCTCGTTTCCTGCTATAATCACAACCCCAATCTTACTGTCTCTGGCAATTTCATCTAATAAACCAGAAAGTTCCTCTACTAGATTAATACTAAGAGCATTCATCTGCTCTGGCCGATTTAAGAAAATAATTCCAATACCTTCTTCTTTTTCATATTTAATGACGTTAGTGTACATTTTCCCCTCTGTATATTAACTTCCTTAAGCAATCATTTTAACTGACATTCTTTCTGATCCTTGCTCATTCTAATCCCGCGATAAAAAATATCAAAGGCAGCATCCAGAGTGGATATAAGATAATCCTTCTGACGGTTGAGTTTTCTTTTTGACTCTTCCCAGATTAGAATTCCTCTAAATAACCCCCATATTGCATCCGAAACAGCCATGGGTTGTTCTTCAATAAAAATCCCTTCACGTACCCCTTCCTCATAAACGCTTGCCATTATGGCAAATATTTGCTTAGAAAGAGAGTTAATTTTTTCCAAGAGTTCATTAGAAATCGTTAATAACGTATCTTCTATTTGGGCGTCGAAAATGTTTCGTAGGATTAAAGGATCATATTTAAATGTATTGTACGTCGCATCTTTGAATTTGAGAATTTTCTTTTCAATAGGGATGCGTTTATTCTTATCAATTTTACTAACCTCATCAAGTAAATATTGAAGAGAAATTAAATTCAAAGAGATGTATAGTTCCTCTTTATTTTTGAAATAATTATAAATGGTTTATATATTCAATGATATTTATTGTCAAGAAAAAAATTTAACATTCATAATAAATTTTTAACAATTTGATTTTATTGTACTATTTTTTAAATTTCATGCTAATCTACAAGAGCATACAATCGATAGGGGAAGGTTCTAAAGAGGCAATTTTTATTATTTAAAAATAAACATTAACAAGGTATGAAGATTCTTTTAACTCGATTAAAGATTGATATTGGGAGAAAAAATAGTCAGTTTTTTAGGAATTGAAAAAAGAAACATTATTTATCAAAATTCAAGGTATAAATTTATAAACTGAATTTACAATAAATAAAACAAAATGTTTGTTACAAATTGATTACCAAAAAAGTGATATTGTGAGAAATCTTGCATTGAACAGTTGACAGGAAGCCCATACTCCTGTTAATAAAAAAATATGAAGAGTAGAGAGATATTGAGCAAAGTTGCTTTGAATGAAGTTTCGCCTGATACCATCATTACTAATGGCACTCTTTTTAATGTTTTCACCAGAGAATTTCTACGTGGGCAATCAATCTGGATAAAAGATGGAATGATCGTATATGTTGGTCCAGATCATGATCCGCTTAAAGATAATAAGATGCTCATTATTGACGCAGAGGGCCAGGTTCTTCTTCCTGGTCTTATAGACGGTCACACTCATATCCTTAAAAGATCAGGAATAGAAGAATTTACAAAGCATGTAATTCCTACTGGCGTGACGACGGTAGTTACTGAAACTTTGGAAATTGGAACGATTGCAGGTAAAGAAGGAATAGAATCCTTTGTAAAAGGACTTTCCTACCAGCCTATAAGATTCTATTTCACAATCACCCCTCTATGTAGGTTAACTCTTTTTAGTGAAGGGGATGTTCCTTCTAATGAAGAAATTCTTCCTCTGCTTGAGAACCCAAGATGTCTCGGTATTGGGGAGGTTTATTGGGGTAACATATTTTTGGAAGGGCAACAGGGGCAAAGGGTTAGGGAACTCGTTTCTATAGCACTTGATCATGGTAAGAGAATTGAAGGTCACACCGCAGGTGCCACAGGAAGAAGACTTCAAGCTTTCACATGTTTTGGTATCTCTTCCTGCCACGAGCCTGTCAATGAAGATGAAGTAATAGAGAGATTGAGGCTTGGTTATTGGGTGATGATAAGAGAAGGCGCTGTAAGAAAAGAACTGAATGGAGTAAAAGGAATTTTCAACAAGAAAATCGATTTTAGAAGACTGATTCTTTCAACGGATAGTATGGACCCTGAGGGTTTCATCGAGGAAGGTTACCTTGATGCTTCTTTAAAAAATGCATTGAGCCTTGGGGTACCACCCGATTTGGCATACCAGATGGTTACAATAAATGCTGCAGAGCATTTCCGCCTTGATCATTTAATCGGGTCTCTTTCTCCCGGTAAGATGGCAGATCTTCTTATGATTCCTTCACCAGGTGAATTTTCACCTACGCTTGTGATGTGTGACGGGAAAATCATCTTCAAAGATAATAAAGCCATCGTAGAACCTAGAAAGGTTTTCTTTCCGGATGAAATGCTTAATACAGTAAAGGTTCAAGGATTTACATTTCCCCCCGTTCCGAATAAAGGGATGGTAAGGGTGATAGAACTTGTGACAAGACTTGTTACAAAGGAAAAGATTATTAATCTTGATAACCCTGCAGAATCGAAGGATGTCATCATGATCCTTGCCATAGATCGGCTAAGGAAGAAAAATGCATTTATGGGTTTTCTCAAAGGCTTTGGTCTTCAAAAAGGGGCTTGTGGATCGACTATGTGTTGGGATACCGCCGACATGATCGTTGTGGGATGTGATCTTAAATCAATGAAAACAGTTGTCGAGAGGCTTAAGGAGATAAACGGAGGAGCTGTCTTTGCTATAGGAAACGAAGTGATTGCAGAATTTGCCGCCCCGCTTTGCGGAATAATTTCTTTAGAGCCAATGGAAATATTGAGAGATAAAATGAAACGGCTCGAGAGTTCCTTAAGGGGTAATGGTGTCAGATGGGAAAAACCTATCTTGACGATCGATACTCTTGGAACGGCTGCAATCCCTCATGTGAGAGTTACGCATCATGGGTATGTGAGATTAAAGGATAGGGAGATTCTTTCTGCTGAAATTTAGCTTGGAGCTGCTAATGTTTTTTGTTATATCCCGGAATCCGGGTCTTCTAATGTTCATTGGACCAATAATTGTTAAATTTACTCTTTTTGAACCTCTATCATAAACTCCAAAGGATACGAAGGAAATGAAAGAATTATTGAGAATAACGGTCGGCCATCTGTTGGATCAAACTGCTTTAAAATATCCTGAAAACCAAGCCCTCATAGATATCCCTAGGGGTGTGAGGTATTCATACAGAGAGTTGTTAGATGTGGTGAATCAGATGGCTAAGGGGCTTCTAAAGCTCGGTGTAAAAAAGGGCGAACATATAGCACTCTGGGCACCCAATATCTCCGAGTGGGTGATTACTGAATTCGCGATCGGGAAGATCGGAGCCGTTTTGATAAGTGTTGATGCGAATACGCAAATCCAGCAACTTGAGTACATTCTCAGGCAATCGGATTCGAAAACTCTAATCATGGCAACAGGGACGAAAGGGTCTGAGCATATTGAGATGATACATCACCTCTGTCCAGAATTGAAAAACTCAATTCCAGGCAAACTGGACAGTTCCGCTCTCCCGGAGCTCAAGAATATCATCTTGATATCGGATCATCCTGGACCGGGGATGTTCACCTGGAGGAAGGTCTTGCAGATCGGAAGGACAATTCCAGACAGTCTGCTTGGTGAACGACAGCGCTCTTGTTATGAGGACGACGTTGTTACGATACTCTACACCTCAGGAACAACAGGAACTCCCAAAGGAGTAATGTCAACACACTTTGGAATCATCAATACAACCCTGGCGAGCGCAGAGAATCAAAAATTAACAACGGAAGATAGACTTTGTCTCTCCGTTCCTCTATCGCATATGTTTGGTTGCATTTGCATTACTTTGGCGGCGGTGATTAAAGGTGCAATCCTTGTCATCCCTTCCGATGCTTTCGATGCACATAAGATTCTTAACGCAATCGAGAAGGAACAATGTACGGCGATCTACGGATCCCCTAGTACATTTATTACCCTGATGGAAGACCCTCAATACCAAACCTCCAATATTAAATCTCTTAGGACCGGAATCATGGGGGGGGCGCAGTGCCCAATGGAAGTGATGAAAAAAGTGGTAGAACATATGGGCGTAAGAGAAATTATCATTGGTTATGGGCAAACTGAGGCTTCTTCTTGGATTACAGAGACTCTCCCGGACGATCCGTTGGAATTGCGCGTCTCCTCGGTTGGCAGACCCCTCCCCAATGTGGAGGTCAAAATAATAGATCCTAAATCTGGAGAGGAGGTTCAAGAAGGGGCCACGGGGGAAATCTGTGTCCGCGGTTTTAACATGAAGGGTTACTACAAAATGCCGGCTGCTACGGCGAACGCAATCGATTCGGAAGGTTGGCTACACACTGGAGACCTTGGAACCATGGGCAAAGAGGACTATTTGAAAACAACCGGAAGATTGAAGGAAATTATATTCAAAAGAGGAGAAACAATTTATCCTACTGAAATCGAGGACGTCCTCTTCAGTCACCCAAAGATCTCGAGCGTTCACGTATTTGGAGTCCCCGATAAAATCATGGGTGAGGAGGTGGCAGCATGGATCAAATTGGAGAAAGGAGAGGAAGTAACTGTCGAAGAAATATTACAATATTCTGAGAAAAAACTTTCAGCCTCCCAATTGCCAAGATATATAAAATTTGTTGATGCGTTTCCAATGACACCGCTGGGGAAGGCTCAGAGGTTCAAAATGAGAGAGATCGCTATAAAGGACTATGGTTTAGAATAGAAACAGGCTTAGAAGAAACCGTGTTGGCACTATTAATGACAAAGATCACTGTTTTTTGGTAAAAGGATTACTTACAAATACCCGTAAATCTTTTAGAAATCCATAGGAAAAAAGCTGCAAAAAGGTTCAGGGGAATCCTTGCCTCAGCGATAGGCTTTCTTTTTTTAGAGTGAATCATCGTATGAGACACTTGGGAAAAGATCTGAATTTCCTTACTGGCATATTACAAACCTTTATAAATAGCTATAGGACCCATCAGGGGAAGCAATGCCAGGGGCGAACTCCAACGGAAACCTTCTTGGAGGGTAAGAAGTATTTCCCGCAAAAGAATCCGAGTGAAGGTCTAGCGACCTAACCTCCTCGACAATCCAGGCGGCGATGCCACCGTCAAATCAAGTCTTGTTGAGGACATCTTTTAGTATAGCCTCTCTATTCTTTGAGCTTTGAATGTGACGCGCTCCAATGTACCTTTGGCCACCAGACCTACTTCGGCATTGATACCCAATTTGCGAAAGATTGTTTCTTCAACTTTTTCTCTAAGAGCTCTCAAATCCTTAACTTCGCTCCTATGTTCTATTTTCAATCTTAGCCTCTCCATGTCGGGTTTTTGGCAAATAACCCGAAACTCATTCTCAAGGCCTTCGAATCCAGCCACGACCTCTTCTACATCGATGGGCAGAATGTTCTTCCCCCCGACCTTGATCCTGTGAGAAACGCGGCCTCTGACATACGACATTTTAGGGATAGTTCGGCCGCACGGGCAAGGGCCGTATGGAAGAATGCTACCCACGTCTCCTGTTCTATATCGAATAAGAGGCATCGCTTCTCTCTGAAGCATCGTAACAACTAATTCTCCTTCTTCACCTTCGGAAAGAGGTTTACCAGTTTCAGGATTAACGACCTCTAAGATACCTATGTCAGCGTTAAAGTGCATCCCTTCCCTTGCCTCACACTCAGCCGCAAAGAAGGGAGATGTATCCGCAGCCCCATAAAGTGTCATGAAGGGTATCCCATATTTATTCTCGACCTTTTTCTTATAAGATTCAGCCCACCCCTCACCTACCCCACTCACCATCCGAAGTTTCGTCTCTTTGATATTAAATCCCATCTGTTCCATTCGTTCAAAGTAGGGAAGCAGCAAGGAGGGCATATGTTCAATCACTGTAACGCCGCTTTCCTTCGTCAGCCGTATCTGGTGGTCAGTCGTATATCTCCCCGCTGATAACAAAACAAGAGAAGCTCCTAACTCCTTATAGCCGAGGAGGCAGCAATCAAATCGCGTTAAAACTTGCACTGTGTCCCAAGGTCTTACGCCCATTGTCCAACGTCCTCGGGCTTCTCCATCGTTAATAAACGCCTCCATATCTTTTTGGCTAAAAGGAATGGGGACAACTGCACCGACCGTTCCAGATGTGGAGTGATACATCTTGATCTTTTCCTCAGGGATGGCAAGCCTATCCTTGAGAGGGATATCTGTGGCTACTTCTATGTCTGTCGTAAAAGGAAGCTTAGTGATGTTTTCAATTGTTAGGACATCCTTTGGTTTGACCCCCGCTTGATCAAATAAGTTTCGGTAAAACGTAGTTCTTTGATAAGCCCAATCTACAGCATTTTGGAGCCCTTCTCTTTGCAACCCTCGCAGCTTTTGAAATGGTAGAGCCTCCTTTTCCTCATTCCAGAATCTTTTCTCCCTCATGTTTTGCCTCCTTGTTCTGTCTTGAGCTTTTTCTTCGTTCATGATCCGGCTTTCTTCACAGAAAAAATGTCGGACATTTGATGTTTTAATATCTGCGGAGACTGTGGAAAAAGTAAAAATAGCGATTTTGCCAATTTAAGAATCGTTAAAAATCAAGAACTTACAAACCGCAAAGGACCACAAAATGGCTGGTTCCCGGGCTTTTCAACAGTCCCGCTAGAAAGAAGCGTAGATCGCAACTATATTGATTGAAACAATTTAGACACTCTTCAAACCTCGAATATAACTTATCACAATTTGAACCTAATTTGACAATTTCTTTATGGATGACACCCATCAGAAAGAAACTTATAAATTTATGGACGTCCCTCAATTACTTACACGAGCTTGTTCTTTACGGATGACGGTTTCGTTTTAAAGTGTATCGTTTAGGTTTGAGCCCAAATAAG
>CAWGWZ010000009.1:0-204966 GCA_963826305.1 uncultured delta proteobacterium | reverse complement strand
AAATCACTTCTCTACAAGAATCAGGCCGATTTGGATCGCAGGATTGGTGCCCTGCGCAAGGCGGGCCTGAAGTGAGAAATTGCAACAAAATCCTGCTTTATTTAATCTTGCACAGGCTGTCCCATTTACGTCGTATTAGGTTTCCAAGGGGTGTAAAATCCCATTGGAGGCTTTGTTGATTTCGCCTTTAAAAATCATCAGAAAGGAGGGAATGGTATGGTAATAGGAAAAGAGAGACAAAGAAATGTTGGCATTTGGGGTCTTGTTGGAATCTTCGTTTTGGTCTTGTTCATTCCGGTTGCACAAGCCCAGCAATCTTACGACATCACCGAATGCTATTCCTTTACTAGCCATACAACGTTGTCAGAAGTTCCAGATCTAATAATCGTAGGCTTCGATGGAAAAGGTATCGTCCGGAGCAATGTCGAGAACAAAGTTTTCGACAACTTCACCCTTCACTGTGCGGGCATTCGCCGTATAACAGATGGCAAGGCGGAGGCTCACGGTTATTTTAAATACTTGGACCCTGATGGAGACTTTTTCTTCATGGAAGGAACGGCAATCGAGGGGGAAATCATCATGAAGTTTCTATCGGGCACTGGCAAGTGGAAAGGGATCAAAGGCGAAGGGAGAATCAAAGTGATCACCCGAGGGAGGCGAATTACTCCTGATACAAATCAAGTTTGCTACCGACACACAGGAACATTTGAATTGCCGAAATAGGCATCCAAAGATCAAAAAATGGGAGGGCTCTAATTTAATACTGCCTGCAACGGACGGCTAACAGAGTGCTTGAGGTCAACACTCAAAGGCTACGCCTTTCTCAAGCACTCGAAACGTTATACGCTATTTCTAATCGTAATCCTCAACTTTATTTTTTTTACAAAATCGTTTAGTTGTAGGTGTACTCGTTAGCCATGAAGCTTAAGCCTCCTTCATCTCTTCGACATTAACAACAATATAGTCAAGTTAAGAAGGGAGCGAACCCCGAACGCCCCCCGTCGAACCATTGCCGCGCTAATGACGCCCCTCATTCAATGCCTGTAGCTTACGGATGCGGCCTTGTCTTTAATTAGGGGCGTTCTTTGGCGCGCCCGCTCTCGCTTCATGGCGGGCTTCTTCTTCCGCCTCTCCTCTCCTCCCCACACCTACCCCTCAAAACAATCCATGGACCATATACCTATTCTCTCATTTCCTCAGATGTATTTTTAGCCACCCCTGTTACTTAAACGGGGACTAACCGATTAGCACTTCCTGAAATGTTGTTTTTGCATTTTCGTTCTACAATGCAACCTTTCAACCCGTAATCGATGAATTTTAGTGCTTACCTTTCATGCCTAAACTCAATGAAATTATTTATGTGATTTCTTTCTTCTTGACATACAACTCCCTTTTTTGTACATTCGACTCATCCTAAACAAGTTCTTAGTGCGCCAGGCAAAGTCTGGAGAATCCATTTGGTTGACAAGGGGATCAGCGGACTTACGGTTGAAATATTGTCGCACCGCTGGGAAACTAGGTGGCTAACCAAGAAAACAAAGCTCAACCCACCGTGCCGGAAGAAACCGGTCTACTCGACTCCTTAAACTATGATACAATCGGATCGGGGAGATAGAGCAAAGGGTTGTGTTCAACACCCGAAAAAAAGGAGGTATTTTATGAAGCGTTTCCTTTCCCTGTTCGTCCTGCTGTTCGTCGTTGTCCAGAGTTTCATCTGGACTGCCGCCGCCGCTGACAAGGCACTGTATGAGGATGCGATCCATACAGCCCGGCGGGAGATCTGGAAAACGCTGTCGTCCGGGAAGGCGTCATCAGCGACGATTGCGTTCATGGATGACGGGAAGATCGTTTATTCCGAAGGTTTCGGGATGCGAGACCGGGAAAACGCATTGCCGGTTAGAAAGAACACCCAGCTCAATATTGGTTCGATCAGCAAGATTTTCACGGCCGCCGCCATTCTTTTGCTGGTGGATGACGGCAAGGTGGAACTGGATCAGCCAGTGACCGCATATTTACCGAGTTTCACCACCCAGGATGAGCGATACAAGGACATTACGGTCCGCATGCTGCTCAATCACACATCTGGATTGCCGGGGACTAACGGCAAAGACAGCTTCGGTGCGAAAAAAAATCCCAACTACGTCAGTGAAACGCTTTCCTATCTTGCCGCGGACGGCCTCAAGCATACACCTGGCGAAATCAGCGTCTACTGCAACGACGGATTCACCGTAGCCGAAGCAGTCATCGAAGCGGTTTCCAAAATGAGTTACGCGGATTTTCTGATGAAGCGGATTTTCAAGCCGATGAAGATGAAGAATTCTTCCTGTTTCTTTAAAAATGGGAACACGAATATCGCGCTGAATTACAGACCGGAAACGGGTCTTGCCATGCCCGTCGAGTATGTCAGCGTGATGGGTTCCGGCGGCATTTCCTCCACCGCGGAGGATCTGTGCCGATATTCAACCGTTCTTTACCGAAACCGACTTTTTTCGGACGATTCTCTTTCCGAATATACCCGGGCCCAGTACGGACCCGAGACCGCCCTCGGCGGCACGCCCTTGTTCAACTGCGGCCTTGGCTGGGATTTCGTGGCCGTCAATAAATTTGCCGAACAGGGGGTGACGGTCCTGGCCAAGAACGGGGGAACGAAAGAATTCAGTTCCCAATTGTATGTTGCGCCGAAGGAGAAACTTTCAATTGCCCTCGTTTTCGCTGGAGCCGGCGGCGATGCCGCAACTGTTGTGTCCACGATCATGCAGGCCTTGCTGGAGGGGAAAGGGATCGTCCCTCATGTCGGCGACGGGGTGAAACTGCCCCTTCCCGATGGGGTGATCCCGGAGGAACTCCTGAACTACGCCGGCTTCTACGCCTCAGGTTCGAGCATCTACAAGGTTGAATTCGATCTGGGCAGTAGTGCCATGAAATTGTATTCTTTTGCGGAAGGCGCCTTTTCCCTGTCGAAGACCCTACAATACAAATCCGACGGTTTTTTCCATGATAACTTAGGGCTTCGGATATCTCTTGTAAAACGCAATCAGACCAATTATCTCCTGGCATTCACAGGGTCGGAAACGGCGGGCGTCGTGTATGCGGAGGGCATGAGCCCCGGCACAGCCGGCATTGATGCCGCCGCGTTTGCCGGAAAGCAGTGGCTTTTCCGCAATATTTCGGATTACGAATTTGAAGCAGGCGTCGGCGAGACAGGAACCATCAGCGAACTGCCAGGATATATCTATTTAAAGAGCGGAACCCAGTACATGCTGTCCAGACTTCAGTCCCCTGATTCGACGGCAATGTGTCTGGCATACGCAAGAGACATTATGGGACTTTCAGTGGTTGCGGGAGACGGGAAAAACTGGCTCAAGGCCGGAAATTTCCTCTTTTCGGAATGCCGGGACATTCCCGCTCTGGCCGATGATGAATCCGTCGTCATCGGCGCCCAGGGCCTCAATGAATGGAGGAAATCCGAAAGCCAGAGGGTTTTCGACTGCACGCTCCCGGCCGACGGCCGAGTAATGATCTTAACCCAGGGTCTCGAAGGACGTTATGACAGCCTCATGGACAGCCCACCTCCCCTGATCCTCAACGCCGGAGATTACGTGTGTTTCATCGGCAAGGCCGGAGACGCGTTTCCGGTCAAGCTCTCGGGACAATAAGTCTGTTCAGGAGGAAACATGGATGAGAAAAAATAGACCTGCCTCCACCCTCCTCTGCGGATGGATACAGGGCAAGTTCATTACGGTTTTTAATGGGCAGTGGGTTGTTGGTCACAATCCCCTTTACCTTATTTTTTTTCAGCATGCCCATTTCCACCAGCAATCATTAATTTTCAATGCTACGTTGGAATCAAGAGCAGGTGGAAGCGATAACCGATGAGGGACGAGGCGGAACTGCCTTTGTTTAACTGTGACCGATGAAATTGCAGCAGTTGCTATTTCTACTATCTATCATCTGTTTCCGATACCTCAAAAAAACCACGATCTGATTTTGATATATTCACCTGGGATACGTGATTTCAACCCGTAATCCTGAGCCCAAGATGTTATCGTTGGGCGATGATTTGTAGGTGCAATGTTGAATGGGTGGGGAGGGTTTTGATGCTCACCTCTAAGATAAACCCTAATGGCCCTCTCCCTAATTCTTCTTTTGAGGCAGGGGCTTATGAGTAAGTTCTCCAATCTTGCCTTTCGCCATTTAATTAGCCCAATAGGCTTGTCCCTCAAAATCTGAATCCTTCCATTTTCCGAGGAGCATATACTCATTATGGGGTGAAGTCTTCAGGGGGCATCTTCTTGGGAGAGGCGTCTGCATGGAAAGAAAAGACAATAACCTATACCTTTTCAAAAGAAATCTTCACTCTTTGGGGTATTCCCCCTTAGTCCGTGGCAGGTCTGACTGCCTATTTTTTAGGCAACCAAGAGGGGAGCGATGCAATGTTCCTTCTTGTAATCATTGCCAGAGCATTTTCGCCTAATACTGCAGATTTCAATCTACAATCGGTAATCTTAACAAGATGTGTTTGATGTTTTAACTGGATATCCGCCAGATTCTTATGAGATTGAATTCATCTCACCGCTCCCCTTTGTAATGGTTATAAAATTTTAGATAAGACAATTTTCACGAGCCTATTATTCAATTGACAAATACAGCACTTTTTGATAGGTAAATGAATAATAAATCTCTCAGTTAGTCTGCGTAAAAAATAATTTAACAACCCAACCTCAACCTTTTGGAGTTAGAAATGAAATGGGATTTCCAAAATGTGCGAATATGAAGCCTCCGAGAGGGCTTTTATGCCTTCGTAGAGGCTTCTAACCCATTGCAAGATCACGATTTTTTGAGAGAATTGTTTCTGTTTTTCCACTCCGGAAGTTTTTGGGGGGATCCCATGACCACACAAGAAGTTAAACGCAAACTTACTGCAATTCTCAGTGCCGACGTCAAGGGGTACAGCCGCCTCATGGGGGAAGATGAGAAGGGGACAGTCCGCACGCTGAATGCTTACAGGGAAGTGATGACAAACCTCATCCAACAACATCATGGTCGGGTGGTGGATGCCACAGGGGATAATTTAATGGCAGAGTTTGCCAGTGTGGTGGATGCGGTTGAGTGTTCTGTCGAGATTCAGAAAGAACTTAAAACCAGAAATGCTGAGCTTCCAGAAAATCGCAGAATGGAGTTTCGAATCGGTATTAATCTTGGGGATGTGATCGAGGAGGAAGGGCGGATCTACGGTGACGGGGTTAACATTGCAGCACGCTTAGAGAGCCTGTCCGAAGCAGGGGGGATTTGTATATCCGGAAAAACCTATGATGAGATTAAGAACAAGCTACCATTGAGGTATAAATACTTAGGGGAGCAAACGGTCAAGAATATTACAGAACCTATACGAACCTATCGAGTCCTGATGGAGCCTGAAGCAGCCGGTAAGGTGATCGGTGAGAAAAAGGTTAAACCCAGACAATGGCAGATGGCTACTATGGGTTTGGTGGTCGCTGTGATTGTGGTAATTGCTGCTGTTGTAATATGGAGGCTTTACACTCCCCCTGCTTCACAACCAGAGGTTATCTCAAAAGAGAAGATCGCAGCCCCCTTGGCTGAAAAGCCTTCAGTAGCCGTGACCCCCTCGACAGAAGTCGTTCCCAAAGAAAAGGTAACGCCTTCACCCGAAAAAGTTTCCAAAACAGTAACCCCTCCACCTCCCAAAGAGGAGGTCGCCTCCAAACAAAAGATGGCTTTCCCCTTGCCCGACGAGCCCTCTATTGCCGTACTACCGTTTGTAAACATGAGCGAGGACCCAAAGCAAGAATTTTTCTGCGACGGGATGACCGAGACAATCATCACTGCCCTTTCCAAGGTACCAAGGCTGTTTGTGATCGCCCGAAATTCGACCTTCACTTACAAGGGAAAGCCGGTGAAGGTCAAGCAGGTAAGCGAAGAGCTGGGTGTCCGGTATGTGCTGGAGGGGAGCTTGCAGAGGTCTGGCGACCGTGTTCGGATCACCGCTCAGTTGATCGACGCTCTCACAGGGAATCACCTCTGGGCAGAGCGTTACGGTCGTGATCTGAAAGATATATTTGCCCTGCAGGATGAGCTCATCATAAAGATCTTGACGGGCGTGCGAGTGAAGTTGGCAGAGGGTGGACAAGTCGGAGGGGCTGAAAAATATTACAAAGGGAAGCAAGGTCTCGATTGCTATTTGAAGTTAACGGAAGCGAGTGGTTACCTTAACCGTTGGACTATCGAGGATAACAACTTGGCCCGGCGGATGGTGGAGGAGGCTATTGCGATGTGTCCAGGGAATCCAATCGGTTATATTCACCTCGGTTGGGTCTACCATCATGATTATTGGCTGGGCAATACGAAGTCCCCTCGGGAGACTATTGAGAAATGTATAGAACTGGCCCAAAAAGCCCTTGCCATGGATGATTCCATATCCGGTGCCCACGCCTTATTGTGTCCTCTCTATTTCGGTAAAAGGGAGTATGACAAGGCGATTGCTGAGGGGGAACGGGCTGTGGCTCTCAACCCCAGTGACACGGTTGCCCTTGTCAATTATGCCGATAGTCTAAGGTTTGCAGGCAGGTTGGAAGAAGCCATTCCGTTATACCAAAAAGCGGTCCGACTCAGCCCCTATGGTCGATCCTCTTTATATCGCAACTTTGGCGCGGCACTCCGGATGACGGGGCGGTTTGAGGAGGCGGTTTTGGCATTTAAGAAAGGAATTCAGCTTGCGCCCGATGATATTATTGCTCATTATCGCCTGGCGGCTACATATACCATGATGCGCCGAGAGAAGGAGGCCCGTGCTGAAGCTGCAGAAGTTCTCAGGATAAATCCTAAGTTTTCAGTGGATTCTTATGCAAAGACCCTTTCATATAAGGATCAGTCGGAAGCAGATAAAGTTATTAACGCCTTGCGTAAGGCTGGGCTGAAGTGAGGATCTAAGGTTCGTGATCCGACATATTTTGGTTGCGGTGGCCGACTTCGAGGCTTTGATCTTTGCTATATCTCCTCTGTTTTTAGACCATCGAAAATGTTTCGACATGATTTTATTTATGGAATTGCGATGCATGATTTCTACTCGTAATCTTCAATCCCTAAAGCATCCCTTGACTCAACAGTTGTAGGTGGAAGCGTTAAATCGGCTACGAGACCGACGGGATCTTGGAAAAAGGAAGGGTACTTCCGAGACTGTCGAAAAACCCTGGAAATAGCCATTTTGTGGTCCTTTGCGGTTTGTAAGTGCTTGATTTTTAACGATTCGTAAATTGGCGAAATCGCCTTTTTTACTTTTTCGACAGTCTCTCCTGTAATCTTCAACAAGATAATTTATTTTAATAATGCAGATTTGAACCTGTAATTGATAATTTGGTCTTTAATTTCTTGACAATAATTCGTCCTGGAAATATCTTTAAATCAAATAACCTAAGAAAGGAGTGGATCATGAAGATAAGTGCTCGTAATGTCCTTAAAGGCAAGATAAAAGGGGTAAAACATGGTGCGGTCAATTCGGAAGTTACACTTGAACTTCCGGGGGGTGTCCAGGTCGTTTCTGTAATCACCAAGAAATCAGCTCAGAATTTACGCCTTTCTAAGGGTAAGGGAGTGTATGCGGTAATCAAGGCAAGTAATGTGATCATTGCCACAGACTGAGGGATAATCCGAAAAGATAATCTAAATTCAACTGCCAAAGAGTGAAGACAGAGTCATTTTTGACGAGCCGATCGCTTAAAGTGTTGAAGAAATTTAAAAAGGCCTTGAACCACAAAGGCTTCTGGCCTTTTCTTTTAAGAAGAAATGTTTGAAAGCTGAGTGACAGTGGTCTTGCCGATTAATCAGCGGCTATCAACAGTTCCCGGCATTTTCTATGCAAAGGTGAGTCTATTTTCAACACGTTAAACGATCGGCTCGTCATTTTTGACCCTGCCTTTTTTATGCATATTTCAATCAGAGGACAGCTCAAAAAAGAACAAAAACAGCCTGTTTTAACAAGAGCAGAGGTCCATTTTGAGCATCGACCTCTATTCTCTTCTGTATTTCCCCCCCGGATCCAGGAGGGGGATTTTTTTCTATTATTTTCAATTATTTTATGGTATACACCTATATTAGAGTCTGATAAACAAGCTACCAGATAAGAAAATAAGGGAGTTTATGATGGATGAAACGAATGAGAAAACGCAACAATCTGTGCAGAAATACCGACTATTAGTAAACATGATTTGTATTATGGAAAACCGTCTCATCCGTTCTGAAATGGTATATTTGATTATCAATATTTTTATTTTCTTTACCTCGACGATCTGTCTCAATCTGGTGAAATTTTTCGGCTCATCCTATTTTTACTTAAGCTTCCATTATATCCTGTTTTGGCTTGCTATCGGTATGTTTGTGTGCGTATTCTGGATTACATCCGCCATGAGGTTACAACTTAAGTTGAAGCTCCGTTATTTTCAAGCCAGATATCTTGAGCGAAAGATGGATTCAGCGGGTGAGAGCTTTTGTTCTGATGAGGGTATCTTTTTCAATCCTGAAACACGGAAAATAGAGAGCCCTGATAAGAAGGAAGTCCTGCAATATCCAGTGAAGGGTCTTGCCCGGATGGATGGATTTTTAGGCGCTGCTAAACCACGTCTTCGAACCTGGATTTTGCCGAGTATTTTTTTCATACTCTATGTGCTGACTTTCATAAATACCCTGGTTGACATTATCTCAGCTCTGCCGCATCGTTAACCCACACTAAATGAAATACTGTCCCCAATACCTTTGGGATTTACAGCCATCAGTGTATGAACTCCTTGCGTTATAGAAAGCAACATAAGTAATGCAACAAACGGCCACCACAAAAAGGCCACAAACACAGGCTAGAACGCTGGGGTCCCGTTGCATTACTTTTGCGGTCCTCTATAAGTTCCAGTAAATCGTAAAGGGGGGGGACCTGTACGGGCATATAAAATCCCATCAAGAAACCGTGTTACTTCTGGAGTTTTGTTCTTCAGCAGAGCTTGAAATGCCATCGATTGGTCAGGCATGGTGCTGTCGAGAATGAAACTAAGGCTCTTCCTTTTACCAGTCTATTCTCACTCGCAAACTCTTGGACTTTTGCTTAAGCGATCTAAGATATTGGCAATGAAGAGGAAGTCTATAAAAAGACCTCTTTTACTCACTTTCATCAACCTTTGATGTAGACCAATACTCACTCTTTGTAGGTGAAAGCGTTAAATTGGCCTTGTGACCGACAGGATTTGGAGAAAAGAGGACTCCTACCATCAATTCATAGTATAAAGTCTGTATGGAATCTATTAACCATGGAAAGGCAGGAGGACTTAGTACTTCCTGGGTCATAGAATCCTCATTTCAGTCTGTCCCCTGCCTCCCAAGCCATAATAGGTTGATTGGGTCATAGAACCCTTGTCACGATGGAGGATTGGTCGGGAGGCAATTCCTGCTTTGACCATGCCAAGATGGGAAGGAGGAATGGATATGGACGAAAGACAGCGGTTCAGATGGTTTCTTGGTATCGATGTTTCCAAGGAGACATTCGATGCGTGTTGTATCCCCAGCCATGGGGAAAGGCTTTTCAATCTATCAGCCTCTATGGATAGAAAAGGCTTCGAGGAGCTGATCAAGCAGCTTTCTGCCTTGTCTATTACCCAAGAGCCTGTATTGGTGGGCATGGAGTCAACAGCATGTTACCATATCAACCTTTATTCTTTCCTTGTCTCTTTAGGGTATACCGTCATGGTTATTAATCCCCTGCTTATTTCTAATTTCGTCAAGCTTCAGCTGAGGAAGACCAAGACGGACAAGAAAGATGCCTCTGTGATTGCCCAGTTTCTTCTTCTGAATCGAGATTCCCTTTCTCAAACCATCCTATCTTCTGACATCTCAGATCTCAGAGATCTCTCCAGGCAACGAGAGAGCCTGGTGGACCAGATGAGTTCGACCAAGAGTGAGATCAAGCGGTTACTGACCATGACCTTTCCTGAATTGGAACATATTTCGGGTATTTTTACCAAATCCATGCTCCGTCTGCTCTGCCAATATCCTTCTGCTGCTTCAATGAAGCAGGCCAAACGTTCCAAGATAGCCAAGATACTGATACCGGGATCGTATGGGAAACAAACCGATGCGTCGGTGGAGCGGATTGTAAAGGCTGCACAGGTATCTGTAGGGACGTCAAGCGTTACAAAGGAGATCATCCTCAGACAGAAAGCTTCTTTACTGATCCAGCTGGAAGGACATCTCCAAGAGCTTACGGATATCCTCATTGAACTCTGCCAAGGGAAGATCCAGGGAGATATGGATATCCTTACCTCTATGAAAGGAATTGGGGAGAAGACCGCAATGAATTTTCTGATCGAGATAGGCGGAGATATTAAGCAGTTTGAAAGTCATAAAAAGGTGATTGCGATGGCAGGGCTCGATCCGGCCCTCTACCAATCAGGGAAAATCGATAGGAAAGGGAAGATCTCTAAGCGGGGCAATAGACATCTTAGACGGGTGATCTGGCTTATGACAACGAAGGTCATCCAGTTTAATGAAAGATTCAAACAATACTACTTGAAGCGAATAAAGGATGGACTGCCTTACAAAAAGGCTGTGCTGGCAACTGCCCATAAACTAATTAGAGTGATGTTTGCAATGTTGACGGAAAAAACATTATTCAATGCAAAAATGAATTGATGATAGTTGACTGAAATCATCAAGCCGAGAATCAATATCGCTATCGCACACTTCAAGTGATAATCCTCAAAAAGATAATTTTCACAAGCCTTTTTATTGATTGACTTGTTTACCATTTTAATGATATTTGTTTCATGAAGAATAACCCACCCGAGCGTCAGTTAACCTAACTACCTAACCTCTAACCTTTTAGAGTGTATAGTATGAAATGGAGTTTCCACAAGATGCCCCTATGAAGCCTCCAAGGGGGTTATTTACCCTTTCGGAGGCTTTAGTATTTGAGTCTCAATAAAGCTAACCCAGTAAAGCAGAGACAGAGAGTTATCGCTCTTGGCTATACTAAAAAGCATTCTTCGTTTGCGGACAGTTGAGCAAGCGGACTTTGTTTACTTTAACCTTCAGAAAAACTTAATAAAAAGGAGGAATAACCTATGGGAAAGTATCTATTGCTTTGGGAAATTGACGCAACGAAAATACCCGTGAGTCCGAAAGAGCGAGGGGCTGGATGGAATACCTTAATGCAGATGGTTAAGCAAGATATAAAAAAAGGTTTAATCAAGGATTGGGGAACGTTTGTTGGCGAACTCAGTGGATATGCGGTTGAAGAAGGATCTGAGTTAGAAGTTATGAACGCCGTACAACAGTTCACACCATTTGTTCATTTCAAGGTACATCCTATTGGTTCAGTAAGTCAGGTAGAGGAAATGATAAAAGCCCTTACCAAGTGATTATGTAGATTCACCAGATTCTCTAATGCGAATTTAGCAAGAAGGAGTGGGTTGTTAATCACAGCCCACTCCGCTAAACCCATTTTCGTTGTGCAGATTTCAATCGGAAATCTTGAGATCATATAGAAAGCCCATCTTCACTCTTTGTAGGTGAAACCGTTAAAATGGACCCCGTGGTCGGCAGGATCTGAGAAAAAGAAGACTTCTTCCTGAACTCCCCAACCGGGCATTTTAGCAAAACATGCTTGATTTGAATCAGTAATCATCAATGCCCTGTTTGGTCTTGACAAACAACTTCTGTTTTAATACATTCAATTCATCCCCAAGGGTGTTCTTGCTGCGGCAAAGTCTGGAGAATCCAGTCGGTTGAGAAGCGGGCCGACGGATACAGAGTTGAAATATTGTGGCACCGCCGGGAAACCAGGCGGCAATCAGAGAAAACAAACCTCAACCTGCGGGATTTGGAGGGGTGACACCGGTCTACTCGACTCATTATATCATTAATGATTTCATTTTTTTATCATTAACCATCGTCCTCTTTGGAATTGCGGACATCCATGATTTTCACCATAGAATATCGTTTAATTTTAAAAGGTTAAGCAAGAATCAGGCATGTAATGATAGACGGAATTATCATATTAATAGCAGAAAAAAAGCCTTGCCCAACGTCGCAAGGCGACAGTGTCCCACAGTCACCGCTGAATTGTTCGTTGTGAAAGGCAGATGAGACTCCTTAATAGAATATTGGATTTGTTCAAAAAAGATAAGACTAGCAACCTTACAAAACATTATCAAGACCAACCGAAAACCACAATCAATGAAAGCGGGAATTTCCTGAATAATGAAATAGGACCAGCAAACAACGTATCTGCTAGTACGTTTAGCGTTATTGTTGCAGGCGTGTCTTTTTATCAGGAGGTACTTAATGAGATTTGCGGTGGCAGATCAGAGGAAGGCGTTGACGCGCTCGCTCAGGCTAAAATCATTCCTGATGATAATAATCCTTATGACGCTTACGCAGTCAAGATTGAAATTGAAGGAAAAACCGTTGCCCACCTTAGCAGACAAAATGCTTGCAAATGGCGCAGTAAGATGATATCTGAAGGAATTTCTGGTGCAGTGACGTGTCCTGCAAAAATTGTATGGGACAGAAATGTCGAAAGAGCAGGAAGTTATGGAGTATGGCTTGATATAGATTTGATTCTTTCAGACAGTGAGCCTGAAAGAAACAGTACAAAGACCGAATTAGTTCCCGTCAATCAGTCAGACCAAATTGAATTCCTTGTCAACAAGCTCAACAGATTTGAGCTATCAAATTGCAAGGTGGGTGACGTTGTTAATCTTTGGGTTGCAGATGAAGCAAAGGAAATATTCATTTATAGAGAGGGGAGTGACTTTGGAGAAGGGAAAATTGGCATTTGCCCTGACGCATTCTTTAAGGTTATATCCGCTGCTCCGGGATGTGACGCCAGAATTGTCAGCATTTACGAGGGGGGATGCAAAATTGCTTGCAGACTTATTTCTAAGGCTGAAATGGCAGAAAGAGTAAAACAAATCAAAGCAGCTGAAAAAGTGAGGGTTCAAGCAATAAGAGATAAACTTCGTGAAGAACTTGAGAAAAAGTATTCACCGAAGACATCGATAAAAGCCATATTCGATATCGATAGAAATCACAAATTAACGAAAGAAGATAAACTCTACCTAGATATAAAGGATAAGAAGTATTATTTGCGTAATCCACGTCACTTGCGTATGGATCTGCTAAATCATAAAAAGGAAAAAATAGGTGAAACACGCACAGCAGACATTGTTATTAGAATCGTCAAGGCCCATTATAATGGATACGAACTTGATCTTAATGTAGTTTCTTTTGATGGCCACGCATATTACCCTCATGCAGAAATCGAGATTATGCCAAAAAAGAAAAGAGACGAGGGACGGAAGGACACTCTTTAAATTGTGAAATTCTGGAAGAAACATATAAAAAAAACCAGCCCAACTAGGGCATGCAGCGAATCGGCCACAAATCGGCCCCTCGCTGATGCCTCGCGTTAGATTCAGGAAGACAAATCAAGGAATCAACATAATGGATAAACAACAACTCCAATACCTGGTTAACAACAAGGTGACACCATATATCCCGGAACAAGCGTGGGATAGTACTGTTGCAATTGTTATCGCCCATGACCATAATGTTTACCAATTCGGAAGCGGTATTCTCTTTCGTATTGCCGACGAATCATTTGTAGTCACAGCTGGCCATGTTATTAAGGAGGCTCACAAGTGCAATAAAACTCTTGGCATTACATCAGCAAACGAATCTTTTGTTGCGGTGCCTGGTGAGTGGATGTGCTCTTCTGAAGGCCAATACGGTACGGACAATGATCCCTTTGACGTTGCCATCTACAATCTTCCGCAACTCGCTGTTCAAAAGCTTGATGGGAAGAGGTTGCTATATCTCAATGATATTGATTTTGGTTTACAGTCCAGAACTGGTGTCTATACCCTATTCGGATATCCAGGAATCTGGTCCAAGCCGAGCACAAGTGGCTCAGAACAACTACAATTAAAACCATTCCAGTACACGACTATCGCGTTCAATCGAGACACACGACCTTTCAAGGAATATCAAGAGCGTTTTCATTTATTGCTTGAAGCACAGTTACAATATAGCTCAACAGATAAGGGCACACAGGCTATATTCAAAGATTTAGAAGGTATTTCCGCACCATTTCCACGAGGACTCGGTGGCATTAGTGGTTGCAGTGTCTGGCGAATCGGAGATTTAGATGTCCCAATTGACGATTGGGGCCAAAAGCAACCAAAAATTGTCGCCGTCCAGACAGGCGTATATCATACAAACCAAGCCATCAAAGCAACAAGATGGATAGCAGTAAGTACTTTAATACATGGGGCATTCCCCAAACTCCGCCCAGCAATGGATTTATGGTGGCCACATTAAGACAATCTAACAACCGGGTGCAGTGGATCGCCGAAAAAGCCGGCTGCCGCTTAACTTTCCGTTA
Source organism: uncultured delta proteobacterium (assembly GCA_963826305.1). Lineage (GTDB taxonomy): Bacteria > Desulfobacterota > BSN033 > BSN033 > UBA1163 > CAWGWZ01. The sequence continues at coordinate 190,526 of CAWGWZ010000009.1, read as the reverse complement.
CCCTCTCTTTCAACTCGTAACCTTCAATTCCTGAATATGGTTGCCCCTATTGACTTGTAGGTGAAAGCGTTAAATTTGGCATCGAGGGCAATTTTTCTTTAGAAAGCGTGGACTTCTTCCTCCACGGCCCAGCATTTTGACAAAGACAAAGTAAGCACGATTTGAATTCGTAATCATCAACCCCCCTTTCTTGATTCACATGCTCTTCCTGCACTTTGTCATTTCTGGGCTGGCGCCTGAACGAACGAGAGGTCACTGCCATATTTTAGGGTCACTTGTGGGCGATTTTTTTTGCCTTACTACTTCCTTTTTTGTATATTCAGCCCATCCCGAAGCAAGTTCTTATCACTATCACTTGTCCTCAACCTCTCTACCAAGGAATCATACTTCTCAGAAGACTCCTCCTGAACGATCACCTTCTCCGGTTCTCCCTTTGCAGATCGATCTGTAGCCCAACCGACAAGGAAAAGACAAAATATCGAAAGGGGAACGACGATCCTCAACCTCTTCATGTCTATAACCTCTTTACTCTAAAGCATCCTGAGAAAATTGAGTCACGATAACCCAAAAAAATACCATATTTTTTGTTCAAGATTCAAGGACCGGCTCTCTCTATTCATATTTTACTTGACATTAATCTCTGATATTCTACAATCGCAGCGTGGCAGGGAGTTCCTAAACATTTTTGGATAAGGAGGTAAACGGATATGAAATCAAACAAGGTATGGTTTTGTGGGTTCGTGGTTGCGTTCGTTATCACGTGTTTCACTGCCAGCACAACTCGTGCCCAAGATTTATCGGGTTGGGTCGGGCAATGGTTCAAGCTTACTGTTAACCTCAAAGAGTGGAATACCCAAAACACTGGGGGAGATTATTTTATTCAAACTCAAGGGAGCACGGTTCCTGCCTTTCTGAAAATTACGGCCTGGGATACAACAGACCCCTCTGATCCATTATTAAGGTGTTCTGGTTGCGATCAAGGAGGAGGAGAGTTCAATCAATATATTGTTGAACTCCATTACTTAGGTGGCACAGATCTGGACTTTCTGTGCTTGGGTATTGTTGTGGAGAGTGAACACCACGAACAATTTACCGCTCGGATCACAGGAAAAGAGTCAGGTGGAATCTTAAAAAGCGCTACATTTAAAACGATGGGAGGTATCGAGTGGACGAAGAATCAAGACGATCCCCGTAGTGGTAAGGTCGGTGCTTTTACTATTACCGGTAGCCTGATCTCCGAATCAAAGTTACCATCATGGGTACCCAAATAACTCTATAAAACACAAAAATACCTTCAGGAAATCTCTTTATAGCGGCGACACTAAAATCTCCATGGGCATCTCTCCCATAATTGGAGCATCAGGAACACCCATGCCGTTATCAAATCTTCACATTGTTAAAGAGGAAGGTAGGTTGAGATTGTTTTCTTTCCCAAGCATACCATGAACTCTCATGGGATCTTTCGAGGTGCCTTTTATATGATCATCAGAACTGGCTATGCCTTTTTTGTGCATACTTCTACGGGAAATCGTTAACATTCAGAGTAGTGTAAGGTTGAAGATAAGTAGGTGCAATCCTCACCGGGTGCAGGGTCTCCTACCGCCCTTTTCAAGGATTGATGTGGTCACCCTCCTCTTTGATTCCTCTTTTTGAAACGGATACCTACAATCAGGCCTCCTTGGGCTTTATCCCCCCGTGGGACGTATCCGGTGGCCCCACTCTCCCATGGAAGAATCCTACGATTTTCAGGGGTGGTTCTGTCGATTACGGTCCGAAGTCAATATGCGGGCCGAAATGGAACCCGTTTGAGATCGCAAAGTAGGAGGAAGAGGTCCCTGAAGTATCAGTAGAAATCATCAACCTTTTGGGGACGGGTTGATAACTCAAGGGCAATTGGGTTGCCTACTTTTTAGGCATCGAAGGGGTCGCCAATGGCATGTTATTTCCTGTAATCCTCAAGAGTGGATTTCCACATCAGTGTGAGGATTACAATTTGATAATCAACAATTGCCTAACACAAAAAACAGACGATTTTTCTACCCTACTGAAGTGGGGGAATAGAGAAGTGCTATGGCGAACCTAAACGGGCACGAAAATCGAAACGGTGGATACAGCCAAGAGAATACCTACGGTAACTCGACATTCCTTGACCCTACTGAAGCTCCCGGTAAAGACTTTTCCTGTACTGAAATCCCTCTGATTGTCGATAGGTTCTTCAGATCTCTCTGGTAACTTGCTTGACAACCTGGTATTCATTATCATATACTGATATTAACTTTATAACTTTTATGATCCACAAGGAGGGAATGCCGTGAAGATAAGTCCATTTGTCGTTTTTCTTGTATCCGCTGTCATCTTAGGAACTGCAAACATCATCCTTAGCCAGGAGCCACTTTTCAAAGGATACGAGGTATTAGTAGTTAAGGATCTTGAGGTTACCTCCAATACCCCAGCCCCTGATTCAGCAGGGTCTCAAATTGCCGAAAAGGTGGTGTATCAAGTCAGGAGGTATTCCCAGAAGTATGGTCTCTTTGAGGCCATTGTTAAAGAGGGAGCCAAAGAGGCATCTTCTGGTAAAAAAATCCTTCTCATTCAAGGAACGGTAAAAGAATATACCCAGCCCACCGTGGGGAGACGAATAGGCCGATCTTTTATTCCTGGAGGGGAATTTACTGGCACAGCAGCCTTTGCTGCCCACTACCAATTTATTGATCAACAAAGTGGTAAGGTGATTTATGAGACCGATCTCAGAACAACTTCTTCCGGGTCTCATGATACTGTTGAATATGCGATGGAAAGAAACGGCGAGGCTTTGGCTAAGACGATCACGAAATACAAGGGAAAGTAAATTTTTTTATAAGATAAATCTGTAAATATTGTCGAATAAGCAAACGGGCTGTTCCCTTTGGCGTTTATTGACCTCCAGTGCCCAACCTATGGCAGTCACGGGATGGATTCCTAAGAAGTTTTCCACATCATTTATCGCCTAATCTTCCTGTCTCCCCTCATAGCGGTTTTTATCAGCAAGTGCTCATAAAGATAGGCAACTGTCAAAAAAATAGTCAATTTTCCATTCGATTTTTCATATCTCCAAACCAACAATAATTAGAATAGGCTTTGAATTCGTGTTGGTTGTAAAATTCAATAAAATTTAAGTCCTTAGCAACGAATTTGCCTTTAGATTTTTGGGGTGAGGAGAATCCTGCTGCGGAACCTGATTAGACAAATTGTGTAATACGACGGCGGTGAGTTCTTCCTGTTATGTTGTTTTTGCATTCTTATACTCAAAAGCGACATTTCAGGTGGTAATCAACAGGGTAGTCGGACGAAATCTACTTATCAATGTACCATAAGAAGAGTGCCTTCTTGGCGAAAAAAGGTGGTTTTTTCAAAATGTTACAACTCCTCGCACTATCCTCCCAAAAAACGTTGACATGGCTCCACAAAACTGGTAATAGGTTGCAAGAAAGAATCGTCGACTAAAAAGTATCATTGAAAGGAGGAGGACGTGAGAGGTAAAACTCTTGCAATGTTCGTTTTGATAGGAGTGATGTTCTCTTTCGTTTTTTTCACATGGTCGGAACCTATCAACCCAGTGATATACTATTCCAAAGCAGAGAAAGGCTTGGGGAACAAGAGCTATACATTCAGATTTAGCCTTTGGGATGCCCATACGGGTGGCAATCAGGTATGGGAGGAGGAGAGGATAGTAAAAACGAAGAGTTCAGTGATCAGTACTTATCTTGGAGAACTGAATTCCATTGGTGCGGTAAACTTTTCACAGGCATTGTGGGTTCAGGTGGAGAAGAAGTTGCAAGATGGAACTTATGTTCTCGTGGGTGAGAGGGATGAGTTGATAGGTGTGTCTTATGCGATGTATGCGATTACACCATCTGGTCCGGCGGGAGCAACAGGGGCAACCGGTGCGACCGGCCCCACAGGTTTAACCGGAGCGACAGGACCAACAGGCGCTACAGGGGTTCAAGGGCCGATGGGAGCCACCGGAGCAACCGGGCCCACCGGCGCAGCGGGCGCAACCGGCACCCCCGGTGCAACCGGGCCCACTGGAGCTACAGGCGCTCAAGGGCCGACAGGAGCAACAGGGGTAGATGGACCAACCGGACCTACTGGACCAACCGGCCAAACTGGGCCGCAGGGACCAAAGGGGGATACTGGAGCGATAGGGATTGCTGTCCATTATCCCCAGTCAAACACGATCACTTCGGTCGATACTGGAGGAGATGTGGGCTGGTTTACCTCGATCACCATAGGCACAGACAGCCTGCCGGTGATCTCGTATTATGATTTTACAAATGGAGACCTGAAGGTGGCCAAGTGCGCCAATTCAGCCTGCTCATCGGGAAACACGATCACTTCGGTCGATACTGGAGGAGATGTGGGCTGGTTTACCTCGATCACCATTGGCACAGACGGCCTGCCGGTGATCTCGTATTATGATTTTACAAATGGAGACCTGAAGGTGGCCAAGTGCGCCAATTCAGCCTGCTCATCGGGAAACACGATCACTTCGGTCGATACTGGAGGAGATGTGGGCTGGTTTACCTCGATCACCATAGGCACAGACAGCCTGCCGGTGATCTCGTATTATGACCATACAAATTCCCACCTGAAGGTGGCCAAGTGCGCCAATTCGTTCTGCCTGAACAACTGGTCGAGGAGATAAGAAAGGCAAACCATTCGAACCTGTTGATTGGGATTCGAGAGAAAAAGGAGGGACACTTCCCATATTTTCTTAGGGCGCCTCAGTATCTTTGGACCGATTCCACCCCTCTCCGCATTTTCACTATTTTAAAAACTTCCGGCGCCAAATATTCCCTGTCCTTAAGCCCCCCCCCTATTCCAGTGATCAGAACAATTACCGAATCACCGTTGCCTGGCACTGATTCTTTTCAAGATCGTTCACTCCTTTCGGAACTGAGTCGTTGTGCTTGGGAGGCCTTGAGGTGTTTTTCCAGGAGGCGGTCTCACAAAAGGGTGCAGTCCCTGGGGTGTTCACGGCCATCCAGCAGAAATGTTTGTCACTTGCTTTCAAGTGGTAATCTGCAATCTGCCATAATGAAGAGACCGGAGGACTTGTGTACTCGTCAGCCATGAAGCTTAAGCCTCCTTCATCTCTTCGACATTAACAACAATATAGTCAAGTCAAGAAGGAAGTGAACCCCGAACGCCCCCCATTCAATGCCCGTAGCTTACGAATGCCGCCTTGCCTTTAATTAGCGGCGCTCTTTGGCGCGCCCGCTCTCGCTTCATGGCGGGCTTCTTCTTCCGCCTCTCCTCTCCTCCCCACACCGACCCCTCAAAACAATCCATGGACCATAAACCTATCCCCTTATCTCCTCAGAGGTATTTTTAGCCACCCCTGTTACTTAAACGGCGGCTAACCGATTAGTACTTCCTTGAGTCATAATTTCAAAAAATCCTCCTTCCCCACAACCTTTCAAGTGATAATCCTCAAAAGATAATTTTCAAAATGGCCTTTGGGGTATTGACAAATATTGTATCCGTGGTATATCTAAGTCAAATATTTTTCAAAAAGACCTCTGTAGACAGGAGGATGTGATGTCGAAAAATGTTTACGAAAGACTGGCTCAGCATCTAGACAAACTACCGGGGGGATTCCCGCCCAGCCCCAGTGGCGTGGAATTGCGCCTGCTCAAAAGATTGTTCACACCTAAAGAGGCGAAGCTTGCAGTGCATCTGACCCTGAATCGTGAAGAAGCCAGAATTATCGCACATCGGGCTAAGCTCGTTTTCGGCGAGGCAGAGCAAAGGCTCAGGGAGATGGCCCGTAAGGGGCTTATCTTTTCTATCGAGACGGAAGGCGCACCAGCCTTATACCAGGCGGTTCCATGGGTTGTCGGCATCTATGAATTCCAGGTCAACAACCCAGATGAGAGTTTCTTTCGGGATGTGAACGAGTACGTCTGTACAAGGAGTAAGGTTTCGAGGCCGCAACCGATCCCCCAAATGCGCACAATTCCTATAGCGCGGAGCATTGAACCCCACCTGGAGGCACTACCTTATGAACGGGCTGAGGAGTTGGTCAAGACCCATAAGAAGTTCGCAGTAGCTCCCTGCATCTGTCGCCGCAAGGCTGAGAAAATAGGTGTTGGCTGCGATGCGCCCAAGGAGACATGCCTCATATTCGGCGAATGGGCGGATTATTATGTTCGTAATGGCATAGCTCGCTATATTGATCAATCTGAAGTGTCAAACATCCTCACCATAGCCGACAAGGCTAACCTAGTTCTCCAACCCAACAATTCTAGAGAAATGGTTGTCATGTGTTGCTGCTGTGGCTGCTGTTGTGGGATTCTGACCCGTCTCAAGTCGCATCCAAGGCCATCCGAACTCGTGGCCAGCCCATTCAGAGCTAGACATGAGTCCGAAAGGTGTGAGGGCTGCGGGACCTGCGTCGACCGCTGCCAGATGGATGCTCTGATTTTTGAGGGCGACCGAGTGGTCTTGAATTCCCATCGTTGCATCGGTTGCGGACTGTGTGTGTCCACTTGCCCGACCGGGTCATTAACTCTAGCGCGCAAACCCGCAAGCGAGCAGATTAAGATGCCCATCAGCATGGACGCAACCTGGCGAGAATTGAGCCAAGTCTGAGAGAACCGGGAATAGGATAATGAACATCTCCTGGTAATCTAAGAACTGCAGGCGCCAGGGCAAAAGAACATTGTTCTATCCCAAGCGTTTAACTTGGAGCTAACAACGAATTGGTGTTGGAGGATTTCTTATTCGTGGAAGAGGAAAGAGATAGACTTAAGCCAGATATGAGGCAAATAGATCTATTCCTGAGAAAAGGAAGCAGGTATGAAATAACCCGGCTTTTTATCATCCACATTTCAATCAATAATCATCAACTCTCAGAATAACTTGCCATTGAAGGATGGTAGGTGAAATTGCTATTCGAAACTCAAAAGTAGACAGTAATATATGCATTTCTAGCCCCCCGTGTTACCTTGACGGAGACCAACGCTCCCCCACTTTCTTCCCATACCTCGCAGTTGATATCCAACTCCTTTTATGGTATGTGTAACCCATTCTAAAGTGAGGTCTTAATAAATATACGACAAGTTGAAATCAAATAAGGAGGTGCAAAATGAAGGAAGGAAGAGTATGGTCAGGGATCTTGATGATATTAGTTCTTACAGCTTTTGGTTTCAGTGTATCATATGCTGAAGATTTGAGCGTTTGGAATGGAAAGTGGTTCAAACTTACTGAAAAAATTTCAGCACTGGAAGCCAATGAGTCGGGATCTATAAGTCCTTTGAATTATAGCCAAACGATATACATCCACATTTACGAGGTGGATGAAAGCAATAAAGTGCTTCGGTGTGAGAATTATGATTATCGTGGTGGGCAATTGGAATCTACAGGCCCTATTGATATTAGAGTATTTGCCGGGAGTAGCTTCGACTTCTTATGGTGGACACAAGTGGGTCCTGAGGCGAAGGAAGCCGTATCCGGGGAAATAGCTGGACGAATTCAGGGCAAAATAAAGAATGGAGCTTTGGTCGGTGCTACGTTAAAGACCGTGGGTGGGTCTGCCGCTGCCATAACTGACTCCGGCTCAATAGTTGCAGGAATAAATTGGAGTGGCTCCTTGGTGCCCGAATCCAAAGTTCCGCCTCCAGCTATGTGAGAATAAGTAATTAAGGGGAAATTTGTCTGAACCACGAGAAAGAAACCTCTTAAAAGGCGGAGCCAGAGATGGCGAGCCGGTCGCTTAAAGTGTTGAAGAAATTTAAAAAGCCCTTGAACCACAAAGGTTTCTGGCCTTTTCTTTTGAGAAAAAATCTTTGGAAGTTGAGTGACAGATGTTCTTGCCGATTAATCAGCGGCTATCAACAGTTCCCGGCATTTTCTATGCAAAGGTGAGTCTATTTTCAACACGTTAAACGATCGGCTCGCCAGAGATGGCTCTGCCTTTTTTATTTATTTCAATCGCAAATCTTCAGTACACTTCACTAACCAGATATGAAGATAAGTAGGTGAAAGCGTTAACATGGCTTTGTGGTCGGCAGGATCTGAGAAAAAAGAGGAGTTTTTCCTGAACTCTTCGACCACCCATTTCAGCAAGCCATGCTTGATTTCGATTGGTAATCGGCGACTCGAACAAATGGTTCAGGAGTATACCCTGGCCGTGATTCCCCGATGGGTTCTTAAATGTGCTGAGCAGGCACTGAATCTTATTCGGGCGGACAGGGAATAGGGAAGGCCGGAACTCCTGTCCTGGATTCCCCTTATCCCACTACAAAAGCTTCCTGTCAGGTTCTCCCCCGGAGGGCTTGAGAAAATACCCTATATCTTGATATCTTGTGGCCTTTTTTACTTGACAGACAACTGCGTCTCCCGTATATTTGCCTTACCCTAAAGCGAGTTCTTATCAGGTCAGGTATCAGACGGATCAGAAAATCCAACGAATGCTTTATGATGCGCGAGTGAGAGCAGGGCTATTTATGCAGCTGCGAGGTTAAAATGCTCATGAAAAATTTGTTATCAAAATTCATCGTTTTTTTATCGGCTTTAATTCTATTCATTACGACCTCATCTGTAAATGTTTCAGCCAATTATTTCAACTGGATTTTTCAAGATGACGGTGATGCTGATCAATTATCTTTATTCGCTTCCCCGCAGGTAGGTGTAGACTTCTCAGTGTTCTGTGGCTCAGAAGGAGATGCGATAGAAATATCTTCCCCGCTTACACAAAAGGTTTTCACCCCCAATCTCGATACGTTCAATTACCTCTGGTGACAAAAGGGGTCAACATGGGCTTTTGGGTCAAACCCTCAAAATTCAGGTACGATTCTACCCTTTCTCTCAACTAACTCCCTTTGTCCAATCTTCGCTCTAACTTCTCGATCGCCTCACTCCAACTGTTGTCAATCGAATTTTGAAGGTGACCCCAAGGAAGCCCAAACAAGGATCTACTCTGTTATTCTTTGTGAAGAAGGCGTTTCCCTCCAAAAAAATTGGAAGGGAAACGCCGTAAAAAGACTATATTCCTGCTCCGAAGAGCTGAATGATTGCAGGGGCATTCGGATCATTTGAGGGGATACTTACATCGCCTCTTAAGGGCTGGGGAAACGATTGGGTCGGTTTGAAGTCCACTTGGAATTTGCAACTTTTCTTAGGATTTACTGTTTTATTTGAACAGTTGTCGTTCGTTGCCGGTACGGTGTACTGATTGACGGCATTCTGATTGATAATGGTTATCTGACCAATCGTCAGATTGCCGGTTCCTTCATTCTTGACAGTAAAAGTCTGGGACTTTTTTGTCCCCATCTTCGTATTCCCAAAATGCTTTGGTGACGGAGGGGTAATTTTGATTTCAGGAGTGCCCAGAGCGAAGGTCGCTGTAACCGTCTTGTCCGCATCAAGAATCACTTGGCATGAGTTTGTTCCTGAGCATCCAGCCCCCGACCAACCATTAAATACCGAACCGATGACTGGTTTCGCTTTTAAATTCGCCTTCGAACCTTTCTTAAAGCTGTTTGAACATGCACCATCCGGAAGACCGCAGTTGATACCTTTCGGACTGCTTGTGACAATGCCTTCACCGCTACCCGTCTCTATTACTGTAAGGGTCTGGGTTACAAAAGACGCCGACTCTATTGCCTCTATGGCTGCTATGAGATCTTCCTCGGTACCGATGATATACCCTCCTCCAAGCTCGTCAGGAACGGGTATTGCCACTTCAGAGTACTCCATGCCGGGCTGATTGAGAAGTTCAATAACCTGGTCGGGGGTCAAATGGACAGTTGAACCCTCAGAAAGGGCTATCGCCGTCATTGGCTCCTCACTCTTACAGGGGGAACCGAAGATCATCATCACCAAGAATAAAGTCATCGTGATCCTTGCAGTAATACCTATTTTCCTCCTCATAAAGCACCTCCGTTTATGTATAAAATATTTGCCCATTATTAACACCGAATGAAGCGTCTTGTCAATACCGTTCTTAAACGCCTGGGGGTGCAGGGCTCTAATCTTGATATTCGACGCGGAATGGTATAAAAGCATTCTATGGCGAGGCCTTTGAGGATTGAATGTGCTGATGTTGTCTATCATGTCACCTCCACGGGAAATGTGAAGCGAGGAGATCAACTTTCGAGGACGATAAGGATTGAGCTCGTAGACAGGTTCATAGATTTCGTGAGAGGATGCGAAGAGGTCATAGAGATACCAAAGGGTCTATTCTATTGTGAACAGGTTGACCAACGAGGGAAATGTAAGATATCAACATTAAAGACCTGACCGCATCTCTCGTCTTCTGTAAGATTACTCCCATTGTTAGGATATCAGAATAAGGAGGTATTTCCGGAAACGATCTGCCCGCTTCCACCCGGCCAAGCTCCTCCACGAACAGCCCTTCCTACGCGGAAGCCTTCCGGTTTTGGTCTTCTCCTCTTCTTGACAAACAACTTGACTTTTGGTAGACTTGCTCCAGCCTGAAGCGAGTTCTTATCATTTCTTATTTATTATCGAGAGGGTTCGGTACCCTGCTTCTCAGAACACCTTGACACTTTATCGGAAAGGAGGACAACCATGAAAAAGCACCTCATTTACTCGGCCTTGGTTTTGTTTCTGATGTTTTTTGGAGTGGGACAGAATGTAGAGGCTGCAGGGCCGATCGACCTAGTTGGAGTATGGGTTGGTACGGCGGATGTAGCGACCGATACGGAATTTTCCAACAGCAATGTGACTCTCGAAATCCTGACGCAGCAGGGCCTTGGATTTTCCGGGACCATGCAATTCGGCGACGGCACTCCCTTCAACGTCAACGGGGTGGTGGACGGGAAGGTAATCCGTATCACTGGCAGCGCCAGCATCTTCGAGGGAATCATCTCCGGCCAAGGAGTGAAGAAAAAAATCCACGGAACGGGCAGCAGGCTTGAATCGACTGCGTTTTCATCTGCAACGGTCGTTTTCGACCTGCACACGGAAGAACGTGCCTGCATAAATTCCGGGGGGACTATCAGAACAGGATTGTGCTGCAAGTCCGTGGACGATTTCCCAAGCACCTGCTCAATCGGGGCCTGCGCGTGCTCACCTGACAGCAGCCATGAGGTGAAGATATGTGACTGCGGTCCAGGCAAGTGCTTTGATGGGATTAAATGTGTATCCAGATAACTTGATAGTTCTCTCCCCCCATTACTCTCCATCACCGATTCGACACGGAACGGTATAAAAGCATTCTATAGCGAGACCGTTGAGGATTGATTATGCTGACGCTGTCTATCATGTCACCTCCAAAGGAAATGTGAAGCGAGGAGATCTAATTTCAAAAGACGACAAGGATTGGGGTTCGTAGACAGGTTAATAGATCTTATGAGAGGATGCGAAGAGGGAGAAACGGAAAAGGGATGCGGGAATTTCAGAGGCGATAGAGAGGTAGGGGTATAGTGAAAGAGAGGTGGCCAATCATTTAGGACTTGATTATTCTACTGTAAGCAGGTTGATCAACGAGGGAAATCTAAAAATACCAAAATTAAAGACCGATTTTCTGCCAATTAAGAGTAATTCGAAAGGAGATAAAATATGTTCAGGAAAGGGGCTAATTCCCGGTTTAGGCGTTTAACTGCAATTTTTTTACTTTTTATTGTTCTTACGGCGTCGCAGATAACGACTGGATATGCGGCATGGGAATGTCAATGTACCCCCGACCTGTGTGCGGCGTATCAGGCGGCTGTCAATGGTGCTGCAAAAGAGGCATCGCCGGACATGATCTCAAAAGACCTTACGGCAATCACGGTCGATAACCCAAACCTGATCTGGGAGAATGATGTGGTAGGTTCCCGCGTTCTCGTGGCGAGCTATGCAGCCGATGATGGCGGAAAGACGAGGCCCTGTAAAGATTGCAAATATTATAGGACCAAATGGATAACCGTCGTCCCCGAGCTCTATAATTTTTTCAGAAACAAGCCGTTTTCTACAAGGAGGCTTGAGCAGCTCTTAGGGCTGCCCCCCTGTTATGGGAATTCAAAGATCATAGAGTTCTTTGTGAGCCCGGCAGACCTCATCCGTCCAAGCCCAGACCCGGAGATTATCGATCAGGAAGCGACACTGGACTTTCCATCGGAAAGCAACTGGGCATTGCAGGTAAAAAACTATGGCCCGGACGATCCGGACAATCTTTTCGATGATTTTAACCCACAATGCTCATGCCCCTTTGATGCGGCTGATCCCTGTCATCATCAAACAGCGAATTATGAGGAGTGGTTTAACAACAGAAAGGCAGTGATCTATGGGATAAATCCGCCAAACTGTGGCGCCCCATATCCATGGACCAGACTCGGCTATACGTACGACTGGGGGAATCAGCATGACTGTGAAGGCCTCAGTGAATTTGTCCTTCTGGGTGGGTTGAACCGCGGAGTAACGCTGACTATTCAGTCTGTAACGGGCGAGAAGGAATACTTCAAACCTACGCCTGGACAGAGACCAAATCTTACAGTTACGAAGACAGGCGGGGGCAATGGTACTGTCACAAGTTCTCCTGCGGGTGTTTCCTGTGGTATTGCTTGTTCAAAGGCATTCAACAAATACACCAAGATAACATTAACTGCAAAACCATCCAGAGGATCGACCTTCGTGGGCTGGAGAGGTAACTGTCAGGGCAGTGCGGCAACCTGTACTGTTACCATGTATGAAAGCAAGGATGTGGAGGCCATATTCGAATAAAAACATAATACCTTTCCTTTTCATCCTGTGGTTTTTCACATCCCCTATGATTGCGTGCCATGGGAAATGATTCCTGATTGGCTTCACCGATATTCAAAAGATGATCCTCCTCGTTCTCCTCAATATTTGGTTGCACGGTCCGGATTCCCTCGTCAATGTGGGGCAGGCCTCTAATATTGATATTCGACTCGGAACGGTATAAAAGCATTCTATAGCGAGACCGTTGAGGATTGATTATGCTGATGCTGTCTATCATATCACCTCCAGGGGAATGCAGGGCTCCCAGAAGCGATAGAGAGGCGGGGATATAGTGAAAGAGAGCTGGCGAATTACTTGGGACTTCATTATTCTACTTGGAGCAAGCTGATCAAAGAGGGAATTGTAAAAATATCAAAATTAAAGACCCCATTTCTTTGCATTTCTTTGTATTCCCTAAGCTAAAATGACTCTCGCATCAACAACGTAACCATTCTCGGGATAAACGATCAAAGGATTTATGTCGACTTCTTCTATCTCCTCGTGACTCGTAATGAGGTCAGAAAGCTTTAACAAGCACTCTTCTATAAAATCAACATCTAAGCAAGGTCCTCCCCTAACTCCGTAGAGGACGGGAAGAAATTTAACTTGTCTCACCATCTTTTTGACCTGTGACTGATTTATAGGAGCAAGACGAATAACGATATCCTCGAAAAGCTCACTGAAAACTCCGCCCAAACCGAAAAGCACGACTGGTCCGAAATCTGGGTCCCTTCGGGCACCCAAAATGACCTCTTGTCCTGGTGGAACCATTTTTTGAACCATCAGGCCACCTTCCTGATCTTCCAGGTTTCGATCCCTAGTCTTTATCTCCATTTCCGTAAATGCTTGACGGAGCTTTGCTAAGGTATCCAAATGCAATTTCACGCCGCCTTGATCACTTTTATGGTGCAGCCTTCGCGAAACTATTTTTAGTGCTACGGGAAGACCGCACCCACGTGCGAAATCGACTGCTTCCGACCTTTTTTGAACCAACTTATAAACCGGAACGGGCAATTTATAGGTCTCCACGATTTTAAACGATTCATGAAGGAGAACATTTCGTTCTGCCTTTTTAACCTTTTTTATCCGGCTTGCAACCTCGGGATTAGATCTGACTCGTAATTGAGTAGGCGACAGCTGTGGGTGTTTACTCAAAAGATAATGTTGATAGGAAATGGCCAAGGCTTCCACCGCCTCTTCAGGAAAAGAAAAAACAGGAAAACCAAATTGTTCCTTGATCTTTCTAAGCCCATTAGGGGATGAGATAAATGTTGCAGCGACTGGTTTTTGGTACTTTCCCATTAGCTCTTGAAGACGCGGGATCATTCTGCGAACATCTTTTCCGGATGTGTGTTCTGAGTAGATAAGAATGAAAAGAACTCCATGAATTGTTTCCTGCTTCAATGACTCTTCAATAGCGGCGGGAAATACGGTCATATCATAAACGTCTCCCATATCCAGGGGATTCTTTAACTTTATGACGTTTGACCTGAGATGTTTTTTAAGTCTATCCACAACTCCCGATGGGAGAGGAGGCAAATGAAAGTTGCGATTTTCACAGGCATCAGCGGCGACGACAGCGTGTCCTCCACTTCGACTAATGACCACAAGATTAGGTCCTTTCAAAACAGGGATTTGGAATGCCTTAAGGGATCTGCCCAGTTCATACGTGTTGTCAATCCGAATGATCCCCGCCTGGTTCAAGGCCGCCGTCACGACTTTGTCATCGGTAGCCATGGCCTTGGTGTGAGAGAGAGCGATAGAAGACCCCATTCCCCCCCTGTTCGATTTGAGGATTATCTTAGGCTTGTCATAATTGGCAGCAATCCTCAAAATATCACGCCCCTGCCGAATATCTTCAAGATATAGAAAGACAAGGTTCGTTTCGGGGTCATTGAGGAGGTATTCAAGTAGTTCTGCCTCACCGATATCCAATTTATTTCCCACGCTAACGAATTTATTTAACCCGATCGCCTCGTTTTCCATAACGGTAAAAAGCGTCCTTCCCATTCCCCCGCTCTGGCTTATAATGGATACACTCCCGGTGGGGACAGAATACCGATAGTCCGCAAAAGGGGTACAAAGCCCAGATTTCATATTAACAATACCTAAACAGTTAGGCCCGATGAGGCGCTGGCCATAAAGCTGCATGATTTGGATGATTTCATCCTCTAATACTTTCCGTCTGATATCGAACTCGCTGAACCCCCCGGTTTCCAATATAATCTGTCGGACACCCCTTTTACCCAATCTCCTCATTACATCAGGGGTGCTTCGCGCGGGCGTCAAAACGACAGCAAGCTCTATTCCCTCTGGCATGGCCTCAATAGAATCCAAAATGGGAACGCCGAAGACCCGCCCTGATTTTGTGCCTATCCCAAAGACCTCTCCCTTAAAACCAAATTCGATGCAATTTTTAATGACGTTCCTGGCTAAGTTGCTTTTCTTAGGGGATACACCAATCACCGCTAAGGATCGCGGGTAAAAAAAACTTTTCAAAAAATAAGGGGTCTTTTCTAATTTATGGAAACTCATCTACCCTCCTTCCAAACATCCAGGAAAAGTTGATTAAATTGATCTACAGGAAGTTTCATAAGGAAAAGATGAGAATACAGCCGATCAGCGCGGCGGTGAAGAAATAAGCCGATGGCCGGAAGCAAATGATTAAATCTCTCTTAAAGGGCGATGGAAACTTAGTCTATTTGGGTAAAAGAGATCTCGCCACAATCATCTTCTCTATCTCTTTCGTCCCTTCGTATATCTCGACGATCTTAGCATCCCTGTAGATTCTTTGAATCTTGTACTCATCTAAATAACCATAACCCCCATGCATTTGCAGAGCTTCGTCAGCACACTTGACAGCGACTTCCCCTGAAAACCATTTGGCCATGGCAATGAGACCATGATCGACACGGCCGTTGTCGACAGAGATGACGGCTTCGTAGTAAAGGTTTCTGGCTGCCCTTATCATGGTAGCCATCTCTGCCAGTTTGAACTGAGTCACCTGAAAGGAACTTAGGGGAACACCAAATTGGCGCCTATTTTTGGTATATTTCAGAGCCTCCTCAAGGGCTGACCGAGCAATGCCCACTGCTTGGGCGCAGACATGGGTCCGTGACATATTGAATTGAAATGTAACCTGTTTGAACCCTTCTCCTTCTTCACCTCCTACTAAATGAGAGACAGGAACCCTGACATTGTTCAGAGATAACTCAGCCGTATCGGAGGCACGGATACCAAGCTTTCCTCTCAATTTGCTCGCTTCATATCCCGGCCGATCGGTTTCCACCAAAAAGAAGCTGTGTCTTTTGTGTCGATTAGGATGATCCCGATTCGTGAGACAAAAGAGGAGCATAAAATGAGCGATATTTCCGTTCGTGCTGAACATTTTTGAGCCATTAATTACGTATTCATTCCCTTCCCTCACGGCAGAAGTAATCGCGGCAGTGACATCAGATCCTGCATCCGGTTCGGTAATCGCTGTCCCCATAATCGCCTCCCCTTTTGCCAGGCGGCAGAGATAGTTCTGTTTCTGTTCCTCGGTTCCGAACTCCTCAATCAATTCAGAACCAAATGTGGTCGACTCAATCGCTACGCCTATCCCGGCGTCGACGGCCCAGAATTCTTCCGTGATCAGGCACCGCTCCAACTGACCCAGCCCGAGCCCCCCATATTTTTCACCAATTGTTACTCCGACAAAACCAAGCTCACAGGCTTTTTTCCTCAAACTCAGATCAAACTTTTCCTCCCGATCAAATTCTTGCGCCCTTTCAGTGAATTCACCCATTGCAAATTCTCTTGCCGCATTCTTGATGTCTATCTGTTCTTTTGAAAGCTGGAAATCCATATCGATCTCTTCCTTTCTCTATTTTATTTTTCTCTGAAGTGCTTTAATAAAGCGGTGACGGACTCATTGTGTTCTTTCGTACCAAGGCAGTGAGTGATCAAATGGGTCTCATAATCCAGAGCCTGTGCTAAGGTGGATTCGATGCCATGTCGGAGTGCCTTTTTAGCCAGACGTATGGCAACAGTCGGTAGGGAGGCAATCGCCTTCGCGATTTCATAGGCCTCCTTTTGTAAATGATCGTCTGGCACAACCTTGTTAACCAAACCAATCTTCTCCGCTTCGTCAGACTCGATTCTTTTACCCGTCAAAATCAGTTCGTAAGCCTTGCCCAGACCGATCAATCGGGGAAGGATATAGGAACAGCCGAGCTCCGGGGTAGCACCGACGAGTGCATAGGCAGCACTGAAAGTGGCCTTCTCAGATGCAATCCGAATATCGCATGCAATCGCTATGGAAAGTCCACCGCCGATGGCCGGACCATTTATGGCGGCGATCGTTGGTTTGGAAATGTCAAACAAGGTTTTGCCGAGGATGTTCGAATAATACTCGGGGCTTCCACCTCTCTCTATAAATTGATCATACCTTTTCTTGAATTGCTGAATATCGCCACCGGCACAGAATGCCTTCCCCGCTCCAGTGAGAGTGACAACGCTTACACTGTCATCTTTATCCAGCTTCTGCAGAAGATCGACGAGCTCATATTTCAATGTATCGTCGATGGCATTTAAGACATGCGGCCGGTTTAGCGTGACCGTTGCCACATGATCCTCAGTTCGCAAAAGGATGCTCTTGTTGATCACCTTCTCTTCTGATGGACCGGGGTTCCGGATCAAAGGGGTATCTCCTTTTTAATGAAGTCTATGATTTTGTAAGTATGAGACCCCTCTGGAAAAACCTTTTTGACCCCTGACTTTTCCAAAGTTTCTATGTCCTCTGGCGGGATAATTCCTCCTACAATGACAATCATTCCGTGAGCCCCTCTATTTCTAAGGCATTCAAGGAGGTCGGGTAAGGCGGCCAAATGGATGCCACTCATACTGCTTATCCCAATGATATCCACATTTTCCTGGATGGCTGCTCCGACAACTTGTTCGGGAGTTTGGTTCAATCCGAGGTAAACGACTTCCATCCCGGCATCTCTCAAAGCTCTCGAAACAATAAGGGCTCCCAGTTCATGCCCATCTAATCCAATGCTGGCGATCAAAACGCGATGACTTTTCTTTGTCTTCATCTCTGCCCCATTCTGATGCTAATCACCTTCGCCGAAAACATCTCGAAATATGTTCATCGCTTCTTCAAGCGTGATCCTCTTCTTTGCAGCGGCAATAAGTGATGGCATCACATTTTCCCCCCTCTCCACCGTACCCCTCAATTCTTGTAGAGTCTCCTTCACCAAAGATGGATCCCTCCTTTTTTTGAATGCTTTGAGATCCTCTATTTTCATACGGGCCACTTCTGGGTTTGGCTTAAATACCGGGGGAGAAAGATAGTTCTCTTCCGTATACTTGTTCAATCCCACAACCGTTGTTTCTCCCGATTCTATGTTTCTTTGTCGCTTGATGGCACCCTCGTTGATTTCTTCAATCATCTTGCCACTCTTAATTCCCTTAATGAGACCCGCCAGAATTGTTCCGTCAGACCCCATACGCTCTATCTTCTCAATATAGGCGTAAACTTGTCTCTCTACCTCTTGAGTAAGCCACTCGATGCAGTAAGATCCACCGAGAGGGTCAACAGTGTTGATAACGCCTGATTCCTCTCCTATTATTTGTTGAGTCCTTATGGATATCGTCTGAGCATCTTCTGTGGGGACCCCGAGAGCCTCATCATAACAAGGAATACCGAGTGCCTGGACCCCTCCCAAAACCGCCGCCAATCCTTGGATCGTTCCCCTGATAATATTGATCAGTGGCTGTTGGGCAGTATAGTCTGTCGGCAAGGTAAGGCAATACACACGGAACAACATCGATTTGGGACTCGACGCTTTGAATCTCTCTTTCACGATCTTTGCCCACATTCTTCTTGCCGCTCTGAACTTGGCAACCTCTTCAAGAAAGTCAATCCCTCCGGATAAGAAGAATGAAATCCTCGGGGCGAATTGATCAAATGGAAGGCCTCTCTTGATACCCGCTTCTATATAGGCGATCGCCGTTGCCAAGGTGAGTCCTAATTCTTGAATTGAGTTGAGGCCTGAGGGGTGATAGGAAAAACCTGATGCGGAGATTGGATTCCAAGCAGGCATGTTCTCGATGCAATATTCGAGAACGTCCATGCATAATTTCAACTCCGCCTCAATGGGGAGCAGCTTGATCCTTTCGGCTAGGTAGGATTGAAAAGGATCGTTTTTTCCACTCCCCTTAAGCAATGCAGGAGGGTATCCCAGCTCGTCTGCAGCGGCAACAAACATGGCAAGAAGAATGGCCGGGGAACCATGAATCACCATATTGGTAAATACCTTGTCCATGGGGAACCCCTTTATGAATGCGATCATATCCTCAATATGATCCACCGGAAGGCCTACGGTCCCGACTTGATATTTTGCTTTTGGATTGTCCGAATCGTATCCATAATGTGTGGGCATGTCGAAGAGAAGGGTCGTAGCGGGCTCGCCTGTATAGCCCACCTGCCCGCCTTTCTTAAATAGCTCTTTGTACCTTTCGGCGGTGAGTTCACTGGAACTGAAACCCATGGGCTGCCGCTTCATCCATCCAACGGCCCTGTACATCTCGGGATAAATCCCCCTTGTGTATGGAAATTGCCCGGCTTCGCCTATCTCCTTTGAATAAATAATGCCGTTCATATCATCCGGACCATATATCCTTTTCAAGGTGATCCCGGATCGTGTAACAAATGCCTTTCCCCCATTATTAGAAGAAACGGATCTTTCGCGCTTCATCGGGATGTTTACCTCCCTTTTTTAAGAAACGGTTTCTATTTTTTGGGGCCTGATTCTATCTTTTGCAAATTGGAGCAGATAACAGATGCTTCTTTAATGATACCGTCGACAACCTCTTTTACGCTTTCCACCTTGTGGAGCAATCCGCAAACTTGGCCGGCGCCGACACTATCTTCCGCGGCGTCCTTTCTCGTACGCCTCATCATCTCAACACGGAATCTTCTGACACGCCCGGGAGAAGCCCCGCTCTTTTCGAGTTCTTCCCACTTTTCCGTAAAGGCTGTCCTTAGAATGCGGGTAGGCCAGCCCGTTCTCATTGTTGTCACGACCGTATCTTCTGCTGATGCCTGCAAAATTCTTTTCTTTAGATCAAAGGGAGCTACACTTTCATGCGTCGCGATAAACCTTGTTCCGATTTGTACACCCGAAGCGCCTAAAGCGAGGGCGGCAACAAATCCCCTTCCGTCTCCAATTCCGCCTGCTGCCACGACAGGGATTTTGATGGAATCTGCAACTTGTGGGATCAAGGTGAACGTCGTGACGCTCCCAACGTGGCCTCCTGCCTCTAAACCGGAAGCAATAATCGCATTGGCCCCTTTTATTTCTAAGCTTACAGCCTGTTTCACGCTTGCCACGACGGGCAAAACTTTTATTCCATGCTCCTTGAGGATGGAGATCGCCGGTATTTTAGGGTCCCCTCTGCCAGTCGTTACAATCTGGATACCGGCCTTTGCCAGGAGTGTAGCCTTTTTCTCGAACCTAAAGGAGGATGATCGAGCAGCAACATTCACTCCAAAAGGTTTGTCCGTCAGTTTTCGAACTCTATCCGTCTCTTTCAAAATCTCTCGGTCAGAGAGATTCCAGGTTGCCAGCACGCCTAGTCCTCCGGCATTCGAAACCGCTGCGACCAATGTTGCGTCACTGATCGGCCTCGTATGGCCACCCAGGGCACCTTGGATGATTGGATATTTAATGGCGAGGAGTTGGCATAATGGCGTCTGAAACATCTATGATCTTCTCCGCTCCTTCGTAAGACTCCTGAGGTCTTCGACGATTGAGCCAATCAGAGTACCGGGAAGAAAAACTGCATCCGCTCCCATTTTCTTTATTTCCTCAATCTCGTCAGGAGGGATCGTACCGCCTACAATGAAAACGATATGGTCCAGACCTTTTTCCTGCAGGAGGTTTTTAACCCTCGGCACATAGACTCGATATTCATCCCCAAGAACACTTAATCCAATAATATCGACATCCTCTTGTTCAGCGGCAGAAACGATAGCCAGAGCTGTTTGATAACAACCCAGGTTGATGACCTCGAATCCGTTATCCCGGAGCAATGCCGATACAACTTTCAAGCCCCTGTCATGGCCATCCAGGCCCGCCTTGGTCATAAGGATCCTGATTTTAGTTATTTTTTTCATATGAATCATTTCCTAAGATGACATCAAAAAGGTGATTCTTGCATCTCGAACGGGTCATAACTATATCCAAAGGATTCACGGATTGTGCCAATGATTTCATCCGTCGTCGCATAGGTCTTGACCGCTTCGATGATGGATGGTATCAAATTATTTTTCTTGCTCTGGAGGGCTTCTTCACGGAGTTTTTCAATACTCGCCCGTACCCTTTCTTTATCGCGAACTCTTTTCAATTCCTTTACACGACCAATATGTGTCTTCTCAGCTTGATACGAGTATTTGTGGCGCTGACCGGAGAACTTCTCTTCCGAGACTTGGAACTCGTTTATCCCCACGATAATCCTTCTCTTTTCTTCGATATCTCGTTGATATCGGAGTGCCTCCTTCTCGATCTCCTTATCAAACCACTTTTTTTTCATCGCCGCTAAAGTTCCTCCCATGGCCTCTATCTTGTCCAGTATTTCTGTGGTACCTTGCTCGATTCTATGGGTGAGGGCTTCGATATAATAAGAACCCCCAAGAGGATCTGCTGTGGCTGCTGCTCCGGTTTCGTAAGCGATGATCTGTTGGGTCGATAGAGCAATTCTTTGTGTGCTCTCGTGTGGTATGGCAATCGGCTCATCATACGAGCAGCAGTGAAGGGATTGCACTCCCGCCAACACGGCGGCGAGGGCTTCGTAGGCAACCCTTATTATATTATTCAGTGGCTGTTGAGTGACCAGAGAACAGCCTGCCGTATGGACGCCAAACCGAAACCTCAGGGATTTTGGATTCTGAGCGTGAAATCGCTCTCTCATAATCCTGGCCCATATTCTTCGAGCTGCCCTTAGCTTCGCAATCTCTTCAAAGAAGTCAATATGAGAGGAACAATAGAAGGCGAAGTGGGGGGCGAAGTCATCGATATCCAATCCCCTCTCGAGAACTTCTTCTATGTAGGCAATGGCATTTGCAAAACCGAAGGCCAGTTCCTGTATGGCAGAAAGACCCGTTTCCCTTAAATCGTACATATTGACATTGATCGGATTCCAAAGGGGCATATTCTTCGTGCAATATTCGATAATATCAGCGGAGATTTTAAGCGCGAGATCAGGTGGCGTTTTCTCTCCCATGCCGCAGTAACGTGTTGAGAGAGTATCATTCTGGATTGTCCCGCGCAATTTAGAAATTTCTTGCCCTGACTGTTGGGCCACGACGATGTATTGAGAGAGAACGATCGGGGCAACACAGGATGAGGAGATGAGAGAAAAACTGACATCTCCAATAGGTATCCCCCTGGTTAGGCTTTCCATGTCCCGGAGTGATGTGAGAGGTACACCAGCGGCTCCCACTTCGCCTTCAGCGAGAGGATGTTCCACATCGATGCCAAAGCGGGTGGGCATATCGACGATGACATTCAAACCGCTTACCCCTTCTTCGATCTGATGTATCAGCCTCTGATTCGTTTGATCGGGTGTGCCGAATCCGCAGACCTCTCTTCTTGTCCAATATCTCCCTCTGAACATATCCGGAAATATTCCTCTCGTAAAAGGGAACTGGCCGGGATCTGCGATATCCCTGTTGTAATCGATATCTTTTATGTCCTCGGGTTTATAAACATTCCTGATTGGAATATTGGACAGGGTGAAGGCAGTTTCGGCCTTTTCCCTATAAGCTTCCTTCATCTCATTGACCTTTTTACCCACTTTACGCTCCTGAACGAACTGGATTTTGTCCTACTGAAGAAGACTCCGGGCAATGATGACTCTTTGAATCTGATTTGTTCCTTCTACAATCTGCATTGATTTCGCATCTCTGATATATCTTTCAGAGGGAAAATCTTTGACATATCCATAGGCACCTAAAACCTGTGCGGCGTCTATGGCTACGCCCATCGCCACATCGGTGGAAAAACATTTCGCCATGGAGATGATCCTCGTCACCTCCTTGCCTCGCTGGCCTTGGTCAAGAAGCGACGCGGCCTTATAAACCAGTTGCCTCGCAGCCTCTATTTTCATGGCCATATCAGCGATCATGAATTGTATCCCTTGAAACGAGGCAATTGTTCTTCCAAAGGCCTCCCTCTCCTTCGCATAGTTGATGGACAAATCCATTGCACCTTGAGCCAATCCGACAGCTCGAGCGCCAATGACGGGCCTTGACCTGTCAAAACTCCGATTGGCAATTTCAAACCCTTTATTTTCTTCTCCCAGAAGGTTCTTCTTCGGTATCTCACAGTCATCGATGATCACTTCAGCCGAGGGCACACCCTTACCGCCCATCTTTCTCTCTATCTTTCCAATAGAGAGCCCCGGCGTCTTCTTGTCCACGATAAATGCGCTCAGACCGGAGGTGCCGGCGTCTGGATTTGTCTTGGCAAATACAATAATGAAATCAGCGACGGTTGCATTCGTTATAAAGGCCTTTCGACCGTTCAGGATATAGCAGTCGCCCTTTAAAACGGCTTTGGTCTGAATTCCACCAAGATCGGAGCCCGCTCCAGGTTCGGTCGTTGCGAAAGCACCGCGGTACTCGCCGCTGGCCAAACGGGTGAGATAAAAATTTTTTTGTTCCTCATTTCCGGCCTCCAGTAAACAACTTGCTGGAACATAGGTCATTACCAGAATATAGGCGGTGTTGTAACAGACTTTGGCAATCTCTTCGAGCACGAGACAAAAGGTAAAAATATCTGCCCCTGCTCCTCCGTATTCTTTAGGGATGGCCATTCCCAAAAGGCCTTGCTCTCTGAGTAACTGGAAAATATCCTCAGGATATACGCCTTCTTCATCAATTTGGGCGGCCCGTGGAAGAATCCTTTGTTTGACCATCTTCCTGACCATATTGAGGATCATCTCCTGTTCCTCAGGAGCCGTGAATCCCATGTCTTATCTCCTTTCTTTCTCTGACAGTTCATTCTGCCCTTCTATCTCTCGTAACATTCCCTTGGCAATTTTGCCCTGTGGGGTGTGGGGAAGGCTCTCGACAAATTTGATGATCCTGGGGACCTTGTAAGGGGCGAGGTATTCTCTTGCAAATTTATCAAGGTCTTCCTCATTCAGAATTTTTCCTTCCCTCTTGACAATCAGAGCTTTTGCGAGTTGTCCCTTTACCTCATCTGGAACGGCAATGACAGCCACTTCTAATACGCTGGGATGTTTCAAAAGGACATTCTCTATCTCTTTTGCATAGATGTTATAGCCAGCAGTAACGATCATGTCTTTCTTACGATCTACGAAAAAGTAGTAGCCATCTTTGTCTTGCCTAAGTAGATCACCTGTCCGAAGCCACCCCCCCCGCAAAACCTTCTCGTTCTCCTCCGGGAGGTTATAATATCCTTTCATCACGCAGGGGGACTTGACGATCAATTCACCCGTCTCACCCAGCGGCACATCATGATCATTTCCATCAACAAGTCTTGTCTGCATATTACAGGCAGTCAGTCCGCAGGAGCCTAAACGGCGCCTCTCTCTATGAGGAGGATTGATCATCACCATGGGTGAAAGTTCTGTTTGTCCCATCGATTCGATAAAAAGGCAGCCGAACTTTTTTTCAAATTCTTCTACGACCTGATAATTGACGTTCCCGCCGGCAATGATACAGAGTCCGAGTGAGCTCAAGTCATACTCATCTATTTTGGGATGGTTTAGGAGATAAGAGTACATGGTTGGGACACCCGTGAAAAAAGTTATCCTGTTTCGATGTATCAGCTCCAGAACCTCTTCGGTTTGAAATCGCTCTGTGATGAAGACCGTCGCCCCTACGGTTATAAAATTGAGCAGGGTACAAACAGCAAACATATGAAACAGAGGCAGGGGGATCACAGTAATATCTTCCTCATCCAATTCCAGAATTCTGCTTCGTATTAATGCATTATCAGTGTAAGCGCCGTGGGGGGTCATGACTCCCTTAGGTGTTCCTTCTGTGCCTGATGTATACATGATCTGGCACACATCATCAGAGGCAATCGCTACCGGTTTTATCACCTGGGATCCTTCAGCGACCCTATCGTAAGATATCGTTTTATGGATGGGCTTTGTGCCCTTCAAGACAATTGTTTCTAAGGTAGTCACCTTACCCCTTATCGGTTCTATCCGGGAGTATTGCTCCTCGCCAGCTATGATCATCTTTGCTCCTGCATCGGATAGTACATACTCAACTTCGTGAGGGGTAAATACCGGACTTACAGGGACTGCCCATGCGCCCGTCTTCCAAATAGCAAAATAGCTTTCAACAACTTCCAAACAGTTCTGAAACATGATGGCGACACGGTCACCTTTTTGAATTCCCAGGTTTTGAAGGGCCTTGGCCAGGCGGCCACTCTTTTCATCAAACTCCTGATAACGAACTGCTTTATCTCCAAATCTTAATAATGTTTTTTCTCCGAACCGTTCAGCCTGGTTTCCTATTAATTCAGGAAGGGTCAGGCCTTTGAGGGGTAAAGGTTTCCCTTGACTCACCGGGAAAAATGTATAATTTTTCACTCCCGTCTCCTTGCCAAATTCACTTGTGAAATACCATATATTTTCAGGATAGAGTGAGATCAATGACTCGAGGGGTCTTGATATCCATGGCCGGAAGCTCACCCGGAGCCACAAATTCTATTTCAACATCGACCCCCAGCCTATCCTGAAGATAGTCAGTAATCTTCTTCCTCAGTTCTTGCCTCTCCGTATGACTGGACTCTAATTGTAACTTCAAAAAGTCCATTTCTTTGGCATATTTTACAATTCTGAACTCCGCACCTTCTATTTTGTCAATGTTCCAAAGAAGATGTTCTATCTCCACAGGGAAGACTTCCTTACCTTTGATATTCACTTCATACAAAGCTCTCCCGAGATATTTCACTCTGATGTGGGTTCTCCCGCATTGACAAGGTTCATAGAAAGGAATGACAATATCTTCGAGGTTCCATCGGATATGGGGTGCCCCTTCACTCAAAAGGTCAGTCACCACAAGCATCCCTTTTTCTCCACCTTTTACTTGGTTACCGCTCCGAGGATCGATGACTTCTACTAAAAACATATCCTCATTGAGACAATGGTTTCCTGAATGGGTGGAGCAGTCGAAGTTATACCATAACAGGTCAGCGGCAGACCCGCTTAAAGAGAATACGTGTGGAATATCCCATTTCATTTTGACATGACGAATAAGATGGCTCGCGATCACATCCCCATACAGGACAACTCTCTCATAAGTAAATATATCTCTGGGTAACTGATTTTCCTTTTCCAGTATCTTCTCCATCTCTAAAAGCGTGCGAACCCCGGTGAACAGGGCAGTAGGCTTCAGCCACCTTCCGATGTGAACAGAATTGGAGAGGTTATCCACACCATCATTGATATAGACCACACCCAATCTTCTGGATACCTCTCTTAAGACGAAATGAGTAATACTTTGAATACCGATCATGGAGTGAAAGATACTCTTCTCAGAAAGGCCTATCTGGAGGAGGGATCTCGTATAGCACTCAACCCGAAGATCGATATCTTTTTGGGTAAAGGCCGAAAATGTGGGCTCTCCCGTTGTGCCTCTTGAGCAACCGAATCCTGCTATCCTATCTTTTGGGACGCAGAGATGGGGCAATGGATTATTTGTCTTCGAGATAGCCTTTCTTAATTCGTCTTTGTGCGTAATCGGTATCTGTTGAATATCGCTTATGGATTTGAAATCATCGGGATGGAATTTGTGCCGGACAAAAATATCTCGATAGAATGGGGAGCACTGATAAACATACGCAAGTTGTTCCTTTAATCGACTTTCTTGGATTTCTCTGAGCTTATCCCTCGGAAGGGTCTCAATTTCCCTGTCCCAATATTGACGATCGGCATTTCCCCCTTTACCTTGAAAATTCATGAACGTTTACTCCGCCACTTTTTCAGGAGAGCTGGAATGGTTATCAAACCTCCCGGAAGCCACATGATGACCAACAGCATGGCACCGGCATAGAAGAGAGGCTGCGCCTCTTTAGCAAATCGAAAGACTTCGGATACTGATATGATGACAAGGGGCCCAACAATCGCTCCGAAGAGACTACCGATGCCACCGATGAAGGTATAAATCTGGATGAATAACGACTCTGTTACATGGAAGTCATCTGGACAGGTATAATGATGAAAATGGGCCATAAAGCTTCCTACCAATCCAGCGAAAAAGGAAGCCACGACAAAGGCAAGAACTCTATAGGAAGTAATGTCGATACCAACGTGTTCCGCCAATAAATCGTTCTGACGCAGAGCATGAAAGACCCTCCCGATGTGTGATCTTTCCATCAGATGCATAAATGCGACCGAGACAGACATGATTGAAAAGATGAAGTAGTAATAAGGAAGGAGCTGATATCCGAATTCAAATCTTCCAGTCCATGGAAGATAAATGACCGGTCCAGGAATGTTGACGATTCCAGTCACCCCTCCGGTTAGCGGTCTTGCCCAAAGAAGAAAATGGATAAGAATTTCAGCCAAAGCCAGGGTGACCACGACAAAATATACCCCGCTTATACGGAGGACGATATATCCCAGCAAAAGGGCGATCAAGGCCGCCATCAAACCTCCAAATAAAAAGCTGAACCAGAAGTTCAACCCCATTTTGGTGCTCATCAGGGCAGAGGCATAAGCACCGATACCTACAGGAAATGTGTGGCCGAGTGAAAGCCGTCCGGTGATGTAGATCATACGGAGTCCGGAAGTCAGGACGATCGTCCCCATAATGGAGATAAATATTGAAAGCCAAAATTCAGAAAGAACCAAGGGCAAGGCCAAGAATAAGACGAGTAAAATAGCAACGGAGGACTTTGTAACCGGCATGGATATCCCCTAAAGTCTATATTCAAACCCAAAGAACCCTTGTGGGCGGATAATAAGTACAAGGATCAAAGTAAAAAAATAGATGAGCATCGCGAAGTCAGCTCCGGCTAAGGTGCCGGTAAAGCTTTCTATCATCCCCAGCATATAGGAGGCGATGGCGGCGCCGCCCACACTGCCCATGCCTCCCAGCGTTATAGCAACCAGTGCCTTGACAGACATGGAAACACCCACCGCGGGACTCATCGTGAATATCGGACCCAGTAAGGCGCCGGCAGCAGCCGCCAATATCGTGGCTAAAATCATGCTCAATCGAAAAATCCTCCCCAAGTTGACACCCATTAAGGTAGCCGTTTCCGTCTCTCTCGCTACAGCGCGCATGGCCCTCCCCTCTTTTGTCTTTGACATGAAGAGGAGAATCGCTCCGATAGAAGCTAAGGATATTAAGGAGACGATCAGCCTTTCTTTGGAGAGATAGACCCCTTTCACACTAAAGGTCCCTGAAAAAACCGTTGGGATTGCCTTCGATGAGGTGCCAAATATGAGAAGGGCGCCTGTCTCCAAGATCATCATCCAGGCTACGGTAACGACCACGGCCGGAAGCAAAGTCTCCCTGAACTGTCTCAGGAAATACCTTTCCAAGATCATCCCAAAAACGGTAACAATGGCGATGGATAAAAACAGGGCGAGCCAATAGTTAAGTCCCAGCTTAACGCTGATGTACCATGTCCCGTACCCACCTAACATATACATCTCGCCGTGTGCAAACTGAATCAAACGCATAATCCCGATGAGCATGCTAAAACCCATGGCCACCATAACAAGGTTGCTTCCCAAGACAAGCCCATTAATGATCATTTGTATGACTTGTTCCATTCCGTGCCCTTATTTTCTAAGGGTGCATCTCTTTAACCGGCCTATTTGTAGACCTTTTTCAGAAGCTCAGATACCTGCTCTGGAGGTATCACTTCTACGGTCACCTCTTTGCCGCCTGTAAACTTTGTGATAAACCCCTGGCTGACAAGCTGGTGAGGTGTACCGTAGAAACTTTGACCCCCAAACATGTATCTTCCAGCCATCGTGTCAAAGGTCTGTGTTTCTAACACATTCTTGACCTTATCTGGATCATCGATCGTCCCAGCCTTCTGGAGAGCGGTTGCGAGCACGTGAATATAGATAAAACCCCAAATAGAGAGCCCGATAGGCTCTTCTTTGTACTTCTCAAGATAGATATTTCTGTAGTCTCGAAGGCCTTTAGGGAGAGCTTCAGAGGTGA
This sequence comes from uncultured delta proteobacterium, assembly GCA_963826305.1. Lineage (GTDB taxonomy): Bacteria > Desulfobacterota > BSN033 > BSN033 > UBA1163 > CAWGWZ01. The sequence goes on along the minus strand of CAWGWZ010000009.1, from coordinate 161,584 downwards.
GTGAAACTTGACAGTGAACATAACCCTCGAGATTTTGGGCCCCGGCTATCTCCGCCCACTCGGTGTGAAACGTACTGCCGAGAAATTGCCCTCTGAAACCCATCTCCCTCGCTCCCTTCCAAAACATCCCCCAATTTGAACCACCGCCTGCATAGATCGCGTCAGGCTTTTTGGCAAGTATCTCAGTCAATTTGGGATAGAAATCCGTAATGTTGCGAGGCGCATAATTCGGCGTGAGGTCAAAGCCAAAATATTTTGTGGAGAGTAAAAGCGCATCGGTTATGGCATAACCTGTTGCATCGTCCATCATGAGGGATTGAATCGTTTTGATATGTGGCATATTTTTCCGAATCCAGGAAAAATAGGGGGGAAGCACTTCGTAAGTAGTGTTATAGACCCTAAAAGTGTAAGGAGTTTTTGGTGATAACCCTTTTTCCGATATCACACAAAAATTGACAATACGGTTCTTATTCATAAAATCTAACGTTGCCAGAGTAGGAGCAGTACCATAGACGCGCAGAAACCGTATCCCATCATCCCTCACTAATTTGTTGACCGTTGCAAAAGCATCTTTGGTCGTATATTTATTGTCTTCGACAAGCAATTTCAGTCGGTATCGGTCACTCCCCACAGGAACTCCGCCCGCGTTGTTGATCTGATCAACAGCGATCTCCTGAGCCCTTTTATCGGGGATTCCGTAGCTTGCGCCGGGCCCGGTAAGAGGAAGACTCGTCCCGATGAGCAACTCTTTCTGTGCCCCATGCACTGTGACTGGAAAAGTCGAAAAAGATACAATGAAAAATGCTAATTCCATAACCCAAACAAAATGAAAAATCTTTTCCTTCGTCATCATCTTTTCCCTCCTTTCAAAAGGGCACAAGAACGATTTGAGACCAGTTCGAGAAACAAATGGTGATTTGTAGAATTTGTTTCATTGACCTCCTCTTATCTTCTAATACTGCATCTCCCTAACCGGCCTATTTATACACCTTTATCAGAAGCTCAGATACCTGTTCTGCAGGGATAACTTCTATGGTCACTTCTTTGCCGCCCGTAAGCTTTGTGATATACCCCGATCTGACAAGCTGGTGAGGTATACCATAAAAGCTTCGACCCCCGAACACATATCTTCCTGCCGTCGTGTCATGGGTTTGTGTTTCTAACACATTCTTGATCTTATCCGGATCACTCACCGTCCCCGCTTTCTGGAGAGCATTTGCAAACACATGAGTCCAGATAAAACCATAGATAGAGAGACCCGAGGGTTCTTCTTTGTACTTCTCAAAATATATGTTTCTGTAATCTCGAATGCCTTTAGGCAGAGCTTCAGAGGTAAGAGAGGGTTCGCAGTGAATATATCCCTCAAGCTTTTCAGCCCCAACCATTTCCCACCATTCGGTTTTAAACGTACTGGCTAGAAATTGCCCTTTGAAGCCCATCTCCCTCGCTGACTTGTAAACCAGTCCCCAATTTGAACCACCGGCTGCATAGATGGCATCAGGCTTTTTGCCCAGCATCTCTGTCAATATGGGATAAAAATCCGTGATGTTGCGAGGCACATAGTGCACGGTGAGGTCAAGGCCAAAATACTTTGAGGAGAGTAAGAGTGCGTCTCCGATTGCCTGGCCTGTTGCATCGTCCATCATGACAGACTGGATAATCTTTATTTGGGGCATGTTTTTCCGGACCCAGGAAAAAAGTGGGGGAAGTACTTCGTAAGACGTATTATAGGCTCTAAAAGTGTAAGGATATTTGGGTGAGACGAGTTCTCTGTCCGAAGAGAGTGAACAGTTGATCACGCGATTCTTGTTCATAAAATCCAGGGTTGCCAGTACCGGAGCAGTACCATAGACACGCAGGAACCGAACACCGTCATCCCTCACCAATTTGTTAACGGTTGCCACAGCATCCTTGGTTGTATATTTATTATCTTCAACAAGCAATTTCAGTCGGTATCGGTCACTTCCCACAGGAACTCCTCCCGCGTTGTTGATCTGCTCAATCGCGATCTCCTGAGCCCTTTTATCAGGGATTCCATAACTCGCACCTGCCCCGGTAAGGGGAAGACTCGTCCCGATGAGCAACTCTTTCTGTGCCCCATGCACTGAGACTGGGGAGGTCGAAAAAAGTACAATGAAAAATGCCAATCCCGTAACCCAGCCAAAATGAAAAATCTTTTCCTTCGTCATCATCGCTTCCCTCCTTTCAAGAGAACTAAAGGCTTTTTTGCTTAAACTGCCCTAAATAGGCTTTTTCTAATGATTCATCTCTAAAGAGCTTTTCAGCTTCTCCTTCCAATCGCACCTTTCCTGTTTGCAAGACGTAGCCCCACTGGGCGAGAGATAGGGCCATTCTCACATTCTGTTCCACCAAGAGAATGCTCATCCCCTTTTGGTGAAAAGAACCGATGGTCCTGCTGACCTCATCCACCAATAAAGGTGAGAGACCTAATGAAGGCTCATCTAAAAGCAGAAGTTTAGGTTGACCCATCATTGCCCTCCCCAAGACAAGCATCTGCTGCTCACCTCCCGAGAGGGTAGCGGCCAACTGCCTCCGCCTCGTTTTAAATAATGGAAAGAGATCAAAGATCCAATCGATATCCCTTTGGATTCCTTTTTTGTCCTCCCTTAAATACGCACCCATTAGGAGATTCTCAATAACGTTTAAGTTAGGAAAGACATGTCTGCCTTCGGGACAATGGACAATTCCTAACTTGACGATGGCATCAGCTCTGAGGCCGTTGATTTCTTCCCCAGAGAACAGAATATTCCCTTGGACAGGAATAATGAGTCCTGAGGTTGTCCTCAGAATTGTCGTCTTCCCGGCCCCATTTGCCCCAATCAGGGCCACCACCAAGCCTTCTTGGACTTTTAGGTTAACACCAGCCACAGCAACCGCTTCACCGTAATGGACCCAAAGATTCTCTATATCAAGAAGCATAGCCTGATCCTAAATATGCTTTGATCACCTCGGGATTGGCCCGGACTTCCTCTGGCGGGCCTTCAGCAGTCTTCATCCCAAAACTTATCACCACAATCCGATCACATATGTTCATCACGACGGACATGTTATGTTCCACCAATAGAATGGCTATTTCAGGCTTTCTGCTTCGTATCTTTTCTATTCTGTCTACGATCATGCTGATCTCTTCCGGGTTGAGACCCCCAATGGGTTCGTCCAGCATTAACAGTTTGGGGTCAAGAGCTAATGCCGTGGCCATGGACAACAATCGCTGATGGCCAAAGGATAGAGTTCGAGCCTTTTGGCCTTGAAGGTGTATAATCTCCAAGAAACTTAATATCTCCAATGCCCTGTCTCTGACTTCCCTTTGGTTTTTGAGGCGTCTTCTTGTGGGAAATACAGAAGACCACAATCCCGAATGGAGGGATAGATGGAAGCCAGTGAGGACATTCTCAAGGACGGTATATTCCCGAAAAAGACTCGTTATCTGGAAGGTTCGAGCGATGCCTATTTTGGCAATTTTATGGGCCTTCATGCCAGTAATATCTTTTCCTTCAAACAACACGGTGCCACTTGAAGGAGGATAGACTCCGCTGATGAGATTAAACGTTGTCGTTTTACCAGCTCCGTTGGGGCCGATCAGACCGACAATCTCGCCTTTCTCCACATGAAAATTGAGGCCGGAAATCGCTTCTATACCTCCAAAACTTTTGCTAATTTTCTGAAGTTTGAGAATCGCCATCTTAGAATGAAGATTTTATTCTTGGTCGGTGGAAGAAAAAGCAAGTTTTATGCCAAGGCGTTCATAAGATAGTTTGTCTTGAGCATCCTATACTTGAGGAACTTGATATCGGTCCGAACTCATTTGCCTGGACCTATCTCCAGGAGGCAGGTTCTCTGCACTCACTTGAGACGATGAACTGGGCACCACGTTTGAGGGCATCATGGCTATCTCCCCAAATGGCTCACATCTGCAAGTATCAGAAATAAAGAGTTGTTCGAAATGCCATCCGCGAAAAAAATACGGATGGTTTCAATCTGAGAAGGGCAGCAAGTAACTTTGTTTTTCTTGGAAGTTATGTTTCTTCTGTCTATAGAAAGTGTTGCCCCGTCACGAGATCGATGATTGAGGCGTTTTATTGTCCAATTTTTAAAACATGTATGAAAATTAAAGCAACCCCACTTTTTTCATTGTATAGTAAAGTTTGCTTCTTTGAATGCCCAAAAGCTTTGCTGCCTTGACCCGACTATTATTGGTGTAGCGGAGAGCCTTTCTGATCACCTCTCTCTTGGCTTCGTGCAATGCCTGTTCAAAGATTTTTGGCACGGGATCTTCTACTCTCGGAAGGAGATTAGGCGTTAGTAATTTTGATGGAATGTTCTCGATGGGAATCATATCTTCTTCAGTGATATTTGCAGCTCTTTCAATAATGTTTTCTAATTCTCGAACATTACCCGGCCAATCGTATTCCAAGAGCACTTTTTTAGTTTCCCCTGTGAAACTTTTCTTACTCGTCCCCAATTTTGCAGCCATTTTTGTCAAAAAATGCTCAATGAATAGAGGAATGTCCTCCTTCATTTCCCGCAGTGAAGGCATGCGCAGTGTGATCACATTTAATCTGTAATAGAGATCCTCCCGGAAATTTCCATTTCTCACTTCGGACGCCAAGTTTTTGTTGGTGGCCACAATGAGTCGGAAATCTAACTGTACAGGATGGTTTGAACCTACCCTCTCCACCTCTTTTTCCTGAAGGATTCTTAAGATCTTAGGCTGTAAGCGCAAAGGCATCTCGCCTATTTCATCCAAAAAAATTGTTCCGTTTCGAGCGAGTTCGAATTTCCCGAGTTTCCCCTTTCTCTTGGCTCCAGTGAAAGCTCCTTCTTCATAGCCAAACAGCTCTGACTCTATCAGTTCAGCCGGGATGGCAGCACAGTTCAATTTAACAAAGGGTCTGGATTTTCGAATGCTGGCATTATGAATCGCGTGAGCCAATAGTTCCTTACCGGTCCCGGTCTCCCCGGCTATCAAAATCGTGGACGAAGTGTTGCAGCACCGCCTCGCCTGCTGCTTGATCTTCTCCAGCTCTTTGCTCTTGCCCTTCAGATCATCAAAGCTGTATTTAGCGCTAAGAAGGGAGGTCATATTTCTTTGATACATCTGAATTTCCTCCCTCAACTGGGAAACCTTCGCTGCCATCTCCAAGAATTTTGTCGTATGATAAAATAAAACCTTACCAGCAGCCCCTATGGTGACGCCGTCTTTTTTCACAGGAAAGCGGCCAACCACTTTCTTCTCGCCCCCGATGATCATCGTATCCCCGATCTCTGCCCTGCCCGTCCTTGCAATGATATGAAGTCTTGTATTTGGAATAACCTCGGTAACATGTTTGCCAAAAGCCTTTTCCGTGCTGATGTTAAATATCTTTTCGTTGCTCTTACTGAAATATTTTATGATTCCGTTACGATCCGTGATCACTAATCCCTCGTAAGGGTTATTGAGAGCCAACGAGAGCAGCTCATTATCCTCCATGGAAATCTGACCCCTTCCCTTCATCATTTCACCCCCTGGAAAGAAGATGCTTCCATACTAAAATTCATCCATCCAATGGACCTCGAATGCTTCGAAAAACCCGATCCATCACAAAAAAACTCGAGAGAATTATATAGAAGGCTGTCCAAAAAATCAAACAATTTATTAAGGGGACCTGCAATCCCAATGCTATCGGTTTTAAGAAATGCATTTTCTGCAGTTTCTACCACGCTTTTAATACAGTAAACTCCAGTACTTAGACCCCTCTAAGCGTGTTCTTCTCAGTGCAAATGATTTGAGCCGAAAAATGGCACAAAAATTGTATTTCGACAAACGCGGAGCATTTGAGAAGATGGAATCAAATATCGGCTTCACTCTGACCAGAACCAGTAGAAGACATGGGGATAAGGTAGCAATCGTGTTTAAGAATAAGAGAATTACCTATAAACAACTCAATGAAAGAGTAAATAGGCTCGCTAATGCGCTCATGGCAATTGGTCTTAGAAAAGGCACGAAAGTCGCCTTGGTCTCCAACAACTCGAACGAATTTGTGGAGTCAGTGTATGCTTCTTTGAAGATTGGTGCGGTGATCATCCCCATCAATACCCGGTTAACGTCTCAAGAGATGCAGAGTCTTATTGATCATTCTGACGCCTCTTTTCTCATCTACGAGAAATCCTTTCTGGAAAAGGTAGGAGAGACTCTGAAGCAAAATAAAAAGATTGAACGCATTATTGCAGTGGGTGACGAAGCCGAGAGAGGCTTTCTCCATTATGAATCCTTGTTAGGAAAGGCAGCTTCTACAGAACCCACGGGAATCGAAGTGAAGGAGGTTGACGAGGCCTGTATCATTTATACTGCTGGGACGACCGGCAAGCCAAAAGGGGCCGTCTTGACGCACAGGAATTTGCTTTGGAATTCCGTTAATTATTGTATCTCCCAGTTGACAAGCCCTGAAGACATCTCTTTGTATGTTTTTCCTCTTTACCATATAGGGGCTATGGGCACTTACATCGCCCATGCCTTTATTGGTGCAGGGGTTCATCTTAAAGATAAAGTTGAACCCGAAGATTGTCTTGAAACCATTGAGCGAGAAGGTATTAATAGGTGGAGTGCAGTTCCAACCATTTATGCCAATGTCTGCAAATTGCCGCAAGTCCATAAATATAAACTGAACTCTGTTTTGAAGCTCTGTTCCGGAGCAGCTCCCATGTCTCTCGATCTGAAATATAAACTCAAGGAGCTTTTCCCGAATGCGGGTATTTTTGACAGTTACGGCCAGACAGAATCCGCTGGGGCCATAACAATACTGTCTCCGAAGGATTCTTTGCGGAAACCCGCGTCAGTGGGCTTTCCCTGTCCGACATATGAGATCCGAATCGTCAACGAGAGTGGTGAAGATGTAGTCCAGGGCGAAGTTGGCGAACTCCTCTACGACAGTGATACGCGCATGAGCGGCTATTACAAGGATCCGGAGGCCACCCAAGAGGTGATGAGGGGAGGATGGATGTGCTCTGGAGACCTTGTTAAAGCGGATGGAGAAGGCTATGTCTACATTGTTGATCGGAAAAAAGACATGATCATTACGGGGGGGGAGAATGTTTATTCCAAAGAGATAGAGGACACCATTATTAAACTTCCACAGGTCGCGGAAGTTGCTGTGATGGGCTTGCCAAATCCTAAGTGGGGAGAGATTGTTACAGCGGTCGTTGTGCCGACACCCGGTGCACAATTATTCGCAAAGGAAGTCATTGAGTTCTGTAAAAACTCCATTGCCTCCTTTAAGTGCCCGAAAAAAGTCATCCTCGCAGAAAGTCTTCCCAAAAATGCCGTTGGGAAAATCCTGAAAAAGGAACTGAAGAGATTGTACTTAGATTCAGGAAAAGAGGGAGATTAAAATGGCTGGTATCGTTAGCTATGGAGCGTATATCCCCAGATATCGATTGAGCCGCAAACTTATCTTCCAAGCCATGGGGTGGTTGAACCCTGGAACAGCAACCCACGCCCAAGGCGAAAAGGCGGTAGCCAACTTTGACGAGGACAGCATTACCATGGCTACCAGTGCATCCATTGATAGCCTCAAGGATATGGACCGGTCAAAGATTGAGGGGTTGCACTTCGCCTCGACGACGATGCCTTACAAAGAAAGGTTAAACGCAGGGATCATTGCAACGGCATTAAATTTACCTGAGGCCATTCGTTCATCCGATTCAAGCCATGCCTTGAGAGCTGGAACGACTGCCTTGATATCTGCTTTGGAAACGATAGAGGCGGGAAGGGCAAAAAAGATTCTCGTCTGCGCCGCGGATACCCGTCTTGGAAAGATGGGTACTCCTCAAGAAATGATCTTTGGAGATGGTGCGGCTGCCTTCGTCGTAGGAGATGATCATGTCATTGCCGAATTTAAGGGATCCTTTTCTCTGAGCTATGATTTCGTTGATCACTACCGGGGCGAAATGTCGAAATATGACCGCTCTTGGGAAGAGAGATGGATCAGGGATGAAGGCATACATAAATTTATCCCGGCTGCAATGAAGGGACTACTAAAAAAATATTCCTTAGAGTTATCAGATTTTGCGAAGATCATTTACCCGTGTCACTTTGCTACAGAGCATAAAAGGATAGCTAAGAAATTAGGTCTGGAGGCAGAAAAGAACCAGAGGACAATGGTGGAGGAGATAGGGGATACGGGAACTGCCCATCCCCTGATCATGTTAGTCAAGGCCCTTGAAGAGGCGGAGCCCGGGGAGAAAATACTATTAGTCAGTTTTGGCAATGGGTGTGACGCAATCTTTTTCGAAATAACGGAAGAGGTCAATGAATCAAAAAAAAGAAAAGGCGTTAGCGGTCACTTGATAGAAAAACGTGAGATGGCGCGTTATGAGAAATACCTTGTTTTCAGGGGATTGGGACAGGCTGATCTGGGTCTCCGGAGCGAAGAGGATATCTGGACAAGATGGAGCTTTCTTTGGAGGAATCGAAAGACGATCTTTGGTCTGGTCGGGAGCCGTTGCGTACGATGCGGAACACCCCAGTATCCGCCACAGAGAGTTTGTATCAATCCTGACTGTGGGGCTATTGACCAGATGGAGGAATACACATTCTCTGATAAGGCGGGATATATCTTTAATTATACCGGTGATATGCTGGCAGCCTCCTTCGATCCACCTGCAATACACGGCCAGGTTGATTTTGAGGGGGGCGGCAGATATTGGTTTGACTTCACAGATTGTTCTCTCGATGAGCTGAGGGTAGGAAGGCCAGTGGAGATGAGTTTTAGAAAAAGATACTACGATAGCAGAAGAGACATTCATGGATATTTCTGGAAAGCGGTTCCGGCAAAAGCGGGAGGACCAAATGGCGACAGGAATAAACGGTAAAGTGGCTATTATTGGGATGGGTTGCACCCACTTCGGGGAACTTTGGGATAAGAATGCTGAAGATTTGATCGTTGATGCCTTTGTGGAATGCCTTACAGATGCGGGAATTGAAAAAAAAGAGATCCAGGCAGCCTGGTGGGGCTGCCACTACGATCAGATAAATTATGGTAAGGCAGCAGTGCCTCTTTCCACCACACTGAAATTACCCTTTATTCCCGTAACCCGGGTCGAAAATTGGTGTGCAACAGGAACGGAGGCCTTGAGAGGCGCATGTTATGCCGTCGCCTCAGGAGCGTATGATATCGCTCTTGCATTGGGCGCAGAGAAATTGAAAGACACCGGGTATGCAGGCCTACCTGGTGGAGGAAATTTAAGTCAGCTCAATGCGATGATAAGACCCAACTATACAGCTCCCGCAGGCTATGCCCTGATGGCGACCAATTACATGGCCAAATACGACATCCTTCCTGATGAATTGAAAAGAGCCATGGCCCACATCTCTGTCAAAAGTCATGCAAACGGCTTCCTGACCCCCAAGGCTCACCTGCATACGCGTATTACGGAGGAAGATGTTCTCAATGCCCCCATGGTTGCATGGCCGTTAGGTCTGTACGATTGTTGTGGTGTGAGTGACGGAGCGGCAGCGGCCATCGTCGCAACCCCTGACATCGCCAGAACTCTTAAGAAAGATTTGGTGATGGTTAAATCTCTTCAGATTTCCGCAACATCTGGGGAAGAAGAAAGGTTTACAAGCTGGGATGGCAGCTACGTGATGACAACGACTCAGGCGGCTAAATGGGCATACAAGGAGGCAGGCATCAGAAATCCACGAGAAGAACTCAGTCTCATGGAACTCCACGATTGTTTTTCCATTACTGAACTTTCAACGTACGAGGATCTGGGTGTCTCCCCTCGGGGAAAAGCAATGAAGGATATCATGGACGGATTTTTTGATCTTGAAGGAAAGCTCCCAGCTCAGACGGACGGGGGACTAAAATGTTTCGGTCATCCCATCGGAGCTTCGGGATTAAGGATGCTCTACGAAATATACAATCAGCTATTAGGGAGAGGAGGGAAAAGACAGTTAAGAGACCCTCGATTAGGACTCACCCATAATCTTGGTGGTCTGCCCAGCGGCAGCGTTTGTAGCATTGCCATTCTTGGAAGGGAGTGAACGAAGTACTTGTCAAGAGGCCAGATGTCTGTATCGGATACTTCCTTTTGGCTTGAGTCTCTTTATAGAGGATCGAACCTGCGTTAAAGAGAGGGAGGTTAAGTAATGAAGATTGAGGAGATCAAAAAAGTTTCCGTCATTGGGGCCGGACAAATGGGCTACGGAATTGCTGAGGTCGCCTTATTAGCCGGGTACAGGGCAAGTTTGAGGGACATCAGGAGCGATTTGGTGGAACGGGGCGTGGCACTGATTAATGAAAGTATCGAGAAGCTGGTAAGCAAAAAGCTGGTATCCGAAATGCAATCCAATCGGATGACTAAGGAGCTGCTCCATGCCACCGTTGATTTGGAGGAGGCCCTTAGGGATGCAGATTTAGTGATCGAGGCTGTACCGGAGGACCTCAACCTAAAGAAACAAGTTTTTCAAGATCTGGATCGACTCAGCCCAAGGCGTGCGATCATGGCGACCAATACTTCGACCATGTCCATCACGGAGATTTCGCTCGCTACAAAAAGGCCTGAAAAGGTCTTTGGCCTTCATTTCTTTAATCCTGTCGTACTGATGAAATTGGTAGAGGTGATTAAAGGGGATCATACGAGTGAAGAAACAATGAGAACCGCTTATCAATTCTGTCTCAAGACAAACAAGGTGCCAGTCAGGGTGGAAAAAGATATTCCTGGATTTATTGTCAATCGAGTTCAAGCTCCAAGTGGCGCCCTTTTGGGCGCAATCGTTGACCGCGGTATTACCACGCCAGAAGAGATTGACGCCCTGATGAGAAAACTGGGGAAACCGATGGGACCCTTTGAACTTCTCGATTTTACTGGAATTGATGTCTCTTACAATGCTCGCAATTACTTTGCCCAGGCCGTTTCGCCTGACCTCGCCCCGTTTAAGATGATGAAAGCCAAGGTGAAGGCGGGTGAATACGGGAAAAAAACAGGACGAGGATTTTATGACTGGTCAAAAGGGAGACCAGAGATAGATATGAGTAAAGCCACGGATAAGGTGGATCCAAAGGATATCCTCGCCGTACAAATAAATGAGGCGACAAAATTGATTGAGTGGGGCGTGGCCACAGCGCAAGATATCGATAAAGCAATCGTCAATGGTACGGGTAACAAGAAGGGACCGATGGAAGAAGCCCTGCAGTTTAACCCAGAGGACTTAACAGCGCGATTGGAACGGTTAAGCAAGGAGTTCAAGAAGAAGATCTTCGAACCCACAAGGATGATTCGAGAAGGAAGATACCTTAAGGCTTAGCCCTTTCATCTGTGTCTTCAAGAGAATTCGAGGAGAAGAATGACCACTTTTAAGCATACTCGCATCGAGGTCAAAGGAAGGACAGCTATTCTTATCATAGATTCCCCGCCGGTGAATGCGCTCGGGGAAGAGTTAAAAAAGGAACTTGGCGAGCGCTTCAAAGATCTCGACGATGAAGAAGAGGTCTGGACAGTCATCCTTACGGCTGCGGGCGACAAAATTTTCGCTGCAGGAGCCAATATTCCAAGTCTTCTTGAACTCAACCCTGAGAACGGTTTGATAAGGGTCCGAGAAACAAAGGGGCTCTACTCAAAGATATCAAACCTTGGAAAACCAACGATCGCCGCAATTAACGGGACTTGTTTTGGAGGAGGTTTAGAGTTGGCCCTTTGCCTTGATCTCCGGATCGCTGCCGATCATGCGAAATTGGGTTTTCCCGAAGTGAATCTGGGGATCATGCCCGGGGCTGGCGGCACCCAGAGGCTTCCACGTCTCATCAACCCAAGTTTGGCGAGATATCTTATTTATACGGGGAGTATTCTCACTGCTTCCGAAGCTCTAAGTTGTGGCTTAGTCATCAAGGTGGTCCCTTATGGCTCTCTTCTCGAAGAGGCAGAGGATATCGCTCGGAGGATAAACGAAAAAGGACCATTGGCCGTGAGGGCAGCAAAAAAGGCCATCTGTCAAGGTGATGATCTTTCCCTTGAGCAAGGGCTGACCTTGGAAAACGAGATATGGGCAACGCTCTGCGATACTCAAGACAAGAGGGAGGGGATCTCCGCCTTTTTGGAAAAGAGGAAACCTGAATTCAAAGGGAAATAGATCCCTCAAAAAAGAGGCTTCATGAATCTGGATAAAAATAAAAAAGGACCGCTTGAAGGCCTCAAGGTCTTAGACTTAAGCCGATTCCTACCAGGTCCTTATTGTACCATGCTTTTGGCAGATTTAGGTGCAGACGTGATAATGATTGAACAGCCATCAGGTTCTGCACTGGGCGAGAGAAGAATCGAGTTCTATGTATTCCGAAACAAACGAAGTATCAACTTAGACCTAAAGAATGATCGCGGACGCGAGATATTTTATCGACTTGCCAGCACCTCTGATGTAATTGTGGAGGGCTTCAGACCAGGGATTACTAAAAAACTCGGAATAGATTACCCGAGTCTAAAAAAAATAAATAAAAGAATTATTTATTGCTCCATTTCCGGTTTTGGTCAGAGCGGACCCTATCGGGATCGTGTCGGTCACGATATCAATTATGTTGCCTTAGCCGGTCTGCTTTCAGTGACCAGAAGAAAAGGCCAGGGGCCGGCCATCCCCGGAACTCAGTTAGGAGATATTGGAGGAGGAATCTTGGGTGCCTTCTCCATCCTCGTAGCCGCATTGGCAAGAGAAAAGATGGGAGAAGGACAGTACATAGACATTTCCATGTTGGACAGTGCTGTCGCCTTAAATCCCGTCTCCTATTTTGAATATTTTTTGAGGCAAGAAGTTTTTGGGCAGGGCGGCTACAGACTGCTCGGTTCCTCTCCTTGCTATAACATGTATGAAACCAAAGACGAAAAATACATCACGATTGGGGCTCTGGAACCAAAATTTTGGATCAATCTTTGCAGAATATTGAATCGGCGGGATCTTATCGAAAAACAAAATGAAGTAGGCGATGAAATCCTCAACGATGTCCAGCAGATCTTTCGCTCCAAAACCCAAGCGGAATGGAACGAGTTACTTGGCTCGGAAGATGTCTGCTATGCGCCGGTTCTAAATCTTCAAGAGGCAATTGAGGACCCTCAAATACGCCATCGGGATATGGTTACTGACAATCCTGCTTCCACAAAAAGAGGGGTAAAGCAAATAGGTATTGTCCCAAAGTTTTCGTTAACCCCAGGTCAAATAAGACGCCCATCACCCGTTCCGGGCCAAGACACCGACGAGATATTGGCAGAAATGGGCGTCCCGTCATCGGAGATTGTTAAACTGAGATCAGAAGGGGTGATCAAATAAGTCTCTGCCATTAGGCATACGGGAAGAGTAGAGAAGTTTCCCCGAGGACAAGAGTCTATCGTGAATAAAAAAGAAGACGTATTGGATCGATGGGATGGCGCACATGCAAAAGGGTTTAAGCGAAATTTAAGAGGGAAAAGGCATTATGTCTGTCAATACGTTTAACCTTTATGATCTCTTTGAGAGAAATGCAAAGGTCTTCCCGGAGAGAGAATCCCTTGTCTTTCATGATGAACCAACGACTTTCAAAGCGTTGGGGTGCAAGATCAACCATCTTGCCGGAACCTTTAAGGCCAACGATATTAAAAAAGGTGACCGGATTGCCGTCCTTGCTCTGAACCGCCCAGAATTCTTTATCATTTTGGGGGCGGTGGCTAAGATTGGAGCGATTGTGGTTCCGATTAATGGGCGACTTTCGGTGAAAGAGATCGATTATATTCTCTCGGATACAACGCCAAAATTGTTGTTTATCAGTTCTAATTTTGAGGAGCTGATCTCATCTGCCCTCCCTGGTCACGGATATTTGAAAGAAATAATTATATTTGAGGAAAGCAAGCTTTTTGTCCCATTCAGACAATTTCTCGATGAAAAAGAATTGGGGAATAAAATAGACGTAGAAGGTGATGATCCAGTCCTTATTGTCCATACTGCCGCAGTGACAGGAAAGCCCCTGGGGGCGGTCCTAACTCACGCAAATATACTTGCCTCAAATATGCAATATATGGTCCTCATGGGACTGAGTGAAAAGGATGTTTATCTCAATACGCTTCCCCTTTTTCATATGGCTGGCTTTACCTTGGCGATGGCGGTATTGCATGCAGGAGGTAAGAACGTGGTGGTCACCCGATTTGACCCTTCCCAGACATTAGACCTTATCGAAAAGGCCAAAGTGACGATGATAGGGTGTTTCCCACCTATGCTGAGCAAGCTGTTAGAATCCATGGCTGGGTCAAATTACGATCTATCAAGTTTAAGACATATACGAGGTATAGAAGATCCAGAGACAATTCGTGAGTTCAAAGGAAAGTGTGGAGCGGAGTTCTGGACCGCCTATGGCCAGACGGAGACCGCTGGCGCTATTGCCATTTGCCCTTACTTTGAAAGACTTGGATCGGTAGGAAAAAGCAGCCCGATAAGCAAAATAAATATCGTTGATGAATACGACTGTCCTGTAGAATCCAATACAGAAGGGGAGATCCTGGTCCGCGGCCCCCTTGTCTTTAAACAGTACTGGAATGAAGCGGAAATGACAATGCATACGCTTAGGGGGGGGTGGCATCACACAGGGGATGTGGGGCGTATGGACGAAAAGGGATATCTGTGGTTTATCAAAAGGAAAGCTGAAAAGGAATTGATCAAGAGCGGCGGAGAGAATGTCTATCCTAAAGAGGTAGAAGAGGTGATAAAAAGACACCCGCAGATCAAAGAGGTTGCGGTCATCGGCGTAAGGGATAAGGATTGGGGAGAAGCAGTAAAGGCTATATGTGTTCTTAAGTCACCGGAGACAGTCACGGCTCAGGAGCTGATCGATTTCTTATCAGACAAGATAGCTAAATATAAAAGACCTAAGCACATTGAATATGTTGATTCGCTGCCCACATTGAAGGACGGCCGCCTGGACAGAGAAAGGATTAAGGCCCTTTTCGGAAACCCGCATTCTTAGTGATCTAAAGTTCCGGAAGGACGCATATCTTGCGGGATTTGAGACCCCCTTAAGACAAACTTTAAACGGGTAGAAAGGGGGCATATAAATATAACCATTCGTCCGCACGACACGGGAATGACTTTTATTTCAAATGAGCAGAAGAGGTTTCTAAATGAATCTGGAATTGAATGATGATCAAAAAATGCTTTTGGAAATGGTAAAAAAATTTGCAAGAAACCAGATTCTTCCCCAGGCAAAAAAACGGGACGAAAAAGCGGAATACCCCCTGGAGATCATGAGGCAACTTGGAAAGCTTGGGATATTAGGTCTGAGGGTCCCTGCTCAATTCGGCGGTTCTGGCGGGAGTTTATTTGATGCAGTTCTCGTCTTGGAAGAAATTGCAAAGACAGACGCAAGCACTGCCGCTAATTTGCATGTCCAACTCAATGCCACCCCTATTTATATAATGAAATATGGAGGCGAAGAAATAAAAGAAAAATTTCTTACACGGCTATGCGAAGGCGAGACTCTTTTTTCCATGGCCCAAACAGAACCTGATGTCGGTTCCGATTTGAGGGACTTAAGAACCACAGCAAGGCCAGAAAATAATTTTTATACGATTAATGGAACCAAAAGCATGATTTCGCTGGCACCCGTAGCGGATGTCCATCTGGTCTATCTTAAATTTACCGATGACAATTCGATCGGGTGTTTACTCGTTGAAAATAAGACAGAAGGCTTGGAAGTCGGGAAGAAAGAAGAATTTCTTGGTCTGAGAGGGATGAGCTCTGCTGAGTTAGTTTTTAAAGATTGCCGAGTGCCCCGAGAAAATGTATTAGTAAAAGGGTCGGGTTCTTTGAGAAAGATGCTCACTCTTTTTAATGGTACCAGAGTTGGGCTGGGCTCTATCTCAATGGGTGTAGCTGAAGCTGCCTTTGAAGAAGCGCTTGCCCATTCCAAAGTAAGAATGATCTCCGGCAAGCCGCTCATTGAATACCAAGGTATTCAATGGAAGCTGACGGATATGGTTATAAAGATTGAATGCATGAAGCATCTGGTTTATTCGGCAGCACTGGATACGCAAGCAGAAGGTTTTCCAAGTCCTTTGAATTCTTCGGTCGCAAGAGTCGCCGCGGCAAAGGGAGCTTTGGAAGTGACCAACATGGCGATGGAAATATTCGGCGGTTATGGTTATTCTAAGGAATATTCACTCGAACGTTATCTCAGGGATGCCAGGGGACTAACTTTTACTGGGGGGACACTGGAAGTTCTGTACAATACCATTGCCCATTGCTTAAGAGAAAAATGATTTGGAACCGTTAAAAAGGTTTTTTGTCTATCGCTCTACGCAGCAGAGTCCCTCCCCCCTTCTTAATCCTTCAAGACATTGATTACATGAGATGCATTCCGCTCTGTGATGGTCACCTCTCTCCCAATCTTTAATGATGCCGGGATTTCTGATCAACGGACGACTCAACGAGATAAGATCGGCTTCTTTGTTTTGGACAATCTCTTCCATCAGTTCAAAGGTCCTCAGTCCCCCAACTAACATGACAGGAACATCCACCTTTTTCTTCACCTCGGCACACCAACCACGATAGTAAGCCTCACGGTCAAGGTTGTTGATCTTTGTCTTGAATTCCGTTTCCTCATAACTTGAACCTCTCAAACCCTGGCTGATCTCTAACGCATCAAAACCTGACTCGGCCAGGTATTGAGCGGCCAGTTTTCCCTCACTAAATTCAAGCCCGCCAGGAAAACCATCTTCCACTCCAACTTTTATAAACACGGGATAATCGTCACCCACCTTATGTCTGATGTCCCGATAGATCTCAGTGTAAAGACGCAGGCGATTTTTTAGATCGCCTCCCCATCCGTCATCCCGACGGTTTGTATAAGGTGAAAGGAACTGACTTAACAAATACGCATGAGCTCCGTGAATTTGTACCGCATCAAACCCAGCTTCTCTGGCCCTTCTCGCCCCATCGCCAAAGGCATGAACAATCTTCCAAATTTCATCCTCTGTCATGACGCGGTAACGACCCCTAAAATATCGATCCGCCTCGAGAAATGATGGAGCCATGGGCGCCCCATCTCTTGATTTTGGAAACTTCGCTTCCCTTCCTGCATGGAACAACTGAACAGCAATTTTTGCTCCCCGATGATGTACCGTAGCACTCAATCTTTTAAGTCCCTTTACAAATTCGTTTCCTGCAATGGAATTCTGGAATTTTGAAATTTGGCCACTCTGATGCACATAGGTGATACCTGTTATGATAAGCCCTACCCCTCCTTCGCTGAGAGTTGTGTAGAGATTCACCTGTTTATCCGTAACATAACCGTCATCCGCACAGCCATCATAGGTGGCTGACCTGATGAACCGATTTCGCAAGTCCATATTTTTTATTCTTACAGGTTCGAACAAAATGTTTTTTCCACTTTTCATGATACTGAAACTTTAAAATGTCTCCTGATGTAAACAAAATCGGATCGGTTAGACACCGCTACTTCTCCCTTCCTATAAATGAATTCTAATCAACCGAATTAACTTCTGTCAATTCCCGTTCGGAAAAGGGATGCGGGGATTGCAGAGGCGGTTGAGTGGGGATCGGCTTTCTATGCGACCTGATGATTACCAATGAAAGGTCGTATTGTTGAAGGAGGATGATTGAACATCCTGCTTTCAGGAAGTACTTGATAACAGCTACATCCCCTAATGTGCAGGTATTGAAAGGCTTCAAAGCGAGCAAAACCACAACCTAAGGATATGCTTAATCTTCCAGCTGGATGTGTACCGGCTGGACCTGCCAGATGTTTTCGCAATATTCCCGGATGGATCGGTCCGAAGAGAACTTACCCATGCGGGAGACGGTTAGGATAGACAGCCTCGACCATTGCTCCGGATCGCGGTAGGCACAACTCACCTTGTCTTGACAGTCGATATACGACTGATAATCAGCACAAAGCATGTATTCATCCCGATATAGCAGGGAACTGACCAGAGGTTCAAATAGTTTGGGATCGCCCCGAGAAAAAAAACCCGAATGGATGAGATCAACCGCCTCTCTGAGGAAAGAATTGGAACGATAGTATTCCATTGGGCTGTAGCCCTTGCACTTGAGGTTCAATACCTCTTCGGCCGTCAACCCAAAAAGGAAGAACGGATCGGTCCCCACCTCTTCTCGGATTTCGATATTGGCTCCATCCAAAGTGCCGATCGTCAATGCGCCATTCAAAGCGAACTTCATGTTGCCAGTGCCGGAGGCTTCTTTTCCTGCGGTCGAAATCTGTTCCGACAGGTCTGCCGCCGGATAAATCCGCTGTCCATTCTTGACATTAAAATCCGGGAGAAAGACGACCTTCAGGCGATCGCGGACATCCGGGTCATGGTTCACCACTTCCGCTACGGAATTGATTAACTTGATGATCAGTTTGGCCATGAAGTAACCAGGAGCAGCCTTGCCGCCAAAAATGAAGGTGCGTGGCGTCATGTCGATATCCGGATCTTTCTTGATGCGATTGAACAGCGTGATGATATGCAGCACATTCAGGTGTTGGCGCTTATACTCGTGCAAACGCTTCACCTGGATGTCAAACATCGAATTGGGATTGACCATGACGCCAACGCGGTCACGGATCTGAGCGGCCAGATCAGATTTGACCTCAAGCTTTACTCGGCGCCACTTCGCCCGGAAATCGGTGTCGTCTGCTAACGGTTCCAGGCGTCTGAGTTCGTCCAGGTTTTTCGTCCAACCATCGCCAATTGGGCGCGTGATTAATTGTGCTAAGCGCGGATTGCTGAGTAGAAGAAAGCGGCGAGGGGTTACGCCATTGGTAATGTTGTAAAACTTTTCTGGCCACAGCTCGCAGAAATCGCGGAGGACATCCCGTTTCAAAAGTTCGGTATGGAGTTTGGCCACCCCATTGATGGCATGGCTGCCGACACAAGCCAGATGGGCCATCCGGATATAACGCTCCCCGGTCTCGTCAATCAGTGACAAACGGGCCACCCGTCCCTCATCATTCGGATGGCTCCGTCGCACCTCATCCAAGAAACGCCGGTTGATTTCATAAATGATTTCCAGGTGACGAGGCAGCAGGCGGCCAAAGAGCTGGAGGGGCCATTTTTCCAACGCCTCCGGCAATAAAGTATGGTTGGTGTAAGCGAACGTTTGCCGGGTGATCTCCCACGCCTGATCCCAGCCCATCACATGCTCGTCCACGAGCAACCGCATCAGTTCCGCTACCGCAATGGAGGGATGGGTGTCATTCAGTTGCACCGCATACTTTATATGAAAATGATCCAAGTCCCTTTCGCGTTGGAGATAGATGCGGATCATGTCCTGCAGCGCACACGAGACGAAAAAATATTGCTGCTCCAATCGCAATTGTTTCCCTGCGGCTGGTTCATCATTCGGGTAAAGCACCTTGGTGATGTTTTCCGAGAACACCTTTTCATCGACCGACCCATAGTAGTCGCCGACGTTGAACGCTTGAAAATCAAACGATTCACAAGCTTCGGCCTTCCAGAGACGAAGCAAATTGGCGGTATTGACTTTGTAACCGAGCAACGGGGTATCGTAGGCAATGCCTTTGACCACTCGATCGGGGATCCAATGCACCCGAAAATTGCCTTGCCCATCGCAAGTGGCTTCGGTATGCCCACCCAACTTGACGTTAAAAGCAATCTCGGGACGGGGGATCTCCCATGGATTGCCCAATTGCAGCCACTTATCGGTCACTTCAACCTGCCATCCGTCACGAATCTCCTGGTGAAAAATCCCGAATTCATAACGAATCCCGTAACCGATGGTGGGGATCTCCAAGGTGGCCAGGGAATCCATATAACACGCGGCCAGTCGTCCCAAGCCGCCGTTGCCCAGACCGGGTTCTTCCTCCTGCCCGAGCACTCCGCCCAGATCCAGCCCCATTTCTTTGACCGCTTCCAACACCTGGTCCTGAACGCCCAGGTTGATCAAGTTGTTGCCCAGGTGGGGGCCCACCAAAAATTCAGCGGACAGGTAGCAAACCGTTCGGGCCGCCTTTTCATAATAGGTCTGGGAGGCTCGCAGCCATCGGTGCAGCAACCGATCACGTAAGGCATATGCCAGCGCTAAATAGTAATCGTTCCGGGTGGCCACGGCTGGAAACTTGGCCTGGAGATAGAACAGACTTTCACGGATTGAACGCTTGATCGCTGCCGTGCTGAGGCCTGTCCGAATGTCATCGGATAAATTCTGAACCGGGTTGCTTTCGTCACCCGAATGATTGGGAAGCATTGGCCTTGGTTTTTTGGACGCAGACATTGCTTTTATCCTCGGTTTCAAGTCCCTTCAATCTTTTGCGATGAACAAAAATTTCCTGTCACATTCGGGTGTTCGTCATTGGGTGCTTATCCTCTTTTCCTCCCTTTCTGATTCCTCTGGTAAATAATCCTCAAACCCTCCAGGGTCAAAAATTCATTGACTTCCTCAATGGTCTCTGACTCACCGGCGATCAGACCTGCCAATCCACCTGTGGCAATGACTTTGGGGTTCGATTTCATCTCTTTTTTCATTCGTCTCACGATCTCATCCACCAGCCCTACGTATCCAAAAAAAATCCCCGACTGCATGCTTTGGATCGTGTTCTTTCCGATGACCCGTTTCGGTTTGACAATTTCTACCCGAGGCAGTTTAGAAGTCCGCTCGAATAAAGCCTCTGCTGCGATCCCGATGCCAGGGGCAATCGCGCCGCCCATATATTCCCCTTTCGATGAAACGTAATCAAAGGTGGTCGCCGTCCCAAAGTCCACCACAATCAAACACCTCTTATTTAGCTCAAAAGCGGCGACGGCATTGACGATACGGTCTGCTCCAACCTCTGCGGGGTTGTCGTAGAAAATGGACATCCCTGTCTCGATATCTGGCCCAACGATCAGGGGTTTCACATGGAAATATTTATTTGCCATTCCCTGCAGCATGTCCAAGACCGGAGGAACGACAGAGGAGATGATCATCCCTTCAAAATCTTGGATATCGATCTTATCGAACTGGAAAAGACCCCGAAAGAGGATCCCCCATTCATCAGCCGTCTTCTCCCTTTCCGTCCCAATCCGCCAATGATCGACCAGGACCTCCCCATCATAGACTCCCAGGACCGTATTCGTGTTGCCCACATCGATGACGAGCAGCATAAAACCTCCTCGTCCCTCCGGCAGAACCGGAGGGAACCCAATGTCAAAGTTCAAATGCCAAATGTCAAAATGCAAATTTCAAAAAATGAGCTTTACACTTTGCTGTAGGGCACTGTCTTCTTTTTACCTTGAATGACATTTTTTTCTTCATTTGAACTTTGAAATTTGGCATTTGACATTTTATCTTTTGTACTCGATGTCTCCTGCTACAATTCTTTTTTGGTCCCCATCCTTCGTCTCTAAGATCAAGGCCCCGTCCGAATCCACATCGACTGCAATGCCGGTCAGGGTCTCCCTGAAGGAAGTGACTTTAACACTCCGCCCCTTGATTTGGGCCCGCTCTCTCCAGGCTTTCAGAACAGCACGCCCTCCCTCTTCCAAGAAAATTGCAGACCACCGTTCCAATTCCTCCAAAAGACGACTTAGAAACATCTTTCTCGAAATCGGCTGTCCCATCTCGTTCTTTAATGACGTGGCTGAGGAACGAATTTCTTTTGGAAACATCTTCCCGTCCATATTGAGGTTAACGCCAATTCCCAAGATCACAAAGTGAATGAGATCCATCTCCGAATGGATCTCATTAAGAAGCCCGGCCACCTTTCGACCTCTCAGGAGAATATCATTGGGCCACTTGATCAACGGAAGGAGGCCAGAAAACTTCTCGATGGCATCTGCCGTGGCCACAGCCGCCATTAAGGTGATGAGGGAGGCCTGTTGAGGAGGAATCTTTGGACGGAGGATGACAGAGAGATAGAGGTTCAGAGAAGGGGGAGAGAACCAGTGCCTTCCCAGCCTCCCCCTCCCCTTCATTTGTGATTCCGAAATGACCACCTCCCCTTCCCGGGCTCCGCTGAGAGCCAACTGATAAGCCATTGAATTCGTCGAATCGACGGTGTGGAAATGATGGATCACCCTCCCCATCCACTTCGTACTGAGGATAGGTTTAACCTCTGACGAGGTAAGGAGGTCTGGGGACCGAACCAAACGGTATCCTGATCGTGTCGAGGCCCCGATCTCATATCCTACGCTTCTCAAACGTTTTACCCTTTTCCAGACAGCCGTCCGGCTCACATTCAACCGGCGGCTGATCTCCTCTCCCGAAAGAAAGGTTGAAGGATGCTCTCTCAGGAGTCGGAGAATCTCTTCATCCATCAGCGCCTTCCCCACGATTTGTCATGGTGGACATTTCTTTGCTGGGCTATGAGAATGAGTCATCTCCCCTCTCCCCCCTTTACCAAGAGACTGTGTCGCAATTAACGAGAAGCTACTTCCTTTGCAAGACGGAACAGGCGGTCGGGTGACGAAGCTTTAGACCTGCCTGCGCGTAGCCGCTTCGGCGAAGGCAGGGCGGAAACATTTTATTTCTCAGCTTCGGGGCTCCAAGTCCATAAAAAGACCTCCATTTCTAAGAACGCCGATTACCCATAACCCTAAACGACCGCATTCTAAAGCTGAGGAGCCTGAGTGCCTGTTCCGCCGCAATCTACCCTCCCTCACCATTATGACACAGTCTCCAAAGGGGGGTGGGAGGATTAACTCATGACTTTGTCATATCGTGAAAATTGCATCGTGAAGGTCCCTCGACCCTGGGTGAGGGATCTCAAATCGGTGGAGTAGCCAAACATTCGGGTCAGGGGCGAGATCGCTTTGATCAGAGCAACCTTGCCTTTTGTGGTGATGGCCTCCACCGAACTCTTTCTCGCCTTCAAATCACCGACGACTTCGCCCATGAACTCCTCCGGAACGATGACGTTGACCTCCATCATCGGCTCCAACAGGACCGGCTGGGCCTTCCGACAGCCCTCCCTTAATGCATTGGATGCAGCGATCTTCAGAGCGAGAGCTGACGGATGATCCGCGTCTACATCGGCTTTCAACAATGCGACACGGAGATCCGTCAAGGGGTACCCCATGATCACCCCAACTGTGGAGCCGTCCCTGATCCCCTCTTCGATAGAAAGAAGTCCTTCCGGCGGCAA
Source organism: uncultured delta proteobacterium (assembly GCA_963826305.1). Classification (GTDB taxonomy): domain Bacteria; phylum Desulfobacterota; class BSN033; order BSN033; family UBA1163; genus CAWGWZ01. Next base: position 138,473 of record CAWGWZ010000009.1, on the reverse strand, counting down.
GATTCCCTCGGGGACCTCAGAATGGAACTCGATTCCTTCCCCTCTTCCATTGGGCGAGATACGCAATAAGACCTCTGCAAAATGTTTCACATCTTCCATCTCTCTCAAGAACTTAGCCGAGGCCTCCACCTCTTTCTCCACCGTCTCTCGATAGACGACCTGAGGTCTCCCGACATTCACCTCGAGATGATATTCTGAAAGAAGTCGATTGACCAACACATCAAGATGCAATTCTCCCATCCCCGATATGATGGTCTGGCCGGTATCCTCATCCAACTTGACATGAAAGGTGGGATCTTCTTCACTCAGCTTCGTCAAGGAATCAGCAAGCTTTTCCTGATCTCGATTGGACTTCGGTTCCACTGCCACGGACATCACCGGTTTGTAAAAATCGATGGGTTCGAGGACGATCGGATGACCAGGGTCGCAGAGTGTATCCCCTGTCGTGGTCTCCTTCAATCCCATCACGGCCACAATCTCCCCTGCCTTCGCCTCCTCCACCCGGGCGCGTTGGTTTGCGTGCATCTGGAAAATTCTCGAGATCCTCTCCCCCTTCCTCAAACGCGGATTGTAAACTTCCTTTCCCACCTTCAGCACACCCGAGTAGATCCGGATGTAGATCAATTTCCTTCCTTGATCCATCATGACCTTGAAGGCCAAGGCGGTGAAAGGCTCTTCTTCCTTCGCCATCCGTCTCGTCACTGTTCCTCTCACCGGATCGGTCCCTTCAACAGAAGGGACATCCAACGGAGAGGGGAGGTAGTCCACGATGGCATCAATGAGGGGTTGTATTCCCTGGTTTCTCAAAGCGGCACCACACAGGATAGGCACGACTTTCATCGCGATCGTGCCCATTCTGACCGCTCCCTTCATTTCAGATTCCGAAATTTCTTCTCCGTTCAAATACTTTTCCATCAAATGGTCATCCAACTCGGCAAGGGACTCTATCAGCTTGGCCCGATAAAGGGAGGCCTCTTCTTTCATCTCCTTGAGGATGGAGACCTCTTTGAAGTCAACACCCAGGCTGTGCTCATCCCACACGATTCCTTTCAACCGGATGAGATCGATCGCCCCGATAAACCGATCTTCCATACCGATGGGGATCTGGAGGATCAATGGGTGGGCGCCCAGGCGCTCGACCATCATCTTCACCGTTCCGAAGAAATCTGCCCCGATTCGGTCCATCTTATTGACGAAAGCCAACTTTGGGACCCCATACTTGTCCGCCTGATGCCAGACGGTCTCCGATTGGGGTTCCACTCCTTCAACGGCACTGAAGATTGCAATCACTCCGTCCAGCACACGTAGGGATCGTTCCACCTCTATAGTAAAATCCACATGCCCCGGGGTGTCGATAATATGGATGATGCTCCCTTTCCATTCAACCGTAGTCACTGCAGAGGTGATGGTAATCCCTCTCTCCTGTTCTTGCTGCATCCAGTCCATCACAGTGGTCCCGTCATGGACTTCACCCATGCGATGGATCTTCTTCGCGTAGAAGAGAACCCTTTCGGTGACAGTGGTCTTTCCGGCATCGATATGGGCCATAAACCCAATATTTCTGGTTCGGATCAGTCTCTTTTCTCCTGCCATCTCTCGCTCTTAGTATTAAGCCTCACTCCTTAGTACTCCAGGGATCCGTCTTTGAAATGGATCTCTTTTTTATGTGTATTGATGCTCAACCTCAACCTAAGCCTTAGCCTAAAAATCTGTATCTTGGCCATATTAAAGGGATCTCTCTGAAATGTCAACCCTTCCGCTTCACAAGGTAAATGGCAAGAATTGCCTCCGGCGTCAGCTCAGCCGAATTTTTCAATGTATTTCGTATCTGTGTAATCGGCCCCTAATCGATGTAATCAGAGATTCTGGACTTTTTCAGAAATCTCTCTGAAATTTCCCTTGACAATTCTGATGGGATATGTTTTAATTCACTTCAAAGGAAGGACGATGGAAAAGAATTCGTATTTTTACTTCTTTTATTTTTATTTTGAAAAGGGTCACCCATAAATTCAATCCCGATGTCGGGATGGAAAGCCATGGGTGACCGAACGGGCCCCATGGCTTTTTTATTCTCTCAAAGCCATAGGGGAAACCTTATGGCTTTTTCTGTTTTTTTTGGGAGGGGCAAAGAGAAAAAATCAAAGAAAGGGGAAACGAAAGAATGGCGATCTCAAAAAAAGTGAAAAACGCGTTAAACGGTGCCTCGTGGGTGAGGAGGATGTTTGAGGAAGGGGAAGAGTTAAAACAACTTTATGGTGCGGAAAATGTCTTCGACTTTTCCCTTGGAAACCCCAATCTCGAACCCCCTCCTTCATTGAAGAAGGCACTCAAAGCCCTTGCTGATCAGCCAATTCTCGGAATGCACCGCTATATGCCGAACAGCGGTTACAGCGAGACGAGGAAGGCCATCGCTGAATATCTTGCAGAAGAATCGGGCCTTCCTTTCGAAGAGAGGCACGTCGTGATGACGGTAGGGGCAGCCGGTGGACTCAATGTGATCTTGAAGGCAATTCTGGACGAGGGAGATGAGGTGATCGTTCCCTCCCCTTATTTCATGGAATTCAAATTTTACATTAATAATTGCGGCGGAGAGATTCGATTGGTCGAAACGAATGATGACTTCTCATTGAATCTGAAGGAAATCGAAAGGGCCATTGGCAAGAAGACCAAAGCCATTCTGATCAATTCTCCCAACAATCCAACCGGCGTTGTCTACGACCAGAAATCGCTTGAAAAGTTGGGGGAGTTGTTGAAGAGGAAAAATCTGGAGTTGGGGAAAACCCTTCACCTCGTCACCGATGAAGCTTACAGGCGAATCGTCTACGACGGGACCAAACTTCCAATCTCCTTCCTCTACTATCCTCATACCATCCGGGTGACCTCCCACTCGAAGGACCTTTCCCTCCCTGGAGAAAGGATCGGCTATATCGCGGTGAGCCCCCATTGCGAAGATATGGACGAAATGATGTCTGCGATCGTCTTTGCCAACCGGACCCTCGGGTTCGTCAATGCCCCGGCATTGATGCAGAGACTGGTCGCCCCTCTTCAGAAGAACTCGGTGAATGTCAGGGTTTATGAGGAAAAACGGGACCTCCTTTATAATTCTTTAAGGGCATTTGGTTACCAGGTGGTCAAACCCCAAGGTGCCTTTTATATCTTTCCAAAAGCTCCGATTGAGGATGATGTGGCCTTTGTGAAAGACCTCCAGTCAAAACGGATCTTGACCGTTCCCGGAAGGGGTTTCGGAAAACCCGGGCATTTCAGAATCTCCTATGCTGTCGAGAATAAGGTGATCGAGGGGGCGCTTCCAGGTTTTAAAGAGGTGGCAGAAAAATACGGGATGGTTGGAAAATAGAGATTCTCCTTTGTCCTCCCCCTCATAGCCCATGAACCGTGCTGGTATGGGACAAGTGGGGTTCGTTCCTCTTGCCTCCCATATCTTCTCCTCCAGCTTCCAGTATAGGGCCCACTTTTTTAGGTGGACCGTGGAGGACCCCACTCCATTCACCCGGCTCCTGTTGACGTTTCATAATTGTTCAACGAGATACCCTCTCCGCTTTAGTATCTCGATCATCCCCCTATCCCCGACCAGATGACCTGCTCCGACAACAACAAAATAAGCCTCCTTTGTCCTCAAGAGATCTTCAATTCTCGAAGCCATACCCCCGTTTCTTTCGTAAACGAGTTTTTCATAAATTGAAGACAGCCTTCTGTCCTCCGTAACGCCTTTTGTCAAGATGGATTCCACACTTTTCGTTTCTCCGGAGGTCCATGCCTTGATCAGCCGATCCATTTCCTTGCTGAGTCGATCTAAATCTTTCACCGTACTTAATAAGAACAACTCCTGCTCCTGATCTGAAAGTCTGGAGAGGAGGTTGAGCTGATCATCAAGACTCTCCAGTTCTATTATTCTTTTCTTCCCTTTGGCTTTTGAAAGAAAATACATATCGATACCCGAATCTGGGGTGTATCCCAATTTTAAAAGCTCAAAGGCCTCCAATGTCACCGCCAGAAACCATGGTTTTTGTTTATTGACAAGCTCGGGAGGAATACCTAAACCTCCCAATTCTTTTATGACAAACTCATAGGTTTCTCTGGAAACATGTTTTTCCAGGGTTTCATCTTCTGGATAGAAAGCAATTTCCATTAACTTTTGGATATCCACCTTACCGACATCAGTAATATTCGCCTCCACTGCTAACACATCAGATTGATCAAAGGCATTTTCGATTTTCGCGTTGAGGGGGTAATTCTCTTTTTTAAATAAATGAATGGAACCCAGCAAATAAACAGTCGACGTCTTCGACTGAGCCCTCCATAAAAAGCTCTTCTGGCTCTGGGAAAAAACATTCTGTGTGGAAGCAGATAAATCGAGCAAACAAAGAACGAAAAAAATGAATAAAAGTCCGATACCCCTTTTCCTCATGTCTTATGCCATCTCCTTGAATTAATCCCTTTTGACTGAAATATACCTTTTGGCCTGGCAGGGCCAAATTTATACGGATGACAGCAAACACAGATACAGATCAATACCTTATCACGATTGCTTGATCCCACATCCCCTCTTATGAGTATTCTTATTTCTTAAAGCTCTCGGACCTCCGCCCTTCCTCTATCAAAGGCCTTCATATTTTCATCCAGTGTTCGAGCAGGCAGCAGATCCCCTATGATCAACTCAAAACCTTGCGGGTTGATGGGCAATACGTCAATGGCACAAAGGGCTCCTAACATGATGACGTTGGAGAAGATGGGATCGCCCATCTCCAATGCAACCTCCGTGGCATTCAGCGCCCAGAACCGTCTGCTCAGTCCCTTTATTTTAGCAATCACTTGAGATACCTCTGGGTAAGTCGCATTCCCTGAGATGACATCCATGGGTTGAATGGGCCGAGTATTGACAAGTGTCATCACCCCGGGATTGCCATATTGGCCAAGGATCCGAAGCCCCTCGACTGGCTCCAGTGCTACGAGCAGATCACATTGTCCCTCTGGAATCAGGGGCGAAAATTGGTCCTTGGCTGAGATTCGCAAGTGGCTCATGACCGCTCCTCCGCGCTGGGAGGCGCCATAAGTCTCTCCAATGGTGATGACATATCCCTGGGAGACGAGCAGCTCACCCAGAATCTGTGAGGCCAGAACATTTCCCTGCCCGCCGACTCCACCGATGACGACATTGAAGGGATCTTTTGAGATAAACATCTAAGCCTTCTCCTTCCGGATCGCCGAAGCAGGACAGATCTCGCTACAGACCCCGCAACCCGTGCAGATGGCCTCGTCAATGCGTGCCTTTCCTGAGGCCATGTCCCACATCAACCCAGGGCATTTGAAGATGCGTGTGCAGAGCCGGTTGCACCCGCAAGTTTCACCCAGGCAGCGGTCCTGTTCGACTTCAACCTGGTAATGCCTTTTTTGATGCTTTGCACTGACCAAGGCACATTCGCGTTTGAGAATCAGGACCTTTACCCCCTTCTCTTCTTGAAGGAGCCTCAAGAGGGTCTCAACTGTGGCCGCCACGTCAAAGGGATCAACCACCTCCACACGGGCCCCAAAAACTTCGCAGATGGCCTTCAGATCGATCACCGGAGCCTCTTTTCCAGTGGCCGTGGAACCTGTTCCTGGATGAGGCTGGAAGCCTGTCATGGCTGTGGCACTATTATCTAAAAGAAGAAGTAGGAAGTTGGCTCCGTTGTAATAGGCATTGGCCAGAGCCGGCATCGCAGCATGGTAGAAGGTTGAATCACCACAGACAGCGATTACCGGCTGGTCCAGTCCAAAGCGATCGAGCTGACCGAATCCGCAGGCCAGCCCGGTGCCTGAACCCATCGCGTGCAGGGTCCTCATCTGGGCAAACCCGGAAGGACCCAATCCAAGTGAATAACAACCGATGTCGCCAAGGACAAAACCATCTCTCCCATCCAAAGCGAGCGCCACCTTCACCGCCCAGTAGGTGGCCCGGTGCGGACAACCTGCGCAGAAACTGAGTGCCCTTGCAGGAACGAGCTCAACAGCAGCTTCATGGGCACGCGTCGCATAATCGGCCGGCCGTGGTTCATATGCAACTTGAATAAGATTCTGAATCGCACGGGTGACGATTTCAGGGTTGAGCTCGCCGATATCGGGGACATGCTTGCTTGCCTTTCCATAAAAGGCCTTGAGCCCCAGACTGAGACAGTGCTGGGCATAAACTTCTTTAACGTTATTCTCAAGGAAGGGATCCACTTCTTCGACAAAAAGAAACCGATCCGCCTTCTTCAGATGTTCGAGGACAAAGCTCTCAGGAAGGGGCCATGTGGTCCCCACCTTGAGAATCCCCACTCTGTCCCGAACATTGAGGTTCATCACTGCTTCTAATGAATACATCCATCCGCTTCCGCTCGTGATGACCATCCATTCCGGTTTTTCAGGACCCCGGTAGAAATTGAATGGCGATTCTTCGAACATCTGCTTGGCCCTGTCAAGTTTTTCATGGAGGATCTTATGATTGGACACTGCGGGAAGGGCAAGGAACCGGCGAGAACTCTCAAACTTTGGTTTGGGAGTTGATTGGGGAAGTTCATCGAGGCAGACATTCCCTCTTGCATGGGAGACCCGGGTCACGCTTCGAATGAGGACAGGCAGTCCAAGTTGCTCGGAGATTTCGAAGGCCGATTTGGTCATCTCTTTGGCTTCCTGGAAGTTGGCAGGTTCCAGGAGAGGAAGATCACCCAGCTTGGCGAAGATACGGGAATCCTCCTCATTGCTGGAAGAGACTCCTGCCGGATCATCAGCAACGACCAGGACAAGTCCTCCGCGACATCCTGAGAGATTGAGGTTGAGAAGGAAGTCAGATGCCACATTGAGCCCGTTCTGCTTCATGGCACAGAGGCCTCTCAGCCCTGCAAAAGAGGCGGCGGCTGCCACTTCCAGGGCAACCTTCTCATTCACCGACCACTCCACATGAAGTCCCATTTCTTCGGCTACTTTGGCCAACGTGCCGATGATCTCAGAGGATGGATTTCCCGGATAGGCAGCACATACCTTCACGCCTGCTTCGAGGGCTCCACGAGCGATGGCTTCATTTCCCATCAAAAGCACTGTCTTCCCAGGAGCACCCTGGCTGATAGAACTCATGGTGCGGCCTCCCCTGACTCCGAAAGGATGCGCTTCATTAAATTGGTTGAGAGAGTAAAGTAGGCTTTTTCAACCTCTCCCTTCTCATTGAGGGCGTCAAGGGCTCGCTTCTTCTTGAGGAGTGATGCCTCTTTGAGATGACTCAAATTATTCTTGGGCAGGGGCCGGGTTTCAATGACACCTGCATTCTTAGCCCGTCTCACGAGATTCTCACCCATGGCGGTGCGGACAATCACCGTGTTCCAACCTTCCTTACCTTCCACTGTTCCCACGGAGATGTCTGAGAGTTCGGCAGTCATGTCAAGGCAGACCCGGCAGCTTGGCCGAATAAAAGGCCGAATGTCGTCAACGGATATCCGATGCAATTCTCCTCCAGCAGTCACTTCTAACATTCTCTCCGGAGGGGGTGTGATGTTCAGTTTTTTAATCGACTGGCCGTTTAACCGCTCCTGCAAGAAAGAGATAAACGGCTGATAGTCCAGGGCCCATGTGCAGAAAAGGCCAATGACTAAATCCACGCGGTCAATAGGAGTCTTCTTTTCAAGGGTGGAAGTTTTCATTCTTGCCAGGGCAAGAACCTGACAGGGTAAACCCACTATCCCTACCCGCTCCTCTCCCTTCCAAGGTCCTCTATTCAATGCCTCCAGAGTAGGACCGGAGACATAACTTGAACCAGCACAGCGGAGGACCGCTTTGCGGCTTCTTATGATTCGTCCCTGAGGAAGAAGATCTCCATCGCGGGGAGTAAGGATCCCGGCCTGAATGATTCCATCTCTCAGAGCAAAATCAATCAGGATAGAGACCACACCTCCAGTTTGAGCCTTCTTTGTCCAGATAGGGTCTTTGGCCCGGGCCATCATGATTTTTCTGAAAGGACCCATTTCAATCTCTTCATAGCTCTTCCCAAAAATCCCTTGATAAACTTTATCCAGGTCAACCTCGCTTCGGGGACAATAAGCAAAACATCGCCCTTCTTCCAGATTGCAATCGTCGAGTTTAACGACCCTGCCCTTCCACGAACGGAGGTAAGGACATAAGGAGAGACAAGCCCCACAGGCGGCACACAGGCCACGATCAATAACCTTTTCTTCGAGGGCTTTAAGCCCTCTGTTTATTTTTTCTCCACCTTCCATGGAAGATCGTGTTTACTGATTCTATTTAAGAATCGTTGATAGATGAATTTGGAAACTTCCCTCAAACTCATTAAAGGACTTCGTAAGGATATCTTCTATATTGATGAGGAAATGAGTCACTAATTGGGTGTTTACAAACGCATTCAAGAACGCATCATTCTTACAAACCAAATTGAGGCGTCTTACTTGATTTGCGCTTGAGACTTTCAATTCCTCTCCAAACCTCTTAATCATCTCTTTAATTTCTCCGAGGTTCCCCTTATGAAGCCAATACATGTTCAGATAGACTCGGGTGGCGACCTCTCTTCCGCTCATAATCGGGATAATACCGTAATAATATTTCCAGTATTTTTGTAACACCAAGTTATACCGCATTAAACTGAGTATCGAAACATATTTGAGGGCATCCTGCATCGTTGTGGCCCTGACATGCACCAATTTGTCTTCACTACCCTTATAGACTGCCATGACTTTGTCATAAGATACGTACTGATCTACAATATCCAAAAATGGAAGCACGGGTCTGATCGAATCACAAATGTCTTCTTTATCTCTGTGCGGACAGAAGTAGCATTTTTGAAACTCGATGGCTTTTCTCTTATCCTCGGGTATTTTTGTAAGGTCCTGCCAATAAAGATTCGTTACTTTTTCGATATTCTCTTTCGTAAGTTCTAACCTGGTTGAATCTGGGAAAAGGAGATAAAGCCCTTCCTTTCCAAAATCGCTCAACCTCAAATTTACGATCCTATTTTCCACTATTCCCCCTTGTCTCTTGGCCGCATCTGCCTGTCGCGAGAACCCGTTCATATTTACACCTTGCGGGAAAAATAGTCGATCGTCGACTTTTGAAAGGCCAATTCTATTTTATAAAAGAAGTATAGCATAATAACGCTCCTTAAGTTACATATTCGTTAAAGCTTGAAAGCATTCAAAAGATGAAGGCACGGAATAAGAGGCCCATACTGGATGGGCACAACGATACACTCCAGGCATTTTATTTGCCGAACCAAACTCAACGATCTTTTTTTGAAAAGACGGGCATCGGTCATATCGACCTTCCGAGGGCAAAAATCGGTGGGTTGGGTGGTGGATTCTTCTCTATCTTCGTCCCCCCTCCTCCGCCTGCAACCATGGAACACATGGAGCCCAGGGAGGGCATCGATCAAAATCATCGGGCGAATGTTGACGGTGTCATGAAGCCGGTTAAATTCTCCTATGCCCATGAGATGACGAAAAAAGGAATAGAGGCCCTTTTTGACCTCGAAGCCAAATCAGAAGGGAGATTGAAGGTCGTTCGTACGATGAAAGAGCTCCAATCCGCCCTTGAAGAGGATCGGCTCGCTGCAATCATGCACTTCGAAGGGGCAGAGGCGATTGAACCGGGTCTGGATTCTTTGGACGGTTTTTATGCCAAGGGTCTCCGATCCATCGGCATCGTCTGGAGCCGACCCAATGTCTTCGGCCATGGGGTCGATCTGAGAGTTCAAGGGACTCCTGATCAAGGACCCGGTCTGACACAGGCTGGCAAGGAATTGGTGAAGGCTTGCAACCGGCTCGGCATTCTGATCGATCTTTCTCACCTTAATGAAAAAGGATTCTGGGATGTCGAAAAGATCTCGCTGGCCCCTCTTGTAGCCACCCATTCCTGCGTGCATGCTCTCAGCCCATCGCCCCGAAATCTGACAGATAAACAATTGGATGCCATCAAGGTTTCGGGCGGGGTTGTGGGCATCAATTTTAGTGTGAGGTTCATACGAAGGGATGGAGAAAAAATCCCCGAGACTCCTTTAAATGAATTGGTCCGCCACTTCCAATACGTGGCCGAGCGCATCGGTGTTGATCACGTGGCCATCGGTTCTGATTTCGATGGCACCACAATTCTGAATGAGATCGGTGATGTCACTGGACTTCCAAGATTGATGGAGGCCTTGCATAAGAGTGGATTTGCTGAAGAGGCCCTTACCGGGATTCCGTTTAAAAACTGGCTCCGAGTCCTCTCTGCGACCTGGAAATAATCTTTAAAAATGGGGACACATCCCATTTTTCAAAGAAAATAGTGCGAATCAAGTCTATTTTCTTAGCGTTCACCTTTTCCGCCCGATTCCGGAAATGCTCACATTAAAAATCTGCGCTTAAATATTCGCATCTCCTTCCTAATCCCACCTGTCGCCAATTTGTCCAATGTAACGCCCTGACCCCACTTGCTCAACGAGGGTGGAATGTTTAACCGATAAAATGGACGTACAGAGCCGTTTCCATCGTAGCCACCAGGCTCGTTAAGGAATGCATGACCATCAAAAGATGAATTGAATCCGTTTTAAGCCGCGCTATTCCAAACAAGAAGCCAAGAGCAAAAATGGTCGCGATGCCGTAAGCGTCGTACTGTAGATGGATGATGGCCCAAAAGAGGGAAGTCATTCCAATCGCTCCCATGGGACCCAGTCGAGAGTATCGAATCCCTTGAAAGAGGAATCCCCGGAAGAAAGTCTCTTCAAAAATCGGCGACACAATGACGATCGCAAAAAGAAGGGCAGGAAGAAAGGAAGCGGTTTTATAAGCGTCGACCATAAAAGCAGGGGCGATCGGTTGATGGAGGAGTAAACTACCCCCATCGGATAGAAATAAAAATCCTGCCAGAATAAGTAGCCATTTGACCCACTCTCTCTTCAGGGGCTCCCTGAAACCAATATAATTCTTGACGGAAATATTCTTGCGAAGTTTTGCAAAGAAAAGAGTCAGGGGGGTGCAAATTACTCCCGTAACGATCACCATTATGGCGATACAAAGACCATTGGAGGCGAGGCTTTTCGTGTAGACCTCCAGATCCAATTCCGGATGCTGGGCCTTCTCGAGAGAAGCGAATGTAATCACAGTGAGAATTTGAAGGGCAGAAAAGAGAGCGAAGATGATCGCCGAAAACCCAAGGGTCGCCCAAAATCCCCAGGGCCTTGCTTTAATTTCATCTGATGATGGTGACAACTCATTCGACAGCATGGAATCCTCTCTCAGAATATATACCGTAGGTTCCAAAACATTTTCATCCAACAAGGCCTATTTTCTTGGCGTTCACCTTTTCCACCAAATTCCGCCAACATTAAAGCCCGATCCTGCATCCGCTCCACACTTCAATAAAATCTTCTGTCAAATTTCAAGGTCAGGCACCAGTTACTTCAAGAGGTGTTCGATCTCGTCGTCCGTGAAACCGAACTGTCTGAAAATACGAAGGACATAAGGCGGGGACAATTCTCTTGCTCCCATGCCAATCGGGACCACCCTCTTTTGGTTTCCAAAGGTGCGAATGTAGATCGAATGATCCCCTTTACCTTCCCTAAAAAATGAGCAACCATCCTTCTCCAGCAGACGGACAAGTTCCCTGGGTTTTAGAGAAGGAATATTCTTAGGCATTGACTGCCCTTAATTCAAAGGTCTGTGAGACAAGTTCTTTTCCCTCTATCGTCAGAAATTCGTGGAGTTCCTTGATCGATATGGGCGCGTTATACACACCCTCTTCAGTTTTCCTAACATCCTCAAAACACTCAATCGCTTCCTTTAACTTTCTAATCGATTCTTCTTTTGTCATTCCTTGCCCCACCAATCCATTCTCCAAGCACAAGGCTACCCAATCATTACCGCTTTTCCTTAGTACCATAGTATAAAAGTCCATTGCTTAACCTCCATTGCGCTCAACATTTCTTCTTATCTTAGCATAGATCTGAGCGGAGTGACACTGTTTTGTCAAACCGTATGGTGAAACGTTTCCCCTTCTTCTTTCCTCACAAAAATGGGACGACTGCCCGCATTGGCAAGCCACCGAGCCATCACATGATGCATAGCACCTGGATCGTCTGATCTTGGTTTTCTTCGCATAGAATACCATCCTCCCCCATTTTGTTATCCCATGCTAAGTTGCATCTTCCCCTACGTCCCCATCTTTTATGTGCCCCTATTTATGAGCAGAATCCCTGGAAGCGGTCAAGGAAAAGATTTGAGGAGTTTGTGCGAAAAAGAATTGAGGTCTGATCTCACCTTTTGAAAATACTTGTTGATTGTTGGGACCCGAACCTTGGTCCATTCTTCAGAAATAGCAAGCCGCTGTCAAGTTGTCTTAGAACCTATGTCCGATAGCGCCGATGAAAACCGGCGAGGTGTCGTGAATGAAAGAGTCATACGATGAAGGTGTAGCGAACCACATCGGCCCCGAGTCATGCGCTGGGGACCGCAAGGGCCTGAGCGAAGCGTTGACAGGGGTACGTGCGGGCCGGCTATTGAGCCGTGAAATGGTTCTTGATTCCAGGGTGCCGATACTGTGGACGTTAGTAGAAGGCAACACGGTGCGCATCGATAGGGCGAGAGGCGCACGGACCCTGCGCGGTCGCAGACCCCGGGCACGCACGGAAACACGTCGAACGGGAATCGGGAGATCCCATGACTGCCTTTGTTCGCAAGGGAACCGAGGCCGCATCGGGAAGTCTGAGGACACAAGCCGATGATGACCGATCATGGGAAGTCGGACAACTCCGTATTACCGAGGAAATCTTCGAACAAAGTCCGTCAAAGTGCTACGGAGAGGATGGAGGGAAGGGAGTTGGCCAAAGGGAAGACGCTTGAGCAAACCATGCCCCGGACTCAGGGCCGGAGAGGCGTGTCCAGTGCGCTTGAGCGGATACGGGAAGCGGCACAGAAGGATAGGAAGCAGCGGTTCACGGCGCTCCTTCACCATGCCTATGCGGTAGATCGTTTGAGGGAAAGCTACTTTCGGCTTAAACGCGAAGCGACTCCGGGAATAGACGGAGAGACATGGTGTCACTATGGGGAGAAGCTGGAGGAGAACCTCCAGGATCTCTCCGAGCGACTAAAGCGAGGGGCGTATCGGGCAAGGCCAGTTCAGAGGGTCTACATCCCGAAGGCGGATGGCAGACAGAGGCCGATCGGAGTACCAGTTTTGGAGGATAAGATCGTGCAGCGGGCCGTAGCCGAGGTGATGGGGGCCATCTACGAGCAGGACTTTCTCGGATTCTCGTATGGGTTCCGGCCAGGGCGCAGTACGCACCAGGCGTTGGATGCGCTGGCAGTGGGGCTGATGACGAAGAAGATGAACTGGGTGCTCGATGCCGACATTCGTGGGTTCTTCGATACCCTTGACCACGGATGGTTGGTGAAGTTTGTAGAGCACCGCATAGGAGACCGACGCATCGTTCGCCTGATACAGAAATGGTTGAAGGCCGGTGTGTTGGAAGAAGGGAAGCGGATACAGAGTGAAGTGGGTACGGTTCAAGGCGGCAGTATCAGTCCGCTTCTGGCCAATATCTACCTTCACTATGCATTCGACCTGTGGATTCAGCAGTGGAGGAAGAAGCAGGCACAGGGCGAAGTGATCGTCGTGCGCTATTGCGATGACTTCATTGTAGGATTCCAGCATCGTCACGAGGCCGAACGGTTTTTGGCTGATCTTCACGAACGACTGAGGAGATTTGGGTTAGAACTCCATCCGGACAAAACCCGCATTCTGGAGTTTGGCCGGTTTGCGAGGGAAAACAGAAACCGGCATGGCGAAAGAAAGCCAGAGACATTCAACTTCCTGGGATTTACTCATAGTTGCAGTCAGACCCGGAAGGGAATGTTTACGGTCCTCCGCAAAACGATGCGCAAGAGGCGGCAGGCAAAGCTTCGAGAAGTCTATTTAGAACTCAAGCGCCGCATGCATGATCCGGTTCCGAAGCAAGAGGCTTACTTACGGTCGGTCGTGGGAGGGCACTTTCGCTACTATGCTATACCCATGAATGGCCCCTCCCTGTCGGCCTTCCGGAAGGAGATTGGTCGATTGTGGTGTAAGGTATTGAGACGCCGGAGCCACAAACATAGCTTAGCTTGGGATCGGATGAAACGTCTCATGGATAGGTGGCTCCCTCTTGCCCGTATTTGTCATCCTTACCCTTTAGTGCGCTTTGGCGTTATCACCTGAGGCAAGAGCCGTATGCGGTAGTACCGCACGTACGGATCTGTGCGGGGGGCGCTGGGCAACCGGCGTTCCTACCGCGACCCTTGGTTCTCACTTAAGGAGGAATGATAGAATGAATCCCTACGTGTCTTTTTGGTCTCATATTCTCCTCCATATCGTATTTTGCTCTTTTTCCGCTTCTATTTCACCCCTGGCACAAATCATGATTCCTTGGCAGAGCGATTCATTTTTTCAGCCGTTTTGTAAGCATCGATCATTCCCCATATCCAAACAATTGTGTAGGTGATAAAACCTACAAGGACAAACATCAACAATAGATTGATCCCCTGGACAATTATGACTAATACTCCTTTGCCAATTTGACCATTATAAATCTGCCCCAACCCCGCAAAAAAGAAACTCAGTACGGCCGCCAGCCCGGAATTTTTCATTTTTGCTCCCTCCTTCATTGTTGATCGATGGAAAGCCCAATGAACATGCCGACCACATCGTTGGCGTTGAATCTATTCTCTTAACGTTCACCTTTTCCACCACATTCCGGCAAGAGAACTGAATCCTCCCTCGCCTTGAAGGCGAGGGGTTCCAAAGACTGGTCGACTTGAAGTCGACATCGGACCGGTGGAAACGAGAGAACTCGACCTTCCAGCGAGTTGCGGAAACCCAAAAATGCTCATGGTCGCCATAAAGATACGATTGCAGATTTCATCGGCGCGAAATCATATCGACCATTTCGCAAAACTTCGCTTTGCCTAAAGGCGAGGGGTTTCCACCATCCCCGATGGGGAAACTAAATATATTGTTAGAATGCCAGCTACAAAAGCCCGACTGTATTTTGGTGGGCTGTCCTGCGTCAAGGGCTGCCCCCCATTTCCCTTTCTGGTATGTGTCCCCATTTTCAATGATTTGACCCCAATGCTTTCCCCCTTGAATTGCCGAAATAGTTTTGAGAGTGTGATCAACGAAAAATTTCGCGGGCAGCCGGCGTTAGATCAAAGGAATACATCCCTTTACCAGACGAGTCCTTGGCTGTTTCCTTACTACTGAGAAAGCCCTGTAGGCGCAGATTTTCGAGGCGGTAGAAGAGTTCCGCCGTAGGAAACAATGAGAACCTTTTTTCCATCGTGCGCTGGTCGACGGCCTTGCCGCTATCCTTAATGTAGTCGAGCAGTTGCTTTTGCGTGCCAGAAATTTGACTTAGTTTATCAAGCAGGTCACCACCGCCCGTGCTTACCGAGGGGTGGACAAAGGGGAAAAGCAGCGCCTTTCGGTCTCCCTTCTTCACAGCATTCAGCGCGTTGACAATGTCGTTAGTTAGCTTTTCAGCCCAGGTTGGCGAGATTGTACTGTAGGATATCCATTTCAACGCCAGCAAATCTGAAGGTATGTCCTCTTTTTTTTGCGTGAGCATGATTACAGGCTTGCCCCAAGCGTGGGCGAGTCCAAGTTCGTAGAATACGTTGGGATTCCTTCCGGTTAGTTCAGCTACGATTACAGAGGCGTCTTTCATGCGGTTAGCAATGTCCTGCATGAAGACTCCAGGCCCCATTATATCATCCGCGCGCTGGACCATGAATCCTGCCTTCTCCCCGGAAGGCAGGATGATTTCTGCGTAGTACTCGTTGAAAGGATCATGAAATGGCATGATCACAAAACAAAGAGGCTGCTGGGGATTTTCCGCTTCATGTAGCATCATCGGCTCCTCCTCGTGCATGAATTTCTGAATAGTATAGTGAACTAACCCATATCTGGTGAACAATGTCGCCTGCACAGCGATGATCATGGTTAAAACCGACCCAAATGCGGTAATCGGCACATGAGAAGCAACCGGCAACCGCCGGGGTTTGGGCGAGTTCGAATGCGGCTAAACATCGGTGTACGCCGTCGAGAATTTCGAACTGGTAGGGTGCCGGATAGAAAAATAAGGGCGGAGGCAGGTTGACTCCTTGGCGGTAAGCAGCGAGGAGTTGAGAAGTAATGCTCCGGAATTTGTCAAGGTCACGATAGGGGAAGTGGTGGCATGGGGTGATTTGGGTGACGGACGGATCCTTAAATATGCGGTAGCAAACCCATAGGAAACCTTCGTCAAAGTGAAGACGGCGGTTACGATCACAGTCGAAGATGGTCTTCGGGTGGGCGGCAATTTCGATCCAGGAACTGGAAGGATTGAAAAATTCATGGAGACCGCAATGTGAGATTTCGATGTTGCCGAGGATGATGGCGGGGTTCACTTTGTGGAATTTGGGCCGAGAGATGCCACTGCTACGCTGAAGAAGAGCTTGGGCCGCATACCAATCTGCTTGGTCGTGGCCGTGGACACGCCCTCGTGCTTCCCAGAGGAAATATGCTGTGGTACGGATGTCAGATTCCATGGCGTTTCGCGCCTGCCTCCACACTTTCCTTAGCTCTGGGGCCAGTAATATTATTTCACCTCGTAGGGTCGGACCAAGTCAACCCGCTGATTTTTAGATATGCACGTACGAAAAGAATGTATTTTCTTGGCTTAGATCCCTACTTTCTGCCTGGAAATAGAAACCTCCGACTCCCATAGCTCATAAAATTCGTTCAGCTCTCGCCAATTCCCACTCCTTGAAAATGGGGACCCTTACCATTTCTTATAAAAGTCATGGGGGTAATTCCTTTTTCTTAGCGTTCACCTTTTCCACGAAATTCCGTTAACATTGAAGATCTGAGCCTATATTCGCTCCAGACTTCACTAGAGTCTTCTGTCAAGTTTCAAGGTCGCGTTCTCTTTGTCTTCTTTCACTTTAATCACTATTCGCATTTTATTGAAGTTAATTTTCAAAAACGTCCCTTTTTTCTTTATTTTGGCCGGTAGGCGGCCACCCTAGTTGGCTGACTTTTAACTAGGCATTCGCGGGTATTCCAATTATCGAAAGATTCCTTTGTCCAGCCGAGCGTAGCAACAGATTCCTTTGTCCAGCCGAGCGGAAACTGCAATCTGTTCATTTCCTCTTTCACGAGCTTTATATTTTCCAGTTCCCCTTTGGGACAGTTATTCGTAGGCTTCTTTGCAATCTCTTGAGCTGTTGCGACCAGTCCGGCACGCATGGTAGGATCCCGGAAAAGCGTTTTGGTGATTGAAATCGTATCCGCATTCAATACGAGAGTGACCACCAAAGCACAGGCAAAAATAATTTTTTTGGATTCCCTCTTGTACCAGCCGGAAACCCTGTCCATTCCTTCGTCGAACCATTTCTCGAAGTTCTCCCGGGCTTTCTTCAGATTACCTTCGGCATCATCAAGAAGGCTCGAAATAGTTTCTTTAAGCTCCTTAGGTAGGTTGTTGCTGCTGGCGCCTCTCCGTAAATCACCGATTGTTCTCGAACCCTTAGTGGGATCGGAAGGAGCGATGAGGTCCATCAAAGCAACAGCAAAGAGACTTGAGGGAACATAGGAGGGCTTCTTCCCATTTTGGCTAAGTCCCATGATCAGCGAATGGTTGAAGAGTTTCACGGAATATCCTTTTCCCTCCGGGTCACTGAGAAGGCTTCGGATTCCTTCTTCCAGACTCTTTGCCCTCATTTCAAACCTCTTTGAGATCCATTCCGTGATGACTGAACAGATCAGACTCAGAAACAGATAGACGAGTATTACTCCAATGGCTACATCAATTATTCCTGATCCAAACATAAAGTTATCCTCCTTTCAATAGGTTAGTAAGGGTCGGGGCTGCCCTTGACGTTTGACAAGTTCTCCTGAATTTTTTCGACCCCTTTCTTTAACCCCCTACTTCCTACCATCTCATATATTCCCATCTTCAAGTAACTTATGCTTTTAAAATTTTTATTGCACCTGCTTTGATTCCTGCCTGGGCAATATCCTCAGGAGCTGTCTTAGAAACACTTATCCCAGAATCGAGAAAGTCTCTCCCTCCCCTTTTCTAAAGGGATGCAACGGCAAATCGTTTAGGCGACATTTTGCTGGGCTATCCCGTTTTGCGGTCTTTCTTAGATGCCGAATTGTTTTGTATCCACCCATTTCATTGATAAAAGAGACCAAAAATCCAATGCCAGCTTATTCAAGACATATTCGTACGGTAACCATCCATAACCAGCATCTCCCCATTGAGTTCCCCAAGAGTTGCGAATCAGAAGAGCACCAGTCGTTCCCTTATTGCACTTAAGATTTTTGATTTTTTTATTATCATCATAGCCTACGGCAGCGATGGCATGGCCCCACTGAGCTTGCTCATCCGGGCAAGGATAAGGAATGCCACCTTTGACATCCGTCTGATTGAATGAGGGAAAGCCATAGAAGCCAAACATAGAGGGTATGCCTGCAGCAAGGTATTTCTTAACATTTGCAAGTACCGTGGAAGTAGGTGCATTCATCCCCAGAGGATCGTGACAGAAGTACCTCAAGGCTTCATAATTATCCGCCACAGCATATACGAAAGCTGGAGGCTCGTTGTCAAAGTCAGGGACGACATAGGGCCAGTACTTTTCTGCAGGGATCCCACAAAGAGCCAAGGCACCCATAACATTTCTTAGCCATGCACCTGTGTCCCCAGTGACCCCCATTAGATTCCGCGTGGTTTTATAGAGAAAAAGCCGGGACCCATCAATATAGTTCTTAAAAGCTCGCCGCTCAGAGTATTCGACGATCCCCATGCCGGCATGTGCACTGCACGAACCCAGATTGCCCTGATTTTCGATAGGTGAGCAATCGGATCGTAAATCAACTTGAGCCGGTAGTGCTTTCATCTTCCCGGTCGGGGAAATACCAAGTTTTTTTGCCATACCTGCGATCTCAGACTGTTCCTCTGTATAGTCACGCAAATCAGGCAGAGGTGGTAACCACCCCGTGCCCACTATTTCACCCGTTTCTTCGATTTCCACCTTCTTGTACGCGGTATACATTCTCTTCCTCCTTTCTCATCCACCAGACAAAATGCCGCCTAAGCTGGTCTGCTCCCGCATCGCGGATATACGTGATGCCGGGTCTAAAAAGCTGCAAGGAGAACTTTTTTCACCAATCCGTAAACATGAGAACCCCTTAGTTTTGTGGTCCGATCCAGAAGACCAAAGATCAGGTTAGGAACTAAAGTCAAATACTCTTCGATTTGTGAAGGATACGAATATGGAAGGCTCTAAGGGAACAGGAAACCCCTTAGAGCTTTTGGTAGGGCATCTTCTGGAAACACCATTTCATCTTTTACTCCAGAAGGATATAAGAACTAATGAGTTGTTGGGTTAATGCGTTAAAACATTTATTAAATGCCGCTGCTGGTCTTTTACCCACCCGAAACATGTGTGTTAAAACAACAACAGTCTATTCGCTCCGTCTAAAAAAGTCAACCACCATTTTGGGTCACTTAGTTATTATGTCATTGAGTCATTTGCATCAAAGAATGCAGAGTGCCCAGCGTAATGACCCAGTGACTTAATGACCTACTGACTTTAAATTACATAAGCAAATTCCTTGCCAATCGAAAATTTTTTACTGATATTTGTAACCTCTCGATAATAAGAAATTATTCTGGTTTTTTGGGATTTTTAGTATTCGAAAAAAAACAGGGAAATTGCCTATTTTTTTAACAGTTGCCTATTATAGGCAATCCCGTTGGAGCGGACAGGACCGCGGAAAAAGTGTGATAAAGGGTGGGAAACGACTAAGAGGACCGTTGACAGTATCGAAAATATTTGGTATTATTTTGTCATACAATTTTTACGGAGGTTAAGCGGTGAAGAGAAGACGAGTGGCAATGACCATTTCCATTCCTCCTGAAATAGCCGATGACTATGAATCGCTTGCCCAGAAGGAGGCAAAGAATAAGAGCCAGCTTTTTCGTGATATGTTTCTGCTTTACAAGGAGCAGGCCTTAGAAAAGGAATTTCTTGAACTTCAACGTTATGGGGCGAAGTTGGCCAAGGGAAAAGGCATCTTAACGGAAAAAGATGTGGAAAGAATAGTGTTCGAAGGTCGTTGAACTTGAAAGTGGTCTTCGATACCAATATATTTATCTCTGCTTTTGTCATCCCGGGAAGTCAAGGTGAAGAGGCTTATCTTCATGCCATGAAAGGCAATTTCAACCTCTTCTCCTCTGTAGCAATACTCACAGAAATGGCTCAAAAGCTAAGAGAAAAATTTGGTTGGCAAGAGAATAAAATTGCCCGACTTCTAAAGGCCATTACAAAAATCGCTTTTGTTTTAAAAACAAAGACTCGTATTCACCTCCTCGCTGATGAGCCTGACAATCGTATTCTTGAATGTGCTACAGCGGCTAAAGCTGACTTTATTGTGACGGGAGATAAACATTTACTCTCCATGAAACATTTTCAGAATATTCCAATTTTGAAGCTCTCCGATTTTCTTGAAGTTCTTGATGAGAGGAGTCGTTGACACTTCCTTCTCCTTTCTGATAAGATTTCAGACCAAAGTGGATATTTTAAACCTATTAAAATCCAGGAGGTCCATCCGGGTCTACCAGGATAAACCCGTTCCGCAAGAGCTTCTGCTCCAGGTCCTCGAGGCAGGGAGATGGGCTCCCACCGGCGCAAACCTCCAGCCCTGGCATTTCATTGTGGTGACCGATCCCGAGGCAAGAAAACAGATCGGGGACGTGGCCCGATTCTTCTTTATCAAATCCTCCCATGTAGAAAAGGCCCCGGTCGTGATCGCCATCGGTTTCGATACCCGAAAGGGAAAGTACGGAAGATATGATGTGACCCTGGCCGGAGGAAATATGCTGACGATGGCTGCGAGCCTCGGTCTCGGAACCTGTTGGATCGGCGCCTTTGACGAACCGAAAGTGAAAGAGATTCTTGAGATTCCCGAAAGCATCGAAGTGATCGGCCTCATCACCCTGGGTTATCCTGATGAGAAAGCGGAGGTTCCCCCGAGAGTCGAATTAGAGAAGATCGTCCATTGGGACTCCTGGTCCAATGTGAGGAGGCAAACCCTGAGGGACGGGATGCTCCGATCGGGGCCCTTTTCTTTAATCAAAAAATTTCTTAGAAAGAGAAAAACCCCTCACCCTTCCCCTCTCCCCTAAGGGGAGAGGGCGGGGAGAGGGCGGGGTGAGGGGGAGGAGGAAAACATGGATCAACAACTCATTCAGAGGGCGGCGAAGGATATTGTCCATTCAAAAAAGACGATCGCCTTTACAGGAGCAGGCATCTCCGTGGAGAGCGGCATTCCCGATTTCAGGGGCGCTCAGGGTCTCTGGCAGAAATACGATCCAGAGGAGTATGCCCACATTCAGGCCTTCTACTCGAATCCTGAGCGGGTTTGGCTGATGCTCAAGGAGATGTTCGCGCTCGTCCTGGCGGCGAAACCGAACCCCGCCCATATCGGATTGGCCGAATTGGAACGGATGGGCCTTCTCTCCTCCATCGTCACACAGAATGTGGATGGCCTTCACCAGGCCGCAGGGAGCAAGAATGTGATCGAATTTCATGGAACCAACAGGACCCTCTCTTGCTTGAAATGCTCGACGAAAATTGAAGGGACTTCTCTCAAACTGGAGGACCTCCCTCCCCGGTGTTCTCGCTGCTCTTCTCTCCTGAAGCCCGATGTGGTCTTTTTCGGAGAACCGATCCCCTGGGAAGCTCAGATCATGTCATTTAAAGAATCCAAATCCTGCAGTGCTGTGCTGGTCATTGGAACTTCTGCAGTGGTCTATCCGGCGGCGACCATTCCCATCACCGCTAAAGAAAGGGGTGCGATCGTCATCGAAATCAATATGGAACCCACTCCCCTGACGGACCAGATAGCGGATTATCTGATCTGTGGCTCGGCGGGCGAAATCGTCCCTGCCATCGTCGAAGAAGTGAAACGGGCAAGATGAAAAGGAGAAGGCTGAACCGTGATTCAAACATTAGTCCAGTGTCTGAATTGCAGGCGGCTGAAGCAGAGTATTGCAATCCCGGATTCAAGGTGATATGATTCATCCATATCAGACGACCCTTCCGTTCTACCCTGACTTCCTGCCTACTGCAGGCAGGCAAAGGCAGGCGTAGACAAGTGATCATGGGGTGAAGGTCAATATTTGAAAGAACAGCAAGAGGAATCGGTCGAAAAGGTCATCTTTGATGATCTCCAAACCGCGAACGCCCTTTTCGGCCCCCACAGTGAAAATTTAAGGCGCATTGCTAAGACGATCGGTGTGAGGATCAACGCCAAAGCCAATGCCCTCGTCATCCAGGGCGACGATCTGGATGTTCATCTTTCAAAACGTGTTCTGAACGACCTCTACACCCTCCTGAAAAAAGGTTATCCCCTCTATCCGACTGACATCGACTATGCGATTCGAATGATCTCCGATGATCGAACGATCAATCTGGAGGATATCTTTCTCGATACCGTTTATATCTCCTCGAGAAAGAGGGTGATCACCCCCAAGAGCCTCGCACAGAAGCGTTATATCGATGCGATTCGGAAGTTCGATCTGGTCATTGGCATCGGTCCTGCCGGAACAGGAAAGACCTACTTGGCGATGGCCATGGCCGTTGCCTTTCTCATGAAGCAGGAGGTGGAAAGGATTGTCCTGACACGTCCAGCTGTCGAAGCGGGAGAAAAGCTGGGTTTTCTCCCCGGAGATATCGCCGAAAAGGTCAACCCTTACCTTCGCCCCCTTTACGATGCCTTGCACGATATGATGGATTTTGATCGAGCCTCCAAACTGGTGGAGAAGGGTGTGATCGAAGTGGCCCCCTTAGCGTTTATGAGGGGCAGAACCCTCAACGATTCCTTCGTCATCCTCGATGAGGCGCAAAATACTGGGCCAGAACAGATGAAGATGTTTTTGACGCGACTGGGCTTCAGTTCCAAGGCTGTCATCACAGGCGACATCACCCAGGTGGACCTTCCAGAAAATAAAGTCTCGGGCTTGATCGAGGTCCAGAGCATCCTCAAGGGGATCGAAGGGATCGAATTCGTTTACTTCTCGGACAAGGATGTGGTCAGGCATCCTCTCGTGCAAGATATCATCAAGGCTTATGAAAGGATGGAGGAAAGGCGGCATCGCCAGAAGGAGCAGGGAAATCCTTAATGAAGTTCCATGCCCTTTTATTCTCCTTCCCCTAAGATGAGGGAGGGGAGATTTTAGGTTTTTATGAAACCATTGATAAAGAAGGTCCTGCATCATCTTCCTTTTTTCAAGACGGCCAATGGTCTTAGAGATCATTCATGGATGGAGAGGATTAAAACCCCTTCTTACCAAAAATGGTTTATCGGCATTGGAACAGCCCTCCTCCTGACCCTTCTTCTCTCCCCTGCCCTTCAGCTTTCGTTCAAAAAATATAAGGTCGGGGATATTGCCCACAAAGACGTCAAATCATCTCAGGACCTTCTGGTCGAGGATGAAAAGTCGACGCAAGAGAAAAGGAGCGAAGCAGAAAGATCTGTTCTTTCGGTTTATGACTACGATCTGATGGGTCTTACGGAGGCCGAAAATCGAGTCCGGTCCACTTTCCAGTCATTGGCCAACTCTTTCCGCAATGTAGCACGGGGGACCGACCAAAGGGCTGTACGGAAAAAAGAATGGGAATCTTCCCTCCGTCTCTCTTTGTCCCAACGGGAATGGAATATTTTAGAAAAAGAACGCTTCAATCCCTCCATTGGAGAGGCTGCGTTGAAACTGATCGCCCCCATTCTGAAAAAAGGGATCGTCAATGACAAAGACCTCCTTGACCCGGACTCCGATAGAGGGGTGGTGATTCGGAATATCCAGACCCGTGAGGAAAGAAAGATGGTACCTCCTTTCGCCTTTCTGGATTTTAAGGAGGCGAGGACGAAACTCCGCGCTCAGGCCGATCTCCTCTCTTCGTCTTTGGGAAGTGAACTACAACCCATTGCCCTGAGGATAGCGGAGCACTTCCTCAGACCCAATCTCACTTTCAATAAGGACGAGACCGAAGATCGAAAGACGGCGGTAAGGGAAAAGGTCAATCGTGTCTATTTTCAAGTCAAGAGGGGTGAAGTGATTCTGAGGGCGGGAGAACGTGTCCAAGAAGACCATCTCTTGAAAATCAATGCTCTGAGAAAGGCACAGGAGAGAAGTCATCTCCTTTACATCGTCCTCGGCGTAGGTCTCCTGACCTTTCTCCTTCTGGCCAGTCTCTACGAATTCTCAACAAAAAACATCCGGAAGATCTCTCTTTCTCAAAAGGATCTCCTCTTTTTTTCCGCCACCCTTGTTGGGATGATTGCCCTCTTAAAGCTCTTTCAAATGGTCACGGATATCCTGGGTGGGGAGTTCCTCTCCATCCCATCCTCGTCTTATCTCTATCTCTTTCCCATCGCCAGCGGTGCCATGCTGGTTAGGATTGTCATCAATTCAGAGGTCGCCATCATCTTCGCCACTCTGATGAGCTACCTCTCTGCGGCCTTGATGGGAAATCAACTATCCTTCTTCATCTTCGCCTTGATGGGGAGTGTCGTCGGCGCCCACAAAGTGGCACGGTGCGAACAGAGGAGCATCCTCATTAAAGCAGGCCTCACTGTGGGAGGCGTCAATCTCCTAACGATTCTTTCCTATTACCTGATCTCCGGAGATCCTTTCAAGATGGCCCTTCTCTCAGATCTGACCATGGGGTTTTTGGGAGGATCCCTTTCATCCGTCTTCGTCCTGGGGATTGCTCCGATGATTGAAGGTCTGTTTCGTTACACCACAGATATCAAACTCCTTGAATTGGCCAGCATGGACAACCCCATGCTGAAGGATCTGATCCTTCAAGCACCTGGCACTTACCATCATAGTGTCATCGTCGGGAGCCTGGCGGAGGCCGCCGCCAAATCAATTGCCGCTAACCCTTTGTTGGCAAGGGTCAGTGCGTATTACCATGACATTGGAAAGCTGAAGAAACCCCTCTACTTCATCGAGAATGCAGGGGGGGCTGAGAATAAGCATGACCATCTCGCGCCGAGTATGTCGAGCCTGATCCTCATCTCCCATGTCAAGGACGGATTGGAGCTGGCGCGAGAAAATCGTTTGGGACAACGGGTCGCCCACATCATCCAGCAGCACCACGGAACCAGTCTGATTTCCTATTTCTATCAAAAGGCGAAAGAAAAGGAGAATCCGGAGATGGAGTCCCTCAACGAGGAGGATTTCCGTTATCCCGGGCCCAAGCCTCAGACCAAAGAGGCAGGGATCGTCATGCTGGCGGATGCCGTCGAGGCAGCTTCCCGGACGCTCTCTGAACCTACCTCCTCCCGAATCAACGGCCTGGTTCAACGGATCACGAATAGTATTTTCTTGGACGGACAGCTGGAAGAGTGTGAATTAACCCTGAAAGACCTTCAAAAGATCGGAGAGAGTTTTAGTCGAATCCTCACAGCAATTTTCCACCAGAGAATCGATTATCCCGTCACCCCAACCTCCGAGTCTCCTAAGAAGAGGGAAGATGAAGATCTGGATTCGCAATCGGCAAAAACGTATCCCTTTAGACCCAAGAAAGATAAGAAGGGTGGCGCAAAGGATATTGGACGACTTGGCGCTCCCTGATGCAGAACTCAGCCTCTTATTGGTTGATGATGTCCAGATTCAGGAGTTGAATCGGCGATACCTTCGTCGGGACAAACCCACCAATGTCCTTGCCTTTCCCATGGGTGAGGGGGAGTTCTCCGCGCTCCATCCAAATGTCCTTGGAGATTTGGTGATCTCGGTCGAGGCGGCCCGGCGCCAATCAGACCGCTTCGGTTTGAACGAGATGGAAATGGTCATCCTTCTCATGATCCACGGGATTCTTCATCTCCTTGGATACGAGCATGAAGGAACGAAGAAGGGGGCGCGCGCGATGGCCACCAAACAGAAGGAACTCTTTCGCTCCATTTTCCAACACAATTAACGATCCGAACGCCCTTTCGTTAACTTTAGGACAGTTCAGAATACGGATTTATTTCTTCCTGAACTCTTCGACCAGTCATTCTAACGAAACATACTTGATTTGAAACGGTAATCACCGATGATGGTATTTATTTCTTGACACGCAACTCAGAGGACAGCTCAAAAAAGAACAAAAACAGCCTGTTTTAACAAGAGCAGAGGTCCATTTTGAGCATCGACCTCTATTCTCTTCTGTATTTCCCCCCCGGATCCAGGAGGGGGATTTTTTTCTATTATTTTCAATTATTTTATGGTATACACCTATATTAGAGTCTGATAAACAAGCTACCAGATAAGAAAATAAGGGAGTTTATGATGGATGAAACGAATGAGAAAACGCAACAATCTGTGCAGAAATACCGACTATTAGTAAACATGATTTGTATTATGGAAAACCGTCTCATCCGTTCTGAAATGGTATATTTGATTATCAATATTTTTATTTTCTTTACCTCGACGATCTGTCTCAATCTGGTGAAATTTTTCGGCTCATCCTATTTTTACTTAAGCTTCCATTATATCCTGTTTTGGCTTGCTATCGGTATGTTTGTGTGCGTATTCTGGATTACATCCGCCATGAGGTTACAACTTAAGTTGAAGCTCCGTTATTTTCAAGCCAGATATCTTGAGCGAAAGATGGATTCAGCGGGTGAGAGCTTTTGTTCTGATGAGGGTATCTTTTTCAATCCTGAAACACGGAAAATAGAGAGCCCTGATAAGAAGGAAGTCCTGCAATATCCAGTGAAGGGTCTCGCCCGGATGGATGGATTTTTAGGCGCTGCTAAACCACGTCTTCGAACCTGGATTTTGCCGAGTATTTTTTTCATACTCTATGTGCTGACTTTCATAAATACCCTGGTTGACATTATCTCAGCTCTGCCGCATCGTTAACCCACACTAAATGAAATACTGTCCCCAATACCTTTGGGATTTACAGCCATCAGTGTATGAACTCCTCGCGTTATAGAAAGCAACATAAGTAATGCAACAAACGGCCACCACAAAAAGGCCACAAACACAGGCTAGAACGCTGGGGTCCCGTTGCATTACTTTTGCGGTCCTCTATAAGTTCCAGTAAATCGTAAAGGGGGGGGACCTGTACGGGCATATAAAATCCCATCAAGAAACCGTGTTACTTCTGGAGTTTTGTTCTTCAGCAGAGCTTGAAATGCCATCGATTGGTCAGGCATGGTGCTGTCGAGAATGAAACTAAGGCTCTTCCTTTTACCAGTCTATTCTCACTCGCAAACTCTTGGACTTTTGCTTAAGCGATCTAAGATATTGGCAATGAAGAGGAAGTCTATAAAAAGACCTCTTTTACTCACTTTCAATTGGAAATCATCTGTTCTCTTACTAACGCAAGTATGAGGATTAGTAGGTGGAACATTGACTGAGAAATGATTCTGTTTCAGCCCGCTCCCTAATGAAAGCCTGTCACCCCTCTCCGGATTCCTTTCAAGATACAACTGCCGACCACCAGATCACCTTATCATCCACCTTGCCAGACAAAGTATTCAAGGCCCCCTCCTTCCCTTGCCACAATCTGTCTTTTCTCCGGGATGGGCATGATGGTTATGGTTTGAAATCGATACGCAGGTTGAAACAGATTTCCTTTGATATTGCCGGGTAGGAAGTGGAACCTCATGGATTTTCAATATAAGTCTTCATCTTCGGGGTATGTTTCGATGCCAGATGAACAGGTTGGACTGCCTAATTTCGGGTATTGAAGAGGTCCTTTTTGCAATGCCACCTCTTGTAGTCAATGAAATATGATTCGCTTCCTTAATGCACATTTCGTACAAAAACATAGGTGGGTGAAATTCCGCAGCACAATAGGTGAAAATCCCCAATGCCTCATTCTGAAGACGGGCAGCTGGAAGGGTTTCTCCTTTTCTCGGCTGAATGAAAAAATTTATACCTTTCGTTTCAACCTCTTACGTATGATGGGAAGCCGAAAATCCAGCAAAGATGAAAAAAGATCTGAGGGCATATTTTTTGCTTCAAAACACTGGGGTATTAGAATCCTTTCCCTCTTTTCAAAAAATCCGCTTAACTTCTTAACGAGACTGTCACGATAGAAAGGAGGTTATAGAATGTTGAAAAAGATTATCGGGTTATCCATTGTTCTTATTGGAATTTCATTGCCGTCCTTGGTCCCTATGACAATTGCTGCCAATTCCATTGAGGGGACGTGGGGATTTACAGATTTGGGGGTCGGTAATAAGGGGAAATATTGGTATACGGATGTCGGAAAAATAACCATCAATGGTGATGGCACGGGAACCTTCACGTATTCATCAAATGGCGGAGGAGTGGTGACCTCTAAAACCGAGAGTTTTACCTAGCAGTCTTTGGCACAATGACATGTGACGATGTTGGCAGTTGCACATTTTCTTTTAAGAACCAAAGAGATGGTCAAGTCACCTATGAAGTGGGTTCTCATATCCTCTCTGTTTCTCCAGAGGGCAGCTTTGGTTCTTCTCTATCAGCAGATGCACCTCCCTATGGGGGCGCGATAGGGAATAATGGAAATACGATCATCATGAACTTGAGCTTTGACCAGAATCAGCTATTCCACAGAGAGATAATGATTGGAGTCAAATGCAGCCTTTGCACAGAATTCAATCACCAGCAGCAATATGCTCTTACCGCAACCAAGTCAGGAACAGGAGCTGGGACAATCATCAGCAGTCCAGCAGGGGTCAATTGTGGGGATGATTGTAGTGAGACGTACTCAAAGGTCCAAAAAGTGAAGCTGACGGCCAACGCCGATGGGAACTCGACGTTCACTGGATGGTCGGGTGGGGGTTGTTCCGGGGCAAGGCCATGCACGGTCACGGTAAATGCCCCGATAACAGTCACAGCAAGCTTCGCGGCGAAAGTACCTGATATCGCCGTCTCTTTAGAACCCCTCGACTTCGGGGGTGTGAAGGTGGGTAAAAAGTTAACCAAGACATTGAAGATCACCAACAATGGTACAGGAGACCTCCCGATCACCATCGATGGGATTGGAGGAACAGAGTTTAGCATAACCGGAAGCAGCAACATCACTATCAAATCGAAAAAAAGCTACAACCTTAAAGTCACACTTAAGCCGACCTCAACGGGCTCAAAGGCAGCCGTCTTGAGGATTAACTCGAACGATCCCGATACACCGGTAGTTGAAGTAGCATTGACTGGGACAGGTCAATAGCTTTTGGACAGGGAATCATCCTAAGGAGTCCCAAGTCTTCTGTCCTGCTTTGGCCATAATCAAGGTTACCGTGCTCTTTGAGACAGGAGCTAATCCTTCCTAAGAACGCTAAGAAGGGGACAGCCGACTTTTTTGTGCTAAAAAGGGCGATGTCCGGGTTGGATATCTGGGAAAAGTAGTCTATCCCCTTTTTAGTCGAAGATCCAAAGTTATCGCAGTCTATTAAAGCGCTCGAGAAAATACAATCCGCCTCATACTTTATGCTGCTTTGCCAGGGGCATACCACTCCGGTCATAGAGTATCGACAAGGCTCAAAATTCAATGTCATTTTGATCCCCCCCTTGTTATAATAAAGGTAGAGTATTGTAAAATTGAGGCGGGGGAACCAAGCCTTGCAGGTGCTGGTTGTAGAAGACGACAAGAAAATTGCCTCTTTCCTTACCCAAGGTCTTCAACAGGAAGGCTTTGCGGTAGATCATGCGGCTAACGGTGAGGACGGCCTCAATCTCGGCCTGCTCAAGCATTACGATGCGGCGATCATTGACATAATGTTGCCCAAATTGGACGGTCTGACCCTTATCGAAGAGCTCCGACGGCGGAAGATAAATACTCCTGTAATCATTCTGAGTGCGAAGCGTTCGGTGGACGACCGGGTCAGAGGACTCCAAAAGGGAAGCGATGACTATCTTACCAAACCCTTTGCCTTTTCCGAACTTTTGGCCCGCCTTCAGGCGCTCATTCGAAGAGCTACGGGTGCCACCGAGCCCATTCGCCTCGCAGTGGGAGACGTTTGTGTGGATTTTCTCACACGGGAAGTTGATCGGGGAGGCAAGAAGATCGATCTGCAACCCCGTGAGTTCGCCCTGCTCACATATCTTATGCGCAATGCGGGGAAGGTGGTTACCAAGACGCTGATCATGGAACATATCTGGGACTATAGTTTTGATCCCCAAACAAATGTGGTGGATGTGTTGGTTTGCAGATTACGGAACAAGTTAGATAGAGATTTTGAGAAGAAGTTGATTCACACCATCCGAGGAGTGGGTTATGCTTTTAAAGTTTCTTGACCGTATTCGGAAAACCATTGGTTTCCGGTTGACCTTCTGGTATTCGGCCATCTTCATTCTCAGTTTTTTAATTCTTTTTATGTTTGCGTACTTTTATCTTTCTTCGTCCATCCAAAAATACGAAAGAGAGAATATTCGGATGGAGCTCAAAGAATGTGCGACCCAATATCAGAAAGGTGGATTAGATGCTCTTCAAAAAGAAATCGATCTCGAGAAAAACGTTACTGGCAGTAACCCATTTTTTGTACGCCTTGCAGGACCTGAGAACAACACGATCTTTTTAAATATTCCGGATCAATGGATTAAATTCGACCTGAAGGAGCTCGAGGCCCAATACATCAACTCCAGCAAGAAATGGTTACATCTTCGGGCAAAGGATAATGTATTAGAAATTGCATCACTTCGTTTTCCTGATGGCTATCTTTTGCAAGTTGGTAAAAGCACAGAAAGACGAGGAGATCTTCTGAAGCGTTTTCATATTACCTTCGCTGGCATCCTTATCCCAGTTATTTTACTTAGCTTCACCGGCGGTGTCTTCCTTGCCTACCGCACACTTCGCCCTATCCGTAGTCTCATCGACACGTTACAATCGATTATCTCAACCGGCAAGATGGATGTTCGGATACCCACTCGTCAAACAGGTGACGAACTTGATGAGTTAGTTGGGTTGTTTAACGGGATGTTGGAAAAAATTCAGATTCTGATAAATGGCATGAAAAGCTCATTAGATAATGTCGCCCACGACCTACGAACCCCCCTGACGAGATTGCGGGGCAAGGCCGAGATGGCATTACGATCAGAACAGAGCGGAGACACTCTCCGGGAACCTCTGATTGACTGCGTTGAGGAGTCGGAACGTGTTCTCACCATGTTAAATACTCTGATGGATATTTCCGAGGCGGAAACTGGGGCGATGAAACTCGACCTGCGAGAAGTACATATCCTAACCCTGCTTGACGATGTGGCCGAACTCTACAGCTGTGTTGCCGAGGAAAAAGGCATCTCCATCCACACGGCGTGCCCAAAAGAGTTTTCATTGATCGTTGATCCAAACAGGATGCGACAAGTCCTGGCAAATTTGCTTGATAATGCAATGAAGTATACTCCAAATGGCGGGAGAGTGGATATCGAAGCCAACCAGGAACAACGGCAGGTCGTCATCACCGTTAAGGACACCGGGATTGGAATTCCACCCGAAGAACTTTCCAGAGTCTGGGACCGTCTCTATCGTGTTGACAAGAGCCGCTCAGAACGAGGGCTTGGACTGGGCTTAAGTCTGGTCAAAGCCATTATTGAAGCACACAAAGGACATGTTGAGGCTGCCAGTGAGCCGGGTGCCGGCTCCTGTTTTTCGATTTACCTTACCAAAAACTTATAATCCTTACACTCCTTCCTCTTCAGATCGTTTTGCTACCTTACAAATCTGTAATGTTCATCTCATCTCACATTAATGTTCTGACGTTATAATGCATTATATATCTCACTGAATTCTCTTTCGAGATGGAAGGAACAAGCTCTTCATGGCGAGTCCCTACACTGTCATAATAACCGATGATCACGCTTTTTTCCGGCAGCATCTTAAGAGGATGCTCGAAGACATGGAGGCAGTGCAGGTTATTGGAGAAGCTGGCGACGGTCTCGAACTCCTTCGCCTCTTAAGACATTTGAATCCCGATTTGATCCTTCTCGACATCTCCATGCCAAAGCTTAGTGGAATTGGAGCAGCCTGCCAACTTAAGACGATTTTCCCTCAAGTTAAAGTTTTGATCCTGACCTCGTATGAAGATGAGAATTATTTGCAGGCTGCAATCTCTGCCCGGGTTGCAGGGTATATTCTAAAACAAGATCTGGAGACGGATTTGTTTTCTGCCATCAATACAATTCGCCTGGGAAGAACCTATTTCTCTCCCCGCATTTATGGGAAACTGCCTGAAGCAGATGAAAAATAGGTATGGGAGTTAATTTCCTGACTATGGGAGACAAAATTCGAAACTTTAACGCTGGGGTTGAAAGGGAGGAGAAGGGAGGTACAAAAAAGGTGAAGCATAAGTAACGCCTTTAGCCGCTCAAAGAGATTTCAGAGGTTCGATGGCAAAGAGACAATTGGAATAAATTATCTCGCAAGAACGAATTTAAAAAAAACTAAGGGAAAGGAAAACTTATGAAGAAAAAATTTACCATCTTTTTATTCTTAGCAGCGCTTGCATTCGGACTCGCGGGCACTGTTTTTGGATCCCCTGAATATCTTAATGGAGGTGGTGGCGTTGCTGGCTTTAACCCCACCTATGGGACAACCTATAACTGCGGGCTCTGTCACACAACCCCTACTGCCAGCTCTTCGGCCCGCAATCCGTTCGGTTCTGATTGGGCTAATGCCTCTATCGGGAACCATCAATTCCCCATGACTGCTGCCCTTGCGGCCCGCGACTCCGACGGAGACGGGTTTAGCAATGGAGCCGAAGTTAGTGCCGGAACATATCCTGGTGACCCAAACAGCAAACCCGCTGTTGTAACTGCGCCGGTGATTAATTCCTTCACTGCCACTCCCAGCTCGATCACCTCCGGTCAATCCTCAGCGCTGTCTTGGAGTTTGTCCGGCGGAGCCCCAACCACCTTAACCATTGATAACGGCGCAGGAAGTGTCCTCGGCTTAACCTCCAAGACCGTAGCGCCCAGTGCAACAACGACATATACCCTTACCGCTTCTAACAGTGCGGGAACGGTGACTCAATCCGTGACCGTCACGGTGACACCGGCTGTCACTGCGCCATTGATTAATTCCTTCACTGCCAATCCCAGCTCGATCACCTCCGGTCAATCCTCAGCGCTGTCTTGGAGTTTGTCTGGCGGAGCCCCAACCACCTTAACCATTGATAACGGCGCAGGAAGTGTCCTCGGCTTAACCTCCAAGACCGTAGCGCCCAGTGCAACAACGGCATATACTCTTACCGCTTCTAACAGTGCGGGGACAGTGACTCAATCCGTGACCGTCACGGTGACACCGGCTGTCACTGCGCCATTGATTAATTCCTTCACTGCCAATCCCAGCTCGATCACCTCCGGTCAATCCTCAGCGCTGTCTTGGAGTTTGTCTGGCGGAGCACCGACCACCTTAACCATCGATAACGGTGTGGGAAGTGTCCTCGGCTCAGCCTCCAAGACCGTAGCGCCCAGTGCAACAACGGCATATACTCTTACCGCTTCTAACAGTGCGGGGACGGTGACTCAATCCGTGACCGTCACGGTGACACCTGAAGGTTCTACTCCAGACATGTCTGCCTGGGTAGGAAAGTGGTTCAAGGTTACGGAAACAAATACAGGATTTTCTGCGGGAAACTCGGGAGGAGGTTTAATGAATGATCACCTCTCTATAGTCGGTTATGTAAAGCTTTGGGGATGGGATCAGACAAATGGAGTCCTGCAGGGTGACGGATACATGCAGGATGCTCAAACCGGTCAGTGGATCTCAGAGCCTTTCATGCTCAACTTTATCGCCGGCAGCAATCTTGACTTCCTCTGTTCTTCCGAGGTGACGGGTGATCTTACCATGAGGTTTACGGCCCGGATGCAGGGAAAGGAAAGAAATGGGGTTCTTGGGAGCGCCACGTTCAAGACTCTGGGAGGCTACTATATAGAGGTGAGTAGAGCGTCCGGTTCCCCAGAATATTTTGCCGGGGGTCTTTCTATCACTGGCAAATTGATTCCGGAATCGAAGGTCCCCGTCCCAGCTGACGCTCAATTACACTAACATTATTAAGGTGGGGGAGGGAAGCAGAAATCTTCCTTCCCTCACTTCTATATTTTATCGTCATTGATCAAGAATCTTCCAACAAATTGTTGAACATTCCTGAGTATTAAAGCTCTCGCGAAGAAAGTATCAGGAGACCTTATGATGTAGACAGTTGGAGCCCTTGGGGTTTCTTCTGGAATGAAAAACTTTTTCCATTTTCCGTACGGAATAAAGGGGTATTTGATAGATCGCCCCTCTCACCTACTCAGACACCTAATATTGGGGCAAAAATCCTTTTGCGGCTGGTGTTCGGAAACTTCACGGGCACAAACGGCTTTACCGCGTTCGGGTAGGCCAATACCAGGTTGTTTATGAGATTGATAACCAAGGAAAAATGGTACTTGTGACAAGGATACGCCATGGGAGAGAGGCATGTTGCCTAATCGACGACAAAACTTTCCGTGAACCCGTACCAACGTTCTTGTCATACTAACTTTCATGCCGCAATCAATAATTTTTAAATGTTATGTCTTTTATCCTGAACAGATGAAGGACTTGATGACGTTAATTAAAGATCCAAAGTTTTCGAAGGATATTGAAACGTTTTAGAAAATGTAATTCCTCAGAAGTCATTGAGGAAGGAGAGACCCTCTGTTTTAGTTTCAGAAGACCCCCATAATCGACCCATCGGAGCATAGGGAAGAGAAAACGACGAAAGAATCCCTTCTCTTTAAAGGAGAGACTGCTGTTGAAGTCGATGAGGAAGGGTTCCCCTTTTTCAGAGAGAAGGATATTCCCTTTGTGTCTCAAATCCAAGTGGACCACTCCCCTCGAATGGACCTCTCTGAGCACTTGTTCGAGGGCTGGGAAAAAAGATGGCGGAAGGGCTTCTTCCCGCTGGATGGGTCCTCCCGGAATGAATTCCATTGCGAACGCGAAACGATCAATTCGCTCTATAGGCTGGGGGATACCTTTGATCCCGGCCAATCGAGAGTAGATCTTCCACTCTTTTTGGATCAGCCAAAGCCCTAATGTCCAACGGAAGAAAAAAGGCCTTCCCCGGACATCCTTGACCATCAGGATGCGTTCCCCCACCTTCGCCTGGTTCAGGTCAGGCTTCCCAATGGCGCTTCCCTTCATGAGGCAAATCAGATTTTGCTCGAAGTCTTTACGTTCCACCTGTGTCCTTGCCAAATAACGCTCAGCGCATGGAGCATAGCGCATAGCGAATTCTTAAAAAACTAAAAGACGAATCCCCAATAAGATCTGCTCAAGATTAGCAATATTCCGGCAATGATGATAAGGAGGATTCCTTCCTCACTATTCTCAACAAAGAATTTGAACTGCCAGGAAACCATCTCCTTTGAGTAAGGAGTCTGCCTGGGAAGGTAGTCCGGAACCTCTCGATCGTAATCTTCAAACCGACTCCCAAAAATCTTCTTCAACCGGTCCCCCTCCACCCGCTTTTTGTAAGGGATATAATGGAAACAGAACATAAAGGTCGCCGCTGCAAGAAGATAAATATTATCTGCGAGGATACAGAAGCCTGCAGTAATGAGGATCGAGCCAATGTATAGGGGATTCTTCACATAGGCATAAGGACCCGTCACTGTCAGGTTGTCATTCTTCTGGAGATGACCCGCTGCCCAAATACGAATGGACTCCCCCATCATGATCAAGATCAACCCGATCACTACCCCTGGCGGGTTGGGCTTGGCAAAGAGAACTAACAGAATCGCTCCAACAAATAACGGAATTCTCCGAATCTTTTTCATCCTGGACATCCCCTTATCGACCGCGAGATCCTCCGTTTCCTATTTAATCATCCCCCTTCATCCCCCCTTTAATAAAGTAAAAAAGAGGGGGATTCATCGATTTGAAATGAGGACAATATCGTCATCTCCAACTTTACGCCGTGATATCAGCTGGACCGGTGGCCTGCCCTCCACTGACTGAAATGAAGAAAAATCCTTGAATCTGAGGAGGCAGAAAACCCTCTCTGAGGATCGAAGATAACCAAAGAGATCCTCCCTCCTCCCCAATTCCAAAATGGGGGCAATCCCTGTATAAAAATTGTAAGGGCCGGTCCCGAACCCCCCATAAACGCATAATTTCTCACCGGGTTGAATCCGTAGCGTGATCTCTTTGCAAATAAATCGAGCTGACTTGTATGGATTGACGAGGGGGAAGACAACCCTCAACGTATAAAAGAATCCCCCCGCCACCATCACGACGATCAGAAGGAAAATAGCACTATGGTTTTTAAGACGATGGAGAACGAACATGAAGAGACTCCCCCCCACCATGAGAAAGGCAATGGGGAGGCTATAGGGCAGGTAGGATGGAAACTCCATCGAAACAACCCAGGGAATGGCTGCGCCAGCCAGCAGGGCCAAACCCATAAATAAATAAAGTGGAAAGGAGGTCCATCCACGCCGGAAGTGTTCCATCGGGGAAGAAAGGATATCATCCCAAAGTTTCCCGACCATCAGCGATGCCGCTGGATAGAGAGGTAAAATGTAAAGCCCCCTTTTCCCCTTGGATAAGGAGAAGAACAGAAAGATGACAGCAAACCATGTCAGAAGAAAAAGAAACTCCTTCCTTTTTTCGACCACTTCTTTCGAATACCCATAAACCATCGCTGCTGGTAGAAAAAGGAACCAGGGCAAGAATTCCACTGGAAAATTATAGAGATAATAGTAGATGGGTCTGACATGGCTCCAACCTTTTGAATAACGATCGATGGTTTGGTGGAAAAGGGTTTCATTCAGGTAGGCCTTTCCTCCCTTCAAAACCGTTGGAACATACCAGGATAAAACGATCACTAGAAAGAGGAGCATTCCCGAAAGGAGTCTCATCTCTTTTATCCCCTTCCAATCCTTTTGAATGGTGAGATAGATGAGACTAACCAAAAGAGGGAGGACGAAGCCGACCGGCCCTTTCGTTAAGGTGGCCAATGCCATACTGATATAAAAACCATAAATAAAAAGGTTTCTGATCTCTCTCTGCCCGGACCAATTCACCCTCACCCCCTCCCTCTCCCCAGTGGGGAGAGGGGAAGGGTGAGGGGCAGTATATCGGTGCCATTGAAAAAAACAGACGAGGGAGGCTGTTGTGAAGAAGGTAAGGGTCGCGTCGATATTCGCTCTGGTGGAGAGATAGGCAAATTCAACGCTTGTCGCAAGGACCATCCCTGAGAGCAACCCTGTCCGTAAACCATAAAGCCGTCTCCCGAAGATGAAAGTAAGGATGACCGTCAGCGTTCCGAAAACGGCAGAAGGAAACCTCACTGAGAATGAGGTGAATCCTCCCCAGAGATAGGAGGAAAAACCGATCAGCCAGAAAAAGAGCGAGGGTTTGTCCGCATAGGTCTTCCCATTGAAATGCATGAGAATCCAATCTCCCCCCTGAACCATCTCTCTCGCAACTTGGGCATAACGAGGTTCGTCCGGATTCCAGAGATCCCATCGGCCCAGGTTCAAGAAAAAGAGGACAAGACAGAACCCCACGAGAAGGATAAGCTGAACCCATTTTTGAGGATAGATATTGGAAAATCGTTTCTCCGCCAATTTCTGAACCACTCCTCTCTCCCATCGAAACTGATTACAGTTTAAACAACTTCCGCATCCTCTTTCAAGATCAATGCCTTGCTCGGAATCTTCTTCCGGTCAAGAGGAGATCAATACCAATCGCCCCTTCTTATATTGAAATTCCTGGATGAAAATCAACGAAGGGTTCCCTCGGCTCTGAATATCGTCATAAACCCTTTTCGGCATCAGGACCAATCTGCCCTTTTTTCCTCCGAAGAGGTCGGAAAGGGGATCATCCCTTTTTAAAATCGGAATGACCTGGTCTGAATAATAGTTGATCTCCTCCAATGTACTCACATCCAAACGATAGCCGAATAATGCTCCTTCTCTTAAAAAAGGCTTCAATTCCCCCACAAGAACCATCCCTGGCGAATAAGAAAGATCACTTTCCATCCAGGGGATTTCACGGATATGCCAAATGGAGATGGCCAGTAACAAAGGGATCAGAAAATAGATCAATTTCCTCTGCCACATCCCTCCCATCATTAAAGCCAACGGGGGAAGGGCCGGAAGGAGGTAGCGGGATGCGCGATATTCAAATAAGGTAAGTAGGATAAAAAGGACAATAAACCAAACGAGGAAAAAAGATATCCTCGAATGCCACAGCCGGCTTCCTTGTCTCCAAAGATAAATGGAGAGAAAGGGAAGAAGAATAGACCACGGAAAAAATTGGCCCCAGATCTGAATAAAATAGAAGTAAATAGGAGCTTTTCGTGTAAGAATTTGATTCCCTCTGATCAATGCGATACTTTGTTCTAATCCAACACGATGGATAAAGAGGAAGACCCAAGGCAGAACCGTCAGCGCCAAAATACCATATCCGAAAATAAATTTCTTACTGACCAATATTTTCCATTGCCTTTCCTTGATGAGAAAGACGGCAATAATCGGAAGAGGTATGAACAATCCAAAGGGGCCCTTCGTCAACATCCCCATTCCCATAAAAAGGAGGCACAGCCCCAAAAAAAGAGTTTGCTTCTTCTCCCGTTCTTGATATCCAAGATCGAAAAAGTAAAGGGAGAGGACGACGAAGAGGCAGAGGAGCATATCCGTTTTGGCTAATCTTGCTTGGGAGAAAAACTGATAACCGGAGAGGAGTATTCCTCCTGCAATCAGACCGGATTGGGTGGTCCCGTAGATTCTCTTTCCCCAAAGGAAGAGAAGGAGGACGCCCATCCAGGCTGAGATGGCAGACGGCAAACGGGCGATCAGCGGCGTCACGGACCCATAAAGGGAAGAAGGAATAGCGATCAGCCAGAAGAGCAAAGGGGGTTTATCAATGTAGACCTTTCCATTTAAATGCGGAACCACCCATTCTCCCGACCGGATCATTTCACGTGATACTTCCGCATAACGAAGATAATCATGATTCTCGAGGCTTCTTCCCCAGAGGTTGAAAAAGAGAGCGAGACCACTGAAGACGATGAAACATCCAATGATCACCCCCTCCATCCCTTTCCGTTCCGCCACAACCTTTTCCTTTTCAATCGTTTTAATGAGAAGTTTCAGGATTGGTTCCTTTATTATAGATGAGGTTTCTAAAGCAGGAGATGGGATTGAAAAGATAGGCAACGATGAAGACAGGGGCCATCTCAGATCCTTTCTTCAATCTCATAGTGAATATGGCGGCTCTTCATCCATTTCACCGCCAGAAGATCGACGAAGGCACGCCACATCCGATTCCAGGTGGTATACTTCGACACCCCAAATTTCCTGGGGTG
Source organism: uncultured delta proteobacterium (assembly GCA_963826305.1). Taxonomy (GTDB): domain Bacteria; phylum Desulfobacterota; class BSN033; order BSN033; family UBA1163; genus CAWGWZ01. The sequence continues at coordinate 99,119 of CAWGWZ010000009.1, read as the reverse complement.
ATGGGCGATCGGTATTTCGATCACCCGAAATCCCTCCATCTTCACCAGGGTGGGCATGAAGCGGTGCATCCCTTTATAGAGTTTCAAGTTTTGAAGGCACTCCCTCTTATAGGCCCGGAAGGTACAGCCGCTGTCTCGGATGACCTCTCCGCTCAACCCATTCCGGATTCTATTCGCAATCTTCGAGGTAACCCGTTTAACCCAAGAATCCTCCCTCTCCTGACGCCATCCCGTGACCATATCATACTCTTGCAGCAACTCTAACATTCTCGGAATATCTTTGGGGTCGTTCTGAAGGTCGGCATCAATGGTGATGACAATCTCCCCTCTTGCTTCCTTTAATCCAGCCACACCCGCAGCGGTTTCCCCACAATTCCTTTTGAACCCGAGGACTCGGATTTGGGGATACTGGGAAACCATTCCCTTCAGAATCTTTCGGCTCTCATCCGTGCTGCCGTCATCGACGAAGATCATCTCAAAAGACTTCCCCAGTGGTTCAAGCACCTGGGCTAACTGGGATATCAGGATCGGAAGATTCCTCTCTTCGTTGTAAACCGGCACCACCACCGAGATATCGATTTTTTTCTCCTCGTTCACCGATCGTCGAATCTCCCCAGATACCAACATAAACCCATCAGACCATCATACGTAGTGCAGCCCCCTGCCTTCGCCCCGCAAGGCGGGGCTACGCGCAGGCAGGCTTCATGGGCTTTCATTGATGGGCACAAGGCCCTCCACTACAAAACATTTATTACGCTTGCATTATTTCCTTTCAAAGAACTCCCTCATGGCGCTACAGACGAAATCCACCTTCTCCTTGTCAAGCTCCGGGTACATCGGGAGAGAGAGGATCTTCCCGGCAACCTCTTCCGTTTTTTCCAGCTTGGGTTGCAGACCGAGCGTCTTCTTCACAGCAGGCTGCTGATGGTTGGGAATAGGATAATGAACCCCCGTTTGAATCCCTTTCTCTTTTAGGAAGCCAGCCAGCCTGTCCCGATCGGCAGTTTGGATGACATAGAGATGGAATACAGGCTCGGCCCAATCCCTCACCTGGGGCGTGATCACGGGAATTCCCTTTAATCCGTCGTTGTACCATTGAGCGATGCGCCTTCTCGATTCATTAAACCCATCCAACCTTCGAAGCTGCAAGCGACCCACCGCCCCCTGGATCTCATTAAATCTCAAATTATACCCGACCAATTCGTGTTCGTATTTCTCCTTTCTCCCATGATCCCTGTACATCCTGGACTGTTCCGCAAGACCCTCATCCTCTGTCACCAGAATGCCACCATCCCCGAAGACGGTCAGGTTCTTCGATGGATAAAAAGAAAAACAGCCCGCGATCCCCATCGACCCCAACCTCTTCCCCTTATATCGCGCCCCATGGGCCTGGCAACAATCTTCCAAGACGAAAAGCCCGTAACGCCTTGCGATATCGAGGATGGAATCCATGTTCGCAGGGTGGCCGTAAAGATGGACAGGGATCATCCCTTTGATCTCCTTGACCCCCGATATCTGACCTCTCTTCTGCAAAACCGATTCCATATGTCTGGGATCTACCGTAAAGGTATCATCGATATCAATGAAGATGGGTTGGGCTCCTACATGGAAAACAGGCTCTACCGTCGGAAAAGCCGTCAGGGAGGGAACCAGAATCCCGTCTCCCGGGCCAACCCCCAATGCCTTAAGACAAAGGAAAATGGCCGACGTGCCGGAGGAAGTGAGCACGGCATGCTTTACCCCGATGAACTGTGCAAACTCTTTTTCGAAATTCTTACAATGACTTCCTAATATATACTGCCCGGAATCAATGACTTCTAAAACGCTCTCCTTCATTTCCTTGTCGACATAAGGTTTAGATAAAGGAACCTTCATCGCGACTCCTTTCCATTCGCTTCAGATTTTTTCCCATTCAATCTCGATTCTCTTCCCACTTCGAGAGGATTCGTAACAGGCTTCAACAACCTTTAATGCCACGTAGCCCGCCCTGCCATCTGCAAGGGGCCTCGATCGATACCTGATCGAATCGAGGAAGGCTTTCAATTCTTGCTGAAGGGGCTCCTCTGAACTGAGAGGAATCTCATTGACCTCGCCTTCTAAGGCCACCCATCGCCCCCCCTGCTTCTCGTGTCGGTTTTCATACAAGTGTAAGGAATTTTTTTGGAAGTCGCAATAGAGGCTGGCCCGATCTCCTACAATCGAGATGTCCCTCCTCTTCTCAGGCGGCATATAGCCCGCTTCCACAAAGAGAAGTTTTTCCCCATATTCAAGGACAGAGATGGAGGTATCATCGAGAGGGAGGTCGAGGTAATTCCTGACCACTGCCCTCACCGCTTGAGGGGGTTCGCCAAAGAGGTAGTTAAACAGGTCAAAATAGTGGATCGCATCGGTGTGCGTCACTCCCACATCGGTTCTCGGTCTTTTGAATCCCATGAAATGGCCGTAGGAATATTGAACGTTGCCCAGCCTCCCCTCCTCGATGAAGCTCTTGATCTTTGAAGAGGCCGGATGGTATCGATAGATGTGACCTACCTGAAGAATGGTTCCCTTCTCTTCGGCCTGAAAGATCATCTCTTTTGCTTCCGCCGTTGTGAGGGCGATCGGCTTCTCCACGAAAACATCTTTGCCCTTTCCAAAGCAGTCCTTACAAACGGTCAGATGACTGTCTGCTGGCGTCACCACATCGACCCCATCCACTCGATCGAGAAAATCCCGATAGTTTCTTGAGAGATGATCCGGCGGAATTGAAAATTCCTGACAGACCTTCAACTGGTTGGGGTCCAGATCGACCACGTAAAGTTCGTCGACCAACTTCGTAAGAGCCTTCAGATGGTTCTTGCCCCATCTCCCTATTCCTATCAATAAGACCTTCATTCTCCACCCTCACCCTTGTTTAAGAATTTTCACATTCCCCTCATGGCACGTTTTTCTTCCTTACCGATCGGCTCGATTGCTGACCAGCAACAATTGCCGATGCCCGACCTCTGTCCTCTCGAGGGGATAGATGGGGACGTCCACCTTCTTTTCGAGTTGGGCGAGGTCTTCTCCCTCGACGACCATCAGGACTCGATCAGCCGAGTGAAAGGTTCGAAGAAAATGGCCGATACTCTTTATCTGCTCAACGGGCTTCTCCGTATAATAGAGAATCCCTGTCGATTGGAATTTCCAGATTTTTAGTTCATCGGTCGGTGCCATCCTTGCAAGGATCTTACGACAAAATGGTTTCATCGAACGGAGTTGATTAAACCGGGGAGGAATGGTCACCGACACATAGACTTGGCCGATGACCAGGGCTGTGATGAGACAAAAAACGGATAACCCGTTCAATCTTCTAAGCAGAAAGAGGAGGGATAGAACTCCTCCAAAAGCAATGAAGAAGAGCGGCCAGATCGCAAAGGGGAGATAGGCTTCTATTTCCTGGGGGAACGACTTAAGAGGCCTGAATAGAATGATCAACCAGACCACCAGAAATAGAAGGGTGACCAAACCGATTGGAATCCACAATCTCCCCTTGGCCTTCCCGGATTCTTTGGAGGGTCCCCAAAAAGTGGCCAGCCATTTTCCAACCAAAATAGCTGCAGCCGGATAGAGGGGAAGGAGGTAGTTGTCTTTCTTTCCTTTGGAGAGGCTGAAGAAAAGAAAGAGAAAAGTAAACCAGACGAAGAGAAGAAGAATCCCCTTTCTTTTCTCTCCAGATCCCTTGGAAAATAGATCGTAAAACGCCCAGGGTAAAAAAAACGCCCAAGGCAAAAATCCTAAGGGAAACCTGACGAAATAGAAATAAAAAGGCTGTGAATGAGACCACCCTCCTGCAAATCTCCCTGCCGTTTGGTGCCATACATTTTGAATTCCATAAGTTTTACCGGCTACGGCCACGGCAGGTAGGAACCAGGCGATGATCAATCCAACCGATAGTATGCCGGCATAAAGGAGGTTTCGGTTCCAAATCTTTCGAAAATCCTTTAACATCGAACAGTAAATCATAAGAACCGGAATGGGAAGACATCCAATAGGACCTTTGGTGAGTGTTCCGCAAGCCATAAAGGTCCCTGCAAGTAAGAAGTAAGCTCTTTGTTTGAGGGGGTGGTCTATCCCAAGATATAGATAGTAAACGGCCAAGAGGAAAAAAAGAGAAAAAAGGGAATCGAGCATCATCCACCGCGAGATCTGTGGAAAGAGAAAACAGGTACCCAGGATCAAGCCGGATAGAAAACCTGTTCTGAGATTGAACAGCTTACTCCCAAAGAGGAAAGTCATTAGAACGGTCATCAATCCTGCCACCGCAGAGGGAAGGCGATTGGTGAACTCGGTATTTTCACCCAAGAAAAAAGCCGAGAGGTTGACCATCCAGAAGAAAAACGGGGGTTTTTCTGCATAAAGTTCACCGTTCAGGTGAGGGACGATCCAATTCCCACTCTGCACCATTTCGCGGGCAACCACTCCATACCGGGTTTCATCGGGTTCCCAGAGATCCCTTTCTCCTATCTTGAATAGGAAGAGGAGAACTCCTACGGCGAGAATCGTGACAAGATATCTTGTCCTTACTTCCATTAGCTTGAACTCTATTCCGGATCTTTACTCATACAACAAAACGCTGAAGCCCTGTTGATGTACCACTGTCATCACTTCGAAGGTAATTGATTTAGCTAATTTTTCATTATAACATAAACAGTTGATCATGACAGGAAGAAATTTGTGTTAAGATTTCTTAATCTCAGGAAAGAGGAAATTGCCCCGAGATGACAACAATGCATTTTCCTTGGTAATAATGTGGGGTAATGGTTTTCCCCCACCGATCCAGAGAACTGAGCTCTTTTGGAGATAAGAAGATGGATTCTACTCGTGGTTCAAATCAAGGCAGTATGTGGATTCGATGTATAAGACTTATCCTTAAAACATTGGCTTCGCCCTATTTCTTCTTAAAAAAATCTGAGCAATAAGTTGAGATAATTCATGAAATATTTTTGAATTAAGAAAATTTAATCTTATCTTAATGGGATTTTAATCATTAAGGTTTACTATCACTATTCGATAACAGATAAAAGTTTAATTGAAATTTAATCTCAATTTACCAAACTTGATTTGACATAGAGGAGACGTGTATGTCTACGTTAGAAAGGCTTAAGAAACTTTTTATGGAAAAGTTTGACTTCAACATTGAAGAACTTAAGCCCGATACGACGCTCGAATATTTGGGCCTCGATTCTCTCGATAAGATCGAATTCATGTTCGATATCGAAAACGAGTTTAATATAAGAATCCCTGACCAAGAGTTCAAAGTTGTAACGATACAAGACATCGTAGATGCTGTTGACCGATTTGTATCCGAACAGGTGTTAACATCTCCCAATCCAGCGATGGGCAATTGTAACTGAGAGTGAAGGTGAGGGGGATCTTATTCAAATGAGACGGAGAGTCGCAGTAACTGGGTTTGGTATCATCTCCCCTTGTGGAAACAATATCGATGATTTCTCAATTAATATCATGGCAGGCAAATCCGGAGTGAGGAGGATCTCTTCGGAATACTCAAACCTTCTTTCAGTAAAAATCGCAGCCGAAGTCGATTTTAACCCTTTAGACTATTTTCCCAAGAGACAAGCATCCATTCTGGATCGCGTCAGCGAATTCGCTTTAGCAGCGGCTTCGCAAGCCTGGAAGGATGCCGGGCTGTCTCTTGATGTTAAAGAAAAGGAGCGAGCGGGAGTATATATCGGCTCAGGGATGGGAGGAGTTCATACGATAGAGGAGGAGTACGATCAACTATTTAGGCATAACGCCGGCAGGATAAAACCTCTCACAGTGCTGATGGTGATGAATAACGCAGCCGCTTCCCATATATCGATAGAGTATGGGCTCTCAGGGCCATGTTTGACTTTATCGACCGCCTGTGCATCGTCCACCAATGCGATCGGTGAAGCCTTTCGACAGATCGAAGATGGATATGCAGACGTCATGCTTGCTGGAGGGACGGAGTCTTTTTTGACCTATGGAGGCTTCCGAAGTTGGGAAGCCCTTCGAGTTCTTGCTATGGAAGACCCTGAAGACCTGTCAAAGTCTTGCAAGCCATTCTCCAAAAACCGGACAGGGTTAGTGCTCGGTGAGGGAGCTGCCATGGTGGTGCTGGAGGAGATGGAAAGAGCTATCAGTCGTGGAGCATCTATTTATGCTGAACTCGTTGGTTATGGTTCTACCGCTGATGCCGTTCATATGACCAAGCCCTCTTCCGAAGGGCAGGCACGAGCGATGTCAGAAGCGCTCAAAGATGCCAGGATAACGCCGGAAGAGGTGGACTACATTAATGCTCATGGGACTGCAACTCAGTGGAACGACCTTTTGGAGACCCAGGCAATCAAGAAGGTGTTTGGTCATTATGCCTACAAGGTTCCCGTCAGTTCGACAAAATCGATGCACGGTCACACGATGGGAGCGGCCGGGGCAATTGAATTTATTGTTTCACTCCTGGCGATAAAAAATCAAGCCATCCCCCCGACGACCAACCTTGACCTGCCCGATCCGGAGTGCGATCTCGACTATGTTCCAAATGTCGGTCGGAAAGGGGTAAAAGTGAATACAGTGATGTCAAATTCTTTCGCTTTTGGAGGGACAAACGCAGTCCTCATCGCCAGGAAGGTGGACAGCTAATATGAAATATATGTTTTTTTGTGACTTTGATGGGACAGTCACAAAGGAAGATTTGATCGACAGGGTCTTGGAAGAATTTGCGGACCCCAAGTGGATGGATATTGAGCAGTCCTGGGTGAACGGAGAAATTGGCTCACGGGATTGCCTTGCCATGCAGACCAAACTGATCAGGGCCCGAAAACATGACCTTCTTGATTTTGTGGAAAGAATCGATATTGACGAAAGCTTTGTCGATTTTGCAAGGTATTGTGACGAGAAAGCGGTTGAAATCGTAATCCTCAGCGATGGGATAGACCTGTTCATAAAATCCATACTTCATCGATACGGATTGGACGATATCAGGGTGTTCTCAAATAGCCTGAAGTCTGCAAACGGGAGCCATGAGATGCTCTTCCCCTATTTCCGGGAGGATTGTATGAGTCGAAGCGGCCTATGCAAGTGTAAGATTTTGGAAGGGCTTTCGAGTTCGTCGACGGTCAATGTTCTTGTAGGGGATGGTCGTTCCGATTTTTGCATCGCAGGCAAAACGGGTTTGACCTTTGCCAAATCAGCCCTCTTAGATTTTTGCAGGGTTGAAAAAATTCCACATATTGAGCACAGGGAATTTAGGGATATCATTGTATGGTTGAGAAACCAAATAGGGCAAGACGGTCTTGTATCCCAACGAACTTTCCTCCGTCATGGCCTCAGGGGGGCCTCGGATGGTTAACGATGAAGAACTGATCAAGAAAGATTCGATATACTGTTCACATGGAGATACGGTCCATTACGCAGAGCCCCCAAAAATCTTCAGGAGATGTGAGGGCAGCTTTCTGTATGACAGTGCGGATGTCCCTTACCTTGACCTTCAAATGTGGTATTCAGCCGCAAGTTTCGGATATAATAACCCGAGGTTGCGTGAGGCGTTGAGGATTCAGATGGACACCCTCCCTCAGCTTGCCTGCCAATACCTCCATGAGGAAAAGGTGCTCCTTGCAGAAAAAATCTGCCTTGCCAATCAAGAGAGATTCAGAGAAAAGGGCAGGATTCATTTTAACGTTGGCGGAGCCCAGGCTATTGAAGATGCCATCAAGTTGGCGCGAAACGCAAAGAGAAAGAACCTGATGTTCGCCTTTATGGGTGGCTACCATGGACGTACGCTCGGAGCATCCGCCATCACCTCGAGTTATCGCTATAGGAGGAGGTACGGCCATTTTTCAGATCGGGCCCAGTTTGTTCCGTACCCCTATTGCTTCCGTTGTTATTATGGCAAGAAGCGGGAGGATTGTAATTTCTACTGCATCTCCCAGTTTGGAAAACTCTTTGAAACAGAGTACTACTCCGTCATTGATACGAAGGGAAGAGAGTCTGAGTACGCGGCTTTTTTCGTCGAGCCGGTCCAGGCGACAGGTGGTTATATCATACCACCAAAGGGTTATTTTAAGAGATTTAAGAAAATCCTCGACGATTGGGGAATCTTGTTCGTCGATGATGAAATCCAGATGGGGATCTATCGGACGGGGAAACTCTGGGCCATCGAGATCTTCGGGGTAGGCCCTGATATCCTTGTTTTTGCAAAGGCACTCACCAATGGTCTAAACCCTCTATCAGGGATCTGGGCTAAAGAAGATCTGATCAATCCTGCGGTCTTTCCCCCTGGTTCAACCCATTCGACCTTTTCATCAAACCCCCTCGGCACAAAGATAGCCCTTGAGGTGATGACGATGCTCGAAGAGGAAGATTATGGGAAGAAAGTATCGGAAAGCGGAAGCTATTTCCTCTCACTGCTTCAAGATCTCAAGAAAAAACACCGGGAGATAGGCGATGTGGATGGCCTTGGCCTTGCCCTCAGAGTGGAAATTTGTGCTTCGGACAGTTTTACACCTGACAGGGAGTTAACAGAGAAAATATTTCTGGAAGGATTGAAAGGGACCTTGGACTATCAGGGTTCGAAGTACGGACTGATTCTGGACATTGGGGGATATTACAAGAATGTCTTCACTCTTGCACCCTCTCTTCACATCACCAAGAGCGAAATGGATATGGCCGTTGAACTCCTTGACCAGCTGATCAGCAGGTGCAAAGGAGCATAGGAAGCCTCAAATGCCCGATCGCGAGATAGACCTTCGTGGTGGAAATCATTCGGTATTGGTGATCCATGGTCTCACAGGGAGCCCTTTCGAAATGAAATATCTTGCCAGAAAATTACACAGGGCCGGGTTTACTGTCAAAGGACCCTGCCTAAAAGGGCATTGCACAACACTGAAGAATCTTTCTAAAACCAGTTGGACGGACTGGTACCGGTCAGTCCGAGAATGCTTTACAAAGATGAAGGAATCTTCTGATACCGTGTCCGTCGTGGGCCTCTGCATGGGGGCGCTCTTATCGCTTCACCTTGCATATGAGTTTGGCCCAGAACTAAAGGCAGTATCTTTAATTTCTACCACCCTTTTTTATGACGGGTGGAGTCTCCCCTGGTTCAAATTTCTGCTTCCCATCGCTTATATCACTCCGTTTAGATACATTTATTCGTATTCGGAGACACACCCGTATGGGATAAAGAACGAACACCTGAGAGAGCGAATCGTCAATCTTATGAAAGATAACTCAATTGCCTATACAAAGACTCCTGCGAAAAGTATGCACGAACTGTTCAAGTTGATCAGAGAGGTGAAGAGGGAATTACCTTCTATCACCACTCCAGCCTTAATCATTCACTCCAGGGAGGATGACCTGACCAGCACGAAGAACCCTGATTATGTTGAAAGGAAAATCGGTTCCAAGATCGTTCGAAAGATTATTTTGGATGACAGTTATCACATGATGACGATCGATCACCAGAAGGACCGTGTGGCGGAGGAAACGATAAACTTTTTTCTGGAGCAAATATCGTTTTCACCTCATCTATGTCAAGCGGAAAAAGGAGTTCCACCCGAAACAGATTACCTTTCGTCCCTTTGAGTTTTCGGGTTGCCTTTTGTATTCGCCTTTCGCAACCTCGCCTTATGGCCTGTACCGCCTTTCTTCCCCCGGTGACGACAGAGATGCATCCCATCTCCAGTTATCCCTATTATCTGCAGACACACACCGGACGACAAGAGGGTAGTCGCCACGACATCGCCTTTTCAAAGAACGGACATCGATATGATTCGGAATGCTGTCCTTTCACCATCCACTAAACTGAACAACTTCTGATGAAGCTGCCGAAGAGGGGTTAGGCTTCCGAAGAGGGATGGGTGGGAAGTTTTGAAGCGGATCAGGGGGAAAGAAACCCAACCCCCAGTGATCTTTCTGCTGCTAAAGAATTCAAAAAATCCTATTCAGCAGCGGCGGAGGGTATCTAAGCAAACGAGGAAATCAGGAATCCGAGGCAGATCAAACCAACACCGACATACCGCATGGTCGGAATGCTTTCAAGGAAGATAAACCGTGAGGATAGCATGACCAGGATAAAGGTGAGAGCAGTAAATGGGTAGACGAAGTTCAAGCTTGTCTTAGAGAGGGCGGAAAGCCAGAAGATCACGCTAACAACATAGAAAACCAAGCCTAAAAAAATGAACGGGTTGAATAGGAGGTTGAATAATTCCTTGATCAAGGCCCCTCGCAGTGTCACCTCTCCCGTGACGAGAACCCCCTTCCTCAAGAAAATTTGGCCTAGGGTGGCCGAAACGACCGCTGTCAAGAGAAAGAAAATAGTTTTCATCCGTTTCCTCCTTCTTTTTCAATTCCACCAGCAATTTGGCGAATCTGCGTTCAAACAACAATTATATTTTCTGGCAAAAATCCTTTTCTCCGATGAACCCTTCGGGCTGACTCTCTTGTTTTAGTAAGATTCATGTTCCTCTTACTTCAATGACTCCCACCTATTGGTTCCCCGTCTCACTTTGCCCGGTAAAGGGTCCAATCACCGGAGACACAAATTGGGTTCAGTCTGTCCAAAAGCCGGGGGGGAACTTCAGACAGAGATTTCTGCTTCACTGCGTACAGATGGTCTCTCCCTGAGTTAAGCCCCTGCGATATCGTAAATTCTATATCCTCCTTTGCATGGGGGATGATCAAGCCTTGGCCGTAGAAATAGGCTGAATAAGGGACATTAGGAACGAATATAAGACCTCCGTTCAGCCCCAAATGGCTTATCCTATCCCTGGCAAGGCTAATGACGCCTTTGGTCGAATACCTTTTTTCGATCTGTGGGAGAGTAAGAGGGTAAGCGATGCCATAAAAGATGACAAGAACAATCGAGAATCGCACCATCGCAGCTTTACTAACTTCTGATTTTTTTAGAAGCATTGCACCCCAGACGGCAAGAAGTGGAAGAATTGGCAGCACGTATGGAACCACGAGTTGGCGGGCAAGACAGAGGAAGAGGGTCATCCCCACAAAACCAAGGGTGAATAGACTTGTCCGCTCATCCTTAAAGAAGCTGCCGAGCCATTTCCACCTATGCCTTCTCAAGAGTAAAATAACGCACCACAGGGTCCAGGGGAGACCTGCCAGAAAAAGCATCACTCCAGCGGCCCCATACGGTTGTGTACGCCCACTGCCGTAGAGGTCTCCATATTTATGAAGGAAAAATCGCAACAAGTTCTCGTTCAGAAAAAAGTATCGCAGGAATCCTGGATTTCGGGTCTCGGCGAGCAAGAACCATGGTACGGTGAGGACTAAGAATACAAAGATCCCTGCCCACCATCCATGATCCTTCAAGGTCGTCCACCTCCGATGAATAAATGTCCACAAGAAGACAGGGATTCCGAACATCACCACGGCTACAGGTCCTTTAATCAGAAACCCAAGACCGAGGAAGGAAAAAACGCCAAGGCTCCATCGTCGTTTCCACCTCTTCGTTTTTTCTGTGAGGAAGGCTTGATAGGATAAAATGGACCCAACGACACAGAAAGCAAGGGACATGTCAACGATCAGGGCACCTGCAAACGCAAAAAAGAGGACACACGAGGAGAGAATCAGTGCTGCCGGGTAAGCGAGATCCCTATCCACATACCTCCGAAGGACAACGACCATTAAAGTGATGAGAAAAACTGCCCCAAGGAGGCTGGGGAATCTCAGGGCAAATTCATTCATCCCGAAAAGACGAGTGCTGAGTGCCGCGGCCCAGAAATGGAGAGGCGGTTTCCCTAAATAGGGAACCTGATTTCCGTTGATCCAAACCCGAGGTGTAATCCAATCGCCTGATTCAGCCATCTCCTTGATGATGATGCCATAGCGGGCCTCCGTGTTATCCGTAAGAGGGTGGATTTGAAGCGTAATGGCACGGATGGCCAGGATCAAACACAGTAAGATCAGGACAGTTTTCTCACTCATGATCGCTCTTTTTCATGCAAAAATAGAGATTCTAAGGAACAGAGAACCCGGTATTCACGGACTCTATCCCCGATGTAATCATCGGGAATCCTCAATTCAGAAACGTCATCGCAAGCTGCCGGGTGGACGATCATTTCATATCCGCCCTTTTGTGCCACAATATGGCGCAAACGGCCCTCCTTCTCAAAATCCCTTGCTGAGGGATAGACACAGGGTAAAAATGTCAGCCCCCATCTCTTCCATTGCAGGCGCGCCCACAGGGCTAAGATAATGACAGGGTTAATTCGGCTTAGAAGTCGTGCAGGGTCCCAGGGCACGCGCACTTGATTCACACCGACTTCGCGCAGAATGGGCAGTAGCGATTTCATCATCCCCGGAACGAGATGGATATGATGATGACCATCGAGGTACCTCGGACATATCGCATGAGATTCTAATACCGACAGTTGTTCGCGCACCAGCAGAATCACCTCTTGGGCCAAGCGTTTCCGCTCACCCGTAGTGGAAAGAAGGAACAGCAGAGCGATGCGGGTCGGTGAGAGATGAAACCGGCCATTGAGGGCCAGAAGCTGAATCCGATCACCGAGATACGTCTTACCAAATGTGAGACTAAAGTGGAGGCCAAGGATCAAGGCAGGGAGTGCCTTCAGCTCTGCAAATCCATCGCTGACAAAAGCGCCCGAAGCTAAAATTGAAACACGCCGTACGATACCTCTTTGTGCAAGATCGAGAATGCCCTGATTGATACCCGGAGAGAGTCCCCAGTCATCAGCATTTATCAGAGGTAAGCTCAACCAGTCCCTCCCTTGTGTGAGCGGACTTGTAAGCCTCTATTTCTGGGACGGCACATAATTGGTCCGTCGCAGTATACCGACCCTGCTTGTATCTCCAGAAAATCTTGGCCAGCCAAATGCCGGCCAACACGCACTCCCTGAACAACTGGACCGTAGACTTCTCACTGCGAAGAAAGAACCTCACGGGGATCTCAGCGCTCCGAAATTGGGAACCCGCGCAGCAAAGGAAAAACTCTATGTCGAAGAGAAATCCCGGACAGGTCTGGCGTGAAAAAGCCACCTCCGCCATGCGGCGGGACATGGCCTTAATGCCCGCCTGAGTGTCAGAGGTTTTAATTGGAAACAGCATCCGCACCACGCGGTTGAATAGGAGACCGACACAGTGCCTCCGATACACCAGATTCAGCAAATAGACAGGCACAGTAAAATGGCTTTGAGGTAACCGCCGGTTTCCGCTTATGAAGTCAACTCCATCAGCCAGAAGCTCGGCTGCCGCAGAAAAGAAGGAGAGGTCGTATGGGAGATCTGCATCTGTGAAGAACACATATTCGCCCAGAGATTGAGCAAAACCTGCTCGCAGGGAGAAGCCCTTGCCTTGCTGCCCTTTGTGGGCCACCACCTTTACTTCAGGGAACTGACGTGCCAATTCCGCTGCAATTTTATGGGTCTCACTCTCTTCAACACGAGGTCCATTCGGGATGATGATGATCTCGAATTCATCATGAAACTGGTTCTTTAGATAATCTCGTATTGAGAGCACCGAGTGTTCAAGGACCTCGCTGCAGCGGAAGGCAGGAATGAGAAAAGACACACGCAGTCCGTGAGGTTGCCTTTCCGATGTTTCCAAAAGCACTGGAGAATGAATTTCTTGAGAAGGTGCCAATCTTTTCCTTCCTAAAAGTCCCCTTCTTCCCTACGAAAGAAAAAGGATCAAAATCAATGTAGGTCTTCTAACACCCTTCTATTGCTTTCATTCTCATCGAGGTGTCATTCCATTCTGACTCGATGGCTTGGTACATGTACCTTTGCAGTGCAGTGACCCTTTCGAAAAAATTATAACAGAAATCATGAATTCACTCCAGAAATATTTAGGAAAGAAAGATTAAATCTAAATTAAGATTTCTTAACCTTGCCGAGGGGAGATTTAGGATTTTTGAAGGGGCAAATACACGATGAAGGTGGAACCCTGATTCAACTCGCTATCAACCTCGATCCTTCCGTGGTGGGCGTGTGTAATCCATTCAGCAATGCTCAATCCAAGGCCCACTCCACCGGTTTCTCTTGATCGAGATTTATCCACTCGATAGAAGCGCTTGAAGATCTTTTCACGCTCTTGTTCAGGAATTCCAATTCCGGTATCGCTAACTTTAACAAGGACATTTTCTTGGTTCTTTTCTAAAGTAACCCGAATGATCCCTTCTGGGGTATATTTAATGGCATTGTCGATCAGGTTGGTGAAGAGGTGTTGAAGGCGAAATTTATCCCCCATCACTGTCAACTCTTGGGCTTTATCAATTTCCAAACTGATCCCTTTCTGTTCGGCAAGGACCTGGAAAAGATTGCACAGATCCTTGATCAGGAGGTCCAAACGGAGAGGAACCATTTTCAACTCGACCTGGGAAGAGTCGAATTTGGAAAGGAGGATCAGGTCATTGATCATCTGATTCAAGTGGTCAAATTGTTCTGTGAAATGGGCCAACCCTTCCTGATACTCTTCAGCGGTCCTATCTTTCGAAAGCAGAACCTCTGCCTCTCCCCTCATCGCACAAAGAGGGGTCTTCAATTCATGGGACGCATCGGCAGTGAATTCAGCCATCCTTTTAAAGGAAGCCTCCAATCGGCCAATCATCTCATTGATCGTTCGGATAAGGTCATCCATCTCATCATCTGTCCCTCTCGGAGTCAATCGTTCGCTGAGGTTTTGAGAGGTGATGCTTTGAGCCTTCGAAGCGATGTACCCGATAGGAGAGAGCGACCTTCTGGCCAGCACCCACCCTCCCAATGTCCCGAATATCAATATGATGGGGAGGACAGCCAATATATTATTTTTGAAATCAGAGAGGTTCTTTCTCACAAAATGAAGATGGGTTCCCAATTGGATGATGTATGTCATTCTGCCATCCACATAGACAGGAGTGCTGATAACACGGAATGTCCTTTTTCTTCCAGGACAGTGAATTTCCTCCCGGGTCTCGTTCCCATTCCTAGCGTTGGCCAATACTCTATTGTTCGAAGCATATTTGATCTCTTGAAAACCTTTCGAAATGTAGAGCGGTTCTCCATTCTTATCTAAAATCTGAAAAAAGAAGGGGTAATACTTTCTGGTCATTACTTCATCTTCAAATCTCATCAGGAATTTGGTCTCATTCGGTCCCCCGGATAAAACTCTTTCCATCTCTTTGGTCTCATCCAGAAGAAATTGATCAATCTCTTTGAGGAGTCGATATCTCAGTCCGAAGTAGAGAAAAATAGAGATGATCAGAGCAGACGCCAGGAAGGTGAGTACATACCAGAGAGTCATCTTGATATCGGTTCTTCGGTAAAATTTAGCCCCGATTCTCGAAGACATATCCAACCCCCTTCACGGTATGGAGGAGTTTAGGATCAAAATCCTTATCAATCTTATTTCTTAGATGAGAGACATGCACATCGATGATATTCGTAGAGGTATCAAAATGGTAATCCCAGATTTTCTCAGAAATCATCGTTCGGGTGATGATCTGACCCGGGTGTCGCATGAAGAACTCCAAAAGGGCATATTCTTTGGGTGTGAGCTCGATCTTCATTCTGTCCCGAAAAACCCGATGCCCATCGACTTCTAAGAGAAGGTTGGCCACTTGCAATCTTGAAGCCGGACTTGCCATCTTATCCCTTCGGAGGAGAGCATGAATCCTTGCCAAGAGCTCATTGAAAGAGAAGGGTTTGGTTAAATAATCATCCGCCCCTAAATTGAGTCCGCGGATAATATCACTCTCTGAATCCTTCGCCGTCAAGAAGATGACAGGGGTTTGAATCCTTAACTCTCTGATCCTCTTCAAAACCTCAACCCCATCCATTTTGGGAAGCAGGATGTCGAGGATAATGGCGTCATAATGCCGTTCAAGAACTGAATTGACCCCTCCCTCTCCATCGAAGGAAACATCCACAGCATAACCATTTTCTAAAAGCCCTTTCTTAATGAAACGGGCAATGCCCTTGTCATCCTCAACCAATAAGATCCTCATCGTGTTCAATTCTAACAAATTCTCTGGATAATTCAAATCTTCTGTACTCGTCCACTGCATATTCATCCCTTGCCCCACAGCTCCTTTTCCCTTTTAGATTTTCGATACGCCCCCCAGTCAATGTCGTCCATCTTCACATTCCACCCGAAGCCTGCGCTTTCATGCATCAATAGAATGGTATGGTCTCTTTCCACTCTCCTGAAAATCCATTCCCTCGTCTGTAAATACCGGTACACATCATCCCGCAATCTTAAGTGTTCTCCGGGAGTGATCGATTTCAATGAGGAGTTTTTGGCTTTCTGGCTGTTGGATTTTGCCACTGCGTTCATCCTCTTCGGTCTCCGTTTTCTGCCACCTTTTTAATTGTGTGATAGACTTTTTTTCATACACTTCATCCCTGCTACCACCGGGCAGCGCCGTCGACGAAACGGTTAAGTTTTCGACGAAGGCGTTCATCACTCCGGATATTTTCTTCAGTTCGAGGAAGCCACCTGAACTCTATCAGGGTGCTGAAAAAGTCACTTTTTCAGGCTGATCAAAAATGCCCAGATGCAAGTTGAGCACTGCGAAATCCCGCCTGCGGGGGCGCCCGAAATCCTGAGGAGTGAGGCGTACTTGGAGTACGCCGCAACGACGAAGGATGAGGGGTGGCGTCGCGACGAATAAGGAGCGACTCCTTGCCACGCCGCCGAGACGGTGAGGCGGCCGGATAACGCCGCAGATGGGCGTTTTTCAGCAGCCTGCTATTGATTCGAAATCAGAATGATGTCATTGTGCCCCACTCCTTGCCTTTTGATGACTCGAACTTTTGGCGCTTCCGGTAACGTCTGAAAATAAGAGAAATCCCTGAACTTAAGAATGCAGAACACCTTCTGTGAAGAATTTAGAAGATGGAAAAGGTCTTCCTTCTTTTCTAATTCCAGAATCGGTACAATCCCCGAATAAAAGTTATAAGGGCCAGTCCCAATTCCTCCGTAGACGCACAACTTCCCTTCGGGTTGAATCAGGGACTTAACCTCTTGGGAAATAAAACGTGCCGATTTGAATGGATTGATCAGAGGAAATACAACACGCTCTGTATAAAAGAGACTCGCTCCCATCAATCCGACAAAAAAGAGGAAGAGAGTTCCATATTTTCTATGCCGATATAAAAAGAACAAGGCAATGCTGCTTCCAACCATGAGGAAGGCGACGGGCAGGCTATAAGCCACGTAGGAGGGTAACTTTTTATAAACGACCCCGGGAGCAGCGACTCCTGCCAACAAAATCAAGCCCATCAACCCATAGAGTGGGAGGGAAACCCACTCTCGCCGAAAGTTTTTCATCGGTGTAAAGATAAAGCCCTTCCAGAGATTCCCGACGATCAGTGATACCGCCGGGAAAAGAGGTAAAAGGTACAGCCCTCGCTTTCCTTTAGAGAGAGAAAAAAAACAGAAGATGACAATGAACCAGATCAGAAGAAAAAGGAGCTCCTTTCTTCTCTGAACAGTCTCCGCCGAATATCCATAGGCGATTGCTGCAGGTAGAAAAAGAAACCAGGGTAAAAAGTCTACAGGGAAGTTATAGAGATAATAATAAATAGGCTGGACATGGGTCCACCCTTCTGCATACGCTTCAACCGTATGCTTGAACAGGGTCTCCTGAAGGTAGGACCTCCCACCTGAGAGTACTGCAGGGAAGTACCAAGAGAGGACGATCACCAAAAATAATAACATTCCAGATAAGAGTCTCATGGCCTTCATTGTTTTCCAATCCTTTAGAATGATGAGATATATTAAACTGACCAAAAGGGGAAGGATGAACCCGACCGGGCCTTTCGTCAAGGTTGCCAGGGCCATTCCGACATAGAACCCGTAGATGGATAGCTTCCCGATATCCCGTCTTCCATCCAGATGTTGTCGGTTCCACAAGTACCACTGAAGGAAGCAGAGGAGTGAAGCAGTTGTAAAGAAGGTCAGGGTAGCATCGATATTGGCCCGGGTGGATAAATACGCAAATTCCGTGCTGGTGGCAAGAATAAGGCCAGAGAGGAATCCTGTTTGCGGGTCAAAGAGCTTTTTCCCAAGAAGAAATGTGATCAGTACAGCAAGGGTTCCAAAAAGTGCCGAAGGAAACCTCGCCGAAAAAGAGGTAAATCCTTGCCACAGATAAGACGAAAGTGCAATCAACCAGAAAAAAAGGGGAGGTTTGTCTCCATAGGTTCTGCCATTAAAATGCATAAGAACCCAATCTCTTCCCTGAACCATTTCTCTTGCGACCTGGGCATAACGGGGCTCATCAGGGTTCCATAGGTCCCACTGACCCAGGTTGAGGAAATAAACCACAAAACAGAATCCCAAAAGAACGAGAACCATAACCGTTCTTTGAGAAAATATCTTAGAAAATTGTCTATCCATATCCTCTCGCATATTGCCCCTTGACCTTCTTCGATGAAGGGGACTCCTTTCCTATGGGTTGTTGATTGGATCTAAATGAAGAACTCCTATTGTGCACTCAATGATTAATTACCAAAAGAATATTAGGCAAAGATTAAAGTGGAATTAAGATTTCTTAATCGTCTGAATTGGATGATTTCGCGATCCACTTTATCAATTCAGGAGCATGTAGATCTTCGAGCCAGAGGGTCCCTTGAAAAATATCTCTTTATTTCTTAAGATTTGGTCACTCCTACCCTCACCCTCTCCCCTTGGTGGAGGAAGGGGGGGGGAAATTCATGACCGGGTTTTTATTCAATGAAGAAAAGGGATGTGCTGCTGAGTCTTTTGTCTGGTATTCTCTTGATTCTCTCCTTTCCAAATTTTGATCTCGAATTCTTGGTCTGGTTTGCCTTGGTTCCTCTGTTGTATTCCCTGGGAGGGAAAGGATTATTCCATGCCTTCGTCCTCGGATTCCTGACGGGCCTCGTCTCCTTTCTCGGGATTCTTTATTGGATTATCGTTGCGGTCCACACTTATGGCAACGTCCCTCTGATCCTGAGCGGCTTAATTCTTTTGCTTTTGGTCGTCTACCTGAGCCTGTTCATTGGGGTCTTTGCTTTCTTGACTCGACTCATCGAGATCGGGTCAGGGCTTCGGACCACCCTTC
This sequence comes from uncultured delta proteobacterium, assembly GCA_963826305.1. Taxonomy (GTDB): domain Bacteria; phylum Desulfobacterota; class BSN033; order BSN033; family UBA1163; genus CAWGWZ01. The sequence continues at coordinate 80,077 of CAWGWZ010000009.1, read as the reverse complement.
TCACCCCCATCCTCTGGGTTGCCTTGGAATACCTCCGCTCTTTCCTCCTAACGGGTTTCCCCTGGGCGAACTTAGGTTATTCTCAATATCTCAATCTCCCTTTTATCCAGATGGCAGATATCACAGGATCCTATGGTCTCTCCTTTGTCATTCTTTTGGTGAATGCCACTCTCCTTTGGGTCCTTCAGCAGTGGCCAAGAAAGACTTTTCCTTTTAAAGAGGCGGCCGTCACCGTTCTCATCCTCTTGGGTGTCCTGATTTACGGGTACGGAAAAATGGGGGCGGTGGATCGACAAATGAGTCAAGGCCCTCCATTGAAGATCGGTTTGGTTCAAGGCAATATCGATCAGTCGATAAAGTGGGATGAATCGTTCCAGAAGGAGACCTTGAAGATCTATGAGAGGCTCTCTCTCAACGTCGCAGAGGGAAAACCCGATCTCATCATCTGGCCTGAGACGGCAACTCCATTTTTCTTTCAGGAGGCGAGGGAATATCAACCAATGATTCTCAATATTCCTGAAAAGACGAATGCCTTCCTCCTCTTTGGAAGCCCCTCCTACAAAATGGAAAGAGGAAAGGTCAATCATTATAACAGTGCCTACTTAGCATCCCCTGCAGGGACGCTGGTGGGAAAGTACGATAAGATCCACCTCGTGCCGTTTGGAGAGTATGTCCCTTTATCGAATCTTCTCTTCTTCATCGGATCCCTCGGAGAGGGAATTGGAAACTTCAAACCCGGAAAAGAGATCTTCAACTTTTCTCTTCCGCAGGGTCAGTTCGGGGTCCTCATCTGTTTCGAAATCATATTTCCAGACCTCTGCCGAAGATTCGTAAAGCGTGGAGCAAATTTTTTGGTCACCATCACAAACGATGCCTGGTTCGGCAGAACCTCTGCCCCTTATCAACACTTCTCTATTGCCGCCTTCCGGGCGGTTGAAAATCGAGTCTTCATTGCCAGGGCAGCCAATACAGGGATCACTGGCTTCATCGATCCAAAGGGAAAGATTGTGGAACAGGGGGCAATTTTTACAGAAGAGGCGATGAATGGGACCATTCACCTGTCGAAAGAAAAAACTTTCTATACGCTCTATGGAGATGTTTTTGCATGGGTCTGTTCTGCGCTCTCCATCCTCTTATTATTGAATGGATTCATTCAAGCCCGAATCAGGAAATAACAAAGATCCCGTGATCCCCATTTTCTAAGCGGGATGTTCCGTCTCTTATCTGCCAAAATCTGATTCCTTCGTCTGCCCCCGATTTTTCTCCCTTTATTTCTTAAAAATCATACTCAAGAACTCTTTTAGCTCGTCCCAAGATTTCCTGTCGGCATCAGCGTTATATGCTATCGGCATGTTGAACTTCTTCCCCAATTCAGTGGCCTCTGGATTAGTGAAGCTGTGGACGGCACCTGGATAGGAGATGAATTGAAAATCGGCGCCGGCAGATTTCATCTCTTGTTTGAACCCCTCAATCTGTTCTGGAGGTGTAAACTTATCATCAGCACCATTGAGCACGAGGATCTTTGCCTTGACACTACCGGGCTGGGAAGGTTTGACGGCGGTCAAGCCTCCGTGAAAACTTGCAACCCCTTTGAGATCCACGCCCTGGCGTGCCATGTTCAGTACAACCCCGCCTCCAAAACAATATCCGATGGCTGCGATGCGGATAGGGTCAACAGTATCCTGTTGCTTCAGGAAGTCCATCGCTGCCGTGAACCGTGCCTTGGCAACATCGAAATTTTTCATAAGTTCCGTTGCGAACTTCCCCGCATCACTCGGATGCTCTGCCTGCTTGCCCTCACCATACATGTCCACAGCAAGCGCGGTGTATCCCAATTCCGCCAGCATTCGTGCCCGCTTGCGTGCATATTCATTCAATCCCCACCATTCATGAACCACCAACACTCCCGGCTGCCTCCCCCTGAGGTTCTCGTCATAGGCAATATAACCCTTCATCACCACGCCCTGGGCACTATATTCCACGGTTTTTCCCACAACTTTAGGTTCTGCGGTTGCAACTCCTACCATTCCTAAAAGCAATGCAAAAACAAAGAGTTTTATTATTAAGCTTCTCATTGCATCCTCCTTATTTAATAAATTCAATTTATTCTTCGTCTTCAATGACCTCTTCATTTCTTGAATTCAAAGATAATTATTGATTGGGCGATCTGCAATGCCCTTACCCTCTTCCCTATGGGGGGGAGGATGAGCGGGTACGAACTTGGAGCCGCATCAGCAGAAACAGGGACTATGCCCTTTGCGATTTTACAAATTGAAAGGGAATAACTATATTTAAATTGAAAGATCGCAGGAGGCGGCATTAGAAATCAACCTATTAAAGGAGGGCTCCAATGGATAAAGAACTTTACTGCAGAGACATTGGTATAGATTGTGATTTAATGGTTTGCGGTAAAACAGAGGACGAGGTACTCGGCAAGGCGGGTCAACACATATTAGCCATGCACGGCATCCAAGGATTTTCAAAGGAGTTCTACAACAAAGCGCGGTCAGCCATTCGCGAGGGACATTGTGACTATGGAGACGCAGAGGAAATGATCTCAGAAGAGTGCAGTGCGTGTTACGAAGAGTGTTTTGACTGCGACGATGAATGCTGCTTTTAGGTTCATTAAGTCAGTGGAAACTTGATCTATAGGAGCAAGGAATAGACCTCTGAGGTTCGAACAAAGACGTAAACCAATCGGAAGACTTAGTCTCAAAATTCCAAAGTGTACAAATTGGGTCTGGCGCTATTTTCTTTTTATTAATCTTGCGACAGCTTTCTGATCGCATTTTTTGGGCTTCGCCCTTTAACCCCAATTCTTACCTATGTCCAACCCCGGATAGAAAGCGGGCCAGCCTTTCCATCGCCTGTTCGAGAATCCCGCCCTCGGCAGCATAACAGATACGGACTGATCTCTCACCTCCGGTTCCGAAAGCCACCCCGGGGGCGAGCCCGATGCGGGTATCCTCCAGCAGTTTTCGGCAGAATGCAAAGGAATCCGTCAATCCCTCGATCTTTGGAAACAGGTAGAAGGCTCCGTCCGGAGAAGGAACAGTGACCCCCGGCATCTGGCGAAGTGCAGCGAGGCAAAAATCGCGGTTTTCCTTGAGGCGACCAAGCATTCCTCTCAGTTCCTCTTCACCCTTGGCAAGGGCGGTTTGAGCCGCACGCTGGATGTATTCCGGTGTAGGAATATCAGATTCCCCGAAATACAATTTGAGCACATCGTCCATTTTCATGGCGATATCCGCCAGTTCGCGAATGCGGGATCGAGGAACCTGCAGGGCCGACGAAGCAACAAAAGGCATAATGGCTTTAACGCCTCCGTGTGGAAGCACCCGAGCCATAAGGGAAGAAAATCACCCTATGGTTCAATCTTCGTCCCCAACACCTTCAAGAACTTCGCCAGCCACTCAGGATGGGCCGGCCAGGCAGGTGCGGTAACAAGGTTGCCATCCACATGAGCTTTATCCATTGGTATGTCAACATACTTGCCGCCCGCAGTTCTCACATCGGGTCCCACCGCCGGATAAGCCGAACACGCTTTGCCCACAATCACTCCCGCCGCTGCCAGCACTTGGGCACCATGACAAATGGCAGCAATGGGCTTATTCGCCTTAGAAAAGTGGCGAACCATGTCAAGGACCTTCTCGTTCAGTCGGATGTATTCCGGCGCTCGTCCACCAGGAATCACCAGGGCATCATAAGTTTCTGGCTTGACCTCATCAAACGTTGCGTTCAGTGTGAAGTTGTGGCCGGGCTTCTCACTGTAAGTTTGATCTCCTTCAAAATCGTGGATCGCCGTCCGGACCCTTTCACCGGCTTTTTTACCAGGACAGACGGCATGGACGGCGTGCCCAACCATCAGTAATGCCTGAAAAGGCACCATCACCTCATAATCCTCTACGAAATCCCCTACGATCATCAAAATTTTCTTCGCAGCCATGTCTATCTCCTCCTTTCTTTACCTTCCTTTAAATAAAAAAACCTCTGGTCGCTGACGCCTACTCCTTTTTTACTATTTATAAAGCCGCCTTTTGAACAGTTAAGTAAATCGTGGCAGCAATGACGCCGGTAATAAAACAGGAAATGCAAAGAGAGATGAACCAAAATAGATTTAAACGCTTAATTTTATTTTCCCACCTCCGGTTTTCAGGGCTGAAAGAAAGTAAGAAAACTGTGCCTAATAGGGTTCCGATGAACCATGGTATGGCCAGGAAAATATTCAACCCCAGAAACCAATTAAGGTTAAAGGAATTGACCGTATAAAACCCACTAAAGTAACATATGGAAAAATACAAGATACACTCGATGGGAAGAAGTGAGATGAATAAACTTAACACGGGCCAGCTAAGCCGAGAACGAAATACAAAAGAGGCAGATCCTATCAGCATGCCAACATTAAGTGCCTGGGGTGCCAAAAAACGGTTGCCCGCCCCAAAATGAGGCCATACCGGAGGGAGAAACAACCCTACCAAGGCACAGGTAAGTGACCAAACAGTGCAAGTAACTGCTTCTTGCAAGATGATCTTCATCGTTTATTTCTATCCCTGATAAAAGTCACCTTCTGTGTCCCTATTTTTTCTCGGTTGGATGCCAGCGTTCCATGTGCGTGGCATGGGTCCTTAAGTAGGTCCCGGGCTTGAAGTGATGATTGTAAAAATCCAGATCCAGGTGATGAGCTTGAAGGTAGATAAACACCAGAATACTCGGGACCGTCCCCGGGAACTTGCCAAAGCGGTCCAAGGTGTACTGGGCCTGAAGGGTAACACATTCCTTGAATTCTTCATTATGAACCTGGGCGCTTCCACGAACCTTCTTGCTCCCCCTCCATGGGCCCGGGGTCTCCGGATGGAATGGCCCACCTGGCCCGAACTTCCGCGCGACAAAGGCATCGACCGCCGCCCGCATGTCAGGAAAGTGGGGAGGGCAGAAGCCTTCAAAAACCCCTGGCAACCCTGTAGGATTAGGGACGGCCCATCGCTCATTTGTATCGTATCGAAAGCCGAGGCCCGGCACCTCTGGATCACCACTGGCACCAAGCACTGAAAAAGGATTCATACCATTAAACATCCATCCGCCAAGGCCCATTGCCTGCAACATCAGTACACCAGCATAGCAGGAGGACACCAGCTCTGTTGTGCATTCCATGAGAGAATGTTGTTCGATGAAGCTTAGGGACAGGAGGCGGTTTTCATCAAAAAGGTGACGATATCGTTCTAATCCTTGAATTCGCTCCCCGTGGACATCGTTATAAAGACAGAAGCCGTTCTGAAGATAATAGCACAGGGTGGCTATTTGGTGCTGAGCCACATCCCCTGCGGGAATGACCAACAGACTTCCCGGACGATTAACGACCCATGTGTTATGTGACTCGATGTGTGGGTCACGGGCTGGAAGGTGAAGCCGGCCTTCGGCCAGTTTCCGAATCCGTTTGCGATGAGCATTGAGAAGGGTATCAAGGTCATATGTCCCCTTCTTTCCCTCAACCAATGCCGGGGCATCACGAGTCGCAAAGAAGTAGACGCCCGTATCATCGGTAAAAAAAATGTCGCTCGTATGGAATCCTGCGTTGGAAGGAAAGGTACGTCCCCCTGCTGCGGCCGCATAGTTCGGCAGGTACGGAGCATATCGCTCATTGTGCGGGATCAAAAAATGCCAACCCGTGTTACCGGTCATGGCCAGCAAGATGATCATTCTTTCCAATTCGGTGAGGGGGAGCGGTTCATGGCGCGATGTAAATGCCAACGCTCCATTTGAAATTGAGGCACCAAGAAAAAAACGTCTGGATCGTCGGCCGATCAGCGCCTCAATCAATGGAAACTCCAAAGCATCCTCAAAACCCGGTGGCAATTTACCTTCTACCATCATCTTCACCTAAGAGGAATTGTTCTCCCCTCGCCCAATTGGTCGAGAGACCTAAGAGCATTATGACGAAAATGCGGGACTTCATCACTCTTTAAAGCTGTAATGCCAGCAAGTCCGTTTTCTTTCTCGCTCCTGCCTTCCTGTCATCTCGGAAATGGCGATTTCCACCACGCAACAATTCTTCACCCTTTCAAGGGCGACATCGGCAGCTCCGGGTCGGAAGCTACGATTGAAAGAATTCAGGGCGATCTCCCGCTCACCCATGTCTTCAACCACTTTCGCCCTGCCATAGCAGATCACACTGTCGCTGTCCACATGGCAAGGATCCCCTGCATGTTCTCTCACCTGCCCCGTTTGACGGCCGACCGTGAAACAAACTTGCGGATTCCCCTTTAGATAATCCAGCTTTTTTCCTCTGAAGCCACAATGGAACCAGATTCTCCCCTCCGAATAGTGGTAATTGAGGGGAACGACATAGGGCTTTTCACCTAACGATAACCCTAAGTAGCCAACCTCTTCTTCCTGCAGCAGCCGCTCCATTTCATCTCGAGATTCTACAAAACCCTGTTCCTCCATTCAGATCCTCCTGATAGACTTTAGCAAAGAGATTATCGGATGGATAAGGGGCTTGTCAAGAACGAACTTTGGCTTCCACTACTCTTCATTTATTAAGATCACACCTGAAAACCCCGTCCTGTGGACGGGGATGAAAGGTGTGTCTGCCAATGGCAGAAAAAAAACTTAACCAGATGCTGAAACGAGTTCAGCATGACACTGGGGTTTGGTTTTCGTTTTTGTCATCCCGAACTTGTTTCGGGATCTCGGTTTTGGGTTTAGAGAATTTGGGTTTTAAAGCCCCGCCCTGTAGGCGGGGTTCTTTATTTTCCCCTCAGCCAAAGAAGGTTGGGAGGGGAGCTCGGAGGGATTTCGGGGAAGATTGAATATGTCGAACCAAGCCTGGATTGAACAGAAAAAATCGGATGTGTCCCCATTTAATGATGGGATTTTTAACGAAAGTCATTTATAATTTGAATTGTACTTTTTGAAAAGCATCACATTTCGAACAACACTTATGAAAAACATACGTAACTTTAGCATCATCGCACACATTGATCACGGAAAATCGACCCTTGCAGACCGCCTCATTCAAATTACCGGTATGGTCGATGAACGAAACTTCAAGGATCAGATCCTGGATAATATGGACATCGAGCGCGAGCGGGGGATCACTATCAAAAGTCAGGCTATTGCCCTTCCCTATCATGCCAGAGACGGAGGGGAGTATGTTCTCAATCTGATCGACACACCGGGTCATGTCGACTTCTCTTATGAGGTTTCTCGCTCCCTGGCATCTTGCGAAGGGGTCCTTCTTCTAATTGATGCGGCTCAGGGCGTGCAGGCTCAGACGATCGCCAATCTTTATCTGGCCATGGAAAATAACCTGGAAATCATCCCGGTCATCAATAAGATCGATCTTCCCACAGCAGACGTGGAAAGGGTGATCGAGCAGATCGACTCGGAGCTTGGATTGGATCCTTTTAGTTATCTAAAATGCTCGGCCAAAGAAGGAATAGGGATCGAAGAGATTCTGGAGGCCATTGTAAAGAGAATCCCTCCTCCGAAAGGGGATCCGGCAGGACCGCTGGCTGCCTTGATCTTCGATGCCCAGTACGATTCTTTTCGTGGAACGGTCATCCACTGCCGGGTCTTTGATGGAACGGTAAAGAATGGGGATGTCATCCGCCTTATGTTCAATCAAGCGACTTATAAGGTCGAAGAGGTAGGACGATTCTTGCTCTCCAGAGAAAAACGTGAAAAGATCTCCGCGGGAGAGGTGGGTTACATTTTTGCAGGTGTCAAAACCGTTTCGGACGTCCACATCGGCGATACCATTACACTCGACGACCGGCCCTGTGACAAGCCCCTCCCTGGCTTTAAAGAATTCAAACCGGTGGTATTCTCTTCCATCTATCCCATTGCTCCGGAGGACTATGAAGACTTAGCCGTTGCCCTTGAAAAATATATGTTGAATGATGCGGCCTTCGTCTATCAGAAAGATTCCTCGGTTGCCTTAGGACAGGGCTTTCGGTGCGGATTTCTGGGTCTCCTTCATCTTGAAATCGTCCAGGAAAGGGTGGAACGGGAGTATGATCTCTCCATCCTTCTGTCGGTTCCCAGTGTTCGTTACCGGTTTACGTTGAAAGACGGAAGCATCGTGTTCGTTGACAATCCTGCTCACTACCCGGATCCTCTTTCCATTGAAAAAGGAGAAGAGCCCTATATTCGTGCCGCACTGCTGATGCCGGAAAGATACCTGGGCGCCGTGATCAAACTCTGTATGGAGAAGCGAGGTGAGAACTCAAAGCTTAACTACCTGGGTCCGGGCCGTGTGGAGTTGATTTATGAGATGCCTCTGGCCGAGGTGATCTATGATTTTTACGATCGTTTCAAATCCATCACTCAGGGATACGGGTCCTTTGATTACGAAGTCATTGACTACAGAGAAAGCACCCTGGTCCTGGTGGACATCCTGGTCAACGGCGAGAAAGTGGATGCCCTGTCGCAAATCGTCCATCGCGATCAGGCCCGTCCCCGTGCCCTGCGGGCCTGCGAAAGATTGAAGGAAGAGATTCCCCGGCAGATGTTTAAGATACCGATTCAGGGGGCTATCGGAGGTGAGATCATCGCCCGCACCACGATCTCTCCCTTCCGTAAGGATGTGACAGCCAAATGCTACGGGGGTGATATTACCCGTAAGCGAAAGCTTCTGGAGAAGCAGAAGAAAGGCAAAAAGAGGATGAAGATAATCGGGTCGGTTTCCATTCCTCAGAGTGCCTTTCTCGCCGTTTTGAAATCGGACACGGATAACTAAAGGCATAGGGCATCCTCCTACGTCCCGCCCTACGGGACTACGGAGGACAGGTAGCGCATAGCTCAAAAAACAAGGGCTTCGTCCGTCGGTAATGGCAAAGATGGACGTGCTTTTGGGGGACGATGAACATTAAACGATAGACGATGAACAGCGTATTATCTTTTTTGTTCATTGTTTATCGTTCATTGTTCGAAACGGGCCTCGTACCCGTAACCTCAACCTTAACCTTAACCTGTGACTTATATGGACTCGAAGATACCCGGCCTCTATATTCACATTCCCTTTTGTCTTAGCAAATGCGACTATTGTGATTTCTATTCGTTAACATCCATCTCTGCTGTTCCTGACTTTCTGGATGCCCTCTTCAAGGAGATGGAGATGTATCGTAACCGATTCAATCCCTTTGACACGGTCTACATTGGAGGCGGAACTCCTTCTCTTCTCAGCCTTCAACAATTGGAAAGCATCCTGATAAGCGTACAGAAAAACTTCGATCTCATATCAACCCCGGAAATAACTGTCGAGACCAACCCGGCTGATCTCGATCAATCTTCTCTTGAATTGATGCGTGAGATTGGAATCAATCGAATCAATATCGGAGTCCAATCTTTTGATGAGAAAATACTGAACTTTCTGGGAAGAAGGCACTCTGTAAAGCAGGCCATTTCAGCCGTCGAGGCCTCAAGAAAGGCGGGGTTTCATAACATAGGACTGGATTTGATTTACGGTGTACCGGAGCAGGATATAGAGTCATGGCTCGGTACTTTGAAGCAGGCTGTCGCCTTTTCACCGGAACATATCTCCTGTTATCAATTAACTCTCGAGTCGAAAACCCCTTTAGGAATGAGGTGCCAGGCGGGAGAGTTTTCCCTTCCCGGAGAAGAATTGCAGTACGAATTCTTTATGAAGACGTCCGAATTCCTTGAAGATGCCGGTTATATCCACTATGAGGTATCGAACTTTGCTCTGGGAACAGAGTACACCTCCCGGCACAATCAAAAATACTGGGACCACTCCCCTTACCTTGGCCTTGGTCCTGCTGCCCACTCCTTCCAGTACAATCGGCGCTGGTGGAACCATCATTCCCTTGATCGATACCTTGCTGCCATTAACGCGGGGAACCTTCCTGATTGAAGAGACAGAAATCCTGACGATGGAGCAACTCCGACTGGAGGCGCTTTACCTCGGTCTCCGGACGAAAAAAGGAGTCTCCCTCCAGGATTTTGAGAACCATTATCACTACGATCTCTTCACTGAAAAAAAGAAAATATTGGACAAACTCCAGGAAGAAGGATTCATCTCCATCCGTGATGGCTACCTCTTTCCTACGAAGACCGGCCTTGCAGTCGCCGACAGCCTTTCATTGATTTAGGGATCACTATTTTTTGAAACGGTCCTGTATGCAATTTTCTGAATTGCAATATTTCAAGCCCGACCCCAAGTACAGCCCCGGGTCAATTTATTAAGGATAACACTTTAAGTTCTTCTTGTGGTATGTTGTGGTCAATAGAATTCTATTGAAATTCTCTAATTAGATATATAAAAATAGGATAAGAGGATAACTGAATCAAAGCAAGAATGGGGAATAGGGAATGATGAAAAAGCAATATCAAGTGGCGATTGTTGGAGCTGGTCCATCAGCCATTTTTGCCGCTCTCACCTTGTCGAAGGGCAGCGTGAAAAATTTGGTGATTTTTGAGAAAGGAAAGGATATCCATGAGAGAAAAAGAGGGAGAGGAATGGAACTCCTGTGTGGGTGGGGAGGAGCAGGTGCCTTCAGTGACGGTAAGCTGACTCTCTCACCAAAGGTAGGCGGGTTCTTAGGCGACTTTATTCCCCAGAGCCAATTGGTGAATCTCCTCAGAAAAGCTGATGAGATCTATCTCTCATTTGGTGCCCCGAAGGAGGTCTTCGGTCAATCCTCTGATAAAACTGAAGCCCTGTACCAGGAAGCGAAACTGGCAGGGTTAGAATTCATTCCCATGGAAATCAGACATCTGGGAACTGAAAACTGCGTGCCTCTCTTGAAGAAGATCCGAAATGTCTTGGAGAAAAAAGTTGACATTTTCTTTAATACCCCGGTGAAAGAGATTCTCGTTGAGAATGGAAGGGTCGTAGGAATATTGCTTGAAAATGGGACGAAGGTGAACGCCGACTATGTGATTTGTGGTCCCGGCCGTGTGGGAGCCCAATGGATCAAGAACGAACTGCAGCGTTTGGGAATTCCTTCCATGCCAAGTCCGGTCGATATAGGAGTTCGCGTGGAAGCGCCTGCCTCCATTCTTCAAAAACTTACAGAAATTGCCTATGAGGCAAAATTTATCTATTATTCCAAGACCTTTGATGACAAGGTTCGGACTTTTTGTATGAATCCTTTCGGAGAGGTGGTCACAGAAACGATTGATGAGATCGCCACGGTTAATGGCCATAGTTATGCTAATAAAAGAACCGAAAATACCAATTTTGCCATCCTCGTTTCCAACACCTTTACCGAACCCTTCAACGACCCCATTGGCTATGGAAAGTATATTGCGAGACTCGCTAACCTTCTCGGCAAGGGAGTGATCATTCAGAGATTGGGAGATCTACTTGATGGAAGGCGGTCCACGCCCGATCGGATCAATCGATGCATTACTCAACCTACTCTGATTTCAGCCACCCCGGGTGACCTCAGTTTCGTCCTTCCCTATCGACATTTAAAGAGCATCATCGAGATGCTCGAGGCATTGGATCGAATAACTCCCGGCATTTTTTCCAGGCATACTCTCCTTTACGGGGTGGAGGTAAAGTTCTATACCAATCGGGTAAAAATCTCACCAGCCTTGGAAACGGATATCCAGAATCTCTTCCTAATCGGTGATGGAGCTGGGATTACGCGGGGGTTAATGCAAGCTTCCATCAGCGGAATACTGTCTGGAGATGAAATTCTGAAAAGAACAGGCTAAGAATAGGCTAAGAATCGCAACCTTGCAGGCCTGACCCCACATGACTACAAACGATTGGAATGGTAAAATGTACAACCCAACAAAATCTGTTGATGAAATTCTCGGCTTATCCGATGAAGATTACACGATTTACGTTGGCAACCTTTTGAAGGAGGAGGATGCCTTATACAAGGTGGACGAACTTGATGACGAATTGCTGAAAACGGTTGATAAGCGTCCTGTGGATGTCGGGCGAATCTGCCGAATCAATTCTACAGTTTTTGCGAAGCTCGATCAGGATGAAATGCGCACTCTCCTTCTGGCATATAATTTCAATACCCGCATGATTGCAGCCATCTGTCAAAATAACATCTCGGAATCCAAATCTATATTCCTAGATGGCATTGCATTCTGTCGGGAAAACAAGCAGTACGAAGCTGGAAAATCATTATCCCAAAACGTCTTTCGGCTTTTTGCATCGGGTCAAATACCCCACGATGAAGCACCATATTTCCTAACACAAATAACTGAATTCTATAAAGCTCTGGAAAAACACAAAGACACTATTGAAGCATTGTGCGCTGCAGCATCGTATTTCGCAGATGCTTCCGCATTTCAGTCAGCTTATCGGGCCATCCATGATGCTCAACAAATTGCACTCGCCCATAAAATGCTTCACTCTCAGATTCGAATCCTAGAAACGCAAGGCATGGTAGCCCTGATAGAAGGAGACCTGTCCTGTGCAGAAGGTGAGTTCCAGAAGTGCTTTAAGCTATACGAAAAAATCAAGGAAGCACCTCCGTTCGAATTGAAAGCAAATGCCGCTCTAGTCAAGTTACGCAACGAGGATTATGCAGGAGCGAGGGATATTTATCAGACATTGATCAACGACCCTGAGGCAAAACATATTGACCAAATTAGGCAACTCAGAATCAACCTACTCGTATGTTACCGAGAGTTGAAGGATTCAACTGCCATTGAAGACTTAACCTCTCGAATCGAGTCTGATCTTTTAGAAAACGATCTTGAAGCGCGACTTGAGGCAAGGCTGATTCTGGCAAAGACTTACTTTTCGACGGATAAGCTATCGCGAGGTACTGCGCACCTTAAGGAAGCTTGCATTGAAATCCAGCTACAGATTGACCAGCACCAGCGGCTACACTACCGAAGAGGAACTCGCGAACGATATGTGTCTCGCATAAAGTCCATCCTCAACAGCATCGGGGCTTCTGGCACTGCTGATGATGTACTGCATGCGCTCGTGTTGTGCAGCTCAAACTCCCTTCTGGACTGGTTTTCAGTACTGGGATGGATCGATGTCGTTCTACAATCTGTCGAAGTCCCTAATCCTATAAAGGAGGACCTGAAAACCAAGAAAGAGGACCTGATCCGCTTCGGCACGCCATTCATGTACGGTTTTAGGGAGAAATACGATGACCCGTTCGAATTTGCGAACGGAAATATTGCAGACGAATTAGGCGAACAAGTCGCAAGACAGGCCGATTACAGCCGGCCTTGGCGAGAGTTTAATGATTTAACGTCTCGCATTCATCAGACCTATGCATTTCCGTCGCCGTATGAAGGGGTAACGGTTCAATATGGTGTCGAGATGCTAACCCGTCGGCTTTCGTCTGGATCGGCGTTTCTCTTTTCTTTCGCATGCGAGAAAGCTTGTGTTCTCGTTTTCGTGGCGGGGGGGCAATATTTTAGGAGCACTATACCATCGGACAGCTTATGGCAATTTTTCAAAGCGCTCTTTGACTATCAACGAGAAGGCAATGCTAATCGAGAACCCTTTCGTGCACAATTGACCAAGCTTCAGGCGAGTCTAGAGCCAACCATGGCCAAGATTGTGGATGTACTTGAAAGTAGTCCTATATCGGAATTGGTGTTCATACCAGATCATTTGACAGAAGGTTTTCCCATTTTGCCAGCAATCCTTGCCAGTGATGTACTCCGGTCACGAATTAAGGCATTTGGCTTGGTTTTCAGGACCTGCCCAGCACTCAAGGAAGAATCAGCCGACTCTCTAGTGACTGGTCCTGGCCTGTACATCTCAAACAGTGAGGAACATTTAGAGCTAGCCGAAGCAGAGAAAGCTCTAGTCAAAAAGACTCTCGCTGGTCAGGATTACTTTGAAATCGACCTTCAATCTGAAGGTGTTGACTTCTCAAAATCGCCTGCAAATTCAGCCAAGCTTTTGCACTTGGCAACTCATAGCATTCCAGCCAACGTATTCACTGATCCGTGGTTTGTGTCAACATCAACTGATTCGACAAAGAAAGGCATATGGCTCGAATCAGTCCAGAGAGAGGCACATAAACTTCAATTCACGCTGGTCGTGTTGAACGGATGCAATACCGGATCAACAAGCAACTGGAACTATTTCAAAAGATTCTCAACGAATGAAAAGGTAGGGTTATCCTCCGTCTTTCTCCTAAACCGTCAATCCATTGTAGTGGCAACCCAGTGGAATGAGCCTGAGATAGTCGGCTACATATTTTCCTCTCTATTCTATAAGAGACTGGCTAGTCAGACGAAGGCAAATCAAGCATTTATACTGGCGCTTACGGATATGTACGAATTAACGAAAGAAAGCACGATTGAGCTCCTTGAGGAAATTTCGGATGAAAAAGTGCGGCTAAAACGTTGCGAGGCTGTGAAGGGATCCCAAATCGACTTCCCTTTTCGCAATGCGTACTGTTTGGGAATGTTCCAATGCCACAGTCTTCTCGTGAGACAATGATTCCAGCCAATCGAATAAGCGGCATCAACTCTAAAAATAGGGACAGCGACAATTAAAAAAGAAAGGCATATATGAGGCTAACAAATCAATCCTCCGAATCGGCGGGGAACTGCCCCGCCTCTCGGTGATTTCAGTCGTTAGGCGGCTCGAAAAGACATGCATAAACTCGCATTGAGAATACTACCTTATGCTGCCTGCATTGCTGCGGCCTGCCTTTTTTATGTTGCTGCCACCTTCTTGACCGGAAACTTGCAGGGACTGGTCCTCAATGTCAGCGCCGCTTTCCTCTCTATTCCTTTCCTCTTCCTGATCTACGAAGTGAGCCGCAGTTTCGTCCACAAGCGGCTTAATAAAGAGATCTTTGACTATGCAAAGATGATGTTGGATAGACAGATGCTGTCGATCGTCAACCAACTCTCAAAGCTTATATACCAATACGACAAACGTGACGCATCCCTCATCGGGGTTGGCGCCCTGTTTAAACTTGGTCCGCAAGAAATCAGAGCCGAGATCGGGGCGAGTAATTATCTCGGATTTCAAGTGCTCAAGAACTGGGCTGTCAGCGAGGGCGAGTTGCACGACATCCTGAAGAACGCTTTAATCCTGCAGCGTCTGAATGACGAACAGATCATCTGCATTATCAGTCTTTTGAAAGCTATTCGTTCGCTGGAAAGCCTTCAAAATGCGAAAAACATTTATCTGATTTCTGATATCGATGACCAACGATACCGAATCCGGGGCGGGCGGGAGCTCAACGAGCGGAATTCCAAATTCCCCGACAGGTACCTACTACTTGAACAACTCCAAGGGGATAGGTATCTGGTGGCCGATTTTGGTGACTTTCCGGCCTACCAGCTTCCGCATCTCCTGCGCCGGATCACTGTAACTCCGGAGTTCTTAGATACCTATTCCGAGGCGGTTTACGCTGTGATCCGGCAAATCGACAGTTGGTTAAAATTGACCGGTGGGGAGTTTCTAGTCGATACGAAGATGTTCCGGCTGGGGATTGGAGCGTATCCGAAAAGATCTCGAGATATAGACGAAGAGAAAGGGGCTCGTCTAAAAGCATCAACCTGACGCGGATTAAACGTGAGGCATTTTTGGGGGAAGCGGTTGTCCGCGCAGGTTATGCAAATCGTTAAGCAAATGAATCGAAGATGATCAAGGATCCCAATGGTAGTTTGGAAGGTTTGATTAGGAGTGCCGTAGACGCCCTTCGCGAACCAGCCGGGAAGAAGTATCGTTCCATGGAGGATATTCGGCGCGACCGCGATCAGTTCGTAAAAGACTTTCACACAGGATTATTCCTTCTTCATGTTATGACGGTTCGCGCCATAATCGACGCAGAAGACAAAATGCGATCGCATAAAAGCCTTACACGTCGGGAAGCTATGGCGTCGCAAAAAGGTTGGGCCCGCGTGCGTCAACTCTTTAGATGTATTAATGATGCGATTGTATGGAGTGCTCTTCCGCACGAGCCGTCCCTATTTATTCGAAGAACATGTTTAAAACAACCGAGAGGCAATCTTAAAGACCAGAATCATGAATCGGTCATAAAGGCAATGCAGCATTTCTTCGCTGGAGGTGAAGTCTTACCGATTTGGAATGATGCAACAAGGTGCCTCGACATTAGCGACATCACACTGTTCAGCCCGCGCGGGATCTCGTTCGTGGAACTTAAGGAAGGCAAGGTCAACGAACAAATTCTCGACATAATGGGGAAGACAAATCGTGCTGAGATTCTAACGGAACTCGACAAATTTTTTGGAGAATATGGGCAGAAGGGAGTGCAGCAGATCGACCGAATTATCAGGCAGGAGGATAGAACCAGGAAGTTGATCGACCTGTCCAAGAACGACGATGTGATCGATCCGTTCTTAGACGTGAAACGCAGCGCCGTTACACCGCACCAGCCTCTAAAGAGATATGATGCTGAATTATCCCTACTTTTTGAAGAACTCCGCTCCAGGGACTTTGTCGAGTACAGTATAGATGGCTGCCTCCACGTGCTAGCGTTGAACAGGCAGCGGGGCATATCCATTGAAAAAGGGAGAGAAATTATAAGGCAACATCTTCAAGACAAGATATATCGACCAATATCTGAAGAAATTGACTGCCGTGATGTGATTCTATCTCTTGAATCCTCATTCGATTACCCTACCGCGATGCCTATTATGCTACGGCCGTGGCCGAGCGAGGATATCGCACGAATCAGCTTGGGCTACACCGAAGTCTATTTCGGGTTTGACGTTAACGTGTGGGCCAGACATCTTCACTCATCGCGTCTCCTTTGGTCGTCGCAACGAGAGGGCAGAAAGGAGCTTAGCAAGTCTGCCAACGAAAGACTCTTCTTGGTGCGCGACAGAATCCCCGAGATAGTTGGCCCCAAGGGGGCAAGAATTCTTCTTGGTACGCAGTTTCTTCAGATTATGCTTTGCGAGGGAATTAGGCCAGAGTCTTTGGCAGCATATTACGATCAAATTGCCGATATCTAAGCTTGACATCAACTAACTGAATAGGAAGAATTGGCCTTGGGGTCAGGCTTGCTTATTGACTTTGCTCTGTTTTTTCTCGATGTCTCATGCACCCTCTCCAACTTCAGTCTTAATCCCCTTCCCCTCTTAAAAATAAATACCTGTGTTAGCCCTTGCCCTCGCATTACGATTGGTACTGATTGGACTCGAATCTTTATCCTTTCCTAAATTTATTTTTCCTTCCATCTCTCTTTGATGCACAGAATATACCACGGGGAGGGTTATGTCAACACAAAAGACCGCAAGGCGTGAGGCGTAAGGCGCAAAAAGTAAGGGAAACTCAAACACCGCGTAGAGCATAGCGCATGGCGCATAATGCGAATTAGAAGTACCGCCAGGCGTCAGGCGTGAGGGGTAAGGCGAATGAAAACGCAAAGTGCATAGAGCATGGAGCATTGCGTGATTTATAGATCCTATGGCGATGGGGTGTGGGGTGTGGGTTTTAAAACAACTTGACAGCTTTTTACGCAGCAGTTCCAAGGCTGAGTAAAATAGCTGAATTGACCGCATCCATTATGGATGGACTCAATCTACCCAATCTCTTAATCAGCCTACTCTTATCAACCGTCCGGATTTGATTCAGTTTTACAACAGAGTCTTTGGCCAACCCACTTTCAGAGGATTTTATTTTCACATTGATGGGATAAATTTTTATTGTTGTTGAGATGGCGGCAATAATCGTAATGGGTGAGACTTCATTGCCAATATCATTTTGAATAATCAAAGCAGGCCTCATCCCCCGCTGTTCACTTCCACGAGCCGGATTGAAATTGACCAACCAAATCTCACCTCGTCGCGGGAATATTGTTGCCATTAATCCATCACCTCATTTCCGGCTTCCAAATCAAACTCCGCCGATTGCAAGTCCTCTTCGGCTCCTTCCACATAACCCTTACGCATGAGGTACTCTATTCTCTTTTGTTCCCAGATCTTAAGGGCCTCCATAATAATCTTACTTCTTGGTTTTTTTTCTTCTTTAGCGACTTTTTCGATTTTAGTAAACAAATCTGAATCGATTGTGATGCTTAGTCTCTCTTTCATAAGAATTTCTCCAGGAAAATTAGTATGATAAATTATATTACAATACGTATTACCTGTCAACCCTTCGACTCCTTGGCTAAAAGGCTGGTTATTTCTCAGGGTTGAACCTGAGCAGTGACTTATCCCCCGTCATAACTGCCAGGACCTGGGCGTCATTGAACGGGTCAATGATAATTTACTCCCCTCTCAATATTCGGACCATTGGTCTGCCTCCGCTGAAAGATCTTCCTCTGCAAGTGCCCTTTCGAATTCGGGGTCAAGTTTAGCGCATTCTCGAGCTAACCGGCCTTTTCCCAACTTCTTAAGTTTTTCTTCCACTGCATCCTGAATGACTTTACTTCGGCTCGGAAAGATCCTGTTTTTGACAAGTTTATCCAGTCTCTTTACTGTTCCCTCATCCATAGAAATGGCATTTTTTGCGGTAGCCATAATCCACCTCCGGTATTACTACGAATCATACCGCTTTTATTTGCAACCAAAAATTTAAAATGTGTCCGTCATCCGTGTCCGACCTTAAGAAAGAACGAGGCAGGGGGCATAGGGCATAGGGCATAGATAAATTCTAAGACCGTGAGGCGCCGGGCGTGAAGTGTGAAGAAAAAAAGTTAGCCTTTACAATTAGGGATTGACGGGTGGAAGAGGGTGGAATTGGATTTCCGGAATCGGATAGTGCTTTCTGTTATAAGTGACAAGAATTAAATTGTGCAATACGCAGGTACTGGCGATGATAGCGTCTGGTAAATCAAGCGTTATCCCTCGCCCCTTACTCTCACGAATCAAACGGGCAGCCCTGCCCGCAACCTCGCTATTCACATCAAAAACTTTCAGAGACTTCAGAAAACGATCGGTCTTTTCCTCCTCGCCTCTCTTCACTCCCAATTGAACTTCCAGAACGGAGAGAGCCGAGCACCCAGGCAACCCAAATCTCTGCAAGTCCCTTAGCATTTCAGTCACTTCCTTTCGGCCCCTCAGATGCCAAATGATAATATCAGAATCTAAAAGGTATTTAGTCATTTACGATCCTTTTTAGTCTCTTCCGATAAGAACCCCTCTTTTCTCTCAAATACCGTTCCACATCCCTCCCGGTTCTCAATTCGGCATGATGTTTATCGGCCCACGCCCCCTTTGTCTCTTCCAAGGCCTTTAAAAACCGCTCCCTTTCCAGCTTTTCCTCAGTCGCCTTAACAATGAAAAGGCTTCTTTTCCTCTTCCCGGCGATTTGGTCAACCTCCTCCAAGATCTGGCGAGGGAAGACAAGGTGAGCTTTCGTCTTCATAAAGGTTCTCCTTCTGTGTTACCAACTGGTTACATTAAAAGTATACCTATTTGTGGCACTTTGTCAATACGAAACAACGGTCGCGGTAGGAACGCCGGTTGCCCAGCGCCCCCCGCACAGATCCGTACGTGCGGTACTACCGCATACGGCTCTTGCCTCAGGTGATAACGCCAAAGCGCACTAAAGGGTAAGGATGACAAATACGGGCAAGAGGGAGCCACCTATCCATGAGACGTTTCATCCGATCCCAAGCTAAGCTATGTTTGTGGCTCCGGCGTCTGAATACCTTACACCACAATCGACCAATCTCCTTCCGGAAGGCCGACAGGGAGGGGCCATTCATGGGTATAGCATAGTAGCGAAAGTGCCCTCCCACGACCGACCGTAAGTAAGCCCCTTGCTTCGGAACCGGATCATGCATGCGGCGCTTGAGTTCTAAATAGACTTCTCGAAGCTTTGCCTGCCGCCTCTTGCGCATCGTTTTGCGGAGGACCGTAAACATTCCCTTCCGGGTCTGACTGCAACTATGAGTAAATCCCAGGAAGTTGAATGTCTCTGGCTTTCTTTCGCCATGCCGGTTTCTGTTTTCCCTCGCAAACCGGCCAAACTCCAGAATGCGGGTTTTGTCCGGATGGAGTTCTAACCCAAATCTCCTCAGTCGTTCGTGAAGATCAGCCAAAAACCGTTCGGCCTCGTGACGATGCTGGAATCCTACAATGAAGTCATCGCAATAGCGCACGACGATCACTTCGCCCTGTGCCTGCTTCTTCCTCCACTGCTGAATCCACAGGTCGAATGCATAGTGAAGGTAGATATTGGCCAGAAGCGGACTGATACTGCCGCCTTGAACCGTACCCACTTCACTCTGTATCCGCTTCCCTTCTTCCAACACACCGGCCTTCAACCATTTCTGTATCAGGCGAACGATGCGTCGGTCTCCTATGCGGTGCTCTACAAACTTCACCAACCATCCGTGGTCAAGGGTATCGAAGAACCCACGAATGTCGGCATCGAGCACCCAGTTCATCTTCTTCGTCATCAGCCCCACTGCCAGCGCATCCAACGCCTGGTGCGTACTGCGCCCTGGCCGGAACCCATACGAGAATCCGAGAAAGTCCTGCTCGTAGATGGCCCCCATCACCTCGGCTACGGCCCGCTGCACGATCTTATCCTCCAAAACTGGTACTCCGATCGGCCTCTGTCTGCCATCCGCCTTCGGGATGTAGACCCTCTGAACTGGCCTTGCCCGATACGCCCCTCGCTTTAGTCGCTCGGAGAGATCCTGGAGGTTCTCCTCCAGCTTCTCCCCATAGTGACACCATGTCTCTCCGTCTATTCCCGGAGTCGCTTCGCGTTTAAGCCGAAAGTAGCTTTCCCTCAAACGATCTACCGCATAGGCATGGTGAAGGAGCGCCGTGAACCGCTGCTTCCTATCCTTCTGTGCCGCTTCCCGTATCCGCTCAAGCGCACTGGACACGCCTCTCCGGCCCTGACCGGGGCATGGTTTGCTCAAGCGTCTTCCCTTTGGCCAACTCCCTTCCCTCCATCCTCTCCGTAGCACTTTGACGGACTTTGTTCGAAGATTTCCTCGGTAATACGGAGTTGTCCGACTTCCCATGATCGGTCATCATCGGCTTGTGTCCTCAGACTTCCCGATGCGGCCTCGGTTCCCTTGCGAACAAAGGCAGTCATGGGATCTCCCGATTCCCGTTCGACGTGTTTCCGTGCGTGCCCGGGGTCTGCGACCGCGCAGGGTCCGTGCGCCTCTCGCCCTATCGATGCGCACCGTGTTGCCTTCTACTAACGTCCACAGTATCGGCACCCTGGAATCAAGAACCATTTCACGGCTCAATAGCCGGCCCGCACGTACCCCTGTCAACGCTTCGCTCAGGCCCTTGCGGTCCCCAGCGCATGACTCGGGGCCGATGTGGTTCGCTACACCTTCATCGTATGACTCTTTCATTCACGACACCTCGCCGGTTTTCATCGGCGCTATCGGCCGTAGGTTCTAAAGCAACTTGCCAGTTTTTATGCCGTAATTCCAAGGCTGAGTAAAATGGCTGAATTGACCGCATCCATGATGGATGGACTCAATTTACCCAATCTCTTAATCAGCCTACTCTTATCAACCGTCCGGATTTGATTGAGTTTTACAACAGAGTCTTTGGCCAACCCACTTTCAGAGGATTTTATTTTCACATTGATGGGATAAATTTTTATTGTTGTTGAGATGGCGGCAATAATCGTAATGGGTGAGACTTCATTGCCAATATCATTTTGAATAATCAAAGCAGGCCTCATCCCCCGCTGTTCACTTCCACGAGCCGGATTGAAATTGACCAACCAAATCTCACCTCGTCGCGGGAATATTGTTGCCATTAATCCATCACCTCATTTCCGGCTTCCAAAT
This sequence comes from uncultured delta proteobacterium, assembly GCA_963826305.1. GTDB lineage: Bacteria > Desulfobacterota > BSN033 > BSN033 > UBA1163 > CAWGWZ01. The sequence goes on along the minus strand of CAWGWZ010000009.1, from coordinate 58,406 downwards.
CAAACTCCGCTAACTCCAAGTCTTCTTTGGCCCCTTCCACATAACCTTTACGCATGAGGTACTCTATTCTCTTTTGCTCCCAGATCTTAAGGGCCTCCATAATAATTTTACTTCTTGGTTTTTTTTCTTCTTTAGCGACTTTTTCGATTTTAGCAAACAAATCTGAATCGATTGTGATGCTCAGTCTCTCTTTCATAAAAATTTCTCCAAGGAAATTAGTATGATAAATTATATTACAATATGTATTATCTGTCAACCGCTCTACTCCTCGGCCAAAAGGCTGGGGATTGCTCAGGGTCTACCCTGAGCAGTGCCTTATCCCCCGTCATAACTGCCAGGGCTTGGGCGCCGTTGAACGGGTCAATGATAATTCACTCCCCTCTCGGTATTCGGGCCATTGTTCTGCCTCGGCTGAAAGACCTTCTTCCGCAAGTGCTTTTTCAAATTCGGGATCAAGTTTAGCACACTCTCTTGCTAACCGGCCTTTTTCCAACTTCTTAAGTTTCTCTTCCACCGCATCCTGAATGACTTTACTTCGGCTCGGGAAAATCCTGTTTTTGACAAGGCGATCCAGTCTTTTTACTGTTCCCTCATTCAAAGAAATGGCAATTTTCGCAGTAGCCATGGCCCACCTCCGGTATTACTATGAATCATACCAAGTTTATTTTCAACCCAATATTTAAAACGTGTCCGTGTCGATTCTAAAAACGCATAGGGCAAAAAGCATAGAGTAATTCTGAGACCGTAAGGCGGTAGGCGTAAGGAGTAAGTAATTATAGTAAAATCATCTATTTGAGGGAATCAGTGTAAATCGCTTTTTTTGTTTAAACCGGTAAATAGAAAAATCCTTATGGTCAAGGGTGAATATTTTTGAACCTTTTTCTCAAAATCTGCTCGCTTCTCAAAGAAAGATCGCCTTTACCACTTCCTTCCTTGCCTAACAAATCCTTTATAAGTTCATAAGGTCGCTTCCGTTTTTCTGTGAGAATACGGGCGCAGTAATCTGAAAGAGATTGTTTGATCACCTCGGCCTTGCTGGTCTTAAGTGCCGAAGCAGTCTGTTCGAGCAAAGATTCGGTCTTTTTATCGAGGCGCACACTGAGCGGCATCCTCCATCACCGCTTTTCATTATTTGTGATACATATTCTATTACGATAAACTGCGCCTTTCAATCAATACTTAGAACTCATGCAGCATCCACCCTCCGTTCCTCGATGCTTCACCTCCTCCCTGCTGCGGTTATCAATTCCGGCCAGATCGCGATGAGGCTACCCGCCAGGATCAGGCCGCCGCCGATAAAATGTTCCGCCCCGAGGGACTCTCCGAGCAGAATCACCCCCAATATCGATCCGTAAACGGGGAGCATATTATAGAATACCATCGCCCTGTTCGGCCCCACCCGGCGCACCCCTTCGTTCCATGACAGCAAGGCTGCCCCCGAAGGGAAAATACCGATGTAGACGACGGCCAGCAAGAGGTGCCAGCTCCAGTGGGTGGGTGCAGGCTGCCACCCCACGGCTGCTGCCCCGAGGAAAAGCGGGAGGGCCATCCACGTGGAGATGGCCGTTACCGAAAAAACAGACCGCGAACGCGTCGCCCTACGGCTGATCACCGAGTAAAGCCCCCAGAGCAGAACAGCAAGAAGGATGTATAAATCACCGACATTAACATGCCACTGTTGAAGCCTCTCCAATGAGCCCCCACTGACGATCAGCGTCACGCCGAAAAACGATATGAGCCCACCAAGAACATGACGAGGGAACAATCGCTCCCTTAGCAGGATCGCAGCCAGGACCGCCGTCATGAGGGGACCGGTAGCGTTGATCAGCACGGCATCTGTTGCCGTCGTGAGTTGAAGACCCCGGTACAGAAGGAGGGGAAATCCCAGTACCCCTGTCAGTGCCATGGCTGTCAGCAAGGCCCAGTGCCGGGGGAGCAGTCGCTCCTTGACGGCAGAACGGCCCAGGATCACCGCATAGAATAGGGAGGCCACCACGAAACGGGAGGCCGTCAGCATCAGAGGCCCGACCTCCTCCCGCAGGGTCCTTCCCAGTACAAAATTACTGGCCCACATCAGGCAAGACAAATTGACGAAGACATAGGCCCACCGCGGATCTTCTTTCCAACTCATCGTCACTTTCCAGGAGGCCAAGACATCAGGCCTAACGGGATGACTTCTTTAATTCGAAGGTCACAGGCACCGGTACACCCTATTCATCCGTACTCCTTTGCCACTCAGCTACTCATAAATCTCCAGAAGTAGTTCCAGGATCTTCTGCTCGCTGATGGATGTGGGATCGGTGGCCATATTCACTGCATCCCTGGAGGCATAAAAGGCAATTTTCTTCAAGTCGTCTTTCGGAATGCCGAGAGCCTTTAGACGAATGGGAATATCAAGCTTTCTATAAAACTCAAGCAGGCTCCCCTCCAGATCATTTGACCGATTTAATAGTTGCGCCATATCGATAAACTGCTCTTTACAAGTTTCGTTATTGGCCTTAACAAAACAGAGAAGTCCGTAGATGGCTGCCCGGCCATGCGGAATATGGTAATGAGCGCCAAGAACATGCGTGATGGCATGTCCAATACCCAATCCCTTTAGGAAGGCGATGCCGCCGCAGATTGCAGCCATGCACATATCGGTACGCGCGGCGATGTCATTCCCGTTCTTATATGCCGGAATGAGGCTTCGTCCAATCAACTTTACTCCGTAGACTGCCATTGCCTCAAAATAGGGGTGATAGGGGATTGCCAACGAAACGTACCCCTCAATGCAGTGAGCCATGGCATCAATTCCGGATTCCACCGTGAGGCTGGCCGGCATCGTCTTACAGTAGAGGGGATCAATGACAGCCAATCTGGGAACTAAATGATTACTCATTAACATAAATTTTAGATCTCTCTCCTTATCGGTGATCACAGCATAAGGATTGACCTCGCTTCCTGTCCCTGAGGTGGTAGGGATGCAGATGATCGGCGGGAGAAGAGGTTTAATCTTTGCAGTTCCACCCACAATGCTCTCATATTCTCTCATCTCACCGGCGTGCGTCACCCTAAGCCCAACTGCTTTTGCAGTATCCATCGAACTCCCGCCGCCGAGGCCCAATATTCCATCACAATCATTTTCTGTATAGAGCTTACCAACCCTCTCGATGAGTTCAATGGGAGGGTCAGGCTCCACATCTGAGAAGATAACAGTCGCTATTCCACTGGACTCCAGAATCTTACGAACCTCATCAGCCCTTCCCATCGAGAGCATAACAGGATCGGTTGTCAGCAATGCCTTCTTTATATTCAGTCGCCGGATCCGCTCGCCCACATTCTCTACAACTCCAGCACCAAACATCATCTCTGGCAGAGGCGGCATGCGGATCTCCCAGATCTTTTCCTTTTCCTGAAACGAATCCAGTCCCTTCCATATGTTTTCTATCTCGGCATCATCAACATCAAAAACCTGACCCGTTGGAGTAATCCTTTCTTCTCGGACAAAGGCCGCAGTTTTTGAATCCACTTTACTGAACTCTGCCTTTTCATTGAAAGCGAGTTGGTCTCGAAGGGTCTGCTTGCCAATCTCCATGGTATCTTTGGGAGTTAACTGGAACCCATATCTGGCATTCATGAGACCTGCAAAAAATTGATAAATGGATGCACGGCCGCCAGGAACGGAATTCAAACAATAGCCGAAGGCATCACACGTGGCTGCCTGAATCTGGGATTTAAGCGAATTCTCAGCCTGCTTATCCCTGTTCCTCGGTATCCGGTATGTCAGACCTGCCGTATGATCCGCTCCCATAGGACTCGTGAAATAGGTAACGCCGGTTCCCTTTACCGACCTGGGATCATGGGCGGGTATGGCCTGCCCTCTATAGGCAGGTATACGGCTTACGTTTAAATAGCGGGCGGTGGCGACCACACCATTGCCCAAGGCAACACCAAGAGGCGTTTCCTTTTTAATTTCCTCCAAAAGTCGCGCAGCGGACTGCCAATCCCCAAATGACATTTTTCCGGCATCAGCAGCGAGACCAAGACTGCTCCCTGTTTCTATGGCATCGACACCCAGGTCGTCACACATAAATTTGAGCCTTGCAATAGCATCATTATCGGTAATCCCCAGATTAGTTCCAAGCATGGCTATCGTTTCATATTCATAGGCAGAGCAGAGCCGTTTCCCATCTTTATCAGGGTAGATGATTGAACACTTTACAACGCAGCCGGGCATGCAGCCGTGCATCTTCCCGCCGCGTTCAAAGAGAATTTTCTGTATGCTATTTCCGCTTACCGCGATGAAGTTCGCCGGCCTTCCCGAACGATAATTGTTCGATGGTAAGGTTCCCTGGCTAGCGGAATTGCTAATGGCAAATGGAGTGCCGAATCGTGAATACAGGCTGCAGCTGATATCATGTTTGAGGGTATCCACCCATGAATTTACTATCTTTCGAAATTCCTCCGGATGGGCAATCTCAACCTGTCCAGCTTGAGAGGGATCAATGATGATAGCCTTGAGTCCCTTCGATCCCATCACAGCACCGAGCCCACCCCTTGCGGCGTTCCGCGATGGATCGCCAAATATATCCGTAAAGGAGACCGACGCCCCTTTGTATTTCCGCTCACCGGCAATTCCAGTAGATATCACAGTGATTTTTTCACCATATTGTTTTTGAAGCTTGCTCACCAATTCATAATTCTTCATGCCCCGGTATTCATCTGCTGGAATTAATGTTGTCTTATCCTTTGAAATAAATAAGCAGTATAACCGATGGTTGCGAGCTGCGCCGTGAACAATAACAGCCCGAATTCCAAGCCTGTCGAGGATTTGTGCAGCCGGGCCTCCCGAGTTTGCCTCTTTGATTCCCAGTGTGAGAGGGCTCTTTGCGCCAACGGATATGCGCCCAAGTTGTGGTGCTCCAGTGCCCGCAAGAGGGCCAACCGCAACAATAAAAAGATTCTCACGGCCTAAAGGGTCGGTCGTCGGAGGAACTTCTTTGTTCATTATCTTTGCAATGAAGGCGCTGCCTCCAATTGACTTCCACTTCTCATTTAGATTTTCGAATTTAATCTTTTCATTTTTGACGTCCACCCTTAAGATTTTCATATCGATTGCGCCTCTTTGTTTAAGTGATGTTAATATCTTGCCTTCCTATTGTGCCTATCTTTTCGCCGCAGTCATTTTAACCACTACATGGCCCCACCCACCACATTGCGGACCTGTGTCAAAACAACCCGTAGTGTTAAACATCACCTCATTGGGGTCCCGGCCATTCATCATATTTTCAAAAAAGGCATTGACCAATACAGTCAAGTTCGGCATCAAGAAAGAACAGACACGCTCCGGGCTTTCTCTGGTGAGCAAATTACCCGAACTATCGAAAATCAGTTTTTGACCAATGACATGTCCTGAATGGCAACCTTTCGAATCAATCACCTCAGCCACCAACCGATATTGAGAGGCCTTGATAGCATTTCCAAATAAGCGTTGAAACTTTGGGTTCTGCTCAATCATCGTCCATTCTTGATCGTCCAATTTTAGTCTCCGCCGGATCATTTCAGCTATCTGATCTTTATCCATATCGTCCTCCATTTCAGAAAGTTTTTATTGCGTAGAATAAGCCCCAAAACAGGAGTGTGTCAAGGATTTAGTGCATGTAAAAATTATATACAATCACGGAAGGTCAAAAGAGGAAGAGGATTAAGGTATCGGAGGACAAAGAACAGGTCAAGTAAATATTACTTTGGGTGGATAAAACCAGCGGTCACTTCTTAGCGTCTCTGTCTGAGTCGATTCTCTAAAATAACTTGATCAATGATTTCCCCACAAGCAATGCATCTCCAGCCAAAGAATGTTTCAGCTGGACCATAGAATTTTTCATAGGACATGATGCTGCCGCACCGATTACAATTCATAACAACCTCCTTAGAGGAAATTCTTATAAAATAATTTAATCATCGGGACCCAGAAATTCAATGGGGTTCAGGGGTATCTGGTTCAGAGCCTTTCAACAAAAGAGCCCGTTATTTCTAACGGGCTCTTCGATCCTCGCTTCCGCGAGGACAAATTTTAATCTCGGCAACGTCCTACTCTCCCGCACAGTTACCCATGCAGTACCATCGGCGTTGAAGGGCTTAACTTCCGTGTTCGGAATGGGAACGGGTGTTTCCCCTTCGCTATGGTCACCAAGAATTTTACTTACGGAATAATGGAATACTGGATTGATGGAATAACGTATAAAAACTGTTTTTCTTCTATTCACCCATTATTCCAATATTCCACCATTCCAATTTCCCTATTTGTGAATATGGATGAAGGAACTTTGGAGAATAAATTCAATTATGGTCAAGCCGATCGACCGATTAGTATCAGTTTGCTCAGTGTCTTGCGACACGTACACATCTGACCTATCAACCTCGTAGTCTCCGAGGGGTCTTATCCTGGTATTGCTACCAGGAGGGACACCTTATCTTGGGGTGGGCTTCCCGCTTAGATGCTTTCAGCGGTTATCCCTTCCGAACACGGCTACCCAGCGCTGCGACTGGCGTCACAACTGGAACACCGTCGGTTCGTCCATCCCGGTCCTCTCGTACTGGGGACAGCTCCCCTCAAGTATCCTGCGCCCACGGCAGATAGGGACCAAACTGTCTCACGACGTTTTAAACCCAGCTCGCGTACCGCTTTAATTGGCGAACAGCCAAACCCTTGGGACCTGCTACAGCCCCAGGATGCGATGAGCCGACATCGAGGTGCCAAACTTCCCCGTCGATATGAACTCTTGGGAGAAATTAGCCTGTTATCCCCGGCGTACCTTTTATCCGTTGAGCGACGGCCCTTCCATGCGGAACCGCCGGATCACTAAGGCCTACTTTCGTACCTGCTTGACTTGTTGGTCTCGCAGTTAAGCTCCCTTATGCCTTTACACTCTACGGCTGGTTTCCAATCAGCCTGAGGGAACCTTTGCGCGCCTCCGTTACATTTTGGGAGGCGACCGCCCCAGTCAAACTACCCACCAGGCAATGTCCCCGACCCGGATCACGGGCCCAGGTTAGAATTCCAAAACAATCAGGGTGGTATTTCAAGGTTGACTCCATCCCGACTAGCGCCGAGATCTCAACGTCTCCCACCTATCCTACACAGACTATTCCGAAATTCATTGCCAAGTTGTAGTAAAGGTGCACGGGGTCTTTCCGTCTTGCCGCGGGTAGACGGCATCGGCACCGTCAATACAGTTTCGCTGAGTCCCTGGTTGAGACAGCGGGGAAGTCGTTACGCCATTCGTGCAGGTCGGAACTTACCCGACAAGGAATTTCGCTACCTTAGGACCGTTATAGTTACGGCCGCCGTTTACTGGGGCTTCGGTTCAACGCTTCTGCCGTATTGCTACAGCATGACGAATCCCCTTAACCTTCCAGCACCGGGCAGGCGTCAGAGCCTATACGTCGTCTTTCGACTTAGCAGACTCCTGTGTTTTTAGTAAACAGTCGCCACCCCCATTTCACTGCGATCACAATCTGCTCCGGGAGCAAGTCCCTTGACAGATCATGACACACCTTCTTCCGAAGTTACGGTGTTATTATGCCGAGTTCCTTAACCAGGGTTCTCTCAAGCGCCTTGGGATACTCTCCCCGCCTACCTGTGTCGGTTTGCGGTACGATCACCTGATTGACTTGCTAGAGGCTTTTCTTGGCAGCATGGGCTCAGTCACTTACTTCCGATTACTCGGAAACGTCATCACCTCTCGGTGTTTACAATTGGGACTCCGGATTTGCCAAGAATCCCCACCTACAGGCTTGAACCAGGGCATCCAACACCTGGATAACCTACCCTTCTGCGTCCCCTCATCACTCAAACGCCAACCTGGTGGTACAGGAATATTAACCTGTTTCCCATCACCTACGCTTCTCAGCCTCGGCTTAGGGATCGACTAACCCTGAGAGGATTAACCTTGCTCAGGAAACCTTAGGCTTACGGCGTGCTGGTTTCTCATCAGCATTATCGCTACTCGTGCCTGCATGATCCCTTCCATTTCGTCCAGGTGTCCTCGCGGTCACCCTTTGCCCTACAATGGAATGCTCCCCTACCAATCCTGCCCGAAGGCAGGATTCCGTAGCTTCGGTAATGTGCTTAAGCCCCGTTACATTTTTGGCGCAGACCCACTTGACCAGTGAGCTATTACGCTTTCTTTAAAGGATGGCTGCTTCTAAGCCAACCTCCTGGCTGTCTGAGCGTTTCCACATCCTTTCCCACTTAGCACATTTTAGGGACCTTAGCTGACGGTCTGGGATGTTCCCCTCTCGTCCACGGAAGTTATCTCCCACGGGCTGACTCCCAAGATAACGTTTAACGGAATTCGGAGTTTGGTTGGGTTTGGTAATCTGGTAGGACCCCTAGCCCATCCAGTGCTCTACCTCCGTTAGCGAATCTCTTGAGGCTATACCTAAATATATTTCGGGGAGAACCAGCTATCTCCAAGTTTGATTAGCCTTTCACTCCGATCCACAGCTCATCCGATAAGTTTTCAACCTTAACCGGTTCGGGCCTCCATTCGCTGTTACGCGAATTTCACCCTGGCCATGGATAGATCACTTGGTTTCGGGTCTACTCCATGCAACTGAATCGCCCTTTTAAGACTCGCTTTCGCTACGGCTCCTTCCCGTTCTGAGAATTAACCTTGCCACATAGAGTAACTCGCAGGCTCATTATGCAAAAGGCACGCGGTCAGACAGGATCGGTAAAGGGCGAACCCTTACACCAACCCATCGTCCTCCCACTGCTTGTAAGCATACGGTTTCAGGTACTATTTCACTCCCCTCATTGGGGTTCTTTTCACCTTTCCCTCACGGTACTTGTTCACTATCGGTTGCCAGGTAGTATTTAGTCTTGGAAGATGGTCCTCCCAGATTCCCACAGGATTTCCCGTGTCCCGTGGTACTTGGGTATCCTACCCAGGGATTCCAATTTCATTTCGTCTACAGGGCTATCACCTTCTATGGCCCCGCTTTCCAGCGGATTCAACTATAAAAGTGGATTCTCCCCGAGGTCACTGTGATGACCTCCGATAGGATCCCGCAACCTCCCGTATACAACGCTCACAGACTTTAACGTATACGGAATTTAGACTCTTCCCTTTTCGCTCGCCACTACTCAGGGAATCTCGTTTGATTTATCTTCCTGAAGGTACTAAGATGTTTCAGTTCCCCTCGTTCGCCTCCCGCCACTATGGATTCATGACGGGATATCCTGAAATTACTCAGGATGGGTTCTCCCATTCAGAAATCTCCGGCTCTAAGCCTGTTTAGCGGCTCCCCGAAGCTTATCGCAGCTTACCACGTCTTTCATCGCCTCCTGGCACCAAGGCATCCACCGTATGCCCTTAGTAGCTTGACCATAAATTTAAATGATCGATGCCATCATCCCTTCATCCATATTCAATTGTCAAAGAACAAATTGAAAACTCAAGAAATCTATTTGCGACGGGCATTGCTTCCGGCCAATCCCTCATCTCATCCTGGTGGAGATGAGCGGATTTGAACCGCCGACCCCCTGCGTGCAAGGCAGGTGCTCTCCCGCTGAGCTACATCCCCATATCATTCAGCTCAAAGTTCAAAGCTCAAAGATTTTTCCTTTTCAACTTTTAGCTTTGAGCTTTCAGCTTCTACTTGGTGGGCCTAGATAGATTTGAACTATCGACCTCACGCTTATCAGGCGTGCGCTCTAACCAACTGAGCTATAGGCCCTCTCTTTAGCATCATGGCCTATAGCTTCAGCCCTTGGGAGTTTCGTAGAGCTATAGACCCTTAAAGGGGATATCTATACCCACTTTAACGGGCCTTCTCAAACCCGTCTTCCCTTATTCATTTAGGGGGTACCGTTCTGGGTATTGACCTAGGTGTCTGAATTCCGTTTGACCGGAACCGAAGACTCCTTAGAAAGGAGGTGATCCAGCCGCAGGTTCCCCTACGGCTACCTTGTTACGACTTCACCCCAATTACCAACCATACCTTAGGCGCCTGCCTCCCTTGCGGGTTAGCCGAGCGACTTCTGGTACAGTCAGCTCTCATGGTGTGACGGGCGGTGTGTACAAGGCCCGGGAACGTATTCACCGCGGCATGCTGATCCGCGATTACTAGCGATTCCGCCTTCATGGAGTCGAGTTGCAGACTCCAATCCGAACTGAGAGCGGCTTTTTGAGATTAGCTCCCCCTTGCGGGATTGCAACCCTTTGTGCCGCCCATTGTAGCACGTGTGTAGCCCTGGACATAAAGGCCATGAGGACTTGACGTCATCCCCACCTTCCTCCCCGTTAACCGGGGCAGTTTCCTTAGAGTTCCCAACTCAATGATGGCAACTAAGGATGAGGGTTGCGCTCGTTGCGGGACTTAACCCAACATCTCACGACACGAGCTGACGACAGCCATGCAGCACCTGTCTCGCTGTCCCCTTGCGAGGAAGATCCCGTTTCCGGGACGGTCAGCGGATGTCAAGCCCAGGTAAGGTTCTTCGCGTTGCGTCGAATTGAACCACATGCTCCACCGCTTGTGCGGGCCCCCGTCAATTCCTTTGAGTTTTAGCCTTGCGGCCGTACTCCCCAGGCGGGGCACTTAATGCGTTAACTTCGGCACAGAAGGGGTCAATACCTCCTACACCTAGTGCCCATCGTTTACGGCGTGGACTACCAGGGTATCTAATCCTGTTTGCTCCCCACGCTTTCGCGTCTCAGCGTCAGTATCGGACCAGAGAGCCGCCTTCGCCACTGGTGTTCCTCCCGATATCTACGAATTTCACCTCTACACCGGGAATTCCACTCTCCTCTCCCGTACTCCAGCCGAGCAGTTTCAAATGCACTTCTTCCGTTGAGCGAAAGGCTTTCACATCTGACTTACCCGACCGCCTACACGCGCTTTACGCCCAATAATTCCGAACAACGCTTGCACCCTCCGTATTACCGCGGCTGCTGGCACGGAGTTAGCCGGTGCTTCCTCCGGTGGTACCGTCAAGTGTGGATGATATTAGCATCCACAAGTTTCTTCCCACCTGACAGGGCTTTACGACCCGAAGGCCTTCATCACCCACGCGGCGTTGCTGCGTCAGGGTTTCCCCCATTGCGCAAGATTCCCCACTGCTGCCTCCCGTAGGAGTCTGGACCGTGTCTCAGTTCCAGTGTGGCTGGCCATCCTCTCAGACCAGCTAACCATCGCTGCCTTGGTAGGCCATTACCCTACCAACAAGCTAATGGTACGCGGGCCCATCCTTAAACGATAGCTTGCATGCAGAGGCCATCTTTGGTTCCAACCCCCAAAGGAATCAGAACATTATTCGGTATTAACTCTCCTTTCGAAGAGTTATTCCCAGTTCAAGGGTAGGTTACCCACGCGTTACTCACCCGTGCGCCACTTTACTTTCCCGATTGCTCAAGATTTCTCGTTCGACTTGCATGTGTTAGGCACGCCGCCAGCGTTCGTTCTGAGCCAGGATCAAACTCTCCAGTTTGTATCCTAAAAAGAAATTATATTATATAGAGACCCAGATACGGTAACCCCTATTCTTTTTTCAAAGAGCAAATCTAACGCATCTTACATCTTATAATTTAAACGAATTCTCCTTTTTTGTCAAGGAGAAAATTTTCTCAAGCAGAGAGAATTTCATCAAACCCAAATTTATATTTTATAACCTATTTAAAACTTTTGTCAAGACAATTTTATACGATGAAATTTCTTTTTTCCCGCCCTCAGTAGAATCTCGCCATTTTCATTAAAACTATCCAATGTAACGAGAAGATCAAATTTATCTACCTTTTTATTGTTGAGATAACCTCCTCCTTGTTCGATCAATCTTCTTGCCTCTGAGCCAGATGCACAAAGACTAGTGGTTTCAAACAATTTAAATACTGGAATTCCTTTACCAATTCTCTCTCTATCAATCAAAGTAGTGGGAATACCATCCTCACCACCCTCCGATGTCTGCCTCCCTTCAAAGTGCACCTTTGGGGAAGGCACGAGTATGCGAAACCCGAATACGCGTCTTGACGCATTTCTCGCCTTTTCTGCCTCTTCTTTTCCGTGGACAATTTCAGTCGCTGCGACGGCTAATTTTTCTTTTGCTTCTCTTAGATCGGCTCCTTCCAGCTTTCCATATTCCTCTACCTCTTCCATGGAGAGGAATGTGAAAAGAGCCAGAAACCTTCTTACATCTCGATCGTCGGTATTAATCCAAAATTGATAGTACTCATAGGCGGATGTACGTTCGGGATCCAACCAGACAGCCCCTTTCTCGGTCTTCCCCATCTTCCTACCATCCGCCGTCATAATCAAGGGAAACGTAATGCCGTACGCCTGGCCTCCCTCAAGACGGCGAATCAAGTCAATCCCTGCCACGATATTACCCCATTGGTCGCTCCCCCCCATCTGAATCAAACAGTTGTGATGCTTAAAAAGATACCAGAAATCATAGGCCTGAAGGAGTTGATAGTTAAATTCGATAAATGAGAGTCCTGTCTCTAAACGTATCTTTACCGATTCAGTGGCCAGCATGCGATTGACGCTAAAATGGACACCGATATCTCTGAGAAAATCGATGTAATTAAGCTTTGTCAGCCAATCGGCATTGTTTAAGAGAAGAGCACGGTCTTCCGAAAAATCGAGGAATCGATTTCCTTCGGGATAGAAGAATTGAGCGAATTGCTTTTTTTGAGTTTCAGCGTTCTTGTTAATCTCTTCATAGGTTAAAATCTGTCTCATCTCATCCTTGCCACTCGGATCTCCGACCAATCCTGTTCCACCTCCCACTAATGAGATCGGTTGATGGCCATGCCTCTGCATGTGGGCAAGTGACATGATGGGCACCAGATTCCCTACATGAAAACTTGAAGCAGTAGGATCAAAGCCGATATAACAGGTCACCTTGCCTTCTAATATCTCGGGTACTTTACCTTCATCAGTCACCTTTTCAATGAAGCCTCTTTCTTTAAAAATGTCATAAACCGTCTTTTTCTGTTCCACACGCTTCATTTTTATTTAAACCCCCCGAATTTACCATTTACAAATTGAAGAATTTAGGACTTAGGGATTTTAATTCCTCAATTCCTTAATCCCCTAATTCTGCTTAAGGGGGACCCTGAGTCTCTGGATACTCTTGGATTTGCCTGTCTTTTCCTCAATTTCAAGAACCGCCCCTTGGATCTCGATTTCCTCAGTGGCGACATCAAATTTCCATGGGATCTGGGTTAATAAACGCTCCAGGGCAACCTCTTTACGAATTCCGATCACAGAGTCCAAAGGACCCGTCATCCCCACATCGGTAATGTAAGCTGTTCCTTCACTCAATATCCTCTCATCTCCGGTCTGGACATGGGTATGGGTTCCCAATACCGCACTTACTTTTCCATTTAGAAACCATCCCATTGCAATCTTCTCTGAGGTGGCTTCTGCGTGGAAATCGACAAGCAGAATATTCGTTTCCTTTTTCAATACCTCAATCTCTTTTTCTGCTACACGGAAAGGACAATCCAAATGCTTCATGAATACCCTACCTTCCAAATTGAGAACACCCACCTTCTGCCCATTGTCTAAATGGAAAATAGCGCTCCCCCTTCCTGGAACACGGGGTGGATAATTAGCAGGTCTTAAAATTCGAGGTTCCTCATCTAAAAACGGTAAAATTTCTTTTTTTGCCCAAATATGGTTCCCTGATGTCAGGACATCCACACCTTGATCCAGAATTTCAATGGCAATAACAGGGGTAATTCCCATTCCGCCTGCCGCATTCTCCCCGTTAGCAATCGTGAATTCAATTCCGTGGTCCGAAATGACTTTTTCTAATACCTCATCAATGGCCCTTCGACCCGCTTTTCCGACGATGTCTCCGATGAAGAGAATCCGCATCTCTGCTTCCCTGCATTAAGCTGAAAGCTCAAAGCTGAAAGGCAAGAAGGATTTTAACTTTGAGCCTTGAGCTTTGAACTCGATCCTCATTATTTAGCGACATCCACAGCCCGCATTTCCCTGATCACTGTCACCTTAATTTGTCCGGGATAAGTCATCTCCTTTTCGATCTTACGGGCGATGTCTCTGCAAAGGATCACAGAATCCTCGTCCGAGATGCGATCAGGCTGAACCATGATCCGAATTTCCCGGCCCGCTTGAATTGCATAAGATTTCTCTACCCCCTGGAAAGACTGAGCAATCCTTTCCAGATCCTCCAATCGCTTCACATAGGTCTCGAGCATCTCCCTCCTGGCCCCCGGCCTCGCCCCTGAAAGAGCATCCGCCGCTTCCACCAGCACATCGAGCATGGACTCCGGTTTTTCTTCTTCGTGATGGGAAGCGATCGCATGGACGACGATAGGCGATTCCCCATATTTCCTTGCTAACTCTGCCCCAATCTTGCCATGGGACCCCTCCACCTCATGATCGACCGCCTTTCCAATGTCATGAAGAAGTCCGGCCCTTTTGGCTTGTTTCACATTGATCCCCAGTTCTGCAGCCATAATTCCGCAAAGGAATGCAACTTCGAGAGAGTGTAGGTAGACATTCTGGGCAAAACTCGTTCGATACTTGAGTCGGCCGATGAGTTTGATCAACTCCGGATGGATGCCGTGGACTCCCACATCAAAGGTCGCTTGTTCACCAGCCTCCCGGACCGCCACTTCTATTTCCTGTTCCACCTTTTGGACGATCTCCTCAATTCGCGCAGGATGAATTCGTCCATCGCTGACCAATCGCTCCAACGCGATTCGGGCAATCTCCCTCCGAATAGGGTTGAATCCTGAAAGGATCACTGCCTCTGGAGTATCATCGATGATCAGATCTATTCCTGTCGCCGCTTCGAGGGCTCGGATGTTTCGACCTTCCCGACCAATGATACGACCCTTCATCTCTTCGTTGGGCAAATTCACGACAGAGACGGTTTTCTCGGCAACATACTCTCCTGCATAGCGCTGAATCGCTAAGCTAATAATCTCCTTGGATTTCTTATCAGCCACTTCCCTCGCCTCGTCCTCAATTTTCTTGATCTTCTTGGCCGCCTCATGCTTCGCTTCATTCTCCATCGACTCCATTAACAACCGCTTCGCTTCCTCCGAAGACATCTTTGCAATCGTTTCTAATTGAGAGCGTTGTTTTTCGAGAAGGCCGACGACCTTTTTCTCCTGTTCCTGAATCGTCTTTTCTTGTTGAATCAGGTTTTTCTCCCGCCGGTTAATCTCCCCTTCCTTCGTATCGAGAAGCTCAATCTTCTTGTCGAGATGGGACTCTCTTTGGATGATCCTTTTCTCAAGGCCTTGCAGCTCTTGTCGCTTCTCCACCGTCTCTTTTTCAAATTCCGCCTTTTCCTGGTAAAATTTCTCCTTGGCTTGGAGAAGGGCTTCCTTTTTTAAGATCTCAGCCCTCTTCTCTGCCTCTTGAATGAGCTGCTTGGCAACCTCCTTGGCGGAACCAATTCTCGCATCGGAAAACTTTTTCCTGATGAGGAATCCGATCACTCCACCAAGGATTGCACTGATAGAAATCAGAATGACATAATACATTTCTATGGTTAACTTCAACGGTCCATTCACCTCCTTACGTAGAGAATAATGTATGCCGTGAACCGTAATGCGTGACACGATCCACTCATACAAGTCAACCCGTCGACTCTCCGCCCTGAAGGCCGCAGCTTGCTCGGGGTCGACCCTGAGCGGCACTTCTCCACCCCGCCTTCAAAGGCGGGGTCTGGCGCCGCCGAACGGGTCAACAACATGAATTAAAAGGATCGGGCCGAAATGCGAGAAGAAAGAAACCGGTGATGGGATAGATGAAATCGTGGGTTCAATGGAACCCGATATGGAAGGAATAATGAAAGGGATCCCGGTGGTGACTTCCAATTGGCGCTTTTCACATTACAAAACCCTGCTTTCCTTTGGGAAGAGGAGCCCTCAGTTTTTCTCCGTCTCCTCATTCTTAGATCATTTTCAGAGGCGGAGAGATAGAGCGGTTGATGATCCAACACGATGGGGATCTCAAACCCTTTTTTCCATCGACTCCACATTCCCAAAGACGTTAATAGGATCTCAATCATTCTCCAAATGGTCATAGGTATCGTACCCATTCTCTTCTCATATCGGGATCGATGAAATCCCTTTCTTCCCTCTATTCCATCACACCTTCCATCTTTTCACGACGGTCTTTCTCGCACATCCACTCCCTGACGTCGTACGGCCATCCTCCACATAGCAGGGAACCTTCATCCAGTGGCAGTAACCTTCTCTAACTCCTTTCCGCCCACTTTTATATCGATCTTCTCTGCTAGGTCTTTCGACTTCGTCTCCACTTCTCGGAGAAACGCTTCTTTCTTCTCCCTTTCCTTTAAGAGATCATCTGCAATATTAAGGGCTGTCAAGATCGCCACATTTAATGTCGATACACTCTTCGTCTTTCTCAACACTTCGTCCATTTTCTCATTGACATATCGGGCAACCTTTTGAATATAATCCTCTTCCGCGTCCGTCTTCACCGTATAAGTTTGACCAAACACCTTAATTTCAACCAATCGCTCTTTTCCCATTTCTAATAATCAATACAACCTTTTTCGTTCATTCCCCTGCCTGCCGTCAGGCAGGTATCAGGGAAGGAAAAATTCTTGGAGGCTATTTCCTAATTAAATATCGAAACCTTTCAAGCGATGAAGGAGCTGATCGATGCGCACCTTTATCTTTTCCCTGTCCTGGGAGAGGATTTCCAATTTCTTCTCCAGTTGAATCATCTTCTCTCTTTCCTGACCCAGGACTGCGGCCATTTCATCTCTTTCCTTCTTGAGTTCCTGATATTTTATCAAGAGATGATCGATCTTCTCCTCTAAGTTTCCAAGCAGCCCTCGTTCTTCTTCCAACACCATCCTTTCGGTCCGTTCGTCTAATGATATTTCCACGGCCATAAAAAGTCAACCCTTTCAATCTTACTCAGGGTTGACCCCGGCCCGCGCCCTTTTTCCCACTGTAATAAAAGGATTTTGGCGCCGTCGGATCGGTCAAACTTTTTTCGGAACTCCCTGTCTATGCTGCCTGACGCGGCGAAGCAAGAGACAGGATGATATCTATGATGGGCTGAGCAAATAAGCCTTGATCAGCTCATCGATGTCTCCATCCATCACCCGATCTACATCATGGATCACCATATTGGTTCGGTGATCTTTGACCATTTTGTAAGGATGCATCACATAAGAACGTATCTGGCTCCCCCAGGCAATCTCCTTTTTCGTGCTCTGAAGTTCCTCCAGTCTCTCTTCCTTCTCCTTCATCCCCCTCTCATAAAGGCGCGCTCTTAATATCTTCAGGGCCGTTGCTTTATTTTTGTGTTGGGATCGTTCGTTCTGGCATTGAACGACAATACCTGTGGGAAGATGAGTCATCCGTACCGCAGAATCAGTTTTATTGACGTGTTGTCCGCCCGCCCCGCTGGACCGGAACGTATCAACTCTCAGGTCTTTCTCATCGATCTCAATCACAATATCATCCGGAACTTCTGGGAAGACAAAAACTGAAGCGAAAGAGGTATGCCGTCTTGCCCCTGCATCAAAAGGAGATATCCGAACGAGTCGATGAATACCGCTCTCTGCCTTCAAGTATCCATAGGCATGAGATCCGTTGACAGTGAAGGTGACATTTTTCAACCCGGCCTCTTCACCCGAGAGAATATCAATGATCTGGGTCTGATACCTCCTCTTTTCTCCCCACCTTAGATACATTCTCAGGAGCATCTCAACCCAATCCTGAGCCTCTGTTCCCCCGGCACCCGCGTTGATGCTGACGATGGCGTTGCTGGAGTCATGCTCCCCCCCCAGCATCCTCCTAAATTCCATCTTGTCGATCGCTTCTTCGCTCTTCTCGATTTTCTCTAAGAGCTCCTGTGCTTCCCTCTCATCCCCTTGCTCTTCAATCAATTGGAGGAGAATCTCTATTTCCTCCAATTCCTTCTGTTCCTGTTTCCAAGGGGATATACTTTCAAGAAGGGAGGCTCGTTCCTTTAAGATTTTTTGGGAAGTACCGTTTGTTTCCCAAAAATTAGGCTCGGCCATCATCTTCCCGATCTCATCCAATTTTTTTTCTTTATCATCGACGTCAAAGATGCCCTCGGAGGATTTCCAGACGGCTGCTCAACTCTTTTAGTCGATCCCTCAATTCAGTCAGCATTTTGAACCACCTTCTTTTTTAAATTCTAAAAATTAGAATAACACAAATCAATAAAAAGATAAACATTCCTCTGTAACTTACGGAAATAACAAAATATTATTAGTTCGTTGTACTCCCAACAAGCAAAACTTAGGGTCTTTTACCCTTCAAGATAGTCTCCATTTCTTCTCCGACCAATGCCGGGTTTCTGACCACACGGACCCCCGCCCTTTCCAATGTCTCCATCTTTTCTTTGGCTGTCCCCTTCCCTCCCGAAATGATGGCCCCTGCATGGCCCATCCTTCTTCCGGGAGGGGCAGTCAGACCGGCAATGAAGGCCAATACCGGCTTCTTCACATGCTTCTCGATGAATTGAGCTGCTTCCTCCTCTGCGGTTCCACCGATCTCTCCGATCATAATCGTTCCCTTGGTCCCAGGATCTTCTTCAAAAAACGCCAAAAGATCGACATAGTTAAGCCCGATGATTTGATCTCCTCCAATGCCCACACAGGTCGATTGCCCAATTCCTTTCTTCGTTAATTGGTCGACCACTTCATAGGTCAGCGTTCCGCTACGCGACATGATTCCCACCGTCCCTTGCTTATGGATGTAGCCCGCCATCACACCGATCTTGCATTTCCCTGGAGAAATAATTCCAGGGGTATTGGGGCCGACCAATTTTGATCCTCTCTCCTCGATATACTCCCGTACCGTCACCATATCCAACGTTGGGATTCCCTCCGTCAGACACACAATGACCCTTATCCCGGAATCGGCTGCCTCCATCACGGCATCGCCTGCAAATGCTGGAGGGACGAAGATAGCAGAGGCATTGGCATTCGTCTCCTTGACTGCCTCTTTTACCGTATTAAATACAGGAATCCCATCTATCTTCTGCCCACCCTTGCCAGGAGTCACGCCAGCTACCACCTTCGTTCCATACTCCACCATCTGACGTGTGTGAAACAATCCCTCGTTCCCTGTGATCCCCTGAACGACCACCTTCGTCTTTTCGTCCACCAAAATGCTCATAGAATTCCTCCGGAATTAGGTTTAGGTTCAGGCTGAGGTTTAGAAAGCTCACAAGAAAGATACTTCGAATCTTAACCTCAACCTTAACCTTTTATTTTCAGTGCTTCAGCCACCTTCTCCGCCCCATCCTTCATTCCTATGGCTACGGTGAAATTAAGGCCAGATTCGTTTAAGATCCTTCGTCCCTCTTCCACATTTGTTCCTTCCAACCGAACTACAACAGGGACATTAACGTTCACCTCCCGAACAGCCTCTGTAACCCCCTTCGCCAGTGTATCGCACCTCAGGATACCTCCAAAGATATTGATGAACACTACCTTCACCCCCGGATCAGACATCAAGATTTTAAACCCATTCTTCACCATCTCTGTTGTAGCCCCTCCCCCCACATCAAGAAAGTTGGCCGGTTCTGCCCCAACGACCTTGATGATGTCCATCGTGGCCATGGCGAGACCAGCTCCGTTCACCATACAACCGACATTTCCATCAAGTTTAATGTAATTTAAATTGTACTGAGAGGCCTCAACCTCCAGGGGTGCCTCTTCGTTAAGGTCTCTTAGGGAAGCGATGTCTTTATGTCGAAAAAGCCCATTGTCATCAAAATTCATCTTGGCATCAAGGGCAATAAATTCTCCGCCTCTGGTCAGTACGAGTGGATTGATCTCCGCAAGTAGACAGTCCTTCTCATAAAATGCCTTGTAGAGACCAAAGAGGATACTCCTCATCTTTCCCACTTGCCCCGGTTCGAGTCCAAGTTCGTAACTAATCTGATTGGCCTGAAAGGGTCTGAACCCGGCAGAAGGATCAATCCATTCCTTTACAATCTTCTCCGGAGACTCTGCCGCCACTTTTTCAATCTCAACCCCTCCTTCCCGGCTGGCCATCACGACCGGGCATGCCCTTGATCGATCGATCACCACCCCCAGATAGAGCTCTTCTTTGACATCTACCCCCTCTTCAACTAAGACCTTCCGGACAATCCTGCCAGCCGGTCCGGTCTGATGCGTGACCAATGTCATCCCCAATATCTCTTTGGAGGCCTTTTCTGCTTCTTCGGGATGGCCCACGGCTCTGACACCCCCCCCTTTCCCTCTTCCGCCGGCATGGATCTGAGCCTTTACAACGATCGTCTTTCCTCCGATCTCTTCAGCAATCTTTCGTGCTTCTTCCGGAGTTTCTGCTACTCTTCCTTTCGGAACAGGAACACCATAGCTTCTCAAGATCTCCTTGGCCTGATATTCATGAATCTTCATTCAATCTCCTCCCCCTTTAAAATTCGGTTGGGTTATTATAACGGATTTCTTCGGCCCAAAAAAGGGAAAAATGATATCCTCCTAAAATCTAAGTCTTTCAAATTTTGTGAAAACTTGATAACATCATTCATCCGGAAGGAGGGATCTATAATGTCCAGCCGCAACAGAATTCTATTCGCCATTTCCTTTCTAATTGTATTTTCACCCCTGTTACAAGGAGTTGCACTTCCCCAATCCGTTCCTTTTGAAACAGTAGACCAGGGAGAGATCTCCTATTTCAATTATGGTGATCCCAATTTTCTTGGCGCCGAGATGGTCATCAGGGATGTGTATACATGGAAATGGTTCTGGGTGAGACATACTCAAGGAATACACCCTGGAGCTCCAATTCCCGGAATCGATTTTCGGCGAGAGATGGTCCTTGTGGTCATGCTCGGATTTCAGACATCTGGAGGAGGACCCGGTATTGAAATAAGCTCCATCGAGGAGATACGGGGTATCGATTTTGAAAACACTTTGCTGATACCCAGAAGGTTCTCAAAGGGGATAAGGGCATTCGTTAAGGAAGGCAGAGAATCAGGTCCGCTGGATGTTATTACGAATCCATATCACATCGTGAAGGCAAGAAACAGTTATATTTCCGTCGCTTTTCAACATCAACCCAAGGGTAAACCCTGTGGCAAGAATACCCAATGCGGTGAAAGTGAATACTGCGAGAAGACTCTTGGAGACTGCGGGGAGATGGGTGTTTGTAAGAGCAAGCCTCAAGCCTGTATCCAAGTCTATGATCCTGTCTGTGGGTGCAATGGTAAGACTTATGGTAATGGATGCATTGCTGCTTTGGAAGGGGTTTCTATTCTCCATGCGGGTAAGTGTGAAGTGGAGACTTCGTGCATGAAAAATGAAGGCTGCGATTCGGACAAATTCTGCCTCTTCCCTGAGGGGAAATGTTTGGGACCTGGGGTGTGTACTTCTAAGCCCCAATTCTGCCCGATGTATTACTCTCCTGTTTGTGGGTGCGATGGGATGACCTACGTGAATGACTGCGGAGGATATGCCAATGGAGTATCTATCTCATACCACGGTGTATGTCAGCAAGAATGCCTTAGTTCTGGCGGGGAAATATCTACAGCGTTTTGCTGCAGCAGTGTAGGTGACTTCCCCAATACTTGCGCGATTGGTGCTTGTGGTTGTGCAGCACAAAATAGTCATCAAGTAAACATTTGTGATTGCGGGGCTGGCAAATGTTTCGATGGCAGTAAATGCGTACCTTTTGCCCCTTGAACTTTCTTTGGCAGTGGTCTCTGTAAAAAAATTATTGGGAACAGGAACAGGTTACTTTAGAATCAAGGCGTGGGATGGATTAAAAAGAGAGACCGTTTCCGAGGTGAGGTCATTTGCTGTTCAATAAAAGGATTCAAGGGGGCGCGGGTTCCGGGGGGAAGTACTTGCCTAATCTGCCGTCAGATCAAACTTCGAACGGTTTTTCAAGAGTTTATTAATGTGACTGTAGAAGATATAGAAGTCTTCAAGGGACCTTAATCGTTATGCTCACTTCCAACTCGTAATCTTCGATTCTTGAGTATGGTTGCCCATACTGACTTGTGTAACGCACAGTCAAGAGTTAGCCTGATAGTGTCCATCAATTTAAGTCTCATCTTTTGCCCTCCTACGCAGAAAACCCCCGTCTCTAAAACAGTGGATGAACGCGAAGAAAATACCGTCTCGAAGCTCATGCGAAAGTAGTGGTATATGCTTCGGACGGTTCCGCCCTCAGAAAGACGCGGAGGAACCACCGGCTTTAGGTGTTCAGGCTCCACAAAATCATTTGATCCTCAATGATAATTGGTTTAAATTATTATCAATGCGGAATCAATTCTATTATTCGGTATGACTCTCCTCACCCCATCCCTCTTCCCCTCGAAGGGAGAGGGGAAGGGTGAGGCATAAAGAAAGGAGAGTTATGGAGAAAAAATGGGAGGCATTGAATGCTATCTTCAACCCGAAGTCCGTTGCAGTGATTGGCGCTTCAGACAATCCAGGGAAGTTGGGATCTCATGTCATGAGAAGTCTGGCCGAGGGAAAATATCCGGGCAAAATCTTTCCGGTCAATCCAGGGAAGGATGAAATCCTGGGAGTCAAAGCGTATCCTTCACTCCGTCAGGTCCCTGAAGAAGTCGATCTATCCATCATTGTGCTCCCGGCGGAACAAGTGCCAAAAATAATCACAGAATGTAAAGAGAAGGGTGTGAAAGGAATTGTCCTCATTACAGCCGGTTTCAAAGAGATTGAAGACAAAAAAGGAGAGATATTGCAGAGAGAGATCACGGACCTTGCAAACCAATTCGAGATCAAGATCATAGGCCCCAATACCTTTGGAATTGTCAACCTTCATCTGCCTCTGAATGCATCTTTCACGCCGGAGTTTTCCCAGGTGAAAGAAGGGGAAATAAGTTTTGTCAGCCAGAGCGGAGGAATGTCTCATTTGATGGCTTTCCTATCGATGAGAAACCAAGTTGGGATGAGCAAGATCATTGGTTTGGGGAATCGCTGCAATGTCGATTTTGCGGAGATGGTGGGATATCTGATCGAAGATCCCAAAACGAAAGTGATCGCTATGTATCTGGAAGGAATTGATGATCCAAGGCGATTGGTGGAAACAGCTAAAAGAATGATGGGGAAGAAACCGATCGTCGCCTATAAAGTAGGACGTTCCCACACAAGTGACAGCGCCTCACAATTTCATACCGGGTCTCTTGCAGGGAAACATGAAATATACGAAGCAGCATTCAGACAGGCCGGGATGCTAACGGTTGGAAGTACTGAAGAGCTTCTTGATGCGGCAAAGGCTTTAGCCCTGTCTTCCCTTCCAGATGGAAAAAAAGTTGCTGTCCTTTCAGGACAAGCTGGACCCGGGATGGCTGCTTGTGATGTGTGCGAGATGGAGGGATTGCTTCTTCCACCGTTTTCGGTCAGCACTCAAAAGAAGATCGAAGAACTCCTCCCACCGCTCGCTATCAGGACAAACCCTGTCGATATGGGGCCTGCCTGGTATGATTCAGGAGCAATCAAGGGAATCGTGCAGGCCGTTCTGGAGGATGAAAATATCGATTCCATCATTTTATGTATCATGTTTGCTTCGGCGAATCGCGCCTCAGTTGGAACTCTGTCCGATTTGTTACGCGAGAGAAAAACGAATAAACCAGTGATCTGCTGCATTTCTTCGCCTGCAGGAATCTGGGATGAGGAAATTAAACTCCTTGAACAGTCAGGAATTCCAAACTATCCCACTCCTGAAAGGGCTGCCAAAGCACTTGCGAATCTTGTAAGGTTTAGAAAGATAGCGGATTAGGAGCGGAGGATGGTTTTTTTCAATTCCCTCTCAACCCGGATTCCATTAGCGATCATTGGAGGAATCCTTTACAGCTTATTGGCCTATTACATACTCATCCTCCTCGACCTCCCATCTCAATTTGCTGTCCTCGCTGCAATTTTCGTCTTTTTATTATACCTTGGCTCAAGGCTTCTCATTCTCTTTTCTGGAATCGATTCTCCGTATTATTCAAAAGGAGAAAAAGCAATTCCAAAACAACTCGGTGAGAAAAATTCTTTCTATCAGACGACCCAATGGGTTGGGAAATTTTACCACTACCACGATATTGTTCTTTTCGCCCTTCTCGCGGCAATATCCATTGCCTTTCTCATCTCCGTGATGGTAGATTGGTTTGGGGGTAAGACTGCCGGAAATACGATCCAGAATCTCCGGGATTCACTCATCTCTATGCCAGGATTGCGCCCCTTTCTTCTGAATCTGTAGTGTTTAAATATTTTATTGAAATGTTTTATGATTCTGTTAATCATTATTCAATTTACTGGTAAATCGGCGATTTTATGATCGAGTAAAGGAGGTGGTGTACTGGTAAGAATAATGTTTCATCTTCTTAGCAAGGCTGAGGAAAAATTTATGTTACAGAAAGGAGGTCCAAAATGATGAAGAGAATGATGACCCTATTGTTGGCATTGAGTCTGGCGCTGGTCTTTTCAACTCCAATGAGTGCCGCAACTTACAAACCGGAATACAAGATGAGCATTGTTGTGGGTCCTACAGGGCCATGGGGAGAATCTGCGGCAAGATTCGCTGAAGCTGTGAAGAAAGCAACAGATGGTCGAATCAACATAAAACCCTACTACAGTGGACAACTCTTTGCAGGGAAACAGACCAATGAATTTCTTCTTATGAAGCAAGGGGTGATAGACTTCGCCGTCGGTTCTACCATCAATTGGTCAACCACCGTCAAAGAATTGAATCTCTTCTCTCTGCCTTTCTTCTTTCCAAACTACAAGGCACTCGATGCGGTTGAGAACGGAGAGGTCGGCAAACTGCTTTTTAAAATGATTGAAGAAAAAGGAGTGGTTGGACTCGGTTGGGAGGAGAATGGGTACAGAGAGCTTACCAACAGCAAGAGGCCTGTAAAGAAACCTGAAGACCTTGACGGGTTGAAGGTAAGAGTTGTGGGTTCGCCCATTTTTATTGATACCTTTAAAGCAATGGGAGCGAACCCCGTATCCATGAACTGGGGCGAAGCCTTAGGTGCATTTCAACAGGGAACAGTGGATGGTCAAGAAAACCCTGTCGTCTCTGTCATTATCCCAAATAAGCTCTGGCAGGTTCACAAATTTGTAACAGTTTGGCATTACGCAATAGACCCTATTATCCTCAGTGTGAGCAAGGAAGACTGGGACAGCTTCACGCCCGAAGACAAAGAGGCAATAAAGAAGGCTGCCGAGGAAGTGGCTGCATGGCAGAAGAAAGGTGCGAGGGAAGGCTTGGAAGGGAAAATGGAGACTCTCAATAATCTTAAAGAGAATGGTATGGATGTTACTGTGCTCACACCGAAACAGGTAAAAGCGTTTAAGGATAAGACTAAATCGGTGTATGACAAATGGGTCAAGGAGATAGGACCCGAGCTGGTAAAAATGGCTGAGAAGGATATCCAGAAAGCAATGAAGGAAAAATAATAAAGTGATAAAGAAGATTTACGAAAACATGGAGGAGGTAGCGGGTGTCACCCTCCTGGCTACGATGGCTGTGCTCGCCTTCATCAATGTGATCACCCGCTATTTTATCCAATATTCCTTTGCCTTCACAGAGGAGGTAGAGGTGGCCTGCCTCGTTTGGCTCACCATGCTGGGAGCTTCCGCAGGGTTCAGAAGAGGGATCCACCTGGGGTTTAATTTACTGGCACTTCGTTTCCCGAATCTAGGGAAAAATGTCCTATTCCCACTTGGTTCAATTTTAACCATTATCACCGTTTGCATTCTCATCTGGTTCAGCCTGCAACAGATCAGGGATGAACTCGGACTTAGAATCGCCACAGAGGCTCTGGGTATACCGCAGTGGTGGTATACCCTCGCCATACCCGTTGGCGGCATATTGATAATATTTCGCATCATCGAGGCAACCTATAAGAAATTGAAAAAAGAGGGATAGTAATGGAGTCAGTAGTTTTATTCTTTGCAATCTTTCTCTTCCTCCTTTTCCTCGGAATCCCCGTTGCAACCTCCCTCGGTTTTACCTCTGCCTTATTAATCTTGAAATACCATCTGGGGATCATGGTTTTTTCTGCCAACTTCTATGCGAGTGTGGCCAAATTCCAGCTTCTTGCGCTTCCCTTCTTTATCCTTGCAGGTCTCCTCTTAGACCGGTGTGGGATATCCAAAAGGCTCATCCATCTGATCAGCCTACTTGTTGGGCCGATCCCTGGAGGTCTTGCCATTGTAACGATCATCGTAGGGGTGATTTTCGCAGGTATTTCCGGGTCAGGGCCGGCAGACACAGCTGCCCTTGGAACGATTCTCTATCCTGCCATGGTGATGATGGGCTATGATAAAGGTTATACCTCAGCACTCATAGCAAGCACCGGCTCTCTTGCAATCGTCATACCTCCCAGCATTGCCTTTATCATCTATGGGGTGATTACGAACACATCTGTCCCTGGCCTTTTTGCTGCAGGAGTCATTCCGGGGGTGATTACTGCACTCTTCCTCATCATCCCTTCTTATTTCATTGCACGAAAATATGGGTGGAAAGGAGAAAGATGGGGAACCCGGAGTGAGATATGGTCGGCATTTAAAGAAGCCATCTGGGGGTTGCTGGCCCCTGCTGTTATCTTGAGCGGGATGTATGGTGGCGTCGTTACCGCAACGGAGGCAGCCGTTGTGGCGGTATTTTATGGGCTCTTTGTGGGATTTGTTATCCACCGAAGTCTCACTCTTGACATTCTCTACGGGATATTCAGAGATGCCGTCCTGTCTTCAGCGGTGGTCATGCTTATCGTTGCCTTTGCGGGTCTTTTCTCATGGACAGGTTCTACCCTCGGTGTAATGGATAAGGCGTCTGCCTCTCTTCTATCCCTCTCTTCAAATCCTTTTACCGTCCTCCTCCTTGTCAATCTCATTCTTTTTATAGCAGGAATGCTCATGGACGCGATCTCCATCTATTATGTCTTTCTGCCCATTCTCATTCCCATCATGAAGTATTTTAATTGGGACCCGATCTGGTTTGGAGTTGTGATGACCTTGAACCTCGCCATTGGGCAGATCACCCCACCCGTAGCAGTAAACCTTTACGTGATCGCCAACATTGCAAACCTTTCCCTTGAAACGATCTCTAAATCGGTCATCCCCTTTGTTGCCATTATGCTTGTTGCACTCTTGGTAACGATGCTTTTCCCTTCCCTTTCCCTCTGGCTCCCCCATCTCTTCGGCCTGCACTGAAAAAAATTTTGCCTTATATAGGGATTTCGAATATAATTTCCAAGGAGGGGCTCAAGATTCCTGCTTACGCCGCCCAGACACTGACAATCAGAATTCATGGCACCCTCTTCGCAAAAAAGAGCGGGTAGATTTAAGAGAGTAGAAATGAATCACGATTCTGTTTATTTCATCGATGGGAGATGGATAAAGGTCGGTGATCTCATTGTTGACTTATCCAGCTTGGAGAAAGGGTTTCAACTGGAAGAAAGAAGCCGGAAAGAGATCTGGGATTATATTCAATATCGTGAAAGTCTTTTGAAATGGCCCTCTCGCAGTAATCCCCCCTTTAGTAAACCCCGTTAGAAATTCCAGCGGGGCACTCGCCGCGCAAGCGCTGGCGCAGCGGGTTAAACCCCGCCGGAATTATTCTAAAATCTAACCCCGCTGCAGACCAGCGGGGCATTATTTCTAACGGGGTAAAGGGAGGTGGGAGGGGATTTAAAGGCATAGCCCCGCGCGAAACGCAAAAACCAGAAGGAGAAAATCTATGAAGGAAAAGATTAAAGAATTCGTTTTGAATATGGGAGCAGACGATGTAGGTATCGCCGCGGTGAAAGACTATAAAAGCCCCAGGTCACCAGACTTGCAGGGGATTTTTCCAGGGGCCAAATCGCTGGTGGTCCTTGCTTATAAATCACTTTCAAACCTCGAAAGCGAAAATATGCAGATAGCGATGGGTGGACGGCTCGATGAATTGGAATTTGCCCGTTCTTGTAATTACAGAATGGCCCGTTTCTTAGATAGGGAATTTAAGGCAAAAGTGATGACTGTCCCTCCTTCTTATCCCTTGTACATGAGTTATGAAACCAAGGGGACACTGGGAGATGTCTCCCTGCGCCACACTGCCGTTGCCGCAGGTCTGGGCAACTTCGGCCGACACAACTTGGTCATCCATCCTAAAATGGGTACGAGGGTACTCTTTACTGCTGTAATTACAAACCTGGACTTACCTTCAGATGCTCCAGTTTCTGAGAGGCTCTGTACAGACTGCAATGCCTGTGTTGAGAATTGCCCTGCAGGCGCACTGAACGAAGAAGGTAAAACGGATGACATGAAGTGTCTCAGAAATAGCCAACCTTATGGCATCGGCAGTGCCATCCGCTTCTGGACAAAGTTTGCAGAGAGCCCAACAGAAGAACAGAAAAAGATGGTGAAGGACGTAAACTTCTGGCGCTTATACCAGGCAGGCTTTATCGGCTTTCAATATTTCTGCTTCAACTGCATCAAGTCCTGCCCGGTCGGTCAATAAGGGTAAACCCCGTTAGAAATTCCAGCGGGGCACTCGCCGCGCAAGCGCTGGCGCAGCGGGTTAAACCCCGTCGGGATTATTCTAAAATCTAACCCCGCTGCAGAGCAGCGGGGCATTATTTCTAACGGGGTAAAGAAAAAGGGGGAAGAGTTGTAATTGACTTTTTTTCCTATCCACCTCTTCGCATAGAACTGCTTAAACCTTCTTCCCCTCATCCCTAAAACGCAGCCATTTCCCTCTCAAAATGGAGGATTATTTTTCTTCCCTCTTTCCTGGAGCGGAGACGAGATTAATTTTTTGGAACCAAATCTTCTCTTTGGTGTCTTTAATACTAAAACAAATGCCCCTCACCTCCCTCTCCCGCTGAGAGACTGCGTTGTAATTGGGGAGCGGAACAGACAGGCGGATGAGAAAGCTTTAGAGCGGAACCTTTGAGCGATTAGATTCAAAAGCTCCAATGCCATGAAAAGATTACATTTCAAGCATGATGGACACCTACCGATAATCTCCAATGATGACCCGCATTCTAAAGCTTTGGAATCCGTTTGTCTGTTCCATTTCCATGTTTAGCCCTTTACGACACAGCCTCTGAGCAAAGAGGAGGATGGTGAGGAAAAGGAGGTCCACAATGAAAAGGTTAGTCGTTTTGATCACTCTCTTCTCATCTCTTTTTTCTCTTCAATCGGGCTGGGCTGCTCCCCTGACCAGTACACTCAAGGATCAACAGGGTGTGGCGGTCACCATTTACAACACAAACATAGGTTTGGTCAAGGACACCCGACTGATCGATCTTAAACCAGGTGTTTACGAATTGAAGTTCATGGACGTGGCTGGAAAGATCGATCCCACGACTGTTCACATCAAATCCTTGATCAATGAATCAAGTCTCAGTGTCTTAGAACAGAACTACGAATATGATCTCCTCAGCCCCCAGAAACTTCTTGAAAAGTTTGTGGGCCAGAAGGTTCAGCTTGCAACGATCAATCCCGAGACAAAAAAGGAGGAGGTTGTTGAAGCCACTCTCCTCTCCACTCAGAACGGGAACATCTTTCAGATTGGAGACAAGATCCACATCGGCCATCCTGGCCGGATTCTTCTTTCAAAGATTCCCGAGAATCTCATTCCTCAACCCACACTGGTCTGGATGTTAGAAAATAAGCTCTCGAAACCTCAAAAGCTGGAGGCCTCTTATCTCACATCCGGGATCAACTGGAAAGCTGATTATGTGGCCGTCTTGAATAAACTGGACACCCTGACCGATTTAACCGGTTGGGTGACTATCGACAATCGAAGTGGCGCCACTTATCAGAATGCGCTGCTTAAATTGGTAGCGGGTGATATCCATCGGGTGCAGGGGGAGATGAGAATGGATTATGCGAGGCCAATGGCTGCGGCAAAAGAGGCCACCAGCCCTCAGTTTAAAGAAGAATCCTTCTTCGAATATCATCTGTATACCTTGGACCGAAGGACCACGATTAAAGATAATCAGACCAAGCAGATGACGCTGCTCGATGTCAATCAGATTCCTCTCGAGAAACTCTTTATCTTTTCAGGCTCCCCTCAGTACTACTACTATCAAATGGATCAAGCCTCGAATAAACAAAAGATCGGGGTCTTCCTCGAGCTGGAGAACACCAAGAAGAATAACCTCGGAATACCTCTTCCCAAGGGCACGATCCGCGTTTACAAAGAGGACAAGGATGGAAGCCTCCAGTTTGTGGGAGAGGACCGAATTGACCATACTCCAAAGGACGAAAAATTTAAGATCAAAATCGGAGAGGCCTTCGATGTGGTGGGAGAGAGAGTTCAAACGGATTACAAACGTCTTGGCCGGAATCTTTTTGAAGTGGCCTTTGACGTGGGTCTGAGGAACCACAAAAATGAGGATATTAAAGTCTTCGTAGAGGAGCCGATCCCCGGCGATTGGGAGATGCTTTCGAACACCCATCCCTTTGAGAAACTGAGTGCCCATCTGATTCGTTTCGATGTGCCTGTTGCCAGAGATAAAGAAGTGAAAGTGAAATACAGGATTCGGTTTAAATATTAGGATGAAGATTTCGGATAGAAAACAAGCATAAGGAGGACTTCCAGAAAAAAATAAAGCAGAGCCAAACCTGCCTTGGTCCCTCGGGCAATTGAATAGTGATCGGTGGGTAAGCACTTGAACCGTGCATCAAGAATCCGTCATCCTCGCCTGGCAAGAAATATACTTGCTTCAAGGTTTTATGTCTTCCAACTTCTCGCAAGTTCGTTTCAAACTTTCTACACTGGTCAGTCTCCGCCCAAGGCCGTCTTCCCCCTGCAGGAGAACTTCCTTTTTGTCTACCATTTTTACGACATATATCTTTCTGGTTTCCTTATCTTTAAACCGGTCCCCTATTTTGACCATGGCATCGCTCCTCTTCTTGATCTCCTGGGAGACTATAACGGTCTGAGGCCAAAGATTAGTCTGCGAAATCGGGACCTATCCGTATCGCCTTTTTTTCCGGATCAGCGAGGTCGAGCTTAATGATTCTTCGGCAATGAGGACATTGTATAAACTCTTTGGCTTCCAGGCCAATCATGCTCAGTTTGAATTTTTCCTCACAATGCGGACACAAGGCGTCAAAATCGAGCATAGGTTTTCCTTTCTTTAAAATCTAAAAAAGAGGCGGCCCCGTTAGAAATAATGCACCGCTGATCTGCAGTGGGGTCACATTTTAGAATAATTCCGGCGGGGTTTAACCCGCTGCGCCAGCGCTTGCGCGGCGAGTGCCCCGCTGGAATTTCCAACGGGGTTTATTCTTTGGGTTTTTCCTTGACCTCTCCTTCTACGAAAGGCAGGAATACGGATTCCATGCTGTTTGGATTGACAAACATTGATTGGAATCCGTCCTTTGTTCCCAAAAAGACGCTGCGGGGACCAACGCTTTTAACTGTAAAGATTTTCCCGCTTTCTATGTTTTTGAACATGTCACCTGCTTTGATCATGGTATTTCCTTTCTTGGGAATAGTTAGGGTTCTGAACTCTCAACTTATCTTTTGCTTCCCTCCGCTCCGCCCGACAAGCCACCCATCTTGCCTAAATCGATGAAGGGGACGGCTCCTCCGGAGACTTGAGGTAAAATTCCATTCCATTTCTCGATCCCCTTGTACTGCACAAGAATGGGGCTGATCGACCGTGATAGGGCATCATTGGCTTTTGCCTGTCCCTGAGCCACCACCAGAATGGATTCAGCCTCTCCTTTTGCGGTGGCGACCTTCTGTTGAGCTTCGATCTCCCGTTGCGCCAGAACTTGCCTCTGCGTCTCCACTTGTTGCTGGGCCACCTGTTTTGCCTCAATGGCCTTCTCATATTCAGGAGAAAACCGGATGTTGGCAAAGTAAATATCATCAACGATAATGTGATATCTGGCCAGGTTCTCCCCCAACTTCCCCATTGCCCTCTTACGGATCTCCTCCCTTTTGGGAAGAATCTCACCGATGGGATAGGTGGGGACAACCTCTTTCACAAAGTCATTGAAAGCTGGATCGATCACTTTTTCAGCAAAGTCGAGACCCACTTTCTGGTAAAGATCATTCACAAAAGATGGGTCAATATGAAAGTTCATCATCCCTGTCATTTTCACATTCTGGTACTCCTTTGAGGAGGCATCGATCTCCTTGAACGGGTGGGGTTGAACCTTAACATCCACCTTGATGACTCTTTCAGCAATGGGCACCTTGAAGTTGAGCCCCTCCCCCATAATTCTCTTCTCTACACTCCCCCACCAGAGGACAACCCCTCTGTGGCCGGCAGGGACGATGGCAAAAGAGCCCCATGAAACAATGAAAAGAATCAAGAGAACAATAAGGATTAAGATGGTTTGGGGTTTTGGTCCCTTAAAATCAAACGCTTCCAACGATCTTTCCGGCATGGTTCACCTCCTCTGGGTATCTTAACAGGATAGAAGGACAAGAATCTCTGTCCCGATCTCGCCAGCCCTGCCCGAATCGCTGCTTCCTCCACCTTTTCACATCAAAACACCCTTACGCGAGGCCTCCGGGGCTCGGTCTTTTTGGGGTTGCTTTTCTTGAAGGAAAAATAATCAGATTTCTTGTTGGGTATCGATTGTGACTTCTCCTTGTAAAGGCTTTCCAGCCTATCCTCCTGACGATCTGTTAGCGCATGGTTCTTATCGAAGTCCTCCAACGCAGTTTTGAGAAATTGGTCTTCAGCCAGGGTTAATGCATACTGGTTTAACCCTGACATAACCCATTCAAGCCTTGCTTTATTCATAGAGCCTCCCTTTCTATCTGTCTCTTGCTGAAGCACTCCATACACAATAATTTTTTGTCACCTGGTGGGGGAACTGGAACGACAAATTCCTTTCCGCAACCCGAGCAGACAATTCTATAAGATTTAGGGCGGCTTGGGCGGCCGGGTTTTGGACCGTGGATCCTCCCATGCCTTCTCCCGTGCCTTCTCCCTTCTACCATTTTAACCTCTTTCCACTGCCCAGTTCAGAGATTGGGGAACAACTGGATCAATAACGGCTTCTACCACCGTAACCCGGTCGCCCTTGATGACCACCTTCCCCACCGGATCTTCCCCGGTCGGTGCGAGGACGTGCCCCATTCACATTCATCTGTTGACCAAGGAGGTCTTTCCCCTTCAGGTCTTCGATCGCCGCTTGGGCCTCAGCCCGCTCGGGCATTTCGACAAAACCAAAGCCTCCAGGTAGGCCACTATACTTATCTTTTACGATCGTTGCAGAGCTTACCTGCCCGAAGGCCTGTCGAAGATTTTCTTCTGAAACACCATAGGATAGATTTCCAACATAAATTTTCATGGTCATTCTTCTTTTTAGTTTTCGATGAAACTCCTTAGTTTATCGGCCCGGCTGGAATGTTTCAACTTCCTTAAGGCCTTCTCCTCAATCTGTCGGATGCGCTCCCGGGTAAGTTCAAAGTCCTGTCCCACCTCTTCAAGGGTATGGTCGTGCTTCTCTCCGATCCCGAACCGCATCCTCAGAATCTTCTCCTCCCTCTGGTTCAGAGTGGAGAGGACTTTTTGAATCCGCTTTGCCATATTGGAGTTTATCGCTGCCTCCTGAGGGGAGATCACCTCTTTATCCTCAATCAAATCCCCCAAGCGGCTATCTTCCTCCTCACCGATAGGGGTTTCGAGGGAAATGGGCTTTTGGGTGATCTTCACAATCTTTTGCACCTTACCCAGAGACACCCCCATTTTTTCAGCGATTTCCTCCAGGGTGGGTTCTCTTCCAATCTGCTGAACTATGGTTCGAGAGGTCCGGTTTAGTTTGTTGATGATCTCGATCATATGGACAGGGATGCGGATGGTCCGAGCTTGATCGGCAATGGCTCGTGTCATGGCCTGCCGAATCCACCATGTTGCATATGTACCGAATTTATAGCCCCGCTGGTATTCGAACTTGTCCACTGCTTTCATTAACCCGATATTCCCCTCCTGGATCAAATCCGGAAACTGAAGCCCCCGATTCAAGTATCTTCTGGCAATGGAGATGACTAACCTCAGGTTAGCCTTTACCAATTCACTCTTCGCCCCGCTAGTCTTAGCCTCCCCTTTCTCGATCGCCTTCACTGCCTCCTTAATCAGATCTGAAGAAAGGCCACATTCCACCTCCATTCTGCCTACCTTCCTTCTGACATTCTGTGCGATCCTGTACATCTTTTTCCAATCCTTTAGCTTAATTCCCACCCCAGATAGCCAAAAAGGTCTCCCTCTGGCCGCTTTCTTCTTGATCATCTCTAAGGACTTTCTCGCTTCCTGGACTGAAATCCCTAAATCCTCCTCACATTTTTTCACCTCCCTTATAGCTTTCTCCATCTGGATGTCCCACTGTTTCAACTTCTGAACGATTCTGTTGATCTGTTTTTCCCTCAAATTAATCCGTTTAAAGGTATTGAATATCTTGATTTGTTTTTTCCAAATCTGCTCCTGAATCTTCTTTTTTAAAACTTCTTTATTCTTGGACCTCAACCTTCCCTGGAGAATTCGAATGCGCTCTTCTCCCTTCTGGATCTTATTGATTAAGTTGAGAACTCTCTTCTTCTGGATCTGTTCCTTCTCAACGTTCGTTTCTTCATCGTCGATCTCATTGGTCACCTCTCTGATCTCTACCTTTCCAACGCCGAGATCACCTCCGAGGTTAATGACCTCTCTGATAGCGATCGGGCAATTAAGTACCACGCTCAACACATCCCGCTTTCCGCTTTCGATCCTTTTGGCAATCTCCACTTCCCCTTCCCGGGTCAGTAAGGAAAACGATCCCACCTCCCTCAAATAAATACTAACCGGATCCGCCGCCTTGCCAAACGGCTCCAGCTTGTATTCAACGACCTCCTCCTCTTCCCTCACCAGAACATTCTCATCTCCCACTTGCAATCTTGCGAACTCGCTGCCCACATCGACGTCCAACTCATCGGACAGGATCAAAGCATCGTCGTCCCGCCCTTGGCGGGACTCAGATCTGTAGAATCTTTTTGGAACCCATTCTTTCAAACCTCTTTCCTCGTCTCTTTTTCTTTTATTTCTTTCCACTGAGATTTCTTTCATGAAACCCCGTAAGAAACTCCATATTATTAAGGTGGAGCCCCACGGCTAAAGCCGTGGCACCTCCACCGCTTACGGCAGGTCGCCTACGCTCCAGAGCTTCAGCGACGGAGCGCGAAACCCGCCGAAGCTAACTCTCCTTCGCCGACTTGCCCGCCGCCCAGGCACTCTGGCAGGCGGGAGCTACGGAGGGTAACCAGCCTGATCGCATCCATACACGGGCAAACCCGTTCCTCCACGCAGGCGTGGCTTTCTGCGTAGGCGGGTAATATCCCGAAGTGTGGACATCCATGCCTGTGACGGGCAGGGGATAGCATGCCTGTCCAGGTCCAGGTCCAGGGAGGATATAACTCGAGGCATTCAACCACGGCTCGACTGAGCTTCCCGAAGTCGATAAACCCCGGCCCCTCTGCTCTTTAACTAACCACCCGTACATTGGTGGCATTAGGGCCTTTGGGGCCCTGCGTGATTTCGAATTCCACCTCATCTCCCTCTTTCAGGGATTTAAACCCCTCCGCTTGAATGGAAGAGTGATGGACGAATACATCCTTCGCACCTTCCACTTCAATAAACCCAAATCCTTTTTGATCATTGAACCACTTGACTCGACCTTTCACCATTACAACCTCCCCTCAAAATCTGATTTATAAGTTGCCCTACCCTGCCGGATCTTACAAAAAACCGCAAAGCGTGAAGCCCCTTTGTGGTTAATCTGTCGGTTTCTACAAAACGCTCCACAACTTACTTTGTTATTACTATGACCCATTGACCTTTAAAAAGGATGAAATCTTTCGGGTCGTCTATGGTATTTTGTTCTCTTCATTAAGATGCAATTCATCGTTTTTATACGGGCTACCCTCTTTTAAAGACTGAAACGGGAGATGGGCTTTATCTAAAGAGAAGGCGGTGCCCTTTTTAAAGGCTTTATCATCGAGTCGAATCTCCTGCGAATTCCACTTTTCGTTGTTATCAGCCCAATCAAGGGATGTATCGATATATTTCGCAACGCTTTTGCCAGCAATATTAAGTAACAGGAAAAGCAAAGTCCGCCTGAGGTCTATAGGAGAAACTCTTAAAAGAAATGGAATATGCCGAACGATCGAAGAGAAAGAATAAAACTCGCTTTGGACATAATGGTGTCCCTTGGCAAGCTCCCGGGGAGTCATGTTCTTGGGTTGGAATACGACGGTATGGTGGTTGTAATGGCTCCAATCGCGAGAGATGATTCGTCCCTGATCTTTGAAACGCTGGTATATTCGCGTCCCAGGATAGGGCGTTAGAACATTTAAAGACATCGTGGGAAGTTTAGTTCTCGCCAAAAATTCCAGGGTATCATCAAAAATGGCTTTCGTATCCGTATCAAATCCCAAAATAATGGAGGGGTGAAAGGCGATACCACTGTCCTGGATAATCTTAATCGCCTCCTCAGTCTCTTCTATAGATTTAAGCGTTTTTTTCATTCCCATTACACTTGAAGCCGACACAGACTCAAGCCCAAAGAATAAGGCCGCACAGCCCGAGAGGCGACATAATTTCAACATCTCTTTGTCTTTCGCTAAGGAGATGGAACTTTGTCCTATCCATCTGATGTCCATGGGCATCAAAGCTTCAAATAATTCTTTGGAATATTCCGGGTGTCCGGCGACATTATCGTCTAAGATCAAAAATCTCTTTGAACCGGATTGTTTGATATCCTCAACAACCATGGAAACCGGTCTATGCCTAATTTTCCTGCCATAGAAATCCGTCACTGAACAGAATTCACAGGCGTACGGACACCCCCTGGTCGTCAATAGCCCCACGCAGTTAAATAGCGCCTTGTCAATATGAAAATCTCGCCGTGGGAAAGGAACTTTTGAGAGATCAGGTTCTGGTATATGATAGAATTTTTGGAGCTTTCCCTTCCTAAAATCGTTGATGACATCCGTCCAACAGCCTTCTGCCTCTCCGATGACAACGGCATCGGCGTGCTGGATGGCTTCTTGTGGTAAGATAGTAGGATGAATTCCACCGAGAACGACCTTGGAACCTCTTTGTCTATACATATCGGATAATTGGTAACTTCTATTCGCCGTTGCAGTCATGCAAGAAATCCCAACCAGGTCGAAATCCAAAGAAAGGTCTATCTCTCTGATTTCTTCATCTATAACGGTAATATCAACTTCATTTGGCGTCAGTGAGGCCAGAATGTGTAAGCTTAATTGAGGGATTTTAATAGCTTTTAGTTTTTTACGAGACTTATGAGAAGGTGAAACCAATAGGAGTTTCATCACTACGCCCTCGTTTCTCACAGAAATATTTAAAGGGTGGCATCCCATCTAATGCAACATCGGGGTTAACCTCCCACTGAGAAGAGTTTGGATGCCCTTTGTTATGCAGAGAGTAAGAGTGAATGCCTTAGAAACTGGGATAACCTACCCGAAAAAATTCTTTACAATATGGCCTGGGTTATTCCTTCTCCTTCTTTTGGAAGAATGCTGCGAGTAAGTCTACGGGGATTGGAAGGATCACCGTTGAGTTATTCTCGGCCGAAACCTTCGTCAACGTCTGAAGGAACCGGAGATGGATGGCTGCAGGGTATTTACTGATAATATTTGCCGCCTCAGCAAGCTTCTCTGCTGCCTGGGCCTCTCCCTCTGCATGAATAACCTTGGCCCGTCTCTCCCTCTCTGCCTCAGCCTGACGGGCGATGGCCCGCTGCATGTCTGTATCAAGGTCTACCTGTTTTATCTCAACCAAGGATACCTTGATTCCCCAGGGCCCTGCATGTTTGTCAATCACGTCTTGGAGGTCGACGTTAATCTTGTCTCTTTGCGACAATAGTTCATCCAGTAAGGATTGGCCTATGACGCTCCTCAATGTCGTCTGGGCCAACTGGGAAGTGGCGTAAAGGTAATTTTCAACTTCGACCACGGCCTTATTGGGATCGATGACGCGAAAGTAGACGACCGCATTGACCTTGAGGGAGACGTTGTCACGGGTAATCACATCCTGGGGTGGAATCTCCAGCGCCACAGTCCTCAGACTGATCCGGAGCAACTTATCCACACCCGGGATGATGAAGATGACCCCTGGCCCCTTGGCCCCGATCAGTCTTCCCAAGCGGAAGATAACGCCTCGCTCATATTCCCGTAGGATTTTGATGGCTGCAGAGGCAATGATAATGAGAAAGATGATCAAAAAAAAGATTGCCGGCGAAATCCCAGTTATAAGAGTCATAAGATTGTCTCCTTTTTAAATTTTTTATCCCCTAAAACCACCTGTCTACTCCAAGCAGATTATAGTGAACGCCTTAAATAAAAGTTGACATTCCACTTGGAAGCTATGTTTACGGTCGTGACGACCTTAAGTTCGTTAAGCTCCACAAGAAAAGTCGACCCCTTAACCTCGGCCTTCGGTGGAACCAGATTTTGGGTGATTTGCTCTTATGCGGGAGCCTCCACCTTCTTCCCTTCCTTAGTGCAACCAAAAAATCCAATGGCCAGACTTAAAACCAAGAATATGAAGATCTTTTTGAAATGCATACAGCGTCTTCCTTTCTTGGTTGGTGTTTAGTAGAGACATCAGACCCTTTGATCCCGTACCTCCTTTCCTTTTATTTGCCAACTTTTGGTATACCCTGGTGAGAGGGCCTTCGAGGCTTTATAAAAAAACCCGCAAAGAAGCTGTTTAGAGTTCTCTGCGGGTTTCTCTCACGTCCAAAAAGGACTCTTTGCAACTAGATTTCATTTCTTTATATACTATTCTCTGTTAAAAAGCAACAAAAATCGTTAACCTTCAAATAATCCCTGGAGAAGGTATGTTGACCCTGATGAAACAAACAATCGTTGGCTCGAATCCTCGAGATGATGGTAGAGTTCGACCCCACTCACTTCAATTTTCTACTTAAAATGCGGACTGCGCCCATAGGGACCTCCGGCACAGGCGTATTCAGTATTTGAGGCTGTAAGTCAGGTAAGCCTATAGCACTTGATTTGCATTTGAAATGTTGTATTGCGGGACGAAGTTTAAAACTCATCATTACAAGGAATCAATATCTCATTTGATATCTGTCTTTTTAAATTTTGACCCGTTCGACGGCTCCAAACCCTGTCTTTCATGGCAGGAAGAAAACCGCCGCTCAGGGTTAGCTTCCACACTTTAAAGAACGGGTTTCCGTTTTTGTTCCATTCCCTTCTTTTCATTGACGGTCCATAGGATCGCCATCCCGGCAACGAAAAAGAGGAGGACGGAAAGGATGCCTGATTGGACGCTTCCTGTCATAGCGATCAAGATTCCATAAATCAGAGGACCAAAGACAGAAGCAAATTTCCCGGAAACGCCGAAAAAGGCAAAGAACTCGGCACTGTTGGCCTCGGGAGTGAAGACCCCTTGAAGAGAGCGAGAGGCTGCCTGGCTCCCACCCATCACCAACGCCGCCAGAACCCCTAAAATCCAGTATTCTGTTTTTGGGTCCCAGATGATCCCCAGCCGAAAGGCCCACAGGACAATGAGCGACCAGATCCCCAGTGAGATCATCACCGTCCTTTTATTTCCGATGGCATCCGCCAAGTATCCAAAGATTAACGATCCGAAAAATGCGATCCCTTGAATCATCAGAAAGAAGAGGATGATCTCACCGGTCTCCATCCCCAGCACTTCCGCTCCGAAGATCGAGGCCATGACGATCACCGTCTCAATCCCATCGTTGTAAATCAGGAAGGCTATTAGAAACTTTGTCAATTCCTTAAAGGTCTTGATCCGACGAAAGGTATGCTGAAGGCGGCGATAACCTTCTCGAAAATAACTCCCTTCCAAAAGTGGAGACAATTCCTGTGCCCTTTCTCTTAAGAACAAAAATGTAGGGAGTGAAAAGATGAGCCACCAAATCGATACAGAGAGGAAGCAGTCATGGACACTAAAATAACCCGCAGGAAATCCAAGCCACTCCGGGTATTTCAGCATGATTAAGTTGATGGCCAAAAGCGCCCCTCCACCGATATACCCCAATGCCCATCCGAGGCCCGAAATCCTCCCGATATTCTGTTCGTTTGAGATCTCCGGGAGAAATGCATTATAAAATACATTTCCTTCCGCGAAACCGATATTCGCAATGATGAAGAAGACCGCCCCCATCCAATGATCACCTGCATGGACAAAATAGAGGAGACCTGTGAAAAGGACAGCGGCGTAGCAGAAAGCCATCAAAAACCGTTTTTTGGAACCTGAGGCGTCAGCCACGGCGCCCAAGAAAGGGGAAAAAAGGGCTGAGACAGCCATACTGATGGAAACTGAGAATGTAAAGAAGGAAGCTCCGTGGAGGCGAAACCCGAAGAGTCGAACCCCTCTCTCCCCTCCAGCTACCACTGTGGCAAAGTATTGATTGAAGATGACGGCAAGAATGGTCGTGGCAAAGGCTGAATTGGCAAAATCATACATCGCCCAGCCAAAGATCTCTCGTTTTTGGACGGACATGGTCTCTCAAAAAAATGATGGGGGACCGGGGAGGTCGGGAGATGGGGGAATGATCTGGTTGGGTATCTTCTCCCCATTACCTTATCTCCCCATCTCCCTATATTCTTTTCCAAATGTTTTTTTCAGATGGACCTGATCTCCTGCCGCATAAAGACGAAGTAACAAACCCCAAAACAGAGAAAAGTGATGGCGACGATAGAAATAAGGTACGGCGCGACGATGATGAGGCTCTGCAGAAGAGGAAGTGGATTTTGAAAACGACTTAGAGAAAGCCTCTCCAAGGGCCCCATCAAGATCAAGCTTCTCGTGGTTTTTCTTGTCGGATCGAGAATGGTGATCGTTGCATCATTGTAAAGGGTAATCGGGGACAACAGGGAAACCGTTCTCTGCACCTCTTCATGTTTGATCAACAGATTGGGATCCACATTCGTGCCACTTTGGCTGATCGGGGCCACTGCATCGGCCATAAAACCAGCCCCCAATCCCAAGAAAAAGGAGAAAAAAATCCAAACTGCCAAAGAGGCCAGGGCAGAGGTGGCGGTGCTCCGAAAGACCACTGAAAAGAGGATCGATATCCCTAACCAGAAGGAGATGTAGAGGATGCTGATGATGACGTAGATAACGAGACGCAAGACTTCTTCTGAACCCGGCACGACACCGATCAATCGAATGCCCAAGCCTGAGATGATGAGGACAATCCCAACTAACACGATCGTGATCGTGGCCGCACCTGCCAGAAACTTCGCGTTGATAATCGAGTCACGATAGATGGGCTGTGAAGCCAGTTTGCTCAGCGTCCGGGAGACTCTTTCCCGGTTGATCGAATCAAATCCAAGAAAGATGCCAATCAGGGGACCAAAAAAACCAATGAATTGGACAAACGAGAAGAGTTTCCCTGTGGAGGTAAACAGCCACAAAAAAAGGAGCGTGGGTTTAGCCATCCCCTTCGACTCCTCCTGAATACCCATTCCGACCATGGAGGCAATGATCACTCCCACCATCACAATCAACGCAGAAATGAGAAGAAACCGTATACTGCTAAAGTGGTCCTCCATCTCTTTTCTAAATAAGGTGAAGATCCCGAGCAATTTAGGCCTCCTTGAAATATTTCATATAGATCTCTTCGAGTGTATAATGTTCCTTCTCCACACCCAGCTTTTTCTTGGCCAATTCTTGAATGGGCCCGATCGCCACCAGATCCCCTTTGATCATGATCCCCACTCGATCGCAGATCCTCTGAACCTGATCAAGGAGGTGGGAGGAGAGAAAGATGGTGATATTCTTTTCTCGACTGAGGGAATGGATCAGGTCGAGCATCCGATTTGTCCCATCCGGGTCCAGACCGATGGTCGGTTCATCAAGGAAGATGAGCTTCGGTTCCTTGATCAGGACCTCCGCGATCCCGAGTCGCTGCCTCATCCCTTTTGAATATGTCCCCACCTTCTTCTTGGCCTCTTCGAGAAGACCGACCTGTCCGAGCAACTCGTCAATCTTCTTCGCAGAGACCCCATCGGGGATATGGTTCAAACGAGCGATGAACCGGAGATTCTGCCGGGCATCCATATCCTCATAAAAACCCACATTTTCAGGCAGATACCCGACCTTCTCTTTCACACGGAGCGGTTCACGTGTTGGATCGAATCCAACAATCCTGACCTTCCCCGAAGTCGGCTCTGTAAGTCCCAGAAACATGAGCAGCGTGGTGGTCTTCCCTGCCCCATTGGGACCGAGGAATCCAAATACCTCTCCCTCGTGAATTTTCAGTTCCAGATTATTTACCGCTATCTGCTGACCGTACTTTTTCGTCAGCCTTTCGGCCTCGATGATGACCTGCCCTTCCACTCTATCTTCTCCCCAACCACATGAACAACGCACTCAATCCAGCGATGACAAAGATGATGATCCCAATCCCAATCCAGCCCCATGCGGTGGAGGCCTTCACCGTCACTCTCATCTCGATCGTCTTGTCCGATTTTTCTCCATTGATCAAGACCCCTACTGAATAATCCCCCACCAAGGCTTGTGGCGCCGGTTTGACAGTGACCTCAACCTGTTTCAACGCGCCGGGCTCGAGGGCATCAATCTTTTCTGGCTTAAAAGTAACATCCCAGTTCTCAGGCTTGAAGGAAGAAAAAGTGACGTTTCGGTTCACCGCAGAACCCGTGTTCTTCACGAAGACTGAGAAATTGGCCGGTTTCCCTGCGATGGCCTCCAGGGAGAGGATCCCGGAAGGCGTTCCGGCATCGAGTTTATAAATGCCCGTCAAGGCCACCATCAACTTTACTTCGGCCTTCTTCTCTCCAGAACTCACCCTTACCAGTATGGGGAATTCTCCGGGGGAAGCCTCTTTCGCAGGAGTGACTTCAACAGCGACCGACTGGCTCGTTCCTCCCTTGATCCGCAAACTGGAGATCTGTTTCGTTTCATAAGAAGGCTTAAAATTAATCTCCCACTTTTCCGGCCCCACTGCGGCGAGGTTGAATGTCCGATCCGTCTCAATCTTGTTCATGATATCCAGGGAAAATTCAAACTTCGCATCGGTCTGCCCCCTTAATACCGGATAGGACGTTGTAATCTGGATGTCCTCCAGACCCGCAGACCGTTCCTGGACGGTTACATTAAGTTTATTCGAAGAAGTGAATTTTCCGTCGGCCGTCTGGGCATCGAACTGGAAGTTATACTCTCCAGGCCCCACCGTCTTATCCGATTCCAGAGTGAGAGCCAGATTCTTCGTCTTTCCACTGGGAACGTATAACCCCGAGACCACGTAACTTCCGCCTTTCAGAGTTGCTTTCCATCCCTTTGGAATAGTAGAAATTTTGACATCAATGATTTCATCCGCGCGGCCCTTATCCTCCAGAATCAGATCCATTCGAACCGTCTCTCCTCTGGGCACGACCACTCCAGAGAATTCCGGAAAAACCGCGATGCCCCGCTCAGGCCTGAGATCCCTCTTCTCCTTCTCCTCCTGGGCAAAGACGAAAGAAGGAATGGCAAAAAACAATATCAACATGATCAAAGGAATAGAGAATAACTTTCGATTCAAATTCACTCGCCCCATAGGTCTACCTCCTTAAGACAACTCGTCGATTTCCATTATAACAGGTTGAAACTGATTTTTGCACGAAAGTTTAATCTTTCGTTGAAGAACTGTCAAGTCACATTAATGAAATTTTTAAAAAATCGGAAAAAAAGTATGGGATCCAGAAGGAAGATTCTTTTGATCAGAGGTGGCCAATTTTCTCCGTCGCCTTTAATCCCATCCCGGTAAGGGTCGAGACGATGATCTCCTTCTTATCCTTTTTTTTCAAGTATCTCTTCAATCCAGCAATGGTAGCGGCGGAGGTGGGCTCGATGAAGTGACCCTTCCGACCCATCTCCTTCAGAGCCGGTCCAATCTCACTTTCCGTTATTGTCAGTACCTCTCCCCCTGTTTCCCTGATCGCCTCCAATATCTGTCTCCCCCTGACAGGCTTTGCAATGGCAATCCCCTCTGCCATCGTCTCCTTCTTCTTAATTGGGCGGGTCTCCCTCCAACCTCTCTTAAAGGCCCGGTAAAGAGGGGCGCAAGCAGCGGATTGGACACCGACCAACCTGGGGATCCGATTGATCCTTCCAGCCTCCTTCAGCTCTTTAAAACCGATATGGGCCCCTAAGAGAAGTGTCCCGTGTCCAACAGGAAGAATGAGTACATCCGGCACATTGCCGTTCATCTGTTCCCAAATCTCGAAGGCAAAGGTCTTTGTCCCATGGAGGAAGAATGGATTCCAGCAATGGCTCGCGTAATAGATTTTCGATGCTGACTCCGTTGCCACCTCGGCTGTCCTTTCCCTCGAGCCTTTAATCCTTTTTAAGGTAGCCCCATAGGCTTGAATTTGAACCAACTTCCCTGAAGAGGTGGACTCCGGGACATAAATCTCACATTCGATCCCTGCCCTCCCACAGTAAGCGGCAATGGCTGAGCCGGCATTTCCTGAGGAATCCTCGACCACCTTTCGAATTCCCAGTTCCTTCACTTTACTGATGAGCACCGCGGCCCCTCTGTCCTTATATGATCCCGTCGGAAAAAGATAGTCGATTTTCAAAAAAACCCGATGGCCATTCAACTCAACCTCTTCCAGTGGAGTAAACCCTTCCCCGAAGGTGAGCATCGACTGATCTTTTAGAATCGGTATGGCCTCCCGATATCGCCATAACGTAGGACCTCTTTT
The DNA here is from genome assembly GCA_963826305.1 of uncultured delta proteobacterium. Classification (GTDB taxonomy): domain Bacteria; phylum Desulfobacterota; class BSN033; order BSN033; family UBA1163; genus CAWGWZ01. The sequence continues at coordinate 13,704 of CAWGWZ010000009.1, read as the reverse complement.
CAGGATTTTTCTGATGGGAAATTTGGGTTCGAATTCCAGGTCAAGGAAGGAGCCACAATCGCATCTCCACCTCGTTCCCTGGACGGGATAGAACCGCTGACAATTTGGGCAATAGTATCTTTCCATTGGATGAATCCGCAAAGTGCAAAGCGCCCACCTGCCAAATTACTACCCTGCTACCACGAAACGTTCTCACCTACCAAAGGACTCGCTTGGCGACCAGGGCACCGGTAGGAGGTACGGCGGGCAGGCATCGAGCATAGCGCAAACGAGGCATCCAAAAATCTACTGTGTTGCGCTAAGCGCCATGCGTGCTGGTTCAAGGGGTTCTCTGGAGGAAAAGGCGCTTGCTCACAATTCCTTTTGGGTCACTCTGACCCGGGCGATCCTTCCTGAACGAGAGGGAACATCACACGAAAAGTGGTCTGGCCTTCCCTCGTTTCCATTTCCATCTTCCCCCCCATTCGTTTGACCAGTCGGGTGGCAATATGGAGTCCTCTGCCCTTCCCTTCGCCGAGGAGATATCGATCCCTATCCTCTTCACGAATCTCACCCGTATTGGTTATCTCAGCCACTGCCCAGGAATCCTTCCGATAGGATCGAATGGAGAGCTCTCCTCCCCCTTCGGGAATCGCATTGGAGGCATTGTTGAGGAGATTGTCCAACACCCTTTCAATATGAAGGGGAAAGCACCGAATCCACAAATGCGACTCTAAATCTCTCATCATCGGATGGATATTCTCCCGCCTCAGCTCCTTGATCGCCTCTTCATTGATCAGAAATCGTCTCTTCAATTTCTCAGTCAGATCAACGGTCTCCTCCCTCCCCTCACCATGGAGGGTCAGAGCCAATTCCTGGATACGGGAAGTCTCTTTCAGGATAATGTCCAGTGCCTGATCGACTTTTTCCTTCTTCAGAGAGTAGGCCCCGTCCGCCAGGATCTTCTGTGCCCTTTTGGCAAACCCTGCTGCGGCGATGGCAGGGTTCTTAAAGTCGTGGAGGATATCATCCATCTTTTCCAGCCTCAGCCCCTTCATCAGCTCCTTTCCAAAGAAGATAAAAATCTCGATCTCTTCGCCCGTAAATCGTCGATGTTGAGCTTGAGCATCAAATGCTAAGAAGTAGTTGATGACCTCGTTCACCTTTAAGGGGACATAGAGAACCGAATGAATCTGTTCGTGCTTCAGAAATCGTTTGAGGTCAGGAGGAAGAAGACAACTTTGCTCAGGATGATCAATGAGGATATAGGCCGGGTAGATTTTCTCGTTTTCGAACTCACCGAATGGACCGGCCTGGTTCACGATGGCATCGATGTAAGGCTCCTTCACATCGAAGACCTTTCCAATCCCATGCTGGGTCTCCGGGTACCCAGCCTCCAAAACGACGTGCTGCCGGTCTTCCATGACAGAAAAGAGGGAACACCTCTGTATTCGCATAATATCGGCCAATTCGGGGATGACCAGGTTAAAGACATCCTTCATCTTGATCCCTTCCCGCCTCCCCAATTTCAGGAAAATCTGCTCCACAATCTTATCCTTGGTCACATTCAATTTCTGGAGACCCATGATCCGTTTTTGGGCAATGACATAACTCACCCTCCTTGAAAACGTCTCCGCAGTCTTCGCCTCCAAGGGCGTGAAGGTCTTATCTTCCTCTCTATAGTAGATTTGGAGGGATCCCTCGATATCCACGTCCTTTAGAGAGAAACGAGGGATGGAGATCGGGACAGCCAACATGGAATGGATTCCTTTTTTTACCACCCTTTCCTTATTCCTGTACTTCTCCTCTCTGAGGATGTTGGGCACAAAATAACTCCGGTGGGTTCTCACCACCTCACCCGCAATCGTATCCTCAAAAGGAATGGCTATCTCTTGATCGTCCTCCAAAGATGGATACGTTCCAAAGGCAATCATCTCCTCTTTATCCGGATCGTAGATCCGTATGCTCGCCGCCTCCGCCCCGAGATATTCCACGATGCCTTTCGCTACCGCCTGCAAGATCTCTTTCTCCGTGAGGGAGGGATTGATTTCGAGGATCGTTTCGATCTGACTGATCAACCGATCCACGTACCGGTACAGAACTTCGTTTTTAATCAGATCCACGACCGCAGCCACTTCTCCCAGAGAGAAGCTGAAGCCTTTCTCCTTCAGATTGGCCATGATCGATTCAACAAGTTTCTGATCAATCTTAAAATTGTCCATAAACGTAAGGGCAAGGATTTTAAAAACAACCAAGAGGGAATAATTTCTATTATAAACCTTTTCGAGAAGGTGTCAACAGGGGGGAGAAAGGCGAAAGACCAAATTTCAAATGCGAAAGTTCAATTGTCAAATGAAATCCAAATGCATCAATCGCAAAAAATGAAATTTGACCTTTGGCATTATTGGGGTTTTGGATTTTGACATTGCCTCTAAAGAGCCTCTAAAGAGAAACGGTATCCTCAAACTTCTTTATCACGATGACACTGTTGACTCCGCCAAAACCCGCGGAGATGGAGAGAGCAATTTTCACCTCTTTCTCCCTCGCTTCTTTGGGGACATAGTCCAAGTCGCATTCAGGATCTGGAAATTCATAGTTGAGCGTGGGGTGGATGATCCCTCTTTCAAGTGCCAAAATGACGGAGATGGCCTCCACCCCTCCTGCCGCTCCCATCAGATGGCCGGTGATCGATTTCGTAGAACTGATGGGGATAGAGTAAGCCTGTTTTCCAAAGATACTCTTGATCATCTTTGTCTCCGCCCTATCGTTTATTGGAGTGGAGGTCCCATGGGGGTTGATGTAATCGATCTCTTCCGGATGGATCCCACCCATTTCGAGGGCATCTCTCACCGCTTTTCGGAGTGCTTCTCCATCCGGATGGGGTTCGGTGATATGATAGGCGTCTGCAGTCATTCCGAATCCCACCACCTCCCCGTAGATGTGAGCCCCCCTTTTTATCGCGTGTTCCAACTCCTCGAAAACCAGAACTCCTGCTCCCTCGCCCATTACAAATCCATCTCTTTCACGATCAAAAGGCCTGCAGGCCCTTTGAGGATCATCATTGCGTGTCGACATCGCCCTCAAAACATCGAATCCTCCAAAGACATAGGGTGTGATACAGGCATCCGCCCCTCCGGTCACCATGAGATCCTCGCCCCCACCCTGAATCTGAAGGAAACTGTTCACCATGGCATGGGTGGCCGAGGCACAGGCTGTTGAGACGGCGTAGGAAGTGCCTCGAAGGTGAAAATATTCGGTGATATGTGAAGTGATGGCACTCAAATAGATATTCGGAAGGGCAAAAGGAGAGATCCCCTTAAGCCCTCTCGATAGAAACCGCTCGTGGTAATATTCCATCAAGTCCATGGCCTCTGCACCAATTCCCAATATCACCCCGATCTGAAAGGGATCCAACCCTTTCAGTTGATATCCTCTTATTTTCTCATGTCCGTCCTCTTTCACATCTTCACCCTTCTCGATGGGGATCCCCGCATCCCTCAGGGCAAGCCATGTCGCTGCGATCGCGAACTGAGATGTCCTTCCAAGATATTTGGAGTGTTTGACCCGATCCACATATTGAAAAAGATCGAATCCGTCAATCGTTGCGCCAATCTGACATCGGTATTGGCTCATATCTCGATTGGGAAATTCAATCCTCTTGAAGCGAGATTTACCATGGATCAAACTCTCCCAGTAGGCCTCTTTCCCAATTCCGACCGGAGTAACCGGACCAACCCCTGTAATCACCACGCGTTTTCTGTAGTTCCTCAAAAATCTGTCCCCCTTCTCTTTTTTTGTTATTCTTATCGATTGAGCTTCTATTTGTCAAGCGGTTGTGTGGACCCAAATCCCGATTTAGAAACCGAAACCCTTTTCCCATCCGGTCATTGCGAGTCCCGCTAAAAGCGGGACATGGTGTTAAAGATCTTACGCTTAGCGCTGTGCCCTATGCTCTATGCGTTATTCTTTTAGGAAAGAAACGATGGCCTGATTGACCTCATCAGGAGTCTCCCACATGGGAATATGCCCACTCTTCTCAATTACCTGAAATTTGGAACCTCTGATGGCCTGATGGAGGTTTTCTCCAACAGAAGGCGGAAAGATGAGGTCTCTTTCTCCCCAGATGAGGAGCGTGGGATGGTCAATATGAGAAAGGCGATCCCTTAACTTTGGAGCGTCTTTGGCATTCTTGAAGGTGGAATAAAGAGCCCATGTGGTCCCTTTGATCCTGGAAAGTTGGTATTGACGGTTTAATACCTCTGGGGTGATGAGTTTGATATTAGAAACGCACTCCTGAAGGATCCACTTTACAGAATTTCTGCTTCGGCTTACGAAGACCAGATAAGGAAGGAAGGGGATGTCCTTGATGGCAACCAGCGTTCTGAATGAATCATTTCTGACCTGGTCTAAGACATCAGGCGGAACACAGTTTATTAATACTAACTTTTCGACCCTCTCCGGAAAGAGCCCCGCCATCCCCCAAGCGATCCCTCCACCCATCGAATTACCAATCAGGGTTGCCCTCTCAATCCCAACCCCGTCCATGAAATCCTTCAAAAATTGGATATAGGCCTCAGGGGAGTAAGCAATCTTTGGTCTGTCTGAAAAACCATGACCAATCAGATCCAAGGCATAGACCCGGTAGGATCGGGAGAGGATTTCGATCTGCTTCTCCCATACCCACATCGCGGCTCCATAGCCGTGAATCAGTATAAGGGGCTCTCCCTCTCCTTTAACAATGTAAAAAATGGTGTGTCCTTTAATCTGCACGGTTTGGGGAGAGAGGGAAGAGTTCCAGTCAATCCCGTTCGGCCGGACCAAGGGGATGCTGCACCCCCACAAAAACGGCATCAATAAAAAAGAAACAATCCAACGAATCCGAACCATTCTCTTTATTCTCATCCTATTTTCGATTTACAATTTACGATTTCCGATTTGGAAAAACTTGAAATCGCAAATCGGAAATCAAAAATCTAAAATCTCTCCGCCGGAGATGGGCTTTCGGGTTTTCGTATTGATATCGAAGGTAAAACCGGGCTCAATGATCCCGGACCGGGTGTATCCTCTATCCTCCCAATATCCACCTTCCATCTGATCGATGAAATCGATTACTCCCAACCACTTACAACTCTTATATCCCCAGAGGTTCGGGATCACCATTCTCAACGGCCCTCCATACTCGGGTTCGATCCAGCCTCCGTTCACACCATAAGCTAACAGGACTCTTGGATTTCCCAAATCTTTCAGACCGACGACGGTTGTATAACTTACTCCAACAGTGCTGAACCGGACGTAATTCACCCCTAAAGCAAGAGAGATCTGTCGAAGAAAATCATCCCACTTTATTCCCTCCCAATCCGCTCGAACTGACCAGCCCGATACAGAGGTGAGGCGGCTGTTAACCCTGCTCTTCGGCATCGCTAATATATCTTGCCACGAAAACACCCGTTTCTCTTTTATCAGGCCTCCCACTGACAGGGCATAAGTCTTAAGGTCAATCGTCGGCATCCCACCTGCCTTGAAAATCGGCACGCCGAGGTCTTTAAGAACACTCATCTCTTTTTCTCTTTCTTCTTCCTTAGCAAGTCCCCAATCGACTTGAAACCTTCCGACAATTCTTTAGCCCCTTCCCCAGTACCTTTGAGGATGGTTTCGCCCACTCTTTTGATCGGGAGCCCTAAGGCCTCGGCAAGAGAGATAGCAAGCCGATTGAGAAAGGCCTCCTGAAGACTGAATTGAGGGTCATCGATATTCCCCTTCAAAAGGAAGTGAACCTTAATCCGATTCTCTTTATTCTTTAATATTGAAACAAGATATTTCGCTGGAATCCAAAAGACCGTTCCTCCTTCTTTCATGTGAAGGTCACCCAGTTCCAACTGCCCGGGGGCATCGATCATCCTTTTCCTCACAGCGACCGTCGCATCCATATCGATATGTCCAGTCTCGATCTCTGCAGACACCCTTCTTCGATAGTAAGGCTCAAAGATCTTTACGTCTATCTCCCGAACCTTAAGGGATGTCTCCATCTCTGTGGTCTCAAGGTCTATCCATCCCTTCACGTATAGGTCACCTTCTCTCGTCTTTCCTTCCATTTTTGCCTTCAATTCAATGGGTGAGCGGGCTGAAATGATTGGATATTGAACGTCTTTCAGGTCCAAATCAAGCTGCCTCAATTTAATTTGTGCTGGAGGTTCTCCCACCTTTCGGTCTTCAAAATCGATGGAGCCTCTCACGATTCGAATCCGGTCGATCTTAATACGAGGTGGCTCTTTTCCCTTCCTCTCTCCTTCAGTGGAGATCCCCTTTTTCTCCCTTCCCTTTTCCATTTCCTCCCAGGGTCCCCAAGGGCCGGAGACGGCTCCTTCTCGAGATCGATAGAAGTAAAGCGAGGGCTGCAGGATCGTCAATTCTCTAATGCCTAAAGTTCCCTTTAGGAGGGTGAAAATGTTGGGATAAATCCTCATCTCCTCGATCTGGAAGAATTTTTGTTTAGAATCAGGATCCTCATATCGAATTCCCTTTGCCGAGAGAAAAGTGCTTTCCACTTTGATCTCACTGACGGTGAATCCAGGCCCCACCACTTTTTGAAGTTGGAACTGGATGAATTTCACGGCGTAGAACGAAAGGACAAAATAACCTCCGATAATAATGAGAGCAACAATCCCTGCCAGGATGAACCATTTTTTCATAACTCTAACAATCCTTTCAAACGAAGAATTTCCGATTTTAGATTGCCGATTTTCGATTGATAAATCGTTTCTAAATCGGAAATCGAAAATCAAAAATAAGAAATCCAACATCAGGGCTTTACAATCAAAGAGGGCTCCTTCACCTTCTTCTCATAAGCCTCCGCTAATAGGGTGAAGACCGACTTGACTACCAGTTGAAAGAGAAAAGGATTGGGCTGTATCGGATTCACCGGTTTTTCGAGATCGATAGCGACTGCCAGAGAAACCTTTGCCTCTTCCTCTCTCCCCAATTTGAAGAGGACATAGGCCATCTCTTCCAGCCTCCGTTGATAGAGTAACCTTCTTTCCACCGCGAAGAGGTCAGAGAGCGCTTTTTGATAGATTCCCTGAAATCGGGCTTCCTTTTGGGTCTGATTGAGAACGATCTTTGACTCCTCTGCTTCCCATATCTCATCCGCATAGGGCCGGATCTGATCTTCTTCAATCCTCCAACCATTGAAAAGATCATCTTTGAGAAGGTCCCCTCCTCTTCTTAAAAACCGGCCGTCTGCGACCACTTCATCCACCTGAAGATACGAATAGATCAGCGGCCTCTCATACCCCTTTTTTATGCGCTCGGTCTCCGCTTTTAGACGGAGGTAGTCCTGGGGAGGACTTTCTTTCCTCTCAAGGGTCAATCGGTAGGCCCGATCGAAAAGGAATCCCACGTAAGAAGGCTCCATTTCGACTAATGGGAACGGACTCTTTCCTTGTATCTCTTCAAAGAATGTCCTAAACCCCTTCCGGGTCATCTCGTCTCCAGAGAAATCGATCAATCCCTCTGTATCACTGATCACGCCTTGCATGACTGTCCACCCCCGTGCCGTATGAGGGATCACCAGTAACAGGAAGCGTTGACCCGCAAAATCGAAGCCACCCCCAAATCCTTTGGGTGGCTCTACCTGTAAAGGACGGAGAATAGACCCTTCTTTGTCCGGCCGAATTTCATCCAGTGCAATTCCTTTGCTTTTCAGCCGATAAAGGGATCGCTTAATCATTTTTCGAACCTTCTTGTCCTTGGAAACCTCGAACATTCGCTGAAGCAGTTTGGCAGTCTTCGCATGGGGGATGGTTGCCATTAATTCAGCAACCTGCCTGTCGGTTTCTGGATCCCTTCCAAAGAGATGGAGGGGGGATTGAAGAATCTCTTCGTTTGATTTTCCTTCCTGGATATCAGCCTTTACCTTCTCAATGAGCGTATGGACATCTTTCATCTTTATCTCTCCACTTTACCTCCGAATCGATATTACCCCCCCTCCCCTGGTGGGAGAGGTACTCCTATCTGTCACCCCCACCCCAACCCTCCCCCATCAAGAGACTGTGTCGTAATCAACGAGAAACTACTTCCGTTGCAACCCGGAACAGGCGGTCGAGGGATGAAGCATTAGACCTGCCTGCGCGTAGCCGCTTCGGCGAAGGCAGGGCGGAAACCTTTCATTGCTCAGCTTCGGGGTTGCAAGCCCATGAAAAGAATCTAATTTTTAAGAAGGCTGACTACCCATACCTTTAAATGACCGCATTCTAAACCTGAGGAGCCTGATCCCGCCACGGCGGGATTCCGCCGGGATCAACCCTCCCTCATGATTGCGACACAGTCTCCAAGGGGGAGGGGTCACATGGGGTTCTGGAATGAGCTACAACAATTTACCAAAACTACTGACTGTCTGTTGAATCGTTAAAATCATTGTTATCGAAAGGTTGATGAAAAGTGTATTCTGGCATAGAAACTCAAGCCTCCTGGCATTCCGATAATCTCCATGCCAGACTTGCGTAAGGTTCCACAGGATCAGGCTGAGCGGTATTCCCGAGAGAATAAGGAGCCAGAGAGATGGTTGGCCAAAAATCAACAACACCTTAACGAAGGAGAGACCAACCAATATGGAGAGTCCGAGGTAGAGATCTCCCATCCTTTCTTTTCCATACCGGACCACCAAATTCTTTTTTCCGATCACTCGATCCGCCTCTTCATCGGAAAATTCGTTGATCAAGATCACATTGAAGATGGAGAGACCTACTGGAATGGAGAGCAGCACGATCTGGGGGCTGAAGAATCCGGTGAAAAGATAGAATCCAGTGGCGATAGGAAGCCAACCGTAACAGAACCCAGTGACAATTTCGCCTAACCCACGGTATGACCAACGAAAGGGCCTATTTGAATAGAAAAATCCAGAAAAAATCCCGATCCCTCCCAAGATAAGGGTCCAGGAACCAGTTCTGTACTGGAAGTAAATATAAAGGCCCGTGAGGATGGCCCCCACCAAACATCCATATCCCAAAAGAAGTGAAATCCAAAGGGGAAGGATTCCCTGCACCAGAACTCTTGATCCGCCCGAAAACCGGTTAAAATCTTCATTGAGGCGATCCCCTTCCAGATCATTCCATTCACCCAGGTAGTAGTTCATCCACATGATGAGAATGACCGCCATCGACGAAAACAGGTAGAGTCCCAACGGTCCCCGATAACCCCATCGCCAGGCTAGCACAAATCCTAAGATCAAGGGCAGGATTCCCACTGAAAGGAAAGGGACCCTGGAAAGTTTCCACCAGGCAGCAAGATAAGAACCCAATTTCATCAATACAAATCCCCATCCTGAATAGAATCAGAATTGAGCAAGCAGTAGGCAGTCACCCGTAAGCAGCAAATCGTAAAAACTATTTTCTTTCTATTGGTTTCTGCCCTCTGCCTTCTGCTTTCTGCATACTGACTACTGTATCCTTTACCCTAAACTTCCTACGATAACACCTCGGACTTTCTTTCGGAAGGCTTCGCTTTCTTGGGTGAGCGTCGCCCTATTTTCATCAGTGATTCGCAAGATTTTAGGATACCCCTCTGATGGGCCCCCTGCCGATAATGACTCTATCCCTTGGATCAGTTCTTGATCGATTCCAAAGGATGTTAAAGAATCCGGCCTCCATCGGTCCACCATTTCGATCAGGCCCTCCCTTCCACCTTTCTGGAAGACGTTGGCCAAGATAGCGAGGATAAAGGCATGATCGGACAGACACGCGATCTCAGCGGATCGCAAGGCATATCGGTTACCGTTAAAAGAAACGGCCATCCCCCCTCCTCTCCGGACCAGATCAAAGGCTTCCACATCGGTAATGCTATCTCCCACATAGATCACTTCCTTCAAACAATTTCCAGTCTTCTCCAAACTGAGGAGCACTGCATTCGCCTTTTCCATTCCTCCAATCGGGTTCACTTCAGAAAAGACTCTCCCGATCGACATCTCCTGAATCTCCTCCCAGAAGATTTTGTCCAGCCTCCGAATCGCCTTTTGGTCTCGCTCGGAAAGATCCTCCAAAACCTTTGCGCCCTCAGACCAATCGATCATCTCCATCTTCTGGATTTCTTCCGCGAGATGGATGAGTCTTTCCTTCTCTTCATCTTTCAACGGGTACTTATTCAGGTTAATCTGTGTCGAGTAAGTCCGATCCCTCGGAAACTTCACCACATCGCAGAGGGCATCGATGTAAGGCTTGTAACTGGTGCTGATGATAAATGCATCCATCCTCCTACAGATATCGTGCAGGGCCTGTTTAGCCCCAGGAACAAGCAGGATATGGTCCCGGCTAAACTGTCTCATCCCCTCATCCGTAGCACCGAAGGCCCTCAGGAAGGGAAGAATTAGTTTAAGGGTATCACCGGCTTTGTAGCCCGGCCTCCTTTCGATGTCTGCGAGGTAGTCATCATATTTGCTCACGATGGCAAAGAAGCGACGCCCGTTCTGGACATAGAATTCCGAAAGTTCCATGGCGTTGTCATTCTTTGAAATCGGCCCTTCGCAGTCCGTATTAAATTGATAAGCCATCGCTTTTATGCTGCCATGTCAAATGTCAAAGTTTGGAATAAGGGTTAAGGCTGAGGTTGAGGTTAAAGTTAGAAGAATTAAATTCTAAAGCTTAGCCTAAACCTTAACCTTAGCCTCAATTCTGTTATTTGTTTGACATTTGGATTTTGACGTTTGAGCTTATTGCCTATTGATGATTAAGGTATTCTTCCACTTCCTTATTCAAGCAGAATCCATCGATCTCGTTTCCTTTTTCATCCAATATCTTACCTCTCTCAACCTTTACTCTCTTCTCGGCGAGTGCCTTCAATGTCATCACAATGAGGGGAAGCTCTCTTCTTACTCCCTGCCTCCGAATCTCTCTAAATACAGGATTCCCCTCCCCCTCTTCTTTCACCAACTGGTGGAAAGAGTGATACTTCAACGTTCCATCCAGATCCTCCCAGAGTCGATCAAAATGCGGGCCCCGGATGGGAAAGGTGACAAAAGTGATGGGAGGTCCTTCATCCAGATCTTTTGTAACGAGATGCATCATCACACCGGTTTCCGTGGCTCTTTTTTGGATGAGCGCCCAAATCACCTCTTGCCAAGTCCCTTTGGGGCCATTCGGCGCAGCCGGGTGGAGATTGATGATAGTGAAAAATTCACAGAAAGACGGGCTAACAATCAGCATGTATCCAGCAAGAACAATGGCATCGACTGGCAAGTCTCGAAGTCGTATCGCGATCTCCTGATGGTACGATGTTCTCCATACCTCCAGATCCTGCTGACGCAGGGGAGGGAAAAAATCTCTCGAAGAAAGAAGGAGAAGCGGAATTCCCAGCGCCTCTACGAATTGGATAAACCGGTCACTCTCTATGGATTCTCCCCTTTCTCGGTTACAAAAAACATAACGGATTTCGGCGGGAATCGTTCCTCTTGATATATCCTCCACGACAAATCTAAGAAGATCCCTTGCCGCCTCATCACGGCCTGTTGAAAACCATCCTATTTGAAAAACCATCTCACTCCTTTTAGTTGAGAGTTGAGAGTCCAGAGTTCGGACTAGGTAAAGTAATATGAAAAAATCCTTCCAAGTTTTCTTTCGTTGGATATTGATCCCGGCCATACCCGGTGAGGCTCTTTGCTGCAATCTCTGTTGCAAAAAAGGCGCTCTCCTCCAAAGACCTTGCTAAAAGGACGCCAGCCAGAAATCCAGCATTATAGACGTCCCCGGCTCCGGTATTATCCACTACCTCAACCTGGCTGGCTGGCACTTCAAAGCTCCCTTTTTCTGTAAACACATGGGACCCCTTCTCCCCTTTTTTGCAAACTATGATCGAAGGGCCGACCTCCAATAATCGCCTTGCCCCATCCGGAAGCCCCTGACCGGTCAGCAGCCTGACCTCCGTCTCTGTAAGAAAAAGGATGTGAGACCGTTTGATAAGAGGATGAATCTTACCCAATCCTTTCTTGGCATAGATCTCGCCGGGGTCCATTGATACCTTCACAGATGAATCGAGTTGGTTTAACAGAGCCTTTTGTGCCTCGAATGGAAGTTCTCCGATGAAGGAGGTTAGGTGCATCCAGGAAATATCCTTGACCGCATCAAGATGAATCTCTTCGATCCCCAAAGTATTGTTTGCATTGCCTCGGACGAAAAGAAAGCGGTCCTGCCGACGGTCCAATACAACCAAACAGAGGCCACTCCTCTGTCCCCTGAATATCCATTCCGTTTGAACCGGCCTCATATTCTCCAGAAGGAAGTCCCCTTTTTCATCTTCACCCACTTTTCCAATGAACTTGGTTGGAAATCCCATCCGCGCTAAGGCAAAAATCGTATTGGCTGCCGAGCCCCCTCCGCTTTTTGATCTCAAGGTTCCGAATCGATTCAACTGGTCCAAGAGATGTTGAAAATCCTCATCTGAACCAACGAGCTCTTTCCCGGGTTCCAATCGAACTTCCTCTGAGGAAATCGATTTGAAATCCTCCACCTCAAAAATCAAATCCAGATTGAGGGCACCGAATCCAACAATGCTCTTCATCTCTTTAAATCCAATTTAGAACTGAGGGATTAACGAATTAGGAATTAGGAATTCCGAATTCCCAAATCTGTAATTCCTCAATCCCTAAATCATCATCGTCTAACAGATAGAACATATTGACCTAAAATTCAACACCAAAGTTGTTGAGGAGTGGAACTACAAGGTAAACCCCGTTAGAAATTCCAGCGGGGCATTATTTCTAACGGGGTAAAAAAAAGGCGATGATCCCGACGACCGAGATCATCGCCCCTATATGAAAGAAGGAGGTTGGAAATGAAGGGTCAGACGTTTAACCAGATTACTTTAAATCGACGCATAGGGTCTCTATACCCATTGGAACAATCTTGCAAAGAAATAAGAAACGAAGAAAGCATTGGTGAAGATTAATGTCCAGGATGCCACTCTTTCGAGACTAATCTCAACTCTTCTTACCCCCCCTGCTTCGCGAATACCGAGAACTTGATCTTTACTCATTTCTTTCTTCACCCCCAATTTTGTAAGAATTTCTTCAAATTTGTCCTTCTTCTTATAGCCCTAACTTCAGTCTTCGAATTGCCTTTTCACGATCTTGAGGACTACAAAACCCCCAAGAATGATTAACCAGATCACAAACAAGTTGACGGATGCTAATTCTTTAATCATCAGGTTCATCTAAGGTGTCCTCTAGATTTTCCAGTATGTACAGAAGCAAGTCTTATGCCAATAAGATTGTTAGCGTTTTACAAGTTAACAACCCTTCGAAATTAAAAAACAATTTTAAATTGTAATTTTTTTAATTCTTTTTGGCAGGCTGTTGTAACGTGCCAAATTATGGTGGAAACTTTGAACAAAATGTCAGAGCTCTGAAATATTTTAAGGAGCGACCAAAAGTCACAGGTCTCACAAATTATGATTTGGGGGTAATGATTGGGATTAAAATTGCCGATTTTCGATTTCCAATTTACGACCTTAAAGAAATTCCAAATTGAAAATCATTTTTGTAAACCACTCTCTGATTTCTGTTTTTGTCTTTCCTTTACTACCGACCCTTTTTACTGCCTTGTGCCCTCTGTTTTTAACAATAATCCTCATTGCAGCTTCTTTCTATTCCAAATTCCACATTCCGAACTCCGAACTGGATACTGTTCACTGGCTATTGGTTATTGCTTCCTGCCTTCTGCCTACTGCTTACTGACCACTATC
>CAWGWZ010000008.1:0-304017 GCA_963826305.1 uncultured delta proteobacterium | reverse complement strand
CGCAGAACCGGACGTGGTGCGTTACACCATCCGGCTCCCAGCTTGAGTCCTCCACGAAGGTTGAACCTTCTGTGTCAAACGGGTCAGTCGTGTTGTCATGGTTTCTCCCGCTCTGTGTCGGCCCATGTCTCCCTGACCTGTTCTCTCAAGCCGGCACCCCTTTGCTCCATCTGCATTACCAGACCTCATCGCTCTTATGGGTGCCTCCGACTTCCGACAGCCTCCGCCCTCTTCCTCGCTTCTTACACTTGTCCGAGGGTGCGCTTCCTTCTGCGCCGACTGTCGGATCTCCCTGGTTACCACGTAGTCTCCATGTAAAGCTCGACACGGCCTAAGACCCCGGGGCGGCCCCTTGCACTCGCCTCTCACGTACAAAGGACTGTTGCCTGCTGGCCCATAAACGCCATCGGCCTCTCCCATGACTGTCTTATCGGGGCTCAACACCTTCACGGTCAGCATGACCTGGTCCCATTGCACCTCGCTTTCTCTCCTGCCTACGCATCAAGCATCCTGTTACCAGAACACCTGCAAGGCTGGATTCCAGGCCCGTGGCTAACGGCTACCTGGGTAGGCTTCCCACCTACAAGACTACGCGGCCTTGCCAGGCCGCATCTTATGGATGACATCATAATTCACATTTCAAGACCTGATACCGAGGCTTTACTGATTTGAAGAAGTTGCAGATGCAATCAATGACTCAAGATCGAAGAAAGCCGCCCGCTTCAATCCGCGATAGCGTTCCGGATGGCAGGTCAGTATCAAAATTTGCAGGCGCTGTGCAGCCTCCTCTAGGACATTCATTATCCTGGCCAAACGGCCTGTGTCTGTGGCCGTCAGTACATCATCCAGCACCACAAGCTGGCGCTCTTCCTTCCCTAAGACTTCAGCTAAGGCAAGCCGTGTCGCCAGGTATAGCTGCTCCTGCTCACCGCCGGAGAGGTTGTCTAATGTCACAGCTCCTTCCATAGACTCTGGCACCACCGTTGAGGGTTCAAAGGTCTCACTAACTTGGATTCGCCCCAATCGACGGCCGGCTATACGTTGCAATGTTTTCGTTGCCATGGCTTCGACGGGCATTGAAACCGCAGCAATTGCCTCACTGCGGCATGCGGCCACAGTGTCATGCAACAGACGTATCGCTTCGACGCCCAGTTCCTCACGTCTTACTTCCTGCTGAAGTTGTGCAACTTTCTCTTCCATCGTAGCGAGTACGGAATAAGGCCCTTGGGCAGAAAGGCCCTCCAACCTCGCCTCTTCCCTGACTTCCTGTTCCCGTGCTTGGTTAGATTCTTGGTTGGCTGCCTCAAATTGAGCTTCGAGCCGCTCTACAACAGCCACGGGGTCATCTCCGCATTGACTCAGCTGGTCCTGGATCTCAGCGAGACGTGCCTGTGCTGCTTCCCATGCCATTGTGTTTCGCAGAAGCTCTGATTCACGCTCTTCTAAAGATTTACCGTCACTGGTCAGTTCGGCCAGTTTCTCCCTCAGAGTCGTCACCTGGCGTTTAGCATCCTCGAGTCGTTGGGATAGTGTCTCCTTCTGTCCGGAAACGGCTGTCAGCGCACTTCGGGCCTTATCCCAGGCAGCCTCCGCATTCTCAACGCGCGTGATGAAGGCCCGCTTCGCATCCTCTGCCTCCGCATCGAGTGTATCCGTATCAGGGGCTGTTTTTCCCCAATCCGGATAAGTGATAAGGAAACTTTTGTGCGTTGTTTCGAGGGCATTCCGTTCTTGTACAAACTCGTCCAACTTGTGCCCAGCCAATAGCGTTTGGAGCTTGGTGTCTGCCTCTGCTACGCTTGCATCAAGTTCCTTCCCCTTCTCCGCCAGCGACTCCAATGTATCCAGATCGGATGTGGCGAACGGGTCAGTCAGTTCCCTTAACTTCTTATCGCCTTTCGCCCGCGCTTCCCTATGTTCCTCGACAGAACCCACAGGTCCCCAAGTACGTAACCTGGCAACACGAGGGATTTCGGCCACCACTTCCGGAGAGCCGCGTACTTGAGTCGGGACACCTGCCTTTAACGGCGTGGGACCCGTCGTCTCGCCAGATACAACCTCGACTAAACCATCCTTGTGAGGCACGATTTCCAATGTGATGAGAGACGCTTCGATGCGAAGTTGAGCGTCATCACGATCCTTGATGGCCTTCCGAATCGCCTTGAGGACCCGTGCATCGGGTGCCACATGGGCATTCCTTTTCTTTCGCCATTCAGTCAGGGCTTTCTCAGCCTTCTCGATTTTTGAGATAAGTTCATCAACACGCCGTAGCTCCCGGCTGCATTCATTGAACCGCCGGGCGGCATCTGCCATTTGGACCGCTGTATCGACGGCTTCCCGGCCTTTCCGGGCATCCTCCAACTCAGCTTTCCGCCTTGCGGCCTCCTTTTCCCGCTCCTGAACTTCTCTATCTTTCAATGGGACTTCGCTTTCAAGGGCAGTCAGTTTTTTCCCGGCTTCGCCCAAGTCCCTCTCGGTTGACTTGATAAGATCAATTCGTTGTTTCGACTTCCTTGTACTGTGCTTCGGCCGCATTGACTCGTTCAGACCGCTGATTTCTCTCTGCCACCAGCGTACGGTACACTTCTGCAACGGCCCGCGCGTTACGAAGGGCTTTCATCATTTCGTCCGCATTGTAGCGCACCTGCGTGCGTCGGGCGCGAAGCTCCTCAACTCGCCGTGAGGCTTCCTCGAAAGCAATGTAGAGGTCATACGCCTTTTGCCGGGCTCCAATTGTTTCCTCGATTTGTTCTCGCAGTCGGGTAAATGGCGGCGCTTCTTTACCGGTCCTTAACTTGCCTTTGACACTGAAGAACTGGAGGTATCGCTCTTCGATGCGCTTCTCTACAGGGCCTGTGCCTCCGCTTGAAGCCTGCGCACTTAACATACTCCGGATATCGGAGACCACATCGCCCGTGAGTGGACCAATAGCCAGGCCCCCTTGTGGCGCCCAAAGCACTTGTGCAATACCCCAGTTTGGTGTCTTAGCCAACCCTTTTCCCGGCGGATTTTTGGTGAGGATTTCCCGAGTCTGTTCGTCCGCAGAGGCCCCTTCCGCCATTCGGCGATACCGGCCGTTCTCCTTCCGCTCAAGAAGAGCACTGGGACTATCAAGGAACTGCTTCGTTACCCGATATTCTTGGCCGTCATGGGTGAACTCGACCGTCACCTTGGGAGCCAAATTTCTACCCCAAGGACGGATCGCTTCCACATCCTTCCCTGTTACTTTGTGTCCATCGAGCAGAGCACGCTTTAATGCTTCGAAAAGTGTTGATTTCCCCGTGCCGTTAGGGGCGTAGATAATGTTCAAACCCTCTTCGAAAGGACCGACCTCGATGTCGTCCAGGAAACACCGCCAATCAGCGACTCTTATCGATCGGATGTTCACTTCGAGACCTCCCCAACAATCGCATATAGTTCCATAAGCGCACGGGCCGCGATTTCCGGCGAGGCACCGGGAGTGTCGCGCAGGCGCATGGCTGCGTCTCGGATGATTCCAGGCGGAAGATTGGTAATCCAGTTCTCATCTTCCGGTGAGGGTCGTAAGCCGGAAATTTCGAGCTTTCCCCAGAGGAACCGTGAACCCAGAATCTGGTCAATGTGGTCAAGCTCAGCACGCTCATTGGCCATTAGAAGACCCGAAAGTGATACCTCAACCAGCGTGTTACCAGGGTTTTCCAGAGACTCAAGATGTTCACGGGCCCGCGCAAGGTCTCCAAGTTCTCGGAGATTCTCTTCGACCGTAACCCAATCGAGGCGGCCTGTTCGGACAGGTGCGATTGTGGGTGGTGCTCCGGGACTCAAAATCTCGACGATGAGCACATTTCCGCTGTCGCGTTCTCCAAACTTGGTAGTCTCGTGCGTGCCCGAATATGCCATATGGGTTGCCCCGTCAGAACCTGGGTAGGTACCATAGGAGTGCCAGTGCCCCAGCGCCAGAAAGTCCAAACCGGCTCGCTGCGCAGCATCTCGTGGAATTGGATAGTCCGGCTCGTCTTGTCGAACACCCTCCACGGTCCCGTGGGCCATCCCGATTCGTATTCGCCTGTTTCGTTCCAGTGGTATCCAGGAAGTAGGATTGCGCCCTGAGTGCTTCTCCCGTACCGGGCATGGGTAGAGAACGCCATCAGCAACCTCGACCGGGGCTTCTTCGAACAGGACATGCACATTTGACGCCGACCTCCAGGCTGGATGGTCCCAAACTGAACCCGGTACGAGCGGATCATGGTTGCCGGGTATGACGAATACCGGTCCGCCAAACGAGTTTAGGATGTCCGCCACCTTTTGAACCAGTACCCGGTCCACGGCGTTGTCCTCAAACAGGTCTCCTGCGACCAGGACAAAATCCACATTGTGGCTCTTTGCAACCCCCACAACACGCCTGCCTGCCGCCAAACGCTCCTCACGAACACGCGCGCCAGCATCACCCAGCACAGCCGCTTTCATGCCAATCTGCCAGTCCGCCGTGTGAAGAAATCTCATTTCAGCCCTCCAAAGGAAACAAGGAATAAGATGTCACCCATTAAATAGTGTCCATCCATAAACTACGGTTTTTATAAGAAGGTGTCATTCCGGCGAAAGCCGGAATCCAGTTTTTTCAAGGGCCTCTGGATGCCGCATCAAGTCCGGCATGACGGACTAACAGACTTTATGGACAGACTCTAAATATAAACAAATTTTATTTTCTCCTGCTATTGTTACCCAATAACTCATTCACTTGTTTTATTAATTCCGCAATCCGCAATCTGCATTCCCCAATTGAAATGGCCAACTTTTTTATGGCTAAGATCTCATTCTCATACCCTCTTGTGTTGAATGCCTTGATTTAGCTTCAGATACAATCTTAATGCGATTAAGAGAGTAGCCAATGATATGGCATTTGCACCAATAACAATGAAATCTTGGAGATGTATTCCGTACAACATCCATAATGTAGCCCCTACACCAAATTGAAATAGTGTTAACCCACTCACATCCTTGACCGAATGGGTTTTCCACATCTTGATGATTTGCGGAACAAACCCGAACATGGTCAATGAGGCTGCGGCTATGCCTAATATCGTCCACCACATATCTCTCTCTTTCTATTCCTCTCTTGGTCTCCCAGTTCTAAAGCTAATTTTCTTCATATCAATCCTATCACCTACCGCAATCTCAAATCTAGGCAATTAACGCCATGCGCTTTGCTCTACGCCCTATACAGTTTGATTTGTGGATTGGGCCAACTTTTGGTGAGTAGACCGGGTTCTCCGAGTGGTACAGGTTGATGTTTGTCTTCTCTGTTGCCGCCTGGTTTCCCGGCGGTGCCACACGATCTTAACCATCCAATCGTTACTCCCGGCCCCTCGCAGAACCGGACGTGGTGCGTTACACCATCCGGCTCCCAGCTTGAGTCCTCCACGAAGGTTGAACCTTCTGTGTCAAACGGGTCAGTCGCGTTGTCATGGTTTCTCCCGCTCTGTGTCGGCCCATGTCTCCCTGACCTGTTCTCTCAAACCGGCACCCCTTTGCTCCATCTGCATTACCAGACCTCATCGCTCTTATGGGTGCCTCCGACTTCCGACAGCCTCCGCCCTCTTCCTCGCTTCTTACACTTGTCCGAGGGTGCGCTTCCTTCTGCGCCGACTGTCGGATCTCCCTGGTTACCACGTAGTCTCCATGTAAAGCTCGACACGGCCTAAGACCCCGGGGCGGCCCCTTGCACTCGCCTCTCACGTACAAAGGACTGTTGCCTGCTGGCCCATAAACGCCATCGGCCTCTCCCATGACTGTCTTATCGGGGCTCAACACCTTCACGGTCAGCATGACCTGGTCCCATTGCACCTCGCTTTCTCTCCTGCCTACGCATCAAGCATCCTGTTACCAGAACACCTGCAAGGCTGGATTCCAGGCCCGTGGCTAACGGCTACCTGGGTAGGCTTCCCACCTACAAGACTACGCGGCCTTGCCAGGCCGCATCTTATGGATGACCGCATTCGCCGCCTTTGTCATTTTGGATATGTTTGATTGCACAATAAATAGATTTAGGCTCAGCAACGAGGGGTAATGAAAATGTTTGTTCCCTTTTATATTGAATTTCGACACGAACCGTTCCTCCAAGGACTTCGGCGACTCGACGCAGCATGCTCAGGGAATGCCCCTCATAGGAAGGCGATTCCAGACGGCTGATTTGCTGTTGAGATGTCCTAACCCGCTTAGCCAATTCTTTCTGAGACAACCCAGCCTTTCTGCGGAGAGAAACGAGTTGAATGGCAATGTCCCAGGCTTCACCAGCCTTTCTGAATTTTTCAGCAAAAACAGGATCTTTCAACTGTTCTTCAAGATATAGATCAAAATTGGTTTTCTTCTTCATCATGCTTCCCTTAACCACCAATCTTTTTTTCTTTCCAGGGCAACCTTCATATCTCGCTCTGAAATTCTTTGACTTTTGTTCCGAATCCCATGAACTGCAATAATCCTTTGCCCCTTTGCGAAAAAATAAAGCACCCTTGTGTTGAGCTTACCCAGATGCCTTATTTCAAAGAGGTCCTCACCAATAGGCTTCGATAAAGGGGGCTTGTGATACTGTCTGTTCCGTAACTTAGCAAGCCCGGCCATAACCATTGTGAAAACATCAGGAACGAATTCTTTGAGCCTATCCAGAAATTCTCTGACAGGACACCGCCCCGACAGGGTTTCATAAAATTCTACAGTAAATTTTATAGGTAGTCAACATCAAATTTGATGTATAAAGACCTTTGGGGGTTCACTGCTTTATAAATTCTTGAGAAACTTATGAAGTACTGCCTTATCTTTATCCCCATGCTTTTCAATTGTTCTGGAGTCCGCTCCCCCTTCCAAATGCTGAGTGCGGAATGCAGATTCCGGAATGTAAATACACTTTAAACTCATCCCATTCGACCAGTCCCGTTAAGCTACCGCATACAGCAAAGCGCCCGCCTACGCGATATTGTTAACCCTTCGGCGGGTAAACCTGCCTGCGACAAAGAACTCAGCCTTTGGCAGGTAAACACAGAGGCGGAGCAAAAGACTAAGGCTCCCTCCTTTCAATATCTTCAATCGTCTCAAAATCTCCATCGTACGAATAGATCTCACGGAGGCCATGGTATTTCATAAAGACAGCATTGTAGGCGTCAATGAAATCAATATTCCTCCTCGCATAAAGGACAAGGGCGTCTGCGAGGATATTTCTATCAGGAATGAATAGATTTTCAGTACCCAGAATCACAGAAGCCTTCTCAATGACTTCGGCCTTCGGCACTTTGTAGTATGACAGGAGTGTCGATATCAACTCAACAATCACCACCCCCGATGTTGAGATGGCTATTTCCCCTTCCAGGGCCTTCTTGAACATCTTCCTGCATCTCTCATATTTTGAAAGATCATCTTTGGTGAGATATCTAAGAAATACATTTGTGTCGACGAATTTATTCTCCATGGTTTCAACCCCCCGGGGCAGCTTTCTTGGCAACCCGTTTTTTGACCCCTTCCCTGACTTTCTTAAAATTGATAGGCTTTCCCCTATTCCTAATATTCACAGAGCCACCGATATCAAGGAGGTTTCCCTTTAACGGTTGAATGATTGCCCGGTTGCCCTCAACCACGATGATCACTTTTTCGGAAGGTTGCAGGTTTAAGGCCTTCCTGACTTCTTTGGGAATGGTCAACTGACCTTTTGGGGTAAGTACGCAAATAGGCATTTTATCCTCCTTTATTATTATTTTATCCTATTATATATAAATTCCTACTTTTTGTAATAATCCTCCTTTTATATATTTTTCCGAATAGCAAGGTTAAAGGGGAAAATGAGTGCGGAGCGCGCCTGCGGGGCTGCTATTGCGAAATACGAATTAATTCGTACAAATATATCCATAAGCACATCTCCCGCAATTCTTCTTTGGATTGATCGTCGGCAGGAAGGGCTGATCCGGATTCACGATTTCCCTCAGGAGGCTGAAAATGACCCGAGTCAGATTGCCAAAATTCTCGTTGAACTCGCCTTCATCTTTAAAGAGCGGGATTTCAATGTCGGAGTCAATCCTTGCTCTTCCGAGGAGTAAAAACATACAATCGATCTTTTCCGGTTTTTCTCCCGTTAAAGTAGAATAAGTGAGGAGATAAAATGGAAGTTGAAGACTGCCTATTGCTTCGCTCCAGGATTCCCTGTTTCTTAGTTCGAGCTTGTTGTAATGGATCGTGAGGTAATTTTTGTTAGACGAAGTCTTATAATCGATAATGGCTGTCCGATCCCCCCTCTTCTCGACCCTGTCGAGCCGCGCCCCGAGCTTGAAGGAATCCTTTGTCACATCGATCCTTTGCTCAAGGCTTAGGATTTTTGTTTGAAGCTCCCTGATCTTCGGCACCTGGTAATTCTTCAAGAAATCCTTTAGGTGCCTCTCCAGCTGGTTTCGGAGCAGATAGATTTCACCGGCAGGGTCTTTACCATATTGTTCCTCGAAATGCTTATGGAAGACCTTCTCAAATTCCTTAAGATCCATCTCCTTTTCGGTCAGGACGGATCCTATTTTCCCTTTGAAGTAATTGCAAAGGACCAGGTGAACAAACGATCCAATCTCTTCCTTCTCAAATTCTTCCGAAACGACCTCTCTTTCCCTGAGCCCGAGAACGTATTCGTAATAAAACTGGAGGGGACAATAGAGGTAGGTATTTAAAGAAGTGGCACTGAAAGGATACTCTTTTAGGAACCTTATCATCTCCACCGATTTGTGGATGAGACGGGGGTTTTCATCCCTGAGGTTGACAGAGTACTGAATGGTCTTCACATAACTCTTGTCATCCCTCCTTCCTTCTCTCTTCTGCCTCTCCCAGAGGAATTTCTCAACGAACCTGCTCTTCTCCTTCTCATCATTTTCAACATAGAAGAGATGCGATTCCTTCGATCCTCTGGTCAGCACGTCGAGGTAGTAGAACATGATCTCTTCCAGATCCAGGTAGGTGGGAAGCCCCAATATCTGCCTCGCCTTGAATGGCAAAAAGGAATCCTCCCCCGTCGTATCAGGAATGATGCCCTCGTTCGCATCGAGAAAGAGGACGTTCTCAAATTTCAGATTCCTCGTTTCCAGGAATCCAAGAACCTGGACACCTCTCAGGGGTGTTCCTGCAAAAGGGGTATAAGAAGTCATGATATACTTTTTAAAAAGAGTAAAATAGCTCCCTATCTCCTGAAACTGGATCTCCTTCATCAGGGACTTGGAAAGGATGTCCAGATGGGTGATGAAGGACTCCGAATAGGGATAGAAAAAGGGATGGAGACGGGCGGTGCTGTTCTGATAGATGTATTCGACCACCTCTTTCAGTCTCCTTGCAAAGTCCCCCACATCTTTAAAAGAGCGCATCTTCCTGATGGTATGGCCATGGATCGCCTCCAGGTGGTCTCTCATCATCTTCAGGGTGATGCCCGGCTCCACTCTTAATACTTTTTCTTTAATGGAATTGATAATGGCTTCATCATTCTCCAGTTCTGATAAGGATACAAACTTCTTGGTTCGCTTCTCCGTGAGGGTCTCCTCGATCGCATGGAAAAGGATCCTGGTAATATCCGCCCTTCCCTGGAAATAGATGTTCTTCGTATAAGGATGTAAAATGAACTCCAGGTAATAGGGAACATAGAGACGATCTCCATCCATGGTGGTGATCACTTCCATGAGGTTATTGAAAAAACCGAAGAGAGGAGTCCTTTGGAGTGGGTAACCGAGGGAGACGTTATAGTTGTCCGGATCAAGGAGGCTCAGAGCCTGGTGGAAAAGCGGAAGCAGGGATTCCGAGGAGGGAAGGACGATGACTGTGTTTTCGCCAATACTTTCCTTCTGATCGATCTTGTTTTTCAAGAGCGTGCTCACGCCGAGGACCTGGCCATGGGAGTCCGGGCTCTTATAATAATGGATTTGAGGCTCGATGGCAGTAAATGCCCTTATGGCCGTTATTTCCAGGTCGGATAGCTTCTTTTTAATTCCCTCTCCTTCCTGAAAGATGAAGAGAGTGCTTTCCCTTCTCATCAGGGATTGAAAAATCCTTTTCTCTGATTCCGTGAGGGCAAAAAAGCCTGCGAGGATCACTTTTTCAAAACGATCCAAATTCAAACGGTCGATATTCTCTGAAACAGCCCGGTATCTCGAAGACCTCGTAGAAAAATGGTCTACCTCAATCCTCCTGTAAAACGTCTCGTAGAAATACGAAAGAGATTGGAGCCTTTTCGCCGTGGGCTCGGGTATGTTCTCTCCGGTGATGCTGTCGATCTCTTTTACCTTTTTTGAGGGTATCCCCTCGATATAAAGCTCTTCAAGGTCGCTGTATAGCTTCATCCCGACGGGGAAGAAAGTGTCGGGAGTGAGAAAGCTCTTTTTACCCAGATGTTCGGGCGAGGCGGCATGAATGGTGTAAAGGATTGAGATGGCATCGATGGCTTCGAGCTTTCTCCCGCCAAGACCCAACGATTCGTCATGAACATGTTCGATGAATTCATCCATAGAAAAGATGACAGGCGGTATGAAACTCGACTTCTCTTCGTCTGCCAGGACTTTCCTGAGGAAGTGTGAAGGCCTCTTACCAGGAAAGATCACGAGGCTCGAAGAATAGTCCTTTTCAATGCCAGCTAAATGCTCCGCCACTTTTTCAACCAGATTCTCTAATGACGAAATCAAAAGGACGTTCACTTGACCTTCCTGACCTCTTTCAGATCCACGTAAGCAATGACCCCTTCGATCTTCTTATCGGGATAGATCTCTTTTAAGATCCGGATATAATTTTTGAGTTGTAAGATATATTCCTTCTCAGCTTCTTTGTCCGTGCTTGTTTTATAATCGATCACGGACACCCGATCTATTTCGAAGATCACCCTGTCCATCCTGAAGAGATTTCCCCTGGAGTCTGAAAATTCCTGCTCCTTCTTGATGCTCCTACCCGGCATGGCTTGGAAATAAGGCCTGATTTCTTCATGGTTCAGGAATTCCAGAATCCCTTTCTTCATGGCTTCTGTGGGATAATCGGTCTTCAATTCACCATTCACCCGCTTGATGATCCCCTCGAGTTCCGATTCGATCTTTTCATCTAAGCCGTCAACAAAATAGAGAACCCTGTGAATAAACTCGCCTCTCAGCTTCTCCTCTAAGTTGAGTTCCTCGACGGCTACAAGAGGGAATTTGATTGGTTCAGGATGATGATAGAGTTTCAAATCCTTTTGACCGGGTTCGGAGGGACGACGTCGAGGAGTCTTCCTTGTTCCAATCTGGGAATCCATGGCCTGAAGAAGGTCGACGGGAAATTGATTTCTTTTGCCCTGTACTCCAACGATATACAATTCATCCTCGGCCCGCGTAAAACCCACATAAAGGGTATTGAGCTTGTTCACCAGATCCTTGAGCCTCTCTTCTTCATATCTCTCCTGAAGAAAGCTGCTGGCTTTCATGATCTGCTGGTTGATTTTGAGCAGATGGACCCCATCCCTTTCCTCATCAAGAATATATTTGAAGCCCCTGGGGGTCTCCTCATATAGGAGAACAATGGCTGCCGGGAACCCCAATCCTTTTGCCTTGTGGATGGTCATCACTTTCACGGCATCGATCCCAGCAGGGACATCGATGGTCCAATCCGACTCTCCTCCCTCTTCGTCAGAGGCGCATTTGAGGAAATCGCCAGGATTGTTTCTGCCCTCTCCCTCAAAATTTTTGATCACCTCCAGGATCTTGATGAGAGTCCCCTCTTCTTCCTTGAAGTGATCGAAAACCCTGTAAATGCGAAAAATCTCGCTCACCAGGTCATAGAGGGGTAAATAACCTGTCGACTTGAAAAGGGCTTCAAAATAGACCTCCCAGAGCTCTGGGAATTCTTCCTGAAAGGGTTTGTAAAGGGGGGTTCTCTTCCGGTTCCTGAAGAGAAATTCATGCAATTCTTTCAACTCGAAGAACTTTTCGTTTCTTTCTAAAGCTTTTCTAAAGATATCTCCCAGAACAAAACCTGCGAATGAAAGATCATCGGGCGGAGAATCGAGGAAGGTGAGCAGGGCGACGATTTCAGCTGTGATCTTTCTCGTCCTAATATCAAGGCTGCTGTAGGAGATGAAGCGAACGTCAATCTCATTAAGCCATGTCGTGATATTTACCACGTCCTCATTTCGGTACGCCAGGATAGCGATATCCGAGTAGGAGTATCCTCTCTGCACTAAATCCTTTATTAAATCCTGGATCTTCTCTTTTTCAGCAGGCTCGTCATCCTTCCTTTCGCATCGAATGATCTCCACATATCCTGAACCTCTGTGGTCTTCCTTTACCCTTTGTTCATAATCGATGAGCCCGCTCCTGCTTGCGGGTTCCCGGTATTTGTCATGATTGGCGATCACCTTTTTGAAGAACTCCTTGCAGAAATCAACCACTCCCTCGAGGCTGCGGTAATTGATCTCCAGCTCTTTCACGTTGTGAAGGGCAGAAGAAAAGGGATTTTTTGATTCGAGTCCCTTCATGATCCCGTAATCCGCATTCCTGAAACCATAGATCGCCTGCTTGGTGTCACCCACGGCAAAAAGACTCCCCCCCTGGGAAAGGGAGTTCTCTATAAGGGGAAAGAGATTGGCCCACTGGATAGGAGAGGTATCTTGAAATTCATCGATCAGATAGTGGTAGATCGTCTCCCCAAGTCTGAAGTAGACATCCGGTACGATTTCTTGATCGAGATAGTCAGAAAGCTTCTTGTTGATGTCATTAATAAAGATGGTCCCTTCCCTTTTCTTTACCTCCTCGAGGATATCTTCGAAGGCTTCATAGGTCCTCAGATAGGGACCGTAATAAGTCTTTGCATAGAGCTCGATATATTTCTTTATTTTATTGCCGAGAAGGTCCCACTGTTCGGAAATTTTTTCATACCAGGTCATCTCTCCTTCTTTTTTAGGTTTGATGGCGGGGATGTTTGAAAGACCTTTATCAACGAGGTCAGGGAAGTTATTGCTTCTTACAATCTCCAATATTTTGTAAAATGAACTCCCTTTACTTTTTGTGAGACCTGATTTTTCGATTAAACCATTCAGGCTCTCTGCCGTATCTCGAATCTCTTTCTTGATGAATTCGATCTTCTTTTCTGCATCGATGATCTTTGCCTCTTTGACGATACCGGAGAGCTTATGGTAGAGTTCCACGGTTTCCTCAAGAAAATCCTTCGAGGGATCCCAGAGATACGCAGACTCCCCTCCCCTGCTCTCAAAGATGATCTCAAGGAGTTTCTCGAGGAATTCAGCCTCTGGAGTCCTTTCCCTAACCCCTCGCAGAAATCGATTGAAGGCATAGGCCATGATGTTCTCCGGGGCCATGACAATGTCAAAGTCAGGGCTATAGCCGAGATTGATCGCCGAGGCCTTATAGATGGAGGTCATGAAACTGTCAATCGTCTTCACCTGGAAATCGGTGTAGTTTTTTAGAATTTCATCAATCATAGCCCCGGCCTTGCCCGCGAGGTGTTCTTTTTTTAGGGAGACGATTTCAGAGAGCTCTTTGACCTTTTCGGGGTCCTCGAAATAAATGTCCTTGAACCACGAAAGGATCCGCCCTTTCATCTCTTTCGCAGCGTTATTTGAAAAGGTAATGGCGAGAATGTTTCTTAGGTGGTTCTGGGGAATTTTGCCGGACAGAAGGAACTGGACGAATCTCTCCGTAAGGGAGTAGGTTTTTCCAGAACCTGCAGAAGCCTTCAAAATAGTAAAATGTGGAAATTGGATCGCTGTATCTTTTTCCAGGACCGCATTCGCCATGGCTTTAACTTAGAAGGACCTTTTCTTTCCTAACCCCCTTATTAACCCCCCTAATTTTTTATTAATACAAACGCATGATTTTTTTTGTGTTGTAGCCCTTTATGGGCGTAAAAACGGCTTTGGGGGGGGTCGGGGATACCCCATTTTACCTCTTGCTGAAAACTGAATCAACTTTCTGTTGACACAAGACATTTGCTACTCCCTTTGAGGGGCCACAGACTCCCTCGCCGTCCACTCATGACCCAGGCCGGCACGCCATTCTAAAATACTCAGCCGGAATGTTTCATAGATTTTCTGAACGGACTCATACAGCCTAGCGTTTTCCAGGGCAATGGCGCCAAGATTGGCCACCGCCCCCACGAAGTATATATCATCCATGGTGAAGTCGAACGCCTCCGCAGTGTATACCCTTATTATCCCTATGATTTCCTCTCTGAGCATCATCGGAACAGAAAGCATGGATGCAATTCCTTCTCTCTTGGCTTGCTCCCGGTACTGGATTCGCTCGTCCTTGGTCGCATCGAAAACAGCTACTGGTTTGCCCTCCAGAGCCTCGGAAACGCTTTTGTCTGCGGATATTGGACCCTTTTTCACGTACCCGCTGCTAAGGCCACAGGCCGCCGTATGAAGCAGTACCTTCCTGTCTGGCGAAAGGAGCATCAGTGAGCAACCTTTTGCCCCCACGGCCTTTGCCACGGCCTCGACAATAGACTGGAGTACATTCCCAGGAGCACGAGCTGAGTTCAATGCTGCTGCGATCTCGTATAAACTCTCATAGTAAGTTTCCTTTCTTGTTTCCATGGCTATACCTCCTTCACTTTAAGAAATAAAAAAACAAGGTTAGCATCCGTCCTCCGGCACCTCGGCCATCTTCTCAAAAAACCCGCCGCTTTCCATCACCCCCTCACAAAAGGTTTGCCTTTGCTCCGTTACACAAAAAAGACAACCATAGAAAATATCTTCTGTCAATACTAAGAATGAATTTGTGAAAATTATCATTAGTCCATTCGTCTTTTTATGAATTCAAGCGGAAGCATGTCAAATGGGTCGAATGCTGAATCAGAGCTTTCTATAGATCCTGGGCATAAAGGTCAACCCTTCTGTTAGATGAAGGCCAAAGAAAATACTTAGCAAAACATAATTTATTTGTGTATACTAAACCTAAATTAATGACGGAAGGCAACAAGAGGTCCCAAAGCCGGATGAGAGCATCATCCATTTATCCGATAGCGACATCCTCAGTGGATCCCGTGCAAGATTCAACTAGAAAGAGTGGTCTTCAACTTGGATGACAAGAGGTCGTGTTTGGAATGGAGAGAATTGAAAGAAGTAAAGACCATCAAAATAGCAATATGTAGAAAATTCAAGCGAAACCTTAAGGGGGTGAACCCGATCAGAAACATCGAGGTCAGGAGGGAAAGGAGGTGACGGAAGTAAGAGATGAAAGCCGGGAGGAGAAAAAATACGGGACGCAAGAAGCGAAAGGTCGTTTCCAAGATACTTCATGTTGAGTTCGACAAGAAGGCAATCGAAGAGGTCAAAAAACGGAAGAGAGGACTCTATCAGAGATGGGCAAAAAGAAAGGAGGCGGTTTGAGTTGGGGTATTAGCCGAATGCCCATTTTGCCTCAGGAAGCAGAAGGCCAAAAAAAGATGCGTATTTATTGATCGTGATTTTCTGTCCAAAGATCTGAGGCCCACCCATGTCCTCAATATGAGGGAACCGGGGATCCATGATGGTCCGACCATGGGGATCAATGGCCATTTGACTGAAGAGATGCGGAAACGGTTCGATACGGTTGATCCGGATGATTTAAGGCAGGGTATCAGGGGACTTGAAGGTTTTTAAAAAGCGTTAACCAAAACGTTAACGAACACCCATTGAAACAAAAAAGGAGATTAACCAAAATCCAGCTAATTCCTCCACTTTACTTGGTGCCGAAGAGGGGACTCGAACCCCTACAGGAACTACTTCCCACTAGACCCTGAATCTAGCGCGTCTACCAATTCCGCCACTTCGGCACGTGACACTCCCCGCTCAAGACGGCCTCCCGGGGATAAATTGTCAATTCATATTGGCCCTTGCCCCGGCCTCAGGGGCCAGGTCAACGGGTCATATTCCTGTCCACCAATTTGGTTGAAATTCTTACGGTATTATTTTATATCTTTTTAATACAAAGTCAAGAAATCAAATTTAACACCATTGTCTGACGGAGTGGGATGGAAATTATATTTGGAATCGATCGTCTAAATAGACTTTTTCTTAATCCTGTTGTCACATTGGGGAATTTCGATGGTGTCCACTTAGGCCACCAGAAGATTCTTGGAAGGTTGAAGGAAGAGGCATCAAAGATTCACGGAGAGGCGGTGGTCATTACATTCGAACCCCACCCCTTGAAGGTCCTTTCCCCCGAGCATTGTCCACCCCTTCTAACTCCCTTCAGGAAAAAAATGATGTTGATCGAGAATTCGGGAATCCAGACGGTTCTCTGCATTGAATTCTCATTGGTTTTTGCAGAGGTCTCCCCTTTAGAATTTATTAGAAATATTTTAGTGGAAAAGGTAAAGGCTAAGAAGATCATCGTCGGATACAATTACCATTTCGGCAAAGGAAAAAGCGGGGATGCCGAAACCCTCAAGACTACCTGTAAGCGCTTCGGTATTGAAGTGGAAGTGATGGAGGCCTTAACCATTGACCACATGATTGTTAGCAGTTCAAGGATTCGCGAACTGATCAGGGATGGAGAGGTGGAAAGGGCCTCGAAACTATTGGGAAGAGATTATCCCATCATTGGAAAAGTGGTCGGGGGTTCGAAGAGAGGACATGCGTTGGGTTTCCCCACGGCAAATTTAGAAATCTCAGATGAATTATATCCCAAGACAGGTGTCTATGCCGTAGAAGTCGTATGGAATGAGCAGCCCTTCAATGGCCTGGCCAACGTCGGATTAAATCCCACTTTCGTAACGACCCAAGAAGGCAAGAAGGAACATTTTTCGTTGGAGGTCTATCTATTGAATTTTGACCAAGATATCTATGGTGATGAAATTCAGGTTAATTTTAAAAAGAGGATACGGGATGAGATACGTTTCGATTCTCCATCCGATCTCATCCATCAGATCCGAAAAGATATTCGATGGGCTGAAGAAAATGTGTTTTAAACCATGCCCGAATTGGCTAATGAATCAACTTACCAAATCTCATCCACCTGATCTTACCTAACAGGTCTCGGGCATAGTGATCCCATGAAAAATAGATGATGAGGCCTTTTCCCCTCACCGCATTGGTATTGACAAAACCCCAGAAACGGCTATCCTGACTATTATCACGATTATCACCCATGACAAATAAGCAGTCTTTGGGAACAACCACGGGGCCAAATTTCTCCATCGGTTGAAGGTATTTTGTCCAACTGCCTTCCTCATGATAATATCCCCAAGGGTCATCGATCACGTTGTCGTCGATATAGATCTTGTTGCGAACCACCTCCACTTTCTCCCCCTCCGTTGCGATGACTCTTTTAATAAAATCTTTCGACCGATCTCTCGGATAGATGAATACAATAATATCGCCTCTCTTCGGACTCTTATATTGAAAAAGTTTGGTATCGGTAAAAGGGAATTTTACCCCGTAAATAAATTTGCTAACAAGAAGATGGTCCCCTACCAACAAAGTGGGCTCCATGGAACTGGATGGAATTTTAAAGGCCTGAACAATAAATGTCCGAATAAAAAGGGCGATCAGGACGGCAATGACGATCGGTTCTAAATATTCTTTGATAAATTTTTTCTTTCCCATTCTCTCCTCTTCATATGAAAAACATTCTCTTGATTTCCCACCCACCTTCTATAATGGGGGATCATTGGCTACTTTCGTTCCTGCCTGCAGGCTGGCAGGGGGGATCCGTTCATCGCGACAAATCTCATGATAGACCTCTGGCCTCCTATCTTTGAAGAACGGCCACTCCTTCCTCACCTTATCAATGTCTTTTAGTTCGATATCGATGAAGGCGATACCTTCCTTCATCCCCGCAGGCTCATCCAGCAATTCTCCCTCTGGGGAAATACAGAACGACCTCCCATAAAAATCTTGTTTTTCTTCGCTCCCGACTCGATTCACTCTGAAAATATAGATCCCGTTCGAAATCGCATTGCTCGAGATCACCGTCTCCCACTTTTTTTGGGATGCGAAGGCAGCCGCGGTGGGAGAAAAAATAATCTGTGCCCCTTTCAAGGCTAATATTCTTGAGCCTTCCGGGAAGAAGTTGTCCCAACAAATTTGGACACCGATGACAGCGAATCTCGTCTTAAAAACAGGGAACCCAAGGTTGCCGGCCGAAAAATAATATTTCTCCTCCCAAAGAGGGATTTGTGGAACGTGAATCTTTCTGTAGCTTCCCAAAATCTCTCCCCCCGCATCGATGACAACCGCCGAATTATAAAAAGCCTGTTCGTCTCCCGTTTCGAAAATCGGGCAGATCAACACCGCCCCATTTTCTTTGGCCAATTTCTGCATCCTGATGATGGTGGGGCCCTCGATGTTCTCGGCCAAAGAGAAATGAACTTTATTCATTTCTCTGGGAAACCAATGTGTCGTAAATAATTCAGGGAAACAAATGATGCGAGCGCCTTTCTCTAAAGCGATTTGACTAAATTTCACTGCCTTTTCAATATTGCGTTCCTTTTCTTCAGTGCAAGACATTTGAATCCCTGCTATTTTTATCAATGTCTCACCTCTCCCCCTGGCCGAAAAAAATCGTAAAAATGCTAACAGAGTCCTCCCAAAGTGTCAAGGTTTCCCGGGAAAAAAGAATTCAAGCGCTGATCCTCCCAACCCATATTTCCCTATTGCTTTTTTGTGGTTTAAATTTATAATTGGGTGAAGTAGGCTATTTAATATCATAACCCGCATTAAGATGAACTGACAACAAGAACGTGAACTTTTCTGACGGGGGGGGGTTTTCACCCCGCAGGGATGTGACCATCTTTTATCAATGAAACGGAAAAAGGATGAGAATTTTAGTCGTTGAAGATGAGAAAAAAGTAGCCAATTTTATTAAGAAAGGCCTCGAAGAAGAACATTATGCTGTGGATACGGCCTATGATGGAGAAATGGGTCTGTATATGGCCGAAGTGAATGAATATGATCTGATTGTTCTTGATTTGATGATTCCCAAGATTGATGGAATAGAGGTCTTAAGGAGGATCCGGGGAAACAAAAACAATGTCCCTGTATTGGTTTTGACTGCAAAGGACACCGTGGCCGACATCGTACAGGGATTGGATTCCGGGTGTGATGATTATTTAACCAAACCGTTCGAATTTATAGAATTCTTGGCAAGAATACGCGCCCTTCTGCGTCGGGAGAAAATAGATAAAGAACCTATTCTGAAAATAGCTGACCTCAGCTTATCTCTCGTCACCCACAAAGTCATGAGGAATGGGAGAGAGATAGAGCTCACCAGTAAGGAGTATGCCCTGTTAGAATACTTTATGAGGAATCCCAACAAGGTGCTCACCAGGACGATGATTTCCGAACATGTCTGGGATTATCATTTCGATTCAATCACGAATGTGGTGGATGTCTATGTGAATTATCTTCGAAAAAAAATTGATAAAGAATTCCAACCCAAGCTGATCCATACCATTCGAGGGGTGGGTTATATGATAAAAAGGGAATGAATGCATCTCAGGAGCCTTCGATCGAAACTCACCCTATGGTACGTCTTGATTTTAGGAATTCTATTAATTTCCTTCAGCAGTTTCCTGTATCTCACCCTTTCAAAGAGTCTATATCGCGATGTCGATAATAAATTGAGGTCTCTGGCTGAACTGGTTGCTTCAGAATCTGCCTCCCCTCTCTCTAAATTTGGTTTCGAAAATATTGACCAAGCCCTCGAAGCATCGATGAATCTGAAACCCATCGGAAAATTCATACAAGTCTTGGATGAATCAGGCAAGATCGGCCGAAAATCTGAGAATTTGAGAAATGTCCAGCTTCCGATCAGTCTCAACGCGCTAAAGAATGCGTCCAAGGGTCTTATCACATTTGAAACCCAGCGATCTTTCGAAGACGCCCCGTTGCGGATTATCACCTTTCCCGTGATAGAGAATAACCATATCAGCAAGATTGTTCAAATTGCTTCCTCTCTGGAGGATGTTGAGGATGCCCTCAATACCTTGTTCATCATCTTGATGATCGCAGTACCTTTTGCTCTGATGGTGGCGAGTCTGGGGGGACAGTTTCTTGCCAACAAAGCGCTAAGGCCTGTTGATGAAATTACCCAAACGGCGCGAATGATTACCTCCCAGAACTTAAACCAGAGGATTAAGCCTCCAAAGGTAAAAGATGAAATATCAAGGCTGATTGAGACATTCAATGAGATGATTTCCCGGCTTGATCAATCCTTCCGCCAGATCAAACAGTTCAGCACAGATGCTTCTCATGAATTAAAGACTCCCCTCACTATTCTTAAAGGAGAAGCGGAGGTTACCCTTCGAAGGGAAAGAACGACCCAGGAATACGAGCAGACCTTGAGGAGCAATTTAGAAGAGATTAATCGGATGTCACAAATTGTCGACGACCTTTTGTTACTTTCGAAAGCGGATAGCGGAGAGATCCGACTGAACAAGGAGCGTATCGATTTGACTGAGATCTTAAATGAGGTGGTCGCGCAAATGAGTATTCTGGCTCGGTCTAAAAACCTTCATATCGAGACTTTAAACCATTACGAAGATATTCACATGCTTGGAGATGGCCTGCGGATCAGAGAATTATTTTTGAATCTGATCGAAAATGGAATTAAATACACTGAGGAGGGCGGGTCGATACATATCTCTGTGGTCAAGGATAGCTCGCCCCATGCCATCAACCCATCGGTCTTGACAGAAGGAGGGCAGGTGGAATTTGCCAAGATCATGGTAGTGGACACGGGAATTGGAATAGCCAGAGAGGATCAGGAAAGAATATTTGATCGGTTTTTTAGAGTGGATAAGGCTCGGTCCAGAGAACAAGGAGGAAGCGGCCTTGGCCTCAGCATCTGCAAGTGGATCGTCGAAGCTCATCGAGGCAAAATTGAAGTGGAAAGCGAGTTGGGGAAAGGAAGCTCTTTTACGGTTAGATTACCCCTCTATCTCGCCTAAGTCTTAATAATGTCCTGTGTCCAGACTGGTTAACTTTTTTTCATGGACTGGAGAATTATTAACCAATGTCGGCCCTTCTTTTGCAGTTTTTTGTAAGTGAAAAACGAGAAAAATAAAATAGTTATGTAATTTCAGGCAATTAAAAAATTGGCAAAAATTGGCACTTATTTTGCTAATGAATATTTACTCTTTACAAGAACTCATAAATTTTTAAAATTTTAAGTTATTAAAAGACCTTAGAAGGGATATAAATTGTCGGAACGTCTCGCCGAACTACTCGTCAAAAGAAATTATATTACCCCAGAACAACTTAAAAAGGCCTTGGATGAACAGAAACTCAAAGGGGGCCGCTTAGAATCGAACTTGGTAAGAATGGGGTATATCAAGGAGGATGAACTACTATCTTTTTTGAGTGCACAGTATAGGGTTCCTTCTATTAAAATTTCCAAAATTGAAATCAATCCGAACGTAATTAAGTTGATCCCCTCCAGCACGATTAAGAAATATTTTATCATCCCTGTGAATCGGGTCGGTCCAAAATTAACACTGGCTATGGCTGATCCCAGTAATATTATCGTGATCGACGAGATCAAATTTATGACCGGGTTCAATGTTGAAGCGGTTGTTGCTTCAGAAACAGAGATCGTCGATGCGATAAAAAAATATTATGGAGGGGGTGGTAACGTTGCTGGAAAGGGAAGTGTGGGGTTTCAGGCCGCCGATTATGCCATCGATGACGAAAAGGCGTCTGGTTTGGATGGTGGTTTAGAGATCGACGATGATACCGTTGATGTCGAAGACTTTGATGCCCTTGTTCATGGAGCGGTGGATAATGTTGAAGTCGTCGACACCCAAGTCCAAATGGATGAATCGGGGGAGATTGAAGGCCCGATCATAAAGATCGTCAACGGAATTCTGATCAAGGCGATAAAATTAGGGGCGAGCGACATTCATTTTGAGCCTTATGAGAGGGTATTCCGAGTCCGATACAGGATCGACGGCGTGATGAGACGGGAGATGACACTCCCCACTCAGATCAGAAATGCCATCGTGTCCCGCTTGAAAATTATGTCGAGGTTAGATATTGCTGAAAGGCGACTCCCCCAAGATGGAAGGATCAAGTTACGGTTAGGAAAGGGGCGGGAGATGGACTTCCGGGTCTCTTTGATCCCCGTCCTTTATGGTGAAAAAGTTGTCCTCCGTTTGCTCGATAAAGCCGCTTTACAATTGGACATGACAAAACTGGGGTTTGAGGAATCGGCCATGGAGGATTTTAAGAATGCGATTCGAAGGCCGGTCGGAATGATTTTGGTAACAGGTCCAACAGGAAGTGGAAAAACCACCACCTTATATTCTGCCTTATCCGAATTGAATAAGGAGACTGAAAATATCATCACCGCTGAAGATCCGATTGAATACAATTTCATGGGGATCAATCAAGTCCAGATGCATGAAGAGATTGGACTCACCTTTGCCTCGGCCCTCCGTTCCTTTCTCCGTCAGGATCCCGATATCATCATGGTGGGGGAGATTCGAGACTTTGAGACAGCTCAGATAGGTGTTCAGGCAGCTTTGACCGGACATCTTGTCCTAAGCACTGTCCACACCAATGACGCACCCGGAACGATTACAAGGCTCATCGATATGGGTATTGAGCCGTTTCTCATCTCGTCAGCAGTGATTTTAATCCTCGCCCAACGCCTGATTCGGAAGATCTGCTCGGAGTGTAGAGAGCCGCTTAAAGTCCATCCTCAGCTTTTGATCGATTTGGGTGTTCCTCCGGATGCGGTCAAATCGTTTCCGGTCTATAAAGGAAAAGGGTGTCCCATTTGCAACAATACCGGCTATAAGGGCCGCCTTGGCCTTTATGAGGTGATGCCCATGAAGGAAGAGGTCAAAGAGCTTGTCCTATCTCGTGCCTCAACCACCGAAATAAAAAAGGAGGCCATCCGTATGGGGATGAAGACATTGAGGCAAAGCGGAATTATGAAGATAAAGAATGGGATGACGACCATTGAGGAAGTGCTCAGGTCCACCATTGATGATCGATAATCCATCCCAGAAAGGATTTCGGAGGAAGATATGGTTGAATTACAAAAATTACTTGAAGTGGTAATTGAGAAGAAGGCCTCCGATTTGCATATCACCACAGGGGCTCCTCCTCAATTTCGGATTGATGGAAAGTTGATGAGTTTCGATTCAACCGTCCTGACAGCACCCGACACCAAAAGAGTTTGTTATAGCGTATTGACCGATGCACAGCGACATAAATTCGAAGAAGAATATGAATTGGACTTCTCATTCGGAATCAAGGGGTTGAGCCGATTCAGGGGCAATATCTACATGCAACGGGGAGCGGTGGCCGGAGCATTTCGAGCCATTTCTTTCGACATCCTCAATTTTTCCGATTTGGGAATCCCTCCCGTTGTGAACGAATTGATTAAGAAACCGAAGGGCCTTGTCTTGGTCACCGGGCCAACCGGGACAGGAAAATCGACGACATTGGCGGCGATGATCGACAAGATTAATGTTGAAAGAAACGCGCACATTATGACCGTTGAGGATCCGATTGAATTCCTCCATCGTCACAAAAATTGTATGGTCAATCAAAGAGAGGTGAACTCCGACACAAAAAACTTCGCCGCCGCACTTCGGCACATCCTCCGGCAAGACCCGGATATCATCCTCATTGGCGAAATGAGGGACCTGGAGACCATTGAAGCAACCCTCGTCACCGCTGAAACAGGCCACTTGACGTTTGCGACATTGCATACAAACTCCTGTGTGGAGACGATCAATCGTATCATTGATGTCTTTCCCCCTCATCAGCAGCAACAAATACGGACCCAACTGTCCTTTGTATTGGAAGGGGTTCTGGCTCAGCAGCTCATCCCAAAGGTGGGCGGAAAAGGACGGGCCCTGGCCATGGAAGTCATGATTCCGAATGCTGCCATTCGAAATCTGATTCGAGAGGATAAAATTCAGCAGCTCTATTCGCTGATGCAGGTGGGGCAGTCCAAATACGGAATGCAAACGATGAATCAGGCCCTTCTTTCCCTTGTCGAGCGCCGTATCATCTCCTTAGAGGATGCCATGGACCGGAGTCATAATCCTGAAGAATTCCGACAAATGCTTTCCACCTCCAGCCCGTCAGGGGGGAGAAAGGAAAGAATAGCGAGACCGGCATAAACCGGTTTGGAAGGGAATGAGCCATGCCAATCTTTAAATGGGAAGGAAAGACACTCAAGGGATTGATCAAAAAGGGTGAAATGGACGCTCCGGACCAAGCGGCCATTCGAATTCATCTCAGACAGCAGAACATCATCCCGACAAAAATTTCCTCCAAGGGAAGAGAGTTCAAAATTTCCTTGCCGTTCAAGAAAAAAGTAAAAAAGCGGGCGATTGCGATTTTTACGCGACAACTTGCGACCATGATCGATGCCGGATTGCCCTTGGTTCAATCGCTCGAAATTCTGTCTTCTCAACAAGAGAGCAAAGTCTTCAAAGATGTGATCCGGGAAATCAGGGAGGATGTGGAGGGAGGGTCCACCTTCGCAGGAGCTCTCAAAAAACATCCCCGCACATTCGACGACCTGTATACGAATTTGGTCGTGGCAGGAGAAGAAGGAGGCATCTTAGACAGCATACTCACCCGCTTGGCGAACTACATCGAGAAGGCAGAGGCTTTGAAAAAAAAGGTGAAGTCGGCCCTCGTCTATCCCAGCACGATCGTTGGAGTAGCCATCATCGTCGTGATCATATTGATGATCTTCGTCATCCCTGTCTTTGAAACCATGTTCAAATCAGCAGGGCAAACGCTGCCTCTTCCCACATTGATCGTCCTCGCGATCAGCAGAATTGTGAAGAGATATGTGGTCATCCTCATCCCCGGAATCATCCTTTTACTCTACCTCTTCAGAAAATATTATCGAACTGACGGTGGAAGGATGGTGATCGACCGTCTCATTTTAAAATTGCCTGTATTCGGGCCCCTCTTTCAAAAAATTTCTGTGGCAAAGTTCTCCCGAACACTGGGAACTCTCGTCAGCAGCGGGGTTCCCATCTTAGATGGATTAAGCATTGTCTCAAAGGCCTCCGGAAATAGAGCGATTGAAACAGCAATCCTGAATGCGAGGGCGAGCATCCGGGAGGGTGAAACGATTTCCGAACCGCTGAGCCGCAGTGGTCAATTTCCCCCGATGGTCATCCAAATGATTTCGGTTGGGGAATCCACGGGAGCGCTGGACACAATGCTCTCCAAGATTGCAGATTTCTACGAAGATGAAGTGGATGTCGCCGTGGGAAATCTGACCTCCCTCCTTGAGCCGTTCCTGATGATGTTCTTGGGAATCGTGATCGGAGGTGTTGTGATTGCGATGTATCTGCCTATTTTCAATATGGCATCTGCTGTGGGTTAACTTCCCTCCTGGCAGGGGTAGAATTTGATGGATCCAAATTCCAATCTCTCCCTCGACACACATCAGAAAATGCTAAAGAATCTGAAGGGTTTGATGTTGTATCGTATCATCATCCTCACCCTTCTTCTCACCATCACCTTCCTCTTCCAGGTTTCTGAAAAGAAATATTTTTTCATCCGCATGACCAATAACTTCTATTATTTCATCAGCCTTTTCTATTTCGTGACCATCTTTTATTCCCTTTTATTGAAAAAAATTAAAAACCTCCGACGATTTACTCTTGTTCAACTTATTATTGACAATGTCTTGATCACATGCTTAATCTATTTTACCGGTGGAAAAGAAAGTTTTTTCCCCATCACCTACATCTTCTCAATTATCGGGAGCAGTTTTATCTTTTATAAGCGGGGCGCTTTTCTTTCAGCTTCGCTCTCCACTCTTCTCTACGGCCTTCTTCTGTTATTTCAACTTCACCACTGGATCAATCCTTTGGGCCACCCTTCCCTGTACGATGCCTCTCAGATATTTTATTCCCTGGTCATCTATATGGCCACCTTTTACATCGTCGCCTTTATGAGCAGCACGATTTCTGAAGAACTGAAGAAGAAGAAGAAAGAGCTCATCCAGAAACAGGCCGATTACAATCAATTGGAAGCCTTTAATCGAAACATCATCCAGAGTCTGGACAGCGGTCTTTTAACCATTGACCTCGACGGGAAGATCAATTTTTTAAATCGGACCGCCGAGAGGATATTAAACCGCGATGGAGATGCGTTAAGGAATGTTTCCGTTTATGACCTTTTCCCGAAAATGAACGAGGTGATCGAAGGAGTGAAAAGGAAGGCCTCAGACCCCCTCTCCGATTATCAACGTTATCAAGTCCTCCTTACAAACCATGAGGGGGAAAAGCTTTATTTGGGTTTTTCGATCTCTCCTCTTACCGATCCAGATGGATCATTGATCGGTTATACCTTGATTTTCCAGGATATTACGAAGATTAAAGAGATGGAAGACCACATGAAGAGGGTGGACAAGATGGCGGCCATTGGCTTATTGGCCGCAGGGATGGCACATGAGATCCGAAATCCTTTGGCCTCTTTGAGCGGATCGATTCAAGTGCTGAAATCGGAACTCGTATTGGATGAATACCAGCAGCGACTCATGGAGATCACCATCAGGGAATCGGAAAGGCTCAATGCATTGATCACCGATTTTCTGCTCTTTGCGCAACCTCCCCAGACCAACAAAATGCCTTGTGAGATAGAGCAGATCATCGAAGAAACCATTGAACTCTTCACCCGTTCCTCCTCGTTCCACGAAGGAATCCGCATCTTCTTACCGAGCCCCCGTGATCACACTCAAGTCTCGATCGATCCGGACCAAATGAAGCAGGTATTCTGGAATCTTTTGATCAACGCCGGTCAAGCGATGTCAAACCGGGGGGAAATCCGCATTGTCTTAGAAAAAGGAAATAAGATCTTTTGGAGAATGAACCCTACAATGCCGACCCAGAGGACGGGCAAGGAGTGGGTGAAAATTTCGATTACCGATTCTGGAAAGGGGATCCCTTCAGAGGAAAAGGATAAGATTTTTGAGCCTTTTTTTACGACAAAGGAACAGGGGACGGGTTTAGGCCTGTCGATTGTTCATAAGATCATTGAAAACCATAATGGAGTGATCAAGGTGGAGAGTGAGGTGGGGAAGGGCTCCACATTCACGATCTTTCTGCCTGCGCATTGAGACGAGGGAAGCGGAATGTTGAAGGACAGGATTTTAGTGGCCGATGATGAACAAAGCATGAGGGAATTCTTAGACATTATGTTTAAGAAAGAGGGCTATCAGGTTGCTTTGGCCTCGAACGGAGAAGAGGTATTAAGGCTGATCGAAAAGGAAATTTTCGATTTGATCCTCATGGACATCCGGATGCCCAGGTTGGATGGGATTTCTGCGCTAAAGAAGATTAAAGCCGTTTCGCCGGAAACCATTGTGATCATGATCACCGCTTATGCTTCTGCCGACACAGCGATCAAGGCGATGAAAGAGGGAGCCTATGATTATATTACGAAACCGTTTAAGGTCGAAGAGATAAAGTTGATCATCAAAAATGCATTGGAAAAGAAAAATCTCCGACAGGAAAACGTCCTATTGAAACAAGTGGTTAGGGACCGTTATCATTTTGATAATATTATCGGTCAAAGCTCTAAAATGCTCGCCTTGTACGACCTATTGGACAAGGTATCCCCCACCAAGACGAATATCTTGATCACCGGAGAGAGTGGAACGGGTAAGGAGTTGGTGGCGAAGGCGATCCACTACAATAGCCCCAGGAGAGAGAAGCCTTTCGTCACATTGAATTGTGGCGCCATTCCCGAGCCCCTCATCGAAAGCGAGCTTTTCGGCCACATGAAGGGCGCTTTTACAGATGCCATTGCGACCAAGAAGGGATTGTTCGAATTGGCCGACGAGGGGACGATCTTTTTAGATGAAATCAGCGAACTGCCTCTCCTGATGCAGGTGAAATTACTTCGCGTGTTGCAGGACAGGGAATTCAAGAGAGTGGGCGGGACGGAGGATATCCGAGTCGATGTCCGAATCATTTCTGCAACGAATAAGGATTTGGAGGAGGCCGTCAGGGAAAAACGATTTCGAGAAGATTTATTTTATCGACTCAATGTGATCCAAATCAAGATTCCTCCCTTAAGGGAGAAGAGAGAAGATATCGCTCTTCTGGCCACGCACTTTTTAAAAAAATATTCCGAAGAGTTAAACAAAAATATTTCGAGGATCTCCCCGGAGGCACTTCGTATTTTGCTCAATTATGATTATCCTGGGAATGTAAGGGAACTTCAGAATATTGTCGAGAGGGCCGTTGCTTTAGAGGGTACGAATGATCTGACCGCACAAAATCTGAGCTCTTATCTCGATGAACAACTCCCAATGAAAAAAAAGGCGATCGATCTCGACATTCCAAACGAGGGAATTGATCTCGAAAAAGTGGTAGAGGATCTCGAGAGAACCCTTCTGTTGAAGGCCTTGGAAAAAACAAAAGGGATTAAAAAGAAAGCTGCAGAACTTTTACATATTAATTTTCGTTCGATGCGGTATCGGTTAGAAAAATATGGACTGAATCACGAGGCCGATTCTTAACCCGGCAGGGTCAGGAACAGGCTGGTTGTGAGGGGATGGTTATTTCCTCTTGAACCGTTTATTTAATTCATCCCGATCGAAGAGGATAAAGATGGGTCTCCCATGGGGACAGGTGCTGGACAAATTAAAAGGATAGAGCGTTCCCACCAACTCCTCCATTTCTTCTCTCCTCAATATGAAATTCCCTCGTATCGCAGAATGACAAGCCAGGGTGACAAAAATGGTGCGGAGGGTCTCCGTCCCCTTCCCTTCTCCTCCTGCAAGAGATAATTCATCCAATATTTCCCTCACCCCCTCTTTTGCATCTTCCCGACCCAAAAAGGAGGGGACGGAGCGAATGGCGAAGGCCCTTTCGCCAATGGGGTCGATCTCAAATCCCATCGATTCAAAGGCTGCAAGATGTGAGGAGAGAATGAACGATTCTTCGGTGGATAACTCCATCGTGAGTGGTAAGAGAAATTTCTCTGAAGAAATGGATCTTGTTTCATACTCATTTTTGTATTTTTCGAAAAGGATTCGCTCATGGGCTGCATGCTGATCGATGATGATCAACCCCTTCTCTTCCTCACAAAGGATGTAAGTTCCTTGAAGCTGTCCTAAAATACGACAGGGGGTCTTCCCCTCCACCTTCCATACAGGACAAACCGCTTCGCCGACGGCCGGAACTTTCTGTCCTTCATCCCCTCTCGTCCATCCGCCCATGATGGGATAAGTTTTCGTGAAAATGGACGGACCCGGTGCGGTCTTCGAAGAGGCCGAATCCTTCTCCTCTCCTTCGGATACAGGTTGTTGGGAAAATGGCATTCCGTCGAGGACAGAGGAGAGGGTCCTGATCACGGCATGGAAGACTTTCTCAGGATCCCTGAATTTCACTTCTGCCTTGGTTGGATGAACATTCACATCAACGGATGAAGGCCGGATCGCGATGAACAAGATGACAATGGGGAATTTACCTGCCGGGATGACATGACGATAGGCTCCGAGGATCGCCTTGTAAATCAGGCGGTCTCTCACAAATCGCCGATTGACGTAAATATAAATGCCGTCAGCCGTACCTTTCGAAATAGAGGGGAGGGTTGCAAATCCGGATATCTTCATCCCCTCTTCTTCAAACTC
This sequence comes from uncultured delta proteobacterium, assembly GCA_963826305.1. Lineage (GTDB taxonomy): Bacteria > Desulfobacterota > BSN033 > BSN033 > UBA1163 > CAWGWZ01. The sequence goes on along the minus strand of CAWGWZ010000008.1, from coordinate 274,444 downwards.
AAAGGCTTGGAGGTGGTCATAAATCTCTTTCCCTAAAATGGCTTCAATTCGAACCAGAGGGGATTCTGTCCTCAAGTGTTCGAAGACCATTCGGTCATCATGAATCAATTTGAAGGAAATCGTTGGATGGGAAAGGCTCAATCTGAGAAAGTGATTTAATGAATAGTGAAGCTCTGTGCGGATCGATTTTAAAAACTTCCTTTTTACAGGAATATTATAAAAGATATTCCTCACCTCAACCTCTGTCCCAACGGGACAGCCAACGTCAGAAATGCTTTTTATTATACCTCCTTCACAGACGACCTTTGTTCCGCTGATGGATTCCCGCACCCGCGTCTTAATCGTTATCTGCGCAACCGAGGCGATGCTGGGCAGAGCTTCGCCCCTAAACCCTAACGTGTGAATGGCGTAAAGATCTTCGGCTTTCTTAATTTTGCTGGTGGCATATCGTTGGAGGGCAATGGGAACATCTTCGGGATCCATTCCCTCCCCATTATCGCCCACACGGATAAGTTGGAGCCCTCCCCCTTTCAATTCAACAATGATCTCTGAACTCCCCGCATCGATTGCATTCTCCATCAACTCTTTCACCACCGATGCGGGTCTTTCAATCACCTCTCCGGCGGCAATGCTTTGGGCGACGTCTTCGGGTAAAATTTGAATTTTCCCTGGCATCGTTAAGAAAACCTATGCGCAGAGCGCCTGCATTAGGTAGGCAGGCTAAGCGCTTAGCATCTTTTACCCACGGGGGGTTCCATCATCAATAAAGGTTCCCATCCTTCTGAACTTCTCGTATCGGATTCTTAATAAATCTTCGATATCTATTTTCTCCAATTCCCTTAAATCTCGTTCCGCCACTTCTTTTAAAATCCCTGCCATTCTTTGTGGGTCCCGATGTGCTCCTCCTAGTGGTTCCTTTACAATCTCATCAATCACACCCAATCGATAGAGATCAGCAGCTGTCAATTTCAATGATTCCGCTGCCACCACTTTTCCCTTCTCCGAATCTTTCCAAAGGATCGCCGAACATGCTTCCGGACTAATCACCGAATAGATCGAATACTCCAGCATCAAAATGCGATCTCCCACCCCGATGGCCAAGGCCCCTCCACTTCCTCCCTCTCCGATCACAATAATGACGGTGGGCGTCCGGAGCATCATCATCATTTCAAGATTCTTAGCAATAGCTTCGGCTTGGCCTCTTTCTTCGGCACCCACACCGGGATAGGCGCCAGGCGTATCGATCATCGTCAGAACAGGTTTTTTGAACAGTTCCGCCATTTTCATCAACCTGAATGCCTTTCGATACCCTTCCGGGTGGGGCATCCCGAAGTTCCGATAGGCCATCTCTTTGGCATCCGCGCCCTTCTGATGACCGATGACGACCACAGGCCTTCCATTGAACTTAGCGATTCCTCCCACAATGGCAGGATCATCTCCGTAGTTACGGTCTCCATGGAGTTCGATGAAATCTTCAAACATCCACTGGATATAATGAGAGACCCGGGGCCGATCGATATGCCGGGCCAATTGCGTGACTTGCCAACCGGTTAAGTTTGAAAAGATCTCTTTCTGTAATCGATGAAGTTTTTCCTCCAGATTTCTCAATTGTTCGCTGAAATCAATCTGTTTACCCCTGGAAAACCGCTTTAAATGTTCAATCTCTCTTTCCAATTCAATGAGGGGTTTTTCAAAATCTAAATAATGTTTTGCCATTCCGATGCCTGTTTATTCAAAAGAGAGATAGGAAGATTTGAAAAGATGTTTAATGTGATGTTGAACATTTTGAGAGGGGTCGACCGTATAGTCGTCTGACAAAGCAATAACGGTTTCTCGGCGTTCTCCATCGACGAGATGGAGATGGACTTTATAGAATCCTTTATTCGCTATGATCATTTCCCTTAAGTCTACAAGATTGGATTTCGTCAAGGAGGAGAGCGCGATTCGAAGATGAACGATCTTCCTCGGAGGGGGTGACGACTCAGAAAGCGAACATACATCCATGCCCTTTATCTTTATATGGTCTTCGGACTGATCGATCGTCCCTCGAACGATAATAGGATCCCCTCCTCTTAAACAAGGCAAGGCAGCTTTATAGACCTCTGGGAAAAGAATGACCTCTACAAAACCCTTCATGTCCTCCAAGTTCAAAAAAGCCATCCGATCCCCTTTCTTGGTAACGATCTCCTTTAACCCGCTGACGAGGCCACAAATCTTTGTTTCTGCACCATTTGGAAGCCCGGAAAGTGTGGAGGTATCCTCACCGGTATATTTTTTGATTTCCTCCTGGTAGCGTGACAAGGGATGCCGGGAAATGTAAAATCCGATCGTTTCCTTTTCAAACGCAATCAGTTGATTCTCTGGAAATTCGTCGATTTCCGGATAGCTCTCATCCATCTCCCTGACACTCGGCATCAACATACTGAGTTGAGCCTCCCCTTTCTTCCGTTGAGCCGATTGGGAACGGTCGAGGAGATCCTCAAGGACAGCCAACATCTGAGATCGATGAGCCTTTGAGAAGTTGAAGGCGCCACACTTAATCAAACTTTCGACCACCCTTCGGTTGACCTTTCTTAAATCGACCCTTTTGCAGAAATCGCCTAGGGACTGGAATCTCCCGGCCCCCTCTCTTTCCTTTATCACGGCATCGATGGCCGCATCCCCTACGTTTTTTACCGCAGCCAATCCAAATCGAATTTGACTTCCAATCACTGTAAAATTTCGATCACTTTCATTGATGTCTGGGGGCAAAATTTGAATACCCATTTCGCGGCATTCCGCGATATATTTTAGGATCTTATCCGCATTCTGAACTTCGCTGGTAAGTAGGGCTGCCATAAATTCAAGCGGATAATGGGCTTTCAAATAGGCGGTTTGATACGCAATGAGTGCATAGGCAGCGCTGTGGGACTTATTGAAACCGTATTCAGCGAATTTGGCCATCAGATCGAATACCTTCTCCGCCTTTTTCAGATTGATTCGATTCTTTCTTGCCCCCTCCAGAAATTTCTCTTTCTGCATTTCCATCTCTTTGGGGTCTTTTTTTGACATTGCCCTGCGAAGAATATCTGCGTCCTCCAGGCTGAAATAGGCAAGGGAACTCGCAATCCTCATCACCTGTTCCTGGTAAACGATCACACCGTAAGTGTCTTCCAATATCTCTTTCAATCCCGGGAGATCATAGCGAACCGATCCTTCCCCATGTTTCCTTTTGATGAACTCTTCGACCATCCCACTCTTTAAGGGACCGGGTCGGTATAAAGCAACCAGGGCGATAATTTCTTTGAAATTTTCCGGCTTTAATTTAATGAGCAAATCTCTCATCCCTGAGCTTTCCAGCTGAAATATCCCAAGAGTGGATCCCGAACCCAGTTGCTCAAACACCTTCGGATCATCCAACGGAATCCGGGAGAGCTCCACCTTTAATCCGAGGTCCTTCTCGATGAGCTGAATCGCATGGTTGACGACAGTCAGGGTCTTCAAACCCAGGAAATCGAATTTGACCAGGCCGATCGTTTCGACCTCCTTCATGGGGTACTGGGTCATCACCTCCCCATTCTGTCCACGATAGAGAGGAAGGTATTCCATCAGCGATTTGTTCGAAATGACAACACCTGCCGCATGGGTGGAAGCATGGCGCGTCAGCCCCTCCAGCGATTTCGCAATATTGAAGAGAGATTCCACCTTGGAATCTTTCTTGAGCAACTCCTTCAACTGGGGTTCCTGATTTAAGGCCTGATCGAGGGTGATATTCAATGGGGTGCTCGGGATGAGTTTGGCAATCCGATCCACCTCCGCATAGGGAAGATCCATTGCGCGACCGACATCCCTGATCACTGCTCTGGCTTGCATCTTGCCAAAGGTGATGATCTGGGCCACATTTTCCTTCCCGTATTTATCGGTCACATACTGGATCACTTCATCCCTTCCTTCCATACAAAAATCGACGTCCACATCCGGCATGCTGCTCTTTCTTCCTGGGTTCAAAAATCTCTCGAAGATCAGATCATATTCGATCGGGTCCAAGTCCGTGATGTTCAGCGCATAGGCCACCAAACTGCCGGCGGCTGACCCCCTCCCCGGACCAACGGGGATGCCTCTATTTTTCGCAAAACGGATAAAATCTGCTACGATCAAAAAGTATCCCGAATACCCCATCGACTTTATAATTTTGAGTTCCTCTTCGAGACGGCTCGAATAACGTCCAAATCGCTCTTTGAAATCTTTTCTCTCCTGATAGAGGATCAACCTCTTCTCCAATCCCTCTCGAGAAAGCCTTTCCAAATAGCTGTCCAGGCTTTCTCCGGATGGGACGGCGATTTTGGGGATATGCCTCTCATCGAACCTCAACTCGAGGTTACATTGTTCCGCGATCTCTAACGTATGGGTTAAAGCCTCGGGACGGTCTTTAAAGATGTCTGCCATCTCCTGGGGCGACTTGAAATAGAATTCCTCTGATGAGAATTTCATCCGGTTGCTATCCTGGAGGGTCTTCCCTGTTTGAATGCAGAGGAGTACCTCATGGGCTTTGGAATCCTTACGGTGGAGATAATGGCAGTCGTTGGTCGCGACAATGGGAAGAGAAAGTTGATGCCCAATTTCCGAGAGGCGATCATTCAACAGCAACTGGTTTTCGACACCGTTATTTTGGATTTCAATAAAAAACCGGCGGTGATCGAATATCTCTCCATATTCCTCTGCCGATTGAAGGGCTCTTTTCATCTCCCCTCGACCGGCATGGACTGCAATCTCTCCCTTCAGACAACCGCTGAGAGCAATCAACCCTTCGTTATATCGAGCTAAAAGCTCTTTATCCACCTTGGGCTTATAGTAAAACCCTTCGAGGTATGCGAGGCTGACCAATTTGATGAGATTGAAATAGCCGATCCGATTCTTGACGAGAAGGGTTAGATGATAGGTCCCCTCCGGTCCATCCGCTGCCTTTTTTTCAAATCGGCTTCCTGGCGACACATAGACCTCGCAGCCGACAATGGGTTTGATTCCGTGCTGGATGGCCTTCTGGTAAAATTCGATCACTCCGAACATATTCCCGTGATCCGTCAGAGCCAAAGCATCCATTCGATATTTTTTGGCCAGATCGAAGAGCTCTTCAAAACGAATCGCGCCATCTAACAAGCTATATTGGCTATGGACGTGAAGATGAATAAAATCAGAATGCTGCATATTCAACCAGTAATTTCAAATGTCAAAATCCCAATGTCAAATCAATGCCAAATGACTCAATGTCAAATATTCACTTTACTGCCATCCTATCCCGTTATTCTCACTATTGACTTCTAATATTTGGACTTTGGATTTCATTTGAACTTTAACCTTTGACATTTGGCATTTCTCTATCTGCTTACTCCCATTCGATCGTGCTGGGTGGCTTGGAACTGATATCGTAAACGACCCGATTTACCCCTCTCACCTCGTTGATAATTCGGTTGGACATATGTTCTAAGACTCGGTAGGGAAGCCGCACCCAATCTGCCGTCATTCCATCTTGGCTTCCGACCACCCTTAAGGCAATCACATTTTCATAAGTCCTTTCGTCTCCCATCACACCCACGGTCTTGACCGGAAGCAAAACGGCAAAAGACTGCCAGACCTGGTCCAATCGATGGCTCTTTTTCATTTCTTCCATGACGATTTCATCCGCATTTCTCAAGATTTCTAATCTTTCTTTATTGACCTCTCCGATAATCCGGATGGCGAGTCCCGGACCCGGAAAGGGCTGACGTTTTATGACTTCCTCTGGCAGGCCCAACTCCTTTCCTAATTGCCTGACTTCATCTTTGAATAGCTCCCGAAGCGGTTCGACTAACCTCAATCTCATTTTTTCGGGCAACCCACCCACATTGTGATGGCTCTTGATCGTTGCAGATGGTCCTTTCGACGAAATGCTTTCGATGACATCTGGATACAGGGTCCCCTGGGCTAAGTATTCCACCTCCCCTATTCTCTTTGCCTCCCCTTCAAAGATGGAAATAAATTCCTTTCCGATCCTTTTCCTTTTATCTTCCGGATCGACCACTCCCTTCAATTCTCTAAGAAATTGGTCCTCAGCATCCACATAAATCAGTGGTATCTGAAAGTGATATCGAAATAGATTCACCACCTGAGAGGCTTCGTTCTTCCTTAATACGCCGTTATTTACAAAGATACACTTTAGGCGACCGCCCACCACCTGATGAAGAAGAAGGGCGACGACGGTGGAATCGACCCCTCCGCTCAAAGCGCAGATCACTTTCCCCAGCCCGATTCTTTTCCTCAGGTCCCTGATCGTCTGCTGTAAAAAAGACCGCATGGTCCAAAGGTTGGAACACCCACAAACATGGAACAGGAAATTTCGGATGATCTCAATCCCTTTGTGCGTGTGGACAACCTCTGGATGGAACTGGAGCCCATAAATCTTATTTCGAATATCCTCAATCGCAGCGAAAGGTGTGTTTTTCGAATGGGCGATCGCATGAAACCCAAGGGGCAATGTCCTGACCTGATCCCCATGACTCATCCACACCTGAACCGCGCTTCCCTTTCCCCCGAAGTTTTTGAATAATTTTTCGCCCCGATCAAGAATCAATTTCGCTTTTCCGTACTCCCTTTTCTCCGAATGGGTGACCTTTCCTCCTAATAAGTGGCCGATCAACTGCATCCCATAGCAAATTCCTAAAATAGGGATGCCGATTCTCAAGAGAGCGGGGTCACATTGAGGGGCGCCTTTCTCATAGACGCTGGCAGGTCCCCCTGAAAAAATGATCCCCTTGGGGGCCAAGGCTCGTACTTTCTCAACAGGAATGTTATAGGGGTGAATTTCGCTATAAATCCGGCATTCTCTCACCCTCCGGGCAATCAATTGGGTATACTGGGAGCCAAAATCAAGGATCAATATCTTGTCAAAGAGGACCTGGTTCTTCATGGTTTTCACTTCTTGTCACCGAGGCCCCTCAAACCTTATCGATTCGGCCCCGGGCAGGACGGGATTCCAAGGTGTGTTCAGGTCAGTGCTTCAAGAAATATTTTCCATCTTTTAACTCATATTGATAAGAAACTCCCTTACGATAAAAAAGGTCACTCCTTCGAAGCAGTTGAACAGAAATCAGTTCTTCGAGTTTTGAGGGATATCTTCCATTTTCCAGGTAATAGATCTCTAAGGCATTTTTTATTCGATCCAATTGACTCTTATGAACAAAATGAGTTGGAATTGCAATATCAACTCGCTCTATCCTCGAATCCCAAAAATAGTGCAAAAAAGTTGGTCTAAAATAGACGAAGAGCAAAAAGACAAATAATAAGAAAGCCCCGTAGTAGCCAAAGGCCAAGGCTTTTCTAAAATTGATCATGCTCACTTTCTTGATGAGGCTCGGCGTTTGGACACCAATGACCTTAATCAACCCCATTTCCAAAAGGGTGTATAAGATCTCACTCGCATTGAATTTCCCTAATAGGCTTCGGTCAATAATATCCTGTACCGTTCGGGTCCCGTCCACCACATTGTAAATCAATTCCTGCTCCGAAGTCAGTTTCTCTTTCAAATAACCTTGGAACGACGAAGCATCAACGGGTTTCTCTTCGGTTCCAATGGCCTTTTTAAACACCAGGTGAGGAGAATAAACCTTCTTTTCGATCTCCGACCACTCATCCACCATTCGTAGGATATTCAATAAAACCTGCTCCGTGCTGAGGGCGAACGGAATCTTTTTGTAGCTCTCCACCAATTTTAGATCAAAGCTAAAGGTACCATCTTCCCACCAAAAAAGGTCATAGATGGTTTCATAAATCTGTGTTGAAACAACCTTCAACACATCCTCCTTTGTCAGCAATTGGAGCTCAACAAGAATTTCTCCGAGGTACTTGAGTGTTTCTTTTTGAATCCTCAGCACCCGATTTAATTGCTCTTCTGTAATCAATTGGGCCTTGACGAATATTTCACCGATCAGATCCTTCTTCCCTCGATAATTCGAATAGATGTGGACGATCATCCCATCCACGAAAGAGACCTCCACAATATCCTTGCCCCTTCGGATTTTCAGAACTCCTGTTTTAAGTTGTTGACCGATCAGTTGGATGATCTCTGTGATACTGAAATCCTTTAAGGTCCCCTGCAGGGCCATTGCCTTCCCCCTTCAGCGTTTAATCCTTTTTTTTGAGCATGGCAAACATCCCAACCTTAGTGAGATCATCCTCCGAAGAAAAACATTTTAAAAGCATCCCGATCGCTCATGTTTCGGTTTCGAATCTCGGTTTGAGTCGAACGATCTGTCGAGTGACAAGGAAATAGAAAAGGGCGAATAGACCTCCCCAAAAGATCATGCTCCAGAAGGCTGGGAACAGTTGGGCGATCGAAGAAGGTATTACGCCGTTCCAATAGACAAACCTTAAAATAAAGATAAAAAACAAAAACAGAAAAACGAGCCCCTTGAGTAGACTCTCCCCCCACACATAACCGAATCCAACGAAAAAGAAAGACACAAACCTGCCGATGGACTGGTCCTGTTTCTGAAATTGACGGACCTGAAGAGATTTCTTTTCCGCAATCTTCGGATGAAGTTTCTCCTTTTGGATATAAATACGATAGCAATTGAAGCAAATGAATTCATGCTCCGGGGGTCCCAAATAGAATCGATAGGTGGGGCTGCCACACATTGGACACCGTGTTAAAAACCGCTTTGTCCGACTGTATCTTGACATCCCTACCAAGAACCCCAAGAAGATGATGGGCACCAAAAAGGTTGCCCTGGATGGAATGATCTCAAACCAAGCCATAAATAGACGGAATAGAAACCCTTCTTTACCAATGACGTTGGCCAAAAATCTTGCCCGGAGCCTTTTTGTGGTCAGGTCCTGATCAATCACCAAGCGATTCATGTTGGTAGAGTCAATCTTTAAATGGTCATCAACAAGTTTGGGGTCCAACTGCCTTGCTCTTTGAATTGCTTTATCGGTTTTCCCGGAGAGAGCGGTTTCTTGAAAATACGCCCGGTAAAGATTGTAATAAAAAGCCCCCCGATTCGGATTTAAATCAATCGCCTTTTGGTAGGAGGCGATGGCCAAATCAGTTTGTTTCATCGCCAAATAGACATTTCCAAGATTCGAAAAAGCCTCGGTGAATTGAGGGTTCTGCTGAATCGCCCTTTGGTAAAACTCTTCTGCCTCTGTATAACGGCCCTGCGTTTTCGACATCAGCCCGAGGGTGAAAAGAACTTCAGAATCATCCGGATGGGTCGACAACCATGTCCGCAATTTTTCTTCCGTCCCTCCATCCCATTCCTCGTGGTTCGCCTGATCCATTTCCAAGATGACCTCGGAAGACGGCCCATTCAAAAAAGAGGAGGACGAACGGATGAAAAAAGGAAGATAGACCAAAACGATGAGAAAGAACAGAAGGAATCGCCTCTCCTCCTTCGTCACATAACCCCATAATAAAATGGGCCAGAACAGAATGGCCCACAATATGTTCAAACGCAGGAAGAAGGGAATAAATAGGATGAGAATCTTGAGACCGTTGATGAGAACCCTTGGGACCTCCTGGGTTAAATTCTTTTGAATATCGTAGAAATAGAGGGGTAGATATTTCACCATGGTTGCGATTCCGAAAATAATAAAAGTCATCAATATCGCATTCGAAAGGATGTAGAACACACTGTAAAAAAGCTTAAGGGAACTTGGATAATGAGACAATTCTGCGATCAACCCCATCCAGAGTTCCGGAAGGATTCTATGAAGCTCAAAAGGGTTTTCGTGCCAGTGAGCCCGTGCTAACTCAAAATGGGGTTGGGGGAGTTGGGGTGAGAATTTAATTGAATAGGCTGCCATCTCAACAGCCTGATGAGGGTCTCCCCTTCGTTGGGCCTGCTCCGCTTCCCGAATCAGAAAGAAAGAGAGGAGCGGGGCGTTTTTAATCCCTTTATCACATTTCAAATCGTAGAGTTCATCCAACTCCTTTTTGCTCATGGAGGTTCTTTTTTTAAGATCCCATGTCCGACCTGTTGAAGAGGGGGTTTCTATGGTGAAGAATTCTTTTGACAAGGGAAGAGCCTGTCTCTGGGTCAAAACACCCATATAATACAGGAGAGAAAAGATCAGGATGATCAATATAAATATTGCCTTTTTCATCGATTGACCCGTAACACGCCCTGGCAGACTTCCTTTCGAGGGGCCCGTTTCGCGATTCCCTTAAAGTCCTTATTCCAATCGGTAATTGGGCGCCTCTTTCGTTATGATCACATCGTGGACATGACTCTCCCTTAATCCGGATGATGTAATTCGGATAAATTTGGCTTTCTGCCGCAAATCCTCAAGATTTTTTGCACCGAGATATCCCATCCCGGCCTTGAGCCCTCCGATGAGTTGCTGGACGCAAAAGGAGAGCGCCCCGCGGTAGGGAACCCTTCCTTCAATCCCTTCCGGAACCAACTTCGTTTCACTCTCTACCTCTCCTTGGCCTTGGAAGTACCGATCCCGGCTCCCCTCTTTCATGGCCTCCAATGAGCCCATCCCCCTGTAAACTTTGTAGCTCCTCCCTTGGTATAAGACAATCTCTCCCGGACTCTCATCGGTCCCAGCGAATAAATTCCCGATCATCACCGAAGACGCGCCGGCAGCAATCGCCTTGGTGATGTCTCCAGAAAATTTGATTCCCCCGTCTGCGATAATCGGCACTCCGTATTGCTTAGATATCTCGGCTGTTTCCACGATCGCTGAGAGCTGTGGAATCCCCACTCCTGCAATCACCCGTGTCGTACAAATCGATCCGGGTCCGACCCCCACTTTGATCGCATCGACTCCAGCCTTGATGAGATCAAGGACCCCCTCCTTCGTCGCCACATTTCCCCCGATGACTTGACAATCCGGGAAATCCTCTTTGATCTCACGAATCGCATTGAGGACATCCTGAGAATGGCCATGGGCCGTATCCACAACCAAGACATCCACTCCTGATTGGATGAGCGCCTCCGTCCTCGCCTCCCTATCCTTGCCCGGGCCGATCGCCGCCCCAACCCGGAGTCGGCCATGGTGATCTTTACAGGAATGAGGGTATTTCCTCATTTTTTCAATGTCCTTGATGGTGATCAACCCCTTCAGGTTATTCTCCTCATCCACGACCAATAATTTCTCGATTCTGTTTCTGTGGAGGATTTCCTTCGATGCTTCAAGCGTTGTCCCGACAGGGACGGTGATGAGACGATCTTTGGTCATGACCGTCGAAATCTTTTCGTCCAATCGCTTCTCAAATCTTAGGTCCCGATTGGTCAAAATGCCGACTAATTTCCCATCCTTCGTGATGGGAACCCCGGAAATTCGGTATTTCTTCATGACCTCCATCGCTTCAGAAATTTTCTGCTCCGGGTGCATGGTAATGGGATTCAGAATCATCCCGCTTTCAGATTTTTTTACTTTATCCACTTCCAAAACTTGTTCTGAAATCGACAGATTTCGATGGATGATCCCTATCCCCCCTTCTTGGGCCATTGAGATTGCAGTCCTCGACTCTGTGACCGTATCCATTGCCGCACTCACCAGAGGAATATTTAACCGGATCGTCCTCGTCAGTCGTGTGCCGATCTCCACCTCTTTCGGCAACACTGCAGAAAAAGCAGGAACGAGCGAAACATCGTCGAAAGTCAAAGATTCCTCGATATTTTTCGGATCGATCCCCATCGTTTCACCTCACTCCCGTAAGGAAATGTTTATTTCATATATCAAACGAATCCTCGTTTGTCAACCCTTCGACTCCTGGGTATAAATGCCGGGGTTTGCTCAGGGTTGACCCTGAGCGGCGCTTTCCACACTGCCCTGAGGGGCGGAACTTGGCGCCGCCGAATGGGTCAACTTAACCTTCGATGTAATGGTCATCGAAGGGCTTTCTTCCCATAATTTTCTTTCTAATGCGACGAAAAATTTTCCAAGGCTATCCGGTCTGAGAGCAGTGATGGAAACGCCATCATATTTTTGGCAGATTGCCTCCACCTCTTCCCGGCTCAATTTATCTTCCTTATTGAAGACCCGTAATATCGGGATGTGATCCAACTTTAATTCAAAAAGGGTTTTCTCAACCGCTTCGATCTGTTCTTGGAAACGAGGATTGCTCACATCGATAAGATGAATCAATAAATCGGATTCCTGTAACTCATCAAAGGTTGGACGGAAGGCCCCCATCAGGTCCTTGGGCAGATCTTTGATAAATCCAACGGTATCTGTGATCACGACCTCATGATTCTTGGGAAATCGCAACCTCCGAGTGGCAGTATCTAAAGTGGAAAATAATCTGTCTTCAACTTGAAATTGACTTTCCGTCAGGAGGTTAAAGAGGGTCGACTTCCCTGCATTCGTATATCCAATAATGGAAAGAATAGGGATCCCTGTTCTCGTTCTCCGCGCTCTCCTCTGCTGCCTTCTCCTGCCCAATTTTTCTAACTCTTTTTCTAACAGGTTTATCCGATCTCTTACCCTACGGCGATCAATCTCCAATTTTGTTTCTCCAGGACCTCGCCCTCCAATTCCACCGGTGAGCCGCGAAAAGGCCAATGTCTTCTTCGCCAGCCGAGGCAGCAAATATTTCAGTTGGGCCAACTCCACTTGGATCTTTCCATCCAGCGTATGAGCCCGTTGAGCAAAGATATCTAAAATGAGTTGAGTCCGATCAAGAACCCTCAATTCAGTCCGATCAGACATCGAGGCCATCTGTCCGGGTGTTAAATTCTGATCAAAGATGATCAAATCCACTCCCAACTGCATGCATTTGACCAGTAATTCTTTCAACTTCCCCTCTCCCATCAGGGTGGTAGGAGATATTTGCTGAGGCCGTTGGATGATGGCGTCCACGACGAACACACCGCTCGATTTGGCGAGCTCCTTCAACTCCTCCATGGAACTCTCCAGGCTCTCCCGGTTTTCCCTGCTCACGCTGAGCAGGATGGCCTTCTCTGTAGAACCCCTCAGAGCAATCGATCTCTGACCTCTCTGAAATTGATCCTCGAGGGATTGAATCCACTTCAAAAAATCGATGTCCAACTGTCCGATCGGGGAAGGGGGACCAATGGCCCATACCTTCTTCTCCGGATTATCAGGAAGAAGGTGCGCTAAGTGAACCAGCTCTGGGTAGCCGCTACCATTCATAGTGAGGGCGACGATCATATCCAATCTCAGGAGGGCAAGGTCCGTCAGATCCTCTTGTGTTAAAGACTCCCCTTGAAGATGAGTGTGAATGAGTCGGAGACCCCTTAACCTTAGGATTCCGGTCCTGTACCTTGAAAGATCAGGAATCGTAATGGCCTTCTGGTCCCCGATGGTCACGATTTCAATTGATCCCCTTCGCCCTACAAGGATACCGATTTGGCGTCGCGTTTCGCCCGAAAGTTCTGTTAGGAGGCGGGCAATCTCGGGAGTAAGAACCTTTTGAGGAGGAATTCTTCTTCGATAAATACGTTCAATCTTTCTGACTTGATTGGGCTTTAACCCAATAAGGTTACCGTATACCCTGTTGATTTATCTCTCCTTTTTCCTGAAAATTTTAATATGCCAGCGCCATGAAGTCAAGCATTTCTATTCATTGAAAAATTCAATCCTCCCGCTCTTTCCCTTTTCACCCGATGTTGAAATTTTTAGATCAAAAAAATGTTCGATAACCCACAGATTCGTCAAAAGATGTTCTGTTATTCGAGTTGAGGTGAAGGATGAATTCCCTTTGGCCAAAGCCAGGAAGGGTACCAGTTGATCTGCTAAATATGGATCGATGCAACCGTCCGATTCTATATAATCTTTCAGGGAATCTACGGCTTCATCAGCTACTTTCTCTGCGGCCTTTCCTTTTTGGCCCAGTGATGAAAACCCGCCGAGCGTCCTTTCATATTCAGCTAATAGAAATATGAAAGAACCGGGTCCATTCGAAGGAGCATCGTACAAGACGGTGATCTCCGCGTCGATCTTCATTTCCCTTTGAATTCTTTTTAAGGCTTGCTCCTTCTGTCTGTCTGCCACATGTTTGGGAAGGTCGGAGATGGCGGAGAGCCCTCGAACCTTTTTCAGTGAACCTCGGTTAACCAAAGAGACTGGCTTTAATTCATGAACAGGCTCAATTTTTAATTGAATCTTCCCCCCGCCCCTGGGATAGAAACCCCACCTTTCAATAGCGGCCTCGGCAGAAGCTCCTATCAATTTGAGAGTGGGCAATAAAACCTCAGAGAGATAATGAAAAGGCGGGCTCCATGGGACATGAGTACCTCCGGCCAAGGTCAACTTAGATATTTCTTGAGCTAAACAAAGAGGCGGGAATATTGCCTGAAGGAGAAGGGTGACAGACCCTGCTGTCCTCACTTCGAATTGATAATCTCCAGAAAGAATCTTTTCAGGAACGAAGGTAATCTTTTGTGACCCAAATTTAACCCCTTCTGTGTGAGCCGCTGTAATTCGAGCTAATGCCTCTACGGCTTCCAGGTGTTGAGCCTGAAGACCGGGGTTCTTTCGTTTTGATCTGATGTGGTGGATGGTGAAGGATTTTTTTAAAATAGCAGACAAAGCAAGTGCGGTTCTTAAGATCTGCCCTCCTCCTTCTCCGTAGGATCCATCAATTTCGATCAAGTTTTTCCCGCCAGCTTCCATTCTTTATAAATTATTAAATAGGCGGTATAATGTCAATTAATCTTCAAAACTAAAATGGGTAAAATAGGGAATTGGAATTGACCCGTTTAATATGACTTTTGAAACAATCCTTCGAGTGGAGTTGAAGAGTTGTCCGAATTGATTATATTGGGTTCGGGAACAGGTATCCCGTCTTTGAGGAGGGCATCTCCGGGTCTTCTTTTGATTTCAGAAAGGTCTAATATATTGATCGATAGTGGGCCTGGAACATTGAGGAAGATGCTGGAGGTCGGGATCACTTATCGTGACATTGATATCCTCCTCTACACGCACATCCATCCTGATCATATTTCAGACCTCGTCCCAATTCTATTTGCGTGTAAATATGCGGACCTCCCTCGCAAGAAGGATTTGCTATGCATGGGGGGACCAGGATTTGAAGATTATTTTCGAAAACTCAAAACAATTCATGGTTCTTGGATTGAAGCCCGATCTTACCGCCTGAAGATCAAAGAGATTTCACAAAGACCATTCCTCTTCCGTGACTTGAAGATTTCTTCTAAACCGATGGCCCATCTCCCCGAAAGTGTGGGGTATCGAATTGGGTTGAAGGGCGGAAAATCAATAGCAATATCCGGGGATACAGATTATTGCCGGAATATTGTTAATCTTGCTTTTAAGGTGGATCTCCTGGTCTTGGAATGCTCTTTTCCCGACGGGCAAAAAGTGGAGGGCCATCTCACCCCGTCCTTGGCAGGAAGAATCGCATTAGAATCGCACTGTAAAAAGCTCCTGCTTACCCACCTTTATCCGGTCTGTGACCAGTTTGATATCCTGAATCAATGTCGGCAACTTTATCAAGGTCAAATCATCCTTGGGGAAGATCTGATGAGAATCGAAATATAGATTGTCTCTGAATTATTTGACAATCAAGATATTTTGGGATATTTTATTTTTAGGAGAAAAAAATCTTGAAAAGAAACAAAATCTTATTAATTCTTTCCATCTTCTTACTGTTTGCCTTTGTCGCAGCAATTTCGGGCCAAGAAAAGGCTCCTGTCTATACCATTGAAGTCGATGGCATTATCAATCCCGCGACCGCCAAATTCATTGTCGATTCCATTGACCAGGCCATCCAACAAGGCGCCCAATGTCTAATCATCCAGTTGGACACGCCTGGAGGGTTGATGGAGTCCATGAGGATGATCGTCAAGAAAGAGCTCGCCTCGACAATCCCGATTATCGTTTATGTGGCTCCAAGTGGGGCAAGAGCAGCCTCTGCCGGTGTATTTGTCACCTTGGCTGCACACATCGCTGTGATGGCTCCTGGGACCCATATCGGGGCAGCCCATCCTGTCACATTGGGGGGAGGAGAGGGAAAAGAAAGTAAAACGATGACCGAAAAGATCGTGAACGACACGGTCTCCTATATCAAAACGATCACCAAGACCCGAGGCAGAAACGTAGATTGGGCTGAAAAGGCGGTAGTGAAAAGTGTTTCCATCACAGAAGAAGAGGCAGTTAAACTTAACGTCGTTGATTTTATTAGCTCTGATCTTCCAAGCCTCCTCACCAAGATTGACGGGAAGGTTGTGAAATTCGATGGAGTCACCCGGACCCTTCATACGAAGGGGGCTTCACCACGGTCTATTCAGATGAGTTGGCGGGATCGACTCCTGGATATTATTTCTAATCCCACGATCGCTTATATCCTCCTTATGTTGGGCATTTACGGCATCTTCTTCGAGCTCTCAAGCCCGGGCGCCATTCTTCCTGGGGTGGTTGGCGGAATCTTTCTTATTCTTGCCTTCTATGCATTGCAGATGCTTCCAGTCAATTATGCTGGTTTGGCCCTGATCCTCTTTGCTATTATCTTGTTTATTGCGGAGATCAAAGTTGTCAGTCATGGATTGTTAGCGGTCGGTGGCGTCATCTCTCTTTTCTTAGGTTCCATGATGTTGTTTCAGAGTCCCGTCGAATATATGAGGATCTCTATGAGCGTAATCATCCCTGCAGTCCTGGTCAGCGCAGCCTTCTTCATTTTTGCAGTCACCAAGGCCATCAATGCACGCTTGCAAAAACCAACCACAGGAGCGGAAGGCCTTACAGGAGAAGTAGGGGTCGCATCGACACCGATTGCTCCGGAGGGGAAAGTCTCCATTCATGGAGAGTTCTGGAATGCCACCAGTGACCAAACGATCGAGAAGGGGGAGAAGGTTCAAGTCATAGGGGTGAAAAACCTACAACTGAATGTCAAAAGGATAGAATAAGGAGGGAATGAAATGGGAATGACAGGTTTACCATCGGGCTTCGTATTTTTGATTATCTTTTTGGTCATTCTTGCTGCCTCAGCGATCAAGATTCTGAGGGAATATGAAAGGGGGGTCATATTCCGGCTGGGAAGACTGATTGGTGCAAAGGGGCCGGGTATCATTTTTATTATCCCTGGAGTGGATAAGCTGCTACGAATCAGCCTGAGAACTGTGACGATGGATATCCCACCGCAGGATGTGATCACTCGCGACAATGTCTCCATCAAAGTCAATGCCGTTGTTTATTTCCGAGTGCTGGACCCAAACAAGGCGGTGGTCGAGGTGGAGAATTACTTGTACGCCACCTCACAGTTGGCCCAGACCACCCTACGGAGCGTAGTCGGCCAGGCGGAGTTGGATGAATTGCTTTCCCAGAGAGAGAAGATCAACATCACCCTTCAGGATATCTTAGATAAGCACACAGAGCCGTGGGGGATCAAGGTTTCTCTGGTCGAGACGAAACAGGTTGATCTGCCCGAGGAGATGCGGAGGGCCATTGCCCGCCAGGCTGAGGCAGAAAGGGAGAGAAGGGCTAAAATCATCCATGCAGAGGGTGAAGCTCAAGCCGCAGAAAAATTGGCCCAGGCTGCAAATGTGATCAGCGTCAATCCCGCTGCACTTCAGTTAAGGTTCCTTCAGACATTGACTGAAGTGGCTACTGAGAAGAACTCTACGACGATCTTCCCTGTGCCGATCGATTTGCTCAAACCGTTCTTAGAGAAAAAGTAATACGGGGAAAGGATAGGACTTAGTTTACTTCGCTCACGATTGGAAGAGTGGAAAGTTGGAATAATGCGTTTCATCCGAACATTTTGATTATTATTCCAATATCCCAATGTTCCATTATTCCCATGTATCTATTTTTTATAACCCACTGGCATAATCAATAAGGGTTCGTGTTGAGGTGGTGCCCCCATCACCCTTCCGACATCCGCATCATTAAAGGCCCCGACAATACCAGCTCCCAATCCAAGGGCTCCCGCTTGAAGAAATAGATTTTGGCCTACATGGCCTACTTCGATGAGTGCATATCGGATGCCTCTTTCACCATATTTCCCAGTAATTCTTCGATATCCAGCCGTAATGATAAACAGAACGGGTGCTCTGACCATCCACGTCTGCCCTAAAGAGGCCGAGGCAATCTCCTTTCGGCGATCGCCTTTAGAGATCGGCAAAATCGAATGCTCCTCTGGTGAGTAGTGATAAACCCCTGACTCTATTCCTTCCACTCCTTTCTCCCCAATGACGCAGTAAATATCTAAAGGGTAAAGAGCGCCCCCAGAAGGGGCAGCCCTCTTTCCCCCTTTTGGATCCGTAATCCCTTGACCAGCCCATAAAAGTTGTGAGAGAAAGATAAGAGATAGAGATCGATCCTGAAAATCTCGGATGGTCCGTCTCTCCATAATCGCTTTCTCCACCGAAACTTTCCCATCCGAAGAAGGTTTAGGGAGTGATATCGAAGCATGGGCCGTCCTAATTCCGAGCAGACCCAATGCCCAAAAAGCGCATAAAGTCATTCCCATCCATTTCTCCAACATTTTATTCATCCTCCTTAGTTCGCCCTGCGCAGGACGCCTGCCTGCAGTTGGCAGGCAAAGCGCTTAGCGTCTTTCCTTTTTTATCTGCCGGTCCACTTCGCTCCATATCCCTTGAAGGATTTGAACGTCTCTATCGTCCATCTGGCTCCTTCCAAATAACCGTCTCAGGACCCTCATGATTCTCTCCGGATGACTCGAATCCAAGAAACCAATACTCAAAAGTGTCTTTTCCATATGTTCGAACATTTTCTCCAACTTCTCGGCCTGGGCTAACTGCGTTGGATGTTTGGAGACTGTCGTCGAAGATCGAAATAATTCATAACAGATCACCATCACGGCTTGTGCGAGGTTGAGGGATGGAAATGAGTCCGAGGAGGGGATCCTGACATAACGGTGGCAGAGGGAAAGCTCCTCATTGGTCAATCCCTCCTTTTCAGAACCAAAGACCAAGCCGATCGAATTCCTTGCTGAAAGGAGAACGAGTTCCTTGGCGAGGGCTTCTGGGGTCAGAAGAGGGTTCCTCTCTTTCCCCGTGCGTGAAGTTGTCCCGATGACGCAGCCCATCTGAGAGACAGCCTCTCTCAATGTGGGAAACTCCTCTGCCCTTTCCAAGATATCCTCGGCTCCTGAGGCTAATTTGTAGGCATTGAAATGGAGGGGAGAACATCCGTCGACCAATATCAAACGATTTAATCCCATATTCTTCATTGCCCTTGCCACTGCACCGACGTTCTCAGGGAACTTCGGCCTGGCCAGAATGATCGAAATAGAATCGAGATTTATCTTAACTTTCATGGTTCATATTATATCTTCGAAAAATAGCCTTGACTATAAAATTTTTTTATCTTAATTTGAAGTCCATCGTTTAAATCCCCCTTATCCCCCCTTTTCTAAAGGGGGGGGGATTAATTCAATTTTCCATTGTTCGTGCCAGCCTATGGTCGGAAGGATAGCAATGAAAATGAAAGTTCCTTTTCTTGACTTAGTCCCCCAGTTTTCTTCCATTGTAGAAGAGATCAAATCTGCTCTGGATGAAGTCCTTAAGACCCAACAATTCATTTTAGGACCGAAGGTGGAGGCTTTGGAGCAAACCATCGCCCAATATTGCCAGACGGAATATGCCATCGGGGTGGCTTCAGGGTCGGACGCCTTGCTCTTGTCGTTGATGGCCCTTGGAATTGGAATGGGAGACGAAGTGATTCTCCCACCCTTTACCTTCTTTGCCACTGCAGGTTCTGTTTCACGCTTAGGAGCAACTCCTGTTTTTGTGGATATCGATCCCGAAACATATAATATCGACCCTTCCAAAATCGAGGCAAAAATCACCCCTAAAACGAAGGCCATCATGCCCGTCCATCTCTATGGACAATGCGCGGATATGGATCCTATCCTTCAAATTGCAAAGGCCAGACAACTCTTCGTGATTGAAGATGCTGCTCAGGCCCTGGGAGCGAAATATTGGCCTCCTCTCCATTCTGATCCGCAGGAGGCCGGACAGATGGGGGATCTCGGATGTTTCTCTTTCTTCCCCACAAAAAACCTGGGTGCCTTTGGGGATGCCGGGATGGTCGTTACGAATAACCCCACTTGGGCTGAAAAGATTCGAATCTTAAGGGTTCATGGAAGTCAGCCGAAATATTTCCACAAGTGGATCGGTATCAACAGCCGACTCGATGCGATTCAGGCGGCCATCCTCTTCGCCAAGTTCAAACATCTGGAGGGATGGACTGAGGGGAGGCAGAAGAACGCCGAAAGGTATCGGTCGCTTCTGAAAGAACTTTCTCTATCCCTACCCGGTTTCCGGCTCCCAACGATTCAATATAAAAACCGTCATATTTTTCATCAGTATGTGATCGCTGTTCCAAAGAGGAACGAATTGAGACAGTTCCTTATGAAAGAAGGGGTCGGGACGGAAATTTACTACCCTGTTCCTCTCCACTTACAAGAATGCTATTCATTTTTAGAACACCATTTAGGAGATTTTCCATTCTCTGAGAGGGCTGCTGATGAGACCCTTGCGTTACCGATCTATCCCGAATTGACGGAGGATCAGCAGTTCTACGTTGCGGACCGAATTAAAGCGTTTTACAAATCTCACTGCTGACAGATGGGGCGGGGATAATGGAAAAGCTTGATCGGTCAATTTAGATGAACGAATGATGGCGCCAAAAATGATATAAATAAAGCTGGGCGTAACCGGCAAAGGGGCCAAAATGATTGGACACAAATTCCTCCATCGATTTCTCTCCAACTCGTCTCCCGCCAAAATAAACTTTTTGTAGTCCTCTCTTGATCCAGGTATCGATCGGAAAGGCTTCAAGAAAATCTAAGGAGTAGAGGAGAGTACAATCAGCTATCTTCTTCCCTACGCCGGAAAGGCGCATCAATACTTGCCTTGCATCCCTATAGGGCAAACCCTTCAGTGCAAGGAGTTGGCCTCTATCGATGCACTGATTGGCCTCGATCAAATAACTTGTTCTGAACCCAGCCCTCACCGATTCCAATTGAACGGGAGTTTTGATACAGTTCGGTTCCGGAAACTCATAACCCATATAGTTTCTCCAAAGAATCTTTTTCCCAGAGGACTTGCAGAAGGCTTCGATCATGGAGCGTATATGAGGGATGGCCTTGGCAGAGGAACACAAGAAAGAAACCAGGCACTCCCAGGGATCTTGCCGAATCAATCTCAGACCCCGATATTTCTGAATCGCTTCGTGTATGATCGGATCCCGATCAATCTCCTTCAAAATAGAATCGACCTCTTCATCCAATCTCAAAAAATGGATCAGAAAAGATTCCTCCACCCCTTCATAGAAAAGAAAGTCCCCTTTCTGATAAAGTAAGAAGATTTGATGGGAGGATTGAACGAGATAGGTATCCATGACCTTGGTAAACCGGAAAAATTGTCCGCACTCCAAGGTGTCACCGAGTGAGAAAGAGGGCATCCTCAATCGGCCGCTCATTCCTTTTTCTCCGTCGGAGGTCGGATGACGGCGATGGCATAGGCTTCCAAATTGAAATAATGTTTTGCAACACGATTGACATCCTCTCTCGATACCTTTCGTATTTCCTGAGGATATTTTTGATAATGATCAAATTGCAAACCGTAGAGTTCGTCAAGGGAGATCTGATTGGCTTGGGCTCCATAGGTCTGGAGCCCGATTTCAAAATTGCCGATGAGATATTTTTTAGCCCTCTCCACCTCCTCCTCTGTGAGACCATCCTCTTTCACTTTCCTTAACTCCCCCAGGACTCCTTCGATGGCCTTCTCCAACTTAGCCGGATGGGTCCCCATATAGACCCCGATGAATCCTGGATCCAAGTTCGGTCTGGCGATAAAGGCTAAGGCATAGGCGAGACTCTCCTTATCCCTTAACTCGTAGAACAACCTCCCTCCTTGACTGGATAGGGCTGCCTCTAAAACCTCCATCGCATAACGATCTCTGTGTTGAAGGGTGGTGCTCAAAAAGCCGAGGACAAAGTGGGCCTGCTCCTTCATCTTGTAGATTTCAGACCTCCTTATTTTTTCAATAGCGGACTCTTGAGAAATCGAAGGCCGCATAAAATCCCCTTTCCTGAGGTCCCCAAACCCCTTTCTGACAGAATCGACCACTTGGTTCACCTCCACATCACCTACCACCGTGAGGACCATGTTTTGTGGGTCGACAATCTGCTGATAATACTCTTTCAAATCCTTCTGGGTCAGTTTTTGGATGGAATCAGGGGTCCCCAAAGTATCCATTCGATAGGGATGCTTCTCATAAAGGGTCTTCCGAAAAAGTTTGAATACCATCCCGGCAAGATCGTCCTCCTGTTGCCGGATGGCAGCGAGGATCAACCGCTTCCTCTTCTCCATCTCCTCGGTATCAAAGGACGGATGTTTGATGATCTCTGTGAACAAAGCAATGGCCTCCTCAAAATGCTGGCTTAAAAAGGTGAAGGTGAGGCCAAAACTGTTATGGCCAGAAAATCCACTCAGGGAACCCGCCATCCCCTCCACTCTCTTCGCTATCTCGAAACTACTTTGTCTTTCTGTGCCTTTGGTCACCATGACCGCCATAAAGTGGTTGATCCCATTTTGAGATTCCTCTTCAAACCGAACCCCACCCAAGAAAGAGGCTTGAATAGAGACAATGGGAATCGATCGATTCTCCTTCACAATGAGTCGAATCCCATTCTCCAAAACGGTTCTAAAGATCGGCAACTTCTCCCTCGTCGGGGCCAAGGATTTATCAAGTCTTACCATCTCAACAATCGATTCAATTGAGAGATCCTTGAACAGATCAGTCTTCTCTGAGGGGAGGAGTAAGCTGATCACCAGCCGAGAGGTCCTAAAATATTTTTCTAAAACCCTTTGGATATCCTCGTTTTCAATAAGGCCCAACCTCCGCATATACTCTTTTTCAAATTGGACATCTCCTGCTATGACCTCATAGTACCCCATTTTCCTGACCTCTCCTTGTACTGTCTGGCGGTCATAGATCAGATTGCTTTCAATGTTAACCTTAACCCGATGGAGTTCCTCTGCGGTGGTCCCTTCTCGGGCCAGACGGGCGACCTCCTCCAAAATCGCCTTTATCGTCTTTTCAACATTTTCAGCGGGGAGCGTCGCCCCGATGATAAAGAGACCTGGATCCCTCGGTGTAAAAGAAGAGGCAGAGATGGAATGAACCAGTCCCTTCTCCAACTTGACCTTCTGGACGAATCGAGAAGCCTCGCCGACTCCCAAGATGTGAGAGAGGATATCGAGGACCGGAGTATCTTCATGTTTCGCCGAGGTGATGGGAAGGGCAATCTGCAAATAGGTCTCCTTAAAGTTCCCGTGGGAGATGACAGTGCGAACTTCGCCCTGCTCGGGTTCCTCAATCCTCTGAGGAAGGCCTTCAGAAGATGGTCTAAACTCTCTAAAGATTTCTCTTACCCTCTTCTCCATTTCATGAAGATCGAAATCGCCTACAGCGATGAAAACCATCCGGTTAGGGACGTACCACTTCTTATAAAAGGAGATCATCTGATCCCATTGGATGGAACGAATCGTCTTCTCATACCCGATGACGGGTCTCCGATAGGGATGGTGATGGTAAAGGGCGGCCATCGTCTGATGAAAGAGTCTTCTGGAAGGATCATCCTGTCCCATGCGAATCTCTTCCAAGATGACCTCTCTCTCCCTCTCCAATTCGGATGGATCGAAGGTCGAATGTCCAATCGCATCGCTCAGAATATCAATGCCTGTTTCAGCATAACGGCTGGCGAGCGTCACATAGTATACTGTTTGGTCATAGGAAGTATAGGCATTGATCGATCCTCCCAAGGATTCTATCTCTCTGGCCATTTCACGAACCTTTCTCTTCCCGGTCCCCTTAAAGAGCATATGTTCGATGAAATGGCACATCCCTGCTTCACCCTCTTGCTCATCCCCGCTGCCGACCTTCACCCAGATCTGTAGGGTCACCACAGGCGTCGTCCGATTCTCTTCCAGAATCACATTGAGGCCATTCTCCAGAGTAAATCGGTGAATTTGATCTTTGGAGTAAGAAAATCCAGATCCCCAGAAGATGATGATTGTCAAAGCAATAGATATCGTTAAAAATGATCGACGGTATCTCATCTTTCTCCCTCCAAAAGGGGACAATAAAGGGACAGGCAGCTTTTTCAAAACAAAGAAGCAGCCTGTCCCTTGACTCACGAGGACTTTTTCGCGGGCTAAGTCCTGCGGCTACAGTTTTTGTATGAATTCAGAAACAATTAAAATTATAAATGAAAAGGGTATAAAAACAAAGGGCGAAATCCCCTAAAATCCAGGATTTCGCCCTTTTCATTCTTCTGTTTTCAACTCGGGCCTAAGATGATGAGATTTGCTCCCTCCCTGCGGAAAAGGCCTTTCTATTCAAGTCATGAACCTTGGGTGGAAGGTGATCCAAGATGGTATTCAACCAGAGGTCTTCATTGACTTCGAAAAATTTTGAGATGGCGCCCAAAAGGACAACGTTCGCCGCACGCACGTCTCCCATTTGGAGTGCGATCTCCGTCCCCTTCACCAAATAAAAACCCTTGAACCTCGATTGAATCCTCTCGGGGATCCCCTTTGGATATTCCATCTCTCCCAGATTTACAACAGGAGGATTAATCTTGTGATCATTCATAACAATTCTCCCGTCGGGTCTTAGATGGTTAATCCATCGAAGGCCTTCCAGTTGTTCAAACGCGAAGAGGATATCGACTTCCCCTTCCTTGATCAGAGGTGAATAAACCCTTTTCCCAAACCGAAAATGGGAGGTGACGATTCCCCCCCTCATCGCCATACCATGGACCTCGCTCTTCTTCACATCGTATCCGGCTTTCATGAAAACTTCGGACATGATATCGCTGGCCAGGATGACTCCTTGCCCTCCAACACCTGCTACTAATATGTTATTTGTGAAATTTTCCATTGCATCCCCCTGTTTAAATCAATTACATGGTTTCAAAACCCAAAATGGGCTTTTCCTCCTGGCTCTGAATGGCCTGAAGTTTACAGACCTGGAAGCAGAGATGACATCCAGGGCACAAGCTCGGATCGATAACAGCAATTCCCTTTCGCTTCTTGCCATCTGCCGTCACGGCCATCTCTCCCTCCACAGGATGATAAGAGATCGCAGGACAACCGAGGCTGATACAGGTTTTACATCCAACACATTTGGTAGAATCGACTTGAAGAGGTTTGTTATATTTTTTGATTGCCCTTCGGAGGAGGGTGCAAGGCCCTTCACTGACAATCAGCGAGGGCGCGTCCCTTTCGAGTTCTTCTTTGACCACTTTTTCGGTCTCCTCCAAATTCCATGGATTCACCTTCCTCGGATTTTCGATTCCAAGGACTCGACCCAACTCAAGTAAGTCAACCTTATGTGTCTTTTCTCCGCGAATCGTATATCCTGTCCCAGGATGTTCCTGTGAGCCTGTCATGCCGGTCGTACTATTATCGAGAATGAGAATCGTGGCGTAGCTCCGGTTGTAACCCACGTCCATCAGAGGATGGACTCCAGAATGGAGGAATGTGGAATCTCCAATCACACCGACAATCTTCCCCTTCCCTTTCTCTCCCAACGCCTTTGCCATGCCATGGGCACCGCCAATACTGGATCCCATACAGATAACGCTATTGATCACATTCAAAGGAGGGTAGGCACTCAAGGTGTAGCATCCAATGTCACCGGAGGCGAAAACTTTCAGTTTTCTTAAAACATGGAAAACACCTCGATGAGGACATCCAGGACAAAGGTTGGGCGGCCTGGGAGGAACGGGCTCTTTGAATACAGGCTTTGGAGGTTTAAACTTCTTTCCAAGCATTCCTTTTTCAACCAGAAAAGGATTCAGTTCACCACAAATAGGGAATCGATCCTTCCCTCCTTTTGGCTTGAAACCCATGGCCCTGATATTTTCTTCTAAGAAAGGATCCAATTCCTCCACAACGTATACCTTTTTAACCTTCTTAAAGAACTCCCCAATCAGATTTTTTGGCAAGGGCCATACCATGCCCAGCCTTAGGTAGGAATAATCGGGAAAGACCTCTTTTGCATACTGATACGAAATCCCTGCCGTAATAATTCCAATCGTTGGGTCATTGATCTCCGTTCGATTGCCAGGAAAGTTCTCAGCAAACTCCTTTAGTTTGAGAAGACGTTCTTCGATGATGCCATGTCTAACTCTTCCATAGGAAGGCAGCATGGTATATTTGGCTGTATCTTTTCGGATCTCTATCGTCACCGGAGGAACGATGGGTTCCTCTAATTCTACAATCCCCTTTGCATGAGAAATGCGCGTGACGCCTCTTAACATCACAGGTGTATCAAACTTCTCACTCACCTCAAAAGCCAATTTCATAAAATCCTTTGCCTCTTGGCTATCGCTTGGTTCAAACATTGGAACCTTTGCAAATCTGGCATAATGCCGATTATCCTGTTCGTTTTGGGAACTGTAAAGCTCTGGATCATCACAGACCACGAGGACCAAACCCCCGCATACTCCGACATACGAAAGGGTCATGAAGGGATCTGCTGCCACATTGAGACCCACATGTTTCATCGATGCCATTGTCCTGGCACCTGCCATAGATGCTCCATAGGCAACCTCCAAGGCCACTTTTTCATTCGGTGACCATTCGGCATAGATCTCCTTATACTCTCGTGCAATGGTTTCTAAGATTTCAGTGCTGGGAGTGCCTGGGTAGGCAGCCGCCAGTTTTACGCCGGCCTCGAATGCTCCTCTCGCGATGGCTTCATTTCCACTCATTATTACTTTTTCCATAGATCACCTCTTTGAATAGATGGGTTCTTATGAATAAATTTAGCTTGTAATTTTTGTCACAAATATAAATGATCGTGCACTTTTGTCAAGTGAAATATTTAGCCCAAATCCCGATTTAGAAACCGAAACCCTTTTCCCATCCGGTCATTGCGAGTCCCGCTAAAAGCGGGACAAGGTGCGTGCCTGCACGCCGAAGTGCTATCCTTCGCCGGAGCGAGGCAGGCGTTTCGGCACGCAGGCGTGGCAATCTCATTGAAAAAGACGAGATTGCTTCGGTTCCCTCGCAATGACAATTTCTAAATGGGAATTTGGGTTTAGCTTATCTTCTTACCTTTCAAGGTAGGAGATTTTTCTCAGGATCATATTGGTCGTCACGGATTTTTGAGACACTTTTAGAAAGGCTTTATAATTTTCTAATGCCTCCTTATTCTTCCCCAATCTTTCATAGCAAAGTCCCATATTTAAGTAGGCATCAGCCATCTGAACACCCTCACCCATTTCGGCGATTTTTTGGTAGGTCCGAAGTCCATTTTCGTAATCTTTCTTCCCTTGATAGGCGTAACCCAATCCCTCCATTGCAAACAAACGGTAGAGTTTCTCCTTACCCGCTTTTTCCAGAAAGGCTTGATAAGCTTTTATCGCCTCCTCGAATTCACCCAATTGTAGATCAATATTTCCCTTATATAGAAGGGAGAACTTCCAGGATGAGGTCCTCGGGAATTTTGTAATCACCTCATCAAACTTCGCTAAGGCATTTTTGTATTCCGATGGCCCTCTCTCTCGGTTCAGAGAGCCTGCTCTCCGGTAGATCTCCATGGCTGACCCAAAGTCTCGATAGGCCTCTTCTTCTTTTTGTCTCCCCCACATCTGGAAAAAGATAATGAACATTATGAGGGCCAAAACAATGATCCCGGCCGTTACTACTTTTTTGGAATGATGGGAAACAAAAAGAAAAACCTTCTGGGTGTAACTTATGAATTCGTCGGGCTCCCTCAATTTCTTTTTTGTAATCTTCTTTCTCCCTGCCATCTCAAAACCCCCTCTGGATATTGCAGCGACTGGTGGCTGGAAACTGGTCACGCGACCATAATTTTCTGCATTTTTCCTAATTTATATCCTTGCTGAGCCTTGTTGTCAACCCTTCGGCACCCCGGCCTAAGAAACCGCGTTGGTTCAGGATTGACCCTGAGGCCGCCTTATCCCCCTTCCTAAAGGCCGGGTTTTGGGGCTGTCGAATGGGTCAACTCTTGAGGAACAGAAATCTGCTCTGATACAAAACAATGGAGGGATCTTTCAGATCGGGGCCTTAGGTTAGTAAGTTAGGAGGTAGTTCTCAGCACCCTCTTCTCTCCCAATCGAAGGGTCAATTTGATCTGATCAAAATACTCAATCAGTGGGATGGCATACTTCCGCGAAGCCCCGGTAAGTTCCTTAAATTGAGGAGTGGTGATCTCCCGGTGGCGTTTCAAATAGGCGATCAGCGCCTCTCTCAGTTGGCCGAATCGGACTCGATGGAAATACATACCACTCTTGATCTTGACCAAAATCCCTTCGTGGACAAGGTGCTCAAGGACGGAACGAACTTCCTCTTCATCTTCGGACCACTCTTCTGCCAGCTCCTTGAAGGAAGGAGGTTGGAGTCCACCCCCCAGAATGGCTTCTTCTACCCGTTTGACCAAACCCTTCTGATCAGCGGAGGAGATTTGATGCTCTGGAAGTCTCAACTTATCTTTTTCCAATATCACCTCTTTGGATTGAACCAGCCCATTGAGCAGGATCTGGAAAAGTTTGACATCCACTTCCGAAGGGAGCTTCGTCCTCAACTCCTCTTTGGCCAATCCCGATTTCATGGGAAATCGTTGATGAAATTCCTTCAGTTGCTGAAGGGTCACCTCTTTTAAACGACCATATTCACGCATGTCAATAACTTTCAGCCTTTCTGGATCGAACAAAAGAATATCACCCTTTTCCATCATCTTCCTGAGATTCATCTCGATCTCCTCAGGAGGCATCGCAACTCGGTCCAAGAGATCCCCAGACGCAATTCCAGTCGTCCCCGAACGGAGGATATGCTGGCGGAGGACTTCCTCATGGCTGCCGTCTTTGAGAAGATACAAGTCCTTGATGACCGGCGCGGAGTGCCGTCGATGTTTAATGGGATGAGTATCCAGAACCACCCCTCCCCCGAGCGTTTGGATGACCCCCGAGCCACGGATTACAAACCGGTCTTGAGGCAGCGCCACCACCGGTCGTTCCAATCTCAATTGAACAACTACCCCTTCTCCGGGAGCCAACTCTTCTCGATCAAGGAGGAAAATCGACGCAGTGGTGAGGTTTGTGCCAATATGAAATCTCTGCCTGGTTCGGTGTTTCAATGGCCGCGGAGCATTGGGTAAATATTCGAGGTACCCGTCGATGACTTGGGTGGGGGTAAGGGTCTGGGGATGAGCAAGGACGTCCCCCCTCTCGACCGCAGAGGCCTCTATTCCTTGAAGGTTGACGGCTGCCCTTTGCCCTGCCACAGCTTTTTCCACGGGACGATTATAGACCTGGAGGCTTCGAACCTTCCCTTCCAAACCGGAAGGGAGAATCTCCGTCGTCTCTCCCAAGGAGACGCTGCCGGAAACCACGGTTCCCGTTACAACGGTACCAAACCCTTTCATGACAAATACACGATCAATCGGCAAACGGAAAAGACCCCCAGATGACCTCTCCTCAACGTCTTTCGAAAGATGGTCAACGGTGGAAATCAGTTGTGAAATTCCTTCACCCGTTGTGGAGGATACGGGGAGAATTGGGGCGCCTTTTAAAAAGGTGTTTCGGACAACTTCAGTCACCTCTTCCTTTACCAAATCCAAGAGTTCGTCATCGACGAGGTCGATCTTCGTAAGGACGATCAGCCCTTTTTTTACTCTCAGAAGGCTGCAAATATCTAAGTGCTCCCTCGTTTGCGGCATGACCCCTTCATCCGCAGCAATAATTAACGCAACAAGGTCGATACCCCATACTCCTGCTACCATATGTTTGACAAATTTTTCATGACCTGGGACGTCGACAATTCCCAACCGGATACCACTTGGAAGATCCAGAAAAGTAAACCCCAATTCGATCGTAATCCCTCTCTCTTTCTCTTCCTTTAATCGATCTGTATCCACCCCTGTGAGGGCTTTTACCAGAGCCGTCTTTCCATGGTCGATGTGTCCCGCCGTCCCCAGAATGACATGTTTCATCGGTTCTCCTTATCAATGATGAATCCGCTTATTTCCATCTATCGTTCGAACGATAACAAAAACCCGTTGATTTTTCAACCTAATTTCTCTCTTTCCATGAACCATTTCTCTCTATCGCTGGCCTTTTCTGCCATTGCGGTGTTACGATTGATTTTCTATCGATTTTGTCGTCTTCTCCACGGGGGTACTACTGCAATTCTTTTAATATCAAAGGAAAGAGGGCGATACGACCCCTGAACGCAGAAAAATCAATGCCTGGATGGATGGCTTTTCTTAATGTGTAAATCCTGTGGAAAAAAATTTACCAAAGACATCTACCTCCTCAAATCCGTTATTAAATTAAATCTACCGGTGAAGCCTTTTTTGAAAAAGCATTAAGAATTCAATTAGTTAATGAATTGTGGTTTTTAGCCATGAAACCACAACATCTTGTGGTTTTGGACGAAACCTTTAAGGTCCGATTGTTCATAACCTGTTTATAGGTCTCTTTCCTCAATGGCAGTTTTTGGACCACCTCAGAGGACAAAAAAGGGGAGGATTTTCCTCTCCTCCCCTCTCAATTTCAAAAATGATAAAGCAGGATTTAGTTAGAAAGATTACTTGACCGCACCTTTTAGCAGATTGCCCGGTTTGAATTTGGCCACTCGGGTGGCAGGAATCTTAATCTCTTTTCCGGTTTGTGGATTTCTACCGGTCCGCGCCCTCCTCTTCGCCACAGAGAAAGTCCCAAATCCCGTCAGGGTCAACTTATCACCCTTCTTCAATGCCTTCATCACAGAACCCGCAAACGCATTCACCGCCTTTTCAGCTGACGCTTTAGAGATCTTGGCTTCCTTCCCAATGCTGGCGATTAATTCCGCCTTCGTCATTTAAATCACCTCCTTCTCTTTCTAAAATATTTTCTTGTAATGAAAATCAAACCGCTGGATAAAAATGATGCTCATCATAAACCATGGATATTTTAAAAGTCAAGTTTTTTATTTTGTGTCGTTTAACATTTCACCGGTTTCCATTCTTACCCTTTCTTGTAAAGCTCCCCAGGCAGCTGGCCAGTCAAATCATATAAACGATTCCATCAACTCCGAGATGGCTTTCTCAATGCCGTCTGGTTTTTCTAACTTGATCCGTCTGAGCACCTGCTCCACCTGACTGTGGAGTTCTGGATTGGATAGATCGTCCACCGATCGATAGACTCCTGCCCTTCTGCCAAATCGGAAGTTAGCCTTTTCTTCTGGTGGGAGACTCAGATAGCGGTCGATCAACGCCAACATCTTTCCTTTCTCCTCAGGAAGTTTCCCTTCCACCTCTTCGAGCAGATTCAAGATATGGTCGCTGACAAAAGTGCTCGTGATTCCGTCCAAATTGTCAATAAAAAGTCTCTCCTCTATCACGATCTCATCGTCGCCCAATAAGACGAACTCTCCATTTTCGATTCGTTGGTAAAGGGACATCGTTTTCAATACCTTCAAAGTTCGAACTCGGATGAAGTCCGGATCAATCCGATTGAGAACCTTTGCGGTTTCGATAGCATGTTCTCTCCACATCCCTTTTCCTCCCAACCCGAGGATCACATATTCCGAGAGGGAGATTCCAGACTCCTTCACCCTTCTCCCTGCGTCGATATGCCCTTGTGCAGTCACTCCCTTTTTCATATATTGGAGAAGGGGATCGTATCCTGATTCCAAACCGATATGAATTCTGGAGAGCCCAGCGCGGTAAAGATCCTGAAGTTCTTCCACTGTTTTTTTTGAAACCGTTTTTGCTCTGGAATAGGTCGTGACTCTCTCAATAGAAGGAAATGCTTCTTTAAGATACATTAATATCTCGGTCAATTGACTCGTTTTGAGAGTCAGGTTGTCTCCGTCCTGAAGAAAGACGTTCTTTCCCCCGGCAAAAAGCCATAAAGCGATGGCGCGGAATCCATCCGGGTACTGTTGAGGGCTTTGTAAGATGTGGTTGACCAGTGGAGCGGAGATCTCCCCTCCAAACCCATGTTGCCAAGATAATGCCTTCACTTCCGAGACGATCACCTGAACGACATCAATATCTTTCTTCACCTCCTCGACAGTCCTCAAGCTAAACTTCTCTCCCTTATAGGTATGGCAAAATTCGCAACGATTCCAAGGACAATTCCGTGTCAACCTCAGAAGGAGGCTATAAGCCTCACTCGGAGGACGGATGGGACCTTGTTCAAAATATGCCTGCATCATTGATTCAAACCTCGATCTAGCGATCCCCTTTGCATTAAAGGAATCGAAGGTCGTCTGGATCAACCTTCAGAAAGGAGAAAATTTTGGATTCAATTTCAACGGTCACCTTTTCCAATTTCTCCATTAACACAACCGATGTCTGGTCCTTTACGTACCGGTTCTTGAGATCGACAAACCTCTCTTTCAATGAAACAATCCGATCGTGTTGGACTCGTTTATCTGCATAATTGACGACTTCCTCTTCCGATACCACGGTGGGATCTTTTGCTTTCGATAGCTGGATATGTTCTGCTACCACCTCCCCTACCCTCTCGTATCCCAGCCCTTTCAAGAGTTGAGATCCTGTCTGAGCATGGTCCCCCTTTGTCTTAAAACATTCGGTTTTAGCGAGATCGTGCAATAAAGAGGCGGCCTCCACTAAACCGAGGTCAATCCTTTGCCCTCTCTTATTCAACTCCGTGGAGAGAAAAAGGGCAATTTTGGTGACTTCGACACTGTGGTTGATAATATGATCCAGCATTCCGTATTCAGCCATCAGTCTAAAACAGTCCTCTCTGGTAGGGATCATCTCTCCCCTCTTTCTCGATACCCACTATTTCCTCAGAAAGACCCTCTCCTCCAGCCGGTCTCGTCTTCGAGAGCCATCCCCAATGCCGGATCGCAAAGAATTCTCATGTGGATGGCCTAAAGCCACAACAGCCATCAATTCCAAATCTTCACCTGCCCCCAACAATTCTCCCGCCTTCTCCTTATTCTTTAAGATCTCTCCCAGCCACACCCCGCCCAATCGAATCGAGCGGATCGTGAGCAGCATATTTTGGATACAGGCACCCACCGCCTGCACATCTTTCACCCGGTCGTAGACCCTTGAGTGATCCAAAAAAACGGCAATACAGACCGGGGCATTTCGGATGACGGATCCGTAATGGGTCAGAGAGGCCAAGGATCTCCTCAATGTCAGGTCCCGGATCACAGCAAATTTCCAGGGCTGGTTGTTCTGACCGGATGGGGCCCACAAACCCGATTCAAGAGTTCATCCGAAACCGCCTCTTTTGCAAATTGACGAACCGACCTCCTGGTCTTGATGGCCTCAATGATTGGATTCTCGACTTGCATTTCTTGTTCTGAAATTGAGTTGTTTCAGGGACCTTTCGGCTCAACCTCTTTTTTTTCTAACGACAACGAAGGTTGGCTCTCGATCTGTTCCAATTTAAAACTAAATTTGTCCAGTCGTCTTCTCGCTTCCTCAAACTTATTCATCGCATTGGCGATATGTTTTCCCACCAATTGAAAATCCTCTTGAAAGCCTCCTATATCTTTTCTCAGGCTGGACAGCAACGCCAATATCTTTTGGGCATCTTTCTCGACCTGTAATCCCTTTAACCCGAGGACGATCACCTGAAGATAAGCATAAAAAGAAATAGGAGAGACAGGAATCACCCTCCTCTTTAGTGCATAATTCAAAATCCCTCTCTCTTCTCCAAATGAATTGTCCTTAGTGATCGTCTCGTAGTACACATTTTCTGCGGGGATATAGAGCAGGGCAAAATCGTAAGTCCCCTCATTGGGCACGATATATTTACTGGCAATGTCGTCAATATGCTTCTTCACATCTCTGTAAAAAATCTTCTGCCACGTCTTCCTCTCTTCGTCCGTCTTGCATTCGATGATCCGTTTGAAATTATCGAGCGGAAACTTCGAATCGATGGGAACGATTTTTTCGCCAAGCCTTACCACTGCATCGACCCTCTCCCCATTGGAAAACATATATTGAAGAGTAAAGAATTGGCGCGGAAGGACCTGAGACAGCAATTCCCCCAAAAATTGTTCTCCCAAGCCACCTCTCAATTTGGGTGGTTGGAGGATTTCCTGCAGCGTCGCAATATTTTTGCCCACTTCGAAGATTTGCCTGCTCGCCTCAGAAAGCTCTCCGATATTCTTCTGAACATCCCCGATCACTCTTGCTGCATTATCAAGGCGCTTATTGATCTCTCCGCTGGAGTCAAGGAGCTGCCGATTCACTTGTTCCGTAATACCCCTCAACTGTTCATTGACGGCTCTCTGTTGCTCGGTGAGTAGCGAAATATTTTTGTTGAGGCCATCGCCCATCTGAAGTCTCAATTGTTCCATTTGCTGTTGCATCAGAACCCACATGGGTTGGGACGACTGGTCTGCCTTGATCTCCTCAAAACCCTTTCTCCACCGCCGCTCCATGAAGAAGAAAAAAGCCACTGCGATGGCAACGATCAGGCCTAAAAGCAGATAGATCCCCTGCATTGTTACTCCCTCTGGATTGACCTATCGATCATGGATGCTGAATGATCAGGTGCCCCTCCACCTTCTTCCGGAGAGGGTTGGTGACAGAAACCCTCCATACACTCTCTTTCTGAAGCTCTCCAAAATAGATGGGAAATTCTACTTTGAGTGGGCTCTTGCCCGTAACGGAGGGAACCCCATTGTTCTGTCCCGATCCCGTAAAGAAAAGCCTGAGTGTTGAACTGCCTCCTCCCCATCTCGCCTCTGCCTTGACCTTCTCTGGTTGACGGCCATCCTTAGGATCCTGGGATTCCACAGAAAAAGAGAACTCCTCTTTCCCTTGTGGCCCAATCTGAAATGGAAAGATGATGAATGTCCTTTCGAATACATTATTTTCTAAACAAACGTCATCGGAAGGCCGTTTGGGTAAGATTGAAATCTTCACCCTGGAGATCCCAGCGATTCCAACCCGATAAGGAGGATCAACGGTGTACTGATTTCCGAAATGGGCCCTCAATGCCTCAGAAGTCAGGTGATCAAATTCTGAGATTTTCTGATCGTTCACGAAAATCCGAATTCGAAAAGTGGCTCCTTTTCGGAGATCAACCTCACCCCCATTGGAGAGAACGATGATGAGTTCCAAATCCTCTGTCAGATCCAAATCCTTTACCGCAATATCCGGTCCGATGGGTGGACCCTCCAATATTCTCTTAAAATGGTTGTTCTCCTCATTCAATTCTCTTATTTCATGGCCGGTATCGACATAGGCATGAATCTCATGACGGCCGACAATGGTCAGAGAGGTGGTAATGATCATGCTCTCCCCGGGAGGGAGGAAAGATTGATCCCAAAGGCTGGACAGAGGAAAACTCCCTTTGAGTTGATCATCTACGAAAATCCTGAGATTTCCGCTCCCTGCCGAGAGTGGCCCCTTCCCGATGTTGGCCACTGCCACGACCAACTTCTTTTCCCGATTAAGGAAAAGGTCTGTAATCGCAATGTCAGGAAGGTCAAGACGCTCTACCGGCGGCTCGGATTTTTGTTGGGGGGGAGGCGTGAGAAGGACGATCTTCTCTTCGCTTTCCACAACTGGGCTGATCTCCTGCTGACCTGCCAATCCGACATCCCCTTCCCTTGAAGAAGTGTCAGAAAGAGTCAGTTCGGAGGAGGGCTCAGATTGAGATGGGGCAGAAGCAGGGAGAGGTGAGCGGGTCATTTTAGTCGTACAGCCAAAGAGAAAAACAGAAAAGGCGAAAAAGCAAATCGCCTCCCTTAGCATGAATGAAATCTCAACCTCCTGAAAAGGTAAAATAACGCATCACACACCGAAATGCAAGAAATTTTCAACGGATGAAAACTTAAGGAATCCATTGGGAATAAAGCGGCCGCGCTTGATTAGAAGGGATGAATGGGTTATTTTGAAAAAGATCACTCTCTTTCGAAGAGGAGTCAAGATTCTCCTGGGGCGTAACGGATGATCAGGATAACAGAAGGTGTGTACTTCATTCCCGGGCAGGACGAACTCATTCCGGACTCCCATGTCTATGTCGTGGGTAAACAATCCTCTCAAGACCTTTCCCTCATCGATGCAGGCCTTATAGGCAAAGGAAGTTACAAGATCCAGTCGATCCTGAAGATGGGAATAAAGCTGGCAGCCATCAAAAGGATCATCATGACCCAGACTCATTTTGATCATATCGGCTGTCTCTCTGAAATCCATAAGCAAATTCCGTGGGCAGAACTGTGGGTGCACGCCCTCGAAGCCGAACCCCTTGAACAGGGGGATGAGAGGACGGTATACGGGATGAAGATGTTCCAGGAAATGTGCCAGATGCAGTATGGCCTTCCGCCCGGCGCATTCCGCTTTAAGGTGAATCGAAAACTACAGGGAGGAGAAAAGCTGAATATGGCCAGTATGATCTGGGAGGTCATCCATATACCAGGGCATTCGATGGGCAGCATTGGCCTCTATCACGAGCCCCAAAAAATCCTTATTCCAGGCGACGTGGTCTATGCCGATTACGCCATCGGTCGCTTTGACTTCCACGGCGCAGATGCTTCGGAACTAAAAAAATCACTGATGCGACTTTCCGAACGAGACGTGGACATCCTTTTGCCCGGTCATAACCGGATCGTTGAAAAAATTCCTGCTGGGTATATCTTGAAGACAGCAAGGCAATGGGAACCCTATCTGGTTTGATATGCAGGTTCAGGTTTAGGCTAAGGTTAAGAAAATCTTAATTTTAATTTTCATCTCAACCTAAACCTTTATTTTACCATTCATTTTTTTGGAGGGGGGTTCTATGAAACGGATTAAAATTGGATTATTATTGTCCTTTTTGCTGCTATGGGTCAATGGGGCTTATGCAGAGACAAAACAGAAAAACTTTACACAGGAGGAGATCAAAAAGATGTCGGAAACAAGGGCAGTGATCGAAACAAGGTTTGGAAATATGGAACTCAAGTTTTTCCCCGAAGTCGCAACTCATCACGTGAGCAGCTTCATGGAACTCGCTAAAAAGGGATTTTATGATGGAACGACTTTCCACCGCGTCATCCCAAAGTTCATGATTCAGGGTGGGGATCCCAACTCAAAAAATCCGGACAGAACAAAACATGGGATGGGTGGACCCGGGTATACGATGAAGGCGGAGTTTAACGACAAGCCCCATAAAAGGGGAACCCTTTCCATGGCAAGAGCTGCAAATCCTGATAGTGCGGGTTCACAGTTTTTCATCTGTGTCGCGGATGCATCCTTCCTTGACAAACAATACACTGCCTTTGGCGAGGTCGTCTCAGGGATCGAAGTGGCGGATCAGATCGTCAGCCAGCAGAGAGATAAGAATGATAACCCGATTGAGAGGATTGAGATGAAGATCAAGGTTGTGGAGAAATGAGAGCTTGACACCTGCCGTGCAAAATTGTATCTAATTGGGGTGTTTGAAAAGGAGAACAGAGGGACAGATTTAAATCTGTCCCTTAAATTTCAGTAACTCATCTTTGGAGAAAATATGAAGGATTTCATCGATCTCAGGAGCGATACCGTCACCCAGCCCACTCCTGCCATGAGAAAGGCAATGGCAGAGGCAGAGGTGGGCGATGATGTCTTCGGCGAAGACCCCACTGTGAATGCCCTCCAGGAAAAGGTGGCCAAAATCCTCTGGAAAGAGGCGGCCATCTATGTCCCCTCTGGCACGATGGCTAACCAGTTGTCGATCAGGTCCCATACTCAGCCTGGTGATGAGGTGATTATTGAGGTGACTTCCCATCCATATAATTTTGAAGGCGGAGGCGGGGCAGCCCTTTCTGGTATTCAGTTTCACTGTCTCAAAGGCATGCGAGGAATTCTTGACGCCCCACAGATCGAGGAGGCGATCAGACCCGATGATCACCATTTTCCCCCAACAAGACTGATCTGTCTTGAAAACACACATAACCGCGGCGGAGGATCCATCTACCCCATCGGGAAAATGGGTGAAATCTATCAACTGGCCAAATCAAGAGGACTTCTGGTCCATCTCGACGGGGCCAGGCTTTGGAACGCCTCTGTCGCTTCGGGAATCCAACCCTACGAATATGCTCAATGGGCAGACTCCGTATCGGTCTGTCTTTCTAAGGGATTGGGAGCCCCTATTGGTTCTCTGGTTGCAGGCTCTAAACCATTCATCGATCGCGTCCATCGTTTTCGAAAGATGTTTGGAGGTGGAATGCGGCAAGCAGGGATCATTGCCGCCGCCGGAGTTTATGCGTTGGACCACCATATCGAACGCTTGAAGGAAGACCACCAGAATGCCAAGCGTCTGGCCTTGGGTCTGAAGCCATTACGGGGGATCTCCATCCATCCTGAGCACGTAGAGACGAATATCGTCATCTTTGATGTGACCGACACCGGGATGACCGCTCCTCAGGTGACAGAAGCGATGAAGAGAGAAGGGGTTCTGATCCACGCCTTTGGCAAGACGCAGATTCGCCTGGTCACCCATCTGGATGTTAGCGCTGGGGACATTGAGAAAGCCCTAAAGGCTTTTGAGAAGGTATTGGGGAGAAAATGATAGCATAATCCCCTCTCGCCCTCCCCTTTATAAAAGGGGGGTTGGGGGGATTTTGAGGAGAAAAAGATGTCCTGGAAGCTGGCGGTGGTACCTGAGCGATGTTCGGGTTGTAAGATCTGCGAATTGGTCTGTTCCATTCACCGTTTTGGAGTGAACAACCCCAAAAAGAGCGCGATTCGAGTCATGGTGGTTTATCCGCACCCGATCATACGGATGCCCATTGTTTGCCAACAATGCAAAGTGGCGAAATGCATGGAAAACTGCCCTACGGGAGCAATTGTCATAAAGGACGGGATCTATGATATCGATGCAGAAAAGTGCATCTCCTGCCAGCAGTGTGTGATCTCGTGTCCCTTCGGTGCAATCTTCCTTCATGAAGAAATTGAAACGCCTTTTAAATGTAACCTCTGCAACGGGACCCCCCGTTGTGTGGATGCCTGCCCCAAAAACGCCCTTCTCTTTTTACCCGAACATGTTTTGGGTCAGGCCCAGAGAATGACCAGTGTTTTGAAATATGTACACATGAAAGAAGTGGAGTACGTTGAAAAGGGGGAAAGGAAGGTTCGGAGATATGCCGACATCGAAAATGGAAAAGAGGAAGGTTAAGGGCGGATATTTTTGGAAGATCCTCTGGGTCGATCTCGATCGGGGAGAGGTAAAGCCGTTGGAATTCGATGAGGCCTTTGCCCTCAAATATATTGGCGGAAGAGGGTTTGGGGCCAAACTGGTCTGGGACAATCTCCGAAAGGGAACCGTCGATCCACTCGGTCCAGAAAACCTCTTGGTCATCTCTTCGGGCCCTCTGAATGGCCTTTATCTTCCTGCATCTGGAAAGACCTCCTTTGTATCCATCTCTCCGGAGACGGGGATTTACGGCGATTCAAGCATGGGTGGCTCTTTTGGTACAGAACTCCGTCAGGCTGGCTTAGATGGTTTGGCCATTTCGGGAAAGGCGCGAGCCCTCTCCTATCTCTGGATCGATAATGGAGAAGTGAGAATCATTCCCAATGAGAAATTGAGAGGGAAAGGGAGTTTGGAGAGCGAGGGGATGATCAAGGGGGACCTAAAGGATGAGCATATTAAAGTGGCTACGATTGGTGTGGCCGGGGAGAATCGCGTCCGATTTGCCTGTGTCACGTCGGATTGGGGAAGAAACTCTGGGAGGACAGGCATCGGCGCCGTGATGGGTTCGAAAAATCTCAAAGCCATTGCCGTCCGAGGGTCCAGAGATCTTTCTGTCTTCGATCTTCCCAGATTGCAAAGGGCCTCAGAAGCTTCCTTCCGAAGCCTGAGGGAGAACAAGAATTTCACTTTTTGGCAGGAACAGGGCCTGATGTCTGTGATCGACTATGTCAATGAGGCAGGGGTGATGCCGACCTTTAATTTCAGGGAGGGCGTCTTCGAACATGCCAAGAAGGTCAATGGTTATGAGATGCTCTCAAAATATAAAATTGGAGATACTTCTTGTTTCGCCTGCCCGATGGCCTGCGGGAATGTTTGCTTGGTGAAAGAAGGGAAATATCGAGGAACGGTTGTGGAGGGTCCGGAGTATGAGACGGCCTGTATGTTCGGCCCGAATCTCGGGGTCCAGAACTTCGCCTCCATCCTGAAGGCCAATCAAGTCTGCGACGAACTGGGGATCGATACGATCACCGCGGGAAGCCTGATCGGGGTGCTGATGGAAGCTCAGGAAACTGGCCTCCTCTCCGAAACGGATCTCGATGGCCTCCATCTCAAATGGGGGGCGGAGGAGGCGATCTTAGAAACCATTCAACGCATTGCCCATCGAAAGGGGATCGGAAATATTCTCGCTGAAGGGTGCCTGGGGGTCATCAAACAGTGGCCCCAACTTAAACCCATCATCTCACAGGTAAAAGGCCTGGAGCAATCGGCCTACGATGCAAGGATCGCGATCTCTATGGCATTGGGATACGCCACTTCGGATATCGGAGCCCATCACGCCCGCGCCTGGACGATTGCCAAGGAATTGGAAATGGGTATGGAATGGCCGCTGGAAAAGAAGGCTGACCTGGTCATCTATCACCAGACACTTCGTCCCCTGTTCGACATGTTAGGAGTCTGCCGATTGCCTTGGATCGAGCTAGGTTTTGATGAGAATAAATATGCAGAATTTTATTCAGCCGCGACCGGCGTGGAGACCACATTACGCGAACTCCTTCAACGCTCCATGGACCTCTACGACCTTACCCGTGCAATTAATATGAAATCTGGTATCTCGAGGAAAGATGACTATCCTCCGGAAAGGGTCTTCACCTTGCCGATGACCGAAGGACCCCACGCAGGGAAGATTCTAAGACGGGAAGATTATGAGGCGATCCTGGATATCTATTACCAGAAGAGGGGCTGGACGAAAGAGGGTCTGGTGGACGAGAAAAGGATTGCGGGGTTTAACGATCCATTGATCAATTTGTAATTTTCCATGATATCCTGGTAGCCGCAGGTCTTAGCCTGCGTGATATAACGCAACCTTAAGGTTGCGGCTACAAAGAATTCTTAAAGAATATGGAATATGTCTGAGCCGATTGTTGTTTTAGTCACCTGTGGTTCTGAAGAAGAGTCGCTAAAGATTGCTCAATTACTCGTTGAGGACCGCCTCGCCGCTTGTGTCAATCTCGTTCCTCCTGTTCGCTCCATCTATCGCTGGGAGGGAAAGATCTGGGACGAAGAGGAATGGATTCTAATCATCAAGACACAAAAGCATAGGTTTGAGGAATTAGAAAGAAATGTGAAGGCCCTGCATTCTTATTCCGTCCCTGAAATCATCAGTCTTCCCATTATCCAGGGTGCTTCATCTTACCTCGACTGGCTGGAGGAAATGACCAAAAAGATAGAATGACAAATTCCAAAGTTCAAATATCAAATGAAATTCTAAGCTCAAATTTCAATTTTTTTTACTTTTGGAATTTGATATTGATTTGGAATTTGGATTTTGACATTTGACATTCCTAAATAATCGGTAGGAGGTAAACGAATGCCCAGCGTATTGATTTTATACCATTCTAAAAGTGGAAACACCGAGGAGATGGCTAAGGCTGTCGAAGAAGGAGTGAAATCCGAGGGGGTCAAGGTAGTCAGAAAAAAGGTGAATCGAGCAACACTGAAAGACTTCCTCAAGGCAGATGGAATCATTTTAGGCTCTCCCACTTACTATGGAACCATGGCTGCCGAGATGAAAGCCTTCTTAGACAAGAGCGTTCAGTATCACGGAAAATTAGAGGGAAAGGTCGGAGCCTCTTTTTCTTCTTGCGGCGGGCTCGGAGGGGGTGTTGAGACGACGGTCCTCGATATGGTGAAGGCCCTCCTCATCCACGGAATGATCATCCAGGGAGATCCCTGGGGTTCTCATTACGGGGCTGTCTCCATTGGTAAACCAAACGCTTCAGCCAAAAAGGAATGCAAGAAGCTGGGGGAAAAGGTTGCCCGCCTGGTCAAGCGATTGGGGGCTTCGTGAGAAACATATTTTAGGCTGACCAAAAATGCCCAGATGCAAGTTGAGCTTTGCGAAATCCCGCTTGCGGGGGCGCCCGAAATTCCGAGGAATGAGGCGTATAAATGAATACGCCGCAGTGACGAGGGATGAGGGTAACGCCGCAGATGGGTATTTTTCATCAGCCTGTTGGGCCAGGCTTCTTAAGATGAAACTCCGTGTTCTGTTCGAAGGCATAGGCAACTCTTAAGAGCTTTTCCTCATCAAAATGCCTGCCCATCATTTGAAGACCGATGGGAAGATTGTCCCGACTGAACCCACATGGGATGGAGATCGCCGGGATCCCAGCCAGATTTACTGGAATGGTATGGATATCGGATAGGTACATCTGGAGCGGGTCTTCCGCTTTCTCACCAATTCGAAAAGCCGGGGTCGGTGCGGTCGGTGCCATGATGACGTCCACCTGCTGAAAGGCTTCTTCAAAATCCCTCTTCATCAGGGTTCTTACTTGAGAAGCTTTCCGATAGTACGCTTCATAATATCCGGCAGATAAGACATACGTTCCCAGGATGATCCGTCGCTTCACTTCCTGGCCAAATCCTTTCGCACGGGTCTGCGTATACATCTCCATCAGATCCCGATACCCTTTCGAGCGGAAGCCGTACTTTACCCCATCATATCGTGCCAGGTTGGAACTGGCCTCCGCGGTTGCGATGATATAATAAATGGCCACCGCATATTCAGTGTGGGGTAAAGAGATTCTCCTCACCTCAGCTCCCCACTCTTTAAACCGGTCGATCGCCTCTCTGACCGACCTCTCCACATCTGGATCCATTCCCTCAACAAAATATTCATCCGGAATTCCGATTCGAATCCCCTTGACCTCCTTGGTTAACGACTGCCTGTAATCGGGGACCTCCACATTGACAGAGGTGGAGTCATAAGGATCGTAGCCGCTGATCGCATTCATCATGATGGCACAATCCTCCACATCTTTTGTGATCGGGCCGATCTGGTCCAGCGAGGAAGCGAACGCCACAAGACCGAATCTCGATACCCTCCCATAGGTCGGCTTCAAACCCACCACACCACAACAGGATGCAGGCTGCCGGATCGAACCCCCGGTATCCGTGCCAAGTGCGGCAATACATTCGTGAGCGGCCACGGCTGCTGCAGAGCCCCCGCTCGAGCCTCCCGGAATGCGCTCAAGATCCCAGGGGTTATGAGTGATCTGAAATCCCGAATTCTCTGTAGAGGACCCCATGGCAAACTCATCCATATTCAGTTTCCCCAGGATCACCGCATCTCTTTCTT
Organism: uncultured delta proteobacterium; assembly: GCA_963826305.1. Lineage (GTDB taxonomy): Bacteria > Desulfobacterota > BSN033 > BSN033 > UBA1163 > CAWGWZ01. The sequence goes on along the minus strand of CAWGWZ010000008.1, from coordinate 231,218 downwards.
TGAGTCTCTTGACCACGGACCCGTCATAAAACGGAACATAGTTCTCAAGAATCTTTGATGCACAGGTCGTGCGAATTCCTTTCGTGCAAAGAATGTCTTTCAGGCCTATTGGAACGCCGGCCAGATCTCCAATCCTTTCTCCCTTGGCAATCTTATGATCCACTCGGCCGGCCTGGCGCAAGGCCTCTTCTTCTGTCAGCATGAGGTAGGCCCTGATCTTTCCATCTACCTCCCTGATCCGCCGATAGATGGCTTTGGTAACCTCTCTGGATGTCACCTCCTTCTTAACAAGGAGGTTATGCAACTCATGAATCGTCAATCGATGAAGTTCCATAAGCCTCTTTAAGCGTCAAATGCCAAAGCCCGCACGAAGTGATGACCCGAAGGTCAATCAATTTCAAATCAAATCCAAATCACAAATGAGATGCCGAAACAAGTTCGGCATGACAACCGTGCCATTGTGAACCTTGCCCTGAAACAAGTTCACGGTCTTCGATTTCAGAATCCGATTTTGAACTTTGACATTTATTTGGCATTTGGATTTTGACATTTGACATTTGTTTTATTCAATAATCCTCGGTACTTTAAAATGCCCATCCTCTTTTTCAGGGGCTATGCCTAATACCTCTTCCTGTAAAAAAGAAGGCTTCATCTCATCTTCCCTGAAGGCATTCTGAATGGGGATGGCATGAGAGGTGGGCTCCACTCCAGCGGTATCCAGTTGATTCAATTGTTCCATATAGGTGAGAATCTGTTCTAACTGATTTCCGTAAGTCTCCTTTTCCTCTTCAGACAATTCAAGGCGAGCGAGCCTCGCCACTTTCTCAATATCTACCTTCATCTATCACTCTCCAATTTTCGATTTCTGATTTTTGATTTTCGATTTAAAATCCCAAATCGGCATTCGAAAATCTAAAATCCATTTTTTCGGAGGGATTCTCTATCTAAGGGCCTCTTTTATTTTTTTGAGACTCTCTTCTAATTTCTCCCGGACGGTCTGATACTGGAAAGCCTTCTCCTTCTCCTCCTCAACAACTCCCTTCGGCGCTTTGGAGAGGAACTGTTCATTAGAGAGTTTTCGATTGACGAAGGCAATGTCCTTTTCAATCTTGGATATCTCTTTCTGGAGTCGCCTGACCTCTTCCTCCATCCGAGATCGATCCATGGGGGCGAAGATCTCTACATCCTGAACTTGAGCGAAGGCACTGTAAGTCGGCCTTTCCAACTCCCGCAGGATTTTCAAGCTCTTGACCTTTGCCAAATTTTGGATGAACATCTGATTTCTTTTAAGTCTCCTCTCGACTTCCTCCTCTTTTGGCCGCAGGATCGCATCCATCTGCTCTCCTGGCGGGACATTCATCTCCCCCCGGATGTTACGGAGGGCTGCAATGATCTCAATCACCAACCCCATTTCATCCGCGACCTGATCATCATCAAATCTTTGATCCGCCTTTGGAAAATCAGCCACCATGATGGAGTCTTTTTCTCTTTTCAGAGGAAGCTGCTGCCAGATCTCCTCGGTGATAAATGGCATAAAAGGGTGGAGCAATCTCAGCGTGGCATCCAGTACTTCTAAAAGAGTTTGCTGAGTCATCCTTTTCCTTTTCGCGTCTTTCTCCTGATACAAATAAGGTTTGATCAGCTCTAAGTACCAGTCGCAGAATTCATGCCAGATGAATTGATAAACGGTGTGTGTGGCTTCATTAAATTTGTAATCTTCCAGCGACCTCTTCACTTCACGGATCGTTCGGTTTAATCTCCCCCGGATCCATTGGTCCGGAAGGCTGTATGAGCTTCTGTCGCACATCTCACCAGCGATGTCTTCCGAAACATCTAAATTCATCACGACGAACCGGGAAGCATTCCAAATCTTATTGGCGAAGTGGCGGTAACCCTCTGTCCTGGCCTCTGAGAGTTTTAAGTCGCTTCCTGGCATCGTCAGCGCAGCTAAAGTGAAACGGAGGGCGTCTGCGCCGAAGCGATCGATCAGCTCAAGCGGGTCCACCACATTCCCCCGGGTCTTCGAATATTTCTCTCCTCTTTCATCCCTCACCAGACCATGAATGTAGACATCCCTGAAAGGGACATCGCCCATAAACTTCAATCCCATCATCATCATCCGGGCTACCCAGAAGAACAGAATATCGAAACCTGTCACCAGGACAGATGTGGGATAGAACCGTTTCAACTCTTTGGTCTCTCTTGGCCACCCCATCGTGGAGAAAGGCCAGAGCGCCGAACTGAACCATGTATCCAAGACGTCGGTCTCGGGTTTCAACCGATCTGAACCGCATTGAGGACAGGAGGTCGGTGGTTCCTTGGCGACGATCACTTCTCCACATGCCTCGCAATACCAGGCAGGAATACGATGGCCCCACCAAATCTGTCGAGAGATACACCAATCCCTTATGTTCTCCATCCATTCGAAATAAGTTTTTTCCCAGACATCAGGGACAATCCGAGTATGGCCTTCTCGCACCGCCTCCATGGCTGTCTGGGCCAACGGTTTGGTCTTGACGAACCACTGGAGAGACAGGTTTGGCTCGACAATCGTCTTGCAGCGATAGCAATGGCCTACCTTGTGGTGGTAGTCCTCTGTTTTGATCAGAACACCCTTACGTTCAAAATCTTCAACGATCCGTTTTCGACATTCAAAACGATCCATCCCTTGATAGGAGCCTGCGTTTTCATTCATTCGCCCTTCTTCATCAATCACCTTGACCTGTTTAAGACCGTGATTCAATCCAATCTCAAAATCATTAAAATCGTGAGCAGGGGTGATCTTAAGGGCACCGGTTCCGAATTCGATATCCACATAGGGGTCTGCGATGATGGGAATTTCACGGCCGACGACCGGAAGGATGACGATCTTGCCGATCACATCCTGATAGCGGCTATCTTCTGGGTTGACTGCCACTGCCGTATCACCCATCACCGTCTCCGGCCGCGTTGTCGCCAAGACCACGAATCGATCACCTTCCTTGAAGGGATATTTGAGATGGTAGAGTTTCCCCAATATCTCGTGATATTCCACTTCCAAATCGGAGAGGGCGGTCTGACATCGGGGGCACCAATTGATAATGTAATGGCTGCGGTAGATCAGTCCTTCCTGGTAGAGGCGGATAAAGACTTCTTTGACCGCGTCAGAGAGGCCCTCATCCATCGTAAACCGCTCGCGGCTCCAGTCACAGGAAGCTCCCAGTTTCTTCAACTGGCTGATAATCGTACCTCCGGATTGCTGCTTCCATCTCCAGACCCGTTCGATGAATTTCTCTCTGCCAAGGCGATGTCGGTCGAGACCCTCTTCTAAGAGTTGCTTCTCTACCACATTCTGGGTGGCAATCCCCGCATGGTCAGTCCCTGGCATCCAGAGGGCGTTATAACCCTCCATCCTCTTGAAACGTATTAGAATATCCTGCAACGTATTATTCAGTGCGTGCCCGATGTGTAGGACACCCGTGACATTTGGAGGTGGGATGACAATGGAGTAGGGTTTTCGTTCTGAATCTTCATCCGCCCTGAAATAGTTATGTTCCGTCCAATATTGATACCATTTCCCTTCCACCCGATGGGGATCATAAGATTTATCGAAGACTTTTGAGGCCATTGACGCACCTTCTTCCTCCTTATTGAGAGCTCTGAAAAATTACTTTTCGCTCTCTGATTACGCAGATTCAAGAAAATGATTGCACAGATTTTTCTTTATTTTTCAATGCATTGCTAATCCGTGTCATCGTTTAAGAATCGGTGTAATCAGAGATTTCTATACTTTCTCAGAAATCTCTTGATCCTTCTCTCCCTTCTGAAGCCGTTTAATCTCTTCCTGAATTACCTTCTCTGCTAAATCTGGAACGATCTCTCTTACCATCTTCTCAATGCGGTCCACGGTGAGGGTGAGGATGTTCTGGGCCATCTCCGGGATGATTTTAGTGACGAAATTCTCCATCATTTCCTGAACCCCCTTGGCGATGAGCTCTCCCATCTGCTGTTCCATCTTCCCTAACGGGAGACGGATCTCTTCCTCCGGCAGCTCCAGGGCTTCCCCCTTTTGGAGAATTTCAATCCTTTCTTCCTTTCGTTCCTCGATGATTCCGGATTCTTTTTCCCCGGGTTCCTCAAAGATCGCTTTTGGAAATCCCAGTTCCTCAAGCTCGTCGATCCTCAACTCTTCATGCTTCTCAATGCCGGCGATCTCTTCCTTCAAGGTCACCGGGGCCTCCACCTCTTCAAATAATTCAAGCCTTTCCTCTTTGGGCTCCTCGACGACTTTAATCTCTTCATCCCCAAGCTCTTCAAAGAGTTCCGCCGGAAACTCCTCCTCGAGCGATTCTTTCAATTCCTCCTCCAAGGGTATCTCTGTGGCGGGGAGTTCGGGTGGAGCTTCCGCCTTTGTCCCCTCGGCACGAAGAGGTTGGAGGGCTTCCCCCAGGGGCTCACCCTTCACCTCTTTCTGAAGGGCCGCCCTGAACGCTTCAAGGCCTGAATACTTCTCGGGCGGCTCCTCCATCATCAGGGATTCTTCCTCGAGGGGTTCTTCCTCAAGGGGCTCTTCCTTAGACACCCTCTCTTCTGTCTCCGAAGGCCACTCCTTTTCTAACGAAGGCCTTAGCTTCTCCACCTTTTCGAGTATCTCCTCCAGTTCAATTTTCCCGAAAAGTTCATCTTCAGGACCGGCCTTCTCCAAGCCAACTTCCTTTTCCAAATGGAGAAGCATTCCCTCTATCTCATCCTCTTTCTCCTCCTCTTTCTCTTCGGGAGCGAGCGTGAGCTCCTTCTCAGAGGACTTTTCTTCCTCCTCCAGTTTCTCTTCCCATGATTCCAAAGGGGTGATTTCTCGGAAGGGCTCCTCTTTAACTGGTTTAACTGGGGCGACGAAGTCATTGATGCTCATCCTTTGTTCCGGCTCTTCCACCACATCCACCAGTTCGATAATCTCTTCCTCCTCTTCCATCTCATCAAGTCCTTCCAATGAAAACTCCTCCTTCGACTTCATCGCTTCTTCTTCGAGCAGGTGGTCCACGAGATTGAGCACCTCATCCTCATGGAAGGGCTTAGAGATGACCCCGTCTGCCCGAACGCGCTCAGAGTCCTTCTTCGAGATCTCCTCAAAAATACTGGAAAGGAGAATCACCGGAATACGTTTCAATTCCGGGTCAGTCTTGACGGCTTCACAGAGTTCAAAACCGCTCATCTCGCCGAGCCCTGTCCCTGCAATGATTAAGTGCGGTTTGAAAAGCTTAACCCGCAGGAGAGTCTCTTCTCCATTCTCAGAGAAAACGAGACGGAAACCCGCCAATTCGAAGATCCTCTTGAACTCCTCCTGATCGGCCTTATCCGGATCGGCGATGAGAATCTCTTTTGCCATTTTCGGTTCTCCTCTTACGGCTTGCGGCAAACGGTTATGGCTCTATCATTAAGTTTAAATCACTTATCACAAGGAGCCTCGAATGTCAAGAAAACAAAGCCTTGCGTGTTTGAGAGAACCCTGATCAGTACTGATGCACGCGCTTCTGTGGCACATCCGGTCACATTTTTCTATTCAGAAACTGATCGACGAACGGGGTAAGATCGATGTCGAAATCATAGAGGACCCTTACTGTGGGCTGATCGATCCTGATCTTTCGTCTTAGATCTGTTGGGGTCGCGATCACCACAGCATCGCAAACAGAGCGCCGGATGGTTTCTTCAAGATCTTTTATCTGTTCCTCTGAATAACCCATGGCCGGAAGCACCCAGCCGATATGCGGATATTTCTCATAGACTTGCCGCAATGAACCCACCGCATAAGGTCTCGGATCGACCAATTCCTGCGCCAACCTCTTTGAAGCTGTCGCACCTGCTCCGTAAGGCATGCCCCCGTGAGTTATGGTGGGGCCATCCTCAATGACCAATACCCTTCGCCCCTCAATCCTTTCTGGGTGATCCAGATGGGTCACCGAGGGAGCTTCCAGAACAATCGCTCCAGGGTTCGCTAAGGAAATGTTCTTCCTGATCTTTTTCAGGGACTCCTCATTCCCTTCGTTCACCTTCGTGATAATGAGAAGATCAGCCCTTCGAAGGTTGACTTCTCCGGGATAATAGAGCTTTTCATGTCCAGGTCTCAGGGCATCCAAAAGCACGATCTCCCAATTCGGTTTGATAAATGGAAAATCGTTATTTCCTCCATCCCAGATGATCAGTTGAGAGTCTTTCTCGGCTTCTCTCAAAACCTCCTCATAATCGACGCCTGCGTAGACCGTAATCCCCTTCTCTACAAGAGGTTCGAATTCCTCCCTCTCTTCAATGGTGCAGGACTCCTCGTCCACATCCCTCATTTCGGAAAACCGGACGACTGGCTTCAGCACACAATAAGCCATCGGATGCCGGATCACCGAAACCTTCAACCCCTTCTTCTTTAAAAGGATGGCCATCTTTCGAGTGATGACCGACTTTCCGCAGCCCGTCCGGACGGCACAGACCGAAATGACTGGAACCTTACTCCCGATCATCGTCCCCTGAGGACCGAGCAGAACAAAATCCTGGCCTTTGGAAAGCACCAGAGAAGCCTTATCCATCAATTCTTCGTGGGAGACATCACTATAGGAGAAAACGACCTGGTCCGCGCGATATTCCGAAAGCAATCGGGGAAGCTCTTCTTCAGGGTAGATAGGAATGCCTTCCGGGTAATTGGCTCCGGCAAGTTCCGGAGGATAAATCCGGTTCGCAATGAAAGGGATCTGTGTGGCAGTGAAGGCAATGACGTGATAGGATGGATGATCCCTGAAGAAGGTATTGAAATTGTGGAAATCCCTTCCCCCAGCCCCAAGGATGATCACCCGGATGGGTTCACTCTTTGAACGACCGACCTTCGATCCAATCCTCTGATCCTTTAAATTCATATAATGACCCAGGGAAGGGGAAGAAAAAGTTTTTCATATAGATTGAAGGCATATCGATCTGTCATGCCGGCCAGAAAGTCACACACACATCGTTCCAGGGAGTCGTAGGGAGACTCTTTTTCGATCAATGCTAAAAAATGGTCTGGATGACTCATAAAATATTGATAAAGCTCCTTCAAAATCTTGGCTGCCTTATAAAAATCGGCATGGACGGCTTCGTTCTCATAGACCCGATCCCATAGGAATTCCCTTAGATCCCAGATCGCTGAGAGAACCTCTTTTGAAATGAAGAGTTCTCCGCCGCCCCTCTCGAGCGTCTCTGTGATGATGTCTTTGACCATCGTATTGATACGTTTGGAATGGGTATCGCCCAAACGTTCTAAACAATCGCTGGGAATATCGCTTTGAGAGATCACCCCTCCCCGAATCGCGTCATCGATATCGTGATTAATGTAGGCAATGATGTCCGCAATCCGAACCACCTGACCTTCAAGGGTGGACGCCCTCCCAGCCGTGTCCTCACTGAGGATCTCTCCCTTCCCTTTCGTGTGCTTTACAATACCATCCCTCACCTCAAAGGTGAGATTCAACCCCTGGCCCTCTTTCTCCAAAAGATCAACCACCCTCAGGCTCTGATCGGCGTGGTTAAATCCACCCGGAACAATTTCGTTCAGGATATCCTCCCCCGCATGTCCAAAGGGGGTATGACCCAGATCGTGGCCTAATGAGATCGCCTCTGTCAGATCCTCATTAAGGCGGAGGGCCTTGGAAACGGTTCGTGCAATCTGAGAAACTTCAAGGGTGTGTGTCAATCGGGTCCGGTAGTGGTCGCCCGTTGGAACGAGAAAGACCTGCGTTTTATCCTTCAACCTTCGAAAGGACTTGGAATGAATGATTCGATCCCGATCGTGTTGAAAGGCGGGTCTGAGCGGACATTCCTTCTCGAAGAACTGGCGTCCTTTCGTCGCTGAACTCAATGTTGCAAAAGGGGAAAGGATGGACTTTTCCTGTTCTTCTAACTCCTCTCTGATGGTCTTCCCCAATTGACAACACTCCTTTTGATCGACTATGCTTCTGTTAGATAAGCTATCATAAAAAAAGAACTTTATCAAATTGGAAAATCCCCCCTATCCCCCCTTTATCAAAGGGGGGTTGGGGGGATTAGAAATCGTTGTTTAGATAAGATGGACACAAAGGAAATAGAAAAAAAGATTCTAAAGGATCCGATTCTCTCTAAACTGTCGATCCTGGCGAAGGATATGAATGTCCCCCTTTTTCTGGTGGGAGGGTATATCCGGGATCTTTTCCTTGGAATACGTCGACTTGGCTGGCAGGCAGGAAAAGATTATGACTTCGCCTTGGCAAAAGATGCCTCTTCTTTCATCTCAATGATGGAAAAGGCCCTCCATCTTCGTTTTTTTAAAGTCGGAAAGGAGGAGATGGGAAAAGCCACATTTAGAATTACCAATGAAAATGTGTCGATGGATATTACTTTCTTTCAAGGAAGAACGATTGAAGAGGACCTTCAAAGAAGAGATTTCACTATCAATGCCGTGGCCTTCTCCCTCCTGGATGAGAAATTCCAATGGGTTGAGGGAGCCCTGGAGGATATTGAAAAAAAGGTGATTCGAACGGTGACAAACCGCTCCATCGATCAAGACCCATTGAGAATGCTAAGGGCAGTCCGTTATCTTTGCACCCTCGAGAGCTTCTTCATGGATATAGGATTGACGGAGGAAATCTCTTTAAAGAAAGAACAGATCAATAAACTCCCAGGGGAGCGGATCAAGATGGAATTGGATCAGATTCTCCTCTCTCCCCGGCCAGAGGTTGGGATGAAGTCACTCTATGAATTAGGCCTGCTTCTCACCCTCTTCCCAGAATTGAAGGGGTTGGAAAACCTGGGGCAAAGCGAACACCACCACCTCCACGTCCTCTCCCATACCCTTCTGATGGTTGAAAAGATATCATGGGCCTCCGAATGGATCGGCCTGAACGAAAGAAAGATCCAGTTTACCCAGGAGGAATGGCTCTCCCTATATTATGCCGCCCTCTTCCACGACATGGGAAAACAGGATACCTTTTCAAAAGATGAAAAAGAAAGGGTTCACTTCTATCACCACGAGTCTTACTCATGTCAGAGGGCGGAAAGTATCATGGAAAAACTCCGTTTCTCCAACCCGGCGAGGAATAAGATCCTCCGCCTCATCCAGAACCACATGAGGATCCTCAACCTCTCTCAAGAGACCAAAGAGACAGCACTCAAGAGACTGGTCAACCAGATAGGGGATGATATCCCTCTGTTGGTGCTCCACACCCTCGCTGATAAAGAAGCAAGTCGCGGGATCTTATCCACCCAGATGGATGAGGTGATAGAGAACCACTGCCTTCGGATCTTGGAATTATTTAGGGAAAAAGAGATCGTCCATCCATCCCCTTTCATCACAGGGCACGACGTCATAGCGCTCGGTTATCCTCCCGGACCGAGAGTGGGCCAAATCCTAAACTTCATTCGTGAGAAGCAGGTCGAGGGAGAGATCAGAACCCGAGAAGAGGCATTAAAGGTTTTAAAAGAAAAATTCGGAGCTTAAGACATTAAAGAATTGAAGGATTGAATTTAGCCTCTTTGAACTCTTAAACTCACCCACCTATTGAATACATTTTCAAGTAGATATTTCCACCTCCAATTGGTATAACCTCAAAAGTGATGGATAGTTCTTATAGGTCCATCATTCCAGTCGGTTCCAAGGCAATTAATTCCTCAGGTGAGGATAAGCCAAGTCCAATTTTGATATTGACCACTATGTGCTGACAAAGGCCCTGGATGGATTATTCCATGTGTTGGGCGAGGAGGAACGAAAGATCCGAACCAACCCTGCAGCTCGAGTCACGGATCTTCTGAAAGAAGTTTTTGGGAAATAAGGGACAGACAACCCTAAAATGAATTTAGGTCGATAGGAGTGAGCCCATGCGACGTTTGAAGAGAATCCTCATAGGGGTCGTCATCTTTTTTGTCGTCTTTACGATCGTTGGCTTTTTTGTTCTGCCTCCCATCCTTAAATCCATACTGGTTAAAAAACTTTCTGAGAATCTCCACCGTGAGGTAACAATCAGCCAGATCAAGACCAATCCTTACACCCTCTCCATAACGGTGAGGGGCTTTGTGGTCAAGGAACGGCAAAGCTCAGAAACTTTCGTCTCTTTCGATGAGCTATTCTTGAATCTCCAGAGCCTTTCTGTTCTTAGAATGGCTCTGATTCTCAAGGAGATTCGGTTAACGAAACCTTTTATTAGGGTCTCTCGCAATCCGGACATGTCCTATAGTTTTTCCGATCTGATGGAAAACAAGGAACCCAAACCACCGGAGAAGGCCAAGCCAATTCCTTTAAGGTTTTCTTTGAATAATATAAGAATAGAAAACGGGAGCATCGATTTCTTCGATGAGCCCAACAAGACAAAACATACTGTCAGAGAATTGAACATTGGTATCCCATTTCTATCGAATACTCCTTCCTATGTCGAAAGATTCGTTCAACCACATTTTTCAGCCAAAATTAATGAGACTCCCTATGTCCTTCAGGGAAAGACAAAACCTTTTGCTGATAGCCAAGAAACCTCTTTTGATATCGATATCAAAGATCTTGACATCCCTTATTACCTTGCCTACGTCCCCATGAAAATGAATTTCAAGATAGTCTCGGCGTACCTGGATACCCAGACGAAGATTTCGTTTATTCAATCCAAGGATAAGAAACCTTCCCTCACGGTCACGGGAAATGTCTCCTTGAAAAAAATAGCAATTGACGATCAAAAGAAGAATCCTTTACTAAGACTTCCTCTTCTGGATATTTCCATTGCTCCATCAGAGCCGATCGCTAAGATCATTCATTTATCAAAGGTCTCTGTTCAGTCGCCTGCACTGGAAATCCGGTGTGATGAAAAAGAAGCGGTCAATGTCCAATCCCTTTTCCCCGAAAAGCAAGAGACAAAACCAGCTCCAGAGAAGGTGGAAGTTTCGACACCCTTATCCGTCGACATTGACGAGATGCAACTGGTGGGAGGGAAAGTCTCTTTTTCTGACCTCTCCAGAAGCAAACCCTTCAAAACGATCCTGGATCCGATAGAATTGAAAGTTGACCATTTCAGCAATGGCAAGGATAAGAAGGCGGCCTATGATCTGTCACTCAAGACCGAAGCGAAGGAAAATATCAAGCTCGATGGTGAATTTTCAACAGATCCGCTCTGGGCAGAAGGTCGTTTGCAGATGAAATCCATCCCTTTAAAGAAATATTCACCTTACTATCGGGACAACATTCTATTTGATATTGAGGATGGCCGTCTTGATCTTTCAGCCCGTTACAAATATGCAAAAGGAGGAAAGGAGCCAGAGGTCTTTCTTTCAGGAATATCGGTCTTCCTGAGCGCCCTTCGGCTGAAGAGAACGGAAGAGGATGGAGACTTTCTTAAGATTCCTGACTTGTCGATTAAAGAGACGAGCGTTGATCTTGGGAAAAAGGAACTTACAATTGGAGGATTCTCTACGCAGAAGGGCGAGCTTTTCGTCAAACGTCTGAAGAATGGCGATGTGGATGTTGTCAAGCTCACGCCCCCTCCATCGGTTCCCAAAGAACCCTCCAAAGAAGATAAAAGTAAAGAGGCTGAAAAACCGTGGCTGGTTTTGCTGAAAAACCTGTCTGTTGATAACTATACGATCCGAGTCGAAGACCAAACAGTTTCCGGACCTGTCATCATGGCTGTAGAAAACCTGAAACTCAGGGGAGAGAGTATCTCGACGGCTAAGAATAACAAAGGTAAGCTCTCCCTTTCTCTTCTCCTGAATCAGAAAGGAACCCTTGCCACAACGGGAACCATCGGCATTGATCCAGTCTCCGCGAATCTAAGAATCGATTTAAAGGAGATTGATATTGGCTCGCTGCAACCTTACTTTACAGATAAAGTCAAGATCAATGTAACGAGCGGCGCCTTTTCAACAACCGGAAACCTTTCGTTAGGTATTTCCGAGAACAAGGAGTTCAAGACTGCCTACGAAGGTGAAGCCTCTCTGTCTGGTTTTGCCTCGATTGACAAGCCTAATGCTGAGGATTTTCTGAAATGGGGATCTCTTTCTTTCAGTGGCATGAATGTCGGCTACCCCCCTCTTCTCGTTGATATCAAGGAGATCTCGCTGGCTGATTTCTATGCTCGCCTGATCATCAATTCCAATGGAACACTCAATGTCCAGGAAGTCTTACCAAAGGACGAGCAGAAAAAGGAAGCTCCTCCACCGGCTCAGACCCAAGGGAAAGCTCCCGAATCTCAAAAGGAGAAAGAACCAACAAAGAATATAAAAATAGGGACGGTGACATTGCAGGGAGGGAAAATTGACTTTTCTGACAGGTCCGTGAATCCTGAATATTCTTCAAAACTAACTGAGATAGGAGGAAAGGTATCTGGTCTTTCGTCTGAAGAAACCACGTTGGCAGAGATCGAGCTCAGAGCGAAACTCGACGATTACGCCCCCCTTGAAATCATAGGCAAGATCACTCCCCTCAAACAGGATCTCTACGTGGATCTGAAGGTCAGGTTTAAAGATATGGACCTCAGTCCGGTGACTCCTTATTCTGGGAAATACGCCGGATACACCATCCAGAAAGGAAAACTCTCCTTCGATCTGAAATACCTGATCGATAAGAGGAAGCTCGATTCCCAGAATGTTATCTTCCTCGATCAGTTCACCTTCGGCGATAAGGTGGAAAGCCCTCATGCGACCAAGTTGCCTGTTAAACTTGCCATCGCCCTTCTGAAAGACAGAAAGGGAGAGATCAAACTGGACATCCCTGTTTCAGGGAGCCTGGACGACCCAAAATTCAGCGTCTGGGGAATTATCCTAAAAATCATTGTTAACTTGATTGCGAAGGCAGCCACCTCGCCTTTTAGCCTCCTTGGAGCCATATTTGGTGGGGGAGAGGAACTCAGCTACCTCGAGTTTGACTATGGCGTTGCTACGATTGCAGAGACGAACACGAAAAAAATCGAGACTTTGGTCAAGGCCCTTTCCGATCGGCCTGCCCTGAAGCTGGATATCGAAGGCCATGTCGACTTAGAAAGGGACAAAGAGGGATTGAAGCAACTTTTCTTTCAGAGGAAGTTAAAAGCGCAAAAATTAAAAGAGATGGTGAAAAAAGGGACACCTCCGGTTCCCGTCGATGAGGTCAAGATCGAACCAAAGGAATACGAAAAATATCTCAAAATGGCTTACAAAGAAGAAAAATTCCCTAAGCCAAGAAATATTCTTGGCATGGCCAAAGACTTGCCTGTACCTGAAATGGAGAACTTGATGCTCACCCATATCGAGATCAAAGAGAGTGACCTGAGATCCCTTGCCTCTCAACGGGCGATGAGCATCAAAGATGCCATTTTAAAATCGGGTAAGGTTGAACCAGAAAGAGTATTTATCATCGAGCCGAAATCCCTTGCCCCTGAAAAGAAGGAAAAGCTGAAGGATAGCCGGGTAGAGTTCAAGCTTAAGTGATGGGAAAAAATTAAGTCATGAAGGTGGTCTTCTCATTTCGCCTGAAGTAAGTCATTTTTGAAGAGGAGGGATCGAAGATGCTTAAAGAATTCAAAGAATTTGCCCTGAGGGGAAATGTCATGGATATGGCGGTGGGTATCATTATTGGCGCCGCCTTTGGTGGTATTGTGAATTCCTTTGTTTCGGATGTGGTCATGCCACCCATAGGGCTGCTGTTGGGCAACGTTGACTTCTCCAATCTCTACCTCATTCTAAAAGAAGGGACAGTAGCCGGACCGTTCGCTTCACTTGCAGAGGCTAAGAAGGCAGGTGCTGTTGCAGTCAGCTACGGTGTGTTCATCAATACCATCATTAATTTCCTCATCGTTGCCTTTGTGGTATTTCTCTTCATCCGAAACATCAATAAACTCAGGAGGAAAGAAGAAGCTCCACCCGCTGCGCCAACGACAAAGGAGTGTCCCTTCTGTTTCTCCGTGATTCCGATGAAGGCGACCCGTTGTCCGCACTGTACTTCTGAATTGAAGTCGACTTGAAAAGCATTTTGAAGGGAGAGTGACGGTGACATCGCGAATCATCCAGTTCTTTAAGATTGGCATCTGGGCAATCCGGTTGAAAGAACTTCCGCCCGTAAAGGCATTTCTTGTCAGATGTCTGCGGATTATTCTTTTGGCTCGGCAAGAATTTGGTAAAGATGGCTGCGCCAAGGATGCTTCGGCCCTAACCTATTATTCTTTGCTCAACGTTGTTCCGGTGTTTGCGGTCGCCTTCGCAATCGCCAAAGGTTTCGGGCTTGAAAAACTTATCAAGAGCCAAATTCTGCAGATGGCAGAAAAAGGAAACTGGCAAACGGACGTGACAAATCAGATTATTACTTTTTCAGGCTCGCTCCTTGAGCAGACCAAGGGGGGGATTATCGCCGGGGTCGGTGTCATATTGCTCCTTTGGACAGTGATATCGATACTGGGAAGAATCGAAGAGTCATTTAACAACATCTGGGAAGTCACGAAACCGAGAACCCTTGTACGAAAATTTAGTGACTACATGACCATGATGATCCTCGCCCCGGTTCTTTTTGTCATCTCAAGCAGTATCACTGTCGTTGTGGCAAGCAAGGTGAAGTTCATCGTTCAAAAAATTGCGCTTTGGGGAATTTTCAGCCAGGTCATTTTCTTTTTTTTAAGCCTGCTGCCGTATGTCTCAATGTGGGTTTTACTAACGCTCGTTTACGTGATGATGCCCAACACGAAAATCCCTTTACGATCAGGGATTCTGGCAGGGATCGCTGCAGGGACAATTTACCAGGTGATTCAGACAATATACATTAAGTTCCAGATCGGGGCGGCAAGTTACGGTGCCATCTATGGCAGCCTTGCCGCACTCCCCCTTCTTCTCGTATGGCTTCAATTGAGTTGGATGATCCTTCTTTTTGGAGCTGAAATTGCTTTTGCCAACGAGCATTATGAAACGTTTGGCTTTCAACCGGATTATTCCCAGTTAAGCATTTCTTCGAAAAAGCTTCTTGTTCTTAAGATAATCCATCTTGTTGTAAAGAACTTTTCTCAAGGGGAAAAACCTTTAAGCGCGAAGCAGATTGCCCATACATTAGAAATTCCGATCCGCCTTGTACGACAGATACTCGATGATTTGACCAATGTTGGGCTTGTGGTTGAAACGACAAAAGGGATCAAGGATGAAGCCGGTTTCCAACCGGGAAGAACGATTGAAAACATCACACTGAAATATACTCTTGATGAGTATGAGAAACGGGGGACCTCCCACATCCCGGCTCCTCAATCTGAGGAAGGGGAGAAGATTTCCATCCATCTCAAGAATATTTCTGATGTCAGTGAGAAGGCACCCGGGAACGTCACTTTGAAAGAGATATGAAACTAACGAAATGTCCTTGCGAGATTCGGACTTCTTCCTACCAAAAGCTGTGAGATTTACTGTTTAATCTTCGCTTCCTCAATTTCAGGATTTCTATTAATTAAGGTGAATTTTTAAGAACTTATATGTGCCTATTTTTTAGGCAAAACCGTAAGATTAGCATCCTTCAAGACTATGCGGATCAAATTCCACAACTAATCAACATCAATTGTGGATGAAGATTGGATAACTTATTGATACAGAATGATTTTTACAGAAAGTAGTCCTTAGTTAAATGGAGTGTACGTTTGTTTGGTCTCTCTACCGACAATTTGGCGAAGCGGAATCCCTTTTCAGGTAAAACCAGATATTGAATCCAACCAAAAATAGAGTGAATATAAACACCGAGGAGCGCGAAAGGTCGATATAAACTATCTTTTCAACATAATGGATGATGAATGAACCGGTATAAACTAGATGAGCGTCCTGCTTTGCCCTCAACCAGACCTCGAGATGAGTAAGAGGGCAATACCAATCGAATATCTGGATGATGAAGGCAAAGAAAAGTCCTGAAAGATGAAAAATCTTTACCGGCTTATTCTTTCTTCCTAAGAAGGCACCGAAAAAGAGGAACAAGATCCAAAGCAAATGTGCCAGCACAACAATGTCCGCAAGAATTTTATAAAGCATTTCATTTGACTCCGCAAATACTTTTCGCTTCCTCTGTAAGAGAGGTAACTCCAATCTCGACTGATCCATATTATACCATTTCACTGCTGTCCAAGATATGCCAAAGTCCTAGGTAGCTGCATTGATTTTATTGAACTTTTGGATTCGAAATGACTCCGTCTAAATCCAGGTTCACCACAGATACACAGAGATCACGGAGGCAATTTTCTTATGATCCAATCCCGCCTTTGGCGGGACGATTGGATCATAAACTCCATCCCTTCGGGAACTGAATCACAGACAATCTAAGGTGCTCTAATACGGGATGAAGTCTTTATTTTAAATAGACGCAAGGGTTTTATTTGGCGGGTACCTCCCCGCCAAATAAAAAAATTGCTCTCTGTGCCCTCTGTGACTCCGTGGTGGAAAAACTATTTTGGACAAGACTGATACCACTTACTTCTTTTTTCCACTGCCTTAATCTCGTCGCAAAAAAGGAAAACAAAGGGGACATTGATCACATTCTTCACAAATATACTTGCAGCCAGTTTGGATCTCGATAATATCCTTCTGTGTCACGACAGGCCGGATTGGATGCACCGGGAACGCTTCATCACGTGATGATTCGCGGCATCGAGGGAGCCAATATTTTGGGGATGGCAAAGACCGTGAACACTTTCTTTCGCGGGTGGGCGAGATTACGAAGGCGACCGGAACAAGACCCCTTGCCTGGACCCTCATAGACAACCACGTTCACCTGCCCGGAAGTCCGAGGAGGGATGTATCGAAGGTGGGGGCCAAAATGGTTTACTTTTTGAGACGAGAGATCGGAATCTCAATGGTTGAGATCGCGAGGAAATTGGGAGTGGAAGCTTCAGCCATGGCCATAAAGAGAAAGAATCCCCGAGGTAGACAATAATTGTGATAATTGTGAGCTATGTTATATATTGTCCCCAAAGATCATTACACATGATTTGTGGCATTTTGCCTGTGTTAAAAAAAGCCCAAGGTGTTATCTTCTCATCTATAAGCCTTGAAAACTCCTCATCAATATTGTGATTAATCTTAGGTTGTAAAGATTTTGGATCCTTTTCCATTTATCTTCTCAAAGCTAACGCCAGCCTTTAGCCGCTGCCGAAAGCCGCAGCACAGCTGAGGCTATAGGCAGTCGGCCGCAAGGCGTTAGGGCTAGAAGTCATCCGGAAACCTACTTACATCGTCATTTGGGCGCCAATGATTTCTTCTGATTGAAAACCCCAATCTGCTGGCCTTGCGGGACCGTAATGGAAGAGATGCCCTGCTCGATCAGCGTAATGACCAGCGAGCCGCCATAGGCAAAGTGACCGAGCTTCTCTCCCTTATTGACAGGCACAGGGTTTGCCGGAGTCACCTTCTTCCACTTGTCTTCAAACACCACAGAGCCGATGGTGTCCAGACCCACCGGAATCATCGCCACGTAGCCGTACCCATTTGTTTCGATCACGAAGTAACCGCGGCGGAATTGCTCGAAGACACTATAACTCTGGCCATAACCGATATTCCCGCTATTGATAAACCCAGGAAAATCCTTTATGCCCCAATAGGCGCCTGCCACATCCTCGCGGGACTCCACCACCTTGCCCGAGACCACCGCATGATAGTGGTGGTAGGTGTTGGGCAACAGGATGCAGGAGATTGCAGTGCCGTTCTCGAAGTACTTTGCATACCCCGAACCTGCCAACAGCTCCTTGACATTCAGCTTCTGGTTTAATTTTGTCGGAATTCCAGCTTCTGTGGTCAGCGGATCGATCATGTTCAGCACGCAATCGGTCGGTGCTACCATCACAGAGTCGTCGATCGGGCTGGCGACCATCCTCGTGCCGAGCTTGAGATCACGAACAAAGAACTCATTGAATGACTGAAATCCATTCGGCGGAACGATGTATTGCCCTATCTCAATCGACGGATCGGCGATCCATTGCGGGATGGTTGTGGTTGAATCTTTGCTGTCCATGAATTTCCCGCGGGCCGCCACGAAGTCCTTGGACCAACTTAACCCAGGGTCCTTGCCAACGATCTGCTGACCGAATTCGTTCTTATAATAAAACCACGCAAGCTTCGTAATGTATAAGGGTTCCTCTAAAAATTAGCGATTTTTGCTACCAATATAACTACCGGTGTGTTATGGTCTGACATCGAAATCAACCCAGAGGGATAAGAGATGATGCAGACCGGACTTTTGGATTGGCAAATTCGTTTTCGGCAACTGGATGCGGGCGGAGATCCGTTGCCGAAACTCAAGAAACTGGTAGACTGGGAGCGTTTTCGACCGGAACTGGAAGCCGTACGGGACAAAGCGCGCAAATCCAATGCCGGGAGAAAACCCTTTGACGTTGTACTGATGTTCAAGGTGCTTGTTCTTCAATCGCTGTACAACCTTTCGGATGAGAAGATTGAATTTCAGATTCGGGACCGGTTGTCCTTTATGAGGTTTCTGGGCCTCTCCCTGGGAGATGCGGTACCGGATGAGAAGACCATTTGGTTGTTCCGGGAGCAGTTGACGGAGGTCGGGGTGATCAAACGGTTGTTTGAGGAATTTGAGGGATTTCTGGAAGAAAAAGGATTTTCTGCCAGAAGAGGCCAAATTATCGACGCCAGTATTGTTGCTGCTCCCCGACAGCGCAATAGCCGGGATGAAAACCGGCAAATCAAGGCGGGGGAGACCCCAGAAGGTTGGAGTGAACAGAAGAAACGCCAGAAGGATACCGATGCCCGATGGACTCGGAAGAATGGTCAGAATCAGTATGGATACAAAAATCACATTGATATCGATGTGGAGCACAAGTTGATTCGAGACTATGAAGTAACGCCTGCGTCGGTTCATGACAGTCAGGTCTTTGAGTTGCTTTTGGATGAAGATAACAGCAGTCGAGACGTGTGGGCGGATTCGGCGTATCGTTCGGAGGAGAAGCTGGAAGCGTTGGGGGGGCGTCGATTTCGGGAGCATCTTCAGCGGAAGGGGTGTAAGCATAAGAAGTTGACGGAGCGAGAGAAGAAAGGGAATCGGACGCGATCCCGGATTCGGAGTCGGGTACCCGGCATGGGGGACGTTGATGAAATCTATGAATCTTTATCCGCTGACTCCATCTTTTGAATTGCCTTAATGACCGCTGATCCACATACCCCCACGTGTCTCGCTATCTCTGCCATCGGTATTCCTAATTCATGACTTAAATGCGAAGATATCTTTGCCCTCAATCGCGACACTTCCCTCCTCTGCCCCCCATTCCGAAGTTCCTCCTCTCTTACCCCTTCTCCCTCGCACATCCTCTTGATCACCCGGTCAATCGATCTTCTCCTCTCCCCAAGTTTCAGCTGCCGCCGCAGACTTCTATCCGCCTCCCTCAAAATATCCTGGACGAAATCTCCTCCCCCCAAAATGCGCGCATCGTGCTTGAGATCCCTCTTTGAATCTCGCAATGAAAGTACCTGCGACCAACCCCCGAGACTCCGAATGAGTCCTCCCCCAACCAGATCCAACCGTCTCCCTTGTTGTTTCCCCTCCTCCGTAAACCTCCGGTAACCCCGGATCGCCTTCCCCCTCTCTTCGCTGAACTGCTTGAGAACATATTCCGTCTCTTGCCAATCGTTCTTCCTCCTTCCTGTCAGTACGCCATGACCGCACCAGGGGTACCGGTCCAACTCTTCCATACCCTTCACTATCCCTGCCCTTAAGGGATTCAAATGAATATAACGGACCAGTTCCAGTAGATAGGGGTCCTCCTCACAGACAATCGATTTGTAACGATTCTGAAACAGATGGCCGCTCCTGTGGTATTTCAAATTATATCGGACGGCATGACCCGTCAAAAGACGCCGCATAAATTTAGAAATTCCCTGGGAACCACTGAATATCAAGAGGTGCAGGTGATTATCCATCAGAGTCCAAGCCAGTACTTTCGTTCCAGTCATCTCCACCAGTTCACTGATACGAGAGACAAAATCTTGCCGGTCCTGGTCGTCAAGGAATATCGGGCACCCTTCAATTCCTCGTACCATCACATGGTGAAGTATCCCAGGTGCGTCTAATCTCGCTTGCCGTGGCATAAAAACCTCCTACCACAATTACCAAGGGATGTAAAGTGATTGTTTTCATCAACGTCCCCTTGGACCCTTGCAAGTGAATTAGGGCTTTCTCTTCCAATAAATATATTATTTTCTGGATAATAAAATACTTCATCCTTGAATTGACGCTTAATCCCATAAAACGATTCAAAGAAATTATAAGTTTCCTGAGATATTGGTATAAAGCTACCTTCTGGATAATCACCCAAATGAGTGTCCAATTTATATTGATTTATTGCATTCAGCATGGGTTGTCACTTGTTTTTGATACTGCTTCTCTAAGACCCCGTATTGCAACCACCCTTCAATTTGATGCTGATGCTTTAATATACGTTATTTTTTTAATTCCATATTTTGGGCTAACGCCTACGGTTAAGTGGGCGGCAAAGAAGCGAAGCGGATTTGCCGATCCATCTTGAACCGCTTGTTCGCCTTGGTCATTGGATCTTCTTCAAGTGCTCCGCCTCTAACCGGAAGAATCGGAGCTGCTGATCGTTGTCATAGGAGGTGAGTAGGTCCCTCAGATCTCGCAGTTTCTGGCTGCTTATGTCGGATACCGCTTTGACGACAAGTTGGCGGAGAATCTCCCGCATCTCAACACATAAGGTCATTGCTATGTCGAGATCGGGGAAAACCACTCCCTTTTTCTCGTAATCCCAATGAGCCGCGTACGAGTTCCTGAAATCCACTATCTGCTGCCGAAAGGCGGTGTATTGGTCGTGCGTCAAGCCGGTTGCTGCGCGGAGCCGAGTCCTGACATTGTTGGGTGTGAATTCAGAATCAATCGCGGCGATTGTCGGGTCTCCAAACAATTGACTAAAGTGCGTGCAGTCTTTGTAGTTGTTGAAGACGTGGCACCACTGTATCGCCGCGATTTCCCCAAAACAATTTTGCGAGAATGTCCAGAGCTCGGGCGTTTTGCCTGTCACAGCGTCGAAGTACAAGACCGCCCGGATGCATTTGCGGCAAGCTTTGTCTATCTGCCAGATTAGGTTGTGTTGGGCATCTGTCAGCATTGCTTATATCTCCAGGCTAACATTATCTTTTAAGTTTATTCTATCGTTGGTAGCATTATATGTACATGATAAGGTGGTGTCAAGGCATTTTCGGGCCAAAAACCATTGAATTGGAGGCAGGTTTTCTATATAATGATTAAAATCCAGTTATTATACGGAAGGTGTATAATTTAGGAGCTTATTATGTTAAGGCCCTATGAGGCGTTTCTGGCTAAAAAAGGGTCTGTAAAAATCGAATATGTTCCCTTTCCTTTCGATCGATAGTCTGGGATGGGGACGTTGATGAAATCTATGAATCTTGGTCCGCTGACTCCATCCTTTGAATTGCCTTGATGAGATCTGATCCACATACTCCTACATGTCTCGCCATTTCTGCCATTGCCGAAGCATAAAAACCTTCCGCCACAAGCACCAAGCCATGTGCCAAGCCATGTAAAGTGATTATTTTCATGAACGTCCCCTGGGTTTATGTCGGCGTGTTCTCTAATTCCTTGTTCCGCGCTCACTCCTGTTCCCGGTTTCTTCCCTTTCAGGTTGGTCCTCCTCCTCTGCCTGGGTCTACCGCCTTTCGTCCAAGAAACGTTGGACTTCTTTGATTAGCTCCATTCGGTTTTTCTCAACTGCAATTGCATGGGTGCCCTCGGCCAGCACGACTTGGCGCTTGTAGGGCGTATTGACGAGTCTGCTGAACACTTCCTGAGCCATGAAGAGTGGCGTGTCCTGATCCCATTCAGCCACGATCACCAAGGTTGGCACCCGGATGTCGGACGGATTGTACAAAGGTTTTCCCTTTCCCAAAAACTCAACGACGTCCTTTAGAACGCCGTTAGGCACCCTCAGAACTGGCGGGGTCTGTTTCGCCCCCACAGGGTCTGTTGCTAAGTTGGCATCCCACCATTTATCAAACCATGCCTGAGGGCTTATCTCCCCTTTACGTGCATCGGGAATGCCGCGCAACCCGCGTGCCCGTGCAGCTTCCTTGGTCACGGTCCGATACGCGCCGCTGCCGGAGAAAGGCGGAGGCTCCTTCAGCGTCCAAAGTGGTCCGTAGAGTACAAGTTTTACGACCTTGTCGTTGTTCTTGGCGGTGAAGCCACCCATAATGGTCGTACCCCAGGACCAGCCAACGAGGTTGATTTTGTCGACGTTGCGCCGATAACGAATGAAATCGACCGCAGCGCCTGCATCCTTTATTGCATCAGCCGTGTCGGCAAAGGCTGGGTTCTGGTCCGGAGCGGCGTCCATTGAGGCCGGCCGGGTGGAGCGCCCATAGCCGCGGATGTCGACCAGGTAGGCGTCGTAACCCAGCGTGGCGGCATAATCCATCCAGGATCCTCCTGGAAGATCGATGTCAAAGGCAGACTCGGAGGGATACGTGGCGCCGTGGACGAAGAGTACTATCTTATCCTGGGGAAAGAATTTTGTCGCACTCGGGTACTTGTTCCGTACGTGTAACTTGATACCTGGGTCCGATGCATCAATGAAAAATGTTTCGGTGGCAATATCTGGGACTGACGCGGCGTAGCTTGCTGGGTTTATTCCAAGGACAAATATCAGGGTGATGACAAGAAGTGCGCATTTCCTCAACATAGTTCTACCTCCTTTCTTGATTTGATGTGGTTCTTTCTTTGTCTAACATTATCTTTTAAGTTTATTCTATCGTTGGTAGCATTATATGTACATGATAAGGTTGTGTCAAGGTATTTTCGGGCCAAAAACCGTTGAATTGGAGGCAGGTTTTCTATATAATGATTAAAATTCAGTTATTATACGGAAGATGTATAATTTAGGAGCTTATTTTGTTAATGCCCTATGAGGCGTTCCTGGCTAAGAAAGGATCTTAAAATTCGAATATGTCCCCTTTCCTCTTGATCAATAGGTTTTAGTAAACCCCGTTAGAAAGGTGGGGCTTTGACCCCGCCTTTAGAAGGAGCCGATGCTTTCTATTTATAACATCTCCGGCATAAATGCCGGGGCTTTCTAACGGGGTAAAGAGAGGGTGTCTTATGAAGTTCACACGCCGGGATTTCATCAGGAATTGCTTCCTATTAGGCAGTTCAATCTTCCTCTCTTCTACCTCCCTCTATGCAAAAGTAAGGAATGCAATAAAGTGGATCCCAGCTTATGAGAAATTGGAGCGGGAGGGGAAATTGGCTCAGAGGATCAACCAAGCCTATGCAATGTTTGAAAATTGTCAGCTCTGTCCCAGGAGGTGCGGCGTGAATCGGCTAAACGGCGAAAAGGGGTTCTGCCGAGCTCCGGTTAAATCCGTGATTTTCAGCTATCATCCCCATTTTGGTGAAGAGATGTCGGTGGTGGGTGAAAAGGGCTCCGGGACTATATTTTTCTCCAACTGCAATCTCCGCTGTGTCTTCTGTCAGAATTGGCCCATTGCCCACGAAGGAAAAGGAAAGGAAGTTCAAGATGAAGACCTGGCGGATATGATGCTTCACCTCCAGAAGATGGGCTGTCATAATATTAATCTCGTTACGCCCACCCATGTCATGCCTAACATCCTCAATGCAACGAGGATCGCCTTGAATAAAGGGCTCCATCTGCCTCTGTTTTACAATACCAGTGGTTATGAACGATTGGAGATATTGAAGATCTTAGACGGCATCGTGGATATTTATAAACCAGATATCAAGTATATGGATGCGGATAAGGCGGCAAAGTATTCAGCCGGGGCTTCCGATTATCCTGAAGTGACAAAGAAAGCAATTCTTGAAATGCATCGGCAAGTGGGGATCCACAAGCTGAATGAACAGGGAATTGCCATTCGCGGTTTGATGATCCGACATTTAGTCATGCCCAACCGGGTGGCCGGGACAGAGAAATTCGTTAAGTGGGTAGCTGAGGCTCTTCCTAATTCCACCTATGTGAACATCATGGCTCAATATCGGGTCGAATACAAAGCTTTTGACTATCCAGAAATCGCCCGTGGGATTACTGCCCAGGAATTCTTGGAGGCAATGGAATGGGCTGAACAATACGGCTTAACGAACCTTGATCCTCAGTCTGTGGCGATCAGAAATCTTTACCGTCACCGCGGGTCAAACTAACATGAACCCAGTAAATCAATCAACGTAGTGCAGCCCTTCATGCCTGCCTGCCGGTGGGCAGGGGCGTAAAAAGACCGGGCACAAGGCCCTTCACTACAAATTATTTATTGCGTTGGCATCAGATCCTGCCCTTTACGCCCAAATGCCGGGGATGGGCTTTCCACAATACCCGCACTTTCCTCCCTTCAGATGGATCTCTCCAATCATATACCCCGTCCGCTGGATGATCATCTTCTTGCACTTGGGACAGAAGGTGTTCTCACCCTCGTGACCCGGTATGTTCCCGATGTAGACATATTCAAGGCCAGAAGAGAGAGCAACTGCCCGTGCTTGCTCTACCGTCGAAACCGGTGTCGGGGGAAGGCTTCGGAGTTTGTACAAAGGATAGAACCGTGAGAAATGGATCGGGGTATCCGCACCCAACTCTTTCTTCACCCAGAGACACATTTCTTTAACGGTTGACATCTCATCGTTCTTTGTGGGGATCACGAGATTTGTAATCTCGAGGTGGACTTTCTCCTGTTTCAGGATTTTAAGGGTCTCAAGGACCGGAGTTAGCTCACCGCTGCATATTTCACGATAGAATGCCTCCGTAAACCCTTTCAAATCGATATTGGCCGCGTCCAACACCTTACATAGATTTCGGAGCGGATTGGGATTGATGAAGCCATTGGAGTGGTAGACATTTAGAAGGCCGGCCTTCTTCACAAGAAGACCGACATCCGACATATATTCATAAAAAATAGTGGGTTCCACATAAGTGTAGGCAATAGAGCGAGCCCCTGTCTCCTTCGCCTTGTTCACCACCACCTCTGGTGGAACATCATAACTGTATACGTCCTCCGGAGAGGCCTGGGAGATCTCCCAATTCTGGCAAAACTTGCACTCGAAATTACATCCTGCCGTTGCCAGAGAAAAAGAAGTGGAGGCAGGGAGTACATGGAAGAAAGGTTTCTTCTCGATCGGATCCAAATGAACCGCGCAAGGATTCCCATAGACCAGGCTGTAATACTTTCCTTCTCGATTCTCACGTACTCTGCAAAAACCCCGTTTCCCTTTCGGAACACGACACCGTTTAGGACAGAGGTCGCACTGGATCTCCCCTCCGTCCAGCGGAGTAAAATAAGGGGATAGTTTTGTCTTAATAAGGCCCTTCTTGGCCATCTGGGCCCATAAGGTTTCTGGAAGACCGAAGAGGTGAGCAGCCGAGAGTGCACAGAAACTCATTCCGCAAAACTTCAAGAAATCTCGTTTCGTCAGTTCCGGACTGAACATGGTTCTGTCCTGCGTCAGGTTCCCCATGGAGGATGAGGCAAAATAATTATTGCGCGGTTCACTCATGGCCCATTCCCTCCTTCACATCAAGCCTCGGAAAAAAGCTACCATTTCAGTCAAAGCATAACTCAAACCCATCCAAAAAACAAAACAATACCCAAATGAGATTGTGAAAACTATCTTTTTGATGATTTCCTCTTAAAATCTTCCTTTGTGGAATGCTTTTTTAACTTGATGACTTCAGGAACAACCCATCGGAAAACACTTTGCCTCATTGGGAAATCGTTTCTTTGTATCTGGATGCGGGCGATCGTTTTAAACAGTCGTATGATGATATAAGAGTCTCTTAAAAACCGAGCGAAAAAGAGGTGCAAGAAATATCAAGAAGAAAATCCAATGAGGATTGGCCAAGGCAGCGGATGACTAAAAGGACTTTTGACGAGTGCTGGCCTTATGGTAGAATAAACCAGGGTTCTGAAATGGAACTTCAGAGCCCGTTCACCACTCGTTTAAGACTGACGTGAGGGACCGCCGGGAGAAATGATCAAACAAAGGACATCGATGTCTTTGGTCGGGAAGATCATGACCGAATTTGCGCGCGTGACCGGACTATCACCAGAAAGCAGTGCGCCGCGGCGCTACTTATGGACAGACGCTTTCGCGGTCTGCAACTTTCTCGGCCTTTATCAGGAGACGGGGCGCGAGGAATTCAAGGATCTGGCACTGGGGCTCGTCGATCAGGTGCACAGCGTGCTCGGACGACACCGGCACGATGACCCACGCACCGGTTGGATCAGCGGCCTTGATGATCAGGAGGGCAGGCTACACCCCACCAGAGAAGGGTTGAGGATAGGCAAGCAATTGAAGGAACGGAGGCCCAGCGATCCTCTTAACGAACGTTTGGAATGGGACCGGGACGGGCAGTACTACCATTATCTGACGAAGTGGATGCACGCCCTCAACCGTATCACGAGGGTCACCGGAGATTTCACCTACAACAGATGGGCAATAGAGCTTGCGAGAACGGCTCATGCCAAATTTGTCTACAAGCCGTCTTCTGGTAGACGGAAGCGCATGTACTGGAAGATGAGCATAGATCTCTCTTATCCCCTCGTGCCCTCCATGGGACTCCATGATCCCCTCGATGGCCTCGTTACCTACAGCCAGCTTCAGGCGACAGCCGCCGAGGATCCTGAACAATCAACGGCGGCTCTGAGGGCTGAGATTGCCGATATGGCCGATATATGTGAAGGGAAAAGCTGGGCCACCGATGATCCCCTTGGCGTCGGCGGCCTTCTGTCCGATGCCTTCCGAGTGGCTCAGCTGATAGTGAAAGGTCATTTCACGCTGCCGGGGCTGCTCGCTATCTTGCTGGACGCATCTCTGGTGGGCCTCGAAGCGTTCGTCAGGGAAGATTCTTTGAAGCTTCCTGCCGATTACCGCCTCGCCTTTCGGGAACTGGGATTGTCGATCGGATTGGGAGTGGTAGAAAGGCTGCCGGGACTCGTTGAGCGAATGGAGCACACTTTCAGCAAAGAGCATGAGCTGAAGATGCGGATGAATGCCCTGAAGCAGTATGAAACCCTCAAAGAAGTCATCGAGGAGTTCTGGCTTCAGCCCGAATACCAAGAGGCCGAAAGCTGGGTGGCGCATCGCGACATTAACATGGTAATGCTTGCGACCAGCCTTTCCCCTGATGGATATCTAACGCTTTAGTTAAAAGCGCCCCTCGGATATCGTCCTCTTTTTCCCTGTAACCACTTTCATGTGTACGATTGCATGAATCGGACGCCAAGTGAACGCCGCATGAAGCAATCGAGTGATCTCGATTAACCCTTCATCGCACCGGCGGTCAGCCCCTTGATGAGGTGTCTTTGGAGGAAGGTGAAGAGGATGGCCACGGGAACTGTACTGATCATGACACCGGCGGAAAGCTGCCCCCACTGGACTTCATACTGGCCGGCCATGTACAGGAGGCCAGCCGACAGGGTCCGCATTTCGGTGCTACTCGTGAACGTGGTGGCGAAGAGCAGCTCGCTCCAGGAGGACACGAAGGCAAAGATGGCAGTGGCAGCGATCCCCGGTGCCGCCAGGGGCACGATGATCCGGAGCAAGGCGCCGAACCGGGAAGAGCCGTCGATCATGGCACTCTCCTCCAGCTCGCGCGGGATACTCTCGAAGTAGCCCACCAGCATCCAGACCGTGAATGGCACGGTGAAGGAGAAGTTGGAATAGATCAGCGCCTGATACGTGTCGATCAGACCCAGGGCATACCACTGGGAGAGCAGGGGCGCGATAAGCAGAACGGCGGGGAACATCTGGGTGGCCAGGAAGACCAGCATCAGGGTGTTCTTTCCGACGAACCGGAAACGCGCCAGGGCGTAGCCGGCCGATGTGGAGATCACGATGGTGGCCACCGTGGTGACCGAGGAAACCCACAGGCTGTTGGCGAAGAAGCGGCTGAACGGGGTGAGCCGGGAGGTCCAGGCCTCCACGTAGTTCTGAAAGGTGGGAAGGACGGGGATGTACGTGATAGGGGTGGCGTACAGCTCTGCTCGCGTCTTGAGGGATGCCGAGAAGGCCCAGAGGAACGGCCCCATGGCAAAGAGTGTCATGATCACCAATCCGGCCCAGAGGACCGGGCCGGCCAGGATGCGTTCGAAAAGATCCCCAGATCGATGTTTGCTCATTCCGACACCGACTCCACACCCTTCGTGATCTTCAGATAGAAGGCGGTAAAGGTCAGCATGATGACCAGGAGGATCACCGACAGCGTCGCGGCGTAGCCGAAGTCCAGGTCCGTATACGCCGAGAGCAGGGTGTAGCTTGCGGTGATCTGGGTCGCATTCGCCGGACCGCCGTTGGTCATGACGAAGATGAGATCGGCGTAGTTAAAGGTCCAGATGATGCGGGTGGCCGTGGCGACGATGATGATGGGTCGCAGCATGGGCAGCGTGACATGCCAGAATCGCTGGGTGACGGTCGCCCCGTCCACCGTGGCCGCTTCGTAGATCTTTTCCGGGATGCCCTGCAGGCCCGCTAAAATCATGATGGTGAAGAATGGAATCCCTCTCCAGATGTTCGTAAAGATAACCGCGGCCATGGCAAAGTTGGGCTCGCTTAGCCAGGCGATTGGCACACGCAGCAGCCCCACCTGCCTGAGGATGTCATTGATCGGCCCATAGTTCGGCTGGTACAGGTACTCCCACACCAGCCCGACGACCACGCCCGGAATGATCCAAGGCAGCAGATTCAAGGTCCGCCAAAACGCCCGCCCCTTGAACCCGGCGTTCAGAACCAGCGCCCCCAGGAAGCCCAGCACGAACTGGATGCTGACCGAGCAGACGACCCAGACCAAAGAGTTCTTCAGCGTCAGCCAGAACGTCGGGTCTTGGATCATCCGCACGTAGTTACCGAGGCCAATGAAGCGGTAATCCTGGGGACGGGAGAGGACGTTCTGGTACAGGCTCATGTGGATGGCTTTGAGGATCGGGAAGAAAACCGTACCTCCCAGGCAGACGGCCGCCGGCAGGAGATAGGCGTAATTGGCGAAGGTCTCCCGCGTGCCCCGGGAGATCAGCGCCCGGGGTGCGGGCATAACAACGCTGGCTTTTCTGGTCACCGAAAAGGTTCCTGCTGATAGGATGATCCGTTGCAGCCGATCCCGGGGTCTGGATAGCCGGCCCCGGGACCGGGAAAGCGGCACGGACCGCTGTTATTTCATATTCTTGTTCAACATCTCGGCAAACCTGTCCAGGCACTGCTTCGGCGTAAGCTGGCCAACAAACGCCTGCTGGAACAGAGGCACCCCTTCCGAGTCAAGCTTGCCGCCCCACCCGGGATAGGCCAGGTAAGGACTGACGATGGAGAACGGGAAGGACCCGACGAAGCCCGCGTACGCGGCCTCGGTGTACGGTGGTCGCTTGGTAAGCGCCTCCCGTGTGGGCAACAGGCCGAGCGTCTTGCAGTACCGGAAGTGGGGCTCGTCGTCCATCAGGAAGGTCATGAACTTCCAGGCCCCTTCCTTGTTCTTGGCCGCCTTGAACATGGTGAGCGTCTCGGAGAAGAAGAACGAGGCACGCTTCTTCGCCAGGCCGACCGGGATCGGGAGCGTGGCGAAGTTTGGCTCGCCCACGAATTTCTTCTGCTCCTCGATCGAGCCCGAGTTGTGGAGGTACATGCTCGTGACGCCGCGGCCGAACCCCTCAACGATCTGGCGATAGGCGTCTGTCGGGGCACTGGGCGGGGTGACCTTCCATTTACGGATGAGGTCAATGTACCACTCGAACGCCTGCACGGCCTCCGGCGAGTTGATGGCAACCTTGCCATCCTTCAGGACCTGGGCGCCACTGCCGTACATGAACTCGGTGGCGTACAGGACGGCCCATGTGCCCCCGCCGCGCAGCCCGAAGCCGTACTGGTTCTTCTCCGGCTTCGTAAAGCCCTTGGCAAGGGTCAGGAAATCGTCCCATGTCCAGTTGAAGGTGGGGGTCTTGAGCCCGTACTCCTTCACCCGGTCCGTCCGGACGAAGACGGCATCGTTAGTGAGAGCCCAGGGGAAGGAGACAATCTTTCCCTTGACCGTCACCGTCTGCCACGCGGTGGGCGTGGTGGCGGCGTAATGCTTCCAGCCCTTGATCTGGCCGGTCAGATCCTCCAATGCCCCCATCCCGTCAAACTCGCCCAGCCAGTTGTCCCACATCATGCTCAAGTCTGGCGGGTTTCCAGCAGCGACGGCAGTAATCAGTTTTTGCCGTGCCTGGGCCTGCGGCACGAACTCGACCTTGACCTCGATGTCCGATTGGGATTTGTTGAATTCATCGACGAGCGATTCCACGAGGGAAATCCGCAGTGGCTCCGGGACGCTGAACTGGAACCGTACAGTGCTCGCGGCTGATGCCGGACGCAGCCCCCCGCCGAAGGTGAGGCCCAATGCCACGAGGGACGCAACAACCACGAACTCGACCAACCTTCCATAATGTTGCATAATGATCCTCCTTCCGCGGTCTGTTTCTCAGAGACCGCTTCAATGGAATTCCACAGTTCCCTGGCACGAGTGTAGGTTGTGTCGAAGATACTAAAAGCGGAGTTGTATGTCAAGCAAAAAACCATAAGATATGGAGGAGGGCTTTGGGTCTGTATTGCAGATCAAAGATTGACCAATCGATCTTTCATCCCCAAAAGACCATGACTGCTCAATGCCTCACAGGGATCGGATTTCGGTGCGTATGGAGCTGCACCGCCTGGTTTGACAAGGCATCTAAGGGGCAGGGGCGCCTTTCCAGGATCGATGTCAGGAATCTCTCGCATTGTTTTCTCGGGAATAGAAGGATTAGATGCTCAGTCTCAATTTACTTCGCAGGATGCCGATGATGCCGCCTCTGAATCCGAGAACAGCGGCCATGAATAGAATGCCCATAATAAAAGTCCAACTCTCTGTAAAGTTGCTAATAATATCCCTCAAAAGAATAATGCAAACCGCACCCAATGCCGGACCGAAAAGAGTGCCCATCCCTCCTGTGATCGTCATCACTACCACTTCTCCTGAATTGGTCCAATGGAGAGAGTTCAAAGGGACAAAATTGAGCAAGAGGGCATAGAAACCTCCGGCAAGGCCAGAGAAGAAGGCTGATAAAATGAAAGCCCTCAGCTTGAACTTGTCGACATTGTAGCCAATGCTCATGGCACGATTCCGATTTTCCCGCTGGGCCTGCAATGTCTTTCCAAAGGGTGAATTCACAACACGGAAGAGTATCACGGCGCAGAGGATGACGGAGAATAAAAGAAAATAATAAAAAACGATCTGTGATTTCAAATCCAGAGGGCCGAGTGACGGCCTCGGGACGCGTTGCAGCCCGTCGTCCCCTCCTGTCAACCCTGTCCACTTAAAGGCAATGAAATAGAACATCTGGGCAAAAGCTAATGTCACCATGGTAAAGTAAATACCGCGGCGGCGAATACTCAAGAATCCAATGATGAACCCAGCGAGACTGCTTACGATCACCCCGCCCAAAAGAGCCAATGGAACAGAGGGGTAGAGATATTTCAATATGAGCCCTGCAGTATAGGCCCCCAAACCGAAAAATGCGGCATGGCCGAAAGAAAGCATGCCAGCATAGCCCAACATCAGGTCGAAGGCCATGGCAAAGAGAGCAAAAATCAGGATCTCACTGGCAAGGGCAATATACGGAGCGATATGTGGAAAGACGATGGCCAACAACAGAGTGACTGATATGAGAATCACCTTCTGTTTTGACCTTGCACCTTTATTCATGAAAGGCCTCTCGACCGAAGAGTCCACGGGGTCTGATGAGCAAGAAAGCTGCCATAAAAATATAGATAAGTGTCTGGGCCATAGGGGGCCAGACCATGACTCCCAAGGCGATGATCTCTCCCACAATGAGACCTCCGACGATGGAGCCTGAAATACTGCCCATGCCTCCTACGACCACCACCACAAAGCAATCAACCAGAAAGTCCACGCCCATAAGGTGGCTGACATTCTGAAGAGGAGCAGCGAGGACTCCAGCTAACCCAGCCAGTCCGATACCCATTCCGAAGACGAATGTAAAGATCCTCGAAATATTAATCCCCAGGGCATCGACCATGATGCTGTTGTCGGTCCCGGCTCTGATGATGGCCCCAAGCTTCGTTTTAGAAAGAAATAGCCAAACCCCTAATGAGCACATCGAAGTGATGATGATCAGAAAAATGCGATACTTGGGGTAAAACATGAAGCCCAGGTTGATGGCCCCATCCAGTGACGAGGGAGTCCTAAAGGGAACCCCCGCAGCCCCATAAACCATACGGATAAAATCCTGGAGGACTAACATCAGTCCAAAGGTGAAGAGCATTACATACAGGGGGGGCAGATTGTAGAGGCGTCTCAATACAAATGCCTCACAGGCGGCACCGAAGAGTGCCATGAAAATAGGGCCGACAATAAGAGCCACCCAAAAATTGGGGATGAGATAAGCGACGATCGTGTAAGCTACAAAGGCACCGAACATATAAAAGGCGCCGTGAGCAAAGTTGATGATTCCGAGCATCCCAAAGATGATCGTCAAACCGAGGGAGAGAATCACATAGATCGATCCTAGGATCAAGCCATTAAAGAGTTGCATGCTGACAAACTGGATATTCATTCAACTTTTCCTTTTAGGCCAATGGATTTGAACGGGTGTGTATCCCATAACTTGAGGACACACACCCTTTTTTGTTTCATTTTAGAAGTCACCCATTTTGCAGCCTGTTTCCTTCACATCCTGATAGGCCTGTTCCGCTGGGACGACGCCAACAATTTGAAAGTAATCCCAAGGCTCTTTGATCTCGCTTGGCTTCTTGGCCCGCAATATGTACGCCTTGCCAATCCTCTTATGGTCCTCTGGCCGGACATATCCAGGACTTGCAAAGAAATCACTGAATCGATAGCCTTCGAGTGCCTTTACCACCGCCCGTGGATCTTTGCTTCCGGCTCTCTTGACAGCCAGCAAATACTGGGTCACACAGCTGTAATTACCGGCATTGAACCAGTTCGGTGGTCTACCAAACTTTTTCATCCATTTCGCAACAAATTCCTTAACACCTGGTTGGTCAACCTTCCAATCCCAGGAAGCCGTCACGTAATTATCCGCAAAAACTTCCGGACCTGCAGCCTTGATATCTTCAGGAAATAACAAAGCATGGACGATCTTGGTTGTCTTCCTCACCCCAAACTCGACGGCCTGTTTGGTAGAATTGACCGTGTCCTTACCGGCATTCAGAAGGGCCAACACTTCTGGTTTCGCATTCATGGCCTTGATGATAAAGGGACTGAAGTCAGAAGCTCCCAACGGTACCATTTCGTTCCCGAGCAATGTCCCGCCTTTTTTTTGCAAAGCGGCGCTGAAGTGTTTAAGCAGGTCATGGCCCCAGGCATAGTCAGCGGTGATCGTGTACCACCTCTTGCCCAGGTTGTCAGCCGCCCACATGCCGGCCGCTGTGGCCAGGACATAGTCGTTGTAGGCCCAGTGGAAGGTGTAACGATTGCACAGGTCGCCGGTATACCGTGTCGTGCCCGAGGTGACGGCGAAATAGAGTTTCTTGTAAAGCACTGCCTGGTTCGATACGGCCAATCCCGCTGCACTATTTGGACTGTCGAAGATCACATCCGCTTTTTCTTTTTCATAGAGCTCGATCGCCTTTTGATTGGCCAAATCAGGTTTACACTGATGGTCTCGATAAACATACTCGATGTCCATTCCGAGGACTTTACCGCCAAAATCCTCAATAGCCATTTTGGCAGCATTGATATTCCCCCAACCCGCCAACTCTGCGTAGGGACCTGACATATCCGTAAGCGTGGCGATTTTGAGCGTTTCAGCCGAAAAGGCTGGAGAAACGATTAACCCTAAAATCAGAGCAACAACAGCCATGAACTGAATTGTTTTACCCATTGTCATTACCTCCTTCTTTTTGAAGATCGGGTTAAAATAGAGTTGCGAATTGATATGACCACCTCCTTCTCTATTGAATTATCCTTGATCCCACCAGATAATGCCTCAATCCCTAAATCCCCAATTCCTAAATTCTTAAACTCCCAAATATCTTTTCTGCACCTCCTGATCGGCTTTGAACTCTTCATTGCTTCCTTCATAAACGATTTGGCCATTGTAAAGGATGCAGTGCTTGTCAGAAACTCCCGTTGCAAACCGGGTGTTTTGCTCGACCAAGAGAATGGTGATACCTGTTTTCCTGATTTCCTTGAGTATGGTGCCGATCTCCCGGACCAGCATAGGGGCCAATCCTTCTGTCGGTTCATCGAGAAGCATGAGCTTGAGGTCCATGGTGAGAATTCGTGCGATGGCCAGCATCTGCTGTTCCCCGCCGGAGAGTTGCGAGCCCTTTTGGTCCGCTCGCTCCCCGAGAACAGGGAAATACTGGTAGATCTTCTCAAGATCCCAAAGACCTCCTTTACTCCCCTTCGAAGGCAACGAGAGATTCTCGAGAACCGTGAGGCTGGGAAAGATCATCCTTTCCTCAGGGACATAGCCCACGCCCAGGGACGCGATGGAATGTGGTTTTTGGCCGCAAATATTCATCCCGTCGAAGGTAATGGTTCCCTGCTTTGGAGGGACGATTCCCATAATAGTTCTGAGGGTCGTTGTCTTGCCCATTCCGTTACGGCCCAAGAGGGTAGCCAACTCTCCCTTTTTTATCTCAGAGGAGATCCCTTTGAGGATGTGGCTTTCACCATAATAGGTATGGACGTTCTTGAAGAAGAAGCACCTCAAATACCTCCCAGATACGCCTCCTGAACTTTTTGATTGTTGGTGATCTCAGAAGCAGGCCCCTCCGCCAGCACACCCCCTTGATACAACACGGTAATGACATCTGAAATCGAAAGGACGATATCGATGTTATGCTCGATGACGAGGACCGGAATATTTTTCGAAATCTCGGAAACGAGATGAATGATCCGATTTGCATCTTCTTGGCTCAGTCCGGAGGTGGGTTCATCCAAGAGAATGATCTTCGGCTCTGTGGCAAGGGAGATGCCAATATCCAGGCATCTCTGTAACCCATACGAAAGGTTCTTGGCGATGACATCTGCCTCGCTGTACAAACCGACATCTTTCAGGACCTTTTCTGTTTTCTCAGCGACGCCATTTAGGCTTCTGAAAGAGATAAGGAAATTGAAAGCGGCCTTTAGCCGGGACTGAACGGCCAGGCGCACGTTTTCATAAACCGTCAGCTCAGGAAAGATGCTGGTGATTTGAAAAGAGCGGGCCATTCCCAGTTGAGAAGTCTCATAAGGCTGAAGGTCTGTGATATCCTTTCCAAGGTAAAATATCTTTCCAGCGTCCGGCTTCAGGAATCCGGTCAGTAAGTTGAACAGAGTCGTCTTGCCTGCACCGTTGGGCCCAATAATAGAATGAACCCCGGACTCGACCTTGAGGTTTACCTGATCAACTGCCCTTAAGGCACCGAAATTCTTGCTCAAACTTTCGGTTCGAAGAACGGCTTGATCAGAACTGCCTTTTTCTCTCATCGTTGGTTTCACCTACCATTTGGAAGCCATGCGGAAGCTGAACAACCAAGAAAGAAACAGGAACAACTCAAAGACAGGCCACTCAAGTTGCTCTGTGGGTGAAAAAGGGTTGGCTGAAGGCGCAAAAACCTCACACATTGCGGGCGAGCCCAAGCAAAGAGATCAGCCACGCCTTTTAAAATCTCATCTATCATAAGCTCTTAAGATATTTAAAGAGTTCGAGATCACTGAGATGTAGTGATGGACGAGAGTATAGTGACCCTTTATTCAGTTGTCAAGCCAAAAATGGACAGAGATAGCGAGACTCCATCTCTCGAACCGATGCAATCGTCAATCTCCGGTAAGATATCGAGAACGATCTTCCATGAAACTCTTATAAAGGCGGTAGTGTTCCGTATCTTCATAACCGATTGCCTTCACAGGAACGAAATCGAAGCTGTAAATCACCGCTCCAGGGCATGCCAAGAGGATCGGGGAATGGGTGGCAATAATAAATTGAGCATGCCCCATACGGCCCATCTCTTGAAGAAGCTTCAGAAGCTCCAACTGGCTTTTTGGTGAAAGAGCGGTCTCAGGCTCGTCTAAAAGATAGAGCCCTTTTATTTTATAGCGGGCCTTGAAGAATGACATCAGGGACTGGCCATGAGATTGAGTTAACAATGACTTTCCACCGAAGTAGTCAATCTGCCCCGGATTATCTGCTTCCCACTCATCCAGCAATTGAGCAAAGTTGCGGAAAATCTGAGATGAGAAAAATGAACCCGGAACAAGACCGTCGGTCCACTTGGTTTCTGTGTAGAGGAATAACGTTTCCTCATAAGGATTATTCTCGGAACGGGTTCTCTCAATCCCTTTCCAAATGTATATCTGACACCTGTGGGCCAAAGCCTCTAAGAGGGTTGATTTCCCAGCGCCATTCTCTCCGATGAAAAAGGTGACAGGCGAACAAAACCTCACCCTTCGGGTCTGCTGAAGAGCATCGATGTTGAAAGGATAATGATCTCTCGTTGGGTACTGGTCGGGAAATAACTGCACCTCCTCGAGATGTAACATGACCTCGTCTCCTTTATCGTTATCGATCCACCAGCAATGCATGGATCAAGATCTCATCGTCTCCCTATTCCTTCAAAACATCCTCACTGCCAAAGTCGCGAAGATTGCGGCCGCCTCCTTCTTCAAACATCCGAATCCAATTCTTGACGCGGTCGCCGCCGTAAACTTTCTTCCACCCCGCCACGATTTGATCGACAGGGATATCTGCATAGATCCCTGAAAATTCTACATATTCCATAAACTTTCGATTCTCCAGATTATAAGCCTGAAAAAGGGAATCCTCGCGGCCATTAAATTCAAGGGGCGGCACGTTATGCCTCCTGCAAAGTTCGCTGTTGAAGGCAGGCGTCGCTTTCACCCATTTCCCTTCGAGATAAAACTCTACAAAACCGTGGTAAACAAAGAGATCCGTTCCCATAAATTCAACGAGCTGTTTCGTGGTAAGGTGATTCCGAACGGTGGCGAAACCTACCCGTGAAGGGATGCTGCGAGCCCTTCCCAAGGCACAGAGGAGTGAGGCCTTGGGCACACAGAAGCTCCGGCCCCACTTAAGAATATTGCTTGCACGGTAATGCTCGGGGAGATGAAACGGAGCATAAGGATCGTAGCGAATGTGATCACGCACTGCAAGGTAGAGCTTTACCGCCATCTCTACCGGCTCTGCACTTTCACTCACAATCTCCGCCGCATAATCCTGAATACTCTTGTGGTTGCTGTCGATAATCTCTGTTGGGCTCAAATAGAGCGAATTCTCCTGGTCCATGTCCTTTTCCTCTATCAGAGAGAAATCTCCCGGGTTTCGCAACGGACGCTCCTCTCAGTTTCGCGTCCGTATTCTGCATGGATATATCATAATCTCCTGTTTTTAAATTTACAAATCGGAATTGACAACATCTCCAATTTAAGCTATCTTCCCATCGCTTAAATAATCGGAAGGAGTTGGGAAAATGATTCTCGAATTTGGAGGGAAAAAACCAAAGGTGGACCCTACGGCCTTCATCGCTGAGAATGCAATGGTCATCGGTGATGTCGAAATAGGACCAGGCACCAATATCTGGTTTCACAGCATTGTCCGGGGAGATCTGAATTATATCCGAATCGGATCCAACTGCAACATCCAAGACGCCTGTGTTCTCCATGTGGATAAAGATCTTTATCCTCTGATCATTGACGATGAAGTGGTATTGGGCCATCGCGTGGTGGTTCATGGATGCAAGATTGGAAAAGGTTCCCTGATTGGAATCGGGGCCATCGTTTTAAACGGGGCTGAGATCGGGGAGCTATCGATTGTTGGAGCAGGATCGGTGGTCACCCCAAGAACCATTATTCCTCCAAGGACTCTGTCGTTGGGGTCCCCCGCAAAGGTGGTAAGGCCCCTCAATGAAAAGGATCTCGAAATGATCATGGATACAAACATGGACTATCAATACTTAAAAAAGATCTACCAGTCGGCCTCCGTCCGCAAGCCCTCTTAAATAAAATATTCTCCCGTGGTCCTCCCTGGAGCTTCGATCTCCGCTTAAAATCGGAATGGGACAATTCCGAAATCGCAGATCAAGGTTTCCACTTTCTTCCGTTGACAAAAAAAACTCAATTTCTTATAAATAGAGTGAACGACCGAAGAAAGTAGTCATTGCGAGGAGCGGAGCGACGTGCCTGCGCGCTGAAGTGCTACGGCGCGCAAGCGCGGCAATCCCTCGACATTGCTTCACTTCGTTTGCAATGATATCTTGTTGAGTGTTAATTTGTTTAGGTCGTTCACTATAGCCAGGGGCAGCCAATCTTAATCAAAAGGATAAGAATGTCCACCATCCTGGTGACCGGGGGAGCGGGGTACATTGGAAGTCACGTCGTTAAGGGGCTTCTCCTTCAGGGACATCAACCGATTATCTACGATAACCTTCAAACGGGACATCGAAAGGCTGTCAAAAATGCCATCTTCATACAGGGAGATCTCGCAGATTCAGAGAAACTCACGAAGACTTTCCATTCATACTCTATCGATTCTGTGATGCATTTTGCTGCCGACTCTCTGGTCGGAGAATCCGTTAAGGACCCATTGAAATACTTCAACAACAACGTAAAAAATAGCATACAACTTCTTGAAACTTCAGAGGATTGTCGTATAAAAAAATTCGTTTTCTCATCCTCTGCTTCAGTCTATGGGGAACCTAAGAATATCCCCATCTTAGAGGATCATCCGTGCGCCCCAACGAACCCATACGGCGAGACCAAATGGATTTTTGAAAGGGTACTGCGGTCTTTTTCAGAGATGCGCAAATTGGATTATATCTCTCTCAGGTACTTCAACGCAGCAGGAGCCGATCCGGAAGGGGAGTTGGGTGAGGATCACTCTCCCGAAACGCACCTGATTCCGATCGGTCTTATCGCAGCCTCAAATGGAGACTCTGTTCCTGTTTTCGGTATCGATTACGACACACCCGATGGGACTTGTATTCGCGACTATATCCATGTCACTGACCTCGCACAGGCCCACATCTTAGCCCTCCAAAAATTGGAGGAAGGCGGGATTTCTGGAATTTATAACTTGGGAAATGGAAGTGGTTATTCGGTAAGAGAGGTGATCGAAACGCTTAGAAAGATAACGGGAAAAGAGATTGTTTCCGTTGAGTCACCAAGGAGACCGGGCGATCCTGCTCGGCTGGTGGCCAGCTCAGAAAAAGTTAAGAAAGAATTGGGATGGGTTCCAAAATACCCCGATCTGGAGACGATTGTCGAAACAGCTTGGCAATGGCATCGAAACCATCCGCATGGATACGGAGCTTAATCACAAACAATGTCAAATGTCAAAGCTCAAGGTTCAAATTGTTTTGTCTATAGAAATACGGTCATTGAGTAATGAGTCATTAAGTCATTGAATGATCTAATGACTCAAGAACTTAATGACTAAGATTTGATTTTGACATTTGAACTTGGGGAGGAAGCCGTGTGCGGCATCTTTGGTATTTATAATCATTCTGAGGCATCGAACCATACCTATTTAGGCATTTACGCCCTTCAGCACCGTGGGCAGGAAAGCGCTGGGATTGTTTCTTCAGACGGCAGACTCCTCCATCATTACCGCCAGATGGGACTGGTCTCCGAGGTATTCACCAGGGATATCCTGAGGAGGCTTCCCGGAAAAAGTGCCATTGGTCATGTTCGGTATTCCACGGCTGGGTCGAGCGAACTCAAAAACGCTCAGCCTTTTGTTGCAGATTATTCAAGGGGAGGTATGGCCGTTGCCCACAACGGCAACCTGACCAATGCATTTCTGATTCGAAGCGAGCTTGAATCCAGAGGATCCATTTTCCAATCCAATATGGATACCGAGGTCATTGTTCACCTCATTGCTCGTTCGAGAGAAAAAAGCTTTTTGGAGCGGACCGTCCACGCCCTGAAACAGGTTGAAGGATCTTTTTCCCTCCTCTTCCTGACGGAAAAGGAGATGCTTGCAGCTCGAGATCCTTTTGGCTTCAGGCCCTTGGCACTCGGTCAGCTTAAGGATGCACCCGTCGTTGCCTCCGAGACTTGTGCCTTTGACCTCATCGGTGCGAAATTCGTGAGGGAAATCGAACCAGGGGAAGTTCTTCTCATCAATGAGGATGGGATCAAATCTTTCAAACCTTTCCCTCAAAAACAACATCATCAATGCATCTTTGAGTTCATCTACTTCGCCCGTCCTGACAGTTTTATATTTAACAGAAATGTCTATGAGGTCCGAAGATCATTGGGGGTTCAACTCGCCAAGGAAGGACCGGCAGAGGTGGATATGGTCGTGCCCATCCCGGATTCTGGATTCCCCGCGACGATAGGGTATGCCTACGAATCGAAAATTCCTCTGGAATTGGGGATGATACGAAATCACTATGTGGGGCGGACTTTTATTGAACCTGAACAGCGCATCCGTCACTTCGGCGTCAAGATCAAACTGAATCCTGTGAAACAATTGCTAAAAGACAAGCGGATCGTCACGGTAGATGATTCTATCGTTCGGGCAACGACCAGCCGAAAGATCAATAAGATGTTTCGAAACGCTGGGGCTAAAGAAATTCACGTCAGGATCAGTTCTCCACCTATCACCGATCCATGTTTCTTTGGGATTGATACACCCAAAAAATCTGAATTGATTGCCTCCTCCAACAAGGTGAAGGAAATTCAGAAGTTTATCAATGCAACTTCTTTGAATTATTTGAGTTTATCTGGTTTGAAGAAATGTATGAAAAGCGAGGCTGAAGAGTTCTGTTACGCTTGTTTCACCGGCGATTACCCTTTCCCATTCCAGTTGGAATTCGATTAGCGCTTTTTTGAAGGCTTGGGCTTGATCGCCTTTGTATCCTTTCTCTGTTTTGGCCTTGAACTCTTTCTTGTCATTTTCCTCAATTCACTTACGCCCGCTATCAGTTTTTCCCATTCCGACTTAATCTCCATTCTTTCTTTTTCCAGTTTTAAAATCCGCCGATAGACCGAGAGTACTCTCAAAGCAATCTTTGCTTTCTCATCATCCTCCTGTTTTCCATCACAATAAGCCCTGAGATACTTCTCCGCTGTAGCGACTAATGGTTTAAATAGCTCCGAGTCTTTTTTCATCACTCCCTCCATTATCTGCTCTTGCTTCACACCATGCAAAATTTGTTCAGGTGCTGTAAGTTCGCCCCTGCACAGTCACACTGTTCACTTCGGCTCCACAGGAAAATTTTCCCTGGACCATTCCCTCCATCCACCCTTGAGGGCAAAGACCTTCGAATAGCCCAATGAGATGAATTGCCGTGCCACCCAGGCACTGGTTCCTTCATCGGGTCAGCTTCAGTAAAAGACAAGCGTTTTGTCTTTTGAATACTTGTCCGCCCACGTTTTGATATCCTTCTCCTGATCCTCCCGCACCGCACCCTTAATTTTCCATTCACTCTTCTTCCACTCCTCTGTCAGGCGAACATCCACGACAACGAAATTCGGCTGGCCGAGGATTGATTTAAGTTCTTCCTTTGTTATCCTCGGAGTCTTCGTATCCAACGCCAGATTTTGTAAACACCCCATCAGAACAAAACTCAATCCCAGCGCTGCGATCGCCCAAAGTCTCCCTTTCCTCACTTTCTTCTCTTCTTTTCCAACGGGCCGCACGACCCTTTCTGCTTTACAAAGCAGTCCATCGTGACGGAGTCGTCACCCGCAAGCACTGAAAACTTAACGCCCCCTTCGTTGAGAGGCTTTGTCGCATTGGGTAAAATGAGGCAAATTGTCATGCTGAACTTGTTTCAGCATCTAATAAAATCATACGGTTATGAGACCCTGAAATAAATTCAGGGTGACAAAATAATAATTACGACAAAGTCTCCAAGGGGGGAAGGAGGTTTTCTTGCTATTCGTAAATCAAATTAAAAAGCTTGTTGGCCAGTTCTTTGTCCAGATCTCTGAGAATCTTATACTCCCCCAATGCCGAATCCCTGTCTCCCATTCTTAAGTAAATCATTCCGAGATCGAGGTGGGCCTCGGCAAAATCGGGCTTGATGCGGACCGCCTGTTTGTAGGATTCGATCGCTTCCTCATAGCGTCCTACCTGGTTATAAGCGGCACCCAGATTCAAATGCCCTTCCGGATAATCGAATTTGATCCGAATGGTCTGCTTGAAGGCTTCAATCGCCTCCTCATACCTCTCCAAGGCGGCGTAATTATTGCCGAGATTATAGTGGGCCAGCGCAAAATCGGGTTTTAGGCGGATGGCCTGTTTGCAAGACTCCATCGCTTCCTGATATCTCCCCAGCTTGTGATAAGACCATCCCAGATTATTATGAGCCTCGGCAAGGCCCGGCATGAGATGAATCGCCTGTTTGCAGGATTCGATTGCCTCATTATAGCGCTCTGTCATTGCATAAGCCACACAAAGATTGTTGAGGGTATCCATATCATCGGGTTTCAGACGGATCGCCTGCTGGTAGGGCTCGATCGCCTCAGAATAACGCCCAAGCTTCCCTTTACAGTATCCGATTTGGAAGTAGGCTTCCGCATACCGGGGATTCTTCTTGACTGACTCCACAAAATAAACAAGGGCTTTCTCATACTCTTCTGCCCAGAGGTAGCGAATGGCTATTGAGTAAAGTCGCTCCGCCAGTGCAAGCCCCTCCTCGACTCGGATCTCTTCTCGTTTGGAGAGGGTTTGTCCTTCACCAGGAGTGAGTCTTGATATTCTCTCCCCAGGAATCGCAAAATTCAGGTTTTGCCCCAACAACACAAAAAACGTAATCACCCCAACGACGTCTCCATTCATGTTGATGACAGGGCTACCGCTGGAGCCTTGCGAGATGGGCGCCGTAACCTGAACAATCTTCCCAAACTCTGGGATGTCCCGAACGGCTGAGACGATGCCGTCAGAGACCGTTTTCTCAAGCCCCAATGGAGTTCCGATCACGACAACCCGCTCCCCCACCTCGGGAGGAGACATACTGACGGATAAAGGACGCGCCGTCCCCTCCGGGATATCTACCGAGGCCCTGACGAGATCGCCTATCTGATCCTCGGCAAGAACCTTCTTAACCGGATAGATCTTCCCATCGATCATTTTTATATCCGCTCGGCTTGCACCCTGAAGGACATGGAAATTGGTGATCACATCGCCGTCCTTATTGATAAAAAAACCGGTTCCCTGGCCCAGAAGCATACCTTCTTTATTATAAGTGAGAATGACAACGATGGATGGTTCGGTCCGTTTGATCAGGGCTGGCAAATTTTCCTGACCCAACGAGATCGAAACACCCGTGATGCAAATGATCACGATGAGGCACAAACTCCAGTATCGGTATACCCTCCTCATTTTCGTCAAGAGGCATTGCTGACCGGCCATTCAGATCCTTTCGGTAAACCCCGTTAGAAATTCCAGCGGGGCACTCGCCGCGCTGTCGCTCAGGCGCAGCGGGTTAAACCCAGCCGGAATTATTCTAAAATCTAACCCCGCTGCAGAGCAGCGGGGCATTATTTCTAACGGGGTCAGTCAAACAAAAAACCGTTTCTTTCTCTATTTCTTCGGATACCTTGGGTTGGT
Organism: uncultured delta proteobacterium; assembly: GCA_963826305.1. Taxonomy (GTDB): domain Bacteria; phylum Desulfobacterota; class BSN033; order BSN033; family UBA1163; genus CAWGWZ01. The sequence goes on along the minus strand of CAWGWZ010000008.1, from coordinate 187,697 downwards.
GACCCCTTCGGTAGGCCGGCCAAAAGAAGGGGTGTCCAGACCGGACAGAGGATGATTTTTTTCATACATCGGCTTGAGTTTCCTTGCTCTTACACCTTCTGGATAAAACCGTCCAATCGCTGCCTGACTCCGGTCGAGAGGAACATTTTTAATGACATAATCAACTGTGCCCATGCCATTTTCCACCCCTCCGTAGACCTGCTGCTCGATGTCTTTACCTTTGATGAGGTTTAACTTTTTTGCACCTGGAGCAAGGGCATTGAATTCTTCGGCTTCGGAGTTAATCAGCCCCGGGGCCTCATTCATCATGTCGATACAGGCCTTATCCACAGCCACTGGGTCCAGAGAGGCAAGGACTCCTATACCATTCACGAAAGGCGTATCCGTCCATCCGTAGCAGTCACAGGCAGGAGTGATATCCAAGGCGTAGTTGATGAAGAATGCCTTCCCCTGTTCCTTCGTCATCATCGTTGCCAAAGCTGAGTCAGCAATACGCCTTCCAAGAGCGGGTAAGTAATCGAACCGCTGAATAGCATTTATTCCGGCCATATTCACGCACAAATTAGCACATGCGAAGCAATAGACACACGAATCCAGATCAACCTCTAATCCTTGGTCAGTCACTTTGATAGACCCTTCTGGACAACAATTCTCACAGGTTTCCCACCATTCGCACTTTCGACCGGGGCAAAGTTTGGGGTCAATCACTGGTTTGTCGCCGGCCAGAGCACCGTGAAGGTTCATCTTTCCCCGCTTGCTCGCACAGCCAACACCGATGTTCTTGATTGCAGCTCCATAGCCTCCAGCGGGATGGCCCTTGAAATGAGCCACCGAGAGAAGGGCATCCGCATCACCGATCGCCCGGGCGACGAACTGTTTGTTTAGATAATTTCCACGACCCTTGAGATCAACGACCACATCGTCCGTTCCTAACCAGCCGTCAGCGATGATGATCGGACAACCCACCGACGCGTGGTTAAAGCCATTGCGGTTGGCGGTCTCCAGGTGGTCCACCGCCAGGGTTCGACTGATCCAGGGATGGTAAGGCATCGTGGTGGTGTCGGTGACAAATGGCTGGCAACCTCTTTCCTTAAGAACATCCACGAATGTGCGGACAATGACCGGTCTTAAGTATCCAACGTTGTAAGCCTCACCCATGTGAGTCTTAAGGGCTACAATGTCTCCTGGCTTGAGGTTGTCGAGAAACCCGGAATGCTCAAGGATCTGACGACCTTTTATGGCCGTTGACTCCAAGAAACGCTTGGCCCGAGCATCCATGAACCAAACCGTTGCCTTTCCCATGTTTCCTCCTCCCGTTTTCCCTGGCGAGTCATCGCGCGCATTAAATAACCGAAGCGACAAGCGATAAAGTTTCTTTGTATCAAATGAAGTATAAGGGTAAGATCCCTTAGGTGTCAAGGTGATGCAGCGTCCCAAATCCCGATTTAGAAACCGAAGCCCTTTTCCCATCCGGTCATTGCGAGTCCCGCTAAAAGCGGGACAAGGTGCGTGCCTGCACGCCGAAGTGTTATCCTTCGCCGGAGCGAGGCAGGCGTTTCGGCACGCAGGCGTGGCAATCTCATTGAAAAAGGCGAGATTGCTTCGGTTCCCTTGCAATGACAATTTCTAAATCGGAATTTGGGACCGTTGTCGAAAGGAAGAAAATTAGGGGTTGGTTACTGCGGCGTCAACAACCGGTTGATCATGGGCAAGCGATGAAATTGTCTCTTTTAGGATGGGTTGGCTTGAGAGACCTGGCTCTCCTCTTCAATGTATTTGATCAATGTCTCGTAGATCTTGTCTTCGATGAGACCAACTTTGTTAAGCCATATCATGGCATCTGAGATTTTAAACAGAATATGCGGCTCAATCCGCGATGACCGGAGCCTCTGCTGTCCTCCTTGTTCCCGGTCCAACAGTACGACCAGTTCGTTGACCACACCCCCTTGATCTCTGATCACCTCTGCTGTCTCAATCACACTCTCGCCTGTGGTGATGAGATCATCAATGATGAGGACCCGATCGTTACGCTCCAGGATTCCCTCGACCTTCTTTCTCACCCCGTGTTCTTTCCGAGCTTGCCGGTAGTAGATGAGTGGGATACCCAGCTTCTGGCTCACCACCGTGGCAAAGGGAACTCCTGCCGTGGGAACTCCTAATATCTTGTCGATCTTACTGCTGCCGATTTCATTAAGGATGATCCTCGTCAAAGAATTGGCGATCCAGTCCATGGTGGTCGGGCTGGAGATCGTTTGTCTCAGATCGATATAGTAAGGACTCTTTTTCCCGGAGGCTAAGATATAGTCTCCGAATTTGATCGCATTATTCTTGATCAGCAGGATTCCAACCTGCTTCATGAGGAAGAGCTTCTCCTCTTCCCAAACCTTTCGCTCAATCTCTTCGAGTCGTAGAATCATAGGACACCTTTTATTAAAATTTTAAATAAAAGTCAAGAAGAAATTAAGAAGAATAAAGCCCCCAACTTCCGCATTTTTCAGTCTTATAAGTATTCGATATTACTAAGCGTGCCTTTTCCAAAAATGGTCAAATTTGACTTTTTCTACACTTTCGTTAGGCAAAATTAACTTCTTGACAAGTGGTATAACCGAAGTTATACTAAATGTGTGAAAACAGCTATTTCCGTTCCTGAAAAAGTTTTTCGCTCCGCTGATTCTTTGGCGAAGCACCTTGGTCTTTCTCGGAGCCAGCTCTATACCACTGCAGTTACCGAGTTCCTAACAAAGCACCAAGCCCGCCATGTGACAGCGCGCCTTGATTCAATTTACGCTGAGGAAGATTCTTCCTTATCTCCCAGCCTGATCCTACTTCAAGCTAAGTCGTTACCCCATGGGGAGTGGTAATGGAACGGGGAGAGGTGTGGTGGGCACAGCTACCAGATCCCATAGCCTCGGAACCAGGTTTTAGACGGCCCGTCTTAATCATCCAGTCGAACGCATTCAATCGTAGTCGCATTCGGACAGTCATCACTATTGTTCTGACTTCAAATCTTCGCCTTGCAGAAGCGCCGGGCAATGTAATTGTTCCCGCATCCGAATCTGGCCTTCCAAAGGATTCCATTGCCAACGTGTCACAAGTCATTACTCTGGATCGTACATTTCTCACGGAAAAATGTAGTCGCTTGTCGTCACAATTGATAAAGTCTATCGATGAGGGTTTACGGTTGGTTCTTTCTTTATAATGCAATTCACTTCGTAATGGTTGTTCCCGCCTCTCCTTTAACTGCTCTTAGAAGATTTTCCGGTGAAGTGATGATCGCCTTCTCACCACCATTTTCAAGGAACTCGATGATGGCCTCGATTTTTGGCTTCATCGATCCTGGCTTGAAATGCCCTTCCGCCGTATACCGCTTTATTTCAGCAAGGGCGGCATGGCTGATAGGTTTCTGATTCTCTTTTCCAAAATTCAAATAGACAGCATCCACTGCTGTTGAAATAATAAAGGTGTCTGCACCAACATTTCTGGCCAAAAGGGAAGATCCAAGGTCTTTGTCAATGACGGCTTCAACACCTTCGAGATCCCCCTGCTCATTCCGGATTACAGGGATGCCACCTCCACCCGCAGCGATCACAATATATCCACTCTGTACCAACAGCTCGATCACGTCCAGCTCGATGATTTTCCTCGGTATGGGCGAAGGGACAACCCTCCTGTAACCCCGACCGGCATCCTCAGCTACCTCCCAGCCAAACCCCTTCTTATTGGCAAGGGCCTCTTCCTCCGACATAAAAGAACCGATCGGTTTTGTGGGATGTTTAAAGGACCTGTCCTCTCTCTCGACGATCACTTGGGTCACCACTGCGGTCACTTTTTTGTCAATTCCTCTTCTCCGAAATTCGTTGAGGAGGGCCTTTTCGATCATATACCCGATAGCCCCTTGTGTGTCGGCTCCACAGATGTCGAGGGGAATAAGGGGAAGCTCGTGACGGGCGATTTCCCCTCGTCTATAGATAAAACCCACCTGAGGGCCATTGCCGTGAGTGATCACCATGCGCAGCCCTTCTGCAATAAGCTCGGCAATATACTTTGAGGTTTCCTGTACCGCTTCATACTGGGAGGACAAGGCTATGTGGCTCTTATCTTTGATAAGAGAATTTCCCCCAATAGCCAAAACAGCTAAACGAGACTTCATAGGTCAACCTCGTTCAAATCCAGGCTTCCCTCATATCCCACTGCCTAATCGCGGTCCCCACCAAGAACGACAATAATCTCGGCCATCAGCCTATCTTTCTGATCTACCAAATCCCCCTCCCCCCTTTGGAGACTGTGTCGTAATCAACGAGAAACTACTTCCGTTGCAACACGGAACAGGCGGTCGGGTGACGAAGCTTTAGAGCGGAAACATTTCATTGCCCAGCTTCGGAGTTCCAAACCCATGAAAAGAATCCCATTTCCAAGAAGGCCAATGACCCATAACTTTAACCGACCGCATTCTAAAGGTGAGGAACCTGACTGCCTGTTCCCCCGGATTCTACCCTCCTTGATCATTACGACACAGCCTCTTTGCTAAAGGGGGGTTGGAGGGGATTATAATGAGCCCATCCTTTATTTAAGGTTACCGTTTCCCTAAAATCATGGCGAGTAAAGCCATTCTGATAAAAACCCCGTTTCTCACCTGCCTGAAATAGGCAGCTCCCGGATAGGAATCGACTTCCGGGCTGATCTCATTGACTCTTGGAAGTGGATGCAAAATAGTGATCTTCTTTTTAAGCTTCCCAAGAAAATCTCCATCGATGATGTAATAGCCTTTGACGCGCTCATATTCTGAAAGATCTTCGAATCGTTCCTTTTGAATCCTTGTCATGTAAAGCAGATCGCTCTCAGAAGCTGCCTTCATCATATCTTCTGTTTCTACCACATCGATCCCCTTGCCTTTCAGATTGGCAGTGATCGCCTCAGGCATTCGAAGGGCGCTGGGAGAAACGAAATAGAGTCGTGTCTGAAAAAGGGACAAAAGCTCAACCAAGGCATGAACGGTACGACCGTTTTTCAAGTCGCCAACCATAGCGATCGCCAGATTCTTGAATGAACCGATCTCTTTCTTAATGGTATAAATATCGAGAAGGGCCTGGGTCGGATGCTGTCCTGTTCCGTCCCCTGCATTGATCACGGGGATTGGAGCAACATCGGCCGCCTCTTTGGCAGAGCCGGTACGGGGATGGCGGATAACGACTGCATCTGCATATTGGCAGACAGTCCGCACCGTATCGGCTAAGGTCTCACCTTTTGCAACCGAGGAGCTTTCCACTGAGCCCATGCCAATGACACCGCCCCCCAGCCGCTGAATCGCTGCCTCAAAGGAGAGCCGGGTCCGCGTACTGGGCTCATAGAAGAGAGTGGCCAAAATCTTTCCCTTCAATAGACTCAGAGAATTTCTTCTCTTCAGTTCCTTTTCAAAGTCAGATGCGATCTTGATGACGGCATCGATCTCCTTCTTCGAAAACTGGTTCCCATGAAGAATATCCTTTCCTTTAAGGCTTCCCATTGTAACCGCCTCCTTTTTTTAACATCTGTAGTTAGAGATTAGGGGTTTGGGGTTAGCGAATCCCTAAACCGTGAGCCCTAATCCCATCAACGTATGCTTTTCGTGATCTTCGTGGAAATAAATTTACCCCGACCAGGCTTCCCTTTTATTTCTCCTTCTTCAATCAAGATCTGGCCTCTTTGTATCACTACCATTGGTTTTCCCAGGCATCTCCTCCCTTCGTATAGCGTGTACGGAGCTTTGGAGTGTTGGGTCTCATGGTGAATCGTATGAATATGTTTAGGATCAAAAAGAATGAGATCTGCATCCGATCCCTTTCGAAGGGCACCCTTTCTTGGATAGAGGCCGAAGATCTTGGCAGGATTCTCTGAAAAAAGTTGAACCAACTTATTCGGTTTGACCCTTCCTTTATTAACACCTTCATCGTAGGTGACGGTTAACATCGTTTCGGTTTGGGGTGATCCATAGGGAGCCTCGAAAAAGGGGTCTTCTATCTTCTTCGCTTTTGGGGCATGATCGCTTGCCACAACGTCAATGATGCCATCTTGTATCGCTTTCCAGAGGGCGAGGCGGTCTTTTTCGGTTCGAAGGGGCGGGCCAATTTTTGCTAAGGGGCCTAACTTCTGGAGTTTTGCGTCGGTCATCGTAAGATATTGGGGACAAGTCTCGACATAGACCGACTGACCTTCTGCTTTCGCTTGCTGGATGGGGCCAACACCCCTTTCTGTGCTCAGATGAACAATATAGAGAGGACAGCGGGTGACGGCAGCAATTGATAAAGCTCTGAAGATCGCCTCTGCCTCTAAGTAATCAGGCCTTGTCTTCAGAAAAACCCTTTTCTGATCCTCGCCTTTCTTCAGAGATCTGTCTTCCAGATAATCGGTCGCCAAACCATTTTCTGCATGGACCATCGCCAACCCCCCGCACTGAGCAATGAGATCCATCGCAGCGGTGAGATGATAATCATCCGTCATCCACCTCAGCTTGGCATAGGCCATGAACATTTTGAATGAAGTCACCCCGAGGTCAAAGGCTCCTGGGATCTCTTCAATTTGAGAAGAAGGGTCAAACAGCGCCCCATGGATCCCAAAATCGAGATAGGATTTCTGAGCACCCTCTTCCTGATATTTCTTTATCGTATCGATCAGTTTCATTCCCGGTTTGGCGTAAGCAAAATGGATGAGAGTGGTCACCCCACCATGGGCTGCCGTCAATGAACTTCCCCCCATGTCATCTTCATACACAGGATGGACGTGGACATCGATCGCTCCAGGCATCACATATTTCCCGGAGGCATCCATCACTTGACTTGTCTCTTCCCGTTTTAAGCCTCGTTTAACAGCAGCAATTTTCTCCCCTTTTATGGCGACATCAGCCTTCTCGATTCGAGAACCAGTCACCACAAGGCCCCCTTGGATCACGATGTCGTATTTTTCTCTCATAGGTGCTCCTTCAAGGATTGAATACTATTTTCCCCTTCCGCCCTTCACTCTTTTTGAACACTCCTGAATCGCCTTTACAATTTGAGTATATCCTGTACACCGACACATATTTCCTCGAATATGCTCTCGGATCTCGTCCTCGGTGGGATTGGATTTCTCGTCCAGCAGGACCTTTCCCATGAGAATCATCCCGGGTGTACAAAAACCGCATTGGACTGCCCCATGTTCTAAGAAAGACTCTTGAATCGGATGGAGACTCCCATCCGACTCAGAGAGTCCCTCTGCGGTCACAATATCACTTCCGTCGAGGCCGATGGCCAACGTAAGGCAAGAGAGTACCGGCTCTCCATCCACAAGAACCGTACAAGACCCGCATTCTCCGATCCCACATCCATATTTTGCACCGGTCAAACCAAAACGGTCCCTGAGGACATTGAGGAGAAGCTCATTCGGTGAGACAAGAATCTCTCGCTTTCTGCCATTGATCTTCAACACGATCTGCTTCTTCAATTTACCACCCTTCTTAATCCCTCCTCTCCCCCCTTTAGAAAAGGGGGGTTGGGGGGATTTTACATAGTCAGTGCCATCAGAGCCTTTTGTGCATGAAGCCTGTTTTCAGCCTGATCGAAGATCACGCTATTTTCTGAATCGGCCACCTCATCGGTCACCTCTTCACCGCGATGGGCCGGCAGGCAGTGCATGAAGATGTAATCCTCCTTGGCCGCTTTGACCAACCGGGCATTTACCTGATAGGGTTTAAAAATCTTAACCCTCTCCCCATGCTCTTTCTCTTGACCCATGCTGGCCCAGACATCTGTGTAAATAATATCAGCCTTTTCGACCGCCTCTTTTGGATCGTTTGTCATATTCACTTCGCACCCGCTTCGTTTGGCCTCTTTCTTTGCCTCTGAAACGACTTTCGGATTTGGTTCATAACCCTTTGGACAGCCAAGAAAGATGTTCATCCCAACCTTCGAACAGCCATAGAGAAGCGAATGGGCCACATTATTTCCGTCGCCCACATAGGCAAGTCTCAATCCTGAAAGCCTCCCTTTTTTCTCATAGATGGTGAAAAGATCTGCAAGACCCTGACAAGGGTGGGTCAAGTCTGAAAGCCCATTGATCACCGGTACTCTCGAATATTTGACCAGATCAAGGATCGTCTGATGGGCAAAGACCCTTGCCATTATTCCGTTGACATAACGGGAAAGAACCGCAGCGGTGTCCGCAATGGTCTCGCCACGGCCCAACTGAAGGTCGCTCGCACTCAAATAAAGGGCATAGCCCCCGAGCTGCCACATTCCCGCTTCGAAGGAGACACGAGTTCTCGTCGAAGGTTTCTCGAAGATCATGGCCAAAGTCTTTCTCTTTAACATAGGATGCTCTTGACCGCGAAGAAGTTGAAGCTTCAGCAATTCTGAAGTCTTTAGAATCTGCTCGATCTCTTCTCTTGTCAAATCTTTAAGGCTGGCTAACGATTTCCCTTTCATCGAAATGGCCATTTCTTACGCTCCTCTCTCCGCTCTTTTCCAAGCCAGATCGATTGCATCTCTGATCATGACCTGAGCGACTTCCTTACGATACCAGGCAGTTGAACGAATGTCAGTGATGGGCTGGATCTCCTGAACTGCTTGAAGGCTCGCCTTCTCAGCAGTGGTTCCCTTATAAACCTCTTCTTTCAAAATGGCCTCCGCCTTTTTTACTCTCAAAGGCGTCTTCGCGACGGAGCCCAAGACAATCCTGCAATCTTTGCAGACATTCCCATCTCGGATCATTGCAACAGCCACATTGACCTTTGCCATGTCTGCAGAAACCCTCGCCATCTTCAGAAAGGAGCTTCCCAACCATCCTGAAAATTCAGGAACCTCCACTTCAACCAGGATCTCCCTGGGAGATAGAACAGTTTCTCCGGGGCCCACAAAGAAATCCTCTAAAGGAAGTCGTCTTTCTCCCTCTATTCCGACCAATTTCGCCTTTGCTCCAAAAGCAATTAATGGAGGAGCAGAATCAGCAGCCGGGGAAGCATTGCAAAGGTTGCCACCCACTGTCCCTGCTATTTTAATCTGAACAGAACTCACAGACCTGGCCGCTTCAAAAAGGGCGGTAAACTTCTTCTCTATCCTCTGAGATCTTTCAATCTCCCGGAATGGAGTAAGGGAACCGATTCGAAGCCCTCTCTCTTCAATGAGATACCGTAAAGCCGGAATTCTTGAAATATCAACCAAATATCCCGCTCGAAGCTTTCCCATCTTCATCTGGACCAAGAGATCTGTCCCACCTGCAATGATTTTTGCCCTCTCTCCGTATTGAGCCAGATATTGAACGGCTTCATCGATCGTCTTTGGTTCAAGATATTTAAATTCCTGTGTGAGAATATGGGTGTTGATCATGATACCCAACCTGTTCGGTTTTTTCTCTGTCATCCTGAACTCGTTTCAAGATCAGGGTCTTAGATTTCAGCGTTTCTAAGATAGAGGCGGAAACAAACCTACCCTGAAGAGATGCCGAAACAAGTTCGGCATGACACCTTCAGGGTTAAATGACATTTGGCGCTCCTTTATGATTTCCATCCACCTTTTCTTTCAACGCCTTGAGCACCTTCTCCGGCGTAATCGGAATCTCGGTGAATCGGATTCCAATAGCGTAATAGATCGCATTGGCCACGGCAGCAGCTGTTGGATTGAGCGCGGCCTCACCAATCCCCTTTGCACCAAAGGGCCCGGTTGGCTCTTCCGTGTCTGTAAAGTATATTTGGATATCTTCCATCTTCGGCATGTCTTCGGACGTGAGCATCTTGAAATCTGTTAGAAATCCTTTATTCATTAATTCCCCTGTTTCTTCATCATAGAGAGTATCCTCGAGGAGAGCGTATCCCAAACCTCGATAAAGGCCGCCATAGAGTTGCCCCTCTGCCAATTCCGGATTGATGACACGACCAGCATCGCTGCAAAGAACTGCCCGTGTCGGCTTGATCACGCCTGTCTCCGTATTGACCTCTACCTCTATGAAATGAGCAATAAAGGTTGGAGGACAGTTGACCTGCCGGTGACTGTCCACAGCCGCAATCGTCCCCCAATCATTAAGATGAGCAGTCTTAGCAACTTCGCCGACAGTGATTTTCTTTTCGGGCATTCCCTCCACATAGATAACTCCCTGAGCCGCCTCCTCATCCATTTCCATCTTCAACGCATGAGGAGGAGCCTGGAGAATTCTCGATGCGAACTCTAACAATTTCTCTTTTGCCTGGCCCGCCACTTTATGAACCGCTCCTCCACCACAATAGACCCCTCTTGTGGCATGCGTGCAGACATCATAAACTGTAGTTCGGGTATCAACAGGCGAGATGCCCACTTTATCGACAGGGACCTTCAGCTCCTCAGCCACGATCTTTGCAATGGCGTCCAGCGTGCCACCTCCGAGATCCATCAGAGCAGTAAGAAAATCGACCGAACCATCCTCATTGATTTTAACGATGGCGCCGGAATAATCGATCGCTTCTCCCGGCATAGGAGCTCCTGCACCCGAGGTATGAAATCCCCTTGCCATTCCAATGCCGCGACGGATGGGACCTCTCTCCTCACACAATCTTCCCCGCTCCTTCCAGCCAATCAACTCTGCTCCCTTCGTGAGCATCTCCTCCACGCCACAGCTACGAATGACAGAACGAACAGTAGGGCCTTGCCCCCAGAAGGTCTGACCCAATCCTACATAGTTCTTCAATCGCAGTTCGATGGGGTCTATACCCAATTTTTCTGCTAAAACATCCATCAGAGATTCCACTGCAAAGGTGACCTGGGGATTTCCAAAACCCTGCATGGCACAGGTCGGAACTTTGTTTGTATAGACCGCCTTGCCTTCGAACTTGAGGTGAAGTAAGCGATAGAGTGAAACCCACCACCCTGCCATGCACCCCAGAAGTGGATAGGCCTGTGTATTGTGAGCACCGATATCGACAATGACCTTCATCCGACCCGCCGTCAGTCGCCCATCCCTTTTTGCACCGAGTTTCAACGTGATCAAGGACGGATACTTGACGTGGTCATACATATCCTCTTCTCGGGTCGAAACGAGCTTGACCGGCCGGCGCGCCTTTAACGCAAGAGCAACGCCAATGGGGACGACGGAGTTCATCTGTATGCTCGATCCAAAAGATCCTCCCACCGCAATTCTCTTCACATTGACCTTGTTCAAAGAGAGACCAAAGATCTCTCCCAGGAGTTGCCTCACATTGTGGATGGTCTGTGTCGTCGTCCAGACGGTAATCCCTCCGTCTGGCTCAGGAGAACAGACGATGGACTTCGTCTCCATTTGGGCATGATAGACACGCCCCGTTGCGAACTCATCCTCAACGATGACGTCTGCTTCTTTGAATCCCTCTTCAACATCCCCTTCGCTGATCTCCCTCGAGGCCGAAATATTATTTTCAATCTTTCGCTCTTCATCCCCAACCAAGATGGTCTCATGGACGATTGGACTCCCCGGTTCCATCGCTTCAATAGGGTCCAAAACGGCAGGGTATTTTTCATATTTTACACGGATCAAGGAGAGGGCCTTTTCCGCTAACTCTTCAGTCTCTGCTGCAACCGCAGCAATGGCTTCACCCACGTGACGGGCCTTATCCGCGAATACGTACCGGTCTTTATAGGTGGACTTCGGAATACTGACCAGGCGCTCGTTGTATTTCACTTTAGGGATATCCTTGAATGCAATGCAGACAGCTCCCATCTCTTCGGCGGCAGTTGTGTCGATGCTTTTAATCGCGGCGTGGGGAAAAGGACTCCTCAACACGCGGCCATGAAGCATTCTGGGCAAGGAGATGTCAGTGCTATAGAGCTCCTGTCCCGTCACTTTGGCGATCCCATCCTTGCGAATGGATCGTTTGCCTATGGCATGATATTGGGGCTTTTCCATAGTCCTTCCCTCAGCTCAGATCCCTCACACCTTTTACTAAAGTAGGGAGAGGGGATTACTTTTTGTTCTTCTTCTTAATTGCCCTGACAACCTTCTCCGGTGTGAGCGGGAGATCATAGATCCTCACCCCAATGGCATCTTGCACAGCATTGGAAATGGCAGGAGCGACCGAACAGACCGAGGGCTCTCCCACTCCCTTTGCTCCGAAGGGGCCCACACCGTCACCTGATTCGATCAGAATCGTCTGAACATCAGGCACGTCCAATGATGTAGGCAAGAGATATTCTGAAAATGACGGAGTCATCGTCATCCCTCTTTCCAAGACCACCTCTTCCGTTAATCCATAACCCATCCCGTAGATCGCCCCGCCCTCAAGTTGACCCTCTACACTTGATCGGTTAATCGCCCTGCCTACATCAAAGCAGGATATGAGTTTCAGCACGTGAACCCTTCCCGTCTCCTCATCCACAGCAACCTCTGCCGCATGGGTACCAAAGGTGAAATCGGGAAAGACTTGCCCTTCAATTCTTTCAAATTGGGTTAGATTTCGAAAGGGCGCTTTAAAAAGAGCAATATGATAAAGAGGAAGTCCGTCAGAGGCACAGGCTTTGACCACTTCCTTGATGGGAAGACTCTTGCCGGAACCTTCCACATCCACCACTTCCCGGTCTACAAGGTCAAGTCTCTGGGGATCGATCTTCAACATCTCGGAGGCCTGTCTGAGCAAGGTTCTCCGAACCTCCTCGGCTGCCATGAGCGTTGCATTCCCTGACATATAAAGCTGCCTTGTGGCAGTGGTCGTCCCGGCAAATGGGGTCAAGGCAGTATCAGCAATATAGATTTTGATATCCTCAAGAGGGACACCTAAAACCTCTGACACGATCTGGCAGAGCGAAGAAGCCTGCCCTCCTCCAATATCCTGAACCCCTGCGCGAATCGTGACGCTACTGTCCATCTCGATGGAGACATGAGATCGTGAAGTGTCGTGGAGAAAAATCATTCGGCCATAACTCGTCATCCCGGAAGCAATCCCTCGACCAATCCTCACCTTTCCTGTGGAAGGTGTTTTCTCCCCAAGGGCCTCTAAAGCCCTTTCTGTCGTCTCCTTCAAGGCAACATGATGTTGAAGGATCTGGCCTGTGGCTAAGGCCTCCCCTTTCTCCAGGTAGTTCTTTATGCGAATCTGTTTGGGATCCATCTCAAGTCTTCTGGCTAACTCATCCATCTGTGATTCATAAGCAAAGCAGACCTGAGGCGCTCCAAATCCGCGATTGGCACTTGTAAAAGTATTATTGGTTAAGACCGTATAGCCATCAATCTTTGCATGAGGAATCCGATAAGGACCAGCCGCATCGACCATAGAGTAGAGGAGAACCCATGGGCTGAGATAAACATAACCGCCTGCATCGGAGACCAATTTTGCCTGAAGAGCAGTCAATCGACCATCCTTCTTCGCTCCGGTCTTATAGATCATGACATAAGGATGTCGTTTGCTATGACAAAGGATCGATTCTTCCCGAGTATAAGTCAATTTGACTGGTTTGCCTGTCTTATAAGTCAAAAGGGCCAGTAAGCTCTCAACCGTGATATCCTCTTTTCCACCGAATCCTCCACCTACATAGGTCCCGATCACCCTTACTCGATTGTGAGGAAGATTCAGAACATCTGCGATGCCCCTGAAATGTTCTATCACCTGCGTGGAAACCCGAAGGGTGATGACTCCACTCTCATCAATCCAGGCAACTCCGGATTCTGGCTCCAAATAGGCATGATCCACAAAAGGAGCTCGATAGGTGTTCTCCACAATCACATCGGCTTCCGAAAATCCTTTCTCGATATCGCCCTTAATCACTTCATAGTGAGTGATGACATTTGACCTTCCCTCTTCTACTTGAGGAGCCCCGGGCTTCATTGCCTCCAGTGGATCGAAGACACCCGACAGAGGTTGATACTCGACTTTGATTAATCCTAACGCCCTTTCTGCAACCTCCTCAGTCTCAGCAGCAACCAATGCCACTGCCTCTCCCATAAAATGGACCTTCTTATCAGCAAGAACACGGTAGAGACCTTCGAACCCTCCTCCCATTGCATGGGTTTGACCAAAACGGGTTACAGACTCATTCTTGGGCACATCTTTTGCCGTTAACACAGCCTTGACGCCACTAAGCCTTTCTGCTTTGGAGGTGTTAATCGAGACGATTCTTGCTGAGGGATATCTACTTCTCAATACCTTCCCATAGAGCATTCCTGACAAAGAAAAATCAGCAGCATAGGCGGTTAGGCCAAATGCCTTCTCCCATGCATCATGCCGCGGAATTGGTTTGCCAATGACTTTTAATTCTGACATTTTACCTTTCATCGCGTTCCGCATAAAATTTGATACTCAACCTCAGCCTCAACTTTAACCTTTTCTTTGCAGCTTCTTCGAGGCTTCTTCAATCGCATCGACGATCTTCTTATATCCGGTGCAGCGACATAGATTTCCTGAGATGGCCCTTCTGATCTCTCCTCTTGTAGGATGAGGATTCTCACCGAGTAACCCCTTCGCTGAAACAATCATTCCGGCGGTACAAAATCCACACTGAATTGCTCCATGCTTCACGAAACTCTCCTGAAGAAGATGGGGTTTCTCCGGAGTTCCAATTCCCTTCACCGTCACCACTTTCTGTTTATGAGCCTGAAGGGCAAGTGTTAAGCAGGAATTGACTGCCTTTCCATCGAGCAGAACGGCGCATGACCCGCAGTCCCCTTTCCCGCAACCCTCCTTCACCTCGGTATGACCGAACCTCTCTCGCAGGACATGAAGCAATGCTTCGCTTGGTGAGACCTCGACTTTTTTCCACTCACCATTAATGTTGATTTCTAATAGACAGGTTTTGATTGTTTTCATTTCAGCATATTCGATTTGGTATGAAAACGAGATCCCGAAACAAGTTCGGGATGACAAAAACAGATGATCAAACCTTTAATGTCATGCTGAACTCGTTTCAGCATCTCTTTACATCGATACAATTTTCTGAATCAACCGTTTCAGAAGGACCGACGTCATTTCCCTTCTGTATTCTGCACTTGCCCGAATGTCTGTGATCGGGCTGATCTCTTTCATGACTTCGATCGAGCAATTTTCAATTAATCCCTTTGTGATTTCTCTCCCCGCCGGCATTTCTTCAATCCGATAAGCCCTAATCGGAGTTGGAGCAACCGCTCCGAGACCGATCCTCAGCTTTCTACATTTATTTCCATCCATCTCCATTAAAATAGCAACGCTTACAATAGAGATGGCCATAGCATTCCGGAGTCCCAGTTTCGAATAACCCATTTTTGCATTTGAGTTAGGTTTAGGAAAGATAATTTCCTTGATCATTTCACCCCTTGTTAACACGGTGCGGTTTGGCCCTGTAAAGAATTGATCGATGGGGGTCTGTCTCCGCTTTCCCCCGTCTCTCTCTGCTACTACCATTGCCTCTAAAGCAAGAAGAGGAACTGCCGTATCGGCCGCCGGAGACGCATCCGCCAAGTTTCCTCCTATAGTCGCTCTATTCCTAACCAAAGGATTTCCAAGTTGATGAGCGGCCTGAAAAAGGATGGGAGCATATTTTTGAATAACCTTGGAAGAAGCCAGCTCCGAAATCGTGGTGAGGCTTCCAATCCTGATCTTCTTCTTCTCCTCCTTGATATAAGCGAGACTCTTCAAACGAGAGAGATCGATCAAGACATCCGACTTTAAGACCCTGGCCCTCATGTCCGGAATAACATTCGTCCCCCCTGCAACCAACGTTGCCTTCCCTCTCCACCTTCGCATCAGGACGGCAGTTTCTGAAATCGTTTTTGGTGAAAACCACTCCATCTCTTCAAATCTCTTTTTCCGACCCAGGATTTCTTTGGATACGAATGTCTTCTTGCCACAGTCCCCCTTCCATTCTGATTGCATCAACAGGGCAGACCTCCAGACACTGGTGGCAGATCAAGCATTGATCGATATCCAAAGCGAAAGCCTTTTTCTTCTCTCCGTCAAAATCAATAGCCAGTGTGGGGCATACTTCTGCACACTTTTCACAACCGATACATTTGTCTTGGTCTATTTCATACCTGAAATTGAGCATCGTTCATTCCCCTTATTCTGTTATTCTGGTTCTTCCCAAATTAAATTTACAGGGCGTGTGAATAACTGCATTTCTCCTTGCGACGTTTTGATAAAAACATTCTTAAGCCAGTTGGCATCATCTTCTTTCGGATAATCTAATCGCTGGTGCATTCCTCGGCTTTCGGTTCTGAGTTTTGCTGATTTGGCAATCATTTTCGAAACCGTCACCATATTGATCGTTTCGTAGGCCTCACGGAGGCCTCTCATATCTTTTGCAAATAACATGGGAAGCCGTTCCCTTTCAATGCGATCCAATTCTTGAAGTCCTTTGTCCAGTTCAGCCTCAGTCCGTAACGTACCCACATAGTTCCACATCGTCTCCTTGATATCCTTTTTGATGCTCCGGGGATCCCCCATCCCACTTGATTCTGAACTCAGCATTTTTCTTGCCTCCTCCTGTCTCTTCTCAATCCATTTCATGTCTTCATCTCTTAATCGAACCGGAGCAGCCTCCCTGGAATACCAAGCAGCATACCTTCCCGATGAGGCACCGGAAACAATACAGAACGGCATCGAGAGGCCTGGACCTGCCTCCCCTGCGGCGTAAAGCCCCTCTAAATTGCTTTTAAAGTATTCATCGGTATAAATCCCACCTGCCTGCTTTTCGGCAGCAGGAGCGATATGAAGAGGTCTGTTCTTCCAGTCAAAATTCCTCATTTCATTCACTGCCGTAATTCCATCATTTTCATAATACCACCGTTCTTCAGGAACATCCCTCAAATCCAGGAGGACTGCTCCATTTTCTCCCCGGCCTTCCCGTATCTCCATGGAACAGGCTCTCCAGAAATAGTGGTCCAGTTCTGTCAACGGTTTTCCGTATCGCTTGTCCATCACATCATTGTCATTCAGTGTCGCCTTGGGACCCAACCAACCGTTCTCTTTCGCATACCTCTCAAAAAAGGGCTCACCCAATGCGTTTCTCAGTTTTCCAGAAACTCTCCCGTAGGAGAAAGGAATCCACCATTGAGGACACTTCGGCTCAGCAATTGTCCAGTTGCAAAATCCGACCATCTCCATCTCCCACAATTCTGCCCCTGCCCGGTAAGCCATGGCGTATCCATCCCCTGTTATTCGCGTGGGAGAATAGGTTCTTTTATAGACCTGGGCACATCCCCCTGTGGCGATGATCGTGGCCTTCGTTAAAATAACAGACCATTTCTTACGGCCCATCTCAAACCCAATGGCGCCGACGATCCGATCTCCCTGACGGATGAGGTCGGTCATCACCGTCTTCTCCATTGTCTTTCCGCCGATCTTCTTAAAGTAGTCAATCATTGGAAGAATAATGGGAGCTCCCATGGAAACCGGCCGGCCGATGAAATGCTGAGAATAAGGATCCTCCACGCCAAAATCCCGAAGTTCCTCCTGTCTCACTTTGTAATCGCAGGCCACGGTCATCAGGATCCTCTGGTTATCAATGTAAGGATAACCCCAGCCTATGGAAACGCCTTCCTGAAGCATTTTTTTAAAGACTTGTTCGATCGTTCCATTGAAATAATCTGCAAATTTCTTTACAGTTGCCCCATGATACGGAAGATGTTTAGGAAGGATTTCCAATCCGAGGCCGCCTGCATAGATCGAACTCGATGCCCTGCCAAGAAGACTTTTGTCCACCAGAAGAACTTTCAGCCCCGATCTCTTGGCCTCAATCGCAGCCCTCAGGCCTGCCATTCCACTTCCTACGACGAGAACGTCTGTTTCAAGCGGTTTACCGGGTCCCGATAACTTCATATGACCTCCTGAAAAATGATTTCTCTTTCTCCTGAAAGGGCTATCTATTCCCCCTTCGAATCATATCTGAGTCCATGAGGATATCCTTTTCTGTAAAAGCGCCCTCAAGAATAACTGCCTCAACGGGACAAACCTCGAGGCACTGTCGGCAGCAGATACATGCCGTCTCATCCATTACAAAGGCTTTCTCTCTTCCTTCGTCGAAGTCCAGCGCTAAAACGGGGCAGACCTCTGCACACTTCTCACATCCAATGCAAGACTCCTCCACAACCTTGAGCAAAATCTTGGGCATCGAACGACCTCCTTAGCAACCTTTGGGCCTGGGACTGAAGAAGACTAAGTCAACGGGGCGATCATAAATAACCATTTTCCCCCCGTCCCTCTTGATCAAGACATTTTTCAGCCAGTGCTCATCATCCCGCTCTGGATAATCCAGCCTCTGGTGGAGGCCTCTACTTTCCTTTCGATAGAGGGAGGCCTTCACCACCATCTCGCTCGTCATCCACATATTGATGGTTTCAAATACCTCTCGGGCTCCCCGCAACCCTTTGGCATAAAGTTTAGGGAGATTTTCTTCACCGATTTGTCTAAGCTGATCGAGAGCTGTTGTTAACCCTTTTTCTGTCTTCAGAACGCCTACATGGTTCATCATGAGCGACTTGATCCGTCCTTTGATCATTCTGGGATCCCCTTTTGGATCCATCGGCATATCGAAGACCTTCCTAATCTTCTTCTCGGTCTCCTTTAGCCTTGCCTCCGTATTTCCATTTGAGAAGCGTAGTGGTTCTTCGTACGCATAATGGGAAGCATAGCGGCCTGCGATCACACCAGTGACCAGGCAGAATGGCATTGAGGAACCATTGGCTACTTCCCCCGCTGCGAAGAGACCCTTCAAGGTTGTCTCTCCCCTTTCGTTGATCGTCACCCCTCCACAGCTCTTTTCCGCACAGGGCGCAATGCGAAGAGGTTTCTTCCTCCAATCGAAGTCCCTGAAGAGGTTAAGGCCAAAGAGCCCTGCGCTCTCGACTTTCCATAAATCCTCCGGGACAGAAGTAAGATCAAGAAAAACACAGCCATCCTCTCCCCTTCCTTCGAGGATCTCCTGGGCCGAAGCCCTTGCAAAATAATGAACGAGTTCAATGATGGGCTTACCATATCGCTTGTCTTTCGGATCCTTCAGAGATAAAGTCGCTTTTTCTCCAAGGACACCAAACCTTCTTGCATATTTCTCGAAGAAGGGCTCCCCCAATTTATTTCTCAATACCCCTGACATCCTGCCATGAGAATAGGAAATCCACCATCTCGGCAGACCAGGCTCGTTCAAGAACCAGTTGTCCCAACCGATCAACTCCATATCCCAAAGCTCTGCTCCTGCCTGGTAGGCCATGGCAAATCCATCCCCTGTCATCCGAGTGGGGGAATAGGTCCTCTCATAAACCTGAGCCCCGCCGCCTGAAGCAAGAACAACGGTTTTTGCCCTGAGCACATAGAGTGTACCGTCATCGATGTTGAATCCAATGGCTCCGACAATGGCCTCGTCATTTCGAAGCAACTCAAGGATCATTGTTTTCTCCAACGTGGCCACGCCGATCCTTTTCATATGATCAATCATGGGAAGAAGAATATTCTTGCCATAGATCCCCGGAGGACCGAGGTAGTGTTGGAGATAGGGGTCTTTGACCCCATAATCCCTCAATTCCTCGTTCCTCAGTCCCAATTCAACAGCGATCACCATCATCAGACGTTGGTCATCCAAATAGGGATATCCCCATCCCAAAGCCACTCCCTCTTCCAAGAATTTCCTGGTCAATTTATCAGGAGGAAGGGCCAGTTTATTCGGGATAGTAAATCCCATCTTCTCCATATGTTCGGGGATCCTGGGATGGACAATGCCTCCTGCATAGATGGAGCAGCTTGCTCGACCGAGCAGACTCTTATCCACCAGAAGGACGTCGAGCCCTGAGTTCCGAGCCTCAATGGCTGCTCTTACTCCTGAAACCCCGCTTCCGATGACGAGGACATCCTGTTTTTTCTCTATCACTTTCCCGCTCAAAAATCCCATCTTTGTCATATCTACCCCTTCGAATGAGAAGCGCTCCACACGATTCTAATGGACTAAAAAGTTAACCGATCGCGCCGGGGATCGCGAAACCCATGTCTTCTCCATTCAATTGAGACTTATCCTATTTGAGTAACCACTGATTGAACTTCTCCAATACGTTCTTTTCGTTCTCCCCCCACCACTCTCTGCCTTTAGGATTAAAAACGACCATCTTGCTCATATTTTCGGGGCTGGTGAAAAGTCGTCTCTTCAGGTCCGCAGACATGTAATCCAAGGCCTTCCGGTTGCAAGGGCCGTAGGGCATCATCGTTGAAAGGGCTGCTTGCCTTTCAGGGTGAATGACATAATTGATAAACTTCATAGCAGCCTCTTTATTCTTCGTCCCTTTTGGAACACTCCAGAAATCCACTCTCAAAATGGATTGATTGATCTCAGCAGCAACCGGGACCCCTTCCTCTTCCAATGAGATGATTCGATTCAGCCATGCACTGCTTGCTGTGACTTCCCCCTTACTAAGAATCTGTCCAGGTATCTCTCCTGCGTCCCACCACACGGTGACATGGGCCTTAATCTTATCCAGGCTTCGGAAAGCGCGGTCAACATCAATAGGATAAAGCTTATCCTTTGGAACGCCATCTGCCATCAAAGCAAATTCGAGAACTTCCATGGCCCCTTTATACATTCCTCTGGGTCCTGGGAATTTTTTAACATCCCAAAAATCAGCCCATGTTTTGGGATGGTTCCCTAATGAAAAAGCTTTTTTGTTGTAAGCCACTCCTGTGAAGAAATAATAAAGTCCAACCCCATAGGAATCGACGGTATCGGGATACATGTCCTTCGCATTCACTACGGAAAAATCAATCTTCTCAAGAAGTCCCTCTGACTTTGCCCGGACGACCCAGCTGTCCAAAAGGACAACGACATCCCATTCGACATTTCCGGATTCCACCATAGACTTCAATTTCGGCAAGCGAGGCGGGGAAGTCCCGATCACTTTGATTCCCGTCTCTTTTTCAAAGGGATCGAAGAAGACTTTTTGAAGGGACTCCTGTGATTTTCCCCCAAAATTGCAGACGACAATCTGCTTGGACTGTCCCCACACAGAAACGCAAGGTAAGAGAAGGAAAAGGACCATCAAACTCACCACCCAACTTTCTCTTCTTAAAAACATAGCTCTTCTCATATTCTTCCTCCTTCCTTTTAGAATAGAACTCGAATGTCCTCAGGGTTCCACCCGAGGGATGCAACCTCTCCTGCCTGATATTTCATCTCCCCCCATCGGTTCTGACGCTTCACATAAACGGACTGCCCCCCAACGTTGACTCGATATTTGGTCATCTCTCCCACATAGATGACTTCTTCAATCTTCCCTTTTACTCCTGTCGTCTTCCCCTCCCCCGAATGGAAGAAGATCTTCTCAGGGCGGATGACCAGCCACACTTTCTTCTCAACCAATGGCCCTTCGGGTATCGGCGCCTTACAGGAAAAGGCTTGATTTCGACACGTCCCGAATCCTCCTTCAACCTTCTCAATGTAGGCTTCGAATAGGTTTGACTCCCCGATGAAGTTCGCAACAAAGGAGCTATGGGGTCTCTCATAGAGTTCCTCTGGCGTTCCAGTCTGTTCGATGCGGCCTTGGTTATAAACAGCAATGCGATCAGAGATGGTGAGAGCCTCTTCTTGGTCGTGGGTTACATAGATGACACAAACCTTGAGGGCCTTCTGGATATTCTTGATCTCAAGCTGCATATGCTCTCTCAGTTGTTTATCGAGCGCCCCCAAGGGTTCGTCCATCAAGAGAAGAGGAGGATCGAAGACCAGGGCCCGTCCCAAGGCAACCCGCTGCTGTTGACCTCCGCTCAGTTGGGACGGATAACGCTCGGCATACTCCGGAAGTTTCACAAGATCGAGAACCCTCCGCACCTTTTCCTCAGTCCCTTTCCGATCCGTCTTTCTCATTTTGAGGGGGTAAGCGATGTTTTGAAAGACGGTCATGTGAGGAAAAAGCGCATAATTCTGAAAGACCATGCCAATATTTCTCTTGTAAGATGGAACTTGGACCATAGGTCTTCCGCCAATATAAACCTCCCCGGAGGTCGCCGATTCGAATCCAGCAATGATCATAAGGGTGGTGGTTTTCCCTGATCCACTGGGCCCCAGAAGGGTGAGGAATTCATTCTTTCCCACGGATAAGGAAACCTCATCCACAGCGACCACCTCTCCAAATCGTTTCGTGATGTTCTTCAAAACAACGTGATCATGGATCATCTGGGAAGTTCTAACCTTCCTTTCTTTGCAAAACCTCTTCTCAAATATTCCGAAGAAAGAAGAAGGACCGTGGACAGAAGGATAAGGATGGAAGAGATCGCAGTCAGTGTCGGGTTGACCTCGAAACGGATCCCATCCCACATCATTTTTGGAAGGGTGACTGCGTTCACTCCGGAGATAAAGATGGCAATGATGAGCTCATCAAAGGAGCTGATGAAGGCAAATAGGCCAGCTGAAATAAGTCCGGGCCGTATCAGAGGCAAAGTAATGTGGAAAAAGGTCCGGAGGCGGTTCGCCCCAAGGTTCATGGAGGCCCTCTCCAGGCTTTCATCGAAATTGATGAGCGTCGAGGAGATAATGATTACGTTATAAGGAATGGCGGAAGCTGTGTGAGCGAGAATCAGCCCCCACTCCGTTCCCACCAGGTGGAGTTTGTTAAAGAAATAGTAGACCGAAACCGCTTTGATGATGACGGGGACAATGAGGGGAGAAAGAATAAAAGCCATGAGGAACCCCTTGCCTGCAAATCGTCCCCTGATGAGACCGAAGGCAGAGAGGACCCCGAAAATCGTGGAGAGAATGGAGACGCCAAAGGCCACTCGGAAACTTCTCAGGGTAGAACCGATCCATTGTGGGTTTGAAAAATAACTGGCATACCATTTCAGAGAGAACCCTTCCGGAGGAAACTCAATAATCCGTTTGGGATTAAAGGACATGGGAACGATGATCAAAATGGGCATGAGGAGAAAGAAGAAGATGAGACCACAGGTCACCCATAAGAGAACCCACCGATTTGAAATCCCCGAGGATTCTTTAGACATCGTCTCTATTGTCTCCCGGGCATTAGCTTTCCAAGCCCGATAAAATGGTTATAAACAAAGAGGGCCATCAGGGT
Source organism: uncultured delta proteobacterium (assembly GCA_963826305.1). GTDB lineage: Bacteria > Desulfobacterota > BSN033 > BSN033 > UBA1163 > CAWGWZ01. The sequence continues at coordinate 164,741 of CAWGWZ010000008.1, read as the reverse complement.
AGCCCCTAACAGAACAAAGGAAATAGTCGCCCCGAACCCCCAGTCCATGATGTATTCGACCTCCTGTTCGATCAACATGGAAAGCATCATGCTCTTCCGTCCACCTAAAAGGGCGGGGGTGATGAAAAAACCCAAGGAGATAATGAAGACCAAAAGACAACCGGACCAGACTCCTGGAAGACTTAAGGGGATAAAAACATTCCGGAAGGTCTGCAGTGGGGAAGCCCCTAAGGTGTAGGAGGCCTTGATGAGATTCCGATCGATCTTCACAATCACGCTGTAGAGGGGAAGGACCATCATCGGAAGGAGCACATGGACCATTCCAATCACGACACCGGTATCATTGAACATGAGAGCGATGGGTTGAGAGAGGATTCCTAATTTCATCAGGGTTTGATTAATGATCCCCTGGCTTCCAAGAAGAGTGATCCAAGCATAGGTCCGGATCAAAATGCTCGTCCAGTACGGAAGAAGAACAAAGATCAGCAGGAGGTTCCTCTTCCCTGGGCTGACCTCTCCAAGAAGGTAAGCAATCGGATACCCCAAGATCAGACAGACAAAAGTGACCAATAGGCTGATTTTAAAAGTCGTCAAAAGAACCATTAGATAGACAGGCGTCTTAAAGAAACGAACATAATGGGTCAACGTCAAATGAGGAGAAAAGAAACTCAGGAGGAAAAACCGGATGAGAGGCAATGCAAAAAAGATAGTGATGAAGAGCACGGAAGGGGCAAGGAGTAGCATCTTCTTCCATTCTGAACTTCTTAGGTGGGAGGAGAAAAAATCCATTTGTTGATCCTGCTTATCTCAATCCAAAAGAAGGCTAAGTTGATCGCCTTAAAACCTAAACATTAAACATGGAATCGAGGTCTTTCCCAGAAACATCGAGAAATGAATTCTTGGGAGGCAAGGGCTCCTGGGTCATCCAAGAGGACAACCGGTCTGCTCCCTCTCCGCCCTCTCAATAAAAGGGCCATACAAACCTAATAACTGGTATTACAGTCCCTTTCAACTTCTTCTTGATGAAACGTTGACCTCGTTCGATTTTTTGGCGCCCCTTCTCTTGGCAGATACACTCATATACCCTATCGCAGCAGAAATCTTTTGGGCATAAGCGGTCACACATCTGACGAGATCATTGGTTCTCTTCTTATTGATTCGATAAGCTGGGCCTGCAACGCTTAACCCAGCGACCAATTTGCCCGATTCATTCAGAATAGGGGCTGCTACTGCCCTTACATCGCGGTCCATCTCCTGATCGCTGAAGGCATATCCCTTTTCCCGAACCTCTCTCAGATGGCTCTTCAGTTGATTCACTCTTGTGATAGTGTTTGGAGTATAACGCTTCAACCCTTCTCTTGTAATAATGATGTCCCACTCCTCCTCAGGAAGGTAAGCCATTAAGATGGTACTCGACGCTCCAGCATGTAAAGGAATGCTTGCCCCGGGTTGGAATAAGGAATATCGAATCGGCTCCTCACTCTCCACCCTGTCGAGAACAATTCCTTTCGTCCCATTAATAGCGGTCAGGAGGACCGTTTCCTTCGTGAGCAGGGACAACTCTTTCATAAATGGCCGGGCGACCGCAGCAATGTTGAATTGTTGTTGAGCCAGGAGACCTAATCGCATGGCATTTAAACCGAGGGAGTATTGGGCTGTTCCATTATACTCCTGGAGAAGACCATATTTCACCAACGTTCTAATTAAACGATAAGTCTTGCTCTGACTGAAGCCGAGGCGCTTTGAGATTTCAGAAACAGTAAAGAGAGAATTTTGCGAATCGTAAAGTTGAAGGATGTTCAGCCCGTGGGCAAAAGATTGATTAATTAGCATTGTCGCCAAATGACAATAACTTTTCAAAATATGGAAATTCCATTTATCACGGAGGGATTTCTTTGTCAAGAAAAAAATTGATCGATAAAAACACTGCAGTGAAAGGACCGAAAAGACGGTAGGATCGTGAAAATTCTTCTCCCATGACTTTTACGCCTCAATTTTGAAAATGAGGAAGGATTATAAAATGCAGGGATAAATCCCCTTTTCAAGAGAAAATGAGCATGATCCAAATAGACTTCAGCCAATTTTCTTTTGCCTTCTTCTAAAAAATTCTAACGCAACATGGGGGAAAAGGGCATAGGTTAAAAGATCCTCTTCTGACCCCGTCAAACCCTCCAGCTCCTTTCGCAGAGCCTCCATCGCATTGGGTATGAGGTCCGCCGGTCGACACTTGATGACTGGTTCATCCTTTAAAACCTTCTTTTGAAGCTCCTTATTAAGAGGCCCTGGCGTCTCACCGTATCCCCCTCTAAGAAGCTCCTTGGTTTCTTTCGTAACGATCTTGTACCTCTCCCCCGTGATGACATTGAGTGTTGCCTGAACCACGATGAGCTGCGAAGTAGGGGTGACCAGAGAAATATAACCCAGATCCTTTCTGACCCTTGGGATCTCTTCCAGAATTTCATTCAACCGGTGAAGGACTCCGGCCTGCTTAAGCTGGGCTACCATGTTGGACATCACGCCGCCCGGAATTTGAGTCACCATGATCTTCGAATCCACGCCCCCGAGGTCCGTCTCAAATTCTTTATATCTCTTCTTCATTTCCCTCACATCGTCAGCGATATCTGCTAAAAGATTTAAGTCCAGACCTGTATCATGGGGAGTCCCCTTTAAGGCCCATACGAGGCTCTCTGTCGGGGGCTGTCCCGTCCCCTCTGAAAATGGAGAAAGGACCGTGTCGATAATATCCACTCCTGCTTCGACGGCCTTCAAATAGGCCATTCCACCCATTCCACACGTGTCATGCGTATGGAGGTGGATGGGGACATCCAAGGAATTTTTCAGTCGTTCCACGATTTCATAAGCTGCATAGGGTGACAGAAGTCCAGCCATATCTTTCAAACAAAATAAGTCAATTGCAAAATCTTCAAGCTCTCGAGCCTTATCCAGGATGAGATCGATCGTATGTACAGGGCTCATGGTATAGCAAACTGTCCCTTCTGCAATCTTCCCAACTCTTTTGACCGTCTCGATCACTTTCTTTAAATTCCTAACATCATCTAACGCATCAAAGGCACGAAAGACATCGATCCCATTCTCTGCTGCTTTCTCTACAAAACGGACAACCACATCATCTGGGTAGTGGCGATAGCCTACTAAACTCTGTCCCCGAATGACCATCTGCATCTTCGTATTGGGCATCCTCTTCTTCAAGGCACGAATCCTCTCCCAGGGATCTTCGTTCAGATAGCGGATACAGCTGTCAAACGTCGCCCCTCCCCACATCTCCACAGAAAAGTACCCCACCCTGTCCAATTTTTCTGCAATCGGAAGCATATCCTCGATTCGCATCCGCGTCGCAATCTTGCTCTGGCTTGCGTCCCTGAATAGGGTATCCATAATCTTAATCGGTTTCTTTTCCACACCCACCCTTTCTCACTCCAGATCCAAAAAGAGGATGAAACATCATCCGTTGCTATCGGCTACCGCCTTAAGCTGGATGGCCTCTTCTGGGCAGACCTGCGCACAAAGACCACATCCGTCACAAATGTCCCGATTGACTTTGAAAGAGCTCCTCCTCTTCTCGATGGCATCGAAGGCCCCATCCTTACAGGCGATAAAACACCGGCTGCATTTCTTACATCTCTTCGGATTGATGGTTGCCTTGACAATATCGGGTGCAGGGACCGCCGATGTAAAATACGGAAGGGAAACCCCTCTAAGTTCCTCTAACGACTGATAGCCATGCTGAGTCATAAACCTACGGATACCCTTTAGAATGGTTTCACCTAATTTGAACCCATACCACATGGCTGCTGTACAGATCTGAACAGTAGTAGCCCCTACCATCATATACTCCACCGCGCTTCTCCAGTCGTCAATACCTCCCACACCTGAAACGGGGAGGTTTGTGAGGCTGCAGATCTTGGAGACGGCGGATAGACCAAAAGGTTTGATCATAGGGCCTGAAATTCCTGACCGATAACTATTCTTTTTATAGCCACAGCAAATCGGGATACCGGTATCCACATCGATACCGATCACACCTTGGATCGTATTGATAGGTGTTAAGGCCGAAGCCCCTGCCCTCTCACAAGTCTTTGCCAGACCTTCGATGTCGAAGCTATGAAAGGAAAGCTTTGTAACAATGGGACCCCGAAAGACTTTTTTAATGTCTGAAATGAGCTGTTCTGCATGTTGCTGTTCTGCACTCCCAAGGAAGGAAGACATCTTCACAGCGGTCGATCTTGCCTCGGATGGACAGGAGACATCGAGTTCAATCCCATCTACACCGGCCTCTTGCATATGGACGGCTAACTCCTGCCACTCTTGAGTGGTAGAACCTGCAATGCTCCCCAATATCAGGAGGCCATGTCGATGAGCAGCATCCACATCTTTCTTCAATTTCTCCAACATCTGGGCATCCCAAAAGATGAGGCGGGACCCGCTGTTCTGCATCCCTTTTAACCGGTATTGAGTCGTCGTCCATAGATAAGGCCGTACATAGTAAGATTTACTCAGCGTTACCGTTTTTGTCACCACTCCGCTCCACCCATGCTTTGCCATTTCTGGAGCATACTTTTGGATATTTCCGATGACCGTGGTTTGGGCCCCCGATGCAATCATGATCGGACTCTTGAGGGAATGGTCGAGAAAGGAGACACTTAGATCAGGTGAATTTCTGCGCATGGTCGATCCTCCATGAAAAGCTTCTATCTCATCGTAAGAACCATGACGCCCTTTTGGGCATGGAGCCTATTTTCAGCCTGGTCAAAAACAACGGACATGGGGCCATCAACCACTTCATCCATGGCTTCCCGATTTCTCTCTACAGGAAGGGCATGCATGAACATGGCATTGAGGTTGGCAGTGTCGAAATGTTTTTTGGCCAGGCACCAATCCCGATATTTCTCTCGGTATGCCAAATCCTCTTCAGCCCCCATCTCGATTCCTCCCCAACCTTTCGCATAGATGATGTCTGCATCTTTGACCGCCTTATTGAAATCATGAACGATCTCGATCGTTCCTCCATATTTCCTGGCACGCTCTCTGGCAGGAAGCATAAATTCTTCATCCAAGTGATACCGTTCATCCGGATAGGCAATGGTGAGGTTCATGCCCAAAGACCCAGCCACAATGGCCAGATCATGAGGGATACCCGGACTCCTTCCCCTCTTGGAGCATACCCAAACCAACGCCACTTTCCTATGTCTGAAGTCTGGGCCAAGCTTTTCGATGATGGTCATGGTGTCGGCCATGACCTGGCAGGGATGTTCCTTATCATCGACACCATTGATCACTGGAACACTCGAATGATTGGCAACCTTCATCATGATCTCTCGGGCCATCCCATAATGAGGTAGAGCATAGACCCTTAACATAATCCCATCCACATACCGTGAGATCACGCGGGCCGTATCTTCCCAGGTCTCATCATGTTTCATCGCCAACTGCTCAGGAGCATAATATTGGGCATGGCCTCCTAACTGCGTCATTCCCGTCTCGAACGAAATTCGGGTCCGGGTGGAAGGATTGCAGAAGAGCATTCCAAGGGTCTTCCCTTCAAGCAGAGGATGACGTTCTCCTCTAGCCAATTTCCTTTTCAGGTCAAACCCCGTCTCTAAGATGGTCTCGATCTCCTCCCGTGAGTAGTCCAGCAAATTGACAAAATGCTTTCCTTTCATCTTTGTCTTCATGAGCTTCCTCCTTTTCTATGAAGTTCTCCTTGGGTCAAGCAGATCGCTCAAGGTATCTCCCACAAAATTGAATGCGATACTCACCATGAAAATCGTCAGTCCTGGAAAAGTTGGATACCACCAATATCCAATAAGATATTTTCTCCCCGTGGTGATGATGGCCCCCCATTCCGGAGTTGGGGGCTCTGCCCCTAACCCAATGAAACTAAGTCCGGATAAAAGCAAGATCGCCATGCTGATGTCTAATGTCGTTTTGATGAGAAGAGGCGAAAAACAGTTCGGCAAGATATGTCTGAAGAGGATGACATGGCCTTTCGTCCCCGTTGCCCGGGCTGCCTGAATGTACAGCTCCTGCTTGGCCACAAGAACCTGACCCCTCATCAGCCGGGCATATTGGGCCCACCAGACAAGGGATAGGGCAAGCATTGAATTGACAAGGCTCCTTCCCATGGCAGCCACAATGGCCATTGCCAGGACGAACATGGGGAAGGCCAAAAAAATGTCCGTGGATCGCATGATCACACTATCCACAAACTTTCCATAATAACCGGAGATCCCACCGACGACCGTCCCGATGGCCAAAGCGATGAGAACAACAGAAACAGAAAAACTGATCGTCAGCCTTGAACCATAAACGATCCTGGAATAAACGTCCCGCCCCATTTCATCAGTTCCGAGAAGGTTTTTGAAACTCGGGGGGCGAAGTCTTTCGGCTGTATTGATGCCATAGGGGTCGTACCGGGTAAAGAGCTGGGGCGCTATAGACATCAAGACGAATAAAGCGATGATGACCACCCCGATGGTAGCCAGGGGATTACTGAAAAAATATTTCAATGAACGATACATTTTCTTCCCAATACGAAATGAAGCAATTGTGAATTCATAAAGCCCACCTTAAACATGATGGCAGGCGACGAAATGGTTTTCCCCAGTCTCCTTCAAAAGAGGTTCCTCCCTACTACAGATTGGATCCAATTGTTCACATCTCGTTCTAAACCGACAACCCGAAGGAGGATTCAGTGGACTCGGTAACTCTCCAGTAATCAAGACCCCTTCCCTATTTAATTCGATCTCAGGATCTGGAAAAGGGACTGCCTCAATCAGCTTTTGGGTATAGGGATGTTTCGGACTCTCATAGAGCGAATCACTTTTCGCCAATTCGACAATCTGACCGAGATACATGACGGCGATACGATCACTGACGTGCTTCACAATCCTTAAATCGTGAGTGATAAAGAGATAGGTGAGACCCAACTCATTCTGTAGATCTTTTAGAAGGTTTAAGATCTGAGCCTGAATGGAGACATCTAAAGAAGAGACAGGTTCATCAGCGACAATAAACTTTGGCTGGAGGGCAAGAGCTCTCGCAATGCCAATTCGCTGACGTTGCCCTCCACTAAACTCATGGGGATAGCGATTCATCGATTTTGAATCGAGTCCTACCATCTCCAGCAACTGGGCAGCTCGCCTTCTCCTCTCCTCTCTCGAGTAGAGATCGAAATTCTTGAAGACCCATTCTATGGTCGACCCTATTTTCATCCTCGGGTTGAGGGAGGAGAAAGGGTCCTGGAAGATGACCTGCATCTCCCTTTTCAGCTGCCTCAGTGCATTTCTGCCGCAGTGAAGGATATTTTCTCCATCGAAGATGATCTCTCCTGATGTCGGAGCCTCAAGACCCAGAAGAAGCCTTCCGGTCGTCGATTTTCCACATCCCGACTCCCCCACGAGACCAAGCGTCTCTCCCCTCAGGATGGAGAAGTTGAGGCCGTCCACTGCCTTAATGATATTCTTCCCCGTGATGAGAGACATCCATCTCTTCACCTCATAATGTTTTGTCAAATTATTTGCCTGGACCAGAATCCCGTTTCTATTTTTCATTTCACCAAACGAAAACATCGAACAAATTGCCCTGGGTCGATCTCAACGAATTGAGGTTGCCCACGCTGACATTCTGGAATGGCTTTATGACATCTCGGAAGATAGACACATTGGTCTTCCGAAAGGTTTGTCAAATCAGGAGGCTGGCCTGGAATCGATTCCAACCTTTCCTGTTTGATTGCAGGGTTTGGGAGCGATTTCAGCAGACCTTGCGTGTAAGGATGTTGAGGGTTTTTATAAAGACTCCACACATCGGCCATTTCAAGGATCTTGCCCGCATACATGACGGCCACCTTATCGCAGAAACGGGCTACAATACCGAGATCATGAGTGATGAGGATGATCGAGGTGCTTCTTCTCTTTCGAATCCCTTTAAGCAATTCCAAAATCTGGGCCTGAATCGTCACATCTAAGGCCGTTGTGGGCTCATCTGCGATGAGAAGGGTTGGGTTACAAGAAATCGCCATGGCGATCATAACCCTCTGGCACATCCCCCCGCTTAACTGGTGAGGATAGGACCTCGCCTGATGATCGGGCGATGGGATGCCGACGTCCCTGAGAAGATCAACAGCCTTTCCCCATGCTGATTTAAAGGAGAGTTTTTGATGAATGACAATGGCCTCCCTGATTTGATCTCCCGCTGTATAGACTGGATTGAGAAAGCTCACCGGATCTTGAAAGACCATCGAGATCTTATTTCCCCTGATCCTCTTCATCTCGTCATCGCTCTTCTTTAAAAGATCCTCCCCTTCGAATAGGATCTCTCCCGAGGCGATTCTCCCCGGAGGCGAGGGGATCAATCTCATAATGGATCGGGCCACAGTCGATTTGCCACAACCTGACTCTCCAACGATCCCCAAGATCTTGCCGGCGTCCACATGAAAATCGATTCCATCGACGGCTTTGACAACGCCGCCCTCACGAAAAAAATAAGTCTTCAAACCCTTAACTTCGAGTACTCTCTCCATTCCTAAAAGAGATCCTTTACGTCGATGGTCTTTTCCGCTACAACGTTTTGAATCGAATTTGTAATACCGACCACTTTTCCTTTAAGAATCAGAATATCCCCTTCGAAGATGCCTCCTCTCTTCACAATCTTTCCATTCTTGATGATCAGATCGCAATCCCTTTCTTCCTCTTTCATGCACATAAATCAAAATGAAATCTTTGGGTTAACGAAGGCATAGAGAATGTCAATGATCAGATTGATAATGGCATAGAGAAAAGAGAAGGTGATGGCAAACCCCATAATGGCAGGAAAATCTTTATTATCTACAGAGAGGATGGCATATCGACCCACTCCAGGCCAGCTAAAAACAGTCTCTGTAATCACTGCCCCTCCCATCAAGATTCCGAACTGCAATCCCACTACGGTGATCACTGGAATGATGGCATTCCTCAACGCATGCTTCATGATGACCGCTTTCTCCATAAGCCCTTTTGCCCTAGCTGTGATGATGTAATTTTCACTCATCACCTCGAGCATACAGGACCTCGTCATTCGAGCAATGATGCCTAAGGAGACGCTACTGAGAATGATCATTGGCAGAATGAGATGGTAGAGGGCATTTCCCAAAAGTTTAAAATCCCCTAGAAGGATGGAGTCGAGTGTCAATATCCCGGTGATCGCTCGAGTCGTCAAGAGATCATAGGAGAGGCGGCCGCTTCCAGGGAGGAGGCCCAATTTGGCGTAAAAGATGAAAATGGCCATGAGGCCTAGCCAAAAGAGTGGCATGGAGACCATGAAAAGAGAGGTGACCCGACTCAAATGATCGATCAACTTACCTCTCCGGATGGCCGAGATGATGCCTAAAGGGATCCCAACCACACAGGCGAATAGAACCCCATAAAGGGTAAGCTCGAAGGTTGCAGGATAAAAGATCTTCAAATCCTCGATGATGGGCCTCCGTGTGACCAGAGACCTTCCAAAGTCTCCCTGCAAGAGATGTCTCATATAGATGAAATATTGGACGATGAGCGGTTTGTCCAGACCATATTCCTTGATGACATGCTGGACCATCTCCTGGGAGGCATCGATGCCTCCCGCAGCCGCCCTAGCTGGATCTCCTGGGAGGCTGCGGGAGATGAAGAACATAAGGAATGACATTCCCAAAATAGTAAAGGCAAGTGAACCCGTTCGCTTCAGAATAAAATTGAGCATAGAATAAAATGTTGACTGATTAAGTCTCTCCCTCTCTCCTTCCCTATTTTCTGTAGAGCTCAAAGAAATAGAACTGCCTGGGTGTAAAGACCCTTGGACGATAACCCCCCACATTCGCCCTCATGACCACATCCTCCACCTGTTTGTCTATAAAGATGGCTGCACAATCGTCCATGATCATCTGATTCGCCTGTTTGTAGAGGCTGATGGCCTTTTTAGGATCTACGGCTGCTACGCCTTGTTTTGTCAACTCATCCATTTGGGGATTGCAGTAGTAACCGAGATTGATCATCCCTGTAGGCTTGTCCATATGGGTTTCACAAGAAAAGACCTTGTATAGGAAGTTCCATGGGGAAACCACATCCAGACTCTTATAGAGAACGATGATGTGCATGGCATTCAATGGATCCAACATGAGCGTTCGATCCTTCACGGTCTCTGTCATGCCCTCAAAGGTCTTTTCATGATAGTTCGTTTTAATCCCAAGTTTTGCCACCTCGGATTGGAAGACCTCATAGATCATTCTCTTCTGCTCGTCTCCCTTCTGACTGAGGACGTTGAGGGTGAGACCAGGTTTCACTCCCGCTTGATTGAGTAAATCTTTTGCTTTGTTGAGGTCATAATGATAGGGGTTTTTCAGCTGATAATCCTTTCCTAAAAGCAGGGCTGGAATAGGACCATCGGCCCTCGGAGCAAACCCACCCCTCGCCCTGACATAGGCCTCATGGTCCCAAGCATGGGCAAGGGCTTTTCTGAGCAAGAGGTTGTTCGTCGGTGCGGTCAAGAAATTGAAGAGGAGGTACATGGGCGCGGGGCTCACGTTTTGGGTGGACCAGATCTTAGGATTCTTCTTCAACTCCGGGAGGGAGTCTCGGGAGATGATCATCGCAATATCCAAATCCCCCTTCTCCAAAAGCATCCTCTGAACATCCGACTCATAGATAGATCGAATGTTGACCACCTTAAACTGATTCGCTTTCCATTTTCTCCAATAATGGGGATTCTGAATCAAAGCGATATTGACCTCATGGGCCCAATCCTGGACCATATAAGGGGCTGTCCCTGCGGAATTATTCGCTAACCAGTTCTGTGCCCATTTATCTTCCGCGGTCGAATGATTCTTTACTGCCGTAGGGCTTACCATGAAGGAGTAACGGGCAACAGCCAGAAATGGAAAGTTTTGTTTCAGCTTGATCTGGACTTTGTCCTCATCCAGTACATCCACTTTTTCAATGACCTTGAGTCCACCATAGGAACCACCCTTTTTCAAGGCAAGGAGCCTCTCAAAATTAAACTTCACTGCTTCGGCATTGAAAGGCGTCCCGTCACTAAACTTCACCCCTTTTCTCAGAGTAAAGGTATAGGTGAGCCCATCCGGAGAGATGACCCAGGAGGTTGCTAAAACAGGCTCCACTTTTGTGATCTCTTCTGGAGAGATGGTGACAAGTCCCTCATAGATGTTGCCGTCAATATACATCGACATGTCATTGTAGGTAGACGTGTGGGGGTCTGCAGAGGTCATCACATTATATTTCGCCACATTGAGGATCTCTGACCTCGATATGGCATATGAGAGGCCTACCGAACCCATAAAGATAAACCCTGCTGCAAGAAGAACGGCTAAAAATAGATGAAATCTCTCCATACGCTTTTCCTCCTTTCTCTCATCTTTATCCCATTTCATCGACTGCGAAGTCATCTCCAATCATTCAACCCAACAACTCCTTGTCGACTTCCTTAAGCGTTTCATCTAAAATATTGAGGATCACATCGATCTGATCTCTGGTCGTCATCAATGGCGGGGCGACCAAAAAAGCATTCCCTTTCACCCCATCCACATTCCCTGTGTTATCGGGTGGATAGAGAATGAGCCCCCTACTGAAGGCTTTCTCAAAGATCTTTCGATTCACACTGAGGTTCATATCAAAAGGAACTTTTGTCTCCTTATCCTTTACAATTTCAATTCCGTCCATGAACCCTCTTCCTCTCACATCACCGACGATGCGATATTTTTTAAAATGGAGCAGTCCATCCATAAGATATCTTCCTGTTTCTTCCACATGAGAGATCAGGTTATGCCTTTTAATAAACTGGAGGACGCTTAAGCCAGCTGCCCCAGCTAAAGGGTTCCCTTGATAGGTGAACCCATGATTGAATCTTCCCGGCCCGTCTTTATACGTTTTAAAAATTTCATCCTTGACGACAATCATGCCGAGAGGAAAGTACCCAGCTCCCAAGCCTTTTGCGCCCACTAAAAGATCCGGGACCACCCCATAGTGATCCATACCAAAATTCTTTCCTGTCCTTCCAAAGGAGGTCATCACTTCATCCGCAATAAAGAGGATATCGTACCGGTCACAGATTTCACGGATCACGTCGAAATATCCGTCAGGTGCGGGCACTGCCCCAAGGGTCGCTCCCACCACTGGCTCTGCAATGAAGGCCGCAATATATTCAGGCCCTTCCTGGTTGATGACCCTTTCTAAATCCCTTGCACAATCGATCTGGCAACTCCCATACTTCTTATCAAAGGGACAGCGGTAACAATAGGCAGGGGCGATATGGGGAAAATCGAGAAGAAGAGGTGTATACAATTTTCTGCTTGCTGTTCTTCCGCTTAAGGAGAGCGCTCCCAATGTGGCCCCGTGATAACTTTGCCATCGCGCGATCGTTTTATATTTCTGTGCATTCCCCCGGATAACGTGATACCCCCGTGCCATTTTCATCGCTGTCTCTACTGCCTCGGAGCCGCCCGAAACAAAATATACCCTGTTGAGGTCTCCTGCAGCCATCTGTGCAATCTCTCCTGCTAGTTCTTTGATCGACTCACTCGTGAATTGGGTCCCATGGACAAACTCCACTCTCTTCATCTGTTCTACAATGGACTCAATCACTTCCGGCATGGCATGGCCCACATTGGAGATGAGCGCTCCAGACGATCCATCGATATACCTTTTCCCTTCTGAGTCAATCAGGTAGATCCCCTCCCCTCTTTGAATCAGAGGGAGTTTTCTTGCCGGGGCCCGATTAAATACATGATCTTCTTCAGTCACGAATCGCATTTCACTCTCTCCTTCCCAATAAAATTCTCTTATCGTTTCATTTCAAAAAGTTATTACTATATACCCAAAATAAGATTTTAAGTCAAAACCGTTTATCGGATTCTTTGAACGATAGCCAGCCGGCTCCTTCGTCTGCTCCTCCTACTTTGTCCTGTAAGCTTTGAGAACCCCATAGGCCTTATGATTAGGGTTCCTTCGTTTTTCCCACTTCCGTCTTTGCATCCCATCTTCTGGTAATTTTAGGTCGGTCAGAGGCCACCGGAGACATCGATATCAATCAAATCGCCATCCAGATCCAGGTTGCATAATCATTCTGTCCGCCATAGACTGTACAAAGGTCTCCGCCCGCCGCTAAAGGAACTACGTTTTTTCTGGGTTTTGCCTCGGTCACTGTAATGAACTTGGCGTCGAGTCTCTCGATGGCTGGATTGGATGAGAGGGGGGATCCACATGTATGGTTTGGAGAAGATGACCGCCACCCTCTTGTCCGCTTGGAGTTCTTCCCCTCCTATCGGAGGTGTTCCCTATGTTACAAAACGATAGGTCTTGCTCTGGCTGGATTCAAGCCGTTTGGAGATATCGGAGACCGTAAAAAAGTGAAAAACCCCTTTGTCAAGAAAAAAGACCTTCAAGTTCATTGGTAGAAGGAAAACGAAATCGTAAATCCCGGTTTTATGGACCATCCATTCCATGCTTATCTGAAACTCTTTTCAGGAGGAGTAGCAAATAATCCAATCTTGCTATGAACCAATCCCAGGTCGACCATCGCTTCTGCCATCTTTAAAGCGACCGCCGTTGGGTCGAGCACCTTAGCGTGAAGCTTGGATTCTATTTCAAGGGCATAGCCTGCCATCCCTGCGCATCCTAAGATGATCACCTCTGCGCCATCTTCTTCCACGGCCTTTCGAGCTACCTCGAGGACCCTTCTCTTGGTCTTCCTTGGCTCTGCGTCGGTTTCAGCCACTGAAAGGTCAAGGCTTCGGACCGAGGCCAAAAACTGCTCAAGCCCTCTTATGCGAACATGTTCCTCTTTCGAAGGAATGCGCTCTCTCCGGGCCGTCATGATGGAGAACTTAGCTCCCAGTACCGCAGCCATGTGGAGGGTAGATTCTTCGATTCCAATGACGGGTATTTCCGAGATCTCTTTTGCCGCATCCAGTCCCGGGTCTGAAAAGCAGGCAATAATAATGGCATCATATCCTTCCCGGTTGGCTTTTTTTACCAGATCAAGAGTGGAAGGGATCGCAAGAGCCTCATCATAAGCAGATTCAATCGTCTCCGGCCCTCTCTCAGCGCAAACAACGGTCAGCTCTGTGTCAGGCCGTTTGATCCGATTCAATGCTCTCCGGATATGTGCCGTCATGCTCTCTGAAGTGTTTGGATTGATCACCAAAATTCTCATCGTTCATCCACCTCAAATAGGGGCGACTTTTAGACTTTGTCTAAAAACGGCCTGACAAAACGACCATCACCTTTTTCTCCGTTTATCTTTCCTCCGTGAAAAATAACTTTGCCGCGAAGAATGGTCATATCAACCGTTCCGGTAACCTCCATACCTTCGTAGGGTGTCCACCCTGCCGCAGTATGCATTTGCTCAGCTGTGATGCTTATCCTTTTTTTCGGATCCAATATGACAATATCGGCATCGCTCCCAGGAGCAAGGATGCCCTTCTTGGGAAAGAGTTTAAAGATCCTGGCCGGGTTTTCTGAAAGGACTTTTGAAACCGTAAAAATTGAGATCCGCCCCTTGATGACGCCCTCGCTGAACAGGAGAGGAAGCAGCGTCTCAACGCCCGGTGCACCACAAGAATTGTCAAAAATCGATGGCTTATCTTTGTGAGAAAGGGGCCAAGGGGCATGGTCTGAGCTGACACAATCAATCTCCCCCTTAGATAGTTGATCCCAAAGAAGGTCGAGCTCTGCTCTTTTTCTCATTGGCGGATTGATCCGGATCCTCGCGCCGAGCTTATCCATATCCTCCTCTGAGAAGATAAGATAGTGCGGGCAGGTCTCCTGAGTCACAGAGCCTCCCTCTTCCCGAAAAAGCTTTGCGAGTTTAACGGAGCGGGAACAACTGAGATGATAAAGGTGAAGCCTGACGCCCGTTGCCCGGGCCAATTCCAACGCCTTGAGGACACTTTCGGTCTCTGAGACATCCGGCCGCGTCTCGCAGTGGGCACGGGGATAGGTTCTTCCTTGCTCGATATACTTTTCAATTCGTCGCTTGATAATCTCATCATTTTCAGCATGGACCCCGGCGGTAAGCCCGGTCTCCTTGATCACAGCAAAGGCCTCCAGGAGTTGCCCGTCGTGAACCCTTGGAAAGCGATCGGGATCCGTATCGAAAAGGGCAAGTTTGAACCCACACACACCTTTCTCTCGAAGCTCCGGGATGTGGGTGACCGTCTCGTTCTTGACCGAACCGAGGAGTGCCACATCGACGATGCTTTCGCTTTCCACCAACGCGATCTTTTTCACCAACGCTTCCGGAGTCGCAATCCCTTTTGGCGCATCCACAGGCATATCAATAATCGTCGTAACACCCCCGGCAGCAGCTGAGCGGGACGAATTGAAAAAACCCTCACCCGGATAACTTAAGGAATGGACATGGCTGTCGATGACCCCCGGAAGCACCCATTTGCCATCGGCGCGAATATGGGTCTTCGATTGAATGCCTTTTGAAGGGCTGAGGATACCGAAGATCCGCTCCCCGTTTACGAGGAGCGTCCCGCCCTCGATGATCTGGCTCCCGAACAAAACATTCCCTGTGATTGCCAAATCGAAAATGTGTTGGTTCACTGGGTCTCCTCCCTATCCATCTTGACAATCGTGCTCGCCAGAATTTCTGCTCCCAGACAAATATGTTCAAACTCACTCCATTCCTCCGGGCAATGACTCTTCCCATCTTTCGATGGAATAAAGATCATCCCCGTAGGAACGATCTCTGCCATATGCGTTGCGTCATGACCCGCTCCAGATGCCATTTTCATATAAGGAATATGGTGGCGTTCGCAGACCCAAACAATTCGTTCTACCATTCCTGCAGTAAAAATGGCGGGCTTCATTGTAACTGCCGTTTCTAAGTTGATCACGATCCCTCTTTTATTTGCGATCTGATCTAACTCCGCTTTGAAAAGAGAAATGGCTTGGTCTAAGAGAGCCTCCCCGAGGCCCCTGATCTCCATGCCTAAAGTCACGATGCCGGGTATCACATTCAAGGAGTTCGGATAAACTTCGATCTTGCCGATCGTTCCAACAACTCGACCCAATCCTTTACAGACCTTCTCAAGGGCAAGGATGACCTCCGAGCCTGCAACCAAAGCATCCTTTCTGCCCTCCATGGGCGTTGTCCCTGGATGATCACTGCTACCGATGACTTCTATTTTGCCCCTGGATATTCCCACAATCCCTGTAACAATGCCAATAGGAATTCCTTGTGTGAAAAGAAGTGGACCCTGTTCAATATGAAGCTCCAAATAGGCAAGGACGTTGTCAGAGGATCTCCTGGCTTCATCAATTCTTGCCGGATCACCTCCCATCTCCCGAATCGCCATTCCTAAAGTCCTTCCTCGATCATCCTTTAGAGAAGCAAGAATTTCTTCTGAGAGCTCTCCTGCCATCCCCCGGCTCCCCACCGTTGAAATCCCGAAAGGAGAAGGCTCCTCGGCCAAGAAAACCACCGCCTCCACAGGGAGAAGGGTTTCAACCCCCTTCTCCTCAAACCTTCTAAGAACTTCCACAGCTGCAATGACACCTGAGACTCCATCAAATCTTCCTCCCCCTCTGACGGTGTCTATATGAGAGCCCATAAGAATGACGGGGCCCTTCTTCTTTCCTTCTCTTCGACCGATGAGATTCCCTGCGGCATCAATCCTGACCTGAAGTTTTGCCTCACTCCCCATCAGTTGGGCGACATGCTTCCTCGCTTCACGGTCCTCTTCTGAAAAGGAGATTCGGGTATAGCCTGTTTCTTTTGCTGAAGCAAATTTAGAGAGGCTGACGATATCCCGACGGATTCTCTCAAGATTTGGTCCAAATTTCTCCACGCCGCGCATCGATCGAACTTCCTCATTCATCAACCTTTACCTCGAATCAGTCTAATGAATAAGGTCTTCATTGTCAAGCTAACACCCTCTGTTCCTTTGAATTCGTCATTCCCATGAAAGGGGGGGCATCCAGGGATGAAGATTTGGACAGGATTGATGGGGAGTCCGTCATAGGGGATTGCGTAACTCAGAGACTTCATTCTATCTCCTCTGGGTCAAAAAAAGAACTTGACAAGAATTCTCCACTGTCATATGAAGATCCTATCAATCCCCTTTATGTAAGACCGTATATTTACATGTGCAAATTCCTAACTGCTTTGAAAAGCAAATCCTTAACGAAATTTTAAAAAAAGGAGGAATGTCTATGAAAAGAAGAGAATCAGGCCGAGCAGGTTACAGACACCCCCATTGGCGGAGTTTCTTTCTCACCTTTGTTCTTAGCTCCGTCGTCCTTTTGTTATCTTTCTCCTACGCCGGCGCCCAAACCAAGAGTCTGCAGCCGTTCACGTTTATCCTTGACTTTTTGCCCTACGGTGAGTACACGCCATACTTCGCAGCTCTCGATAAGGGCTGGTACAAGGAAGAAGGGCTGGACGTTAAAATTTTGCGCGGGGCCGGTTCCGCCGACACATTAAAGCGCATCGCCGCGGGCCAAGGTGATGCTGGATGTGGGGACTTCAGCGCCCTCGTGGCAGGCCGTGCGAACGAAGACATCAAGGTGAAGGGGATTGCCGCTTATTTCCGGCGACCACCCCATTCGATCTTTGTTCTGGCCGATTCAGGCATCAACAAACCGAAGGACCTGGAGGGTAAAACCCTTTCGATCACACCGGGCAACAGCCACTTGATTATCTTCCCTCTCTTTGCACAGTTGGCTGGTTTTAATGCGGATTCGGTGAAATGGGTGACCATGGATGGTGCGGCGATGGGTCCGGCATTGATTACGGGGAGAGTAGACGGCGCTCCCTTCTTTGCGAATCACGAGGCACGGTTGCAGAAACAAGCCAAGGAGCAGGGCAAAGCGATCAGGCGGATTTCTTATGCCGATTATGGCCTTGACATGTACTCACTGGTGGTCTTCGCTCGCGAAGAAGCGATCGCAAAAGAACCGGATGCTCTTCGAGCCTTCTTGCGTGGCACGGTTCGGGGCATGAAGTACGTTTTCGGCAATAGGAATTTCGAGGAAGGGGCGAAGTGTCTGATCAAGTACAACCCTGAGGTAGACCTCGAAGCGGCGACAGGTGCGTCCCAGGTGGCGAGCCGGTACTCCTTTACAGAGGAAGTTACGAGTGGGAAGGTGGCTGTGGGCCAATTTGAACCAACCCGGGTTGAGAAATCGCGTGACATTTATACGAAATACCTTAACCTCAAGCGGAAGGTGCCGGGGGAGGAGACCTACACGAACGACCTCTTACCGGAGAAAAAATAGGAGCTGGACCAAATTCTTTGATTCCACATTTCAGATCGCAGATTTCAGATTGGAGAAAATTTTGAACCTGCTCCTGACGAGGTGTGAAAAAATCAGAATTCTAAAAAAATAAGACCGCCCCAAAGGGATGGGTAGTCTGGAGAAATTCTAGCAGGGTGCTGGAAAAGTCACTTTTTCAGGGTGATCAAAAATGCCCAGATGCAAGGCGCCCGAAATCCTGAGGAGTGAGGCGTACTTGGAGTACGCCGCAACGACGAAGGATGAGGGGAACGCCGCAGATGGGCGTTTTTCAGCAGCCTGCTAGAGCGAAACCTTACATAGCGAAGCGATAGAATCTTAAACCCATTAACTTCGTAGCCTTACTGTCCAGGAAGGTTGACTATAAATCGTAATGTCGCAGTTCTGAAGTCTCGGAGAACGGCCCATCCTTTTGGGCCAAATTTACAGAAGACCAAATTTTTCACATCTCCCGACAGGTCAAGAGTGATAAGGTTTTTTTAGTTTTTCCAAGAGGGAGGGGTTAGGAGAACATAAATGACATTGCTTATTCATGGGGGACAAATTCTCGATAGCACTCGGATGGCCGTTGAACTCGCAGATATTTTGATCGAGGGCGACCGCATCGTCGCGGTGGGGCCTGACCTGACCGCGCCGGACGGAACACAGAAACTTGATGCAGCCGGGCGTATCGTCCTGCCCGGCCTGATCAATGCCCATACCCACGCCCACAATAATTTAATGAAGGGGTCTGCAGATAACTGGACCCTTGAAGATTTACTCAACCATGGGGCTGCACTGAATGCTAACCGGACCCCTGAGGACCAATACGTTTCAGCCGCAATTGGCGCTGTCGAGATGCTGAAGACCGGGTGCACAGCGGCTTGCGACCTCTTCATGGCCGTTCCAACACCAACGGATGAAGGCGTTGAAGCGGTAGCCCGTGCTTACATCGATGTTGGGTTGCGCTGTATGATTGCTCCAGCGGTCGCCGATATGGTCTTTTACCGTGCCATACCAGAGCTTTTCGATTTCCTGCCGCCGGATATCCGCCGAACCGTGGAGGGCATGGAAGCTGCGCCTACGGCGGGTCTGCTGCGCATTACGGAAAACGCCATCCGGCGCTGGAATGGTTCTGCCAATGGCCGCATTAAAGTTGCCATCGCTCCAACAACTCCCGGACAGAATACGGATGAGTATCTAAGAGGATGCGTACGTCTTGCCCGCGAGTACGGCGTGGGGGTACACACACACCTCGCTGAGTCAAAGGTTCAGGCAATTTCCAGTCTACGCCGCTGGGGCAAGACCCTCGTGGGTCATCTCGCGGAGATCGGTATGGTGGGACCTAGGTTCGTCGGCGCCCACGCCGTGTGGCTGACAGAGGAAGATATACGACAGTTGGCCGATGCGGGAGCTGCCGTCGTCCACAACCCAGCGGCTAACCTTAAGCTGGGCAGTGGCATTGCCCCTATTCGTGAAATGCTGGATTACGGCCTCACCGTTGGCCTGGGCTGCGATGGCTCGATGAGTTCGGACAACCAGAACCTCTTTGAGGCGATGCGATTTGCTGCCATGGTGGGCAAGGTGCGTTTTCCCCACCATCAAGACCGATGGGTTGGCGCCCGAGATGTCTGGAAGATGGTCACTTCAGGGAGTGCCCGCGTCCTCGGTATGGCAGATGACATTGGCGCGGTGGCACCGGGGCGAAAAGCCGACCTGGCTCTCTTGCGGGCCGACTCCGTTTTCTTGCGGCCCCTGAGCAATGCCGTCAACACCCTCATCTATGCTGAAACAGGCGCTGATGTGGACACGGTCTTGGTGGATGGCAAGATTGTCCTTGAGCATGGCCGTACGATCACAATCGACGAAGAGCGGCTGCGCGCCCGGGCCCAAGAAGCTGCCGATCGAGTACGAACACAGAACGCTGCGGCTTGGGCATGGGCAGAACAACTCACACCCTACATCGGAACGGCTTGCCGGAAAGCCGTCGCAACGCCGTACCCTGTCAACCGTTATGCAGCACCCGTCATAGGCGACGAATGATTCGACTTGAACACGTGAGCAAGACCTATGTCACCCAGCGGGGTGACCTTGTGCCAGCCCTCGAAGACATCAGCCTGGAGGTATCGGAGAACCAATTTATGACGATCGTTGGCCCGAGCGGCTGTGGTAAGAGCACCTTGCTGAAGCTTACCTCCGGACTCTCGCCTGCCAACCAGGGCACGATTCGCGTCCGCGAGAATAGGGTGACCGAACCCCTTCCTGATGTTGGCTTTGTCTTTCAACATCCTGTACTCCTTCCCTGGCGAACGGTTCTTGAAAATGTCATGTTTTCGATCGAGATGCTGGGCCTCAACCATCGCACTTACAACGGGCGTGCCCTCGACCTTTTGAAGCTCACGGGCCTGAGGGGCTTCGAGACGAAGTACCCCAGTGAGCTTTCCGGGGGGATGCAGCAGCGCGTCGCCATCTGTCGTGCCCTGGTGCATGATCCAAGTCTGCTGCTCATGGATGAGCCCTTCGGCGCCCTCGATGCCATGACGCGTGAGGAGATGGGCCTCGAACTGCTGCGTATTTGGGAGGAGCGACGTAAGACGATTCTCTTCGTGACCCACAGCATTCCCGAGGCGATCATGTTAGCTGACCGCGTGGTCGTCATGACACCGCGACCAGGCCGTATTGCCCGGATTATCGAGGTCAACCTCCCAAGGCCACGGGCGCTCGAAATGGAGTTTAGCGAGCAATTCAAGACCTACTGCCAGGAGGTCCGGGAGCTCATTTTCGCACCCACAAAGGAGCGTATCGGTGTTCAATAAGCTCAGCCGCTTTTTCCGCAGTTATCTGCTTCCTGCTGCAGCACTGGTCCTTGTTCTCGTACTCTGGGAAGTAGCCTACCATGTCTTTAAAATTCCAAAATTCATCATCCCTGCGCCTTCGGGCATTATCGTTGAAACCTGGGAGTGGCGCTTCCGCCTCGTGGACCACACCTGGATTACACTCTACGAGACGTTGGGTGGCTTCGGGCTCTCTGTCGCTGTAGGCGTGCCGCTTGCGATCCTTATCGTCTACTCCCCATTCCTGCGAAGCGCCATCTTCCCGTTGCTCGTAATGGCTCAATCGGTGCCCAAGGTGGCCATTGCACCGGTGCTATTGCTCATCCTCGGCCACGGCGTGAGCTCAAAGATTATCGTCGCCTTTCTCGTCGCCTTCTTTCCGGTTATCGTCGACACGGCGACCGGCCTTGCTTCAACGCCAGCCGAGTTGCTTGATCTCAGTCGCTTATACCGGGCGAGTCCATTAAAAACCTTTATGAAAGTCCGCTTCCCGATGGCGTTGCCCTTCTTCTTTAGCGGGCTGAAGGTGGCCATCACGCTGGCAGTAATCGGTGCTGTCGTGGGGGAGTTCGTTGGCTCAGATAAGGGTTTGGGATATATCATCATCTCAGCAACCTCCTACTGGAAAGCCAATCTGGCCTTTGGCTCAATGATTCTGCTCGCCCTTATGGCGATCATCCTTTTCGGTTTGGTCTCGCTCGTGGAACGATTCGTCTGCCCATGGTTTACTTCAGAACAGCAACGCTAAGACCCATTTAACGCTGTTGGATTCTTAATCCCAGATGATTCACGGACCCTTGCTTCTTTGGGTTTCTCCCCCAGCCCCCCGCCGTTTTTAATCAAACCTTTAAAGGTCAAATTGGGATCCTTTTTCGATCCTATCGCCATCCAGCTCATGAACGGAATGGAAAAGGTGATATGTCTTTTTGAGGAATGAAATAAACCTTGACTTCCTCCTCATCATTTGGTAATTATCTCAGCGTCAAAACAACTTTTCGAAGGGGGTGATGACGGTGTCGAATGTACTGGGGATCATTATTAGCGTCGTGGTCATTATTGTAGGACTCATCCTTTTGGTCATCTGGTGGTCGATGTTCATCAAAGCGTTGATGGCGCTCGTCCCTATCCTCCTGATCTTGATCGGCCTCGGGCTCCTTGTCTATTTCATCAGTGAAATCAAGTCAAAAATGGAGATTGCAAAGGAGGACGCCTCCATTTCTAAAGAGGGCAAAACCGAGGAGAAATAGAATCAGCGAGATGGATTTACACAAAGAGAGACGGGTTTAAAGAAGATGCTTCAACCCGTCTCTTATTTTTTCCCTGCCGTTAGAACGAATCGACCAACCACCGACAATTTTTGACGCCGCTACGCTCCAGTTAAGAATGAGACGAAAGTGTGAAGTTAGTCCGTTCCCTCAATAATGACGAGATGGTCCTGGAGGGCCTTTCGAACCCCTTCCTCAACGAGGAGGTCCAAATCTCGGTCTTTTAATCCAACATATCGCTTCAGTAGGAACGACTTGTTGTACAGGACTTTTTTATGAAGTGATTCAGCACATACGCGAGTTCCCTCCTGTTGGAATTCCACCTCCACCCGAATGGGAAACCTCACTCTCTCTGATCCCCTCTCCAATGTTTGATGTGTGATGAACTGCCTCACAACCCAGATCATCTCTCCCCTTGAAATTGACTCTCAGATGAGAGATAAAAAGAAAGGGTCACAAATTCCATTTCCTAATCCCCCCAAACCCCCCTTTAGCAAAGGGGGGAAAAGGGGGATTTAAAACCGTATGAAAAAACTGCAACCGGGTGATGAGGTGATCAAGAGGGATGAAGAATTGGGCATCGCCTGGATCCTGCTTCCACCCGATGCCAATCTGGGAGGATTTCGGGGCATCTCTCCAAGGGTGATGGACGAAGAAAAATTCTTGGCCTCAAAGAAGAAAGCGGAAGGAAAAAAAGGCTGAGGCAGAGGGTTAAAGGCATCATCTCTCCCTCTTCGTGATCACTTCCTCACACCTCCAGTCGCAATTGGCTCCTCCAAATAGAGTTAACTGGGGATTGGAGCAATCGATCTGTTTCAGAGTTCTTTTAAGGATTCGACCCTTCTCGGAAACGACATCCCATTCCAATATCACCGCCCCTCTTCCCTTCCCCTCGGGGCAGATGACCGATTTCCACTCTCGTTCTTTCGTCTGTTCCATCGCTCTCCTCCTCTCCGGCAAGAAAGTCATCACTCCTGCACGTAGCTCGGCAATCATCATTTCTATAACTATACCGCGAACTCAAGCGTTGTTCAATCGCATTTTCCGTGTATCAGAATGATGTTTTTGTTACGATTTGAAACACTTCTATCATCCTAAATATTCTCAAATAGTTAGGCCGGATTTTAAGACCTAAATCCTCATTTGGCGTATCAAATCGTAACACTTCCCTTTTCAGGCGTTTTCTAACATATTGGAATCATTAATAAATAAACATAAAAAAATTGGCATTGGTTATGCTTTATTTGATTGTTGTTCGACGGATACGACCTGAAACCGTTGACAGTCTTGTAGGGATTTAGTAGGGTACTGGCAACTCATTCAAGATCAGTGGAGATCTCGTCCACACGTGCCCTCACCCTCCCCCCTTGAGGGGGAGGGGCGGGTGGGGGGTAATATGATTTAACCACCTTTGGAGGTGGGAGAGATGGAAAGAGATTCAAGGAGCCTGGCATTCAAATTTGCCAAGTCAGCGTTTATTTTCGGAGGGAGGCTATTATGAGAAAGTCTTTTTTCATTTCGGTGATTGTTGCACTTTCGATCTTTATCGTATCTTCAAATTCTTCCGGAGATAATCAATGGATCAGCATTGGTCCCTGGGGGGCAAACGTCCTTGCCCTTGCCATTAATCCTCAGACACCCGATACCCTCTATGCTGGAACTAACGCTGGTGTCTTTAAGAGCACCAATGGCGGAACGGACTGGACTGCCACTGGCCTCACCTACACCGATGTTAATGCCCTTGCCATTAATCCTCAGACACCCGACACCCTCTATGCTGGAACTAACGCTGGTGTCTTTAAGAGCACCAACGGCGGACCGGACTGGACTGCCACCGGCCTCACCTACACCGATGTTAATGCCCTTGCCATTAATCCCCAGACACCCGACACCCTCTATGCCGGAACTAACGCTGGTGTCTTTAAGAGCACCAATGGCGGAACGGACTGGACTGCCACTGGCCTCACCTACACCGATGTTAATGCCCTTGCCATTAATCCCCAGACACCCGACACCCTCTATGCCGGAACTAACGCTGGTGTCTTTAAGAGCACCAACGGCGGACCGGACTGGACTGCCACCGGCCTCACCTACACCGATGTTAATGCCCTTGCCATTAATCCCCAGACACCCGACACCCTCTACGCCGGAACCCGCTATGGTGGTGTGTTTAAGAGCACTAATGGTGGAGCGAACTGGACTGCCACCGGCCTCACCTACACCGATGTTAATGCCCTTGCCATTAATCCCCAGACACCCGACACCCTCTATGCCGGAACTGACGGCGATGGTGTGTTCAAGAGCACCAATGGCGGAACGAACTGGACTGCCATGAATACCGACCTCACCAACACTAATGTCCTTGCCCTTGCCATTAATCCTCAGACACCCGACACCCTCTATGCCGGAACTAACGCTGGTGTCTTTAAGAGCACCAATGGCGCAACGAACTGGACTGCCATGAATACCGGCATCACCAACACTAATGTCCTTGCCCTTGCCATTAATCCTCAGACACCCGACACCCTCTATGCCGGAACTGACGGCGATGGTGTGTTCAAGAGCACCAATGGCGGAACGAACTGGACTGCCATGAATACCGGCATCACCAACACTGATGTCCTCGCCCTTGCCATTAATCCTCAGACACCCGACACCCTCTATGCCGGAACTAGCGGGACTATCGGGGGTGTTGTATTAGAAAGCACCGATGGTGGAAGGAACTGGACCCGCATGAATACCGGCTTCGTTTTTGACTATGTCCTTGCCCTTACCATTAATCCTGAGACACCGGACACCCTCTATGTTGGAACTTATTATGGTGGTGTGTTTAGGAACACCAATGGTACAACGAACTGGATTGCCACCGGCCTAACCAGCACCGATGTCCTTGCCCTTGCCATTAATCCTCAGACACCGGACACCCTTTATGCTGGAACTTATTATGGTGGTGTGTTTAGGAGCACCAATGGCGGAACGAACTGGACTGCCATGAATACCGGCCTAACCAGCACCAATGTCCTTGCCCTTGCCATTAATCCTCAGACACCGGACACCCTCTATGCTGGAACTTACTATGGTGGTGTGTTTAAGAGCACCAATGGTGGAACGAACTGGACCGCCATGAATACCGGCCTCGCCAACACCTATGCTCATGCCCTTGCCATCAATCCTCAGACACCGGACACCCTCTATGCTGGAACTTTATTTGGTGGTGTGTTCAAGATTCAACAAGTAACCGAGTATATCCTCACCGTATTAAAGTCAGGGACAGGAAGCGGCACGGTCACCAGTAGTCCAGCAGGTATCAATTGCGGTTCTGATTGCAGCGAGTCATACAATCCGGGGACCATTGTGACGTTAACGGCGACGCAGGATGCAGGTTCAACTTTTGCCGGTTGGTCAGGGGCATGTTCAGGCACAGGCCAATGCTCTGTAACAATGAATGCGGATCAAACAGTTACTGCCACATTCAATTCCGAGCAATACACCCTTACGGTAAACAAGTCTGGGACAGGGAATGGCACGGTCACCAGTAGTCCAGCAGGGATCAATTGCGGTTCTGATTGCAGCGAGTCATACAATCCGGGGACCATTGTGACATTAACGGCGACGCAGGATGCAGGTTCAACTTTTGCCGGTTGGTCAGGGGGAGGGTGTTCAGGAACAGGGAGCTGTTCTATAACAATAAACAATGATCAAACCATCACCGCGACGTTTAATCAACAGCCACAATATAGCCTCACTGTAATCAAGTCTGGGACAGGGAGTGGTACGGTCACCAGTAGTCCAGCAGGGATCAATTGCGGTTCTGGTTGCAGCGAGTCATACGATCCGGGGACCATTGTGACATTAACGGCCACGCAGGATGCAGGATCAAGCTTTGGAGGTTGGAGTGGTGATCTTTCAGGTACTGCAAACGCCGCCTCCCTCACAATGAATGGACCCAAGACCGTGGTCGTCAATTTCACTCAGAATCAATATACTCTAACTATAAATATTAATCCAACTGGTTCAGGGTCGCCCACAAAGAACCCCGACAAAGCGACTTATGTTTACGGAGAGCAAGTGCAACTAACGGCCACAGCCAATCAAGGTTATACCTTCAACAATTGGAGCGATGATGCAAGCGGTTCAGCCAACCCCATCAGTATCACGATGAATGGCAATAAGACGGTAACGGCCCATTTCACTGAATTAATTGGGCCTGACCTAACTGGAGAGTGGACAACCCCAGTGATTCAAACCTGCAAAAGCACAAAGAAAGGACAAAAGTGTACCATAACAGGGACCCTGACTATTAATAACAATGGCAATCGAGATGCCTCATCCTCGACAGTAAAGTTTTATCTCTCTGACAATAACACCTATGATCAGGGTGACACTCCATTAAGCTCGGCCAATACAGGGAAGATCAAGGCGAAAAACAGTAAGTCGATCAAATTGAGTAAGAGTTTCCCGGTGGGTCAAATTGTCACAGATAAATATATCATTGCGGTAATTGATAAATACAATTCAGTAAAGGAAATTGACGAGACAAACAACATTATCGTCTTTGGGCCGATTCAATAGAAACTGTTCATATTCACATAGGGTTTTAAAACACACACATTAAATAACTCTCATCAAAATTTTTAATACAAACGGACTAAATAAAATGAGAATCATCCCCACCCTCACCCTCCCCCTTGAAGGGGAGGTCGCTGACGGTCCATAGCTTCAGCAACGGAGCGGGTGGGGGGTAATATGATTTAATGTGTTTGTCTTAGTCGTCAGGGCATTGAGTAGTTATTGGTTTAAGGTTTAACCACCTTTGGAGGTGGGGGAGGTGGAAAGAGATTCAAAGAGCCTGGCATTCAAAATGGTGAGCCAGGCTTTTGTTTTTTCACAGGCCGAATCAACAGGTTCCATTTCTTCAAAGATCTAAATCAGTTTGAGGTACAAAAGATGAAAAGCATTAATTTTCGCTCAGTCGGCAAAGGTATTTTACCAGGGTTAATTTTCACAACATTGCTTTTATGTTTCCCTCTGTTTGCTCACGGAATTGATGTGCCTACTATATCGACACAAATAGATCCGCTTGATAACTGGCACTGGAGAAATCCTCTGCCACAAGGCAATACTCTGGAAGCCATCGCGTATGGCAATGGTGCCTTTGTTGCTGTTGGAGATTATGACACCATCCTTACCTCTCCTGATGGAGTAACATGGACAGAAACAAGTTCAGGAACCGCTAAGAACCTCATTGGAGTAACCTATGGCAATGGCATATTTGTCGCCCTGGGGGTTGACCCTTCTTCGGGGGGTAACGGCATCATCCTTACCTCTCCTGATGGAGTAACATGGACAACAAGAGCTATAGGGGCTATGTCAGGAGTAACCTATGGCAATGGCACCTTCGTTGCTGTGGGGGGCAATAACACCACCCTTACCTCTCCTGATGGGGTGACATGGACAACAAGAGCTATAGGGGCATCTGTGGAAAGAGTAACCTATGGCAACGGCACCTTCGTTGCTGTGGGGCAGACGATCCTAACGTCTCCTGATGGGGTAACATGGACAGAAAGAACTTCAGGGGGTCCCAATGATCTCTATGGAGTAACCTATGGCAACGGCACCTTCGTTGCTGTGGGGTATCCTGCTGCCATCCTTACATCTCCCGATGGGGCCACATGGACAAAAAGATTTTCAGGGACCAATGATGGTCTCTATGCAGTAACCTATGGCAACGGCACCTTCGTTGCTGTGGGGCAGACGATCCTAACGTCTCCTGATGGGGTAACATGGACAGAAAGAACTTCAGGGGGTCCCAATGATCTCTATGGAGTAACCTATGGCAACGGCACCTTCGTTGCTGTGGGGTATCCTGCTGCCATTCTTACATCTCCCGATGGGGTAACATGGACAGAAACAAGTTCAGGAATCAAAAATGACCTCATTGGAGTAACCTATGGCAACGGCAGCTTCGTTGCTGTGGGGTATCTTGGCACCACCCTTACCTCTCCAGATGGGGTAACATGGACAGAAACAAGTCCAGGAATCAAAAATGACCTCATTGGAGTAACCTATGGCAACGGCACCTTCGTTGCTGTGACAAATCCTAATACCAGTCTTACCTCTCCTGATGGGGTAACATGGACAATAAGGATAATGACCGGCGCTCCAGGGATGTTTTCTCTGAACGGAGTAACCTATGGCAACGGCACCTTCGTTGCTGTGGGGGACAATGGCGCCATCCTTACCTCTCCTGATGGGGTAACATGGACAATAATAATATGGCCAATAAGCACTCCAGGGACCTTTAATTCTCTGAATGGAGTAACCTATGGCAACGGCATCTTTGTTGCCGTGGGGGAGGCCATCCTAACGTCTCCTGATGGGGTAACATGGACAAGAAGAGCAGGGGCATCTTTGACAGGGATAACCTATGGCAATGGAACCTTTGTTGCTGTGGGGCGCAATGGCACCATCCTTACCTCTCCTGATGGGGTGACATGGACAATAAGCACTTCAGGGACCCTTAATTCTCTGAACGGAGTAACCTATGGCAACGGCACTTTTGTAACGGTAGGGGGCACCATCCTTGACTCTACAACAGGGGGTAGTGGCACCATCCTTACCTCTCCTGATGGAGTGACTTGGACAATAAGAACTTCAGGGATCACGCTTTTCCTCTCCGGAGTTACGTATGCCTATGGTACCTTTGTTGCTGTTGGGAGTAATGGTGCCATCCTTCAATCAGACCCAGTAACAGACATTCCACATATTTATGTCAACCCAACCCCCCTCAATTTTGGAGACGCAAATGTGGGGAGTAGCTCTGATAAACAGGTAACGGTGAGAAACGATGGGAGTGCTAATCTCATCATTGGCGCCATCACTTCACCATCCCTTCCTTTTAGCAAAATTGCAGACAATTGCTCGGGGGAAACTCTGTCCCCTGGCGCAAGATGCACTGTCACATACCAATTCTCACCGACATCAGCAGGCACCTTCGCCAGTAATTCGAACATTCCATCGAACGATCCGGATGACAATCCAGTGATAGTATCCCTCAATGGGGTTGGAGTGGCCGAAACCGTTAGCATTCCCAATATCCTTACAGGGCCAATCAATGGCACAACTGGTGTATCTTATTTCTATACTACGGGGGGCTCGACCTCAAATCTTGGTCACGATGTCCAATACCTCTTTGACTGGGGGGATCAAACGAATTCTGGTTGGCTACCTGTTGGAATAGCCAGTGCCTCCCATTCATGGGGTTCTGTTGGAACATATCCTGTGAAGGTACAGGCTCGATGTGCTGCCGATACGGATGTGCTCTCCTCCTGGTCCAGTGCTCTCTCCGTAAATATCAGCCCGGCAACAGTTTCCTTTACTGTCACTACCAATCCTTTTGGACTTCAGATGATTGTCGATGGCTCCCCTTATACTGCGCCTCACACCTTCGATTGGACTCCTGAATCCACCCACACCCTTTCTGTGACCTCTCCTCAATCTGGTGCTCCAGGAACACGCTATGTTCAGTCTTCTTGGAGCGATGGGGGTGCACAGACACATACCATCACAGCTCCCTCTTCAAGTACAACGTACACGGTAACATTTAGCACCCAGTATGAACTAACAATCACTTCCTCACCCTTAGCCGGCGGAACAGTTACCCCCACTCCAATGGGAGACCAATCGGGAATCGCTTGCATCGCTTTAGTCGGCGTAGTCTGTGCCGGTTACTATTCCACCGGTACGCTGGTCACCCTGACCGCCACCCCAAATCCTGGGAATTCATTCAGTAGCTGGTCGGGAAATCTTTCAGGTGCTGTCAATCCTACCTCTATCACCATGAATGGGCCGAAGAATATTGTGGCGAATTTCACGCAGGATCAATATACCCTTACGGTGAACATCAATCCTACAGGGGCCGGATCGGTCACAAAGGTTCCAGATAAAACAACTTATGTTTATGGCGATGTAGTCGCCCTGACAAGGACAGCCAATCCTGGCTTTACCTTCAGCAACTGGAGTGGTGATGCGACCGGTTCGGCTAGCCCTATCACTATTACGATGAATGGCAATAAGAATGTGACGGTCAACTTCACTCAGAATCAATATACGCTGACCATAAGCATTACTTCTTCTGGGTCAGGATCGGTTACAAAGAGTCCGGATAAACCGTCTTATGTTTATGGGGAGCAGGTCACTCTGACAGCTGCCCCTAACTCTGGGTATACCTTCGATAACTGGACTGGAGATACCAGTGGAAAGACCAATCCCATCACCCTCACAATCAACGGAAATAAGACAGTGACAGCCCATTTTGCTAAAATCCATGAGTTTGTTTCAATTCCGGCGACTCCAACTGGTACAACCAGCGGAATTACAGGTATGTCTTACACCTACTCCACGGGGGATTCCTCTTCCAGTCTGGAGCACTCTGTTCAATATCTCTTTGACTGGGGGGACGGGACATATTCTGACTGGTCATCCTCAACATCTGCATCGAAATCATGGACATCTGTCGGCAGTTACATTGTAAGGACTCAGGCTCGTTGCGCTACCGATACTTCTGTAGTATCGCTTTGGTCTCCAGGTTTCTCTGTTACTATTAATACTACCCAAATGGTTAACCTTCTTCTTAACCCTGATTTTGAGAGTGGAACATTGAACTGGGTTCAGAATAGCAGTAGCCAATGGGATATTGTTACGCCAGATCCATTAGCCCTCAGTGGTAGTTGGCTTGCATCGATGGGTGGGGTTGAAAATGATGAGGATTATATTTATCAGGACGTAACCGTCCCACCTGGTGCCACAACCGCTTACGTCGATTTCTGGTACTGGAATGATACTGAGGAAACAACCAGCACGATGGCTTATGATACAATGGCGGTTGAAATAAGACGACCAAGCGATAATGCTTTATTAAAAACTCTCGTGACCCTGAGTAACCTGAATGCGGGCAACCAGTGGATTATGAGCGATCAATATGATGTATCAGAGTTTATAGGCAGGACGATTCGCCTGAGGTTTCATGCAAAAAATAATGAATCCAACCCGACCGTTTTCTGGATAGATGATATTGGATTGTGGGTAGGATTTCCATCCGTAGGCAATGCCACTCGAAATCTACCTGATTACTACACCCCTTCTGTTCCATTACCGGTGGCCATTACAGTCACACCGAATGAAACGGTGCAAAGTTATGCCGTGGAGGATGTTCCATCGAACGGGTGGATAGTCACCAACATTAATGAGAATGGTCAGTGGGATAACGTGAATAAGAAGGTTAAATGGGGACCTTTCACCGATCATAATATTCGGACTCTTACTTATCAGGTTACTCCTGCGGTTGACGAAACCGGGACTAAGACATTTTCAGGTACGGCCAGTTTTGACGGTGTCAACGTGGTTATTGGTGGAGACTTAACTATACAGGTTGGAGCGTTGTTACACCCTGCAGACACGAGTAATGATTTTCGGATCTCTATTGATGAAGTGACTGCTTATGGATCAGCCTGGAAGACGGGGGAAATTTGGCCAGTAGCCCCTGATCCAATTCCCATAGCCTATGTGACTAATGCTGCTTACCTTTGGAAGGTAGGGGAGGTCTATCACTACGACGGGCAAACAGACCCCCCTTGGGCTCCCGGTGTTCCTGCTGGAAGCGCACCCCTTAAAAATCAATCTTTAGACCATGTTGCTTTAGGTACCCGGACGGCAACCCGTAACCTTCCCAATTGCTATGCTCCTTCCGCGGTAATCTCTATCTCTATCACAGTCAACCCTGGGAAAGCGGTTCAGGTATATGCAGTGGAGGACTCTCCGCCAGCAGGCTGGACGGTAAGTGATATCAGTGAGAGCGGTGGATGGGACGGCGTGAACAAAAAGGTAAAATGGGGACCATTCTTCGACCATAACAACCGGACCCTGACATACAAGGTAGCTCCACCGTCTGATGAAAGTGGGGCGAAGATATTCTCTGGGATGGCCAGCTTTGATGGAAAGAATGTAACTACCGGAGGAAACCTTATGCTGAGAGAGTGCACCAGCACTCCTCTTCCTGATCTGACGGGCCAGTGGACAACCCCTGTGACTCAGACTTGCAATAACACGAGAAAAGGGCAAAAGTGCACGGTAAAAGGAGTCGTGACCATTAGTAACGTTGGCAACAAGGACGCCTCCTCTTCTTATGTTGCTTTTTACCTCTCCGATGATGGCACTTATGATGAAGCAGACACTCCATTAAAGCGGGTAGCTACAGGGAAGCTCAAGCCAGGAAAGAATAAGTCGATTAAATTGAGTAAGAGTTTCCCGGTAGGTCAAATTGTCACAGATAAGTATATCATTGCGGTTATTGATAAATACAATTCAGTAAAGGAAATTGACGAGACGATTAACGTTATCGTCTTTGGGCCGATTCAATAAGGAATCATTGATGACCAACCTATTATCTAAGCAAATTGCTAAGATCCTTTTGAAAATCATGGTCGAGCATGGCCTTGAGCATGGGTGCCTTGAAGCAGATCAATTTTCGTCAATCGTTTGAATCTGTGCTGTTTAATTTTTCCTGAAAGTATTGATTGACTGGGCATTCGTAACGGTGTATCTTACAGCCATAAATTGACGATTCAGATGTAGTCCAATCTCAATTGAGATAATGGTTCTGTAAATAAAATGGCCTTGACCTTTCCAAAAGCAGGGAAAAACCTATGAAGACAGTAAAACATCTTAGTCTTATGTTGTTGGTTGCGCTTTTTATGGCAAACGTAGGCTATGCACAAGAGATAAAAGGGTGCTATAACAAGCGTACAGGTGCCTTAAGAATAGCCAATAAATGCAAGACGGGGGAACTGCCCATCACCTGGAATATCCAAGGGCCCAAAGGGGATCCAGGCATCCAAGGCCCTGAAGGTGCCCCTGGATACAGCGGCCCAATGGTTTATGATGCCAACAATCAGACTTTGGGCATTCTGGTTGATTATCCAAATGTCTTCTTCTTACCATCCGTTGGAAAATTCATTGACCTAAAAGACCTTATCGTTCCCAAAACCGACATGTGGTTCCAAGATACCCAGTGTTCCGGCACTCCCTATTTCCCAGCATCAGCAGCTGGTCCCTTCGCGTTAAATCACTTCGTGTACAATCACAATGGTAGTTATTTTACGCCTGCCAATGGACTAAGTAAAAATATAGCTTCAATTAGAATAGTCGATAATTGTTCGCCTACATCGTTTACCTGTACGATAATATGCAGACACCTTTATTGCCCGCAGATTAACCCTTGTGTTCCGGTGGATGATCTCATTCCTCTTGATAAATCATGTCTTGGTGAATTGGTTATTTGGGAGAATCATCCTGTTAATGTGGCTGAACAAGTAACACTTCCATTTACTGAACCAATCTCTTTACCATTGAGCTTTAAGTGAAAGCAAAATATTTACTTAATTGCCGGAGGTTGATAAGACGAACAACATTATTGTCTATGGACCAATTGATTAGGGAATTTCTTTCCCACACTTTCACTTCGTAATGTTTCATTATTCCGACCCGTTACTAGTGAGAATTAGTACCTCTTTGAATTGGTGTACGTTACAATCGCAAATGTAGTTCAGGAGGATTCTGTAATGGATGGTTTCTGGGAAAAAACAATTAAAAAGAGAGACGATTTTTATAGGTGCCAGGAAGATGGGTGGATATATAGAGGACAAAGGGATTCGAAAAAGGCATTGAAGACCACTCTCGAAAGAGCGTGCGAAAATTATTATCGCTCCCCGAAGAAACCCAAAGACATCGAGAAACGACTACTCAGAGAGTTCCAACGCAAATATCATCATTACTCGCAGCATGTACCAGATAGCAGAAATACCCTTGAATGGCTTTCATTAATGCAGCACCACGGTGCTCCCACTCGTCTACTTGACTTCACCTATTCATTTTATGTTGCTGCTTACTTTGCACTGGAAGAAGCAGAGGAGGATTGTGCGGTCTGGGCAATAAACTATGAATGGTCTGTACAAGAAAGTGGAGATAAGTTTAAGAAGGGAACCGATGAATGGAAGTTTCTCAACAGGTTTATTTCAGAAAAAGAAAAAGCTTTCAAGAAGGTTTTCATGAGGACTAAACCCAAGAAATTTGCATGTCCCCAGAATCCTTTTAGACTTAATGAACGCTTGACGATTCAAAAAGGGGTTTTTATGTGTCCTGGAAATGTTGCTTCGTCATTCGAAGATAATTTACGTTCTCTTAACGGGTACAATAAGGAGCAGAACATTAAGAAGATAATTATTTCACAACAGTTCAGAGGGGAAGCACTTGATATGTTGTACGATATGAATATAACTCGTGGCACTCTTTTCCCTGGCCTTGACGGCTTCGCACAATCCTTGAAGGTATTACTGCCTAAAATATGGGATTATGAGTATAGAAAATAATTCGGAAGACTCCACACTCAGTTTGGCCAATTTGTAGTAAAGTGTTACCCACTCTTTTAGCTTGGAAAAGAAGAAAAGGGGACATCGGTGCAAATACAACAAATTATTTATGCGAGCGGATGATTCTCGTTGACGTTACAACTTAAGATATCGGATGGTCAACTGAACGCGGCGTTCAAGAGGCCTTTTTCTTCTTCTTGGCTGCATGGAGCTCGGTATTATCGCGGTGTTCGCTAAAGTCTTTCTGGAACAATGTTAACCTATCTTCAATCCCCGTTAACCTGCCTTCAATCCTCTGAAAACGTTCTCCTTCGGTCGCTTCATGGCGGTCGAACCTGTCTTCAATCCTTTGGAAGCGCTCTTCTTCAGCCTGTTCATGCCGGTCGAGCCTTTCCTTCACCATATCAAAAGCCTCGATCACTGTGTCAAACTTCTCCTTCACATCCTCCAAAACAATTTTGAGCTCATCCGCCATGGCAGCCCCTCATAATTTTTGTATTACGCTAAACCTTTTTAACCCCCCTGTCAATAGCAAAAGATTGGATCGCTAATGTCTCAAACTCGTAGAGGTTTTTGACTTCTCTGGGTCGGTATGCGTATGGACAATGATCCCATCGGGATCCACACTGATGGCTTTGAGGTAATAATGTTCTGCCTTCGCCCCTTCTCCGATCTGTTCGTAACATTCCCCCATCAGGTTGAGGGCATCTTTAAACGTCGGCAGGAATTCGATGACCTCTTCCAGGGTGTTGATCGCTGCATAATAGCGCTGTAATTTCCAATAACACATCGCCAACCAATAGTGGCCCTGGTAGTGTTTCGGATTCGCCCGAATAACCTTTTCGTAATAGGGAATCGCGACCTCATACTTTTTCCTGCGATAATAAAGCCCTCCCAAGTTCAAGAAGACAGGAATGCTGTTCGGGTCCCTCTTCAAAATCTCCTCGTATACTCTGATCGACTTCTCTAATAGATTGGCCCGGTCATAGGCATTGGCCTTCCCGAAAAGGTAGTTGGTTCTGATCTCCCCTAAGGAGAGTTCCTCCCAGACCATATCCTGGATGAAAGACCAGAGGATGGGAATCATGTAAGCAATATATTGAAAGACTCGCCAGTTCATCGGTCCCCCCTTCTGATATAGAGAAAACTCCAAGAACCAAAATTCAAGCCCCAAACCTATTCCAGGCAGGTTCGGGAACAAATTCCAATCAAAAAATGAATTTCAAATCCCCCCAGCCCCCCTTTACTAAAGGGGGGTGAGGGGGGATTTCGTCATACATTAAACCGGAAATGGACGATATCCCCATCCCGTATAAAGTAGTCCTTTCCCTCCGAGCGAAGAAGCCCCTTCTCCCTTGCCGAATGCTCAGAACCGCAGGCCACAAAATCCGCGTAAGAAACGACCTCCGCACGAATAAATCCCCTCTCCATGTCGGTGTGGATCTTTCCCGCCGCCTTGGGAGCTGGAGTTCCCTTCGGAATGGTCCAAGCCCTGAGTTCCAAACTCACGGTCGTATAAAAAGTGACGAGCTCCAGGATCTCATACCCGACCTGTATCAACCGCTCTAAGCCCGAGCCCTCCAAACCCAGTTCTCCCCTGAACTCCTCCCTCTCTTTCTCTGTCAACTCCGCGAGTTCCGCTTCCAGATCCCCGCAGATAACCACCACCTTACTTCCTTCTTTTTCTACCCATTCCATCATCGACTTCAGACAGGGTCCTTCTCCTCTTAGCTCCTTCTGATCAACATTGGCCACATAAAAAACGGGTTTAGCGGTGAGAAGGTGCAGATCCAAAAAGATCGCTTCCCGCTCTCCTGTCAGGTGAAGGCTTCCCGCTCTCCGGCCCTGGTTCAAAATGGTTTGTGCCTCATGGTAAACCTCCAGTTCCAGCCCTGCTTCCTTTGAACCGACCCGGCGGAGCTTTTCCGCCTTTGCCATTCTGTTCTCTACGGTTTGGAGGTCCGCCAAAATCAATTCGGTATTGACCACCTCGATATCCCTCACCGGGTCGATGGACCCAAAATCATGGGCCACGTTCTTGTTCTCAAAACAGCGAACCGCGTGGGCGACCGCATCCACATTTCGAATGTGATCCAAAAATTGGTTCCCAAGACCTTCCCCTTTGCTTGCCCCCTTCACCAAGCCGGCAATGTCGAAAAATTCAAGAGTGGTGGGGATCATCTTTTTGGGATGGATCAGCTTTGCAATACCCTCTAACCTCTTATCTGGAACAGAGACGATCCCCACATTCGGGTTGATGGTGCAGAAGCGGTAGCTCGCCACCTCCGCGCCTGCTGCGGTTAAGGCATTAAAGATTGTTGATTTCCCAACGTTCGGAAGGCCGACAATTCCGCATCGAAACCCCATATCTCCCCCGAATAAAAATGTCAAATGACAAAGTTTAAATGGCAAATATGAAACTCGAATTTAAAATTTGGGCTTTGACATTTATTTGACATTTGGATTTTGAAATTTGGGTTTGGAAATATTTTATGGATTTCTTCAGCTATATTTGTATAATAAAAAAAAGATAAAATAAAGTCTTTTTGCGGAGACCTTTATTTTAAGGAGGAAAGGATGAGGCAGCAGAATCGCATGATGGTGGAGGCAGCCTGTGCCGTCGCCAAAAAGACGCGTTCGAAAGGAGTCCTGCTCTACGCCGACATGATCGAGGATTACGACGCCTTGGCCAAAATCGGCGAGGAGAAACAGGTTGATCTTATCCTGGCTATTAAGGATCATGCTTCCTTTCAGGAGGCCAGCTCGGTCTTTAAAAAAGTATTAAGGATTCCTGGTGCGCCACTGGGTCGGATCAATCAGATCAAGATGGCGATCATTCAAGCCCTCTCAAAAGGTCTGGTGAAGAAAGGAGATAAATGGGTATGCCTCTCGGGCATCCCTCAATCCAAAGTCCTTGACAACCTCCTCATCCTTGAATTTGGAACGGAATTTGAGATGATCGCCTCTTCCGATCTTCCGGTGATTTCAGAAATCGTGATGCCGGAGGTTTTCGATGCCCTCTTGAGCCTCGTTCTGGAAATCTCCATCGAAGGAAAAGAGGGAAGAAAACCCATTGGAACTATCTTTGTCTTAGGCAAACATGAGGATGTTCTCAAATTTTCACATCCCATGGTGATCAATCCCTTTCAGGGGTATCCTGAAGAGGAACGAAATATTCTGGATCCCCGCCTCAAGGAAACCATTAAAGAGTTTTCATCCATCGATGGAGCTTTCATCCTTCGGGAGGACGGTGTCATCTTAGCAGCGGGGCGCCACCTCGATGCATCGGGGGAGAATATCGAAATTCCCTTGGGCTTGGGAAGTCGCCACCGGGCCGCAGCAGGAATTACCAGTCTGACCGATGCCCTCGCCATTGTCATCTCAGAGGAAACAGGGGGCATCCGTATCTTTCACCACGGAAAGATTTTCATGGAGATTGAAAAGGGAGAGTGAGCAACAACCTTGAAATTATTAATCTTTCATCTTTCTTGGTCAACGGTTTGGTCAACACTTGCAGACTCATTGCGCAAAAAGCCCTCAAGTTGATTCATGGCCTTTCTTCGATCATCCCCGTCAATCTCATTGTACCGATGAAACATGGCATCCGTAGAGTGTCCTGTAAGCTCCATGATGACCGATTTATCGACTCCGGCCTTTCTCATATAGGTTACAAAGCCATGTCGAAGGTCGTGAGGGATAAACCCGCCTTCGACGAATCGACCGTAAGAGATCCCGGCCTTCTCACAAGCCTCTTTTACCCATTTCCTTAATTTCTCCCCGCTGATTTTCTTTCCTTTCCATAAAAAGACGTGGGTATCATATAAGGCCCTTGGTGTGCGCTTAAACACTTCAAGAAGATCCCCTGGAATGGGAATGCTCCGGGGTTCCCTATCTTTGGTATCCTGGGCCTCAAGGTTAATCAAACGATTCTCAAGATCGATCTTAGACCATACCAGGCCCAAAACCTCTCCCTCTCTCATGCCTGTCTTGAAGGCCGTGAAAAAAGGGCCCTTCGCCGGAGAGTGCATCTTTTCAAGAATCTGATAAAATTCTTGAGGAGAGAGAACACGGTTTCTCGCATTTGCATTTTTCTTGAGCATTAGCTTAACGCCCTTAAAAACTCTCAAGGTGTCTCCTCCTAATATCCCATCATTGAAAGCCTTGTTTACCATGATCTTAGCAGCATTGAGTTCATAGTCAATCGTTGCCAAAGCCATGCCTTCCCTTTGCCGTTTTATCTGTAGGTTTTCCAATTCAGATCGTTTGACGCTGTTCACGATCCGGTCCCCAAATTCAAAGCAGAATTTTTTGAGCAATGTTTTCAAGGTCGGATAGTTGCTCAGGGATTTAGTTTTTTCCAAGTTTAAATACCAATCCTTGAGCTCGCTAAAGGTCATTCTTGCTTCTGGAAGAATCTCAAAGATTCGGTGTTCCCTCTTCTGGACCCTTCGCTTTCCGTCTGCGTCCCGGGCCTCATCGATGGATGTCCCTACAACTTCCCTCTTCTGCTTGCCCCCAGGCAGTCGGTATGTGATCCAGTAATTGACCTTGTTAGCCCGCTTCAGTTTGACAAGATCCTCACCACATGAGCAGACCTTATTTCTAAGCGACTGCTTCTTGTGACAGAGACACTCAATTAAAACTGCCATTTCAACTCACCTCCTCCCTGGATTCTCAGGCCGCTTTCTTCTCTCTGGGATAGATAAAAAATAGTTTTTCTTCCCTCAATCGCTTCCAAACAAAGTCGATTTCTTTCTGCGCCTCGGGAGTGATGATGTCAATTTGCTG
This sequence comes from uncultured delta proteobacterium, assembly GCA_963826305.1. Lineage (GTDB taxonomy): Bacteria > Desulfobacterota > BSN033 > BSN033 > UBA1163 > CAWGWZ01. The sequence continues at coordinate 125,163 of CAWGWZ010000008.1, read as the reverse complement.
CCCAAGGGCAAAACCAACGGTAAGATAAATATTGGAATACCAATGCGGAAGAGATCTTTTCCACCAATATTTGAGTTCTTTCTGTATTTCGGGATCGCTTATTGCCTTTAGGATCTTTTTTAATTGACCATCAGATTCTTTGTGATCCTCTTTGTTTTCTTCACAAAGCCGGATAAGGAATGGATAAGGTCCAAAACATCCGGATTCCTCGAATAAATTTCCAGTTACACCGTTTCCGAATTTCTTAGGCATCTTTGTTTTTTTCTTCATGGCTCCTCCTTTCCTTCCTTGCCTACTTCGTCAAGGTTGCCGCTGGCTTCCTCTCCCTCGGAATACAAGAAAGCAGACCTTTCGCCCTGATAAGTTTTTTCATCAATTCAATCTGTTCCCGGATCTCCGGATCTGTCACTTCAAACAACTGACCAACCAGAAATCCCATTGATAGAAGAGGATCAACAAGAGCCGTAATTTCATCTTGCTCATTAGGTTCCCTGACATTTTTGATTATCAACTCATACGCAAATTGTGAAAAGTGACATTCCGGGTCAAAAGACTGGATGAAAAAATCTTTGATGTTTGAAAGAATTTCGTACTCCTCTTGCCTCTTTCTATTTGCCTTCTGGATCCGTTTCTTTTCCATATTTTCCTCCTTGGCATCGCCTGTTAGGGGTTAAGGATTCTTGATTTCGGGCAAGGCCCCTCGATCCATAATCAACTTCTTGGCCTCCTCAACGGCTGCCTTAAATCTTCGATCTGGAACATCGGATATTTGACCAGTGGCATAGCCGATCACAAAACCAATATCAAAACTCCCGCCTTGGATCGTACTAAAAAGTTGCTCAAGCCCGCCGTTTATCAATTCGTACATCAAAGCCATTTTCTTAGGCGTCTGTTTTTCAAGAATCTCCGTGTTGAGTTGTGCAAATCTACAGTCTGAATCAAGATTATACATTACGCTCGTTATCCTCTCCGCAAGACGCTTAGAAGTACCTAATCTCTCTTTCTCTTTCTGTTTCTTCGCCATCCCAATCACCTCCTTTCATCTCCCACACCTGTATGGGTTGCAATTTAGGCTTTTTGGCAATTCTGCCATTTCCGGTAAGACTCATCCCCCGCACCTGTACGGGTTGCAATTCAAGTACCGCCATCCTTCTCACCTCCCTTCTCTGGATTGCTGAAACAAAAAAGCCGTCCCGATCAAGGGTGGTGTGAGGCAACGTGCTTTTACGGCAAATTGGCTCCCCAAGACCAGAACGGCTATTAAGGGTTAAAAACAGAAAAAGCACATTGCACCTCACACCAATTTCTTTATACTAAACTAAACTCCCTTTGTCAAGGCTTATCTTTGTTTATCATTCCAAGGCAAAAAAAGGGGGACTATCGTCTATCTCCATGGATCCATCGGTCAACTTCATCTTTCCTGAATCTCCATTGTGAACCTACCTTGTACCCTGGAAAGTTATTGCTTTTTTTTCTCTTGAGAAGCCGGTAGGTCGTAATTGGTGCAATTCCAAGATATCTACTTACCGCCTGAATGTCGAAAAACTCTCCCATAAATTCCTTCATAGGTCTTTCCTCCCTGTTTGCCATATTTACCCCTTTCTTGATTCCCTGGTAACATACAGGATGCCCCACAAGGCACGATCTCCCCTCTGTCCTTATCCTACCCCTGCCATTATCTTTGAGCCCTGCCTTTCTCTATGCAGAGCGAGAATCACATGGTAAAAACGGTATTGTCAGGTCCTCTTGGTCCCATAAGATTCCACCAAATACCGCAAGTACAAACGAAGAGATCTTAATTTGCTTTTCCACCCAGCTTTTACGAATCTTTCTTCACTCCCTGCTCCATCAACAAAAAGCATATCAAAGAGGGGTGAGACAAAGCAGGTCTCTGAGGAGATTCTCCGCATAATGCCCTTAAAAGTTTCACTCAAGACTTCGCGTTGCATGGGGACCGGGGAGTTAATATGGCTATCAAAGAAACTATGAATCTCAGATAAAATGCCATCCTTCGTTTCTTTTTTGAGCCAGGGATCAATAATAAAACTGTCCCCGGGATTTTGGAAGATCCGTATGCGAAACCGATCAAGATGGCCATCTGCGAATCGAAGCATATTGAGATTGGAGAGATATGGACGGCCATCTGAATCAACTCCGGCCAAGGCACAATTGCAATTGACCGCGGTTAAGGGGACTGAAGAGTCAAATTCCCCCGGCGATTCAAGTATTCTCCGAATTCTACTTTGAAACGTCCCCCGCAACAGTTCTAAACTCGGAAAATGAACGGGCCTCTGACCAAAGGCTTCACTGATTAGAGAAAAAATCTCATTCCCCGTATCAGTGGTGCCCGCTATGGACAGAAAGGTCCAGGGATTAACTTGGAGGATCTTTTTGGGATATTCGATTTTCCCTCCGGGCATTAAACAAACCCGGTCAACTGCCAATCCAACTTGTTTAGGAAGCAGAATTCCCACGATAAAAGACATAAGTTACCTCCGTATTGATTTGTAGGCCATGTGTGTTTAAGGCGGTGGGTTTCATGGATTTTTGGGAAGCGAAATGTGAATAAAGACTCGTCCCTGCAATGAGGCAGACTTCCATAATCTGCGCATAAGTACCAACATAGACACCCGCCACGACCGGACCATAAGTAGTGGCAAAGGCCCACATGCCCTCAATTCCTGCGATTATCGCAGAGATCGGTTCATGAAGCGTAATATCCTTTTTCGCTTCATAAAGAGCAGGGAAGTTTCTGTTAAGGGCGATTGATACAGGCTTCTTTCGGAATATTTTTCTTAGAAATTTTCTCATGGATCCCTCCTTTCAAAAAACTGATATTTGAGGAGTGGCCCCGCCGCCATGCGAACGGCGGGACCTAAACTGTTTGCCGATCCCCGGGCTTGGAGAGGCCCCCAATCGGCATGCTGCAATTTTCGATGAACGAGGGATTGCAGGACCCCCGTCGCCGCCACCTGAATGATTCGGCCCCCGGCGCAAGGGTACAATATCAGAGAAGACTCTGATACAGTTGTTAACATTAAGCCCGTTCTGCAATCTTTACCAGCCACGCACAAGTTGGCCCGTTCTTCGGGGTCAAAACCGAACTGTAGATTGGCTGCCCATCCAACCGGGCACTTACTCTGAATACTGTTTGATCCGACTCAAATCGAACGTGCGGGGAGACATCCATGACGACTTGTTGCCTATCCCCGAGCAGATAAAGAAGTGGATCGAGAAGCGCAAGGTCGCCAGCATCCCCGAGCCCCGGAAGATGTTCGCTCATGTAGAGCGGTCTTCCCAATATCGCCGTTGACGGAGCCCCCGCGATACCGGAGCCCTGGTTTGTCGTTAAAAGGTTGACCGGAACACCGCCTGTGCCAACTGCGAGGCTTAAAGTGGCGAGCATCGGAAAACAGCTTGCATTGGAGGCCCAGATTGCCCGGCTATGACTTCCTGGCCTTAATCTTGACCACATTTCGACCACGTTTTCCGTCATAATCGTATCCTTTTTTTGGCCTGTCTGCTTTGCGATTTCGAGTGCCCCCGGTCCCGGTAGTGCCCCAAGTGGTTGACCTGCACCCGTGCCAGTCCATAGCAGGTCCTCGATATACCAACGTAGCGAAGCTCTCCAAATATTTTCCAATCGCTGTCTGATCCCGCTCGACGCGTCAGACAGCCACTCATTACTTAATAAAAACAACGCTCCAGCTTTACGTGCATTTAGTTCCATGCTTCGGAATGGAGTAGCCTGGAGATTTCCCCAAGATCCAGCTTCTGCGATCATGGTCCAGGTAATGCCAAAAGGTGCCGTCGCCAAATGACTGTTATCCACGAACGCCGGAATGGTCATCGCATTCGTGCTCATTAATTGCCTGTCACAGTTTGCAAGTAGGACCGTATCTTCCAGGTTTTCATTAAGTGCCCGTTCGACAAATTGGGTTGGGACGGCGAACCCCCCTTCGTTTGGGATCGTTTCACCGACCGATGCCCGCACTTGAAGCGGTTCAAGTCGTGCATCATAACCTTCACCCTTGGATTTCCTGTAGAGGGCAGACAAAAAATCCCCCATGCTGTCGAATCCCCCGGTGTCGGTTGACCGCGCCGACCGGCCGCCGCCGAATCCCTGCAAGGTCAACGGTTTTTCCGGCAGTTCCATCGTGAGCGCCTCGATTGCGCCTTCCAACTGAGCAATTAGAGCGGCTTCTTCTCGAGTGTAATCTCGGCCTTCCTGAGCCGCCTTATTTTCGACCCGTATAATACTTTCTGACATTTCCCGAATTTTATTTTTCGCTTTTTCGATATTCATTTGAAATCCTCCTATCACGATAATTTTTTATTTTTGCTTGCTACTGCCGCCCGGATCTCTTGCCTTCATCCCGAAGGGAGAAATCCTTTTCGCCGATCCTCTGAAAAATTCCCTGAGTACATCCCGCACTCCTGCTAAATTAACCATCCCGGTAAATCAGCGAGAACCCCCTTTGAATCGACTTCGATTGCCGACATCCTCGGATAACCGCCTGGGTACTTATGTCAACGACCCTTAACTGACCGATAATTGCAGCCTACCCCTTTACTCAAAATCACGACCCCCCCATTTGTTGATTTTGCGTGAGCACACCGATTGCTGCCAACTCGGTTTACAAAAGAGCATATGTTGAAGAATCCGATTGGCATATGGGGGGTTGCGTACGCTATTACGCACGCTATTGTTATCACTGTATTTCTCCCATCTGCTCGCAGCACCTTATCCTGATCTTTTCTTTCAGATATTGCCCCAACATGAAACCAAATTGAAAATAAACGATCTTTCTTAACTGCCGAATTTGCTCGATATCGCCCTCATTCTTGGCCCTTTTGAGTGCCTTTTCGTATATTTCAGCGAAATTATCAAAACTTTCTAAATCACCTGATAGGCCTTGGAGAGTAAGTAAATCTCTTGTTAGGTCCATATCTCTTTTTCTTTTCCTTTTCGATCCGTCTTCTTGCTACTGCTACCTTGGCCTTTCGCCTCATCGAAGGCTTTGCACAAGCCAGCCTTCTCTTGACCTGCGAATGAATGTCGTCAATCTTGAGGAGCTTTCTTAAACCTCTGATTGCTCGATCAACATCGCCGTTGACGACCACCACTTCCATCCCTTCAGACCTCTTCTTTAGGATGAGAGGAGACAGCGCCCGCCTTTGTCCTCAACTGGATTGATACCTTCTCAGGGACTTTCTCACTCTTAGGGATATAGATGTTCCCAACAATGCCTTGACCGGCATCGATGATGAAGCGGTGATATCGTTTTGAATCCTGGTCATAATGGGCAACGAGTTCAATCTCCATGACGGTCACCTCCTACCCTGCTTATTGAGGTTCGGGATTGGGGAGGCGTTTTTTTGCCCTCCCCTCTCCCAGGGTAGTCGGGAAAGGGGACACCTTAAACCCGATACCCTTTTAGACTTTCTTTTAAAGGGACCCGTTGGGTTTTCCGGTTTTCCCCCTATAAATAGGGGGAGAAAACCAGAAAAGCCCCTTTTCGGCCTTTCTAAAAGGCATATCAGAAAACCCGAAAACCAAACTATTTCTAAGAGTTAAATCCATTATTCCTGCTCATCAGCACAGAAAACCGGTGTATAAACGATCCGATTGCCTCGCTTTCGATCTGCAAAAGTAGTCCAAAATACCTGTTCGCCGCGTTTTGCCAGCGCAAGAAACCTGTCCTTCCCGATCCCCATATGCTGCCGGACAAGATCCTTGAACTGAGTCTGAGAGGGTGAATCAAAGGTCTTGCAATAGTCCGTTAGGATCTCAAACATTTCCCTTAGCATATTGTTTCCGGGGTCCCTCGCTAATACCATCCCTTTCTCTGGATCAAAGGATAGGTACATCTTACATGGAGCAAATCTTGTCTTTTGGACAACACTCAATCGCAAGGGAAGGTCTGTTTCATCCTCAAAGTCTACTGTCTCATCCGATCCGACCTTCTTCACTCGCTCCAATGCAAGAGCATGGTCGCATTGATCGATGAGCGCACTGGACCCCCGGTACCCCCTGGCATCGGCCTTTGAGGAATGCAGGATTCCAATGACGGTAAATCCCATCGACCGAAGTTCCTTTAGCCTACTCATAATAAAAGTCATGTCCCTTGAGCTATTCTCGTCAAGGTGGTGAGAGGCCCGGAGAGAATCGAAGATTATTAAACCGGGTTCAAGGAGTTTGTACATCTCCCACTCATCGGAGTCTAAAGGAGGAGGCGCCGGGTCGTGTGATAGATGCCATACCCTCAGATTTGACCCGCCAATCATTTTGGCACGCCTGCAAATCTCCGGGACTGGATTTTCAAAATCGATGAAGTAGGCATTCTCTTGAATTGTCGGCCTTCCGCAAAATGGTTTCCCATCGGCAACACAAGACCCGATCTGAAGCACGGTATAAGTTTTTCCAGTTCCAGCTTTCCCTTGAATCGTTGTCACTCCTTCTTGGGGAATAAGATTATGCACAGTCCACTGAACCTGAATCTCGATCTTAGATAGATCGTTTAAAGTGGGTAGACTTAAACCCAAAGCCTGAAGTTCTGTTTCGACCTGCTCCATTTTCGTGTCCCCTTTGTTTTTCCATCATTCTGTTAAGAATCAACTCCCAGGATCTCACCCTCTCTACCCGGTGTAGTTCAATAAGGCATTCGACGATCTTTTCAAGTCGGTTCACGACCCCTTCCAAACGGTCAAGGTCCTCGCGTAACGAAAGGTAATCTATCATCGGTACTGATACCGCCATTATTTCTTTATCGCGTTCGTCAAGTACCATCCTTCACCCCTAACGAATCACAAAATTTATCCAGATCCCGAATGTCAAATAAAACCTTTTTCCCGTACCGTTTAGGCTTCACTGGAAAAGGATTCTTGCTTTTAGGCGCGACGCCATTGTAGATAGTTCTCGCTGCGAGTCCCAGGTAAACCGCCGCCTCTTCGACTGATAGCATCCTCTTAATTGCGGTCCCTTGGACTGATAGAAGGCGTTTAGGTGAAGGATTCATTTAGTCCTCAAAATAAAAAAGCGGAGAATCCCAGAGTTTTATTTATTTTCCTTCGCCATCAGTAGCGAGAATCATTCCTTCCTTTTCGAATAACTCTTCAAGCCGCTTATAGATCGGCTCCAGGTTTAACAAAACCATTGTCTTTCGATTCTCCCAATCCAAAACCTTTAGGGAATCAAAGAGCATGGGAAAGACCACGTAGTAGGATATCTCCAGCTCTATTTCCTTTATCTTCTCGTCGGTCTTTTTTTCGACCACAAGAAATTGCTTCGGATTTTGGCGGAGAAGCCGGTAGAGATTCGAATAATTTTTGACAAGGTCATTTAGAATCCCGGAAATGTTACGGGCAGGGAAAAACTCGAGAATGGCAAGGGCCGTAAAAACTAAGAGAGTATCAAACTCAGTATAAATTAATTTCTCTTCTGTTCGGTTTTTAAAAAAATCAACTCGCTGAAATAAATGGATGAGCTCTGATTTGGTTAGCCCAAAATTCAAAAGATTTTTTCTTCGAATGTACTTAAAGACTGCCATGGTCAACTCCTTTCTGTTAATAAACTATTTCCTATTTTAATAAAATATTAATTCATTGTCAATAGGGAAATGACTTTGTGCACTTTTTTACAAAGTAGAGGAAAACCTTCCAAAAAAAAGGCGCTCGATATGAGCGCCCTTACTTCTTGGTCAACACTTGGTCAACAGTTGCTTAAAAATATCCCTGTTTTTCACTACATTTCACTGTGCTTACTTTTCCCTTTAAAATAGAGTAAGTAACCGACTCCATTGATTCATTGTCTTTACTTGCAATTACTATCACCCTCATGGAGATTGAAAAGGGAGAGTGATCTTTTTCTGAAACCGACTCATCGCTGCCTCAAGTCCTTCAAGGAGCGCCACCGCTACCGATTGCGCAGCCACTGAAATAATCTCATTTAAATAGGGCCGTTCGATCTCATCAAAGGAGGCCAACACATATTCTGCTGGGTCTATTCCTTGAGGAGGTCTTCCAATACCCACTTTCAACCTCAAAAAGGTATTATCACCGAGCGATTCGATGATGGATCGGACTCCCTGATGCCCTCCGCCTCCTCCTCGCCGTTTGAAGCGAAGCCTTCCAAACGGGAGATCCAGATCGTCATGGATAACGATCAAATCTTCCACTCCCACACAAAAAAAACGGAGCGCCTTCTCTACGGCTTCTCCGCTCCGATTCATAAAGGTCATCGGTTTGACAGCGACGACTTCTTGGGAATCGATCTTTCCTGTTCCGTAGAGGGCTTTGAAACGTCTATGAGAGATGAGGATATGGTTTATTTCGGCAAGTCGGTCCACCACCAGAAACCCGATATTGTGTCGGTTCCCGCGGTAGTGGATCCCAGGATTCCCCAGTCCCACGATGACCTTCACACTCGATTATTTCTCCTCCTCCGTCTTCTCCTTTACCTCCTCTTCCGCAGCCGCCTCCGGAACCACCTCTTCGGCCACCTTCTCCTCCACAGCAGGCGGCACCACGGTTGCAATGGTAAAGTTGGTGTCGGACAAGATCTTCGCTTTCTCCACCTTTAGGTCCAGGACGTGAATCGAATCACCGATCTTTAAGGAACTGACGTTGACTTCGATTCCCTTGGGGATATCACCAGGAAGGCATTGGATCTCCACCACCCTCCGGATCTGTTCGAGAATACCACCCATCTTTGTCCCCTCCGGTTTGCCAACCAGATGAATGGGGATTTCCACCGTGACCATCTCATCCATTGTTACCTCGTAAAAGTCGGTATGAAGGGTTGTCCTTTGGAGAGGGTCGATTTGAAGGTCTTTCACCATCACAACCTTCCGATCCGACTGGTCACCTTTTCGGATCTCGAGATCGATCAAGACATTCTCTCCGGCCTCTGTTTGAAGGGCTTTTGCCAATTCTTTGGGATCGATCACCAAAGGGATCGATTTGGACCGGGGGCCATAAAAAATGGCTGGGATCAGGCCTTTCACCCTCAGTTTTCTAACCAACCCCTTTCCAATCTCCTCTCGAACCTCTGCTCTCATTATAGGTCTTTCCATCGGTCACTCCTTTTAGTAAATGAATTCCTCTTGGTCCCCCTTTACACATGGAAGATTCAGAGGAATTTTTAGGCTCAAACAAACAAAGAACTTACAGACTCATCCTCATAGATCCTCCGGATGGCATCGGCCAACAGACTCGATATAGAGAGAACTTTAATTTTGGGACACTCCTTCGCCTCTCCCCGAAGTGGAATGGTATCCGTCACAATTAACTCCTCGATGGGAGATTCCAAGAGCACCTTTACCGCTCGTCCTGAAAGAACAGGATGGGTGCAGCAGGCATAAACTGCTTTGGCTCCTTTTTCAACCAGGGCATAGGCAGCTCGGACCAATGTCCCCCCTGTATCCACCAGGTCGTCGACCAAGACTGCAACCATTCCGTCCACATCTCCGATAATGTTCATGACCTGGGATACATTGGGGGCTTCTCTTCTCTTGTCAATGATGGCCAAAGTGGAGTTGAGTCTCTTTGCATAAGCTCGGGCTCTCTCTACTCCTCCTGCATCGGGGGAGACAATGACAATTTCGTCCTGCAGTTGCTTCAGGTAATCCAAAAGCACTGGTGCAGCAAACAAATGGTCCACTGGAATATTGAAAAAACCCTGAATCTGGCCGGCATGAAGGTCAACGGTAAGGATTCGAGAGGCGCCTGCGGTCGTGATCAAGTCAGCGACCAGTTTAGCGGAGATGGGCGCCCGAGGAACTACTTTGCGATCCTGCCTCGCATACCCGTAGTAAGGCAGAACCGCATTAATTCTTTCAGCGGAAGCCCTTTTTAGGGCGTCGATCAGGATCAGGAGCTCCATCAAATTGTCGTTGACAGGGGCGCAAATAGACTGTACCACAAAAACATCCATCCCCCGCACACTCTCATCGATCTCAACGTTGATCTCCCCGTCGCTGAAACTCCTCACCACCGATTTCCCAATCGGAATCCTCAGTTGCTCAGAGATCTTCCGCACCAATTCAAGGTTGGAATTTCCAGCGAACACCCTTAACCAACTCAGATTATTCCCTGTAGCGACCTCTAATCTTTTCCTAAGCATGGAAGCCTATCCCCCCTGTCAGAAACTCGCTGAGCCCAGAGCGCTCAAAGAAATAAACAACCTTTTTTGCGCTTTGCTCAATGCCCGCCCTACACGTACTACGTACTTTGGCAGGCGGGCGTCATGCTCTATGCTCTTGAATCTGGCTGGGGTGGGAGGATTCGAACCTCCGAGTCCAGGTTCCAAAGACCTGTGTCTTACCGCTTGACGACACCCCAATCAAAGAACAAAAAACAATGTCAAATTTCAAAGTCAAAATTTCAAATCAAATCTAAAACCCAACCAAAAATATTTGAAATTTCCCCTCACCCTTCCCGTCTCCCCACAGGGGAGAGGGAGGGGGTAATCACGAAATTCCTAAAGAAATCTTTTAACATCAAGTCATTTGACATTCATCTGGCATTTGAAATTTGACATTTGCAATTGGGCTACTTGCTCTTCTGAACCTCCTTATGATACTCTGCTAAAACAAGGGATTCGATCATCTCCCGCGTTTCATTGTTGAGTGGGTGGGCGGTATCCCTGTAGGTGCCATCTTTCCTCTTCTTACTCGGCATCGCAACAAACAATCCATTATTCCCATTAATCACTTTCAAATCTCTAACAACGAAACAATTGTCAAAGGTGATCGCCACATATGCCTTCAGCCGATCCTCCTGAACAGGAAATACTTTCACCTCTGTCACTTCCATAACGTCCCCTTGTCCTCTATCGAATACGATGCAAAGCCTTGCCCTGTACCTAACATGGTACAGGGCCTTGTCTGTCTACTCTATTTTTCGTCAGGCAGACCCGCCTGCCCTCAGCCAGGGATGCTGTGTGCCTTCAAAACGATCCATCCTTCCTTTTTCACTATTCCCCTTACCTTCCTATAGGCCTCCGAAGCACCTCTTTCTTCCGAGAAAATCCCAAAAACAGTAGGACCGCTTCCAGTCATCAATGCACCCAAAGCCCCGGCGGAATAAAGTATTCTTTTCATGATGCCGATCTGAGGATACCCTCTCGAAACCACCTCTTCCAGATCGTTCCGCAAACCGTCGGAAACTTCTTCTGGCGTTCTCGTAAACTTCTGAAGATTAAAATCAAATTGCCTTTTTGTCAATACGAAATTTTGGTAAGCCCAACGAGTTGAAACCTCAAAATTTGGATAGATGAGAACATACCACAACCCTGGAAGTTCTATCTTTTTGAGTCGCTCACCGATACCGCGGCCGACGGCTGCACCCTCCAAAAAGAAGAAAGGGACATCTGCCCCGATCCGTAACCCCATTTCCATCAACTCCCTTTTGGAAAGGTCCAACTTGAGAAGTCGATTTAAGGCATTCAGCGTCGTGGCCGCATTGCTGCTCCCACCTCCAAGTCCTGCACCAAGAGGAATTTTCTTCTTGATTTCGATCCGAACTCCCGCCTTATAACCTGATTTCTTCAAGACAGACTGGGCAGCTTGATAGACCAGATTCCTTTTTCCCGTGGGAAGATGGGGATGATCTGCTGTGATGGAAATTCCCCGCCCCTCTTTGAGCGAGAAGAGAAGCGTGTCATGAAGGCTGATCTTCTGGAGGATAGTCCTCACCTCATGGTACCTATCTTTCCGCTTCTTCAAGATGTCCAGCCTCAAGTTGACCTTTGCAGGAGATTTTAAAAAAAGAGTGTCTGTCATCTTGATCGATCTCAGCCCGCAAAAAAGGTATTTGGGTTAAGGTTACGAAGCCCGTTTGGTTTGGGGTTAAAAGGTTAAGTCTAAAGATCTAAAGCCCAATGACGTAACCTTTCGACGAAACGGGAGTCTTTACCCTACCCCTCGAACAAAGGATTTTTCCATCTATTCTTTTGAGGGAGGAAGGATTTTGATTTCAATCGGTCCGACCCGAATCTCGAGCCTCTTCGTTTCATCCTCCTTGGGGAGGATATAGATGACGCTGCTCCATCCCTCTTTAATGAAGGTGATCATCACGTTGTGGAGCTCGAAATTACTCACCAATCTCCACCGATAGTTTGGCATCTGCTGTTTGAAAAAGTTGGCCAATTTTTCCATGTCTCCTTTTCCCTCATAGATAAGGAGCCCGGCCTTCGTTGTCCCGGTTTCATAGATAAAGGACTCTTTCCGGTTGAGGGTCATCCCGGAAGGTAAGGGAATATCTTCAAATCGATAGGAGGTTAAGATGGGTTGTCGCACCTCTGGTTCCCGCTCCCGAACCGTCCGAGGGGAAGATAGACTACTGCATCCATAGGCCCCAAATATTAAAGTGAGAATGACTCCCGTCCAGATTGCTTTCTTCCATATTTCCTTCTGCATGATTCACCTCCGTGACCAATTATTAATTATCATAGGAGAGGCAATCCTTTTTTTCAAGAGGTTTTTCTGATCTATTCTCTCCCCCTCACTTTTCCTACTCTATGTGGCGCCTCGACGGGATTCCACACAAGAGCGTGACTCAGGTTCGCACTACCTTTACGGGGCGCACTTACTGGAAACAATATGCGTCAAAACACATGCACTTTTTCGTGCAAATGGAGCCCCACGGGCAAGCTCGTGGTCCCCAAAAAACATACCCACCTACGCCAAGGCTTCGGTGGGTCATCCGCCGTTGAGCGAAATCCGCCGAAGCATGGCAGATCCGTCGCTGAAAGCGTTCCTATTCGGAGTTACGCATTCCTCCACGGCCAAGGCCGTGGTCTCGTGCGTAGGCGGATGAAACCCTAAAGTTCCTCCGTAATCTCGTTCGAAATGCGGCAGAATATTCTATCCGAAAACAGTGAGGAACATACTTTAAGATACTCAAATATCTTGACGCTCCTGTCATTTTTTGATAATGTTGTATTATTCCAGGAACACGGAGGTTGCATGCCCCGGAGAGCCTGGACCGTATCTTTCCTTTTTACCCTCTTCAGATACCCGCCAGGGTCTTTCGAGGAACTCCGGATATGCATGGTTTTCACCAAAGAAAGCCTTTTTATTTTAAGAGGTTAGGCAACAATCAGACATGCAATAATAGGCGGAATTATCTTATCATAATATAATTTTTCTGCCTAATATCTGTTGAACTAAACCGCTTCGCGGTGGTTCGGCCCGTAATTGGGGGTATTGTTCTTTGACAATTGAATAGCGTTTTGCATTGGGCGTGGAAAGGACTGCATTGCCGTTTTGTTCCCTGTCGCCTGTGACGGCCTCCTTTGAGTAAGATGTTGGGAGTTATGAAATCTCAACATCAAGAAAGGAGGCTGTCATGGGAAAGTTAAGGGATCAAATGGAAATGGACATGAGGTTGAGGCGCTTCAGCCCGAAGACCATCGCTTGCTATCTGGGTTGCATGAAGGGCATTGCAAAGTATTTTCGCAAGTCGCCTGCGGAGTTGGGAGATGAGGAGATCCGGGCATATCTGCATTACCTGATGGAAGAGAGAAAGGTCTCTCAATCCGTGCTGGTTCAGAGTTACAGTGCGCTGAAGTTCTTCTTTGAGAACACGCTCCAGAAGCCGTGGAACGCTTTCAGGATTCCCCGTTGCAAGCAGAGGAGGAAACTTCCTGGAGTATTAACCAGAGAGGAAGTGGAATCGATTCTGTCAGCGACAAAGAACCTCAAGCATCGCGCGATCCTGATGACCATCTATTCCGCTGGGCTGAGGATTGGCGAGGTGACTCGGCTGAAGGTTTGCGACATAGAGAGTGGGCGGATGATGATCCGGGTCAATGAGGGAAAAGGGCTGAAGGACCGCTATACCTTACTGGGTGAGCGCAATTTGGAGTTGCTGCGTTGTTACTGGAAGGCATACCGACCCCTGGAGTGGTTATTCCCGGGTAGGAATGCCTCTGACCCCGTGAGCATATCGGCGATCCAAAGGGTGTTCAAGACATCTCTTGAGAAAGCGGGAATCAAGAAGAAGGCATCGGTGCACACCTTGAGACACTGCTTTGCGACCCACCTGCTGGAGTCCGGAACCGATCTCTATTATATCCAGCGGCTTTTGGGGCACAAGAGCGCCGGTACCACCTCCGTTTATCTTCACATCGCGGGGAAAGATATCGGGAAGATAAAGAGTCCCATCGATTCTCCAGTAGAAAATCAGGAGCCTGCTTCATAAAGGAAGGCTTCTGATGCAACGCTACCTTGAAGTGTCCGATATCTTCCGGGCCTATGGACCGGCCTACCGGCAAGCCCACGAGATGCCGGTGAGACATCTGCGTGCCATGCGGGCTGTTGAGATCTGCCGCACCGCCGAGCTTGGGGGCCATGTCGATGAGTGCGATCATTGTGGTCGATTGAGGATCTCCTACAACTCCTGCCGGAACCGCCATTGCCCCAAATGCCAGTGCCTGGATAAAGAGCGATGGATTGAAGCCAGGAAAGAGGATTTGCTTCCCAGCGCTTATTTTCATCCGGTCTTTAGCGTGCCTGAAGGCGTGAAGCCTCTATCCCTGAGAAACCAGGATGTAGTCTATTCCATCCTTTTCAAGGCCGCGTCGGAGAGCATCAAGGAACTGACGGAAGATCCCAAGCACCTTGGAGCGAAGGTGGGCTTCATTGCGGTTCTGCATACCTGGAGCCAGACGCTCGTGGATCATCCCCATCTGCATTGCATCGTGACAGGAGGTGGGTTGTCCCGGGATGGGCTGCGATGGACACCCTGCAAGGGAGAGTTTTTCCTTCCGGTCAAGGTTCTCTCTCGGCTCTTCAGAGGCAAGTTCCTGGCCTACCTCAAGGAAGCCTATGAGAAAGGGAAGTTGGTGTTCCCTGGCAAGGTCGCCCACTTGAAAGACAAGAGCGCATTCAACGTCCTGCTCAAGGAGCTCTACCGACAGGAATGGGTGGTCTACTGCAAACCCCCTTTCCAGAGCGCAGAGAGGGTGATGGATTACCTGGGTCGGTACACCCATCGTGTGGCGATATCGAACGACAGGCTGGTAAAGCTGGAAGGCGACAAGGTGACCTTCCGATACCGGGATCGCAAGGACAACGACAGGATCAAGCCCATGACTCTGGAGGCTACGGAGTTCATCCGGCGCTTTCTCCTGCACATCCTACCCGATGGGTTCGTCAAAATCAGGCACTACGGAATCCTGAGCAACCGGAAGCGGAATACCAAACTGGGCCTGTGTAAGAGACTCCTCAGCGTTGATTGCCGGCATGAGGGAAGAGAAAAGAAATCCGAATCGTGGCAGGACCTCCTCACCCGGATAACCGGCCACGATCCCCGGATCTGCCCAACCTGCGGAAAAGGGAGGATGGTGCTGAAAGAAGTCTTTAACCCATCCGCGCTTTCGCTACCTCCATAAGAATGATTTTGCACCATGGACAACCAATCACCCTTGTATTGGCCCCCATCATCGGCAGAGGGGAACTATGTGCTTTTTCAGGAATCCACGACTTCAACCCTTCCAGGAGACATCGTACGAACACTGCCTTTCCATTTCTCTCCCGCGAAACGCTATCCAATTGTCAAAGATCACGCCGCTCCGATAGAATCAGCCTGGAACAAAGGGGCCATTGAATCCCCATAGTCCAGCGAAGCGGCTCAGTTCAACAGATTGTAACCGGAATGAAGAAAACGTCACTCCGTTTACAATCTTAATTGTTGAGCGGCGCGTTTCACGCGCCGCTCAACGGCGAGCTGCTTCGCCAGGTCTTGTTGTGCGGCGTAAGAAAAAACAAAAAACGCGCCGCCCAACAAGCCGCTGGAGCCTCGCGTCGCCTCTCCGTCTGACTCCGTCAGCCGGCAACCGGTGCCGCTCGGCTCAGCTCGCCGTTCGGCTACAGGAGCAAGACCGTGCATGACATCTACCTTGGCGACTCGTACGACCTAGTGAAACGCTTCTGGTCTGAAAACCTTCGCTCAATTGCGCCCCTCTTTGCTCATCCACAGTTCGTCCCCAGTGGGATTAAGAATCGATATACCACTTTGACGAAGATTCCCCTTCTTGATCCTGATTCGCTTCCAGATAATCCGTTTGCGATTTTCCTTGATCCACACACGGGCATTCCGCTTCCCAGCGAATCGCTAAAGGGCTCAACCGTTTCCCACGCTTCACTGCTGTTCATTGTGGAGATTAACAAAGAATATCGTCCGAGTTACATGATCTGTTTCGACCAGAGTTACCATCGCCGTCATCAACTCACTACAGAAAGACAAAGAGAGGCGAAAAGGGACTTTTTGCGGGAGCAAGGAATCACCTCATTCTACTATATCTCCCATGCGCCCTTCTTATTCATGGCGGAAAAGGACGCGACCCTTGTTGCCGTTAGGGGGCGTTTAATTGAGCTTGGGATTCCGGAGAAGACTTCGAGAACCATTCGACTTGAAGTTATAATGTCCTAGGCTTCGCCGAGGGCCGAACAAACGGCTGCATCGGATCGCCAAACAATCCGGCTCCCGGTGAGCCTTAGCGTTCGGCTTCAAATGGTCTTGACAGGACCCAGCCCTGGGGCTATACTTTGTATAACCTAAGGAGGTATGAACATGGTGACGAAAGTTCAGAAATGGGGCAACAGTCAGGGGCTCCGTCTTGCTAAGCAGATTCTTGAGGAGGCTTGCATTTCGGTCGGTGATTCCGTCGATGTATCCACACGAGACGGCGTGATTCTTATTGCTCCCGTAAGGCGAGTACGAGGCAAACAGAGCCTACAACAACTGGTGTCACGCATCCCAAAGAATTACAAGACCGGGGAAGTTGACTGGGGAGAACCAATCGGCAGAGAGGACTGGTAAATGACAACCTATGTTCCCCAAAAAGGCGACTTCGTTGCCGTTACTTTCGACCCTCAGTCTGGACATGAGCAGCGAGGCCGCCGGCCTGCCCTGGTTGTGAGCAACACCCTCTTCAATAAACATACAGGTCTCGCTATCGTCTGTCCCCTCACCAACACAGATCGGAGCTTCCCCTTCCACGTGGCCGTTGTGAACGACCCCAATATCACCGGATTCGTCATGGTTGAGCAAGTCAAATCCATTGATTTCCGTGCACGTAAGGCCAAGCGTATCGGGAGGGCTTCAGATAGTGTCCTTGAAGAGGTTCTGTCCATACTTGATGCGTGCATCTATTGAAGGCCCAATGCCCCCTCAAGTGCGCACATTTGGGGGCCAACCTTCAAGGAAAAAAGGCCGTGGGGTCAGGCACCGGTAATACGGTCGGTACAAAGGTTTTTCAGGCAGGAAATTGGCAAAGTCTTTTGCCCAGTTCACGTAGAATGGGGAACGATCGGGTCGAACCCTGTTTTCCTCTATGGAAAAGCAAAGGGTCAGGTCTCAACAATCAACAATAATTCTGTCAAAAGTTGAGACCAGACCCCGATTACAACGTCTGATTATTTGTTTAATTCTTTTTTCCACAGGATTGATTTCCATCTATGGTTGTCGAACGACACAAGTTACTGGTTATTGGCATAAAGAAAACATTCCTAATGAACTACAGCGTTCAAGTTTAGTAGAGAAACAACGGGAAACAGACATTTCTGATTGTCTTCAACAAGTCTCAGATTCAAATCCAAGATTTAAAGGCCGAAGGTTTGAACTATGCATGGAAGAAAAGGGTTATGTTTATGAATTAGAGGTAACAAAAGGAGGAATCTGACAAGAGTAAATACAGATGAAGATAATAGCCGATGCAGAACGGTTCTACGGGGTGGTAGCGAAGAGGGTAGGGAACACTTGCGGGTCAGACTAGATTATTCAGTTTAAAACCGAAGAACGCCTAACACTTATAAGGCCTCCGATGTCAATAGGGAAAAGCAATCCAAATCACTCCAGGGGATGGCTTACAGCCCACGCTGACCTAAACCGTTATGCGTAAAAATAATTGAATTATGGGATCATTGATTTCTTTGCATATTGAACTTAATGCTATTCGATCCTTCATGCAGAATGTAATCAATGCTGCTGAAGTTGAATACTCAAGAATAAAAGCCTTAGCAGATGCAGGTAATTTTTTGAACTACGATGATGAAGCAAACGCCTATTTTACGCCTGAAACGTGGGAGAAGATTGCAATACATGCCGCCTTGGGCGAATTGAATGCGCTTGTCGAGTGGGAACTATGCAATGTTGCTAACAAACCATTTTTTAAAAAAGAAACTACATCCAAGAAAAAACGTTTAAGAATGGTCTATAACCTTAAAATTAACGAAATTGTCGAACTCATAGAGAATCATTATGAAATTAAATTCAGTGACTTGAAAGATTACAACCAAATCAATCTTATTCGGAGTAAGGTAAATTCATTTAAACACAGAAGAGGCTTTAAAGATCCCCGGAAGGATGCTTGCAAAGCATTTGGCGATAAATTTGAGGTAAGCAGGAAAGAGACATTTCAATGTATTGATTCTGTCGAGCGCTTTTTCAAAGAGCTATGGTCTAAAACAACTCAAAAGCATATGCACAACAAGCCACTCAAGAGGGACGCGGCAAAAAACCGTCGCGCCCCTTAGCTTAATCGTTGAGGCTGTAGAAAAAGTCTTGAAAGCGTGATAATATCGCCACATCAGTAGGGGAAAAGAGAGCGGGGACCGCTTAGGAGGACTGGATGGCGAAATACAAGGGCTATGATTATTCGCAGGGGAAGTTCATACCGATACACTTTGACCGGCAGATTTTGCCCGGGACCTTTGAATATAGCCTTCATTACCTGATTGACAACGAGATAGACCTGTCGATTTTTGATTGCCGGTACCGAAACGACGAGATGGGAGCGCCGGCATACGATCCCGCCATCCTATTAAAGATTATCCTGTATGCCTACTCTCGGGGGATTACGTCAAGCCGAAAGATAGCGCAGTGTTGCCAAGAGAACGTTATTTTCATGGCGTTGTCGGCAGACACGCGGCCTCACTTTACGACGATCTCAGAGTTCATTTCGACCTCGCGGCAGGAGATCATCCATCTTTTTCTTGAAATACTATTGATCTGTGACGAGATGGGTCTGATTGGAAAGGAGATGTTTGCAGTGGATGGCTGCAAGCTGCCTTCGAATGCTTCGAAGGAATGGAGTGGGACGAGGGGAGAATTGCAGAAGAAAAGAGAGAAGATGGAGAAGGCGATCCGGCAGATCGTCAAGCGGCATCGGGAAGTGGATGTGAGAGAGGCGGACCGGGGGGTGATTGAGCAGGAAGAGCGGTATGTAGAGACCCTTCGGGGGAAAGTGAAGAAGATAAAAGCATGGCTACGAGAAAACGAGGACAAACCCGGCAAGACCGGTAAGCCCCTGAAGAGCAACATCACGGACAATGACAGTGCAAAGATGAAGACATCGCATGGGGTGATCCAGGGCTATGATGGGGTAGCGGTGGTGGACGGAAAGCACCAGGTGGTAGTGCATGCAGAAGCATTCGGGGTGGGGCAGGAACAGGGTCTGCTTATTCCTATGATAGAGGGGACGAGGGAGAACTTCGAGGCGATCGGCAATAAGCAGGATGTCTTCGAAAGAGCGAAGCTCACAGCCGACAGCGGGTTTCATACCGAGGCGAATATGAAGGAGGTGATGGGACAGGGGATTGATGCGTATATTGCGGACACACAGTTTCGGAAACGGGATCCCCGGTTTTCGGAGGTTGACAAATATAAAGAGCGATTCAGAAAAGAGAGGGTTGAGTACTACGGAACGGCTAACCTCTACAGGCCGCACAGGGATTTTACGATAAGCGAAGACAAGACTCACTGCATCTGTCCTGCGGGCAAGCGTCTTTACCGCAATGGCGGCAATGTGGTGGTCAATGGCCAGCGGGCAATCAAGTTTCATGGGAGAAAGACCGACTGCCGGATCTGCGAACTACGCGAGAAGTGTTTGAGGTATCCGGATCGCACTGAAGCGAGACAGGTTTATTTCTTTCAAGGACGGTCGGAGAGGAAGCCAGAGACGTTCACACAGAAGATGAAACGCAAGATCGATTCGGTAAAAGGTCGCCTGATTTACAATAGAAGACTCGGGACAGCTGAACCTCCATTTGCCCATATCCGTTCCATATTGGGGTTGGATAGATTCACCCTTCGTGGGAAACGGAAGGTAAATATACAATGGGTTCTCTACTGCACGGTTCATAATCTTCTGAAGGTGCATAGATATGGTCCGGGGTTTGCGTGAAGGGGTCAATGGATTGGTATTGGGCTGGGAACCATATTATGGGAATAAGAACATTGCATCAAGGAGTACAAGAAGTTTCATCGAGAGAGGATCACCATTTCTTATTTTCGAACCAGCAGACGGAGCGCTTTTTAAAAAATCGGCTTTTTCTACAGGCTCGTTAGACACAAATCTAAAGGAGATCATGATGTCAGCAATTGATGGTGCAACAATAAAGAAAACAGTCCTTGAAGTTATCGACGACCTCATAAAGAGAGGACCAGGATATTTCCAATCGGGGTCAATCCTGAATGAGACAGCCTCAAGATTGAGTATAAAAGGCAATTTACAGCTTGAACAAGCATTGTTAACTGTGTGGAGTGACCTTTTTAGGTCCGGATATCTGGCATGGGGATGCAACCTATCTAATGAAAAACCACCATTTTGCCATGTAACAGAACACGGAAGGAAATTTCTGCAGACTGTTAGCCGTGATCCAGGAAACCCAGACGGTTACTTGGCTCATTTACGGGGGATTGCTACTCTTAACGATGTAGCAATGTCATACCTTCGAGAAGGATTGGAAACATATAATTCAAACTGCTTCAAAGCAACCGCAGTAATGGTTGGTACAGCAGCTGAAAGTGTCTCGCTCGAACTTCGAGATGCCCTTGTTGACAAAATGAACACATTAAGTTTACCAGTACCAAAAGGCTTATCAGACTGGCGCGCAAAAAGAGTGCTTGACACCTTATACATTGAACTTGAGAAAAAAATGGGCGGCATGCCAAAACCGCTTTATGAGTCGTTTCAAGCATATTGGCCGGCATTTACTCAGCAAATTCGCGCCGTAAGAAATGAAGCCGGTCATCCAGTAAACATCGATCCGGTACCCCCTGAAACCGTTCATGGATCATTGTTAATTTTTCCAGAACTATGCCGTGTTGCATATTTATTGAAGCAGTGGATCATAGCAAGCTACAAGTGATGTCTAACGACCGGGTAGACACGGACGCGGCAAAAAGCACCGCGCTGGTCACCCTTGGACCGTTATACGGATGAAAATAATTTTGGAGAACAAGTAAAATGAAAGAATTCATGCAAGGAACAAGAGAGGAAGAAGAGGGTCAGGTCTCAACTCTTGACATAGATTAAATAGTGTGATAAGGAAAGGTAAAAGCGCTTTAGAGAGATCGACTTGGCTAGACCACTGAGGATCGAGTTTCCAAATGCCTTTTACCATGTGACCTCCCGTGGAAACGAGAGAAAAACCGTTTTCCGAAACAATGGAGATCGAGAACGGTTTCTTTCCTACCTTGAATCCGCCCACAACCGCTACGGGGCCATCCTCCATGTTTACTGTCTAATGGACAATCACTATCACCTTCTTTTAGAGACTCCCAGAAGCAACCTTTCACAGATCCTTCACCATATCAACGGGGCTTACACGACCTACTTCAATGTCAAACACCGGCGCTGGGGTCATCTTTTTCAAGGGAGATTCAAAGCAATTCTAGTTGAAAAGGATACATATAGTGAACAGTTATCCAGGTACATCCACCTGAACCCCGTACGTGCTGGGTTGGTTAGAAATCCCTCGGAATACGGTTGGTCGAGCTATCGGTACTACGTTGGGAAGGAAAGAAAACCGGAATGGCTCACCACGGCATTCATTCTTGGGTACTTCGGTGGCCAAGGACGGTCGGCTTATCGGAGATACAGGGAATTTGTGGAGGAAGGGATATCTATGACACTGGAGAATCCTCTAAGAAATATTATCGCATCTACTTTTTTGGGAGGAGAAGATTTTATTCGGAGGATCAGGGAGGAATATCTGGAGGGGAGAGAGATTGATAGACGGAATGTCCCATCAGTGAAGAAAGTTCTGAAGGGGCCAACTCCTGGAGAGATTGAGGCGGCGGTAGCTAAAGTGATAGGAGAAGACACGGTTCTTTACAGGAAGTTGTGCACCTTTCTGAGTCATGAATTGAGTGGATGGAGACTCGAAGAGATGGGGGCACATTTTGGGATGAATGGTGCTGCATTGAGCCAGATGAGCAGGAGATTCAAAAAGATGGTGGAGGGGGACAAGGGGCTGGGGGAACTCCTTGAATGCATAAAGAAGGAATTGTTGATTGTTAAGACCTGACCCCTTTTACTAACACTTCGTTCCACAGCCCAAAACCTGCCTTGTCTTACTTCCACTTCGATAAATGGTAATGCCTTTGCATCGCTCTCGGTAAGCCGTCAAAAAGGCTTCCTTCACATCTTCTCTCTTCGCATCACGAGGGAAATTGATCGTCTTGGATACGGCATTATCCGTATACTCCTGAAAGGCCGCTTGAATCTTGATATGCGAGAGCGGAGGGACCTCAAAGGTGGTGATGAAGAGGTCTTTCACATACTGAGGAACCTGAGGAAGTTCCCGAAGGCTTGCACCTTCAGAGAGAGACCTGATTAATTCAGCGCTTAGAAATCCTTCTTTCTCCCCCAGCTCAACGAAAAGAGGATCGGTGATTTGAAACTCCATATCTTCTAAGGCCCTTCGTGTATAATGGATGGCGAAAAGAGGCTCAATGCCGCTGGAACAATTGGCCAGTAGACTGAGGGTCCCTGTGGGGGCAATCGTCGTGACCGTAGCATTTCTCAACCTCATCCCTCCATCTCTACGATAGATGGAACCCGAGAAATTTTGGAAAACTCCCCTCTCCTCAGCCAGCTCCATGGATCGCTCCCTGGCCTGATGCTGAACAAAGCTCATCACGCCTCTTGCTATTTCTAAGGCCCTCAGAGAATTATAGGGAATGCCCAGTCGGATGAAGAAATGGGCCAATCCCATCACGCCCAAGCCGATCTTACGATTCCCCTTTGCCATCTCCGCAATTTGTGGCAATGGGTACTGGTTCATATCAATCACATTATCTAAAAAGTGAACGGCTTGTCTCACCGTCAATCTTATCTTTTCAAAATCGACCTCCCCTCTTCCATTTCTCTCCTTCACCATTTGAGAAAGGTTAATAGAACCTAAGACACACGGTTCATAAGGAAGGAGAGGAACTTCACCGCATGGATTGGTGCTCTCTATCTCGCCGATTTCAGGTGTAGGGTTTGCCTCATTGATCCGGTCAAGAAAGAGGATCCCTGGATCTCCGGTTTCCCAAGCCGCGCTCACGATCGCATCAAAAACCCCTTGGGCCCTCAAAGTCCTCACCTCTTTCTTTGTCCTCGGATTGATCAGACTGTATTCACCGCCTTTTTCAAGGGCTTCCATGAATGCCTTGGTGATCCCCACGGATAAGTTGAAATTCTCCATCTCGTTCGGGTTTTCTTTGATCATGATAAATTCCATGATATCGGGGTGATCTATCCTCAACACTCCCATGTTCGCCCCTCTTCTCGTCCCCCCCTGTTTAATCACCTCCGTTGCCATATTGAACACCTTCATAAAGGAGACGGGACCGCTCGCAACGCCTCCTGTCGACTGAACGGTATCGTCCTTCGGCCTCAAACGGCTGAACGAGAAACCCGTACCCCCTCCACTTTGATGGATGAGAGCCGTCTGTTTAACGGTTTCAAAGATGGAATCAAGGGAATCTTCGACGGGTAGGACAAAGCAAGCAGCTAACTGCTGGAGATCTCTCCCCGCATTCATCAAACAGGGTGAGTTAGGGAGAAAATCCAAAGAGGCCATCATCCGAAAAAAGGTTTCTGAAAGTTCTTCAGGAGAGTTCCTGCTTTTATAGAAGCGTTCCGCTTCAGCGATATTTCGGGCGACGCGCCAGAACATCTCCCCCGGAGACTCGACGACCTTCCCCTGAGCGTCCTTCTTTAGATACCTTTTTTCCAAAATCGTGATGGCTTGCGGTGTAAGATGAGGATATTTCATCTTAAACTCCAAGAGGGAAGTCTGCCAAACACAGACCTCCCTCGATTGCGTTTAGACGGTCTCGACGCTCTTCACCTCCGGGACTTGCTGTTTTAAGACTCTCTCCACCCCCATCTTCAAGGTCATCTGCGACATTGGGCAGCCTCCACAGGCACCGGTCAGTCTGACCTTCACGACTCCATCGACCACGTCAATCAATTCGATATCCCCTCCATCCGCTCGGAGGGCGGGCCGAATTTTGTCCAAAGCCTTTTCCACGTTTTCTCTCATCTCTTTTTCACCCCCTCCCCTTCCTTCTATTTCGAACCATCCGCCTTGCTAAATCTTCCATGGTTGTTCGATCCAAAATCTCCAGGAATCGCTGTTGAACCTCTTCCCAGACCTGATGCATCGGGCAACCCTTTTCTTCTGCACACTCCCCCTTTTTGAGAAGACAACGATTCAATGCAATGGGACCCTCCAAGGCTTCGATGACCTCTTTCATCGTAATCTCATTGGCCGGCTTTCCGAGCGAAAACCCACCTTTCGCTCCCCGAATGGATCGCAACAAGCCCGCCTTGGAAAGTCGCTGAAAAATTTTAGCTAAAAAAGTTTCGGGTATGTTTTGATTCCTTGAGATCTCGCTCACCAGGGTTATTTTTTCTGGAGGTTTTTTAGCCAGAAAAAGTAAGCCTCTTAAACCATATTCTCCGCTTCGTGTGATCTGCATAATGAAGACTAAACAGGTCCTTTTTATCCTAAAATAACCCTAAAAAAAAGATTTGTCAACTACAAATGCGTGATTCAGGCATTAGACCATAGACTCCAGACATTAGGCTGAACCGGGAAATGGAAGGGGATTATACGAGGATAATAGGGAGATTGGGAGAAATAGAAGGCTGGAAGCAATCCAGCATTAGGGCGACAAAAGGCGAACGTCGACACGATATGGGGCTTTGAGAACACTGAAGGATCAATCTCGTATGTAGTGAGAAGTCTGGTGTCTATACTCTGAAGTCCAGTGTCGGAATTACTGAACTACAAACGCGTTGCATTTGAAGAGACCCCCTAATGGGCTGCTAATTCTAATCTTCCTTATCTTCCTTATCTTCCCTTTTTTCCTCTTTCCTAAAACCCTGTAATCTTTCTCGGAAATACTGCCTCAGGGCATCGGGTTTTTCGCAAAAAGTCACATCCCCCTCACAGGTCGCACTTTCAGCGTCTATATCACAAGAACCAATTCTTCTCCCCATCCGCGAGCTCCCTCCGTTCCTAAAAAGAAGGCATTTCATCTCTTCTCCCATTCCAGACCACCTCCCCTATTCTTCTGCTCTAAGAGATGCTTCCGCAGAACATCGTATTTTTCACAAAAATACGTATCCCCTTCACAGGTCGTTCGGTCACAATCAAGATCGCAATACCCAGTCTTGGATTGCATGGTGAGCATTTCTGAATCTCGATAAAATGGACATTTCCTCAGAATTGGCATCTGAACTACCCTCCTTAGATCCGGACCAAGGATATTGAAAAAAAGCCCGCGGTAAGAAACACCACGGGCCCCGAGAAAATACTTCTGCTTCGGTAACCCGGCGATCCCGAGCACTCGGGACCCGTGCCTGCACGCCGTAGTGCCTGCACACGGTAGGTAGGCATTTCGGCTTAGAGGCACGCCTGCATGCCATATTGCGTTTCGGCACGCAGGCGTGGCTTTCCGTCCCACGATTACTCGTGGTTTGGCTTTATCGACAATCTCTGTTTTGAAATTTTATGTTAGGCTATTCAAGAGCAATTTCGATGCCAAAAGGACCTAATTGATAAACCTCCATGATATTAAAGAGCTTATTTGAAAATAGAATTTTTCGAAAAGACAAAAAACTGCCTTTTTTTGCTGTAAAAATCAAAATTTAGTGACTCGCTACACTACTTCTATCCCTCTCGCCCCATCCTTCTCCTCCATCCTCCGTAGCGGGGCTTCCAGACTACATAGCCTTAGCCACTTCGGCGGAGTGGCCACTGCGGACGCCGCCGTCCATAGACGAACTATGGCGTGGGACGAGGATGGGCTGCTGGCAGGCAGGGGATAGGCAGGCCGAAGGTGGGGATGGATGACTAACAGGTTGCTGAAAAAGTCACTTTTTCAGGCTGATCAAAAATGCCCAGATGCAAGGCGCCAGAAATCCTGAGGAGTGAGGCGTACTTGGAGTACGCCGCAACGACGAAGGATGATGGGAACGCCGCAGATGGGCGTTTTTCAGCAGCCTGCTAATGAGAAACCCATTCAGGAATAGAGTAGGAATCTTGCGGTCCGAATTTTTGTGTGAATTTCCCTAACCCATCCGGGTCAATCAAAAGATAGTCAATTGGAGGCTCTCGATCTGTATCGACGGCATAAGCAAAAACCTTCCCATTTCCGCTTATCCTTGCAACATTTCCTCCACCCGGCGTATAGAATTTTTCTACAATCTTCTCAACGCCATCCACCTTTTTGATCGTAACGGAGTAAGGGATGAACCCCTTTAGATCCGGAATGGACCAACCCTCTCCGTTGATCTCCTGACCAATGGAGGCCGTTGGGATGACAAGAATTCCAACGCAGAAAAGGAATGGTAAGAAGGCTTTCTTTAAATCTCCATGCATTTCTCTTCTCTTTGCCTTTCGCTTGGGGTGTTCAACTCTTCTTAACTCCGAAGTTTGAACCTTATTCTTTCTCCTCCAAATATTTCTCAGCAGCAAAGGCAGCGGTCGCACCATCCCCTACCGCAGTGGTGACCTGCCGCAGCAACTTCTTTCTGCAATCTCCGGCAGCAAAAATGCCTTTCACCGAGGTTTCACAGTGATCATTGGTGAGAATATACCCCCCCTCATCCATCTGAACCAATCCTTTCACAAATTGTGTCTTCGGAGAAATCCCTACAAAAAGAAAAACCCCCTCTGTTTCATACTCCTTCACTTCTCCAGTCTTGACGTTCTTCAGGACAATGGATTGAACGACTTTATCCCCTTTTATTTCTTGGACCACAGAATTCCAAATGAACTTGATTTTGGGGTTGGCAAGGGCCCTCTCCTGATAAATTTTTGTAGCCCGAAGGACATCCCTTCGGTGAATGATGTTCAATTCTTTCACGAATTTTGTGAGAAAGAGGGCCTCGGTCAGCGCAGAATCTCCCCCTCCCACCACCATGATCTGGCTGTCTGTGAAAAAGGCTCCATCGCAAGTCGCACAATATGAGACTCCTTTGCCTGTCAACTCCTTTTCGCCTGGAACTCCTAATTTCCGATATTCCGTTCCCATGCAAAGGATGAGCGTTTCACAAAGGTAGTTTGATTCGTGGGTTCCGACATGCTTGAGATCGCCTTCTAACCTTACCTCTGCCGCCTCTTCATTGACTGTTTCCATCCCGAACCGCTTTGCCTGCTCCTCCATCAGACGGCTTAATTCATCCCCGGTGATTCCTTGGGGAAAACCAGGATAGTTTTCAATCATTTCAGTTGTGGTCATTTGCCCTCCAAAAAGGGCACTTTCGATCAGGAGCGTATGGAGACTTGCTCTCGATGTATAGAGACCCGCGGTCAAACCTGCTGGTCCACCCCCTATAATGATCACCTCGTAAATCTTCGTCTTCCCCGTTTCCATTAACTCCTCCTCGTTCACCGTATAAATTCTAGAATAGGATAAACAAGACCTTTTTGTCAATTTAAAAGGATTGTGACTCAGATATCAGACCATAGACCTCAGACATTAGACTGAAGGGAAAATGGCCAGAGATTTCACAAAAAGCTTCACTAGGAAGTTCAGCTTGACAGTGAGGTTTGAGAAAGGTAGATTAAAAACTTATAATTTAATCGAATGGGAGGAAACGATGGAGAGGACTTTATCAATTGTGAAGCCGGATGGAGTGCAGAAGAATCTGATCGGTGAGGTTATCAAACGCTTCGAAGCCAACGGCCTGAGGGTTGTCGGTCTCAAGATGATCTTCATGGACAAAAAGAAGGCAGAGGGGTTCTATGCCGTCCACCGGGGTAAAGCTTTCTTTGAAAGTCTGACCACCTTTATGTCCTCAGGGCCCTGTATCGTCATGGTCCTTGAGGGAGAAGGGACCATTGCCAAGATACGGGAGCTGATGGGTGCCACCGATCCCAAGCAAGCGAAGGAAGGAACTTTAAGACGCCAGTTTGCTGCCAATATCGAGAGAAATATCGTTCATGGGTCGGATGCACCTGAAACAGCAGCTTTCGAAATCAAGTATTTCTTTAATGCTTTGGAGACTTTTTAATTTTGAACGGCTCTCTACAAAAGGTTGACCTTAAGAATCTAAGCCATCCGGAACTTGAGGAGTTCATCTCCTCCTTTGGGAAAGAACGATATCGATGCATCCAGATCCTCAGGTGGCTCTATCAGAAGGGTGTTCACTCGATCGATCAGATGACCAACCTCTCCAAAAGGTTCAGGGGTGAATTAAGCCAGATCAGCTTTATCTCAAACCTTCATCCCCTGAAAGTGGAGCAGGCCAAGGATGGCACAAAGAAATTCCTATTCCAACTTGAAGATGGAAACCGGATCGAAAGCGTCTTGATTCCTGACAAGAAGCGTCTGACCCTCTGCGTTTCGACCCAGGCGGGCTGTGCCTTAGGATGTCGGTTCTGTCTCACCGGACGAAATGGATTCAAAAGAAATCTCGCAGCTTCAGAGATTCTCAATCAGATCCTGGCCGTAAGAGAAACGCTGACAGACGAAAAATCAATTACCAATGTCGTTCTAATGGGAATGGGAGAACCTCTGGCAAATTATGAAAATACGCTGAAAGCCATTGGGCTGATGGCAAATCCTGATGCCTTCAAATTTTCTTCAAGAAGAATCACTCTCTCTACGGTGGGCCTTCTCCCTGAACTGGAGCGGTTAGCGCAAGAGAAGATCTCCTTTCGTCTCGCCATCTCCCTTAATGCCACAGATGAAGATTCCCGAAGTCATCTGATGCCAATCAATCGTCGTTACCCCTTAAAAAAGGTCTTGGAGGCTTGCAGAAAATTTCCCCTTCGGCGGAGAGCGCGGATCACCTTTGAATATGTTCTGGTGGAAGGGGTCAATGATTCTCTTCAAGATGCGAGGAGATTATTGCGGATACTAAGAGGCATTCCTTCCAAGGTCAATCTCATTCCTCTTAACGAAGCCCCTGGAATACCTTTCAAGAAACCTTCTGAAGAGAAGATCGTTCAATTTCAGGAGATACTCATGCAAGGGGGTCTAACGGCCATCCTCCGCAAAAGTAAGGGGGCCGAGATCTCAGCGGCCTGCGGCCAACTTCAAGGGAACTGGCCTCCCCCCCGCCTACCGGTGTTGGAAGTAATCGGGGACTGATGATCCCTTTTATGTCAATGGATCACAAATCAAAGTAGGGGAGTACTAGCCTATTATTTTCATCATAATATGGTTTATATCTTTTTGCCCTCTCCATCGCCCTCCCGTAAAGTATATCAAGTTCTACTGATGTCCTCGGTTTCTTTCTAATTTTTCCTCGACTCAGATCGAATTCGCCCATATTAAAAAGTTCCGCCTTTGTCTCTTTAGCTATCTCTTTTAATTGGTCATAAGTGAAAATCTTCTTCATGCTGCCATGCCTTTAGGGACTTGATTACCTCAGTGCTTTAGATAAAAAATCAGTCACACCCTCTTCCCGTGCCCTTTGCTTCAAGTAGTTCAGTTCTAACTTCTTCCCAAACCTCCTTCTGACACCCAGGAGGACCCTTGCCCACATCAGACTATCCACATCACCCCACCATTTGGCTGCGTTGAGCCTGTCAATAATCAAGTCTTCGATCGAAATAACTTTAATCTCGAGGCCCTTGGCAACCTTTAGGGTTACGATTCTTTTTTCTGCTTCTTCTCCTTCATCTAAGGAGGCACCCAGCCAGTCGATATATATATCCAAATCTTTATTGAACCATGTTCTTCCCTTCTTGTTGAATCCCCATTCTTTCAAAACCGATTTCGTAACTTCCAGCGGAGCCTTTATATCGATATCCCCGGTTGTATAGCTACCTTGGGTGTATAATTCCACCGCCTCTCCTCCAACAACAATAGGGGGCTTCCCGCCTCTTCCGACTACCTCTTTTGAGAATATGGCGATGAACATCGCCCTTCTTTTAACAGGGTCTTCTATCGATAGGAATTTTTTAAGGTTCTTTTTCATAAGAGATAAAGCAACGGCCCTTTAATAAAAATGTCTACATCAAAATTCTGCTTATTGCAACATCAATCTTTTAGTCGATGTAACCCATCAGTATCACGTGCCATTGGATCGAGATGGTCTCTCTTCCGAAACCTGGAAAGGCAGATCGTTAGAGAGGGGTTTTGGGGGCAGGCATGACTAATTTCTTATTTTTCCCCTCTGACCCAACGTGTTCACTCCTTTCAACCTCCGGAGTTTTGCTTCGAAATCTTTATCTGATTCGGCTCTCCCCTCAACTTTTACGATGCCCACCCTCATCGCTACTGTGTCTCCTTAATTTGAATAGTTAATTAGTGTCCGCCCATTAACTATGGCGTTTATAAAAAGGTGTCATTCCGGCGAAAGCCGGAATCCAGGGTTCCCGGTGAAAACCGGGACCCAGTCTTTGAGATGGTTCCCGACTTTTGTCTGGACGATGTCTGGATGCCGGATCAAGTCCGGCATGACGGACTACCAGACTTTATAAACAGAAACTAATTGATTATGCCTGCCCCCAGAATCCCCTCAACTTTTGCGATGCCCACACTCATCGCTACTGGGTCTCAGTGATGTCAATAGTTAATTAATTATGCCTGACACCAATTTTTCTCCTGCCCATTGCATAGCTCTTTCGAAGGCTGCTTGATACTCGTCGACGGCCTCGATCAATTTTGACGCCAAGTCAATCGGCAAGTCGTAATCACGTCGGATTGATTGTTTGCACCGAATCTCGATTTCAATCCCACCTACTAGGAGTCACCCACCCAAGAACACGCCCGGTAAGGGCTATGCCTGCGCCCATTGAAAAGCCCGCAACGTGCGCCCACCATGCAACCCCGTGTACATGCAATGCTGCAAAAAAGATTTGCAGTAAGACCCAGAACCCAAAGTATACGAAGGCTGGAACCTCAATCTCGAAATGTTTCCAGGCAAGATAGAAGAAACGCCATAGGAACTTTCTGGTGGGATACATGATAATGTATGCACCAATCACACCTGAAATGGCGCCGCTGGCGCCAACACATGGAATGTTTGAATTAACGTTAGAATATATGTGCCCAATATCTGCAGCAATCCCACAAACGAAATATAAGGCCAGAAATCCTATAGACCCAAAGTCGTCTTCTATGTTATCCCCAACCACGAAAAGAAAATACATATTCGCCAATAAATGGGCAATCCCTCCATGCATGAACATGGATGTAATAATGGCTGTATACTTTCCGTAAGCCAAGACATAGGTAGGCACCATTCCAAACCTGGAGATCGTATCGTCAAGTCCTTTGTAGTATGCATACGCAAGAAAAAGGATATTTAGTGCAATAATTACCGTCACTACAGGCGAAAACAACTTCTGTGAGCCGCCAATCTCAAGAGGCATGCCTGTGAGATATTGAAATAGCATTGCACCTTCAGATTCTGGCTCCACGACCACTGAATCAGCAGAATCCCTGGATTGCTTTTTGGATGGTGGAATTATCTTCTTTGTGTGAGCTCGGTAAGCCCTTTTCGCAGCCACGTATTCGCCTTTGTCAAGAAATACACCCGAGCACGTGCGGCACTGCTCCACGAACAATGATGCCTTGCTGTCCGAAATGATTTCGCGCTCAAAGAGTTCCTGTGAGCAACGAGGACACCGGTAGCGTGTAGGTTGTAGCCTAAGATCATAGATAGCGGCAGACTGGCCCTCCGGCACTCCTGCCGCACGCTCCAACTCTCCACCGTCGAACCAAATGCCTTTACATGTGGGGCAGAAATCAACGGAGAGCCCTTCAAGAGGCATTTGGACCCTCTGCCTCATGCATTTTGGGCAGTCAATAGGGGACTGCAATTTGCTTTCAGGTACCATAAATCGCTTTAGTTATAAACGAAGTGTTGTTTCGAACTTTATCCTCATTGCCGAAAAGTCATTTTGATCCTTCTTCTATATTCTCGTAAATATTGAACCACTAAAAGCCCTTTTCCACACCAAAGGGGTCGATTTCGTGCCATTCTTTCCAGAAAAGATCGTTCAAGGCCCTTCACTACAAATTATTTATTGCGTTCTTACCTCCTTTCTCCCCCCTTAGCAAAGGGGCAGGGGGATTAAATCATTTCATTTAAACTTGGCCGGTGTGTTGTGTGGATCAGGTACGTGCGACGGGATCATCTCGTCCCATTCATATGTCTTGACCCAACTGGGCGTCTGTTCCTGCTTACTAAATGCTGGTATGACAAAATTATTGCCCACCGTCGGGTTGGGTACGTCAAAAGACTGATGAAAGCCCATCGGGATGTCATGGTAAGTAGTTGAGCATGGAGTGGCCCACCGACCGTACTCATGACAGGTCACGCAATCGTCTTCGATAAGCCAGCCAGTACGAAGAAAAAAATGGGCCCTATTAGTGAGGAAGGTGTGATTAGTCTCCGCGCTTCCTATTTCAAAGCAGAATTTTACGTCCGTATTAGCTGTTTGGCCTTGATAACTACAATAATCCATTACACCATCGTAATCATAAGCACCGCGATTGGGTAAGCAGGTGTCGCAAATTTCATGGCAATGGGGGGTAAGACTCATGTCGGCGAGAATCTTAAATTCATAAATACATTTTGAACCTCGTGCCGCCCGAGCAAACGGTAAATCATATGATTGCTGGAAGGGGGTGTGTGGCGTTTCATGAGGTTTGGCGCGGTATAGGTGGATATCATCACGGAAACTGAGATCACAGATCACGCTAATCGAATAAGGGATGCGCTGCGTTTGACCTTGATGGGAATCAAGACAACAGTCAATGGAGTTGTTTTCTGTGTAACGAAACTGGCCCTTCCACACAGTCAGTGGAACTACATTGCTCTTATGTCCGTTTACTTCTACGTATACATCTCCTGCGAGTTCCGGTGGCAAATCACAGGTAATCCAATTATACTCCCACCGTTTAACATTAACGCTGTTGCCGCCCACCGTGACCTTCCCTTCTTCCCGGCCAAAAAAACCATTTATAACCAATTCACCCGCGGCTTCATTAACAAACATATATGCAATGCTGGGTGCCAACGATCCAAAGAAGTCTCCGTCCATATAACTTGAATAGAGCTCAAACATTAACTTGCCACCCTTTCCGGAGTCATCGTATCCACGGGCAACCATGTCTTGCCAAATTGAAACATAATCAAATGGACGCTGCTTTGGATCCTCCAATGGATCGGCTTTATTCGCACCCAACAGCCTGTCAAAAACAAATTTGGCGGCAAAGGTTGCGTTAGGGTTCATCACCGTAGTCGTCCAGCCCGCATAGACTGATGCGCCTTTTTCAAAAAATGCCTCTTTGAGGGCAGTAGAGGTGAAACTGCTACAGGCATCGATGAAGACAAAGCTATTATCCTCAAAACTCATGTATTTCTTAACGAATTTATACGTAATGCCGTAGTGTTTTGGCTTTGTGCATTTCCCACCAGACCTGTCATGAGAAGCCATTACATAACAAAGGGAGCCATCATCTAAGTCGGCCTTCAGGGCTTTTTCATTGGCATCATTAACCTCTGTTGCAGTCCAGATTGCATAGCGCTTGGCATCTGGACCCCCACCCCGCAGATTTCCCATGCCCCCATGGGCATCAAAGAAAAGGACACCATCACCTGATACCTTTTTTAAGCCCTCTACGGTTGCATCATTACTTTGCGCAGTGTAACCATTCGCCGTAAGCCATTGAGCGATTTCACTGTTCGGGTTTTTAAAACAAGTGCCGAGGCTATTGAGCAGGCGGAACTTGGAAGAATCAGGAAGACCAGGCACCCCCGCCCCCGTCTCAACTGACTGGATACTCTGTGGGAAAAAAGTTGGCTCAGTTTCTTCAGAAGGTTCTCGATTGTTAAGAATAATAAGAAGCCGCTGATCGGTAAACCTCGCCCAAATGGATGAATCCTCCGAAACCCCCGCTTCCTCAACTTCGGGAAAGCTCTGTAAGAGACTCACCACCTCCTGAATCTCAGCCTCCAAATTCTCTCCAGGGAGTGATTCAATCTTTTCTGTGACGGAGTCTAATACTTCCATTCGCTTCGCATCTGAGATGGGAATAACGATAACGGTGCTTACAACGACATTATTATCCTCATTCGACTCCTTAACCGTGTTGTCAGGATCAATCACTGCAATGAGACATTTTCCGGACGGATTATTTGATCCCTTGTACTTATAGGTCTTAGATTTCGAAGCTCCCGCATTAATGGTCCCAATAGTTACCGGACCTAAAAGAATGTCACTCGAATCATATGCTTCGTCATCAGAGAGATAAACATTTGCCTTCACATTGTTTGCCTTTGCGTCATCCGCATATACCGTTAGCTTGGCCGAAGCCTCGTAACCCGCTGAACTTTCCTTAATGGAAAGATCTGACCACTCACCGCGAAGGTCAGGCAATGCGAATGTCGCAGTGACTGTCTGATCGGAGGTCATGGTTAACTTACAACTCGAACTTGTCCCTGTACATCCCCCACTCCAGCCCTTAAAGGTCGAACCAGGATCTGCTTTTACTTTCAGAGTAATCTTCGCCCCTTGGTTATATGGTTCTGAACAGTCAGAACCGCAGTTGATCCCCGCAGGCGAGCTTGTGACTGTGCCGGTGCCTGATCCTGCCTTTAATACGGTCAGCGTATATTGTTCTGCACGCACTCCGTTAACCCATATCATGAGCGTGGAGAAAAGAATTAAGTAAAACAAATATTTCTTTTTACTCATGAATCACCCCCCCTTTCTGGTTCTTGCACGGACATCTTTTTGTCGAGAAAATAGTACCACCATTGTCGTTTTAAGGTACAGCGTAAACTATCTCGTTATTTGCCTTATTCTTCTCAGCAACTCTATTGTCAACATCAAGAACCGCTATCAGATACTTACCTGTCAATTTTAATGTTGAAGGGAAGCTATAGCTAAATTTTATATCTTTGCTCTTGCCAGCCTTCAAGCTCCCTGTTGTCGCCTTCGTCAAGAGCACATCACTTTCATTATAAAAACCATTGTCTGAAAGATAGAAGCCCACAGAGGAAGAGAGGGCTGTATCATCTCCCAGATTGGAAACACTCAATGTCCCCAAAATCTTGCATTTATCTTTCTGACAGCTTCGCTCCAAAGACACCCACCTTCCTGTAAGATCAGGCCGGCCACTTATCCCGATTTTACCAGCCACTCGGACGTTATCATTTTCATCATCCTCTTCAATCGAATTTAGATCATCGGCAATGGCACCCAAGTAATATTTACCTGGCGAAACCGAGGGAACAGGCACCTCCCCATCGCAGATAAACTTCTCTCCAGTCCCGAGATGAGGTACGCTACAATATGAGAATATCGTATCGTCGCTGGTAATTTTGGAATCTGTTGATAGATAGAAACCCAGACGGGAAGGGGGCGCGCTCATATAACCTTTATTGGAGACCGTTGCCGAGACATTGATTTTGCCGCCGATCTTTCCCACTCCTGGGGCAGTCAGGGAGGTTATTTCAAGATCAATTGGGCCAGAAGATTGGACATCTTTAATAGCGTATACTTTATACCCGAAGTATACTTCGGTTCCTGTTCGACCATAGAGCTCCTCGTAGTCGATCCAGAAGAATCCTGATTCGCCCCACCCGTCGGACCAACTGTTTTTGCACCTGAATGCACCCTTCTCATCGCTCCAACCCACCACCAAAACATAATGGCTGGTGAGACAATCACCCTCTATATGTTTGTAGACTCCGCCACCGTAAAAAGCGAAATCCTCGCAAAAGTTCATAAGTGCTACGACTGGGCCATATGTGTAAATGGCGTTTTTTATAGCAAGAAGATCCGCGGACGGGCCACTCACAACAGAACTCCACTCTTTAACCCGGAATGTAAGATCTCGCCGATTCTCACAACCCTTTTCACAAGGCCAAGGCCCATCGCTTTCGGCGAGGGGGTAGCAACTCTCCAAAGTCGTCCCAGTGTTTTTTAAAAAATCAAGGGCTAAACTGGCGCTCGCTCCACTCCCGCATGCATTAGCTCTCCGTGAACAGGACAATACCATTTGTTCTGATAAGTCGAGGTCAATATTGGGTGTATCGAATGTGATCAAGATCTTGGATTCGAGAGCGGCAACGGAAGCGAAAGCCCAACAACCACCACACCATTGCGTCTTGACCGATGTGACATAATTACCACCGTTCTGAGTCCAGTCAAATGAAGAAGGTAACGCAACAGGAGTGTAGAAGGATTGATCTACAGGCAAACTGGGCGGTTCTTCCTCCTCTATGGCACCACCGCAGCGGCGTCTTAACTCTTCTAATGGAATATTGGAAAAAGGAGTCTCTTTCGCAACCCACCTGGCTCCCTGAGACTGGAGAAAGGCGTTGATCTCAGTGATGTCATTCGAATTTGAACGATCTACAGAGAAGAGAAGGACTCCTACTGAAATAAGAATCGTCAAAAAATTGAAGATTAATTTTTCTCTCACCATTTCTTACCCCTTAATGAGGGAAAGGGGCTGCCCTCCTTTTCCCTTTTACAATGTATCGCTATTAATACGACTCCCACC
Organism: uncultured delta proteobacterium; assembly: GCA_963826305.1. Classification (GTDB taxonomy): domain Bacteria; phylum Desulfobacterota; class BSN033; order BSN033; family UBA1163; genus CAWGWZ01. The sequence goes on along the minus strand of CAWGWZ010000008.1, from coordinate 88,392 downwards.
ATGTTGAAATCACCACTTCATTGGTTGCCGGTTGATTCATTCTGGGGTCAATGCCTTGAATCGGAAAGCTGATAAAACCTGCAGTTCCTTAGGTACCATGACATGCTCGTGTCTATCAATCCTTTTCCCTTAATTCACAAAAATAGAACCGTCCCCTTTTCTTCCTTTTCAATCTCTAAATCAAATTGTCCTGTGTCAAGGGCTGACCCCTTAGCTCCCCTCTTCTTGAGCTCCCCTTCTTGTGGAGTTCGCTTTAGATAAAACCGTCCCATTTTCTACATTTTTTATTTTGTATTTTAGTAGGGGCAGCAAGGGTAGCCACAATCATAGGTCATATATGTCCATCTTCCGTTCCACTTCGAGGCATAACACCAACACTCTTCTGTGCATTCTGCCCGCACCTCTCGAATAAACTGGCACCAAGCCCCCAGCGGCAAATAATCATAAAGAACATTATGAGTAGGATTAGTCCAACACTCAAGTGAGATAGTGCAAAGGCAGGTTAACGCACCTCCCGTGTCATCAGTTACGACAGGACTGACGCATACGTAAGCACAATAATCGTATCGCCCCAGGGTTGTTATAGTTGTAAATCCGCCGTTGCCATCAAATGTCGCGCAAGGTGGATCTGGTGAATCTCCGCCGAGGTACCTGCATGCCCCGTTACTAAACCGCCAGTTAATATGGAAACCGGAAGTAATTTCGTTACCTGAGGGATCTAATCCCGTTACCATCGCATAAACTTTCTGGCCAAGTCCAAACAGCACGTTCTCGGGAGGGTCTGTAATGACTTTAAATCTGAAATATTCTATTTTCCATCTATTGGTTACAGTGACGTTCGCCGTCCCGCTCACTCCCTCAATCGTAGCAGTAATCGTGGCTGTCCCTTGGCCCTTGGCGATGACCAGTCCAGTCTGATCCACTGACGCGACTGCGGTGTTGCTGCTCGACCAGCTTACAGGTAAACCGCTAAGGGAACTGCCAATCACATTTCCTTTTGCGTCTTTGGCCGTCGCTGTCAGTGGCAAGGTATCACCAACTTGCATTGATGAATTCGATGGGGTTACCTCTAATGAGCAGTGCCCCCAGTTCACTGTCACCTGTGCGGTCCCCTCCTTGACAGAAGAGCTCGCGCTTACCTTTGCATGGATGGTGACCGGTGCCGAACTGGTTGCCTTCCCTATGATCTTGCCACTCTGATCAATTTCCACTATCTCTGGATGATCGCTCGTCCAGATAGGGTCTATCGAAACGTCGTGGAAAATAGTGACGCCCCCTTTTTTCCGGTTACGGTAGCCTTGAACTGCTTTTCTTCACAAGGACATAGAGTCGTCTCTGCCGGTTCGACCTTGATTTCCAACTCCAGGTCTTTGCAGGACGTCTCGCTCATGGAATCTTTTTCCGTGGGTGAACCTTCGCAATCAAGAAATGTCACTTTAATATCGGATCCCAACACCTGACACTCAACGGAACTTTTGAGGGCGAAATCGACACCGATCGATTCAACCTCGATCCTCTTTTCCCGACAGCATTCACAATTTGCCGCTATAGGGCACTTAGCACGGTCATCCGGGTAGATAAGACAGCACGCAGACTGAAGAGGATCAAGTTCCTCACAACCCTTGAGAAAGGATTCCCCACAGGCCCTGCACAAGGCATCTATCTGTGCTCCGGTGAGTCCAGCAAACGCCTCGTCAGAAAAATGGCTGATCTCTATCTTTATCATCGCCTCGTCACCGGAATACTCAAGCTGTGACGAGGCGTACCGGTATCTCTGCTCGCTCATGAGCAATTCGATCTGTACCGGGGTCTCATAAAGGTCGAGTGGTGAAATCGGCACCCAGGCGTGAATCGGCACCGCGAAGACCAATCCTTCTGGCTTTGCCGAGAAGCCGCCGAGAAAACGCTTTGTATGTGTAGAGGTCATTGATGGATCTGACAGCATCTCGGTGATCTCGTCTGCCACCAGGTCACTGATTGAAATAGTCGTCGTTTCCGAAACAGCACCCGGAGGAATCTCCAACTTCACTCCGTTGCCAAAGATGAGGGTCCCGCCCTCAGGACCGACTTCAAGACTCCACACCTGGGGCTGAGCCACGATATTGACTGTGTCAGGAGCGCTATCGAATGTACCGTCATTAACGATGAGCTGGACGGTGTATGTCCCTGCTTTATCGGCAGTGAATGAGGGATTGACCGCCGTCTGGCTCGAAAGGGCTGCAGTACTGCCCCCCGGTCTTGAGACGAACTTCCACTGATACGTCAATGGATCCCCATCGATGTCGCTCGATGCGCTGCCATCGAGGGTCACGGCCTGGGTCACAGAGACGGTCTGGTCAGATCCTGCATTGGCTACGGGAGGGCACTTTGCTACGGTATTATTATTCTCATTCGACTCCTTAACCGTGTTGTCGGGATCAATCACTGCAATGAGACATTTCCCTGACGGATTATTTGATCCCTTGTACTTAAAGGCCTTGGATTTCGAAGCCCCCGCATTAATCGTCCCAATCGTTACCGAACCTAAAAGAATGTCATTGGAATCATATGTAGCATCATTAGAGAGATAAACATTTGCCTTCACATTGTTTGCCTTTGCGTTATCCGCATAGACCGTTAGATTGCCCGAAACCTCATAGCCCGCTGGACTTGACTTAACGGAAAAACTTGACCACTCACCACGAAGGTCGGGCAATCCAAAGGTTGCAGTGACTGTCTGATCGGAATTCATGGTTAACTTACAACTCGAACTTGTCCCTGTACATCCCCCACTCCAGCCCTTAAAGGTCGAACCAGGATCTGCTTTTACTTTAAGAGTAACTTTCGTCCCTTGGTTATATGGCTCCGAACAGTCAGAACCACAGTTGATCCCCGCGGGTGAACTTGTTATTGTGCCACTGCCTGATCCTGCCTTTGATACGGTCAGGGTATATTCTTGAGCTCTCCCTGCGGTAGCAAATAGAATCAAAGACGAAACTACAATCAAGGATAAAAGCAAATAAGCCTTCCTACTCATGGCTTAATCCTCCCTCCCGGTTCGCGTGCGGCGATCCGCTCCCATCCTTCTCCCACAAGGGAAGAAAGAAAGGCTTAAGAGAATAAAAAACCCCGTTTCCATTTTAGAAACGGGGTTCAAATTTTTAACCCATACGCCTCTCCTGGGTTAAAGGTTATTAAACGGTTCCTCTGTTTTGGGAAGATTGTACTAAACATTCTGCGAAGAAGTCAAGAGAAATTTATTCTTTGGAAGCAATCGGGAACTGATGATTCTTTTGTGTCAATGGTTCAGTAAATCAAAGTAGGGGAGTACCAGTTTATTATTTTCATCATAATACGGTTTATATCTTTTTGCCCTCTTCATCGCCCTTTCGTAAAGTATATCAATTTCTTCTGATGTCCTCGGTTTCTTTCTGGTTTTCATTAGACCCGGATTAAACCCACCCTTATCAAAAAGTTCTGCCTTTGTCTCTTTAGCTATCTCCTTTAATTGGTCATAAGTGAAAATCTTCTTCATGGTGCCATGCCTTTAGGGACTTGATTACCTCAGTGCTTTAGATAAAAAATCAGTCACACCCTCTTCCCGTGCCCTTTGCTTCAAGTAGTTCAGTTCTATTTCTTTGCCAAACCTCCTTCTGACACCGAGGAGGACCCTTGCCCACATCAGACTATCCACATCACCCCACCATTTGGCTGCGTTGAGCCTGTCAATAATCAAGTCTTCGATCGAAATAACTTTAATCTCGAGGCCCTTGGCAACCTTTAGGGTTACGATTCTTTTTTCTGCTTCTTCTCCTTCATCTAAGGAGGCACCCAGCCAGTCGATATATATATCCAAATCTTTATTGAACCATGTTCTTCCCTTCTTGTTGAATCCCCATTCTTTCAAAACCGATTTCGTAACTTCCAGCGGAGCCTTTATATCGATATCCCCGGTTGTATAGCTACCTTGGGTGTATAATTCCACCGCCTCTCCTCCAACAACAATAGGGGGCTTCCCGCCTCTTCCGACTACCTCTTTTGAGAATATGGCGATGAACATCGCCCTTCTTTTAACAGGGTCTTCTATCGATAGGATTTTTTTAAAGTTCTTTTTCATAAGAGATAAGGCGATGGTCCGTTAATAAAAATGTCTACACCAAAATTCTCCTTATTGCAACATCAATTTTTTAGTGGATTTAATGATGATTCGAAAGAGGTCTTTATAGCTTCTCCGGCATTGATTTTTTATAATAACAGGGTTAACATAAATTTCAAATTAATAAAGGAGGTTGATAATGACTGAAAAGATCGTGGGGGTGATCGGTGGATCGGGTCTCTACGAGATGGAAGGTCTTGAGGAGGTGCAGACAATTTCTCTAAAGACCCCTTTCGGAGACCCATCGGATTCCTTCATCATCGGTCGCCTTGAAGGGGTGAAGGTCGCTTTTTTGCCGCGACATGGAAAGGGACACCGTATCCAACCCTCTTCCCTTAATTTCAGGGCAAATATCTATGGGATGAAAATGCTGGGCGTCCAATGGATCATCGGTGTCAGTGCAGTGGGGTCCATGAAGGAATCCATCTACCCAGGCGATATGGTAATTCCGAACCAATTCATTGACCAGACAAAAGGCCGGCCGAACACCTTCTTCAGCGATGGAATCGTCGGCCATATCAGTTTCGCCGATCCGGTTTGCCCAGTACTGAGCCAAATCCTTTTCCAAGCGGGGAAGGAAGTGGGTGCCACCGCGCAAAAGGACGGAACCTATCTCTGTATTGAAGGGCCGCAATTTTCAACGAGGGCCGAATCGAGGCTTTATCGGAGTTGGGGTGTGGATATCGTTGGAATGACCAACCTACCCGAGGCGAAACTCGCTCGGGAGGCTGAAATTTGTTACGCCACGATCGCCTTCGTGACCGATTATGACTGTTGGTATGAAGAAGCAGGGGAGGTTTCGGTCAGGGAGATCCTGAGAATTCTTGCCGAGAGCACAAAAACGGCGAAAAGTGCCATTCGGCATGCCGTGAAACAGCTCCCCGAAAAGAGGGAATGTCTTTGCTCCACGGCTTTAAAATATGCATTCGTCACGGGCAAAAAGTATATTTCTCAAAAGGCGAAGAAGGATTTAGAACCGATCATTGGAAAATATCTGTAGCTCTTACCCCTCACCCCATCCCTCTCCCCCGATGGGGAGAGGGGAGGGTGAGGGGTGATGAAGTTTATTGTTGATCGCATGTTGGGGAAGCTGGCTAAGGGATTGAGGATGTTGGGTTACGATACGATTTACTACCGAGGGGAAGATGCTCATCAATTGACTCAATTGGCCCGCCAGGAGGGCCGAGTGATTTTGACCCGAAACACTAAACTCATTCCAAAAAGATCAGAGGATCGTATCCTCTGGGTGACGGAGGACAAACCTCTTTCACAACTCAGGGAGCTTATTCAAAAGCGGTGCATCTCACTGGATGAAGAGAATCTCTTCTCCAGGTGTCTCCTCTGCAATGCCCCCCTCGATGAAATTCCACGGGAAGAGGTGGAAGGGAAGGTTCCCGATTTTATCTTTTACCAGCAGAAAGAATTTCTCCAATGCCCGCAGTGCCGGAAGATCTATTGGCAAGGAACTCATCAGGAAAATATGAAAAGAAGAATTGAGCGATTGAGGAATTAAGGAATTGAAGAATTCTGGATAAACGCTAAATGACAAGCACCAAATAAATTCCAATCGACCAAATTCGAAATTTCAAACAAAAGCGTTCTGGTTATTTGGAAATTGGCAATTGGAATTTATTTGAAATTTGGGATTTGGTTATTGGAGTTTAATCAGATGCGTATCATCAGCGGAACATCAAAAGGGAGGAGGTTAGTGACACCGAAGGGTCAGGCCCTCCGCCCCACCTCTGACCGGGTGAAGGAATCGATCTTCAACATCCTCGGAGGGGAAGTGGAAGGGAAGTCTGTCCTGGATCTCTTCGCTGGCACGGGCAACCTGGGAATCGAAGCCCTCAGCCGCGGCGCGGGAAAGGTTCTCTTTGTGGAAAAAAGCAGGCAGGCCTTGCGACTCATTCAAAAGAATCTCCTCCAATGTGGTATGGCAGGACAATCTGAAATCCTTCCCAAGGACGTCAACCGAGCGATCGGGATTCTTAACCAAAGAGGAGAGCTCTTCGACCTCATCCTGATGGATCCTCCTTATGTGAAAGGATTGATCGAGAGAACTTTGTTGAAACTGCAATCCCATCGAATTCACCATGACGGTTCAATCCTTGTGATCGAACGTAACCGCCGCGAACCTCTCCCCAAAGCAATCGATGGATGGAATCTCATTCGTGAGCGAGCAATGGGAGACACGGTCATCTCTTTTTTAACCCCTCGCCTGTCCACTGACAGGCAGGCTCAAGCAGGCATCGAGCAAGTGTGACCCCATGGCTCAAATAAAAGGAAAGGATAACGAGATGAAGAAAGTAGCGATCTATCCGGGTTCCTTTGATCCCATCACTTATGGTCATATCGACATCATTGAAAGGGCTCTCGAGATCTTCGACAATGTGATTGTGGCCATCGCTAACAATGCAGAAAAGAAGGCCCTCTTCACGATTGAAGAACGCCTCGAAATGGTGAAGAGTCTCTTCAAAGACACACCCAATGTCATCGTGGATAGTTTCAAAGGGCTCCTTGTCAACTATGTGGCCAACACCAATGCCATTGTGATTCTGAGGGGTCTTCGTGCCACCTCCGACTTCGAGTATGAATTTCACATGGCCTCAATGAATCGGAGCCTCAATACGCGTCTTGACACCCTCTTCATGATGACCAGCAAGGACTATTTCTTCGTCTCCTCCAGGACCATCAAGGAGGTGGCCAGCCTTGGGGGAGCAGTGGAGGGGTTGGTCCCAGACCTCGTCGCCAGGCGACTAAAAGAAAAGTTCAAGCTCCCTGTCACGAAAAAGAAACAGATGAGCTGGGATGATTAATGGACCGAATAATACCCAAGTTCCAAATTCCAAGCTCCAAATAAATTCCAATGTCCAAAATTCTAAATTCAAAACGGGAACGCCAAAACTTATCTTATTTGAACATTGGTGATTGGAAATTTGAGATTATTTGGGATTTGGTGCTTGGGATTTGGAAATTGAATTTATTATAAACCACATTTTTATTGCCAATGCTACTTCCGCACCAATTGCAATGAGAAGATTGATCCTCTGCGACTTCGATGGAACGATCAGCATCCGGGATATGGGCTACGTCCTGGTCAATCGCTTTTCCTCGGGAGATTGGGAGGCGATCGATCGGGATTTCTGCGAAGGAAAGATCGGGTCGAAAGAAGCCTACTCCCGGATCGCAAAAATCCTCAAAGGGTCTGAAGAGGCTCTCCTCCGTTTTATTCAGCAGCATTCAAGCATCGATCGACATTTCACCTCCTTCTATCAGCACTGCCGTCGGAAGGGCATCGATGTCAAAATCGTCAGTGACGGCCTCGATTTTTATATCAAGACGGTTTTGGAAATTCACCATCTCTCCGAGATCCCGTTTTATGCAAACTCCACTCATTTCCTGAAAGAGGATGGAATGGAGATCTCTTTTCCTTACTCCAACGAAGAGTGCGGGCTTTGTGGAACCTGTAAAAAGAGGCTCGTCCAGATCCACCGGGAAGAATACGATTCAATCCTTTTTGTCGGCAATGGCCTCTCCGATCGGTGTGGGGCTCGCGAGGCGGATTTCGTCTTCGCAAAGGATTCCCTCTACGCGCATTGCATCGAGCAGAATATCGCCTGCCATTTCTTTCGGAACTTTCAGGAGGTCCTCGGCGACCTGCAGAAGCGGATCCATGGAATTATCTTCGATTTGGACGGGACATTGATCGCGTCCTACGAGGCGATCTATTTGGGATTGAAAGAGGCCTTCCAACAACTTGGGAAGGAGATCTTTCCTTTCGAAAATCTGAGGAAATATCTCAAGCCAGATTTAGAGACGACGCTCGCTCAGTTTTTCTCTCCTGAAGAGGTTCTGAAAGGTGTCCCCATCATGAGGAGGAAGTATGAGGAGGTCTATCTCGATAAAACCCACTTTTTAGACGGGGCAAGGGGAGTTCTGGAAGCTCTCCACTCCCGGGGGATTCTGTTAGGGGTGGCTTCCAACAAATTCGGTCGCTTTTCAAGAGGGGCCCTGAGGCATCTGGGGGTATCCGGCTGCTTCAAATCCATGATCGGTGCCGGAGATGTTCCCCGAAACAAACCTTTTCCGGATATGATCCACGCGGCCTTAAAGGAGATGGACCTCCCTCCTGAGGACGTCGTTTTCGTGGGAGATACTCTCACCGATATCGACACAGGCAAACAGGCAGGTGTTGATGTCTATGCTCTTCCCACGGGGTTCCATTCAAAAATGGAGCTTTCGCAGGGAAAGCCCCGACGGATACTAAACACTCTTGGAGAACTCGTCCCGTTGGTCAGTTCTCTTTTTTCTCCTCATCCTCCTGTTTCTTGAGAAAGGCCTGAATATAGACTACCTTCTCCTCTTTCGACTCCTCTTCTTTTCCTGAAACGTTAGAAACCCTTCCTGACTGCCTGTAGGCCTCCTCCAATTTACTGATGACCTCCTGGAGTTTTGGATCACGCTCGACCAAATGGTTGACCTGCTGATCAAAATAATCGCCAGCCCTTTCCAGTTCAGAGAAATCGACCTTCATCTCCATCAAGCCGATCAGGCTTTTGAGGACTGCGTGAACGACCTTTAAATTTCTCGTCTGCAGATATTGTGGAGCATGGCCCCAAAGACTCATCGCCCTCAAGCGTAATAGTTTAGTCCTTTTGGAACTTTTTTAATCACGCGCCCACAATTTTGTTGACTTGTGGGCTTTTTTGTGATTTAATAATATGAGTATAAATACTCATATAAGGAGGGGATTTAAATGAGCCGAACAGACATCCTGAAGAAGCGCCAGGCCCGGCTGAGGGAGGACATTGCGTCCATGCTGGATAGTTTTCTTATCGGGACGGTCGCAAAGTCCCCTTCCATGACCGGCCATAGCCTGACGACGAAGGTGGAGGGAAAGACCGTAACGCTCTATGTCCGAAAGGACATTGTCCCGAAGGCTTTGGAGATGGGCAGGCGGTACAACAGACTCTGGACATTGATCCAAGCGCTCTCGAAAGTCAACTGGGAGATCCTGAACCTGGAGAACAGCTAGGCGTGCCGCGCTACCCCTATCCGCCTCATGATTTTGAATGCTTATACAGGCACAGCTGCCCCTATCTGGGCGGATTATCCACCCGGTGGGTCCTGGGGGAGTACCGACGGGCCGCCGATGTGTACCAGGAACATCTGCGGATCATCGATGGCTTTGATGGCGACTTAAAAATCAGGGATGAGCGGATACGCGTTCTGGAACGGGAGAATGCGGAACTGAAGGCGAAGCTTCAAGCATTGCATCAACGGCAATTTAGGCCGAATAAGAAGAAACACGCGGAGACTGGGGGAGAGGGGGCCTCATCGCGCAACGAAGGGAAAAAGAAGAAACGCGGGGCGCCGCTGGGACATCCGGGATGGGTGCGGCCCAAGCCGGACCATATTGACCGGACCGTCCACGTGCCCGCTCCCACGATCTGCCCCCATTGCCAATCGGACGAGTTGAGGCCGATGGAGGAAAGGACGGAGCACTTTCAGGAGGATATCCTCATCCGGCCTCGGACCACGGTTACCCGCTATCTGCATGGGCAGGCGTTTTGCACACGGTGCCATCATCCGGTGGTTCAGGCAGGCGAGGACGAGCTTTTGAACACCCCCATCGGGCCAGTCGCAAAATCCGTGGCGCTGTACTTACGCTATCGGATAGGAATCCCCTATAGAAAAACAGCGGAGTTGTTCCGGGAGCTCTTCGGCCTGAACTTTGTTCCTGCCTCAGCCCTTCTGTTCGATCGCAAAGCGGCGGCACGGGGAAGGCCGATCTATGAGGATTTGCAAGACAAGATCAGGGCCTCCGACGTGGTCCATGCCGATGAAACCTCATGGCGCAGTGACGGCGTGGGGCATTTTGTATGGTTCGCAGGCAATGAAAACCTCGCCTTCTTTCATATCGACCGGCATCGCTCTGCAGAGGTGGCAAAAACCATCTTCGGAGAAAACTTTGGCGGTACCCTGGTGCGCGACCGCTATGCGGCCTATAACGGTATCGGAGTGGACTGGCAGATCTGTATCGCCCATATCCTCACAAGGGCCAAGGAAATCAGCGGGGAACATGCGCTCCTGCCCCAGACCCAGAAGGACACTGCTACGGGCCCCTTCTGCGATCGCCTCATGGATCTATGCTCACGACTCTGCGACGCGGGGCAGAAGCTCACATCCGGCGATATCCCCTGGAAAACAGCGCCCAAGATAGAAAAACGCTTCCTCAAGGAACTCAACAAGATCAGCAAACAGAGGCTTCGTTTCAAACCCGCCGAGACCCTCCGGGCCTATCTCGTAGGACCCGAGCAGAAATTTCTCTTTACCTTCCTCCGGCGCCCCGGCGTACCACCCACCAACAATCACGCAGAACAGTCTCTTAGACCTCTGGTGATCTTCCGCAAGATCTGCTTCGGAACGAGATCGGAAAGCGGACTGAAAACCCACAGCATCCTTCCCAGTCTGGTGCAAACCGCCAGAAGACAGGGCGTTCATCCAAGGGAATTCCTGCAGACCCTCTTCACTGCAGATACGGCAACGGCTCAAGCTGCGCTGTATAATAATTCAAGTTGATGTCTCAATGGCCGGCAGGAAAGATAGGGACTAAACTATTACCCTCAAGCCCCTCTTCTTCGCTGCCTCTAAGATGAGGGTATGGATGCTGATGGGGCCCGTGTATTCGGTCAGTCCCAGCCCGGCCCGGATCACCTTCTCTTTCAAATCCTCATGATTGAATAGGGCGCTCACCATCGGAGGAAGGGTATGCGGCATATAATCGTAAGTGCCGCCGATGGTAAAGATCTGGGAAACATCAAACCTCTCCGCCAGATCGAGAAGCTGGTCAACAAAGATATTCCATCGAAGATGGGGTTCGATCCCGCTGAAGAGAATGAGATCATTGGGAACAAGATCCTTTGCATAGTAAAAATGATTGCCCGGAAATTTCAATTCCACCAACCTTCCCTCTTTGATGACTCCCACTGGCCGCAGGGAAGAAGTTTGATAAAAATTCTCCATCAACATGGAAGCAAATTTTTTTGCGTCTAAATTTTCCACCAACTGCTGGAGGGCCGAAGAGGATACCTCTGCCGCGTTTGGCCATCCTTCAAATCCGATGATCAAACACGGTTTATGAAGATTCGGTTTTTCGAAGTAGATGATCTCTTCCATGTCTATTCTTTTAAGAATGATACTCCGTATTTTCTCCTCTGTCAACCTGCGCTCGGCAAATTCCCACGGTAGAGTGAGGCATGACCTCCCTGCCGGCAGGCAAAACAAATAAGCGATAGGTGGGACGAAGAAAAGGTCCAGAAAAGGAAAGATTGATTTTTGGTCTCGGAAGAAGTAAGCTAAAATATGTTGAAAAAGGGGGCGGGGGGATGGAACAGGAGGCAGCCACGTCGAAGGACGAACGCTTGATCAAGATTTTCGAGTATGCCTTGAACCAAGAGGAAACGGGTAAAAGTTTCTTCCAAACCTCGCTTCAGAGGATGGGGATGGGAGCAGCCGTGAGTGCGTTTAAACGATTGATCCAAGAAGAAGAGAAGCACATCCTTTTTATCGGAAAAATTATAAACGAACTGAAACAGGGAAGTCCGATCGAACTGCCCAGCCAGAAAGAGACAGAATTAAAGCCGACAAATTATTTTGATGAACGAGCCAGATCGGAGTTCCTTCAACAATGTATTGAGGGCTCCATGGTGCCGGACGTCACCATTTTTAACACGGCCTGGCTGATTGAGAAGGATCTCAGTGAGTTCTACGAGAAGATGTCAAATCAAACCAAGGGAAAGGCGAAGGATGCACTCAAAATGCTTTCTCGTTGGGAGAAGGAACACGAACGATTTTTCCGTGAGTATCGTGATAAACTCTCCGAGATTTATTCCAAAATGCCCTGGGGTGGTTAACCTTCTGAACCATCATCCATTCTCAGAAGCTGTGAAAATATCCGGGAGCAGATTGGGCAAGGATATCTTCAAAGTTTTACAATTGCGGATCATTTGAAAAGATATGGGCGACGAAACGCCGTAACTCATCGATTCTGTAAAAGCTTTGGATGGCTGCTGCCGGACATAAAAAATGTACCGCTGTAAAACTTTGGGAAGATTCCCGCCTGATGGCGGCTTCCCGGAAATCCGCCCAATATCCCTGCCCAACCTGGTGACTTAAGGCTGTTTTTTCACACCTTTTCAGATGTTATGCAGCCATGTCCTCAGGCCTCCGAGGAGATATTAGATTGACCCCGTTAGAAATAATGCCCCATTGCTCTGCAACGGGGTTAGATCTTAGAATAATTCCGGGGGGGGTTAACCCGCTGCGCCAGCGCCTGCGCGGCGAGTGCCCCGCTGGAATTTCTAACGGGGTTTACTTTAGTCAGTGTGATCTGAATTCCGATGTTTTTGAAATTACCCGAATTTCAAAGCCTGCGTATGCTGACATCAGACGGCCGACTCCTGTTCACCACACGTATCGCCCGTCTGTTCGCGTACGGATTCCTCTCCGTTGTGCTCGTCCTCTACCTGGCCCAAGTCGGGCTGAGCGAAGTGCAGATCGGCGCCCTTCTCACCCTGACGCTGATCGGAGATACGATCATCTCGCTCTGGATCACGACGGCTGCTGATCGAATCGGCAGGCAGCGAATGCTCATCGTGGGCGCCGGCCTCATGGTCTTCGCAGGGATTTTATTTGCATTAACTCGCGACTTCATCCTCCTTTTGATTGCAGCCACCATCGGTGTGATCAGTCCAAGCGGCTATGAAGTCGGCCCGTTCTTGTCGATCGAGCAAGCAGCGCTGTCGGAGATCCTTCCGAACGAAAGGCGCACGCAGGTCTTTGCGTGGTATAACTTGGTTGGCTCATTTGCCACTGCCTTGGGTTCTCTGGCAGGCGGCTCATTGGTGCAAGCCTTTCAGGGCCTCGGAATGAGGCCACTGGTTGGCTACCGCGCAGTTGTGATTGGCTATGCCGCCATTGGGCTGATGCTGGGCCTTTTATTCACCCAACTTTCATCGGCAGTAGAGGTTTCGCAAATGCCTGACCCTTCCCAAAGGCTCAAGACCCGCTTCGTCGGTCTCCACCGGTCGCGAGGTGTTGTGTTCAAGCTGTCTGCACTTTTCTCGATTGATGCCTTTGCAGGCGGTTTCGTTTTACAAAGCATTTTGGCTTACTGGTTTCACGTTCGTTACAATGTTGAGCCAGGGCTACTCGGAAGCATCTTCTTCGGGGCGAATATCCTTGCCGGCATCTCGGCCCTGACAGCCGCGTGGGTGGCATCCAAGATCGGGTTAATCAAAACGATGGTATTCACACACATCCCCTCGAACATCTTGTTGATATTGGTACCCCTCATGCCAAACCTCCCCATGGCGATCGCTGTCCTCTTGATGCGTTTCAGCATCTCTCAAATGGACGTGCCGACACGCCAATCCTACACGATGGCTGTCGTCAGCCCGGACGAGCGATCAGCCGCTGCCGGCATTACCGGGATTGCCCGGACAACCGGCGCATCCTTATCACCCATCATCGCCGGGCCATTGCTTGGTAGTGCGGCTTTGCTGAGTGTTCCCTTTTTCCTCTCTGGGGGCATTAAAATCATCTACGATCTGTTATTGTACCGTAGTTTCCGCGCGATCAAACCGCCAGAAGAAAAGACAGCGGAAAGCCCGAGACAAACCGGAAAGACATAAATTTTTCTCCCCTCAAAAACGGGTCAAACTGCGACTAAATTCACGACCGAATTTCGTCTCCCTGGGTGCGAAAAAGATAGGATGTGCGGACTCTTTCCCGCGGCGAACTACCGGGCACTCTGGCGAAGCCTGAATAATGTCAATTGATAATTAAAGGCAGGACGTTTGGCATCGAGGTCATCAGGCGGAAAGATGCCTCCGGTGTTGTCGAATGATTCCTCCCCTCTTGCAAGGCCTACCTAACTTTCATAAAATACCTTCTAACGAGGAGAACCTGAAGAACGGATTCTCCCCTCATACTGTTTCGAGGAGGTCCAAAGTATGCCGCAATTAGAAACAATGGGTTGGGAAATAGAAGGCAAGGTGGCCCGTATCGCCTTCAATCGCCCGGACTTACTCAACGCGATGAGCAATGAAGCCACCCTGGATATCAACATGATAGCGGACGCGATTGCGAAAGAAAAAGGTGTGCGCGTTGTTGTCATTACCGGCACTGGCCGGTCATTCTGTACGGGGATCGACCTGAAGCAATTATCAAGCGATCAAATCGAAATGGTATATCACCATCGCTGGGAGCGCGCGCTGCGGGTCTTTGAGACGATGGAAAAAATCGTCATTGCAGGCATTAAAGGGTACTGCCTGGGCGGCGGGTTGCAGCTGGCAATCGCGTGTGATGTGCGGGTGGCGGCGGACAACGCGATCCTGGGCTTGCCTGCAATCAAAGAGAGTCTCATCCCGGGTCTGGCCACCTATCGGCTCGCTCACTACGTGGGTCTTGGCCGGGCTAAACGCTTGATTCTATCCGGAGAAAACATCAGCGCCAAGGAGGCATACGGCATGGGTCTAATTGATTACATCGTTCCGCTTGGGGAATTTGAAGAGCGGCTGGAACAAATGGTGCAGCAATATCTTCGCGTCTGCTCGGTTGCTACGGTCAAATCAAAAACACTGTGTCATTTGAGTTTTCAATTAGACTACGACGGATTCCTGAAGAAATATTTCGAATTACAGGAAATCGCGCAGACCTCGGAGGACCACTTTGAAGCGCGCCGTGCATATCGCGAGAAACGCGATCCCATATTCAAGTAAGCTGGCTACTTGACTCCTGCGGGTCGGGTTCCTGGAACAAACTGAACGGCTCATTCCACCCAAAGACTCCTTCCTTGTAACTTTAATTTTACATTTTCGGTCCACAATACAATAGTACAGGTGGAAATGAGCAAGACCATTCATAATAAGTTAGCTTCCTGGTAAAGGAAAGTTTTATAAGATTTTACAACGCTTTTCACCAATTGACACTTCGCCCAAGGCTCCCATTTGATCACAGCGGTTGACGAAAAAGATAATTTTCACAATCTCATTTTACATATTGACAAAGAATATATTTCTGATATCAATAAGTGGAATCTCTAAAAGACTGATGCAATTCTCCCGATAAAGCCAAACCCTTCGTGAGGGAGGGGGCGGAAAGCGGCGGGTCTTTTTAAGGGAAAAAGATGGCCGAGCTGCCGAAGGATGAACCTGCGGTACGTTCGGCCTTTTGTTTTTTGGCGTTAGAAGTAGCGATGGAGTGCGAACCGAGATGGAGATGAAAGGCAGGAGAAGCCTCAGCACATTCGCACTAATGGTTTCAATGTGGATCGTTGCGTCTGGAATATCGACCGCTGCGACAGACACAAAATCTATGGTCATAAGAGCAAAGATCGAAAAAGTGGCCAAAGTCATCGTGGATGCCAATACGATTACCTTCCCGAGTATGGATCCGGATGAGACCAAACAGATCCCAGCCATCCAGAACGATATCAAAGTGATTGTTAAGGTAAGGACCGGAAGCACAAGTCCTGTGAATTTAAATATTATCGCAGAGGGAGACCTGGCATCGGTGTCTGACACGATCCCAGTTCAAAATGTAATATGGCAGGCCTCCGGACAAGGGTTCATGAGCGGGACTTTAAGCAAGTCCACTGTTCAGACGGCAGGATCTTGGAAAGGCAGTGGAGTAAGAGAAGGCGTATTTCGCTATTATTTGAACAATAGCTGGAATTACCAGAGAGCAGAGTACCAGGTTACCATTACCTATACACTGACAACGCCGTAGAGTTATTTTCGAATCGTTTCCTTCTTTGATTCACCCTCTAAGCTAAGCTTTCCCCTCGTCGAATCACGTCCAGCGACTTCAAATATGAGCAAAGTTCGATCCCACTTTCACCTGGCAATTAGCAGATATTCATCCTTATTCCAGGTGAGGATGAGCAGGTGTTATGGATAACCCTCTTTCTTTCTAAAATCACTGAGGGGTCATTTTCATGCGATGGTGCAGATGATTGCCGGTAATCCTCAAAATCTAAATACGAGGAAGGATCGATCTGATCAGAAAGAAACTCAATCCAGCGAACGCCCCTGAGACCGGAAGGGTGATAAACCACGCCAAGATGATGTTCCTCGCCATCCCCCACCTCACTCCTGTGACTCTGTCACCAGCCCCGACTCCCATAATGCTGGATGATACGACATGAGTCGTTGATACCGGCCCCCCTGCGATCGAAGCACCAAGGATGACCACTGCTGAAGCAGTTTGGGTGCAGAAGGCATGAACCGACCTCAATCGGTAGATTCCCGAACCTACCGTTTTGATAATTCGCCACCCTCCACTCACTGTCCCCAGAGCGGTCGCCATGCCGCAGCTAAAAATCACCCACAGAGGAATATGAAAGGTGTGAAAACGTCCAAGAATGACAAGAGACATTGTGAGAAGTCCAATCGATTTTTGGACATCATTGGCACCGTGGCTGAGGGCAAGGGCAATAGAAGAAGGGATCTGCATCCGATTAAAAAAGTAGTTCACTTTAGGGGTAACGCTTCTGCAGAGATAAAAGACGAGCCTGAGGATGAGGAAGCCAAAAATCAAACCCAACACAGGAGAGACAATGAGTGAGATCACAACATAGAGAAAACCTTTCCATAAAACTTTATCCGGCCCATAGGCCACAAGAACAGCACCCACCATGCCTCCCACCAGCGCATGAGAAGAGCTGGAGGGAATACCCAATGCCCACGTGATGAGGTTCCAAAGAATCGCCCCTGTGAGGGCGGAAATGATAAAGGCGGCAGTCACATTGAGCGCCTTGGGGTCAAAGGCAGAAGCATCAATAATATCTTTGCCGATCACCTTCGCTACAGCTGTCCCCAAAAAGAATGGAGCGATCAATTCACAGACAGCAGCAATCAGAAGGGCCCTCCTTGGAGAAATCGCCCTGGTCATAACAATGCTTGCCACCACATTTGCAGCATCATGGAAGCCATTGGTGAAAGCAAAGAAGAGCACTAAGACTACAACGGCAAAAACAAATAACAAGATTAACAAGTGATGGATTACCTCCTTCTATAAAATGAAAAACTTCTACCATTGAAACGGGTAGAAGTCGTCATTCCCCAATAAAGGCATGGAGGGACAGCAAAAGGGGAAGTTTATCACCTATAAGTATGTTAATTATATTCTAACAGATATAAAAAGTCCATTCCTGAAAACATTCTAACCATCAAACCATCCAACATTATTTGATTTCAACCCGCCTCTCCCTTACCTCTCCCCACAGGGGCGAGAGCGGGGGTGAGAGGTCTTCCTGCCAGCCTCTCATAAGCCTCCAAATATTTTTCTCGCGTCTTCTGAATAATCTCTTCTGGCAATTGGGGAGCGGGAGGGTTCTTATCCCACTTGATGGAAAGAAGGTAATCCCTTAGGAACTGTTTATCAAAACTCTTTTGAGAACCACCGGGTCGATAATCATCTTTTGGCCAAAACCTGGAGGAGTCCGGGGTGAGAAGCTCGTCGATCAGAAGAAGCTCTCCGTCCTTGATCCCAAACTCCATTTTTGTATCTGCGATGATGATTCCCCTGCCCTCTGCAAAGTCCCGCGCCCTCTTATAGATCGCTGAGGAAAGGGATCTTAATCTCTGGGCGAGATCTTTCCCTACCATCTTTTCCACTTTCTCAAAGGTAATGTTTTCATCGTGGAGGCCGATCTCTGCTTTGGTGGCAGGGGTGAAGATGGGTTCTTCCAATTTCGACGACTCCACCAATCCCTTTGGAAGACCAATGCTACAGACCTCACCCGTCTTCTTATATTCCTCCCATCCAGAACCCGAGAGATAACCTCTGACCACGCACTCGATGGGAAGGACATCCGTTTTCACCACCAACATGGACCGACCCCTCAACCTCTCCTGATAGGATCGACATGCTTCAGGGTAATCCTTCACCTCTGCAGAGATGAGATGATTTGGGACGATCTCTTTTGTCAGGTCGAACCAGAACTTAGAGAGTTGGGTGAGCACCCTCCCTTTATCCGGGATCGGATTGGGCATCACCACATCAAAGGCTGAAATCCGATCGGTGGCAACGATCAGGAGTCGATCTCCGAGATCATAGATGTCCCTTACTTTTCCCCTTCCCTTCAACTTCAGGGTTTTGAACTCAGTCGTCGAAACCACATTGGATGCCATATAAGAAAGCTCCTTTCAAATTAATATTCATAGCTCAAAGCTGAAAGCTGAAGGTTAAAAACAAAATCTTTGAGCTTTGAGCCTTGAACTTTAAGCTTATTTTATCTTCAAGGTTCTCATTCGGTTGATGGCCCCCGCAACCTCGTGGATACGGGGCATAGCTAAATTTCCGACCTGATAGGGAAGGAGAATATCAAAACCTTTTTCTTGGATGTCTTCCATCACCTTGATCAGGCCCTCCCTGAGATTGTCGGTTTTTTCCAAATAGTGTTCATTGTAGTAATGGATCACAAAACCAATGCAGCGAGTCTGGCTGGGATCAACCAAGTGTTCCATATCGGAAAGGTCGATCGCCGTGGAACCATAAAGGATTGTCCGCACGCCCTTTGCATCAATCTTCACATCCCTCCTTCCACGGCTCGCGTCGAAACTCTTCGCAAGAGGTCGGCGGGCAGTGATTTTACCAAAACTGGGTCCCCCCTCATCGATACGTTTGCTTGCATGCTTTAGAGCAATCTCCTTCGCCCTCGTCGTGACAAATCGGGGTAGATAATTGTCCATCATGATGACCGTATCGGCGATGTCAAAATAGTCGCCCGACCCACCCATGACGAGAACCGTGGAGACGCCCAAATCCCTGTAAAGCTGTTTCACCTTGTCCACAAAGGGGGTGATGGGCTCTTTCTCTTTCACCACCAATTCCTGCATGCGTTCATCCCTCACCATAAAATTTGTTGCCGAGGTGTCCTCATCGATGAGAAGTAATCTTGCACCCATTTCAAGTGCTTCGATGATATTGGCTGCCTGGGAGGTCGAGCCACTGGCATTCTCAGTTGAAAACCTTACCGTATCCTTTCCCTGGGGAAGGTGATTGATAAAGGGGCTGATATCCACCTTCTCAATACTGCGCCCATCCTCCGCACGAATCTTGACAGCCGAGGGGAGGCTCACCACATACTCTCTCCCATCCCCCGGGATGTGTGGATAGACGCCCCGTTCGATGGCGTTAAGCAGCGTGGTCTTCCCGTGAAAGCCACCTCCTACGATCAACGTCACCCCTTCTGGAATCCCCATCCCCTTGATCCGGCCGAGATTTGGAAGGACCATTTCCACTTCCAGCTCCGAAGGGTAATAAAATGGTACGACATTCTGTGTGAGTGGACGATCATCCACTCCACTCCTTCTCGGGAGGACGGACATATCGCCGATAAAGGCCGCTAATCCCTTCTCTTCTAACTGTCCCCGGATTGCTTCCTGATCCTCAGCAACCTCCACATGCATCTTGGCCTCTTGGGGGTCATAATATTGGTAGGTCAGGGACTGTTCGACAATCTGAGGGATCTCTTCAAAGAAAATCACCATGGCCTCCTTGCCCAGGATTCTTCTTCCATCGGCCGGGAGACCCACGGTAAATCGGGCCTCTGTCACCTGCCCATCAATCGACACTGCACTGCGTTCTAAGATTTCCTGGTTTCCGCAGTCGATACCGATGAGACCGCCTTTTCCAGTCCCTCGACGCCCTTTCGTCCCCTTTTGCTGGACGGATTCAAACTGCCTGGCGATGAAGTCCTCGAAGGCAATCCTCCTGACACGAGGCTCGCAAAGAGAGTTTGGGAAACCTGTCTTCGGAAGGGCAACATGAACTCTCAATCGAGATGGAGCCGCAAAGGGGTCTTCTTGGACATGGTCGATATGGAGAATGAATGTCCCATAATCAAAACTTCCCTCGATATCCTCGTAGGCCTTGTATCCTTTGCCGTCGATCCGATTTAGAATGGTTTTCAAGTCTTCTTTTGTGGCCGTGCCCATTTCTTCCCAAAACTGGGATTAGGTTTTAGGGGTTTGGGGTTTGCTCATCCCCAAACCCTAACCCCTAATCGTTTTTTTCTAAATGGGTCTCTCTTGAACCCTTCTGATTGACTTTTCCAATAGAAATGTTATTTTCTTTTACAAAACTTCTCCCCCACCTTATTCCTACCCCCTGTCTACCGCAGGCAGGCACTTGCGGGGAGAGGATAGGAAGGGGGGTGCTGAAAGATGATCGGTAACAAAATCGGACATCGACTCGATCCCTATATCAACCACGTCCTCAAAAGAATTTTTGGAGAACGGGGCAATCCAAATTTCTTCACTTTGATGGGATTTTTTGCAACCCTCCTTGCCTCCTTCCTTATTCTCAAAGAATCCTGGGGGATGGCAGGATTGGCAATCATCCTCTCCGGACTCTTTGACCTCTTCGATGGTGTGGTAGCCAGAAACTTGGGAAAGGTCACGGCCTTCGGTGGTTTCTTAGATTCTGTCTTAGATCGATATTCGGATCTCTTCCTTCTTCTGGCTCTCCTTATCTCTTACTTAAGGAAAGGATATCCCGGTCTGGTCATCCTTACTTCTTTTGTGAGCATTGGAACCGCCCTGATCCCCTATGTCAGGGCGAGGGCAGAAGCTTCAAATGTTCCTTGCAACATTGGCTTCATGGAGAGGGCGGAACGAATCATACTGCTTTCTGCAGGGGCTCTCCTTGGCTGCATGGAATGGGTCCTGTGGGTCATGGCCATCCTCACCCACTTCACTGTGCTTCATCGAATCTATTATGTTTGGAAGAAACTTCGTTCTCCGTTGGAGAACGAAAATCCCAAACCCCAAATCCCAAATCCTAAGTAAATTCCAATCCCGCCAAGGCGGGACCAATTTCAAATGACCAGAGCAACCTTGCCATTTTGGTTTGGAATTTTAAATTTTGTTCATTGGAATTCATTTGTGATTTGGTACTTACTATCTTTGGCCATCTTGTCCACTTCAGCCAGCAGAACCTTGGCAAAATCTTTCTCTTTCACCTTCTTAACCACCCTTCCTTTCCTGAAAAGAAGACCCATCCCCTTTCCTCCAGCAATACCCACATCCGCTTCTTTCGCCTCACCCGGGCCATTCACAACGCATCCCATAATGGCGATGGTGAGGGGATTGGCAATCCTTTGGGTGGCCTTTTCAACTTTTTCAACGAGAGGAGCCAGGTTGATCTCACAGCGGCCGCAGGTCGGACACGAAATGACCTCGACGCCCCGCTTCCGAATCTTCAGCGATCTTAATATATCATAGCCCACCCGTATCTCCTCAGTAGGATCTCCGGTTAAGGAAACCCGGAGAGTATCTCCGATCCCCTCATGAAGCAGGAGCCCGATGCCGATGGAAGACTTGACAATGGCCCCCGAACCTCTTCCCGCCTCTGTAATCCCAAGGTGGACCGGATAATCGGCTCTTTGTGAAAAAAGGCGGTAGGCTTCAACGGTTCTTATCACATCGGATGCCTTCAAAGAAACTTTGATCTGAGGAAACCCAACGTCTTCCATCCATTCAATCGTCCGAAGGGCGCTCGACACCATTGCTTCTGGGGTTGCCCCTCCGAAACGCTTCGAGAGATCCTTCTCCAACGAACCAGCGTTCACCCCGATGCGGATCGGGACAGAACGATCCTTCGCCTCGGTCACAATGGCCCGGAGGCGATCTCTCCCTCCGATATTCCCAGGATTAATTCGAAGTCCATCTGCCCCTGACTCCAGCGCTTCCAGAGCCAATCGGTAGTTGAAGTGAATGTCCGCAATAAGAGGAATCCTAATTCTCTTCTTTATTGCAGCGATTGCACGGGCTGCTTCTTCATCGACCACAGCCACTCGAACGATTTCACAGCCCACCTCTTCGAGACGATGAATCTGGAGGGCCGTTCTTCGGATATCCCGTGTATCGGTCTTCGTCATCGACTGGACGGAAATGGGCGCATCTCCTCCTATTTTAGTGGGGCCGATCCAAATCTCACGTGTCTTTTTGCGGGGGACCATTCGATTCTGCCTTAATCAAATTTTACAACTTTCGTCTCAAATCTCAAATTCAAAATCTCCTTAGCTATGATCTCTGTATTTTGTTAATTCAATAAGACCTTTCCAGAACCAACCGGGATCAAACAGTTCCTATCGCTTCTCTTCTATCAGCCAGGGCAACCCTATTTATGAAACAGATTGCTGATTCTTTCCTTGAAAGACTCCAGGTAAATATAAACAACAGGAGTGATATAGAGGGTGATAAGCTGTGAAAACAAAAGACCTCCCGCCACAGCAAGTCCCAGGGGACGACGGGATTCCGCTCCAGCTCCAAAACCGAAAGCAATCGGCAGAGCCGCCATGAGAGCCGCCATGGTCGTCATCATGAAGCGCAACGCTTGAGAATCCGTGGCCCCGTGAAGCAAGTTTAAAGCTAAAAAGACAAAAGGAACGCACAAATGGTTTGTGACTTATCTACGATAATGGCAGGTTCCTATTCCATAGAGCACTGATGGGGTCTTGGACCTTCACGTTCCCTGCTCCCATGAGGCTAAATAGCGTTCCTGTTCCTTCGTGAGGTGGTCTATTTGGATTCCCATCGACTGAAGTTTCATCCGAGCAATCCCCTGATCAATCTCAAGGGGGACCGGATAGACCCTTCTCTCCATGGTGTAGTGATGTTTCACCAAATATTCGGCGGCGAGGGCCTGATTCGCAAAACTCATATCCATCACGCTGGAAGGATGACCTTCCGCAGAAGCCAGATTGACCAACCTCCCCTCACCGAGGAGATAGATCCTTCGGCCATTATTGAGATGAAACTCCTCCACATAGTCGCGGATTTCCCTTCGGGAGAGAGTCATCTCACGGAGACCCTCCAAATCGAGTTCCACGTTAAAGTGGCCCGAATTGGCGACAATGGCTCCATCCTTCATCTTTAAAAAATGCTCCTTCCGGATCACATTGACATTCCCGGAGACCGTGCAGAAAATATCCCCCACTTCGGCCGCCTGATCAACGGGCATCACTCGATATCCGTCCATCACAGCCTCCAGCGCCCTCAGTGGGCTCACCTCTGTGACGATCACATTGGCCCCCATTCCCTTGGCTCGCATGGAAAGGCCCTTCCCACACCATCCATACCCCGAGACGACAAAGGTCGCCCCTGCCATCAATCGGTTCGTGGCCCGGATGATCCCATCGATCGTGGATTGACCTGTTCCGTAGCGATTGTCAAAAAAGTGTTTTGTCTCCGCATCATTGACGGCAAGGATAGGAAATTGCAGTACCCCAGTCCTTTCCATCGAACGGAGTCGGATGACGCCGGTTGTCGTCTCCTCTGTCCCACCGATTAACCCTCTGATCATCTCCGCCCTCTTCTGCTGAGGAAGGCTTTTCGCCCAATTTCGAATGGAAGGAGAGAGTTCTTCCCATTTTTCTAAGGCGATGAAGTGGAATGAAGAAACGAGGTCCGCTCCATCGTCCATTGTGAGATTGGGAAGGAAGGCTAAGGCCCTCTGAATATGTGAATAATAGGTTTCACCATCCTCTCCTTTGATGGCGAAGACGGGAAGGTTTAGCTCCTTGACCAGATAGGCCGCTACATCATCCTGAGTGCTCAAAGGGTTAGAGGCACAAAGGGTCAGCTGGGCCCCTCCTGCCAGGAGGGTCCTCATCAACACAGCGGTTTCGGTGGTCACATGTAAGCAAGCCGAAAGACGAACTCCCTTCAGAGGCTTCTCCTCCTCGAAACGGCTCCGGATCAATTTCGATACGGGCATGGCCATCTCTGCCCACTCCATCCGAAGGTGACCCTTCTCTGCTAATGAAATATCCTTAATATCGTAATCCATCTTTACTCCCCAATTGTTTGAGATTGCGGAATGCGGATTTCGCCCGCCTGCCAAAGCACTTGTGCGGCGGGCAGGGATTGCGGAGTTGGCTTAGTAAAAAAGATTCCGCATTCGGCATTCCGCCATCCGCACTTAGAGCCCTCCTGCCTTCCTCAGTTCCTCAGCTCGATGTGTGCTCTCCCAGGTCAACTCACGTTCATTTCGACCAAAGTGGCCGTAGCAGGCAGTCTTTTTATAAATGGGTCTAAGCAGATCGAGATAATGGATGATCGCCCTGGGTCTCAGGTCGAAGTGTTCTCGGATGATCTTTGCTATCTGATCTGGGGGAATCTTGGAAGTTCTCGAGGTATCGATCATCAGTGAAACCGGTTGCGCCACCCCAATGCTATACGCCATCTGAACCTCACATTTTTCTGCAAGGCCCGCCGCGACGACATTCTTGGCGATATGCCTCGCCATGTAAGAAGCGCTGCGATCCATTTTAGAGGGGTCTTTCCCGGAAAAACAACCCCCTCCATGACTGCCAACACCTCCGTAGGTATCAACGATGATCTTTCTTCCTGTCAGACCACAGTCAGCCTTCGGCCCTCCGACCACGAAGCGGCCCGTCGTATTGACATAATACTTTGTGTTCTTATCTCTCAAGTCTGGAGGAATGATTTTATAGATGACCTCCTCGATGATCCCCTCTCTCAACCTCTCATACATCACTTTATCCGAATGCTGGGCAGCGATCACCACCGAGTCCACACGGACCGGTTTCCCATTGATATATTGGATCGTAACCTGAGATTTCCCATCCGGTCTCAAAAAATCGAGGATTTTCTGCTTCCGAACATCGGCCAACCGCCGGGTCAGCCGATGGGCATAGATGATGGGCATGGGCATCAACTCGGGTGTCTCGTCACAGGCATAGCCAAACATTAAACCCTGATCCCCGGCCCCCTGTTCATGATCTTCCCTCTCATCCACTCCTTGCTTGATGTCAGCGGATTGCTCATCGATGGAAGTGACCACTGCGCAGGTCTCCCAATCGAACCCCATGGCGGAGTCGTTGTATCCAATCTCTTTGATGGTCTCCCGGACGACCGTCGGCATGTGGACATAACAGGAAGTGGTGATTTCACCTGCGATGATGGCCATCCCTGTGGTGACCATGGTCTCACAGGCCACCCTGCCATTTGGATCCTGAGCAATGATCGCATCCAAAATGGCATCGGAAATCTGATCGGCCACCTTATCCGGATGTCCTTCGGTGACCGATTCAGAAGTGAACAAAAAGTCTGTCATTGCCATGGAACATCTCCTCCTTCTCTCCCCTCATCTCCACCCTCTCTCCTGCCTGCCGCCTGCTGGCAGGCAGACGGACAAGAGGGAATGGATGATAGGTTTATGTTTTCAATTCCTCGGTATAGCAATGGATAAAATCTCCAGGAAATCGTTCGGCCATCCAGTTTCGGACATAACATTCGATCTCTGAGGCCGTTGAAAACTGGAACAGCTTCTCTACCAAGGTTTGGGTCTCCTCAAACCTCGCCATTCTTAGCACCTTTTTCACTTTCGGGATGGAGACAGGGTTCATGCTGAATTCCTCCAAGCCCAAACCCAACAGGACGATAGCATAAACAGGTTCTGCCGCCATCTCCCCACAAATGGCCGCTGGAATTCCAGCTTGATGCGCCGACTGGACAACCCATCGGATGATTCTCAGAACGGCCGGATGAAGCGGCTCATACAGATAGGAGACGTGCTCATTGATCCGATCGACGGCCAAGGTATACTGGATCAGGTCGTTCGTCCCGATGCTGAAGAAATCCACCTCTCTCGCTAAAATGTCTGCAATGTCCGAGGCAGAGGGGATTTCGATCATCGCCCCGATCTTGATCCGTGGATCAAAGGGGATCCTGGCTTTCGCCAGACTCCGCTTCACCTCCTCCAAAATGGTCCTCGCCTGTCGGATCTCCTCAATTCCTGAAATCATGGGGAAAAGGATTCTCAGTTTTCCGTAGGCGCTGGCTCGCAAAATTCCTCTCAACTGGACCTTGAAAATATCGGTCTCCTTTAGGCTGAAGCGAATGGCCCTCAAGCCCATCGCCGGGTTCATCTCGTTATTCTTCGAATAATTAGAAAGAAGCTTGTCCCCCCCGATGTCTAACGTGCGAATCGTTGCGGAAGCAGGGGAGATGCTTTCAGCCAGCCGTCGATAGGCTTCAAAAAGCTCCTCTTCGGTAGGCAAATCCTTCCGATTGAGATAGAGGATTTCAGTCCGGTAAAGTCCGATTCCTTCTGCCCCGTGCGCCTTCGCAGAAGAGATCTCTTCCACCATCTCAATATTGGCCTGTAGTTGGACGCGAACTCCGTCGCGGGTCTCTGCGGGCAGAGAGGCATATTTAAGAACCTCTCGCTCCATGGATTTGACCCGCCGCTTCCGCTCGAGGAAGGACCCGGAGATTTCTTCCGTGGGATTGATGACCATCTCTCCGGTTTCCCCATCGATGATCAAGAGGTCCCCTCCGTTAATGAGAGAGGTCGCCACCTCGAGCCCCACCACAGCCGAGATCCCTAAGGATCGGGAGAGGATGGCGGTGTGTGAGACTTTTCCACCGATATCGGTGACGAACCCCGCCACATGATTCAGGTTCATCTGGAGGGTATCTGCAGGCGAGAGGTCGTGGGCGACGACAATCACTTTCCCTTTGATCTTGGTAATATCGTCATGTTTCTTTCCTAAGAGGTTTCGAAAAATCCGCGCCGACACATAATGGAGATCGCTGCGCCGTTCCCTCAGATATTCATCTTCGATGGCCTTGAAGGCGGTGTCCAACTTCTCCAGCGTCAGATCGAGCGCCCATTCCGCGTTCACCTTTTTCTTCCGAATCGTATCCACCGTATCTTGCAACAGCATCTCGTCATTCAAGATCATCAAGTGAACATCGAGGATGAAAGAATGGCGACTCACTTCTGGATCTCAGGATCTTCTCCTTAATCTCCATCAACTGGTCCCTTGAGTCCTGAATCGCCTTCAGGAACCGCTTCACCTCTTCTTCCACTTGTCCCGGGTTTATCCCTTTCTCTGGAAGACGAACTTTGGATCGCTCGATCAAATAGGCTTTCCCGATGACGATCCCTGGGGAGGCCCCGATGCCTTGAATGAACTTATTGATCTGCTGCCGAACCGCCATCGTTACTCCTCATCAAATTTATTTTCAATCAATTTGCTCAGGGTTTGGATGGCTTGGGCTGAATCCTTTCCATCCACCTTCAGCGTGATCCTCGTCCCTTTGGAGGCAGCCAGCATCAGGATACCCATGATAGACTTCCCGTTGACCTCCAGGCCATCCTTCTCGATGGTCACCTCCGAAACGAAGCGATTCGCCGTCTTGACCAAGAGTGCGGCCGCTCGAGCATGAAGCCCCAATCGATTCCGAATGGTGAAGGTCTGAATTTCCATCTCAACTCTTTTCGCCGGTCTCCGTCTCTCAACTCTTCTTCTTGTCGACCCTTTTTTTGAGCACCTCACTGGCCAGGTTGATATTTCTCTGCCCATAATCGGTGATGAAAATCGCCAGTGCCTCGAGATCCATGTCGTTCTGGTAAGTCGCCAATTTCAGCAGCATCGGAAGGTTCACCCCGGTGATCACTTCGATCTTCCTCTCCTCAAGGAAGGAGAGGCTGATATTGGAAGGAGTTCCCCCATACATATCGGTCAAGATGAGGACCCCCTGCCCTACGTCCACCTTTCGGATAGCACTGATGATCTTCTCCCTGATTTCCTCCGATCCTTCTTTCGGATCGATCGAAACGGGTTGAAACTGCTTCAGGTCTTCTCCCACCACCAGCTGGGCGGCTGCGATCAACTCCTCGGCCAGGCGGCAATGTGTCACCACTACAACACCCACCATCTCTCCCATCATCCCTTCTCCGCATCGCGGTGTCGGACAGAAAGAAATACATCCCTCTCCGTCAGTTCTTCCCGTAGCATTTCTGCTAATCGATTGACGATCACGATGGACCGATGCCTTCCACCCGTGCATCCCACGGCGATGGTCAAATGGGTTTTCCTCTCCCTTTCATAAAGGGGGAGTAGAAACCGAATGAACTCCTGGACCCGCCGCAAGAACTCCTTTGCCTCCTCCCACTGGAGGACATATTGTGCCACCTGGGGATCATCCCCTTTCAATCGTTTCAGTTCCTCGACAAAGTAAGGATTGGGTAAAAACCGAACATCCATCAAAAGGTCAGCCTCATAAGGGATCCCAAAACTGTATCCGAACGAAAGGAGCGTCACGGTCATCTGACCTGAACTCGATCCTTCCTGGGCATACCGCTGGATTCTCTCCTTCAGTTGATGGACATTAAAATGGGACGTGTCGATCACCTGATTTGCCATATCCCTGATCCCTTGAAGCCGCTCCCTCTCCAAACGGATCCCTTCACCGATGGATCCTCCTACCGCTAAGGGATGTTGGCGACGCGTTTCACTGAAACGCCTCATGAGAACGGGGTCAGAGGACTCCAGAAAGAGGATCTCAATCGAATACCGCTCCCTCTGGAGATCTTGAATGATTCTTCGCGAGTCCTCTAAAAAATCCTCCCCCCCTGACCATCCTCTTTCTGCCGATGGGCTGGGTATGATTCGGTTCCCCGGATATCCTCCACTACTGCCACTTTGGAGATCTTCCCACCTGACTGCTCACAGAGTTCGATGAATTTCGGTAGGAGAAGAATGGGGAGGTTGTCCACGCAGTAGAAACCAATATCCTCTAAGGCCTTAATGGCGGTCGTTTTCCCGGATCCAGAAAGACCGCTGATGAGAATCACCCGGATGTTCTTCACTCCACCTCGCCCTCGACCTCAAGTTTGCCCCCCCCACTCTCTTCCATCTTGCGAAGGAGTTTTTTCTCAAACTCCAACGCCGAATCGTATCCCATCACTTTAAGGAGGTAATTGCGGGCAGCCACTTCAATGATGGTCGTCAAATTCCGGGCGGGCGTCACGGGGATTCTCAACATCGGAAGCTCGACCCCCAGGATCGGGTACTTCTCCCCCTCAAAGCCCAAGCGGTCGTACTCCCGGTGGGTATCCCATTCCATCAGTTCCAAAACCAACTCGATCTTCTTCCGTTCACGAATGGCCTCCACACCGAAAAGGCTCCGGATATTGATGATTCCGAGCCCCCGAATCTCCATATGGTGTTGAATGACCTCAAAACCACTTCCAATTAAGCCAGAGGGAGATCGCTTCTGGATGTAGACCATATCGTCCGCTACCAATCGATGTCCCCGAAGAATCAGATCCAATGCACACTCACTCTTCCCGATCCCACTTTTGCCCAGGATGAGGATCCCAACCCCGAAGACATCGATGAGCACACCGTGGATGCTGCAGGTGGAGGCCAGCTTCTCCTCCAAGAATTTCGTCACCCGCTCAATAAATTCGGTGGTGTGGAGGTTCGTCCGAAAGAGGGGAATCCCCTTCTCATCCGTTTCCTCAAGAAGAAGCTGGGGAACCTCCAAGCTGCGGGTAATGACCAGACAGGACAGCTCCAGTCCACAGATCTGATGGATCACTTTCTCTTGTAAATCGGCGGCAAGAGTCCGGAGGTAAGTCATTTCGGTATTGCCGATGATTTGAAGGCGCTGGGGATCAACGAATTGGACAAACCCAGTCAAGGCCAATCCCATTTTTTGAATCTGTGGGTGGGTGATCTTCTTTCTTAGCCCATTCCTTCCGGCCATCAGGGTCAGACCTAAATGGTGCTCCTTATCTTGCTCAAATTCTTGAACCAAAAGGCTGCTCATAAATGAATCGATGATCCAATTCAGGAATTGAGGAATTCTGGAATTTAATTCGCAATCCCGCAATCCCTAAATTCAGTTAATATTTTTCATCCTCTTCGGCGATGATATCGAAAAGCTCCTTCCGGGAGGAAGCCCCCATCAATCGTTTCTTGAAGGAAGCATCCTTCAACAGCGTGACAATCCGACCCAGAAGTTTTAGGTTGTCCACCGCCGAATTCTCCGGGGCCATCACCAAAAAGAAAAGCTTGCTCGGAGAGTGGTCAATCGAATCAAAATCCACGCCCTTCATCGAACGACCAAACGAGATAAAGAAATCATTCAATCTTTTCAGCCGGCCATGAGGAATGGCGATCCCCTCTCCGATTCCCGTCGACCCCAGTTTTTCCCTGTCGAGGAGCACCTGGAGCAATTCTTCCGAAGAGGACGCCTGACATGGCTTCACCAAAACGGCAGACAACTCCTCCAGAACGGACCGCTTATCGGTCCCCTTCAGATCTGGGACCACCCACTCCTCCCGCAGATAGTCTAAGATTTTCATTCTTCCCTCTTTCGCTCTTTCCCTACTTTGGACGGGGCTCTACCCATTCGTAACGTCCATCTTTGCGGCGATAGAGTGCATTCATCTGCCCTGAATCCGAATTGATAAAAATTAAAAAATCTCGCTTTGAAAGCTGCAATTGGGCCACCGCCTCCTCGAGGGACATGGGTTTGGCGAGGGTGCGTCTTCTCTGAATGAGGGAAGAAAGATCGATCTCCTCTTTGCCTGCGAAAGGGCTTTCACCGCTTTGGAGGTCCGTTTTCGGAAGAGAAGCATTCGTCCTTTTCCGTCTCACCTTCTCCCGTCGTTCGCGAACTTGACGCTCCATCTTTTCCACCATCTGATCGATGGCCGCATAGAGATCGCTGTCCCTCCCTTGGCTATTGAGGGCCACCCCATCCGCGACGATGGTGATTTCTGCGGTATGCCGAAATTTCTCAGCGGACAGAACCACATGGACCTCTCTCGGATTCTCAATATATTTTTGCAACCTCTGCACCTTTCCCTTCACATATCCCTTGACCCCCTCATCCGCTTCCATATGTCGGAACGTCACCGCAATCTGCATCGATCAACTCCTTCTGGCTTGCGAAGATTATTGCAAAATGCAAATTTAACAATGAAAAGTTAACAATAAAAAAAATGATAACTGCTAATTTTACAATGCTCATTTTGCAATGAGCATTTACGAGATCTTCCTACGCTCATTGGAGGAGAGGATCTTCATCAACTCCCGATATTTCGAGACCGTCCTCCGGGCAATCTGGATATCCATTCCCTTCAGAATCTGAACGAGTTTCTCATCACTGTAAGGCTTTCTTGGGTCCTCCTTGGCGATGATCTCCCGTAGAAGATTCTTGACGCTCTCCGAGGCCATCGTTTCCCCTTGCGAAGAGGCGATCCCTGCATTGAAGAAGAATTTCAATTCATAAATTCCTTGGGGAGTATGGACGTATTTGTTGTGGGTGACTCGGCTGATGGTCGATTCGTGCATCTGAATATCCTCGGCCACATCGCGGAGGACGAGGGGCTTTAGAAACTGGATCCCTTGATCCAAAAAGTCCCTTTGGAATTTTACGATGCTCTTCGTCACCTTATAAATCGTCCTTTGGCGCTGATGGATACTGCGAATCAGCCAGAGGGCAGATCGGAGTTTCTCCTGAATATACTTGCGATCTCCTTCAACGGCGAAACGGCTCTCCGAGAGGATCCCTCGGTAAAATGGATTGACCTTCAGCCTTGGGAGGTCTTCATCGTTCAGATAGATCACGTACTCCCCCTCTACTTTGTAGACATAGACATCGGGGATGATCTCTTGGATCACTTCCCCCCCGAATGCCTTTCCTGGCTTGGGATCCAGTTTGGAGATGAGGAAGGCAGCCTGATTCACCCGGTCGGCGGAAACCCCCAGCCGTTTGGCAATCGCTGGATAATTTCGGTTCTTCAATAGGGGGAGGTGTTCTGAAACGATCCTTTCCGCAAGGGGATCCCGTACCGACATCTGTTCCAGTTGGATCAGAAGGCATTCCTTCAGATCTCTCGCCGCAACCCCAATCGGATCGAACAGTTGCATCTTCCGGAGAACACCCTCGACCGCCTTCAACGGAAGATTCGTCTCTGAACTAATATCTTCCAAGGAGATCTTCAGATATCCATCATCATCCAGATTTCCGATGATCCATGTCCCGACCTTCTGCTCCCCGTCTGTAAAATGGGAAAGTTGGAGTTGCCAGTAGAGATGGTCGGAAAGGGTCGTTCTCTTGGTGAGGAAATTTTCAAAAGAGGGCCTTTCCTCCCCATCCTGATAGGTCTGTGTCTGCTTCTGAAAGGAGGTGAGATTGTAATTCTCTAAGTAGCTCTCCCAATCAAACTCATTTCCACCCTCCCCTTCTCCTTTCACCTCAAGGGTATGCTCGGTCTCCGGCACGGTTTCTTCTTCACCCCGTTCAGTCACGGGCTCCCCGGGCTCGGCATCCTCCTTTTCCTCCTCGGCCTCTTCGAGGAGCGGGTTCTCCTTCATCTCTTGCTCGATCAGATCGACCAGTTCCAATCGCGTTAACTGGAGGAGCCTGATCGCCTGTTGGAGCTGCGGAGTGATCACCAACTGCTGAACGAGTTTGGGTGTCTGTTTGAGTTCTAAAGCCATCTCAATCCCATAATCTCCCTTGCAAGGGGGAGCTCACATCCTTTTTTTCTTCCTCTTTCTTCCGGCGCCGCCCCGCTAATTCGAACCCATCTCCCAGGTAGATCTTCCTCGCCTTATGGCTCTGAGCAATATTCTCAGGGGTCCCCTCCTCCAAGATGCGCCCCTCGTTGAGGATATACGCCCGGTCACATACTCCCAGTGTTTCTCGAACATTATGGTCCGTAATTATAATTCCAATCCCCTTTGATTTCAATTGACGGACAATGGCCTGGATATCCAATACGGCAATGGGATCAATTCCTGCAAAGGGCTCATCTAAAAGAATGAAGGAAGGTGAGAGCACCAAGGCCCTGGTAATCTCCACCCTCCTCCGCTCTCCCCCAGAAAGGCTGTAAGCCTTCTGTCTACGAAGCGAGGTAAGTCCCAACTCGTTCAGCAGGTCTTCTATCCGGTCCTTCCTCTCCTCCTTAGAAAGGGAGAGGGTTTCCAAAATCGCCATCAGGTTCTCTTCAACGGTCAGTTTTCTGAAAACCGACGGTTCCTGGGGTAGGTACCCAATCCCTTTCCTTGCTTGCAAATACATGGGAAGGGACGAGATCTCCTCGTTATTGAGATATATCTTACCTCCGTTGGCCTGGAGCAATCCCACAATCATATAGAAGATCGTGGTCTTTCCTGCACCGTTGGGCCCTAACAATCCCACGACCTCTCCCCCCTGGATATCAATCGTCACCGCATCCACGACCTTCTTGCGGCGAAACGACTTCGTCAAATCCTCACATAAAATATTGGACATCGTTCTCTCTTCAATGAAGAGTTATAAGTTATAAATTTAGAGTTATGAATTATGAGTTATGAATTTAACTCATTATTAATCTAAGCTCCTAATTCTTAACTCTAAACTCTTAACTCTCAACTCTAAACTCTTAACTCTTAATTCTTAACTCTTAACTCTAAACTCTAAATCATTTTTACCCCGTTAGAAATAATGCCCCGCTGCTCTGCAGCGAGCTTAGGTTCTAGAATAATTCCGGCGCGGTTTAATGCCCCGCTGGAATTTCTAACGGGGTTTACTTTCCGGTTTCGGCTTGCTGCCCTCTCCTTCTTCTTTGGGGGGTGGGGTGATGCGGGTGTTGACCCTCGCTCCCTTCCCTCCTTCCACTACGCTTCGCTCTTCATCGACGTAGTAAGTGATCCTCTCTCCCCTGATCACGTTCTCCCCTTCACGAACCACTGCCTCTCCGTCAAAAACGACTTTATTCTCCCCCTGATGAAAGGTGGCCGTTTTGCTGGTTGCCCTTCGATCCACCCGAACGACCTTCACATTACCCGTAGCAACGATCTGTTTCAGTTTCTTGGTCTCCTGATCGTAATAGATGACCAACGTGTTGGCATAGAGCGTTGTATCCTCCTGCCTCGCGATCACATTCCCTTTAAAGGTTACAATGTTCTGTTTCTGATTCGCCTCCACCGTGTCGGAGTCGATATCGATGGGTGCACGACTGGAGGTTAACCCGAACCCCATCTCCACTGGAGGCTTCTTCCCATCCCCTTTTGGGGTGCCTTTCTTTTCCTGGGCCTCTGGGGATGGTGCAAAGAGGAAAAGAGAGAATACGATGATGAGAACGGCGATTCTCGTTTTCGTCTTCATCCCTTTCTTCCTCCTTTCCATCGCGTCTTTACCTGGCTGAGGACTTTAAAAGTCTTGGCCTCCATATCTACGAGCATCCCTCTGCCTTCCAGGCGGAGCTGCTCCCCTTCGATCTCGACGGGATCGGAGGTTCTCGCCTTATTCTCCTTGTGATTATAGCTGATCGACTGGGTCTTCAAGCTATATCCGTCGTTAGACGTTAGCACGACGTCCCCGATGATCTCCAAATTTTTTGAATCCTGATAGACCTTCCCTTCCTTTCCGGAAAGAGAAAAGACCCGTCCGTCCTTTGAGAAAAAAGTCACCTTCACATCCTTCAACACCAACATGTTCTGGTCCTGGTATTGTTGAGCGGAAGTCGCTTCCAGTTCCCAGGTCTTTTGGCCGTGTTTATCTTCCACCAAATGGATCTTCTCCAGTCGGGTATCCGCCCCGTCCGTCGAAATCTTGGGAACCTCTGAGAGCTTTTCAGAGGCTTTTCTCTCCCTGAGGTTCACCCAAAGCCTCAAGAGGACGAGCCCTCCGACCAAAACGATGGAAATCAAAATGGCGATCTTAACTCTTCTCATAAATAAGTTCGGAGTTCGGAATGAAGAACTGTGGACTGTGGACGATGAACGATGAACTTTGGATTGCGTACTTTTTGTTCATTGTGCATCGTTCTTTGTACATCGTTAATCATTCCCCAATCTGCATTCCGCAATTGAATCAGACGACTCCCGCCTTCAAAAGATCATGAAGATGGATGATTCCTACTGGCAATTTATCCCCACTGCTGTTAAAGACGAACAGAGAGGTGATTGAATATTCTTCCATCCTCTGGACAGCCTTGGCAGCCAATGCATCCTTTTCGATCCACTTTGGATTTCTGGTCATCACTTCAGAGGCCTTCCGTTGAGGGAGATCGCTGAACTTCTCTAAGGCTCGTCTCAGATCCCCATCCGTGATCACACCGACCAGATGCCCTTCGCCATTACAGACACCCGTCACCCCCAATCGTTTCGAGGTGATTTCAAAAATCGCGTCCTTCATCAATACCTTTTCCGACACCATGGGGAATGCCTCCCCGACATGCATCAGGTCTTCCACCTTGAGGAGAAGTCTTTTGCCTAATGTCCCTCCGGGGTGGAGAATGGCAAAATCCTCTTCCTTGAACCCTCTCTTCTCCATCAGTACGACGGCCAAGGCATCGCCCAGTGCAAGGGTCGCTGTCGTGCTTGCCGTTGGAGCCAAGCCCAAGGGACAAGCCTCTTCCTTCACATGGATGTTGAGACAGACATCTCCAGCTTTGGCCAGAGTGGAGTTCAAATTTCCCGTGAGGGTGATTAATCGATTTCCATATCGTTTAATAAGAGGGAGAACCTCCAAGAGCTCGCGCGTCTCACCACTCTTGGAGATGGCGATGACGACGTCCTCTTTGGCCAGCATCCCAAAATCTCCGTTCACCCCCTCTGCCGGGTGAAGGAAAAAGGCCGGGGTCCCTGTACTGGCGAATGTGGAGGCGATCTTCCTCCCGACCAGCCCGGATTTCCCCATACCCATGAGGACAACTCTCCCTTCACAATGGTAGAGGAGCTCCACGGCCCGCGAGAAACTCTCATCGATCCGCTCTGCCAGATCCAGGATGGAACAGGCCTCCACCCTCAATACCCGTTTTGCCTCCTCAAGGATATCCAACTTCTCTTGCATCATCTCTTCTTTAACTGGGCGACCCGTCCCCTCGCCCTTCCCCTCTCCCCGACGCCTGCCTGCCGGTAGGCAGGGGGAGAGGGCGGGGTGAGAAGCAATTCCAAATTCCTTATGCAGTTTTAAGCTTCGCGCTTTTACCTCTTTGCTTTGATCTTTGAGCTTTGAGCTTTGAACTCTTCATCCCGTGGAGGGATGCCTTAATAAACTCCCTGAAAAGGGGATGGGGGTCCATCGGTTTCGATCTGAATTCTGGATGGAACTGGCATCCAAGAAACCAGGGGTGGTCCTTCAATTCAACGATCTCCACCAGCTCTTTGTCAGGAGAGACCCCGCTGAAAACCAATCCCGTCTTTCCCAAAATATCCATATAGGTATTATTGAATTCATAACGATGCCGGTGCCGCTCATAGATCAACTTCTTATTGTAAGCCTCAAGGGCTAAGGTGCCTTCTTCGAGCCGGCAGGGATAGAGGCCCAACCTCATCGTTCCGCCTTTCACCGTATCTGTCGTTCGTCTCTGAACGACATGATCCCGGTCCACCCATTCCTCCATGAGATAGATCACCGGATGGGGGGTATGGAGATCAAACTCTGAACTGTTGGCCCCTTTCATACCGGCACAATGCCTCGAAATTTCGATTACCGCACACTGCATCCCCAGACAGATTCCAAAATAGGGGATCTTCTTCTCCCTCGCATACTGGATGGCCTTGATCTTCCCTTCAATCCCTCTTGTCCCGAACCCTCCGGGAACGAGG
Source organism: uncultured delta proteobacterium (assembly GCA_963826305.1). Taxonomy (GTDB): domain Bacteria; phylum Desulfobacterota; class BSN033; order BSN033; family UBA1163; genus CAWGWZ01. The sequence goes on along the minus strand of CAWGWZ010000008.1, from coordinate 51,811 downwards.
ATGCCATTTGCCTCCGGGAGAATATGTTCTGGCCCCTCTTTCTCCACCTGCTCCGAATCGACATATTTCAGGTTTACCCTCGCATCGTTTGCAATTCCGCCGTGCGTCAACGCCTCCGTCAAACTCTTGTAAGACTCGACTAAACTCACATATTTCCCTACCACTGCGATCGTAGTCTCCAACCGGGGATGTCTTATCCTTCTGACGACCCGTTCCCATCCCTTCAAGTTCGGCCTGCCCGTCCAGATGTTCAGTTTTTCACCGATCTTTTCATCCAAGCCCTCCTGATGGAACATCATGGGCACTTCGTAGACGGTCTGCACGTTCTTTGCAGTGATCACCGCATCTTTATCCACATTGCAAAAAAGGGCGATTTTCGACTTGATGTCCGGCGAAAGGAGTCGGTCGGTGCGGCAGAGTAGGATATCGGGCTGGATCCCGATCTCCCGAAGCTCCTTCACGCTATGCTGGGTCGGCTTGGTCTTCAACTCCCCGGCCGCTTCGATATAAGGCACCAGAGTGAGGTGGATGTAAAGTGAATTCTCCCTCCCCACCTCCCCGCGGATTTGACGGATCGCTTCTAAAAAAGGGAGGCTTTCGATATCGCCGACCGTCCCACCGACCTCGACGATCACGATGTCGACATCCTGAGCGAGGTCGAATATTTTTGCCTTGATCTCATCGGTGATGTGGGGAATCACCTGGACTGTACCGCCGAGATAGTCGCCTTTTCGCTCCTTGGAGATGACGGAATCGTAGATCTGTCCGGTGGTGAAGTTATTTTTTTTCGACGTTTTTACGTTGGTGTAACGTTCATAGTGTCCCAAATCGAGGTCCGTCTCGGCCCCGTCATCGGTCACGTAGACCTCTCCGTGTTGAAAGGGATTCATCGTTCCGGGGTCCACATTGATATAAGGATCGAATTTAAGGAAGTTGATCTTCAACCCTCTTAACTCCAGGAGGGTCCCAATCGATGCCGATGCCAACCCCTTCCCCAATGAGGAGACAACGCCTCCCGTGATAAAAATATATTTTGTCCTTGCGTTCACAAAAAATCCTCCATCTCCTCAGCAGGAATGAGAGGAAGTCAAAAATCTTTCGATGAGCTCAAATCCTCTCTCAATAAAGATACCGCTGCGCTGCGCAGAAACCTCATCAAATCCTTCGCCGTGGGCATCGTTGACCCCGTCCTCCTTGCAGTAGATCACATAGGGAACAGGGTCAGCCGCATGTGTTCTGATGGAAAGCGGCGTGGGATGGTCTGGCAGAACCAAGACCTTGTAACTTTTGAAATCGTCCATCCCTCTCAAAATTGCCCCCACGATCTTCTCGTCGAATGTCTCGATCGATTCGATCTTCAACTGGAGGTTCCCCATATGGCCGGCTTCGTCAGGGGCTTCCACGTGGACATAGACAAAATCCTTCTCCTTCAAGCCTCTCAGTGCGTACTGGGCTTTCCCGTCATAATTCGTGTCGAAGTACCCCGTGGCACCGGGGACCTCCAGGACTTCCAATCCTGCTAAGATTCCAATCCCTTTTAGAAGGTGAACCGCTGAGATCACATAGCCCTCGATTCCGAACCGTTCCTTCAATGTGATCATCCGGGGCGACCGTCCTTGCCCCCACAGCCAGATGGAATTCGCGGGTCGGAGCCCCTTTGCCTTTCGGGCAAGATTGACAGGATGATTCTCGAGAAACCATTGGGACTGGTTCATCAGCCCGAGGATCTCGTCTGCCCCGCCTTCATCGAAGTTTTGGGATCCGGCAGGTCCACTGACCTGAGGGAGGAAAGAAGATACCTCCTTGCCGATAATATCATGAGGAGGAATCAATTCAAGTTTCTCCAAATTTGAAAATCTGCCGGCCCCATTTTTTAAAACCATCAAATGTCGGTAACTCACCCCCGGATAGAACCGGATGTCATCCGTCCCCAGTTCCTTATCCAAATCGAGGATGATCCTCTTTGCCTCACCATCTGTGATGTGCCCGGCAGAGAAATCTTCCATGATGCTGTTCGTTCCATTCGTTTGAAGGGTGACCAGGTTACATCGAAAGGCAATATCATCATGTTCGAGTTTAATATCAAGGCTGGCTGCTTCAAGAGGACCTCTTCCAGTATAATAGCGGACGGGATCATATCCGAAGATCGAGAGGTTGGCGATCTCACTTCCCGGATTGAAACCTTGAGGAATTGTCCTGACCAGGCCGATCTCCCCATGTCTTGCCATCCAATCCATGTGAGGTGTCTTTGCCGCCATTAATGGGGTCTTTCCTTTGAGGCTCTCAACCGGGTAGTCGGCCATGCCATCTCCGACGAGAACTACGTGCTTCATTTCACTAAGCTTTCCTTTTCACCATCAAAACCTAAATATACCAAAACCTTACAAATGTCAAATGAAAAGCGCGAATTGAAAGCAAAAGCTATGCCAATTTTTGTGAGGAACCCGGAAGAAGCTATGGGAGAAACAAGGGGTTACGTATCATTTAGCTCTCTGAAAAATCATCCCTGCATACGGCAAGCCTAAGACAACGAATCTACCTCTCCTCTCAAACCGCAGTTCCGTTCATCCAAAACCTTATAGCCTCTGTCTCTGAACTTTTGCTGTTGACCAAGGAATGTCCTCATCACCTAAAAATTTAAGCATTTTAAATTATAGCCTTAACTTCCCCGTAAGTCACTCCCCCTGCTGATTTACCAATAATCAAATCCACCGAAGGCAGGCCTATTCCGCAATAATGAGATCTTCGGCATCCCTAAATATTTTTGGCTCGATGCCAGGAACACGCATTATTTCAGCGGTCGTCTTAAAACCCCCATGGGTTTTTCGATATTCGATGATGGCAATAGCTCGTTTTTCTCCAATGTGGGGGAGTTGCATTAATTCATTGATCGATGCCTTATTGAGGTTAACGGGACCATTCAGCCCCCGAGCTTTGGCCCTTTCCTCCTTGTAAGCCTGGTGGTGTTGTTCCAGATGGGCTTTGGCTTCAGCGAAGTTTGAAGGATCAATCCACTTCACCTGATGAATTCTACCTAAAGCGCTCTTCAAATGGTCGATATCGACTTCTCCGATATGATTATGATGGGGAAGATGTCGAATCTTCTTCCCGTCCGTCGTAATTTCAATTGAAGCAAAAGCAGAATCCGGAAGACTTTCGATGTAACGCCGGTTCCACTTTTCTGCCAGCGCCGGTGATACGACAAGTAAAAGAAATATTCCCAATATTCCAAAGGAGCGCTCCTTCATGTTTTTCATGAACATATCTCTCCCCCTCAAAAATGGAGAAAATTGCCGGTTCTATTTCGCACCTATTTCACCCTTTCCAATGCCTGCAACGAGCGGCTAACGTTCATGGCCAAAAAAAGTGCGCAGCATTTGGATGGTAATCTTTTGGCCGGGGTTATCTGCCGTTGCGCGCAGGAATCATTTCAAAAGTTCTTTAAATCTCTCTACCGTCAAATCAGCATCCCTGAGAATGCTTGCTAAAACTTTCGGGTGGAGAATCTTTCCTGAATGATAAGGAATAGTCGCCCTTCTGCCTTCTCTATTCTTGTATATCTTGTGGCTTCCGCTCTGTCGCGAAAAGGAAAAACCTGCCCGTTCCAATACACTGATTGCATCAGCTGCAGTAATTCTCGGTAATTTTTCTGTCATACTGCTACTTCCATCAAGGTGAGACTCACTGATTCTGCCTGCGGAATTTCTTCACCGGCTTCAATTCTGTCTTCTATGTGAAGCCGAATAGCATCCTTGATATTTCCCAAAACTTCTTCATAAGTATCACCCTGTGTGTAGCAACCCTGAAGCTCTGGACATAGAGCAAAATACCCATCCGCGTCCCTTTCAATTACCACTGAAAACTTATATACATTCATCTAGCAACCTCCTCTTTAATCGGATTATAACAAATACGAGGACCAGAAAGAAATAAATTAAACCCTTAGCCTCAAGTACTCTGTTACCTGCTGTTATGGGCATTGAAGGGAAACTACTTTAAGATCGTCAGTCCCAAAAATCTATATTTTTCATCAAAATCGAAAATAACTGGGAAATTCTTCAAATTCTCTTTTCTAATCTCCCATGGGAATCCACCGTATCTCTTCCCTCCATGCCTCCTATCCTTATCCTGTAGTCTTATATGAATAAGATGCTCGTCAATATGGCATTCGACGTTACCCTCTCTTACGTTAACGATCCTCTCGGCAGCCATATTAATTCCTTTTCCGAATGCGCTCCATTTATAGGAGTTGTGCACATCCACGTTTACCAAAGCCCCATAGAAATCAATTCTATCATTAACGATCTCCGCATCTATCTTGGTTTCAAAAGTCTTTTTGGAATTGGGTTTCACCTTCGCTCCCAATTTTTTGGGCCCCTTTTCGGTAACAAGATATAAAAATCATCGGTCCCTTTAACTTTCCCGCATATTTTACACGTTTCCTTCTTATCTCTCGTTTTTTTGTATCCATCCCAATGCTTGCACTGTAAGCCCAAGAATTCCCAGGCTAACCCGAGCTGTTGATAGATGCTGAAGAAAACCTGAAAGTCTTTTTTATCCTTTTTCTCACTGTCAAGGAGGTTGTTGCTTACAAAATCCATGCTTTTGAAGAGAGCAGTCAGTTTTTTCTTGAGCTCTTTCTTGGCCTGTCCCTTATTCATTCTTGTGCCCTTTTTTTCCTGGCCGTAATGAGCAGATAACGTTTCGGATTGGCGAAGTCCCGACTCAGTCGGGATTTCCAAACGGTTTCAACGCCAATCTTGTGTTATCGGTGTTGGGGCAAAATATTCTCTCAAACTACTCCTTCAATTTGTCCCGTGTCAAGGGCCCACCCCTCGCCCTTTTTCATTGCTTCCTCGCAAAGTTATTTAAATAACTTAAGAACGTCCCCATCGCCGCGTCCCCATCGCCGTATCTCTGCTGGTGCGGGCAAAGTCTGCTATTTCTATTTTTATAACTCTAAGATTTTCCCTAAATATTGCTTTAAGGTTTGAACATCATTTGAACTCAGATTACCAAGTTTGTTCTTCAACCTCTTCTTGTCAATAGCCCGTAATTGAAACACCAATACCACAGATTTTGAGATTAAATTGTTGCTCGAATCTGGCTCAATAACAAACGTGAACGGAAAATTAGCGGCTTTGATTTGCGTCGTGAACGGAACGACTAAAACGGTGGGAACCTTTTCAATATTTTCAGGAGTTTGGACGATTATTGCAGGCCTAACACCTTGTTGTTCATGGCCGCCGGAACCAGGAATTTCAACAAGATAAATATCACCAAAGTCCATTATAAGGTAGCCTCAAAGTTACTTAATGCCTCATCGCTTAAAGCATCCCAATCATCAAATTCTTTTTTGAGGTAGAAATCAGAATCTCTTTGCATAATGAGGCTCTTTTTAAAGATGCGAATAAGGCTGAGGAGATTAAGCATTTGTTCATCGGGCATATTCTGCAATTCTTTAATAATCTCTTCCTTATACTTGACTTGTTCCTGCATTTTGGGGCGCTCCTTTCGCTATCAATAAGTTCATTATACCATAATATGCCAAATATAATAAACAATTCGGAAGTAACGATCCGGGTCGGACCAAAATAACTGTATAGTCTGCGGAATAACCTCTCGCTCCTGGCCATCCCTGACATTTCTTTCCCTCAAAGAGCCATTGTAGCCACCGTCGTCGGTCCCGGACAAATTGGAAGCTCCCTGCCCTTGTTGGGACAGGACTTCCCGGCAAGGTATTGTCTTTCTGTAGTGCCCCTTGACCCCGCCTGCGGGGCACTCTCCGGTCAGCAAGAATTCCCTCTTGTGGCACCGATGGGTGATATGCCAGACATAGCCCGGAATGTAATGCCTGTTGGCTCTGGCCATCCTTAGAATTCCTAATCAGGGTAATTTAGGCCCTCAAATTGCCACTCTAAGGCCAAAATCAGCCCTCTCTTTTCAGCATTGACCCATAGATTCAATTACCTGCCTTGGTCCGACCCTCATCGAGCACTCCCAAAGAAGTGGCAATGCCATTTAGATGTTAATCTTTTGTTCTGTGTTATCCGAAGTTTTGCTGGCCACCCTTCTGATTCTGAACAATTTTGGCAAACGGCTTTCAACCCGGCGCCTTAATTCATCATCCTTTTCAATGTCTACAAGAAATTTTTCAACTGCACCGTAGAAATCTCGAATAAAAAGCTCAACTCCTAATACAACCATCTCTGGATGTTTAACAGGGTTATAAAAATGTTTTAGAGAATTAGGTTTGTAAGCAAATACTTTACACTTACCTTCTCTGCTTAAATCAGACTCTACGCCATAGTTGTGAGCAATGCCGCACCTTGCACCATAAAGATCAATTCCTCGATATTGATAAGGCTGAGTTTTATCCGTCTTCATATATTTATCAACCCATGCGATATAATCGGTGCGACTGATTTTTGTTTTGGATAAAGACATAGATAAAAAAGCCATCGCATCAATTGCACAATAAGTTAACAGGACAGCACCTGTGGGAGCGTTATTTTTTAAGCAAACATGAATATCATTAACAATACAATCGATTATTACAGGTCTATATAATTCCATGATTTAAGTCAGCAAGATTTTGGATAACGGCTGGCAGGTATCTGAAGTCCGAGGCGACAGGCAAGGATTTGGATCGAGGCGAACGCAGTGAGCCGAGCCAGATACCTGCTTGTTATGTGCCGTTGCGCCGCTAAGGTTAGATCTTGTTCCAAATGGCATTGTCTTGGAATGTATTAACACCATGCTTGATGTTATTAATGAAATAAAACCGACTCGTATCATTCTTCACGGTTTGTGCTACCTCAGAATCCGAGGGATAGGTAGTTTTGGTTTTATGTTCGGGTTTTGTTGCAGTAGCAATTAGGCAATCAAGTTTCGACAAACCCTGAGCCTCCCGATTATCTAGTGGAGAAGGCCACTTAATATTAAGCTCAGAATTAGCATTTACACACGGTTTCTCTCGTCCAAGTTTATAGTTTTCCCAACTTCTTTTTTTTATTCCAGATTGTTTGCGCCATTCAAGCAATATTTGTCCTTTGATTTTTGGATTAATCTTGTCTGGATTGAAGAGTATGTTAACTTTTCCCCAATCATTTTCTAAACTTCCATTCATCCCTTCGGCTTTTGACATTGCTTTTGCTTCGGACAATAATGCGCCAATATCCTTAATCGGGTTTGACCTGAATGGAAAGATGTAACCAGTACCGAGCCTTTTATATCTTTGACAATTATTTGAGAAAATCATCGTGTAAATGCAACCACTAGAATACCTTCCATATCTAATTGGTAATTTAACCATAATTTTTGACTTTTCATCAAGATTGTTATTTCTCCAATCCTTTCTGATATTGTCTTGATTGCTAAGGTGGTCTTGCCATAGTAAAGAGCCAATTATAATAACACCACCCGTTAAGTTCCAATCTTTATTCATTTTATACCCTCCATTATATTAGTGGCGCAATGGCACATAACGTGTGCGGCACAGGCGAAGCCGATAGGATTTGAGTCCCCCGTTTGTGCCGGTGTTAGGCGCTGTGCGGCACGGATGGAAGTCCCATTCTAAACATTTTTGTATCAATAACAAATTCTCTCCCCGTTAGATTTAGCCAATTGTTTATATGAGATAAGGTCTCGTTCATAATAGTGGCAAGGTAATCAATGGCAGTTTCCTTTATGATGAAGACTTTTAGCAACAGCTCTTGATTATATTTCGGAAAATCCCCAAAATCCATCACCTGGTATTTATCCTCACCGAGGTCTTTCAATAATAAAAACCTTTCTTTATATTTGGTATTGTCCGGATTTAAATCTTCACCCTTAACCGCTTTATAACCAGTTATTGTCTTGTCAGTCTTTTCAAAAATGGTTTCCACCTTCTTAAATACTAAGTCATAAGACCTCAATCCCTTTAAAAGGGCAACAATGGAAATTATCTGTTCATCATGGAGGCGACCTAAAATAAAAGGATTCTTGAGTATGCCGTGAAAACCTTCCTCGTTTAACTCCCAGCTCTTCAGAATTTGGAAGCCAAGATAATCGTTATTTCTAATATGAGTGCTGATTTCATTTTTTCTCAAAGATAACAATTCGGTAATACCGGCAAAAGAGAAATCCTTTTCCTCATACTTATAGATCATCTTCGATAAATGATTGAGCACAGACAACACTTCCTTATCTACCTGCATTTTTGCGTAATCCAATAATTCTTTGTTCAATTTTTTGTGTGAAGCATCTCGCACAAGCCCATAAAATAAGTATAACAGTGGTATGGCGAGAAATGCAGCAGCAATATTGATCAACAACACCTTCCAGTTCTCATTTAATGATAGGCCCCAAGTGAATAACAAAATACCAGTAATGATAGATGCAGCATACGGGGTTAGCTTTAAAATAATTTTTTTCATAAGCAAGAATTATAAGGTTCTATAATGTGCACCATTGCGCCTAACGTTCCTGGCACAAAAGAAGCCCCTAGGGTTTGGCCTTTAGTCTTTTGTGCCGTGTTAGCTGAAGTGAGTGGCAATATATTTCAAAAAGTAAATGTCCCACTTCCGGTACAAACCTATTAAATTTTGGTCAAGTTGTCAATAAGAATTTAAGAAACTTTCTGATTACATCGATTAGGTAGCGATTACACAGATTCGAAATACGAAGGAGATAAAGAATTATCGTAAGACTTTTGGAAAGACCGTTTCCTTGATGTAGTTGACTACACGTTCTGCCTCTGTTCTGATATCTTTCCTTTCACTATGGGGAGAGGATTTCAGACCACCCCTCAATTCTTTCTCATGAACTCCCGCCTTCGAAGCCTTTTCCAGATACGATTTTGGAAGCTCCTCACTTAACTCGATTCCGTTCATCACTGCCCAGGCCAATGTCCAGGCTCGAGCAACATTAGAAACATCGTACCCACCCCCACCTAACGCCACCCACCGTGGAGCCAATTCCTTGATTCGCCGAACGACCTTTTCAAAACCGAATATGGAGAGGTGAAGGTTCGTCAATGGATCATTATAGAACGTATCCACCCCTAATTGGCTGACCACCACGTCGGGACGGAAGGCATGGATGAGCGGAGGCACAATCTCTTCAAAGGCCCAGAAGTAGACCTCATCATCCGTATCGGGAGGGAAGGGAAGATTAACAGAATATCCTTCTCCTTTCCCCTCTCCAATCTCATACTCAAAACCGGTTCCTGGAAAAAGGCTGGATCCACTCTCGTGGAGCGAAATGGTCAGGACCTGATCGGTCTGATAGAAAGCCTTCTGCACCCCGTCTCCGTGATGGGCATCGATATCGATGTAGACCACCCTGTTGCCCCGATTCAAAAGCTTCAAAATTCCGATCACAGGATCGTTGACATAACAGAATCCAGAAGCCTTTGATTTCATCGTATGGTGAAGGCCGCCAGCGATGTTGAAGGCCACCTCTCCCTCTCCACTCGCCACAAAATCGACGGTCTGAAGTGTTGCTCCGACCGTCAAAAGAGACCAATTATAAAGACCCGGAAAGATGGGATTGTCTCCTGGCCCCAGTCCATAAAAGTAAGCATTCTCTTGCCAATGGCCGTCATTGGCTTGCTTCAATGCATTCAGATACTCCCTGCTGTGGAAAAGGGCCAGATCCTCTTCATTTGCTTCGATGGTGGAAATGAATTTCACTGAAGGTAGATCCAATAGTCCGTAGGCTCGGATGAGTTCGTAGGTCAATTTCAATCGGATGATTCGCAAGGGATGGGTGGGCCCATAATCGTAATCGAGATAGGCATCAGTGTAGATGAAGGCATTCTTCATAGAGATGAAAGATCAGGCTTTGCGCAGTTGTCCTATGGAGTTTTATAATGGAGTCTAATAAACTCTATCCTGATAACAATTTATTTTCAAGCTTGTTGGGTAATGCCTCAGTTTCGAAGGACAAATGCTCACGCGAAGATGTAACTCAGGGCTTTAAGCCCTGAGTTATCAGCCCTAAAGGGCTGAGTTACAGGCTGCGGTATCCTTCGGGCGCCCGATAACTGAGGGATTACCTTTTTGGCTATATTTATGTTAATAATTCAGAAGCCACGGAGTAATATGACGCGATATATCTGAGAGTAAAAAAAGGAGGTAACTGAAATGGGGAAAAGGTTATTTTTGGGCTTAGTGTTGGGGGCGCTTTTTGTGGCAACAATGTTTGTTATTGCATTAGCAGATCTCAATCCTGCAATGGCGGCAACAATCACCGTCACGAATACCGATGACAGCGGGGCGGGCTCGCTGCGGGAGGCGATTACCAACGCTGCACCCGGAGACACGATCAATTTTAGTGTCACTGGCACGATCACTCTGACCAGCGGTCAACTTCTTATCAGCAAGGATTTGACAATTAGCGGACCGGGGGCGGACAGTCTGGCGATCAGCGGTAATAACGCCAGCCGGGTGTTTAAAATTTCCCTGTCCAAAACTGTGACCATTTCCGGTGTGACCATTCAGAACGGGAATATTCCTACAGGTCAGCAAGGTGGGGGCGGGATCTCCAACTGGGGCACACTGACACTGAACAATGTTGTTGTCAAGAACAACACTGTCAACGGTACGGACTCCTCTGATGTCGGCGGTGGCATCAAGAACGGCGGGATGGGCCCTGCCATGTTGACCATCAACAATAGTACTGTAACAGGCAACACGGCCGATCGCGGTGGAGGTATTTTTAACGCAGGTAGCACCACGCTTTCTCTTAGCAACAGCACGATCAGCGATAATACGGCCGTAGATGGGGGAGGCATGGAGATCTACGGTACCGCGGCACTCACCAACGTGACCATCAGCGGCAACACCGCCACCGGCATTTGCGGCGGCATTCTTAACGAAGTGATCGCTTCACTTACGAACGTAACTATCAGCGGAAATACAGGTCATCCAGGCGGTATCAGGAATGATGCAGGCGGCTCCATAACGCTGAGCAACACTATTGTAGCGAACAGTATCTCGGGTGCGAACTGCGCGGGTGCAGTCACATCAAATAGCTATAACCTGTCCAGTGACAATACGTGCAGTTTTCATGGTACTGGCGATCTAAACAATACTGACCCACTGCTCGGCCCGTTACAGGACAACGGTGGCCCCACTTTCACCCATGCCCTGCTCGCAGGAAGCCCGGCCATTGACGCAGCAGACCCAGCCAATTTTCCACCTACAGACCAGAGAGGTGTGACGAGGCCTCAGGGAATAGGTCCTGACATCGGAGCGTATGAATATTGCCCAATTTCTCCTAATGAGGGAACCATCGGTACTGTCCTTACAATTTCTGGTTCCGGCTTCGGTACAAAGAATGGTAAGGTCGCTGTTGGCGGCGCCTCTCTGAAAATTCTGGACTGGACAGAGGACTCGATTCAATGCGCCCTTTCGAAAGCACTCCAGCCTGATACCTATGATGTGATTATTCGTCCTCAGACCAAAGGAGCCACTCCGATCACTTTTCGAAATGGTTTCGCCGTGAAAGCCCCTGAGATCGATTCTGTTGAACCAACCAGTGGTTCAGTCGGAGGTCAGATCACGATCAATGGTTTCTTCTTTGGAACAAAGAAGGGAAAGGTGACTTTAGGTAAAAAGACCTGTAAGGTGCTCAGTTGGGAGATGGATGAAACGACTGGAGACAGTGAGATTCGCTTTTTTGTCCCCAAAGGTCTTACTCCAGGAGTTAATGAACTCATAGTAGTTACCACCGGCGTGGGATCGGATACAGCGAATTTCAATGTGGAATGATCCCGCTCACCCGATCCCTCTCCCCATAGGGGAGAGGGTATTAACACAGACGTAACAAATGTTTTGTAGTGTAGGGCCTTGTGCCCTTCTTTGAAAGCCCGTAAAGGTTGCCCGTCGGCAGGCAGAAATGCCGCAGCTATGATTCTTTCTTCCCAGGGAATATGACATGATCTTTCCCCATAAAACGATTGACTACTCAGAAGTATTGGAGTAATATCCCAACCCATAATAAAGAAAGGGGGATTTTAGCATGAAGAAATGGGTTTTATTCTGGCTAACGATGGTTATTTTTCTAACAGGGATAATCTTTCTTTCACAGGCAGTGGCGGCAACAATCACCGTCACCAATACCGATGACAGCGGGGCGGGTTCGCTGCGGGAGGCGATTGCCAGCGCTATCCCCGGAGACACGATCAATTTTGTTGTCACTGGGACGATCACCCTGACCACTGGCGAACTTCTTATCAGCAAGGATTTGACAATTAGCGGACCCGGTGCGGGGAGCCTCGCGGTCAGTGGCAATAACGCCAGTCGGGTGTTTCACATTTTCACATCCAAAACTGTGACCATTTCCGGTATGACGATTCAGAACGGGAATATTCCTACGGGTCAGGGCGGGGGCGGGATCTCCAACTGGGGCACACTGACATTGAACAATGTTGTTGTCAAGAACAACACTGTAAACGGTACGACCTCGTCTGACATCGGCGGTGGCATTCTGAACGAAGGCGATGGCCGCAAACTGACGCTCAATAATAGCACTGTGAGGGGCAACACGGCCGATCGTGGCGGCGGCATCTTTAACTCAGGCGGCAGCACGCTTTCGGCCACCAACAGCACCATCAGCGGCAATACGGCCAGGGTGGGAGGCGGCATGGTGATCTATGGCACGGCGACGTTGACTAACCTTACCATCAGTGGGAACACAGCTACTGGCAGTAGCGGCGGCATTGGTAATCTTGGGACGGCTGCACTTACCAACGTCACGATCAGTAGCAATACAGCGCCTCCAGCTTTTGGAGGCGGTATAAATAACTATACCCAGGGCTCCATCACGCTAAAGAACACTGTCGTAGCGAATAATCCTTCGGGTGGGAACTGCGAGGGTGCCATTACATCAAATGGCCACAACTTGTCCAGTGACAATACGTGCGGTTTTACTGGTACTGGCGATTTAAACAATACTGACCCACTGCTCGGTCCGTTACAGGACAACGGTGGCCCCACTTTCACCCATGCCTTGCTCGCAGGAAGCCCGGCCATTGATGCCGCAGACCCTACCGATTTTCCAACGACCGACCAGAGGGGTGTACCGAGGCCTCAAGGCTCAGGCCCAGACATTGGGGCGTATGAATGGACTCAAGTCAATCCTTACGAGGGAACTATCGGTACTGTCCTCACAATTTCTGGTTCCGGGTTCGGTACAAGGAAGGGTAAGGTCGTTGTTGGCGGCGCCCCTCTGAAAATTCTGGACTGGACAGTTGACTCGATTCAAGGCCAATTAACGAGAGCCCTTTCTCCTAATACTTATTATGTCACGATTCGACCTCAAGCCAAAGGATCCACTCCCATCAGTATTCCGAATGGCTTTACTGTAAAGGCCCCTGAGATCGATTCCATTGAACCAGCCAGTGGTCCAGTCGGAGGTCAGATCACGATCAATGGTTTCTTTTTTGGAACCAAGAAGGGAAAAGTGACTCTAAGCGGAAAGAGCTGTAAAGTTCTCAGTTGGGAGATGGATGAAACGACTGGAGATAGTGAGATTCGCTTTTTTGTCCCCAAAGGTCTTACTCCAGGAGTTAATGAACTCAAAGTAGTTACCACCGGCGTAGGATGGGATACAGTGAATGTTGGGGTCGATTGACCACTCAGAAGTATTGGAGTAATATACCCACCTATGAAGAGAAAGGAGGCAAGTGAGATGAAGAAGATTTTTCTTTTCGGATTTTCAATTGTGATTTTATTTTCTCTATCCATTAAAGCTTTTTCAGCAGATCGTGATGTTTGTCCAACCTGCACCTATACCACCATTCAATCGGCAATTAACGTCGCAGCAAGTGGAGACAGGATACGGGTTGGCTCCGGAATCTACCATGAGAATCTCAATAGTAATTCAAGCGCTTTCACCCTCTCTGGTGGATGGAGTAATAATTTCAGCACACAGATAAAGAATCCTTCTCTCACAGTGATTGATGGAGATAATAGTACAAGGACATTGTCCGTTTCTGGACCCTCTGACATAACCATTGAAAACATCACTTTCCAAAATGGAAATACGCATGGCTTTGGGGGATGCATTCTCATGAATTCCTCTAATGGCCAGATTAACTTCGTTCTCCAGAACGCTGTTGTTCAAGACTGCGAGACGGTCGCCGTAGGAGGCGGGATATCTTTTCTCGTTTACAACAATCCGTTGAAAGCGAATCTTGAAAACGTTATCGTGAGGAGAAACCATGCCCACTCTGCGGGCGGCGGAATATCTGTCGTCACTGATACTATTTCGACCCCTGGCGAGGCCGTGGTCGACATCGTTAATTCTATGATTTACTTGAACACAGCGGGGAGGGAAGCTGGTGGGATACAGGTATGGGCAGAGGAGAAAGGTTACACAAGGGTGGTCATCCTCAACAGCACCATAACCGGAAATAGTTCCAATAATACCTATGAGGGAGGGGGAGGAATTGTTGTAAACGGAGATACCGATCCAGATTCCACATCCATCCTCGAGATGTACAACACGCTCCTCTATGGAAATACAGCAAACCCCGGTGCAGACCTCACCATTAACCTGTACGGTGTCCAATCAAGGGCAGAGGTACATTACTCCAATGTCAACGACATAAACGACATGAGAGGAACCTTTAATCAGTCAAATAACCTAAACGCGGCCCCTCTATTCGTTGATCCTTCGAACAATGATTATCGACTTCAGCCCACTTCCCCAATGATCGATGCGGGCACAGCGGCTGTCCCAGATCCTCCAGGATTACCGGTAACTGACATGGACGGCAATCCAAGAATTATTGGTCCTGCTCCTGACATCGGAGCATATGAATTTTCTCCAGTCAATCCCCCCCAAGGAACATATGGCACGAAGATGACCATTTCTGGCTCTGGATTTGGCGAAAGGAAGGGTAAGGTCGTTGTTGGCGGCGCCTCTCTGAAAATTCTGGACTGGACAGGTAGCTCGATTCAAGGCCAATTAACGAGAGCCCTTTCTCCTGATACTTATGATGTGATCATTCGTCCTCAGGCCAAAGGAGCCACTCCGATCACTATTCCAAATGGTTTCGCCGTGAAAGTCCCTGAGATCGATTCCGTTGAACCAACCAGTGGTCCAGTCGGAGGTCAGATCACGATCAATGGTTTCTTTTTTGGAACCAAGAAGGGAAAAGTGACTCTAAGCGGGAAGAGCTGTAAAGTTCTCAGTTGGGAGATGGATGAAACGACCGGAGATAGTAAGATTCGCTTTTTTGTCCCCAAAGGTCTTACTCCAGGAGTTAATGAACTCATAGTAGTTACCACCGGCGTGGGATCGGTTACAGCGAATTTCAATGTGGATTAACCTCCTCACCCTAACTTTTCCCCCCACGCTTTCCCTCCCAAGATTGTTTCTCTAATTAAAGTTCTTGTGATCCTTTTTTCAAACAAACTAATTGATGGATATTTTACGAACTTCTTTTCGAGCCCATCCTGACGACCCCGCTGTTCATCATTTCAAAATGGATTCTTTTCCTACAAAATACATACATTTTAAGGCCAAAATACATTTCCTACCCTATTTATTTTGTCGTGAAAAGCCTCTATTATGGGATACAGGGGATTGTTTACGGCCAGATCGAAACCTCTGGTGATCCGAATCGTTATGGTGCTGATCCGGATCATTGAGGGACGAGGCGCGTTTCTAAGCCTTTGCACTTAATAACGAAGGAGATCAATCTCCATGAAACCGATCATGCTGATAAACATCGCTCTCATTGTCTTTGGCGTAATCGCTCTTGCCTACCATGGCATTACATATACAACCCGTAAAAAAGTTCTCCAGTCCGGTCCCATCGAGGCGCCTACAAAGACCGGGAAGACGATCCCATTGCCGCCCATCTTGGGTGGTTTTGCTCTCGCAGGCGGGATTGTGTTGTTCATCCTTGGAGCCAAAAAGTGAATCTTTGACTAACCCCCAAAAAGATGAAGACAGAAGAAACCCATTCGAACAGTGATGAGAAGCGTCGGTGGTGAAAGGGAGGATCATTACGAAAACAGTATCGCAACTGAACGACGTGCAGCAGCAGGAAACAAGCGAAGCAAATGTCACAGCCCATAGTGAAACGGACAAGACCCACATCGAGTTTAAATCAATAGCACTCAATGGGCTGTTTATCATCGCCTTTTTCTACACCCTTTATTTCGCTCGTGCCCTGATCCTACCCTTCATCTTAGCCTTACTCCTCAACTTTCTACTGAGGCCAATCGTCCGTGCTCTAAGAAAGGTCAAAATACCGGAGTTGGTAGGAGCAGCCATAATCTTAATCGCACTGCTCGGCACTGCAGGCTATGGGGTGATCAAACTCTCTGGACCCGCCGCCGCATGGATTGATAAGGCACCAGAGACATTACGCCAAATTGAGTTAAAGGTAGGATTTTTAGACAGACCTCTTAAAGGGCTAAATAAAGTCCTTGAGGAGATAGAAAAGATCAGGCGCATGGGTGCGGAAAAAAAACCGGAAGTTCAGATAAAACCCCCAGGTATCAGTGAGGCTGTTTTGACCGGAACAAGGGAGATATTGGTAAAAAGTTCGGTGATGCTCATCTTTCTCTATTTCCTTCTTGCCTCGGGAGATTTATTTTTACGGAAACTTATCAAACTCTTTCCTAAGCTTGACAAGAAAACACAGATCGTAAAAATCACCCGGGAAGTGGAGCATCATATCTCTCACTATCTTTATACCGTGACAGCCATTAACATCTTCATGGGGATTTCTCTTGGCGTTGCCATGTACCTCATCGGTATGCCCAACGCTCTGCTCTGGGGAGTGATGGCCGGATTCCTTGTTTATCTCCCCTATATCGGACCTCTGATTGGCATCTCCATTGTTACCATTGTGGCCTTTTTGACTTTTGACAGTATCGCGCGGATACTGCTGGTACCTGCAATCTATATTACTTTGGAAGTCATTCAAGGCCAAATTATCACCCCGATGGTACTCGGTTTACGGTTCACTCTCAATCCCGTGGTCATCTTTATCTGGTTTATTTTTTGGGGCTGGATGTGGGGCATTGTCGGCGCTTTGCTGGCATTCCCTATGCTGACTGTTTTTAAGATCCTTTGTGATCACATCCAGCGCCTCGCACCTATCGGCGAGTTCCTCGGAAGATAGCCCCATAAAAGTAAGGTGAGGCTTTTGGGACATGCCGCCGAAGGACATGATAAGAATGAAGGCAAGGAAACGGGACAGAATAAAAAGTATTTTAACCGCGAGGGTCTATGAAGTGAAGACCATTAAAGATTGACTCGTTGCTTTGGAGTCCCCGGATGGATCGCGTCAAGTGTTGGCAGTGCCCCCGGTCAGGAGAACCGGAACACCTATATCATGTACGCGTCCGCCTTCATTTACGCCAAAAATTTCATTCATCTGGCGAATTCCTATTTTGTACCCGACAAACAAACAGTAAACCCCGTTAGAAATTCCAGCGGGGCACTCGCCGCGCAGGCGCTGGCGCAGCGGGTTAAACCCCGCCGGAATTATTCTAAAATCTAACCCCGCTGCAGAGCAGCGGGGCATTATTTCTAACGGGGTAAAAGCTTTTACGGATGCTGCACGGCGTGGCGTGGATGTAAAGATTATACTTCCAGGAGCCAGCGATGAAGCGACCGTTTTCCACGCGGGCCGATCCCATTACAAGCATCTCTTAAAATCGGGGGTGAAGTTGTACGAGCGCAGTGCGTGATGCTGCACACAAAGACTGCTATCATAGATGCTGTCTGGTCAACCGTTCGATCGACGAATATGGATTTATGGAGGTTTTTGAGGAACTCAGTTGTTTCTTAACGGGAAAATACATGTTTTGAGCCTTCCAGAAATTCAGATGGACGAGCAACGGGGCTAACAACTTTAAAGCGTTAGCTATCTTTACAAAAAGAGATGGGTTCATCGGATCCTGAACCATTCTCTCCGCAAGCGAAAGGATCCACAATGAAACATCATACTCAATGGCAGCTTTGTGAAAAATTCAGGAGAGGATCAAAGATTGAGATAATCCAAGACTTTCTCCTTCCTGGGAGGAAGAGAGACGGGTTTTTGAGAAACGCGAATGGCAATGTCCGGATCTTTCAATCCGTGTCCGGTGATGGTTAATACCGCTGTATCACCTTTTTTGAAAAAGCCCTTACGATGAAGTTTCATCACTCCAGCGAGAGAAGCTGCAGAGGCAGGCTCGCAGAAGATTCCTTCCAGGCTCGCCAACATCCGATAGGCCTCCAGGATCTCCTCATCGCTCACGATATCGATCAATCCTCCTGATTCATCCCGGGCCGCTACCGCCTGTTTCCAACTGGCAGGGTTTCCAATGCGAATGGCCGTGGCAATGGTTTCAGGACGCTCAATTACCTTTCCCCGGACAATCGGTGCTGCTCCTTCTGCCTGGAATCCAAGCATCTTTGGGAGACGATCGGCTCTGTCTTTCTCCCAATACTCTTTGTATCCTTTCCAATAGGCGGTGATATTCCCTGCGTTGCCAACAGGAAGACAATGGTATGTTGGCACAACCCCCAAGTGGTCGATGATCTCAAACGCAGCTGTCTTCTGGCCTTCAATCCGGTATGGATTGAGGGAGTTGACCAAGGTGATGGGCTCTGTCTCTGAAATCTCCCGAACCACTTGAAGGGCCTCATCAAAGTTCCCCGCGATCTGGACGACCCGGGCACCGTGAGCCATCGCCTGAGACAACTTTCCCAGGGCAATCTTTCCTTCGGGAATGAGAACATAGGCCTTCATTCCTGCTCGTGCTGCATAGGCCGCTGCCGAGGCTGAGGTATTTCCTGTCGAGGCACAGATGACTGCCTTGGAGCCCATCTCTTTAGCCATGGACACAGCAACCGTCATCCCTCGGTCTTTAAAAGAGCCTGTGGGATTAAGGCCCTCGTACTTAAAATAGAGGTCGATTCCCGAAACGATCTCTTTCTTGATCCGTGAAGAAGGGATGAGAGGGGTATTTCCCTCCAGGAGTGTGATGATACTCTCCTCTTTCTTAACCGGCAAAAAATTCCAATACTCCCGAATCACACCGCGCCACATGGTAACCCCCGTATTCCCATCAGCCAAAGAGCCAGAGCAGTTATTAAGCTTTTCGCTATGGTAGGATCACGCTTCAAATTCCAAATCCCAAATTCCAAATCCCAAAAACCTTTCAATCTACAATGTTCAAATGACCCAAACTATTCTGATTTCGTCAGAATAGAAGAAAATATCTTTTTTAATTCGGTAGCTTCATTAAGAAGTTTCCTTCCTCCTTGACTGTATTTCCCATCATTTGTTTCTACTATCAATCCTAACCAATAAGCTGATTCTTTTGCTTCTTTACGGCATATCCTTACCCCGTTAGAAATAATGCCCCGCTGCTCTGCAGCGGGGTTAGATTTTAGAATAATTCCGGCGGAGTTTAACCCGCTGCGCCAGCGCCTGCGCGGCGAGTGCCCCGCTGGAATTTCTAACGGGGTTTACCCTCATGATAAAATCTTTCTTGCTTAAAGCCTCATTAGCTTCAATGTAATTGGCACCAACAGAACCTGAAGCGCCTACCACCTGCTTTCCATATTCCAAGTTGGAAATATTTTTTGGTAATTGTTTTACATAAAGAGCAGTATTCTTGGCAAACTCAAATGTTCTATCTTCTAAATCATATTGTTTGGAGTTTCGAGTTTCGTTCATTGGGATTTATTTGGAATTTGGTACTTGCTATTTGGTGCTTGTCCTGCCTACTCCAACTCATTCTCAACACGGATGAACATCGTTTTTCCTTTGACCACATCGAGACGATCGATCTCCTTCAGGGCCCGCTGTACATTCTTTTCATAGGCTTCATGTGTCATCATCACAATGGGCACAGCACCACTGATCTGCCTTTCCTTCTGGGTCACCGCAGCAATGCTGATGTCATTCTCCCCTAAGATACCCGATATCTTAGAAAGCACCCCAGGCCGGTCCAGCGCGGAAAACCTCATGTAAAAAGGCATCACCACTTCATCCACCTTCTTAAGAGGAATTTTTTCAATGGCAGATTCCTGAAAAGAAAGGGGTGGTACTCAACGTCCGGTCGCTCCGACAAGAATATTCCTCCCCAGTTCTACCAGGTCGCCCACTACCGCACTGCCGGTGGGCATCTGCCCTGCCCCCTGGCCATAAAAAAGTGTGGCTCCCACTGCATCGCCCTTGATGTAGACGGCATTGAATACCCCATCCACGGTGGAGAGCAGATGTCCTTCTGGAATCATGGTGGGATGAACCCGGGCCTCTATCTTCCCTTGATCAATCTTGGCGATGGCCAATAGTTTGATCCGGTATCCGAATTCCCGGCTGAATTGGATATCCAAGGGCGTAATGTTAGAAATCCCTCCGATGAAGATCTCTTGAAATTGGATGGAAGTCCCGAAGGCCAGGCGAATCAGAATGGTAAGTTTGTGAGCGGCATCGATCCCCTCAACGTCATAACTGGGGTCTGCCTCCGCATATCCTTCCTTCTGAGCTTCTCTTAACACCTCCTTAAAATTTCTGCCCTCACCGGTCATCTTCGAGAGGATGTAGTTTGACGTTCCATTGAGAATACCGAAGATCGATTGGATCCGGTTGGCCACCAGACCTTCCTTGATCGACCGAATTAGAGGAATACCGCCACCCACTGAAGCCTCGAAGCTGACATCGACACCGAAACGATGGGCCTCCGCAAAGATTTCATCTCCGTGGAGGGCAAGGAGAGCCTTATTAGCCGTGATAATATGCTTTTTATGTTGAATTGCTTTTAAGATAAATTCTTTTGCGAGATCCGTTCCACCCATTAATTCCATTAGGATAGTAATCTCAGGATCCTCGATCACCTCTTCTGCTCTACGGGTAAGGATCCCTGGTTTCAACTTCACTCCACGATCTGTCTCTAAATCAATATCCGCAATTCGCTTCAAGATGATTTTCGCACCCATGCGCTTCTCAATCAGCTCCCTATTTTCTTCGAGAATCCTTACGACTCCGGTGCCCACCGTCCCAAACCCGATCAAACCCACCTTAATTTCTCTCATCTCTTTCACTCCTCAAATCATAAACAATTTTTCAAGATGGCTATATAAACACGCAAACGATGAAAATTGTTAATCCCCCCTCCCCCCTTTAGTAAAGGGGGGTTGGGGGGGATTTGGAGCTACCTTTGGCATTGAGTCATTTGGATTTCATTTGAACTTTGGACTTTGTCATTTGGCATGACTTATTTTCACGAAAATTTCTTCAGAACCTTCTGGATTCCTTTTACGGCCTGTTTGATACGGGCCTCGTTCTCCACGAGGGCAAACCTCACAAACCCCTCTCCGTATTCACCAAAACCCACTCCCGGGGCGACAGCGACCAACCCCTCCCTCAGTAACAACTTAGAAAACTCAACCGACCCCATCTTTTTGAAGGGTTTTGGGACCTCCGCCCACACGAACATGGTTCCCTTCGGTTTTTCAATCTCCCAACCTGCCCGTTTCAACCCATGGATCAGTGTATCTCTCCGCCTCCGGTAGATCTCTACGGTCTCCCGAACGCAATCCTGGTTTTCATTCAATGCAATGATGGCCGCAATCTGAATGGGTTGGAAAACACCGTAATCGAAATAACTCTTCAATCTGGAAAGGGCAGCCAACATCGCGGCATTCCCCAAGGCAAAACCAACCCGCCATCCTGGCATGTTGTAACTTTTGGAGAGTGAGAAAAACTCCACACCTACATCCTTCGCCCCTTTGACCTGAAGAAGGCTGGGGGCTCGGTATCCATCGAAGACAATGTCACCATAGGCCAGGTCGTGGACGATCATCAGATGGTGTTCTTTTGCAAAGGCCACCAAATTTTCGAAGAAATCCACATCGACCACCTTCGTCGTCGGGTTGTGAGGAAAACTGATAATCAGCATCTTGGGATGAGGCCACGTCTCTTTGGTTGCCGTTAGCAATCTTTGAAAGAAATCCGCCTCACCCCTTATCAAGGGCACGGAACGCAGATCTCCTCCGGCGATCACCACGGAATAGGCGTGAATGGGATAAGTCGGATCGGGAACAAGCACGACATCTCCGGGACCGAGGGTTGCCAAAACAAGATGCCCGATCCCTTCCTTTGCGCCGATCGTGACGACCGCTTCTGAATCCGGATCGAGTTCAACATCGAACCGTTTGAGGTACCAATCCGTGATGGCCAACCGAAGTTTATAAATTCCCTTTGAGGCAGAGTATCGATGATTTCTCGGATTCTTGACGGCCTCAACCAATTTATTGACAATATGTTTCGGTGTCGGCAGATCCGGGTTTCCCATCCCCAAGTCGATGATATCCTCTCCCCTTCGTCTCGCCTCCATCTTCAACTGGTCGACGATGCCGAAGATATAAGGAGGAAGCCTCGTCATTCGATGAAATTCCGAACCCTCAGGATGAAATGGCCCCATGCAATGATTTCCTTTCGATGAAAAAATAAACATTTAATCCCCCCCACAGCCCCCCTTTAGCAAAGGGGGGAGAGGGGGGATTTTTTCCATGGTTAACATAATTTTCCCGTCTTTTCAATTCCTTTTAACCGATGGTAGCCAGTTCCAGCCTTCCCTTCCATCGACCCATCAACATCTCTTTCAAGGCTGAATGAGAGGGATGGGTGAGTGCCGGATCTTCTTGAATCAGCCGAAAGGCTTCCTTTCTTGCCTCGATCAAAATGGGGGTGTCCCGGACGATGTGGGCAACCCTGAAATCTGGCAAACCGGATTGTCGGACCCCAAAAAATTCTCCTGGCCCTCTCAAGGCCAAATCCTCCTCAGCAATCTGGAATCCGTCAGTCGTCCGCTCCATCGCTCGAAGTCGAACCCTCGCCTCCTCAGAAGACCGGTATTGGGCGAGCAGGATACACTTGGATGGGTAACGGCCCCGGCCAATCCTCCCCCTCAACTGGTGAAGTTGAGAAAGACCGAATCGCTCTGCATGCTCCACCACCATAGCGGAGGCGTTGGGGATATCAATTCCTACTTCGATAACAGTTGTGGCAACCAGAATTTGAACCCTCCCTTCCTTGAACTCCGTCATGATTGCCTCTTTCTCCTCGCTTCTCATTCTGCCGTGGAGCAGACCGATTCGAAACTCGGGGAAAACATCCTTTTGAAGGTGTTCTGCCATTCGTGTGGCATCTTTGAGGTCCAATTTTTCAGACTCCTCCACCAGCGGATAGACGATAAAGGCCTGCCGGCCTTTCTTCACTTCCTCCTCCACAATTCGATAAACTCTTGCCCTTCCGGGCTCAGGAAAGACCTTGGTCTCCACCGGCATCCTGCCCGGTGGCATCTCGTCGATCACGGAGACATCCAGATCGCCATAAATCGTCATAGCAAGAGTCCTCGGAATAGGCGTCGCCGTCATCACCAATACATCGGGGTTCTCACCTTTCTTCTTTAAAAGCCCTCTTTGAACGACACCAAATTTGTGCTGCTCATCGATGATGGCGAGGCCCAAACGGTGAAATTCGACCGCCTCTTGAATCACCGCATGGGTTCCGATCACCAGTTGGACATCTCCTCCCCGAATTCGTCCGTAAAGGTCTTCCCTCTCCGAACCTTTGATGCTACTGGTGAGCAGGGCCATTTTTACCCCCAACGGCTCAATCCAACGATGGAGATTAAGGTAATGCTGCTCGGCCAACACCTCTGTGGGTGTCATGATGGCAGCCTGATAACCACATTCCACAACATAGAGGCTCGCAAGGAGGGCGACGACCGTCTTTCCGCTTCCCACATCGCCCTGAATCAGTCGGTTCATGGGATGGGGTCTTCCTAAATCCTCCTTGATCTCGGCCCAGACCTTCTCTTGGGAGCGGGTTAACTGGAAAGAGAGGAGATCTAATAATCTTCGAGGCAGAGCGCCCTCGGTTCGAAAAGAGATCCCTGTCTCCAAGGCTATCCCCCTCTTCTTCAATGCCATCCCGAGCTCCAAGAAAAAAAATTCATCGAAGATGATCCTGCGATGTCCGTCTGATCGATGGAGATTGAGCATCTCCATCGATTCTCCCTCAGGGGGAAAATGGGCTCTCTGAAAGGCCTCTGAAAAATCGATCAGATCCTGTCGTTCCACAATCTCTCGGGGGATGGGACTCGAAAGTTCATCGGCATACCCGTCTAATATGTTCTTCATCAATTTCCTCAGTGTCCTCTGATGAAGCCCTTCTGTTTCAGAATAGATCGGAACAATTCTTTTGAAGTTCAAATAATCCTTTTCGATATCTCCATCCACCATTTCCACATCCGGATGATGAATCTCTTTTTGATGATTAAACCACCTTACCTCCCCAGAGAAGATCAGTTTAAGTCCCTTTTTAAACCGATCTCTAAGATATCGCTCGTTGCCATGAAACCACTTCAACGTGATCACACCACTTCCATCTCCCACCACCGCCTCAAAGACTCTTTTTCTTCTGTTCTGATAAAAGGCAACACCCGAGAGCAGGATCTCCCCAAAACCTGTCTCTTTTCTTCCGGCTTCCAGCTCGGATATCTGTCTTAAATTCCGGCGGTCTTCATAGCACCTGGGAAGAAAGTAGAGCCCATCCTCAACCGTTCGGATTCCCTTTTTCTCAAAAAGTTTAGCTAATTTCGGCCCTACCCCCTTGACATACTGGATTGGCGTTAGAAGCCGATCCCTAAAATGTGGAGCTTGGGATCGCTCTATCTGCCCGGTCTTTCCTCTTCCTATGGAATCTGAAACCACCTTAATATAGGTCTTCTTGCAGAAGGGACATTGAACGCGGTTCCCTCCCTTCTTCAAATCAAATTGATCATAGGAGATGGGCTGATCACAATAAGGACAGCGATGGGGAAATTTTTGAACCACCTGTTCCTCTAATTCTTTCTTCATATCAATTCAATTTCAAAAAAAATAATGAGGATTTGAGTTTTTGGCCACGCCCTAACACTTAGCACCTGAAACCTGATTCTCAAAAACTATACTAAAACTCCCCCGAAGAATCAAGGAACAGAAGAGCTTATTATCATCTGATTGTTATTCCGAATCTAATTGAAAACTCTCTTAATTCCTTTGGAGATCCGCATGAAGGAGTTACAGTAACCCCCCTTAGGAAGGACGGGGATTTGACCACGGTCTCTATAAAGAGTGAAGATTCTCTTTTGACATCCCCGCCATAAATGATGCGACTTTCTAACGGAGTAAATCTTGACAGGCGGAGTAACCGAACATATAATTTAGCCATTCATGGAGTTATTATGAAAATGAATGCGGGGTGACCTCGTCCCGGTCAAAAGCAAACCGGTGATACCAAACAGGCAAGAGAGGAAAAACCAATGGAACAACGCCAATTAGGAAAACAAGGATTAGTAGTTTCATCTATCGGTTTAGGCTGCATGGGAATGTCCGAGTTTTATGGAACGGCGGATGAAAAAGAGTCCATCGCTACGATTCATCACGCTCTGGACTTTGGCATTAACCTTCTCGATACAGCGGATGTCTACGGACCATTCAAGAATGAAGAGTTAGTTGGTAAAGCCATTCGTGACCGACGTGATCAGGTGGTCTTAGCGACCAAATTTGGTATTCTACGCAGTGGTGATCCTGCCTATCGTGGGGTAAATGGGCGACCAGAATATGTGAAAATGGCATGTGATGCTTCGCTTCGCCGGTTGAGAGTGGATCATATTGATTTGTACTATCAGCACCGTGTAGATTCAACCGTCCCTATAGAAGAAACGGTTGGGGCGATGGCGGAATTGGTGCGAGCCGGCAAAGTGCGGTATCTGGGCTTGTCAGAAGCCGGGCCGCAAACGATCCGGCGCGCCCATCAAACGCATCCCATCAGCGCGTTACAGACGGAATACTCTCTATGGAGCCGTGATCCTGAAGCTGAGATCATGCCCACGCTCCGCGAGTTAGGAATTGGTTTTGTGGCATATTGTCCATTGGGACGAGGGTTTTTGACGGGGCGGATTAGACGGTACGAGGATTTAGCAACGGATGACTACCGCCGTACCTCGCCGCGTTTTCAGGGGGAGAACTTTGCAAAAAATCTGAAGTTAGTCGAGCGGATCGGAGAGATTGCGGGCCGCAAAAGGATAACAGCGGGACAACTGGCCCTTGCCTGGGTATTGGCGCAAGGTAAAGATATTGTGCCGATTCCAGGGACCACCCAGCGCAATCATTTAGAAGAAAATATCGCCGCCCTTGGTTCCAAACTTACGGAAAGTGACTTGTCTGATATTGAGGCAGCAATGCCGTCAGGAGCAGTGAGTGGTATGCGATATCCAGAAGCAGCGATGCGCTCGGTCAGCTTGTAGTAAACCTCGTTAGAAAGGACAGGGGTTTGATCCCACCCTCAATAGGGAATTGAGGCTTCATATTTTAGCATCCCCGGCATAAATGTCGGGGCTTTTTCTAACGGGGTAAAGAAGAAGTCGCCCAGTTACGAAGGAAAGCGCTTTTTATTTGCCTCGAGACCTACGATCAACCAAATATAGCATGTTTCCTCCTTGCCGTCAGTTTTGAGTCTTCCATCATGGCGTCTATTTCAAGCAACCGATCCTGCCAATTCAGGGAGAGAGTGAACCACTGCCAGAGCTCAGTTGATATGCACAAGGAATGCATGCCTTCTTTCCATTCATTTCACGAAGGAGGTCCCTCTTGGTTGGCTCTCCGCAGAAATCGCAAATCCGGGATTCAATGATCCTGGCTCTGGGGGGGATCTCCAGTGGGATTTCTTCAATCTTGAATAGAGACTCGGCATCGGCATCCAGAATTTTCTTGCCTCGTTCCTGTTGGAGTCGTCCGAATCGCTCTATTTCCTTTGACGATGCCTCATCATTCTGAACCTTTTTAGAAAGAGAAAAAAATTCTGGGTCAGCCTCGAAGACATCGGGCCGGAGGCACACGCGTGTGGTTCTTCCTCTTTTTCTGTCCACAAGAGAAAATGCATGCTTCCCATAGTTTTTAAAAATAAAGTTCCCCTTGCCAAAAGTGCAACCTGTCATCACTTGAATGGCATCGGCTCCACAAGCATCTGTTTCCACAATCGCAAGCAACTCTTCATCCGGTGCCTTCCGAACACCCAGCCGTTCCATGAGAAACCGAGCCGCTCGAAATCCGATGGCCAGCCCAGGGCAGATGTGACCGTGAAATTCGACGCATTGATTAAACTCTTCGCTCGATAAAATCTCCCCGCTTTTCACTTTACCCCGTCAGAAATAATGCCCCGCTGCTCTGCAGCGGGATTAGATTTTAGAATAATTCCGCCGGGGTTTAACCCGCTGCGCCAGCGCCTGCGCGGCGAGTGCCCCGCTGGAATTTCTAACGGGGTTTACCCTCTCCCTCTTCTTGATCCCCGGCAACCTCATTCATCACTTGAAATCTACATGTTTTGGCGGGACCTGTCAGCCCTCTCGGTATTCCACTTTACCTCACTGAAAAACCATGAATCATGATCTTTTTTTGAGATCAAGGATGACGTCAGCAACGATCCTGGCTGCAATGCCACAGACTTCGGGACACCCCTTTCTGCTATGGCCTCCCATATTGTGAAAGGCTTCCCTTTCTTCAGGGACGAAGAGTCTATAAACTTTGCCGTAACGAATCTTGTGGATCTCCCCACAGAGGGTATGGCCGATCTTCTCCTTGAAAAGATCATAAACCCGAGTAGCTGGCTCCAGTGCCCTTTGGTACTGCTCCACATCCTCAAGCCTCTCCCGTCCAACCAACGAACCAATTGCCATAATGGCACCGGTGAGGGCCCCGCATGATTCTCCTCTCCTGGCCACCCCTCCAGCAAGAGCACTTCCTGCCTTAAAGACCTCCTTGCTTCCTACATTGAGCTTTTCCTGCAACGCCGCAAGAACGGACTGCGTTCATCCAAAGTAGTTCATGTCGTTTTGAAGCGCCAATTCGAAGATCTCTTCAAGTAGTTTCTCTCGATTCACCATAGGTTTTTCCCTCCCAGATAGATTCTCAGGGGCCTAATGCCTTTATTTCCATAATAGCACATCTTGAACCGTCAATCATAATTTCATCCCCATCACAGACATCGGTTTTAATAAGCCGAATTTGTGATGAGGGTTGGACATCGCAACTCTGGACATCAAAACGGGCTACGGGTGTTGATCCGGAATAAAGGACAACCGTATTGACGCCCTCCAAGGAAAAACTGCTAAAACCCCCCATATCTATGCAGTCTGCCGAGCTCAGATTTGGGAGCAGAAAAAAAATCCCCGAAAATAACAGGAACAAGATTTTCTTCTTCATTTCTATGCCCTCCTTGCAATTTGGATTCAGGAAGCACTGTGTTGTGTAATGATCATCAATAAAAGCTACCCAACATTACACCCTATTCCCTTGCACCAAGGCACCGTTTGGAATAGTGACCCAGTTGCGCGGATTGCAGTCATTTGACCCAACCGGCGTCAACCTTTGTCTCTTCTGCCTCCTTAGAAAGTCTTTCTATCATGCCGATCGAGTCTATCGGTCTCAATAAATACCGGACGATATTAAAAGATTACCAAAATACCGCTAAAACAGGAATGGGGTGAAAACGGTATTTCCTCGGGAGAAACACTGTATTTTAAAAGTTCTTCCCGTCTATGTTGAATTGGTACCGATTTCTTCAAAAAAATAAAGAACCCCGCCCACAGGGCGGGGTTTTCAGGTGCAATGTTAATAAAAACCATGGCTCATGATTTACCTTGAAATGAGTTATAGAATTGAGCCATAATCTCATTCAATCATCATAATGCTGTCTATTAAACGGAGGAAGGTTAAAGGCCAAGGGGTGAGAAAAAGATTTTGGTTTTTTAAGATATCTCCAAAAATATGATCCCTGCAAAGAGCAAAGAGCATTTAGACTCAAAAGCCATTATAGCTATCACAATCTTAACTCTGCTATGGGGGTTTCACTACACTACCATCAAAATCTCTAATCAAGGGATATCACCCGTCTTCGCCTCGGCCTTACGTTCTATCATTGCTTCAGTCTGCGGGGTCATCTATTGCATAAGAAAAGGAGAAAAGTTATTCCATACCGATATAATGCTATTTCATGGGTTAATGGTGGGGTTGTTGTTTGGCTTGGAATTTGCTTGCCTTTACTTTGGGATGCTTTATACAGATGCCGGCCGTTCTGTAATCTTTGTCTATTTAAGCCCCTTTGTAGTAGCCGTGGGAGCTCATCTCTTTCTCAAGGGAGATCGGCTGACCTTCTTAAAGGTCCTGGGTCTTGTGCTGGCTTTTGCTGGCATGTTCCTGGTCTTCTCTGGAAGACCAAAGGCTGCCAAAACAACTATGTTTATTGGGGACATTCTAGAGATCACAGCGGCCTTCCTTTGGGGTGCTACGACCCTCTATATCAAAAGATTTATGGCTGAAAGGGTTCACCCTATCAATACGTTCCTTTATCAACTTTTCTTTTCGATTCCCATCCTACTCATTGTAAGCATCGTCCTTGAACCCAAGTGGATTTACAAGATTGATCCTTATATCGTGGCCTCTCTTTTCTATCAATCGGTCATTATCGCTTTTATAAGTTATTTCATCTGGTTTAAGCTGATCCATGAGTATTCGGTCAGCCGGCTCTCTGCTTTCACCTTTTTACTCCCGTCTTCGGGGTTCTTTTCGGCATCCTCTTTCTCAACGAGGAATTGACCGTTTCTTTAATGGTGGGCTTACCCTTGGTCTCCATTGGGATCTTTTTCGTGAATTGGAGGAAAAGTATGGGAGGGTAAAAAAATAGTGTTCAAAAAATAATCTTCGATTTAAATCTCGTAATTCTTACTTTAGGTTTTCTAATAAAATCCAATGGTCATCCCCTGTTTTTCAAAATAAGAATCTTAACACCCACCAAATTTCCTAAATTTATCCAGGGGGAGGTATTTTCATCCGATCCTTCCATGCATAATGTTATTAACATTTTCATCTGCGAATAAGTTAAGTCCGAATGACCGGCCCCCATCATTTTACCACACTCAGAACCATTCTCGCTTTCCAAGGACTCCATGAACTGGCAGGAAATTGAAACGTGTTCCAAGTCCTTTAGCCAGGTTCAATCATCTTTTGTTCGATCGCCCTCCCGGGGCAATCTTTCTCATCAGCGTTGAAACCCATGGACCTCATGGCAAATTCATTTAAAAATACAATACCCCCAATCAAAAAATACGCGATTCACCCTATTCACCTCTGACAGGGTTGTGAGAGAGAATTATTATGGCACGCACAAATAAGCAAAAAGGAGGAATGCCTTATGAAATTGGGAATTACGCTTTTGGGTGAATTGCAAAAAATGAGGGAGAAAATGGATCTCGTATGGAACGACCTGTTTGAAAAGAGCCTGGGGAAGAAAGAGGAGGATTTCCAATGGGTTGAGAAGCTTCCAAAATTCGAGGGGACGGGAAAAAGGACTTTAAGATCACGGTCAAGCAGAAGTATCAAATCGTTTTAGCGGCGAATTCTGATCGCAGATTATAGAAGAGGTCCTTTTTTCAAAGTTGCTCGGGGTCGTCCCTGGTAGAGAATACAATGAGGTGTCTTAAGAGCTATGGGAAAAGGCTGAAGGTTCTTTCGCGTTAGACAGCCAAACGATTGACAAAGGCAGGGTCAAATCGGCCCTGCCTTTTTTTCCTAAACCCATCCTTGCACTTGCTTTCTATTCGTAATCATCCACTTTCACTGTTATCTTAGAGTGAAGAGTAGGTGCGAGCGTTAGCCGGTACATTAAGCATCGCTCATGACAGTTAGTCTTCCAAATACTTCTTTCGTGGTGAGGTGGGTTTCTCTCCTATTGCAGCTTTCGGTGCAGCCACTTTGATCGCCGTGGCGATCCTCTTGTCACCTTCCATTTTGTACTCGATGAAAACATACCAATCTACTTTTTGAAGGCGTCCGGATACTTGTCCCTGTAAGAGGGAACATCCCCAACGGTCTGGGCGTTCAGCAGGGCATGCACAATTGCCCTGGAAAGAGCGTCCGCTGCCGCTGCACCAATCTTATTCACGTTGGCCGCCATATTTCCCCATGCTGCCTGCTGCTTCAGAACAGCCGGATCGAGTTCTCCGGTGGCCAGGGAAAAGACCGTGTCGCCGTCGAACATGGTGTGAACGGGACGCACCGCCCTCGCGATGCCGTCGTGGGCCATTTCCGCGATCTTTTTCGCCTGGGCCTTAGTGAGCTGGACATTGGTTGCAACCACTGCAAGGGTGGTGTTCTTTACCGGCTCGCTTGTGCCATTCAATGCCACTGCAGAAGCTTGGCCGGTCACAAGACTGGCGGAGGAAAATGCGGGTTTTAGGCCTCCAAACTCATCGTTCACTTCAAGGTATTTCGCATAGAACTCCCCCGTTTCGGGATTCACCGTCGAACCTGCGGAATTGATGGCGACGATGGCACCCACGATAACGCCATTGCCAAGGTCCACACTCGCCGTTCCGATGCCGCCTTTGAGCCCTCCAGAAATGGCCCCGGCTCCTGCGCCGATATTACCCATTTGCACCGGGCCTGAAGAAGCGTTTTCACAAGCCTTTTTACCAAAATCTGCCGTCGGCCTGTCCTGAAAAGTCCTGCCGAACCTGCCCGGGTCGTACAGCACCGCCGCGGGAACGATAGGAACCACGTTGCCTCCTCCTACGGGCCAGCCGATTTTCTTTTCTTCAAGCCAGAGCATCACACCGTCAGCTGTCGCGAGGCCGTAAGCGCTCCCGCCCGTCAGTACCACCGCGTTCACCTTGTCAACAAGGTTTGTCGGGTTAAGCAGGTCGGTTTCCCTTGAACCGGGGGCCGAGCCGCGGATATCCACTCCGCCGACCGCTCCATTGCGGACGAGGACAACCGTCGTTCCGGTATTGTTCCTGTCATAGTGGCCTACTTCAACGCCGGAAACGTCGGTGATGGCGTTGTTCTTGCCGGCTACGACCGTGGACTTCTGCGGTTTCGCGGGCTCAAATTTTGTCTGGGCAAGGACGGAAAAGGCACTATGGAGGAAAAAGATACAAACCAAGATGAGAAACGTTTTCATTTTTATTTTGCCTCCTTCCGGATAGATAGGATGAGTATAAACTTATCGGGTTCTGGAAGCAAGAAGACGAAGATTGGGTGGAGGGGCTTTTGGCAAGATATTCACAGGGAAGGTCTTCATCGGCACCTTGTTTGTTTCTTCACGACCCAGCATTTTGGGGAAGTATGCACGATTTGAATTGGTAATCCTTGGTGGTCCTTTCTTTCATCCCCAATCTTCTTGGCCTTTGAAACTTAAAGGTCAGACCCCCGCCCAAGGTGAAGGCGCCCTCAGTAACGATTTCCATCGATGATTCAGATTCCCAGGTTCCATTTTCTGCCCCTCCCTTCTATCCGGACCCCGATTACCTGATGGATTTCTATCTAAGCTGATGGGGCCATTAATCTTATTCGGACGGAGGGGTTGGTTTACCCACAGGAGGGGAGGGGGTAAACATCCCATTTTTCTGCCACGTGAGGGCAGAGATCTTGTCTTCAGTTTCCATTTATTCCAACGCAAAAGCTTCTTGTCACGCTCTTCCCCGGACGGCGAAAAAAGTACCCCATATCTTGTGGTTCCCAAATCCCGATTTAGAAACCGAAACCCTTTTCCCATCCGGTCATTGCGAGTCCCGCTAAAAGCGGGACAAGGTGCGTGCCTGCACGCCGAAGTGCTATCCTTCGCCGGAGCGAGGCAGGCGTTTCGGCACGCAGGCGTGGCAATCTCATTGAAAAAGACGAGATTGCTTCGGTTCCCTCGCAATGACAATTTCTAAATCGGGATTTGGGTGGTTTCTTTTTCTTGACATACTACTCATTTTTTTGTTATGTCCGATTATATTCGACTCATCCCAAAGCAAGTTCTTATCATCTATCATCTCTTCATGGACATTGTCAATCGGGGCTAATATGGAAAGCGCTTCCCGAAGCGAAGCAACCGTTTATTGACGGTTCGAACATTAGTGATTATTTTTGGATATAGAGTGTTGGAGAATAATAATCCGAAGGGAATTCCTATTGGACGCGATCCATCAGCGGACATCCGGGCCACAGGGGTGCGCGCCTACAATGTTCCTGAAATCGGCGACATCATCGAGTTCGCCATCAACTGCTGGAACATTCACGCCCTGCCTGCCACCCTGCTCTCCTATAACGTGTTTTTGGATACGGATCTTGACGGCACCGCGGATTACGATGTCTTCTCTGCGCGCCTGACGGACGGACGTGTCGCCACCGTTATACTTAATCTCAAAACGAATGAGATGGTGATTTCCTCTTTGTTTGACGGAGACTTCAATTCCAACAATGTCATCCTGACTGTGGTAGCCTCGGACGTGGGCCTCTCGCCCAGTAATTTAAAGTTCAACTTCTATCTCGAGACCTTTGACAGTTTCGGTATAGATCCCGTGGATGTATCGCCGGTTGACCTGTTAACAGTGGGTAAGCCGTTCACTTACGATGGCAACAGCCGGCGGTTCCGTACCGATTCCCTTGCCTATGAGGTGGATCACTCAGCTACCATCCGAGTTTATGCGGACAGTAATGGGTTCCAGGCGTCCCCGTCGGACAAGGGCCTATTGCTACTCTACCGCAATAACGCGCCAGAAGCTGAGGCGGAATCGATCAATGTCAAGGTCACTTCTGCAGCGATTCTGGCCGAGCGGCTGGACTTCAAGCCATTTGGTCCTTCTGTCGAGAGCGCTAACATTATGGATTGGGACGCTGCAGCGCCATCGGTTCTAAGGCTTCTTCACATCCGGCCATAGTAGGTTGGTCTTAATAACTGGGTTTTAGATCCTTGTAAACCTGTCCTCCTGTTTGGGGGATCATTTTCAATGGAGAATCCCGGGCAGTCCTCGTCTGATTTTAGCTCTTGATATGTCAGCCTCTTGGAAGGGGCGCACCTCTCCCCGCATCTGTTTTCTATTCATGATCCTCAGCTCAAAATTTGCCATGGGGATAAACCTAAAAAACCGCTTGACAGAATGATCAGATCGAATATCATTGAACTAAAAGAATCCCTTTTACTTATATACTCAGAATATGCGTCGTACATGCTGCATGCTGGGTCCCTTGTACACCG
Source organism: uncultured delta proteobacterium (assembly GCA_963826305.1). Lineage (GTDB taxonomy): Bacteria > Desulfobacterota > BSN033 > BSN033 > UBA1163 > CAWGWZ01. The sequence goes on along the minus strand of CAWGWZ010000008.1, from coordinate 17,733 downwards.
CCTCCGGTTACCTGAGACATTGCAGTTTTTGCTCCTTCAACTTGGTATCCTGAACATTCCCCGCGAAGCTGTCTGACGTTTTCAACAATTTGAACTGCCCCAGAGGCTCCCATTGGGTGTCCATAAGACAACATTCCTCCTCTTGGACTGAAAACAACTTTTCCACCATGGGTCACCTCTCCCTCCCTCAACATCCTTACCCCTTCGCCTTTCTTACAGAACCCCATTGCCTCGTAATACAATAGCTCGCAAATTGTAAAGGCATCATGGCACTCAACCAAATCAATCTCCCCTGGCCCAATTCCCGATTCCTCATATGCTTTATTTGTCCCCAGGGTAACGATATCATCGGCAGTTTCGTCCTTTGGCCCAATACTAAATGGGCCAGAAACGACTGTTGAGGCCTCTATTCTCACTCGCTTTGATAAGCCCAATTTTTTAACCATTTTTTCTGAACCAACGATGACAGCCCCTGCTCCATCTGTCATTCCGCAACATTGCTCAAGGGTCAGAGGTGTTGCGATCATCCGAGATTTCAGTATCTCCTGAACACTCATCTTACCTTTTCTCCATGCGTAAGGATTGTTCGTGGCATGCTTTCGATTTTTTACTGTCACCCACGCCAGATCTTCAGCGGTCGCTCCCGTTTCATAGAGATAGCGTTGTGCCCTGAGCGCATATTTTGCAACCATAACGGCTCCCAAAAAACCCTCGATATCTGTCATGTCGGGCGACGGAGCAGAACCGGGTTCTCTATGCAACGATGCATTTTCAGCTCCTACCCCTATGGAAATCTCATCGACTCCCGTTGCCACCTTTAAGTATGCGCAGTGAACGGCCATGGCCCCAGATGAGCAAGCGCTCTCCACATTAATGATAGGTAGTTTGCCGCACATGCCCAGATCTCGAAAAATTCTCTGCCCGGTTGTAATCCCGTTTGTCCCGTTCCCTACAAAAGCACTCTGGATCTCCTGCCATGAAATCCCAGCATCTCTTATGGCTTCCCTAACGGCCTTTTGGCCCAGAATATGATAATCGTCTTCAAGCATTCCAAATGCTGTTTCCCCCACGCCAAGGATATAAACTTTCCTTAAGCTCGGCATCGCTATCTCCCCCTATTCCTTAGCCATCTTTCTAAATTTATAACTGATGATCGGCTCACCCCTTCCATTATTTCTGATGGGACCTGTAATGAGTTCAACCTCATCTCCACATTGAAAACTACCGATCTCCCCTTCGAGCTGAGCAAAAATCCTAATTCCTTCTGGAAGATCTACATAACCCACAATCAAAGGCATGTATTCCCTCATAGAAGGTTGTCCGATATAAACATCTGCTGCACTGTAGATCTTACCCTCTCGGCTCAAAGGAATAATCTCCATGTCCTCAGACCAGCAATCCGGGTTAGGGCAAGGTATAAATTTCGGAAACCAAATTTTACCACATCCTTTGCATTTGTAACCTTTAAGGTACGGACGTTCATTCTCAGGTACTTCTAATAAATCAGGGTGGAAAAAGGTCATATCATCCTCTTTTCCACTCTTTACTCTGTCCGCCATTTTATTCCTCCTTGTTCCCTTATGAAGGATCATGATTAAAGAAACTGGCACGATTTGAGGCCCGTCATCCCCTCCATCTTCTCGCAGCCAAAAGCGAAGAACCGCCGCTCTTTGATCATATTGGCTATCGCCTTTAGTCGAATCCCTTTTTAAACGGTACCTAAGTAGGCCTCCTGGATTATACGATTTCCCAGTAGGGTTTCTCGGTCGCCGCTCATAGTTATTCTTCCGGACTCCAAAATACAGGCCCTGTCGCAAAGTTCCAGCGCCTCGATTGCCCTCTGCTCTACCAAAAGAATGCTGCATTTCAGTTGTTCCCGTATTCCCCTGATGATCTCAAAGATCAAGTCCGCCAACAGGGGTGAAAGGCCTAAAGAAGGTTCATCCAACATCAGAAAGCGCGGCATCGCCATTAACCCTCGACCGATCGCTAACATCTGTTGCTCACCACCGCTGAGGGTTCCTGCAAGTTGACGGCGTCGCTCCTTGAGAACTGGGAAAAGTCTCGAGACACTCTCAAGGTTCTTTGCGACAGAATCGCGTGCCTCAGAACGGTAAGCCCCCAGCTCGAGGTTTTCGGTAACGGTCAAAGATGGAAAGACACGTCGGCCCTCTGGGATGTGAATAATGCCGAGTGAGGTTCGCTTGTAAGCCTTCATTCGGGTAATGCTGGTTTCCATAAAAGATATCTCTCCAGAGGCGCACTTGGCGGTGCCAGAGATGGTCTTGAGAAGGGTGCTTTTGCCAGCCCCGTTGGGTCCTATAATGGAAACGAACTCATCTCCCATAATGGTGACGGATACCCGATGAAGGGCTTCCATTCCGCTATAGGCGGTTGTGACTTCCTTAACTTCTAACATGGCGTTGTCTCCACTTTGTTCCAAGATAGGCTTCAATCATATGAGGATTGGAGATAACCTCTTGGGGCAATCCTTCGGCCACCTTTTTTCCGTCATCCAGACCAATCATCCAATCGGCAATTTTCACGAGGCTCTGCACCACATGCTCTATAACGATAACGGTGATGCCGCTTTTAGCAATCACCTTAATCATCTCTCCGATCCGGTTTGACTCCTCAGGATTCAACCCAGCCATGGGCTCGTCCACGAGGAGTAACTTCGGCTCAGTTGCGAGAGCCCGGGAGAACTCTAAGATCTTGGTTTCCCACATGGTCAGGCCAACCGCTTGGTCATCCGCTCGGCTCATGAGTCCCATTTGTTGAGCAATATCTTCAGAGATGGCACGGGCCTTGCCAACATCACCCTGCCTGTTGAAAGTGCCAATCATGATGTTTTCTAAAACCGTCATGTTATTAAAAATCTGGACAACCTGGAAGGTACGGCCTATCCCAAGTTTACATGAGGCATGCGGTTTGAAATGAGTAATATCTATATTTTCGAAGACGACCCGTCCTCTATCGGGCGTTAAATAACCATTGATCACATTGAATAACGTGGTTTTTCCCGATCCATTAGGGCCGATAATACCCGTAACTTTGTTTCGGGGTACTTCAATATTCATCTTTTCAAGAGCACAAACTCCGCCAAAGGATTTATCTACGGCTTCTATTTTGAGTATTGGGCCATTGTTATAGTTCTTCACAGTCCCAGACCGAATCGATTCAAACCTGGGCAAGTCTCGGGCCCTCGTTTTACCACCAATTTTCTGCTGAAACGCCTCCCCAGCATCCCGTTCCATTAAAGCCGTTGGCTTCGACGGGACGACCCGGCGGAAAGACTTCCGTATTCTTCCCCAAATACCCTCTGGCATATATAAGGTAGCGACAATGAGAGCAACCCCGTAGATGATGTCTTGAACCCCCGGATACCGATCTCCGAACTGGGCGTTCAAAAATTCGCCTGTAGGCACTAAAAAACAAGCAGCAATGACTGGCCCCCAGACGGTGGCAATTCCCCCTACGATCGTGATGCTAAGGATTCTGACCATGATAAAAAGCCCAAACAGGGCGTGGGTGGTCGCAATGTACAGCAGGCCGAAGGAATAAATAGTCCCCATGAGAGCACCCAGGCCGGCGCTGAGCACAAAGGCCATCAATTTGTTCCAATAGGTATTGATTCCCATTCCCTCAGCCGCAGTCTCGTTCTGCTTAAGGGCTCTCAGGGCGAAGCCAAAGCGGGAGGATTCAATGATTCGAACCGTGATAAGAACCACGGCAAGAAGTGTGAGAGCGATCAAGACATAGAATCGCATATCCCTGAATTGCATGGAGCTCGCTCCATGTCCAGTAAAGGGAATGCTTAATTCTTCGAAACCGAGATGGTTCAGAATAGGAAAGGTGATGAAAGGAAAGGCGATGGTCGCGATGGCGAAGAATGCACCGTGTAGACGCAGGGTGGGTAATCCAATGATCAAAGCGGTAATCATGGCAACAATCACTCCAATCCACATCCCGAGCCATGGAGAGATAGTCAGAAACTTAAACAGCAATACCGTTGTATAAGCTCCTGTGCCAACAAACATCATGTAGCCGAATACCACCTGCCCGGCATAGCCGGAGATGACGTTAAATGAGGAAGAAGCAGCAGCCCATAGAATGATCAGTAGAAGGATACGCTGAGTATAGAGATCGGGGCCTATGAAGTAAGAGACAAGAGCCCCCACCACGCAGAAAATGAGGATAGGGAAAATATTCCGCCATCGAGACAATCTTTGCTGCCTTCCTTCCGTTTTCACACCGCCCGTCCTTTCTTACCCAGTATTCCCTGAGGCCGCACATACAGGAAAAACACTAAAATCGTAAATACGGCTACGTTCTGGAGCTCAACAGGAATGACAAGAAAGCTGACCTGCTGAACCAACCCAATGATCAACCCGCCCAGAAGGGCACCCGTTATACTGGTCATTCCACCCAATATGACGCTCGCAAAAAGGATGATGACAATGGTCTCCCCAAAGAACGGATGAAAGGGACGGTAAGTCGCCATAAGGCATCCCCCTGCTGCTGTGATGGCGATGCCTAACCCAAAAGCAAGGGCATACACAAAGTGCAGATTGATGCCCATATAAGCACAACCCTCAGGGTCATCGGCTGCAGCCTTGATCGCCTTGCCGATGAATGTCTTATTCAGAAAAAGGAACAATCCAAGTATTAATCCCAGGGAAATGACGAAGCTGTAAGTTTGAGCACGGTTGATGAGGACATCACCGACAGACCACGTTGCCATGGTGTAAGGTTGATTGATGATGCGGGGAGCTCCCGACCATCCGATGAGGATGATGTTCGAGATGAGCAGAGAAAGTCCCAAAGTGACGATAAGCGTCGAGGTCTCTGCTTCGGGAGTGCCAATAATCCTCTCAATTAATAACCGGTGGATGATGTATCCGAGAACTAAGAATATGGGAAGAGCGATAAATGCAGACAGAAAAGGGTCTATTCCCCACCAATTGAGGAACCAGTAGGTTGGAAAGTACATAGCGAGAACCGCAAATTCTGCATGGGCAAAGTTAATAATCTTCATCACCCCAAAAATCAATGCCAGTCCGGCAGCCAGAACCGCGTAAGACAGTCCAATGAATATGCCTGAGATGATTGATTCAATGAGAATCTCCATGATTCACCTCATCACCTCTCCACACCCTCTTGCAATCGGAGAGATACGATCCTATTCCAGGCCAAAGGAAGGCCTTTGGCCTGGAATCACCGCACCTTTTCATAGAAGGCCGGAATATATCGCCTGTGAGAATCTTCCCCCTCATCACCATAGGGAAGAGAAATGAAGCTCTATTTTGTCGGCCAAATCGGCTGAGCCAAGGCAAGTTCAGATGGGTAAATGGTGCGAGCAACACCGCCCTGCCATTGAACAAGCAAAACGTCCTGATATTTCTTGGTGATACGTCCTTTTTCATCAAAGGCAATACCTTGTTTTGGTAATTGCCTCGTTGATATCACATCGTGGATATCCAGCTTATGTGCGGCTTCCCGTATGGCTTCGCGATTTCTGGAACCAGCCCGTTCCAATATTTCTGCCATGATAGGGATCATGCTCCACCCGTGGGTGAGCTCCTGCCCCATGAAAGCTTCGTCAGAGTATTCTTTACGACATTGATCTAAAGTTCGTTTCATCCAGTCGGGCGGGGTGAATTTATGGGGAAAGGAGTTTGACAAGGTAAGAAAGCCCTCAAGAAATTCAGGACCCACTTGCCGGAAGGAGGGGTCAGCATGAGCGCCGGTAGACCCAATAAACGGTTTATTCACCCTTAATTCCCGCTTCTTCATCAGAAGCAACTGAGCTTCCTGTATCGATGAAGGCGCAAAAACGACGATATCGGGGTTCGCACTCCTCACTTTCTGCATAATCGGGGTGGCATCTGTCAGGGTTCCCATCGTCCATACCTCGTCGCCCAAGACTTCGATGCCCATGTTCGCAAAAGTTTTCTTAACACCGGCGCAGTGAGCTCTTGAGGCGGCCTGGTTGTCGGAAATCAGCAGGGCTGTCTTTGGCATATGCCCCAAAGACCTGGCTAAATCGACCGCCCTCATCATTCCTAAGTCTCCAAAGACAGAGCTGGGCGGACTGACATAGAAACCCCATTTGAAACCACGTTCGTGAAGCGTATCGGTAAAGCTGATGCTGAACTGAGGGATACCGAGCCGTTCGGTGACCTCGGTGGCTGCCAGCGTTAAGGAGCTCGCCCAGCAACCGACGGCCATCAGAATATCGGGATCTCTACAGACCCGCCCCATAGCACTTGCCGCTCCCTCTACCGTACTCCCGCTATCCGCAACAACAGGCGCCAGTTTAGCACCACCCAAAGACTTTATGCCCCCATTATCATTGACCCAGCCTATTGATGCCTTGACCCCCTGTACCATCAAGTTTCCGTTACGAGATAGAGCTCCGGATAAGGGGTATACCACAGCGATCTTAATATCAGGCACAGAAGCAGCGATGGCCAACTCAGGTGTATAGAAGAAATGACCTAATACCAGCGGAGAAACAAATATCATCAATACCCATATGCCAATTTTTTTTCCTCTCCCTTTCATGGATGACCTCCTTTATGATCTCGACCTTTCTTGATGCTCATGAAAAAGGATAACCTCTAAATTCTCTTCTAAAATAATCACCCCCTTCCTTTAATAAGTTGACCACCTACCGAAGTTTAAAATCAGTTTTTTCAAGATCGAAACAGTCTTCCGTCAGGTCCTTCCCCTCTTCTTTTAACTTGTATTTCTGCACCCGATGGGTAGGTGTCTTTGGAAATTCGGTGCGAAATTCGATGAAACGAGGAACTTTAAAATAAGCCAATCTCTCTTTGCACCACTTTACAATTTCAAGGGGATCTAACGTCTCGTTCGGCTTGGGGATGATATAGGCTTTGATCTCATCATCGTAAAGCTCCGAAGAAACCCCTAATACAGCCGATTCCAATACCTTCGGGTGGGCATTGATTACATTTTCTACCTCAATCGAAGAGACATTTTCGCCTCTTCTCCGAATAACATCCCTTTTACGATCAGCGAAATAGAAGTACCCCTCTTCATCCATCCAGCCCTGATCGCCAGTATGAAGCCAGCCGTTCCTGATCACCTTTTCAGTCAGTTCTGGTTCCTTAAAATAACCCTTCATGACAGCTGGATTCTTAATCACTATTTCTCCCACTCTACCGGGTGGGACTTCATGGCCCTCCTCGTTCACAATCTTTATCTCGTTAACAAATCCAGCACCTGGAATCTGTTTTGGTAAACCGATGCTTTTCCCCTTACGGAGACCATAGAGGGGTTGGATTAAACAGAGACCACATTCTGTCAAACCATATCCACTCACGAATATAATCCCATATCTTTGCTCCATATCATCCTGAAATTTCTTGTCAAGGGCAGGACTCCCATAGGCTGCCCTGACATGATGATCTCTATCTTTTTCTGATTCCGGCTGCTTGCTTAAAATCGTTAACATCGCCCCGATATAGTTAAATAGGGTGGCCTTGTAATGTCTTATCTGATCCCAAAATTGACTAGCACTAAACCTTTCCACGACGATCAAACTTGCCTCCGAAGTGAGCGCTCCCATCGTGGAATATCCTTGGGCGTTCGCGTGAAAAAAGGGTAAGCATATAAATAGCCTATCCTCTGGTTTAACATCCATAGGATGCTTGTATCCATAACCGTTCAGAATCCAATACCGATGCGTCATGATGACGCCTTTGGATGGACCCGTTGTGCCGGAGGTATACATGATTTCGCAAATATCCTCCTCGCTGACATCAATAGGACCAAGCCTCGCCGAAGCATTCTTCAACGCCCCTTCAAAAGAGACATAGTCACTGTCTTTGACATCTTCTCCGAGAAAGATGAAGTTTTCCAACAGAGGAGTCTCTACCCTGATTTCGTCTATGACTTCCTTCAATGAAGAATGAACCAAAATACTATTTGCTTCGGAGTGATTAACAATATATTTTGTCTCTTCCGTTCTATAATTCGTATTGATAGGAACCAGAATGGCTCCTATTTTTGCTAACCCAAACCATCCATACAAAAACTCCGGACAGTTGGGTAGAAAAAAACAGACGCGATCTCCCTTCTGAATCCCTAAATTCAAAAAAACGTTAGCAGCTCTATTAATCTTTTCGTTAAATTCCTTATAGGTCACCTCTTGTTCGCCAAAATAAAGAAAAACTTTATCTGGGTTTCTTTGGCTTTGTTTTTCGATGAGTCCCCTGATATTCATCGATGAATTCCTTCTTAGCTCTATTTTCCTAAGACCCTCTTTGCATACTCTTTCCGGCCTTTCTTATAACTTTCAATGTCTGTCCACGCCAAAAGCTCACCGCCATCAACATCGAGGGCCTGACCCACTATCATCTTAGATCTTTTTGAGCAAAGAAATAAAACAGCCTCAGCGATGTCCTCGGGCTCACAGAATTTCCCGACAGGAAATCGGCCAAGTTCCGCTTTTAACTCAGCGTGCGATGTCCGTGATTTTAAAAGAGGAGTCAGCGTGGCACCCGGGCAAATCGCATTCACATTAATTCCATAGGGGGCAAGCTCATAGGCAAGGTGCCTTGTAAATCCCAGGACCCCAGCTTTTGAGGCGGTGTAGTGCGCTCCACCGCGAAAGCTGATTTTTTTAGCTGCGACCGACGCAATGTTTACAATCTTTCCATACCTCTTCTTCTGCATCACAGGCATCGCAGCCTTACAACATAAAAACACGGCGCTCAGATTGGTATCGATCACTTTTCTCCATATCTCATACGTCATATCTTCAACCATGAGTCCATCTCCAATCCCGGCATTATTGACGAGGATGTCAATGGTACCAAATTGTCCGAATAGAAGATGGAACATTTTCCTAACATCTTCCTCTTTGGAAACGTCGGCCTGAACAGCCAATGTCTTTCCTCCAAGCTTTTTCAATTCTCTTGACGTCCTTTCTGCATCCTCAAGGACAATATCATTAATGCATACAGAAGCCCCTCCCTGGATAAATCTTTTGGCAATCGCTTTGCCGATCCCCTTTCCCGATCCCGTCACCAAAACAACCTGATCTTTGAATTCCATGGTCAATCCTCCCGCGCAGATTCCATATGGGACGTCCCTTTTAGGAACATGCCCTGCAGGGAAACGGTCTCTCCTCTTTTCTTTGTCCTGTGTGTTTCCAGACCTTACGGCACAAGAATAACCTTAATACCCTCTTTGCGAATCAACGTTTGAAACCCCTCATCAGCGTGTTCTAAGGGTAAAACATGTGTAATAATGGACTGGGCGTCTATCACCCTCTTTGCAACAAGTTTTATGGCTCTGTACCAGGTCGAAGGTTGTCTTCGGAAAGAACCGTGGATCGTTAATTCTTTATCGACAATGACATTAGGGCCAAAAACAAATTCTGGTCCTAATCCAACCAGGCCTATCTGACCTCCCTGTTTCGCAATGCTCGCAGCTTCAGCCAACGAACCTTTTCCTCCACTGACGTCCATAACGATATCGACCCCTCTGCCCTCCGTTAAATCCAAGACTTTCTCCCTCAGGTTCTCTTCCGACACGTCCACCGAAATCGCTCCAAACTTTTTTGCATATTCCAAGCGCTTTTTATCCTCTTTTAGCCCAGATGCGATGATCGTCGAGGCCCCATTGGATTTAGCTAACATCACTCCAAGCAATCCGATCGGGCCGGGTCCTATAATGGCTATATCGTCTCCGGGTTTCATATCACACCTTTCAAATGCCCGTAACATCACTCCTAAGGGTTCAATCACCGATGCCTCTTGAAAATCCACTCCCTCCGGAATTTTATACAAACTGTTTGCTGGAACGATGACATATCTTGCCATACCCCCATCGACATGTTGACCTATCCTGGTCTGGTACAGACAGTGATTAAATCTCCCCAATCTACAATAGTAACAATGACCGCAGCCTCCCCAAGTCTCCGTCACGACCCTGTCTCCTGGCCTAAATCCCTTGACCTCCTCCCCGACCTCGTATACCGTCCCTGCTACTTCATGACCGATGACCCTGGGCAGTGTTATCCATCGGATAAAAGGTTCCCACTCGTAAATGTGGAGATCCGATCCACATATTCCGCATGCCTTCACTTCGACCATGATCTGATCCTTTTTAAGACGGGGTTCTGGCACTTCCAAAATCTCTATCCCAACTTCTGGTTTGTTTTTGACAACAGCCAGCATTTCAATCCTCCCCTTCAGCGATGACTGATAGGCTTACGTTATCCTAAACTTGTATGCCATTTCTTGAATCCAATGAGCATATCAGAGTGGTCAGGGGTAACATTTTTTTCCAAAGACCTTTATATCATGTCCGGGCAAAACAAAGTCTGCCATCTTCTCCACCTTCTTAAAGGATTCGTAGTAATCCTCCAAATTCACATGAATTGGCGACACGATATGCTCCAGTGGCGCAACTCCCTCCCAGTTTTCAAAAAGGGGACAGAAATCGCTGGCAATAAAATAGTTCCCCTTGGCTGTCTTAACATTGACCCCCTGAAACCCTGGGGTATGGCCGGGAATCTTCGCGATATTGATACCAGGGGATATCTCCATATCCCCTTCAATAAGTTCAATGTTCTCAATCGCCTTCAACCAAGGGGGGCGCATCTTGATCAATTGGGACTCATAAAAAAGGGCATGCATCGGCAGAGGGGCTATAGCGTATCTTATTTCATCCTTCTGAACGATTATCCTTGCATTTCTGAATAGATCGTTGTTAAAGCAATGGTCCCAGTGCAAATGGGTACAAATTACAATATCCATGTCATCTGGGTGTAAACCGAGGTTTTTAAGACCTACTGCCAAATCCTGATACTGAAGGAGTTTCCTATGATGGTATTTCTCAGACCATTCGGGGTCACCCATCCCTGTATCGACTATGATATTCTCCTTTGCCCCCTTTATTACGTAAACAATGACCGCCGTATCGATCTTTACGCCTTGATTCATTCCATGAGTTAAACCGGATTTATCGCCATCCGGGGCTACCCCCATTTTGATCGGCCATATGCTCAACTCAGACACTTCCGTTTCTCCCTTCTTCGACCCTATTCATTTTAGCCTATTAATGAGACCTCCAAAACTATTTTCCCGCAAGATCCCTACTGCCGCTTATACAGTTTTCGTGCCTCATTGATAACCTGTTCTATACCCTTCTCTAAGGGCCATTGAGGCCGATAGCCTATTTCTTCTCGAATCTTACCGGTCTCAAATTTTCCTGTAAATCCAGTATATCCTGGCAACAGGGTGATATCAGCGTCGGGGATTTGCCTTCTGACGTAGTCAGCAGCCAAGGCGACAGGACAAACTTCACCATCCACATTAAAAACCTTCGTCTTTGTCGTCGCCTTCTTGCTTGCCATCACAACTGCCCTCGCCGCATCCTCAACATAGAGCCAGTTAAGGATATCGTCACCACAGGGAACTCTGCCAGGTTTCCCCAAGGCGGGCTTCACCATGAGTTCTTCTGTGATGGTTGCAGATGCTCCCTCCCGATGGCCCATCCCGTAAACGACCGGGAATCTTAAACCGACACTCTCCACTCCGTCCTTTAGGTAATGTTCAGCCAACCGTTCGTTAAACGACTTACACGCACCATAGAGTGTGGAGGGATAATGGGGTGCGTCATTGGCGATATAGTCTTCCTCATACTTCTCAGCCGGTCCAAATACAGTATTGCTGCTGGCATAAACCACTTTCTCGACACCGAGTATTCTCGCCGTCTCAAGAATGTTGACCATTCCGGAGCAATTGATCCGTACTGCTAAAACGGGATTTGCTGAGCTCGCCGTGCTCAGGAGAGCAGCCATATGGATGATCTTTGTGCTGTTATACTGTTTAGCCGTCCGAATAAGGTGAGCCACGTCTGTGATATCACCTTTAATAACCTTAACCAGGACAATTTCCTCCTTGCTCAACAGGTACTCCAAGATGTCTTGCCTTGGATCCACATCATAAACGATAACCTCTTCCCCCTCCTTGGTCAGAAATCGTGTAATAGACGCACCAATAAATCCTGTTCCGCCGGTAATCAAGTAACTCATATCCACCTCTTAACCCGGGTGTTGCATAAACTGATGACTAAACGGATATGGGCAGGCCGTAGACTATCCATATTCAAAGCCTTGCCAATAGCCAGAAAAAATTCCTCTTTCCATGCCCCTGAGGATCTCATCGGCTGCCGTTCAAACGTCATTTACAACATTGCTAAGCCCTCAAGGGTTTAGAGTTTCTGTAAGGACTGTGATATTTTTCAGAGATTCTAATGAGGAAATTAAACTGATCGTCTTGTCCACCTTTCCCGCAGAAAGAATTCGCCCTGCACAGACCCTGAATTTTTCCACGATTTCCCTATCCTGCAAAGGATAAGAAGCACTCCCCTTGGCTTCCAACACCCTTTTTGATAATGTTCGCTTTTTTAATCTTACGTGGACTTCTGTTGGAGCCAATAAATCTTTTGTTCTGATGAGTTCTCCGAGGTTTTCATCCGGAACCGTCTTCACCTTGTTCATCAATTTTCTCACCCGTTGGTCATTCAGTGCTCCTTTTTCAAAATGGGAAAGATCTAATTTCCCGTGAACCAGGAAGGTTGAGACACAGTAGGGTAAGCTAAATTTAGCCTCAAGCCCATTTGAAGGATCGGGGTAAATTAAGACGGAGAGATTGACGGGGGGAACTGAGCATCGGACCTCCTCAACGTCCTCCCATGAAAACGGATCCTTTTTCATCAAATCTTCCAAAGCATCGAGAGCAGGATGAGTGGCTGCGCAGGACGGATACCTCTTGAACATCACACTCCTGACTGTGTCAGGTTCACTCAGCTCGTCAACCCAGCGACCGATTTCCCCTTCTCCCGAATAAGTTCGCCAGAATCCAGATTTGCCTTCAAAGGCTGTTAAAGAACCCTCATACCCTCTCTCAGCAAGGAGGGCGGCGAGTACCCCTGTCGCCGCGGCTTGACCGGCATGGAGGCTCTTCACCATCGTACCGAAATTCTCCCTGATACCAGCGGCTCCTGAGGCAGCGATCGCCAACGTATGGGCTGTTTTTTCTTCGTTCAGCTTCAAGGCCTTCGCAGATGCAGCTGCAGATGCAATGGTTCCAATCGTCCCCGTCCCATGCCATCCTGCCTCATAATGAGACCATCCCATTACTTTTCCCAACTTTCCTCCGGCTTCCACACCGACGATATATCCCAAAAGCAAATCTTTCCCAGACTTCTGCCTCGCCTCGCAGAGGGACAAAGCGGATGGCAGAACAACCGCAGTAGGATGACCCCGAAAGTTAAATGAAGAGTCGTCGAAATCGGCAACATGGACCGCAATTCCATTAACCTTCGCAGCCATCGTTGAAGGCATCTTAAATCCAGCTCCGATGACAGATGCCTCGGGCTGCCCATTCCACTCGTTGGCAAGTTGCAATAAAATCTTTGTCGCTTCAAATTCCTGTCCGTATAACCCGCAGCCAATGCCGTCAAGAATGCAGAACTTCCCTTTTTCTACCACCTCGGGAGGAATCTTCGAAAAATCCGCCTGAACAATATATTGTGCTACCTTTTGAACCAACCCCATAATCGCTTCCTATAATCGGCCGCCGAAATAGGAGGAGCAAAAACATTTCTTAGAGGCCCTCTCTTCAACGACAGCGATTCTCGCAAAAATCTCTCGAACCTCTCTCCTAAAACAAACCCCAGGATGAGAGGATCGAGGAGCCATTTCTTCTTAAGGCTTCTTACAGCTCGCTGGACGAATTATTTCTCATCCTCCAAACAGATGGTGAAAAACTTCAGTCCTTCCAATGCCCTGACGGAATGTTCCAGCCTGGCATCGTAGCATACGCTGTCCCCGGCTTCTATCATAGAACTTTGACCGTTCAGTCTGAATTCGCACTTCCCTTCTACGTGGTAAACCCATTCTACACCTGGATTGGTATGAGGGTCGATGCACTTCCCCTTCTTCAGTTCCCCATAGGTCACTACAATGTTGTCGGCGATCATCCTTCGGGGTCCAATTAATTTACTTTTTCCTACGGAGCTTGATACTGAACGTTGGTTCTTCCGCTTGATGTGAATGAAGGGCTTGTCTTCTTCTTCCAAAAAACAGAAAATAGACTTGTTGACAGCATTGGCTATTTCAGAGAGGAGAATAATGGAAGGACTGCTCTTCCCCACCTCAATTCTTTGGAGGGTAATCGGACTGATACTTACCTTCCGGGCTAACTGCTCCAGAGTCAAACCTCTTCTTCTTCTTTCAGACCTGATCTTCATTCCTATTTCTTCTATTTTCATACGGACCACCCTATCAGACCTGGCAAAGCTTGTCAAGCCTCTCATTTCAGATTTGATAACTTTCTTAAAAAAAATGATATATCGTCAAGATGGATATCATGAAGATCCCATAGCACAAACCCCATGGGCTTTATGCCCGCAAGGCTAAGGCGGACACACCATTCGCGAAGAGACAACCCAAGAATTTGTGGATTTGCTGATCAGTTTCCTTGTTTGTTACTTAAACGTAGGCCACTCCGCTACCCTCTCTTCTTGACTTTCTCGACTCGTAGATTTCAACCATCCTACAAGATTCCGCCGGTACTTGTTATCTGCGATGCTGGCCTAAAACCCTCCTTCATATCTTGTGGTCTTGATTGCTTGACATATAACTAAGTTTTATGTATATTCAAAAACACCAAAAACGAGTCCTGATCATTGTACTTGCGATCTGCAGGGCCCCGTGACGGGGAATCATTCACGTTTGGAGGATGTGTGGATCGGAATCACAGAGTTTGCCTCTTTGGACTCCACCCCTCAATCCGCGGTCTCATCGGGACTCGCTCGACAGAGAATCAACGTGTCGGCGACGTTTAACGAAAGGAGAGAGATGGATTTAAATCCTGAAATGCGGCCAAAGGCCGCTCTCGTCACTGGAGCCTCTCGTGGTATTGGCCGAGCGATCGCGCTTGAGCTCGCGGCAGCCGGTATCGCTGTCGTCGTGAACTATCTCCAGCGCCGAGAGGATGCAGAGACTGTCGTGAGAACCATCGAGAATAAGGGGGGAAGAGCTCTGGAATATCAGGCCGATGTGAGCGATCAGAAGGCCGTTGACGCCATGTTCAGCGCGATTGACGAGCGGCTGGGACGCCTTGACATCCTTGTCAACAATGCCGGCATCGGGTCACGCATCGATTCGATTGCCGCCATCAGCGATGAAACTTGGCGTCGCACGCTTGCAGTGAACCTTGATGGGGCCTTCTTTTGTCTTCGGGCCGCAATTCCCCGCCTGAGGGCGGCTGGTCGCGGCCGGATCGTGAACATCTCTTCCGGCGCCGCTATCACGGGAGGCACAATCGGGGCGCACTACGCGGCAAGCAAGGCGGGGCTCTTGGCGCTCACGGCGAAGGCGGCACGCGAGCTGGCCCGGGATGGGATTGCCGTGAACGCGGTGCTCCCGTCGATCATTGAAACGGACATGCTTGACGAGATTGCGAGAGGAGCCGAGGCACGCGAGACTCTTCGCACAACACTCCCTGTAGGGCGGTTTGGGCGTCCTGAGGAAGTGGCCCAGGTCGTACGGTTTCTCTGTTTAGACGCTCCCGATTACCTCACCGGCGAATTCATCCGTATCCACGGCGCGCGGCTCTGAGTCAGGTCCTGCTTCGGGGCGAGTCGCAAAAATGGGTTGCGAGAGGGATGAGCCATCCCCTGCGGCAAGATGGTCCAGTGAAAGATAAGAGAGATCTCCATAAAGCTGTATGCCGATAGATTTCAAGCACAGGAGCAGTTATGCCTTGTGCCTATTTCAACCGGGAATCGATGACTTTCAAGGTTATCTTAGATTGAAGACTTGCAGGTGGAGCCATCATTTCATCTGTTGAGGACTTCTTCCTTTAATCGCTAAAATATGACTTTCTTATTTAGGTACATATTACAATAAGTAATCCGTAACTCCTATGAAATAAAAAGGCAGGACCAATTCAACGAGCCGATCGCTTAACGTGTTGAAAATAGACTTACCTTTGCATCGAAAATGCCGGGAACCTTTGATGGTCGCTGATTAATCAGCCAGAGCACCTGTCACTCAGCTTTTAAAGATTTTTTCTCAAAAGAAAAGGCCAGGAACCTTTGTGGTTCAAGGCCTTTTCTAATTTCTTCAACACGTTAAGCGATCGGCTCGCCAATTCAACCCTGCCTTTTTATCTAAAGTGGCCTAAATCCCCATTTCCTCTCCACCCTAACCCCCAGGGCTCCTGACCCAGATTCACCCCGCCTGTCCTGAGCCCCTTCGATGGGGCTTTTTTAGAGAAATAATGATTATTGATAAATCATATTATTTCATTTTTCTTCGCAAGCTTAAGTTCAATCATTTCGCCAAGAAATCTAGCAATGACATCGATAAGCGTCCTCTCTTCCATGTAGAAGGGCCCTTCATCTTTTGCTGGTTTTTCCTGGAGATAACTGACTGTCAAAACACCTTTGGGCTCGCTGTTAACTAAGATTGTGGAGGTCTGCCTCCATGGCGTCTCTTTGAAATTATCAGTTTTATATTCCTTACCTTCAAGAATAATTTGCACACAAGTATCCTCCGGATACTGCCAACCAGTCGGGATAATTTTTAAAATATCATAGAGTTTTTTCTCATCTGAAGCATGTTCTTTATTACCCAGGAAACTAATAACAGAATAGAGACAGCTTATTTCTTTAACTCGCTCACTAAGAAGGGGCTCTTGTTTTCGCAGAATTTCCACCGCGTATTTCCGTTTTTCTATTTCTTGCCTTAGTTGCTCCTTGATGAATTTGAGTTCCGCGTTAAGTTTCTTGATTCGCTGTTCCGCCGCGTCGGCAATTTTTCGTGTTGCTTCTTTTATCTTTTTGAGTTCGATTTTATCTTGAACCTGAACTAAATAATCATTCAAGAACGGTTTGGTTTTCGTCTCAAAGAGAATTGTCTGTTTTGTTTTCCCCTTCTTTTTCATAGCATCGTCTGTTAAATTCTACAAAATCAAGGGAGGGAATGCAAGGGGTTTTCGAATAGAGGTAGAGTCAGAGGACGAATCAGGCCCGATGGGATGGTTAGATGATCTCCCAAACACGCCCCCCTAACCCCAAAGCCCCTGACCCAGATTAACCACTCCTGATCCTGGGCCCCTTCGATGGGGCTTTTTTTGTAATCAGCATATCCCTGCCTAAAATGATCGCATAAATATCAGGATTTGATTTGACATATACTGTCGGTTCAGGTAACGACTTCTTCGTTGCTTGACAGGGACAACCTAACGCTGTAGATTTATTTCTAAAATAAGGAAATGGAAGACTCCATTTATTTATGGTCCGTAATTTTTGAGTGAAAGAGGAGCATGTCAGGCTTTGATACGGGTCCCTCTGCAATGGCCCAGGGCAAGACTTTAGGGTAGGGTAAAGGGTAGAAAATGGGCCAAAAAAAGAATGTAAACGCATTAAGCTGATTGGCCATTGGCCCCAAGACGGTAATGGAAAGGTTAAAAGAAAGGAGGAAAACCTATGTTAGTCAAAAAGGATGAAGCTAAGAAAATGTATTGCCCATTTAAATTTTAAAAACCTGCAAGTAAGGAGTTATGGCAAGCTGTACGCGGTTTGGAGTGAAAGCCCTTCCTGCAACGGCTGTGATTTAGCTCCTAAAGCTTTTTGCCGGGCCGGCGCTCGAACAGATCAGGAAGACACGGCCATATCTTG